>NZ_CP036265.1:2498822-3698822 GCF_007743815.1 Alienimonas californiensis
TTTGAAGATCGATCTGCGGGTCGCCGAGGTGCTGGAGAGCGAGGCCGTCGAGGGGGCGGACAAGCTGCTCAAGCTCAAGCTGGGCCTGGGCGGCGGGCATACGCGGCAGGTGTTCGCGGGGATGAAGAAGGTGTACTCGCCGGAGAGCCTGCTGGGCCGGAAGGTGATCTGCTGCGCGAACCTGAAGCCGCGGAAGATGCGGTTCGGCGTCAGCGAGGGCATGGTGCTGGCCGCCGGCGCCGGCGAGCCGGACATCTACATCCTCGCCGCCGACGACGGCGCCCAGCCTGGCATGCGGGTGCACTGACCCCACCCGCAGACGGGTGCATTGAGACGCATCAGTTCGCCATGATGCCCGCGTCCTGGACCCTCACAGGGTCCGGGACGCTCCCGTTTCTAGAAGGCGCTCTGATGACGACCCCGCTGCTGATCGCCCTGCTGACCGTCGCCCCCGCGGCCGACCCGGCCGCCGAGGATCCGGCGTGGCTGCACGTCCGCGGGGGGCTGCCGTGGACGGCGGCGAAGATCGCCGGGGACGGCCCGGTGCGGGTCGCGTTTCTGGGCGGGAGCATCACCGAGGGGAACGGTTACCGGCCGCTCGTCGAGGAGAAGCTGAAGGCGCGGTTTCCGGACGTCGCGTGGGAGTTCCACAACGCTGGCGTCAGCAGTACGGGGTCGACGACCGGTGTGTTCCGGTACGTCGGGGACGCGTTCGGCGGCGGGGGCGACTGGCCGGTCGGGGCGAACCTCGTCGTGGCGGAGGCCGCGGTGAACGACGATCAGGATGAACAACTGCCCGCCGGCGAGGCCGGGTGGGGTATGGAGGGGGTCGCGCGGATGTCGCCGCTCCCGCGGCTGGCGGGGCCGGACCTACTATTCGTGCACTTCCCGAACCCGCCGATCGTCGAGAAACTGAGGGCGGGGGAGGCGCCGATCTCCGTGGCCGCCCATGAACGGGTCGCGGAGCACTACGCGATTCCCAGCGTGAACGTCGCCGCGGAGGTCGCCCGCCGGATCGACGCCGGGACGCTCTCCTGGGAGCAGTACGGTGGGACGCATCCCGGGCCGGTCGGGCACGAACTGGCCGCGGAGATGATCGCCGAGGCGATCGCGCGGGGGCTGGTCGCGCCGGCGGACCGGCGGGAGACGCCGGCGTGGCCCAGCCGGCGGGAGCCGTTGCGGGCGGACGCGATCGACATCGCGAGCCTGCTGCGGCCCGGGGCCGAGGAGAAGGTGGAGCGGGAGTTCTTTGCCGAGACCGTCTCCGCCGACGCCGCCTGGGCGACCGGCGTCCCGGACTGGGAGGCGCTGCCCGGCTCCTGCCGCGACCGCTTTCAGCAGACCGTCCTGCTGCATACGGCCGCGCCCGGGGCGACGTTGACGGTCGACCTGGAGCACGCCGTCGCCCTTGGCCTGTACGTCCTCGCCGGGCCGGACGCCGGGGCGCTCGAGGTCAGCGCCCCCGGCGAGGCGCCGAAGGTTGTGCAGCTCTACCACGATCACAGCAAGGGGCTGCACTACCCCCGCACCGTATTGCTTTACCGCAGCGACGAACCGCCCGCCGGCCCGCTGACGGTGAAGGTCGTGACGGGAGACCACGGCGGCGCCGCGGTGCGGATCGTCGGCGTGGGGATCGGCATCGCCGTCCCGAAGGAACTGAGGCCGGACGCCCCCTGATTGACGTATCGGCCGACGCCGTTCGGTAGGCTGGCGCCGTTCGTCCCCGCCCTCTTGCCGATTGGTCCCGCCCGTGTTGGTCGCCCCGCTGCTCTCCTGCGCTCTCCTGGGATTCGCCCCGCCCGCCGTCGCGGAGCCCGGCGCCGTCGCTCAGCCCGGGGCCGTGCTGTTGGAGGACTCGTTCGACCGGGCCGAGAAGGACGACGCCAAAGAGCAGGTCGGCAACGGCTGGACGACGAACAGTAAGGCCCGTGCGAAGGGGAACAAGCAGGTGGATCTCGCAGACGGCGCCCTGCATATCACGATGCACGCCGAGGCCGACCACGGCGTCTCCGTCCGCCACGACGGCCCGACCTGGACCGACGGCACGCTGTCGCTGCGGTTCAAGCTGCCGCCGAAGGGCGACTTAGGCGTGGACCTCGCCGATATGCAGGAGAAAAGCGTGCACGCGGGCCATTTGCTGATCGTCCGCGTGCGGCCGAGCGGCGTCGAACTGCGGGACCATAAGGCCGGCGGCATGGAACTGACCCGCCGCGAACGCCGTCAGGCCGGACAGGTCACTGCCGAGGACAAACAGGTGATGAAGGACGCGGTGACCCAGGTGAAGATGAAGATCGCCCCGAACGAGTGGCACACGTTGTCGATGACCACCGCCGGCGACCGGCTGAGCGTCTCGATCGACGGCAAGCCGGTCGGCGAACTGCAGTCCCCCGGCATCGCCCACCCGACGAAGCGAACCGTCCGCCTCGCCGTCAACAGCGAGGCGTGGGTGGACGACTTCAAGTTGACGGCGGCGGAGTGATCTCTGGGGCATCCGCAGGCCCGTGCTGCGGACTGTCATCGCAGGGCGGCTCCGCCACGTGCGGCCCGTCGTCCTCTTCGGGATCCGGGTAGAATGCAATGTCGCGATCCGCACCGAGGGACCACCACCCGCCGCGGGCGTAGACGCTGCTGACGGCGGGGGCGGTCCGCAGCAGGGTGGCGATCTGCTCCTCCGTCATCGCGTCCTCCGCCGGGGCGTGGATGCGAACGACGCCGTCGAGGAGCCCGCTCGTCGACCTGGCCAGCCGGGACACCTCCTCGTCTGTGAGCGGCGGCCGTCGGTCGGGGAACCCCACGCCGTACTCGCTGTAGAACCCGATCGGCGGCGTGAGGCTCCCGACTCTCCCGCCGAGGTCGCTCGCCGTGCGGACGAACCGCTCGTGCCCCCCGCGGGCGCTGACCCAGCACCCGCCGACCCAGAGTCCCAGCGCCGCGGCGACGCTCCAGCCGAGCAGTCGTCGGAGCGGTCGCGTCATGGCGGGGCGGCGGGAAAGGAGGTCAGTACGTGATCGCCGCGGACACCGGCAGATTGCCGAGTTTGCTGCGGCCGTTCAGGAAGGTGAGTTCGACGAGGAACGCCGCGGCGGTCACCTCGGCGCCGGCCTGGCGGGCGAGGTCGGCACAGGCGGCGACGGTGCCGCCGGTGGCGAGTACGTCGTCCACGATCAGTACCTTCTGGCCTTTGGTGAGGGCGTCGGCGTGCATCTCGAGCATGTCGTTGCCGTATTCCAGGGCGTACTCCACCGCGGTCGTCGCGGCCGGCAGCTTGCCGGGTTTGCGGACCAGCACCACGCCGCAGCCCAGTTCCTGCGCCATCGGCACGGCGAACAGGAAGCCGCGGGCCTCCACCGCCAGAATCGCCTCGGGCGGGTCGGCCCGGTACGGCTCGGCCATCGCCCGGATCGCCTCCTGCGTCGCCTCGCGGCTGGCCAGCAGCGGCGAGATGTCCTTGAAGACGATCCCCGGCTTGGGGAAGTCCGGCACGTCGCGGATGTGATCGAACAGGTTCATCGCGGGCGTCGCCGGGCAGGGCTGAGGAACGGGCGCGGGCAGGCTAGCGGCCGGCGGCCGGCTCCTCCATCAACCCCGGTTCCGACTCCCCCGGCTCCAGCGAGCGCCGCAGGTCCCGGGCGTCGTCCAGCAGCGTTTCGGCGGCGGGGTCGTCGGCGTACAGGCCGATCAGTCCGTCCAGCACGCGGCGGGCGGTCGCGGGGTCGCCGGTCTCGGCGGCGTCGCGGGCGTCGTCGAGGGCCTTGTCCGCCATCGCGGAGACCGCCGGCGGGGGGATTGTCAGGTCGGCCAGCATCGCCTGGGCGATCCGACGGTTCTGGGCCAGCCGCCGGTCGGGGTCGGCGGCGGAGGTGGCGTTCAGGAAGTGCCGCAGCGTCCGGGCGGCGGCGGGGCGATCGCCGGTGAGGGTGCGGTGCACGGCGAGCCGCAGGAACCGTTCCGCTTCGTTCGTCGGCGGTTCGGCCAGGTTGGGGCGCAAGACGGCCCGCTCCAGTTCGTAGCGCCGCACCCGATCCGCCAGCTTGCGGGCCTGTTCGAGCGTGTAGGCCCGGGCCTCGGGCGTCAGCGGTTCGCCGGGGTTGCCCGCCTCGGCGCTCGCCTTTTCAACCGCCTCGATCCCCTCGGGCGCCAGCAGCGGGGCGAGGTGGCGGTCCCGCGCGTCGCTCCACGCGGCGCCGGGCGATTGCTCCAACGCGGCCCGGGCGGCGGCGAGGTGCTGGCCGACCGTCATCTCGCCCGGCGGCGGCAACTCCGGGGCCTGCAACTCGAACCACAGGACCCCCCCGGCGATCAGCAGGGCCAGCGCCGAGATCAGCACCCAGGTCTGCTCGAAGAACCGGGCGACGGGGCCGGTCTCGTCCGTCTCCTCCAACGCCCGCACCACGCCGTTGCGGACGATCGTCGCCGGGCCCGGCCCCTCACGCGGGAAGGCGAGGGCTTCGTTCGCAGCCCCCTCCGCATCCTCCTTCGAAAGCGTCGCCCCGTGCAGCGACGTGCCGGCGAGCGACCGTCCGATCGTCGCTCCCCCGAGATTGGAGACGGTTGAGGCGGGTTCGATCCCGGCCCGTTCCTCCTCTTCCTCCTTGGCGGGGCGGGTGGGGCGATCCGGCAGCGGGACCGCCTCGTCCGGCGGAACTCCCGTGGACTCCCCGCTTGACTCCCTGTTGGAGTCCGGGGCGGGAGTCCCGGTGGCGTAGTCCTCCCGTCGCACGGCGGCGGAGAGTCGATTGGAGACAACCCGAGCGTCGGCGGGGCGGTCGGCGGGGGACTTCGAGAGCAGTTCGCAGATCACCGCCTCCACCGCGGGGGGGCAGTCGGGGGCGTAGCGGCGGGGGGCGTCGAACTGGCCGAAGCGGTGTTGCTGGAGCACCTCCACCGCCGACTGCCCGCGGAAGGGCGGCACGCCGCAGACGCAGGCGTACAGCACCGCCCCCAGCGAATAGAGGTCGCACTTCTTGTCGACCCGCTTGCCGGTGGCCTGCTCCGGTGCCATGAACTCCGCGGTGCCGATCACGCCGCCGGTCTGCGTCAGCCGGCCGGCGGCGAACAGTTGGGCGACGCCGAAGTCCACCAGCGTGACGTGCCCGACGCCGCCGGGATCGTCGTTTCCCTTGGGCGTGAGGATCAGGTTGGACGGCTTGAGGTCCCGGTGTACGACCCCCGCGTCGTGGGCCGCCTTGAGGGCCGTGCAGATCTGCACGCCGAGATCGACCGCCGCCCGCCAGGGCAAGCGGCGTTCGCGGCGGAGGCGCACCAGCAGCGTCTCCCCCTCGACGTACCGCAGGGCGAGGAAGGCGAGAGCGTCGTCGGTCGGTTCCGCCTCCTCTCCGGACCCCGGGGCGCCGGGCGCCGTGTCCGGGAGGAGGTTCCCCTCGGCGTCGACTGAGCCGCTGGCGAGGTAGCCGGCGATGTGCGGGTTGTTCAGGCGGCGGACGGTCTCCACCTCCCGGGCGAAGCGTTCCCGAAAGCCCGGCTCCCGGGCCAGCGCCGCCGGCAGGATCTTCACCGCGGCGTGCTCGCCCGTCTGGTCGTGCGTGCCGAGGTAGACCGTGCCCATGCCCCCGCTGCCGAGTTTCCGCTCCAGCAGATAGGGGCCGACGCGAGGGGGCATGGCGAAGGCGGAGGGAGGAAGGCGGAAGGGCGAAGGGACGGTGAAGGGGCCGACCGTCCGCCCGGTTCAGCGTACGCTGCCGAGCTGTTCCCTTCCGCCCTTCCGCCCTCCCCCTTCCGCCTTATGAAGGCCGCCCTGCTGATCGCCCACGGTTCCCGCCGGCAGGAGGCGAACGACGATTTACACCGATTGACCGCCCAGGTGATCGAACGCGGCGGGTTCGAGATTGTGGAGCCGGCCTTCCTGGAACTGGCCGCCCCCGACATCCCCGCCGCCGCCGCGAAGTGCGTGGAGCGGGGCGCCACCGACGTGCGAATGCTGCCCTATTTCCTCAGCATGGGCACGCACGTCGCCGGCGACCTGGAGGAGTTCCGGGCGCAGTTCGAGGAGCAGTACCCCGGCGTGCGGTTCGAGGTCCGCCCCCCGCTGGGCCTGCACCCGAAGCTGGTCGAGGTGGTCTTCGAACGGCTGGGGGCGGCGTAGCCAGTTGGCCCTGTGAGCCCGAAGCGCAAGCGAGGCTGGACGACCCCGAACCTCGCTTGCGCTTCGGGCTCACGAGGAAGATCGACCGGGCTGCCCGACCGAAGATCCGGCCAGCCGCCCAACGACCTACAGGCAGTTCGGGTCGAGGCGGGCGCGGTTGACGTCGATGCGTTCGAGCACCGTCAGCACCGCCTTCATGGGCAGGCCCCATTCGCGGGCCCACAGCAGAATGTGGAGGTTTTCCCAACCGGCGTCGACGCGGTCGAGAATGCGATCGGCGAGTAAATCCCCGCTGGCGATCGCCTCATGCAGCGTCCCGAACGTCGCGGGATCGAACTGGTCCCACCTGACTCGGCCGGCGACGTGCTGCAACTGACAGGCCCGACAGAAGTGCGGCCACCGCGTCGCGTACCACTCCCGAATCGCCCCCTCTCCCGCGTCGTAGCCCTGCCGTTCGCTCACCAGCCACTTGTGCCGTTCGGCCTCCCGGTAGGCCCGCTCGTACAGGTTCATCGCGGGGCCGGCGTTCGGATCGGCGACCGGCGGGGGGGAGCAGCGGCAGGCGTAGGCCAGCGCCGCGGTCATTGACACCTGCATCTCCCCCTCCCCGACATCCCAGCCCCGACAGACGGCCGGGATGGCCGTCGGCCGTCGCGGACGGCAGACCGAATCGGTTGCGGAGCGAACGGAAATAGCGGGCATCAACGCGACTTCCCCCGGGGCAGCGGCCGAAGCCGTAAGGCGAGCAACCTGGTTATAGTGCCCGCTCTCACAGCGGGACAGCCGAATCGCTAGGCAATCTGGGCGATTGTTGGGCCGTTTCCAGCGATTTCGACGGTTTTTCTGCCGCACTGCGACTGTTTGTCGCGGATCCGGCGGATCCCCCCTCTCCTCTTCGGGGGTTCTTCCCACGCTCCCCGGGAGACGAACCGGGGAGGGACTGAACAGTGGCCGCCAAACGCCCAGACGCGGCGTCACGGCGGCCAGACTGTGGTGTCGCGGCAGCCAGACGCTGGCTCGAACCCGCTCAGGCAGCGGTGCGGCGGGGGGCGTCGAAGGCGTCGCGGCCTTCCAAAATGCTGCCGGCGTCGAACCGGGCGCCGAAGTACTTCTCCTGAGCCTCTTTATTGGAGAGCACCTCCCGGGCGGTGCCGCCGACGATCACCCGGCCCTCGCAGACGATGTAGCTGCGATCGGTGATCGTCAGCGTTTCCCGTTCGCGGTGGTCGGTCAGGAGGATGGAGATGCCGCAGTCCCGGAGGTCGCGGATAATGTCCTGGATGCTGTGAATCGTGACCGGATCGATCCCGGTGAACGGTTCGTCCAGCAGGATGAGGTCCGGCTTGGAGGCGAGGCAGCGGGCGATCTCCAGCCGGCGGCGTTCGCCGCCGGAGAGCGTGCCGGCGGTCTGGCGGCGTTTGTCGTCCAGGCCGAACTGTTCCAGCAGCGCCGTGGCCCGCTTGCGCTGGGCGGCTTTGGTGATCGCCTGGAACTCCAGCACGGCGAACAGGTTCTGTTCGACGGTCAGCTTCTTGAAGACGCTGTCGTCCTGCGGGAGGTAGCCCATCCCGCGGCGGGCCCGGCGGTACAGCGGCCAGGTGGTCACGTCCGTGCCGCCGAGGCAGACGCGGCCCTCGGTCGGCACCGTCAGTCCGCAGGCCATGCGGAAGGTGGTCGATTTGCCGGCCCCGTTCGGCCCCAGCAGACCGACGATCTCCCCCCGGCCGACGTAGAAGTCGATCCCGCGGACCGCCTTCTTGCCGCCGCGGTAGGTCTTCACCAACCCGTCGCAGGCGAGCAGCGCGTCGGGCGGGGCGGGGGCGGGGACGTAGCTGTCGGACATCGGCGTCGTGCGGGACGCGGGGACGGGGCCGCGAACCATAGTGGCTTCGCGGCGGCGGGGGGATGCCGGTTCGCAGCTCCGGATCAATCCCTCCAGATGATCGGCAGCAGAACGATAAGGTCCAGCGGACCGGCGCCGCCGAGTCGGTATTTCTCCGCCCCGCTCTCGGCCAGCACGGCCAGCCGCGGGGGCCGGTCCGTCGATCCGGGGACGAAGGCGACGCCCTCGCTCATCGGGGGGAAGTCGACGGTGCGGCGATAGCTCTGCGCATCCAAGAACCACAGCGGCACGTCGCGGCCGGCGACGGTCACGGTCCGGTGCGGCGGGCCGCCGGTCGGGTCCCGGTGGAATGCCAGTTCGCTGCGGTTCGCCCGGCCGTAGGAGACGCTGAGCGCCACCTCGCCCGGCCCGCCGTCGGCTCCCGGCAGAAAGGCGAGCCCCTGCACCCGTTGCCGCACGGAGAGCAGGCCCGTCACGCGGCCGGTCGGATCGGCGGGGTCGGACCGGACGACCCAGGCGTGCTTCGCTTGGCCGGCCCGATCGGTGAGGCGATGGGACGCCGCGGTGCGATACTCCCGGGCGAACGGGTTCGTCCGCCGCAGCGCAAACTCCCCGACCCACAGCTCGTCCCCCGCCAGACCGGGGCGGGCGGCGGCGTAGTCCGCCTGCGTTTCGTCCCGCCGAACCGCGGTCGCCCGCAGCCGCGGCGGCGGGGCGTCGGCCAGAAACGGGGCCAGCGGGAACCGCAACACGCGGCCGTCGGAGGCGACGAACAGGTCGTCGGCCGTCGCCGCCAGCCCGCCGACGTGCCCGCGGTGCGGCCTGCCGTCCGGTTCCTCCAGGTCCACCACGGCAATCAGGGACCCGTTAGCCCCATCAAGCACGGACACGCACGACGCCGCCTCCCCCGGCCGATCATGGGAGACGAGGAACCGCTCTCCCGCCCCGTCCGCCCCCGCAACCCAGGCCAGCCCCTGCGGCACCGCGTCTTCCCGCAGCCCAGGGACGACCGGCCCGGCGACGTAGCCCGCCGGCAGGTTCAGCCCGTCGACCGGCCGCGGCAGCCCCTGCGTGAACGGCGGGGTTCCGACGAGAGCCAGAAGGAGGGCGACGACCACGGTGGACAGGACGGTGCGAGGGCGGCGAACGGTTCCACTGCGGAGCCCCTCCGACGATCGAACGACCGCGGCGGCGCTACTTCTTGGACAGCCGCACCCGGGCGAGGCGGGCGTATTCCGCCGGGGCGCCGGGCCGGGGGAGCGTTTTCAACTGCACCGGGCGCCAGTGCGGGCCGTCCGGCGGGGTCGTCCCGCCGGCCGCTTCGTCCGCATCCTCTTCGAACACCGGCAGTTTGGGGGCGGAGCCGGGCGGGTGATCGTCCGCGGAGGCGGGGTGCAGGTAGACGCGACGGTTCTCCACCAGCCGGGCGATCTCCGCGGCGAAGGTTTCGTCCAGCCCCGCCCAGACGACGGCCTTCGGGTTCGCCTTCAACGCCAGCGCCAGCGGGCCGGCGACGGGGGCGTAGGGCGCCAGCGCCTCGATCAGCGTCGGGAAGGTGGCCCCGTCCTTCGTGGCGAGGAACTCCGTAATCGCCGCCCGCAACTGGCCGCCGGCCGCCAGTCGACCCCAGGCGGGGCCCTCGGGGCCGGCGTCGCCCTCCAAATCGCCGCCGTGTCGGCGCTCCTGCTCCATCATCCGCAGCACGCGGCTGTCCGGGGTGGCGGGGCGGGTGCGGGTGCGGCACCACTCCCGCAGGGCGAAGATCTGGTCCTCCATCGTGACCGACAGCGGCACGGTCTCCTCGATCGCCCGTTTGACGTCCGCCTGGGCCGGGGCGCGGCCGTCGGTGTGGGCGTCGATCAGGGCGGTGGTCACTGCCTGGGCCAGTTCGGCGCCGCTGTGGCCCTCGCCGGCCTCGGCGAGTTCCTCCACGTCGAACGCTGCCGGGTCCTGCGCGCCGCGGGCCAGATGCACGCGGAGGATGTCCCGCCGTTCGTATTCGTTCGGCAGGTCGATGAAGAACAGTTCGTCGAACCGGCCGCGACGCAGTAGCTCCGGCGGGAGGGCGTCGACGGAGTTGGCGGTGGCGGCGACGAACACCGGGGCGGGGCGGTCCTCCATCCAGGTCAGCAGCGTGCCGGTCATGCGGCGGACGGCGGCTTCGTTCCCGCCGCCGCCGTCGCCCGTGCTGCCGGCGAAGCCCTTTTCGAGTTCGTCCAGCCAGAGCACCGCCGGGGCGATCGCGGCGACGTTGGCGAGGGCCTGCCGCAGGTTCTTCTCGCTCTGCCCCTGCTCGGAGGCCATCAGGGCGGCGACGTCCAGCCGGACCAGCGGGAAACCGAGGATGCGGGCGGCGACGCGGGCCGTCAGGCTCTTGCCGCACCCCTGCACGCCCAGCAGCAATACGCCGCGGGGGGCCGGGACGCCGCGGGCGGCGGCCTCCGGGCTGAAGGCGGCGGCCCGCTTGGCGAGCCACTCCTTGAGGTTCTGCAACCCGCCGACGGCGTCCGCCGATTCGTCCAGCCCGCGGAACTCCAGCAGATCGCCGCCGCTGACCAGCCGGCGCTTCTCGTTCACCACCGCCTTCAACGGATCGTCGTCCGCAGCGGAGTCGGTCAGGGCCAGCGTGAAGGCCCGCCGGGCGCTGTCGCGGGTCAGGCCGCGGGCCGCGTTCACCAACCGGGCGAGCAGGGCCTCGTCCGGGGCGTCGCGGCCGGCGGCGGCCGCGGCGGCGCGGAGGTCATCGGCCAACTCCGCCGAACTGGGCGGGGGCAGGTCGACGGTCGCCGCGTCGCTGTCCAGCGACGCCGGCAGCGGCGTGCGATGGGCGATCAGCAGCACGGCGGACTGCTTGCCCGTGAGGGCCGGCAACGCCTCCCGCAGCAGGCGGGCGCACACCGGATCGGCCAGGTGCGGACCGGCGTCGACCAGCAGGTGCAGGGTGCGGCCCTCCGCGGCGGCAAGCTGCCCCAGGTAGGCCCGCGGATCGGCGAGGCGCGGCTCGGTTCCCTCGGCGGGCGCCGTGCCCGGCGTTCGCACGCCGGCGGCGGCGCTCCACAGGGACACGGTCCAACCGGCCTGCGGTGCGGCGGCGGACAGGGCGTCGATCCAGCGGCGCTCCTCCGGCGTGTCCAGCGCCAGCAGCGGATACCCGGACCGCACCCGGGCGAAGACTTCGGCGACGGCGTGGGCGGTCGGGTCCGGGGCGGACTGGAACTGGACGGTCTGATTCGGGGACGGGACGGCCATCCGCACAGCGTAACGCCGAGCCGCCGCGGCGGCTCGGCGTGACGGTTCCCCGTCCTGGCCCGCCGTGAGGGCGCACGAAAAACGCCGCCGCGGGGGAGCCCCGCGGCGGCGCGATCGGTTCTGAACGGTCGGGTTGGGATCCCGTCCTCCTCACGGAGGACTAGATCTCGATGCCGAGCAGTTCCTCCTCTTCCTCCAGGATGATGATCCGGGGGGTGACCATCAGCATGAGGGACTCGGTGCTGCGGGCGACGCCGGTGTTCTTGAACAGCCGGGAGACGTACGGCAGCTTGTTGAGGATCGGCACGCCGGCCATGTTGCGACCCTCGCGGAGCCGCTTGATGCCGCCGAGCAACACGGTGCCGCCGTCCGGGACGGAGACGGTGGTGTTGACGGTGACGATCTCCTGCAGCGGGAGCTGAATGGTCAGGTTCTGGAACCCGCCGGTCGCTCCGCCGGTGGTGCCGGCGACGCCGCCGATGCCCGCGATGCCGCCGACCTGCTGGGGCAGGGTCTGGAGCAGAGCGTTCTGGGCGATGGCGCCGCCGCCGATGCCGCCGAAGCCGCCGGCGCCGCCGGCCACACCGGCGAGTCCGCCGGCCCCGCCCACGCCGCCGCCGCCGCCGGCGGAGGCGTAGGTGAAGCTGAAGATGTCGATCACGTTGGTGAACTCCGGGCTGACCGTCAGCCGGACGAACCGGCGGTCGGCGCTGATGACCGCGGTTACCGACATCGTGATGCCTTCCTGAATCAGCTGCACGTCCGGCTGGTAGGCCACGGAGCCGATTCCGACCACCGGGATCAGCGAGGCCACGAAGGGGATCTGCGTGGAGTTCTGCACGAAGGCCATCTGGCCGTTGTACAGCGTCACCTTCGGGGCGAACATCAGGTTGTTGCGGCTGTCGCTCTGGACGGCGTTGATGAAGAAGAAGGCTTCAATATCGCTGAGGATCGCGAAGCCGACGTTCATCCCGAGGCTCAGGTCGCCGGCGACGAAGTCGGGCACGCCGACCGCGAAGCTGCCCTGCTCGAAGGGGATGTCCAGGTCCTGACGGAAGTTGGTGGCGCCGGTCGCCTCGCTGCCGTCCACGCCGACGACAACCCCGTCTCTGTAGTCGTCGCGGTCGCGGAGGTCGCGGCCGGGGCTCGGATCGAACAGTCCGTTCACCGCCGTGCCGGTCGGGTTCTGGTACTGGGTGGCGCCGCCCTCCTGCAGCGGCGGGAGCACCGGCAGGGCGAAGTTCGGGAAGAACGGGGCGGTGCCCGGAGCCAGCGGGCCCGGAGTGGTGCCGGCGGTCTGCGGGGAGATCGTGTCGATCGCCCCGAACGGGCTGGCGTCCACCGGGCCGGCGCCCAGGGCGTCCTGCACGTCGAAGTCGAAGTCGATGCCGATCCGCTCGAAGAACTCGTCGGTCACCGTCACGAACCGCACCTCGACCGCCACCTGAAGGTCCTGCAGACGGCGGAGCTGGGTCAGCAGCTCGGAAATCTGCTCGTGCACGGCCTGCGTCTGACGCACCACCAGGGCCAGCGTCGTTTCGCTGGTCTGCAGCGACCCGCGGCCGCCCAGCATCTCCCAGCTTTCCGGTTCCACGGTGGTGCGGATCAGCTCGGCGAGTTCGTCGAACCGCATGCGGCGGCTGTCGCCCTCGACGCGGCTCTCAATCCGCCCGCCGGTCACCGGGTCCACCAGGGCCCCGGAGAGGTCCATGTTCGGCGCCACGCCGCCCACGGCGGGCACGCTGAAGTTGCCCACGCCCAGACCGCCGCCGAAGGGGTTGGCCTTGGCGCCGGACTTCGCCATCGGATCGGTCCCGCCGTGCGAGCCGAAGTTCTGGATCGCCACCACCAGGTCCGTCACCGGGTAGGGCTTGGTGATCAGCTGCCCGCCCATGCGATTGCGGTTGGTCACCTTCAGCACGTCGTCGGAGATGACGTGGCCGAGGTCCAGCGGCTCCAGGATCAGGTTCAGGGCGCTTTTCAGCTGCACGCCTTCGACGTTGATCGTCACCGGGGTGTCGATCCCGGCGCCGACGGCTTCCACGTCGGCCGGGTCGGCGACGATGTTGATGTCCGCCAGCGTCGCCAGGTGAGACAGCACCTCGGCCAGCGGGGCGTCCTGGAAGTGCAGGCTGACCGGGCGGGTCATCGCCGAGGCGATCATCTTCTCCTGGGTGCTCATGTCCCCGACCACGCCGGTCTCGCCGTAGCGGAGGCCGCGGCGGACGGTCAGGGCGTCCCAGTTTTTGGGGAACTCGAAGTCGTCGGCGAACGGGATGCTCGCCTCGTCCACGGAGGTCATCGCGGCGACGAAGCCCTCTTCCTTCGCTTCGGCGATCGCTTTGCCCTGGAACTCACGGTGCGCGAACTTCGCCTTCCAGACCATCAGCTCCGCGTGCGGGGCGTCCGGGTCCAGGGCGCGGGCCTGCTTCGCCGTGGCGAGGGCTTCGACGAACTCCCGGGCGTCCAACTGGTCGTTGAAGCGTTCCGTCAGCTCGTACATCTCCTTCTCAATCCGGGCCCGGCGGAGCTGCTCCGTGTTGATCTCGTCCTTGACCATCTTGTTCCGCTCCGCCAGCTCCAGCTTGGGGGCCATCTGCTTGGCGTAGCTCTCGACCGCGGCGCTGCTGTTGGCGATGTGCCGCAGCATCGGGGCCTTCAAGTCGTCCCGCAGTTCGGCGGTCTCGACGCTCTGCTTGGTGCGGTTCAGCACGGCGCGGGCTTCGGTGAGGTTGTCCGCTTCCTTCAGGCGCTCGGCCCGGAAGATGGCGTTCAACACCTCGCCCCGCAGCTTATCGAAGCGGACGTTCTCGGCCTGGCTGGCGAGGGTCAGTTGCTCGGCGGGGCTCTGGGCGCCGGCGGAGCGAACGGCCGCGGACGGGTTCACCGCCGCCGCCGGGGTCACGCCGCCGTTCATCCCGCCGGCCGGGGCCAGCGAGACGAGGAAGCTCTGCATCTGCTCGGCCCGGAAGGGGTCGAGCGGCGAACCGGCCTGCACGGCTTCGTGGGCGGCGAGGAACGCCTCCAGCGCCGTGTTGCGGTCGCCGGCCTTCAGGGCGGCCATGCCTTCGTCGTACTTCTGACGAGCGGTCGGCTCGGTCGGGGCGGACTTCGGCGCGGAGTTCGATTCCGCGGCCGGGGCGGCGAGTTCGTCGTCCTGAGCGGCAAGCGCGAACGGGTCGACCGGCGGGGCGGCGAACGGGCTGTCGGCGCCGGCGGCGGTGGAGACCGCTTCCGGCTGCTCGTCCGCCGTGGGCGCCTGAGCGGAGGTCGGGGTGACGCCGAAGGTGGCGTCGAAGTCCATATCGAAGGCGGCGTTGCTCACCTCGTTCGCGGCGGGCTTCGGGGCGCCCGCGGTCTTGGCGGCGGCCAGTTCGGCCCGCACCTTCTCCGGGCTGTCGCCCAGCAGGTCCCACGCCACGCCGGCGGACTCGGCGGCGCCGACGTAGGCCTCGGCCTGCTCGAACTCACCGGCGCCCAGCGCGTTGCGGGCGGCGGCGAGGGCGTCGGCGGCGGCCCCGCGGGCCAGCTCGTCGGCGCTCGGCGCCGCGGCGGCGGCCGGCTTGGGGGACTTGGCGGTGAAGGTGACCGTCTTGGTGCGGGCGGCGACCTCGCTGATGATCCGGTCCGGGCTGTCCGCGGCGAACAGGTCCCAGTCGGCGTGGAGTTCCCACGCTTCCAGGGCCAGCGAGCGGGCCTCCTCGTAGCGGCCGGCGTCCAGTTGGACGCGAGCCTGGGCCAGCAGCTGCATCGCGGCGGCCTTGCTGGACCCGCCCTCGACGCTGTTCGGCGCGGGGGCGCCCCAGCCGTCCGTCACCGGGGCGGCGGCGGGAGCGGCGGCACTGCCGAAGTCCATGGAGGCGAACTCGTCCGGCAGGATGTCCCCGCCGGTCGGCTTCACTTCCGCCGGGCCGAGAGCGGCCAGCAGCGCGTCCGGGCCGGCGCCGTCCGGCCAGTTCGTGCCGAACGCGGCGGCGGCGGCGGCCAGCTTGCGGGCGGACGCCTTGTCGCCCCGCTGCACCGCGGCGCGGGCTTCGGCGAGGAACAGTTCGGCGGTCTCCTTGTTGCCGTCCGTGTTGTGGGCGGCGAACGGGTCGACGTCCTGCAGGCGCCGCAGCGCCTCGTTCAGCATGAGCTGTTGCTCACGGCTCAGCTTCGCCTCGCCTTTGGCGGCAAGGGCGAGGCGGTTCTGGGCAGCGACGTGCTGCCCCTCTTTCATCAACAGCAAGCCGGCGGCGAGCTGGTCCGCCGGCGAGGCGCTCGCGGCGGTGTCCACCGCCGCGGTCATCTGCTCTGCGAGCGGCTTGGCGTTCGCCAGCCACAGTCCGGCGATCACCGCCGCTGTGGACCCGGCGAGGAGTCCGATGCGTCTGGCCAACGGTCCAACCTCCTTGTGGGGAATCGTGTCAGTGTCTGACAGGGAAGCGCCGCGCCCCGGGCGGCCCGCCGCGCCGCCTCCGCCGGAGCCCCGGCGCCCGCGGCGTTCCCCCTTGTTTCCAAGGACGAAACGCACGGTGCGGCCCGGGCGGGGCGGCGATGCGGTGGGTGAGTGGTCGGCCGGAAGGGGCGAGTGCCGGGGCGGATCGCGTCGCTGCGACCCGACGACCGGCGAAAACGGCTCGAAAACGTACGTGAAGCGGGAACTCGAGCGACCCCGACGGGCGCACCGTCCCCGCAAACTGCGGGGGCGGGGCACGGCGGGGGGGACGGCTTCGGTCGTAGGTCGCCCGGTCGAATCCGGTCAACCCGCGTGGGGCCGACATGACTCGAAAGACGCCCGGCCGGAGCCGTTCCGGGACCCGCCGCTTCAGCCTGACCGCAACAGGCGGCAGAACCGGCACGGCGGGTCCTCTCCTGTCCAATCGGAACGATTCAGGTTCTGCTCAAGCCGGATTCACCCCGGGCGCAAAGTTTCCTCAGGTTTCCCCCGGCGACGCTTTGCCCGGCCGCCCGCCCGCCGCGCTCACCCGCCCGCCCCGGTTCGCCGTCGCCGTCAGGCGGCGCGCCCGCTCAATGGCGCACGCCGCCTACCGGCGACCGCGAACCGGGGCTAACCTGCGGGCATGTGGGCCGTCGAACTCGTGATGCCGGCCGTGTTTCTGGTCTGGCTCGTGGCGACCGCCGCCCTCGCCGTGGCGGGGTTGCGGCGCTGGCGCTGGGGCACGCCCGGCGGGGCGACGGCGGCGCTCGCGGCCGGGGTGGGGCTGCTGTTTCCCTTCGCTGTGCTCGTGACGGCGGTCCTGGAGCAGGTCGCCCCGCAGGCCATGCGGTGGATGAACGACTCGGCGGCGTTTCAGGTCGGAATGGGGGCCGCCTGGCTCGGCTCGCTGTGGCTGTCCGTCCTCGCCGCGGCCCGGGTCCTGGGAGCCGCCCGCCCTGCCGACCCGACCGAGGACTCCCGATGAGTTCTGACGACGCCTTCCTGGCGTTTTTCCTCCTGCTGACCCTGAGCTACTCGGCGTTTGCGGTCGTCGCCGGCCGCCGCCGGGGGCCCGGCCGCGGGTTCGTGCTGGCCGCCGGCGTCTGCGGGTTCGCTGGCACGCTGATCCCAGTCGCGGACAACCTGAGCGGGCGAAATGACCGCCCGGGCCTGTTGAATTCCGTGCCGGAACTGGTCGGCGGCGCGATGGTCGTCGGCTCGTTCAGCCTGTTCGTCGCCGCACAGGTCCTGCTGACGGTCGGCCTGCTCCGCGCTTGGCGGGCGCGGGAGGCGCTGCCTGCAGGTGACGAAATGGAGCCGCGACCGTCAGGGAGCGTCTCTCTCGACGCGGCGCTGCTCAGAGACGCTCCCTGACAGTCGCGCCTCCTTCAGCCTGAAGCGCCCCTCCGCACCAATAGTGCCTGAAAACCGCCGTCGCCGGGGCGGCCGGGCCAGTGCAGTACGCTGCGGACGACCTTCCAATCTTGGAACCGCGGGTCCGCCAGCGCGGCGGCGACCACACCGGCGTTTTCCTCCGGTTCCACGCTGCACGTCGAGTACACGCACCGCCCTCCGGGTTTTACCCGCTCCAGCGCCGCGGCCAACAGGTCGGTCTGGCTGGCGGCGAACAGCGGCAGGTCGCTCGCCTTCACCCGCCAGCGGGCCTCCGGGCGCTTGCCCAGCACGCCGGTGTTGCTGCACGGCACGTCCACCAGCGCCGCGTCAAACAGGCCGCCGTCCTCCAGTCCGGGCAAATCGGAGGCGTCCGCCGCCGTCGCCTGCGTGCGGATTGAGGAAAGCCCCAACCGCTGGGCGTTCGCCGAGACCTTTTCGAGCCGTTGGCTGCTCACGTCCGCGGCGAGGATCTCCGCGGCGTCGCCGGACAGTTCGGCCAGGTGGGTCGTCTTCGTGCCGGGGGCGGCGCAGAGGTCGAGGACCCGCTCGCCGGCCCGCGGGGCCAGCAGGGCGGCGGCTCCCTGGGCGGTTTCGTCCTGCACGCTGAAGCGGCCCTCGGGGAAGCCGGGCAGGGCGACGACGTTCGCCCCCTCCGCCAGCCGGATCGACTGCGGCGTCGCCCCCGCGGTCGCCGCGACGCCGGCCTCGGCCAACGCGGCCAGCAGGGATTCGCGGTCGCCCTTCAACGGATTGACCCGCAGCGTGGGGACCGGGGGGCGGTTGAAGTGAAAGCCCAGCGCCCACAGCTCCGTCGGTTCCAGCCGCTCCGCCCAGCGCCGCGCCAGCCAGCGGGGGAAGGCGAAGGCGGCGGCGAAGTAGCCGGCCGGGTCGTCGGTGGGGTCGGGGAACACGCGGCGGCCGACCTTCCGCCAGCGGTCCGCGTCGCCCGGGCCGACCGGCAGCGGCACGGCGTCCGCGGCGGGGCCGGGGGCGGGGACGGGTTCGTCGTTCGCCGGGTAGACGGCCCGGGCGAGGCTCCGCAGCACGCCGTTCGTCAGCCCGGTCCAGCGGGGGGCGCCGCTGATCTCGGCGACGGCCACCGTTTCGTGCACCGCCGCGTGCGGGGGGATGCCGCCGGTGAGCGCCAGTTGGTAGGCGCCCAGCCGCAGCAGGGTCCGCAGGCCCGGTTCGAGGTCCGCCAACGGCCGGTTGAGATGGGCCTGGAGAACCGCATCCAGCGTCGCCCGCCGCCGCACCGTGCCGAACACGAGGTCCGAGATCAGCCGCCGGTCGACCGCCGGCACGTCGTAGTCGGCCCAGCGGCGCTCCAGCAGATCCTGGGCGAAGGTCTGCGTGGTCGCCTGTTCGAGCAACGCTTCATGGGCCAGCGCCCGGGGGGAACCGCTCATCGGGCGTCCCTTCCGCCGTGAGCCCGAAGCGCAAGCGAGGCCCGTGACGCCCGCTGATCGGGACGTCTTGACTCGCTCGCGGCCGTCCAGCCTCGCTTGCGCTTCGGGCTCACAGTTCTCTCCCCGTCAATGTTTGGAGGTCCTGCCAGAACCCCGGGTAAGTCTTCGCCACGCAGCCCGGGTCGGCGATCTGCACGCCGTTCTCGCGCAGGCCGATCAGGGCGAAGCTCATCGCCATGCGGTGGTCGTCGTAGGTGTGGACGATCGCCGGCGTGACCGGCTTCGGCACGATTGTGAAGCCGTCCGCGTGCTCCTCGCACTCCTGCCCGAGCTTGCGCAGCTCCGTCACCACCGCGGCGACGCGGTCCGTCTCCTTGTGCCGGGCATGGGCGATCCCGGTCACGGTCGTCGGCCCGTCGGCGAAGACCGCGACCGCGGCGGCCGTTTGGGCGGTGTCGGAGATCGGCCCCATGTCGAACGTCTGGCCGCCCTTCAGCCGGCCGTGCGGCGGGCCGGTCACCGTCGTCTTCTCCTCTTCTATACGTACCTCGCAGCCCATCGCCCGGAGGACCCTCAGGAAGTCCATATCCCCCTGCACGCTGCCGGTGCCGAGGCCCTCCACGGTGACGGTTCCGCCGAGGATCGCCGCGGCGGCGAACCAGTAGCTGGCGGCGCTGGCGTCCGGCTCGACGGCGTATTCGGTCGCGGTCGGCGTCTGCGGGGCGATGTGGAACAGGCCGTTCTCCTCTGACACCCGCACGCCGAACGCCTCCAACACCCGCCGCGTCATCACGACGTACGGCACGGAGACCAACTCCCCCGGCACCCGCAGCGTGAGCGGCCCGCGGGCGGCCGGGGCGGCCATCATCAGGGCGCTGAGGAACTGGCTGCTGGCCCCGCTCTCCACCGTCGCCGTGCCGCCGGAGAGGCCGGTCGTGTGCACCGTCAGCGGCGGACAGCCGTTGGCGAGGTCGCAGGTCACCTCCGCCCCGAGCTGGTTGAGGGCGTCGACTAGGTCGCCGATCGGGCGTTGCCGCATGCGGGCGACGCCGTCGAGGCGGTAGGTCCCCCGGCCGGCGGCGGCGATCAGGGCGGTGAGGAACCGGATGCTCGTGCCGCTGTTCTCGCAGAACAGCCCGGCGTCGTTCGCCGGCAGTTCGCCGCCGCAGCCGGTGATGCGGACCGTGGCCGCGACCGGGTTGTGATCGACGTCCAGCCCCAGCGCCGTCAGGGCGTTGAGCATCACGCGGGTATCGTCGCTGTCCAGCACCCCGGTGAGGGTGGACGTGCCCTCCGCCAGCGCCGCGACGGCGAGAGCCCGGTTCGTCAGGCTCTTGCTGCCCGGCGGCCGGAGCGTGGCGCCGCCGAAGCCCTCGACGGGCGTGATGGGCAGCGGATCGGGAAGCGAATCGAGCACGGGCGAACGAACCTAAGCCGGAGCCATGGCTCCGGCCTGGGGAACCGGGGGGACGAAGAACCGAACCCGGCAGGCTACCCGGTCCCGCCGCTTGAGGCGAATCGCCCGCCGCCGGAGGGAACGCCCGAGGTCGCCGCGGCGGCATCGGTCGTCCGGTCCACGACGGGGGCAAACTCCGCAACCGGTGCATCTTGCCGTGTTTGCCCCAGCGGCGGAGGTCCCCGGGTCGCCGGACGGCCGATCTCTCCTCCGCGGTCCCGCCGTTTGCCCGGACCGTCCCGCCCCCGTCTCCCGCCCCGCCGACCCCGGACGCCCAATGCTCGCCGGCCTCGCTCCGTTCCGCCTCCTGCGGTCCGACCTGTTTCGCCGGGCGTTGCGGCGGGCGCTGCGGCTGGGCCTGATGCTGGGGCCGATGATCGGTCCGCTCGCCTCGTCGGCCGCGGGGGCGGAGCTGTTCCCGGTCGACCCGTGGGCCGCGGTGGCAGACGCGGCGACGCTCGAGGGGTGGACGGGCGTGGGCGACGCGGCCCGTTGGCGGCGGGCGACGGGGTGGGCGGCGTCTGGGGCGGAGTTCGCCTCCCTCTCCTCAGCCGCCGAGGCGTCGGCGGAGGCCGTGGCGGCGGCGGACCCGGCGGCGGCCGAACCGGCCCCGGCCCTGCTGGCGCTGGCGGCTCCGCAACTGGCCCCGCGGTCAGAGCCCCGCGACGAGCGGGCGGCGGCGGAGCTGGACTGGGTGAACAGCGCCGGCCTGGCGGTGCATCCGGTGCGGACGGTCGCCCTCGCCGCGACGCCGCGGCTGCCGAGCCTCGCCCCCGTGGTAGTCGTCGTCGAACCGCCGGCGCCGGTTCGGATCGCCGAGGGGCTGCCGGCGCTGGCGGCCCCGGAGCCGCCGCCCGTCTTCGCCGCCCTGCCGACGGGCGCCGCGGACGGGGCCCTGGGGAGCGAACCGGGGAGCGAACCGGCGGCGGTCCGCGTGCCGTTGGTCGCGTCCAAACCCGCCGCCCCGGCGGTGCGGGCGGCCCGGCGGGCGGACGGGACGCGGCTGGCCGCTCGCCCGGCGAGCGCGACGCAGGCGGTCTCGGACGCCGTCGCCCGGTTCCTCGCGGCCACGGCGCCGGGGGCCTGGGCGGGGTTGGGAACCGAACCGGCGGCTTCGGACCCGACGTCCGCCGCCCGCACGGCCGGGGCAGACGGCGCAGCCGGCGCGCTCCGCCGCTAACCGGCCCCCGTGCGGCGAACCGGCCGATAGAATCGGCGTCGCCCCGCGCGTCGCCCGGTTCCCCCTCGCCCGGCTCCCATCGTTTGGGTCTCCGTCGCTTGTTCGTCCCCGCCGCCGTGTCGTCATGATCGTCCGCTCGTTCCGCCGTCGCTGGTTCTCCCGTTCGGCGGGGCTCGTCCTGCTGGGCGCCGCGGCGCTCGGCCCGGCCGCGGAGACGGTCGCCCAGGAACCGATGCGGGCCGGGTACGGGCCGACGCTGGCGGAGCGGCGGGCGGCGGTGCGGCTGGCCCAGCGGGAACGCGACGCCGCCCGGCGGCAGCGGTCCTCGTATCAGGGCGCCGGCGGCTATTCCTTCGGGGACTTCGGCGGCGGCGTGCCGGACGCCGCCCTCGGCGGGCCGCGCCTCCAGCGGAACGAACCGGACGCTAGCGGCCTCGTCACCCAGGTGAAGGTCGTCGTGCTGGTGGACGGCGCCGCCGGCGTGCTGGGATCGCGGGTCTGGCGGGAGTCGCTGGCCTCCCTCGGCGTGGACACCGCCGTCCGCACCGGCCGGCCCACCGACGCGATCGGCGTGACGGAAACGACCGGCGTCGGCCTGCGGAGCGTCACCGCCACCGGCCGCCTGACCCCCGACGGCAGCCTCGTCTTCCCGGAGCGCCAGTTCACCCCCGGCGACCGGCGGGAACTTCGAGGATGGGTCGAATCCCTGTCGACGCACGGGGCCGCCGGCGATCCCGGCGGACAACCGCTGTGGGGACTGGACCAGACGCAGTTCCGCATGACGTTCGAAGGGCTCTCCGCCCCGGCCCCGGCGGCGTTCGGTCCGCTCTCCGGCGGGGCGGTGAACCCGGCGCTGCTGGCCCTCGAACTGCCGCCGACGCTCCCGCTGCGGTTCGCCCCGGAGGCCGCCGCCCGCCTGCGGAACCCGGCGAACAACGGCCGGGCGCTGCAGGACGGGCCGCTGCCGGCGTTCTCGAAGGGCGCCTCGCTGGCCGCGCTGCTGGCCCGACACGGGTTGGCCTTCCACCCGACCCGCACCCCGGCGGGCGGGTTGGAACTGGTGGTGGTCGAACGACCCGCCGACGACCCGCTGACGGCGATCCCCGGCACCGCGGACGCCGCCGAGCCGGGCGCCGTCGCCCCCGCCGGGGCGTGGCCGGTCGGTTGGAAGGTCTCCGAGGGCCCCGGCCGGCTGGCGGCGGCGGGGGGGATCTTCACGCTGACGAGCCTCGGCGTGCGGGAGAGTTCCCTGAACGACTTCGCCCGGTCCGTCGAGGCCGCCTGCGGGGTGCCGGTCCTGCTGGACGTCGCCGGGATGCGGGCCGTCGGCGTGGACCCGGCGACGGCGACGGTCTCCGTTCCCCCCGGCCGCGGGGCGTGGGACCGAGCCGTGCGGTACGCCGTCGCGGAGCACGCCCTCAAGAGCGAACTCCGCCGCGACGAGGCCGGCCGCGGCTTCCTCTGGATCACCCCGGCCCGGCGGTAGGCGATCCGGCACGGCGAGAGATGACGAACGTACTGACGTTTTGGTATTTGTGAGAACGTCCGGTTCGTTCTCCGTTCGCCTGCCGTCCCGTTGATCGACGTCCCTCCCCCGCGCCCGTTCCTGTGGTGCGATCCGCTGTGGCGGCGGTCCGTCGCGGAGGTGGTCGGCACGTTCGCCCTGGTGGCGATCGGCTGCGGGGCCGCCGCGGTGAACGCGGCGACCGCCGAAGCCACGGGAATCGGCGCCGTCACCCACCCGGGGGTCGCCATCGCCTTTGGGGTGGTGGTCTTCTGCGTGATCGAGACCGTCGGTCCGATCTGCGGGGCGCACCTGAATCCCGCGGTGACGGTCGCCTTCGCCCTCTCCCGGCGGCTGGCCTGGCGGGACGTGCCGGTTTACGTGCTGGCCCAGTGCCTCGGGGCGACGGCGGCGGCGTTCTGCCTAGTGGCCCTGCTGGGCGAACCGGCCGACGCCGCCGTGACCCGGCCGAACGGGGCGATCGGCGTCACCCAGATCGGCGCCCTGCTGGTCGAGGCGGGGCTGACCTGCGGGCTGATGACGACGGTCTTCGCCGTCGCCACCGGCCCGAAGGAGAAAGGTCTGCTCGCGGGGCTGTCGATCGGCGGGGTGGTGGCGATCGAGGCGATGGCCTTCGGCCCGGTCTGCGGCGCGAGCATGAACCCGGCCCGCTCCCTCGGCCCGGCGGTGGCCACCGCGGACTACGGGGACCTGTGGCTGTACCTCGTCGGCCCGACGGTGGGGGCGGCGGCGGCGGTTCCGCTCTACCGGCTCATCCGGCCGACGTCCGTCTGCGACTCGTAGGGTCCGCTCCGCGGACCGTCGACTGAGTTCGCGCCTTCTCGAGAACGGTCCGTGCGGCGGACCCTGACAACTCTGCCGGTCGCGGCGGCGGCGAACTGTGCGGTGGGGAAGAAGGCGCGAGGCGGCCGACCGAAACGGGGTTCGCCCCACCCTTTCGGCTCCCCCGCCGTCATGTCGAATCTCTCGCTGCACTCGCCGCACGTCGCTTCGCCGCTCGCCGCCTCGCTGGACCCGATCGCGGAGTTGAAGCTCCGCCGCTGGGCCCGGGAGCACCACGTGCCCGCCGCCGAACGCGATCCGCTGTGGCACCCGGTCGTGTGGCAGGAGATGGCCGCCCGCGACCGGGAACGGGCCGCCCTGGCGGAAGTGGAAGCCCGTTCGCTCCGCCGGGCCGCCTGAGCGGTCGGTCGGCGACGGCCTGAAGCGGCCGGAGACGACGGCGAACGGACGGTGTGAGTTCTCGGACAATCTGCCCGGAACGCGGCGTGGGATCGGTGTCCCCCCGGTGTCGGGGGGGTACGATCGCGCCGGTATCCCGTCCTCCGCTCAGGTCGCTATGTCCTCCGCTCCCAACGTCCGGCCCGCCAATGGCCCGCTTCCGAACGGGAAACCCGCTCCGCCGGGTCTGTTCGATTCGCCGGCGAGAAACTTCTCCGCCTCGGTGGTGGTGTTTCTGGTGGCCCTGCCGCTGTGCATGGGCATCGCCATCGCCAGCGGGGCGCCGGTCTCCGCGGGAATCATCACCGGGATCGTGGGCGGCCTGCTGGTCGGCTTTTTCGCCGGGTCCCCCCTGCAGGTGAGCGGGCCGGCGGCGGGCCTGACGGTGATCGTCTACGAGATCGTCCGCGAACACGGCCTCGAGACGCTGGGCCTGTGCGTGCTGGTGGGCGGGCTCCTGCAAATGGTCTGCGGTCTCGCGAAGTTCGGCGTCTGGTTTCGCGCCGTCAGTCCGGCGGTGATCCGGGGGATGCTGACGGGCATCGGCGTGCTGATCTTCGCCAGCCAGTTTCACGTGCTGGTGGACGACGCTCCGCCCGGCGGGGGGTTGCAGAACCTCATCACCATTCCCGAGGCGGTCCAAAAAGGCCTGCCTTGGCCGAAGATGCGGCCTGAGGAGCAGCGGGTCGTCCAGGTGGACCTGCTGAAGGCGAGCGGCGCCCTGCACGAACGCCAGGAGATTCTGCGGGAGCGCGTCGCCGAGCATGTCCCCACGGGCTTCGCCCCCGTCCTCGGCGCCGAAGACGACCCGGACGCCCTGGCGATCGCGGAGGGGCTCGCCGAGGACGCCGAGGAACTGGCCGTCACGCAGGCCGCGATCGCGAAGGACCTCGACGGTCTTCGGGACGAGTTCGACGCGGCCGCCTTGGGAGAGGGCAAACGGAGCAAAGTGCGATTCACCAGGCTGAACGAGGCGCGGGCGGCGCTCGACGCATCTCTCGCCGCGCTCGCCGCCGCCGAGCAGCCCTCCGTCGCGGCGGCCCTCGCGGTGCGGAAGAAGGTCGACGACGCGGAAAATTCGTTGTTGGACTTCGAAACCAGCCTGAAGAACCACGACGTCGCCTCCAAGCTGGGGCTGGTCACCGTCGTGGTGATCATCCTCTGGCAACTCATGGTCAAGAAGGTCGGCCCGCTGAAGTTCCTCAACGTCCTGCCGGCCGCGTTAGTGGCGGTCGTCGTGGCGACCGTGGCGGCTTGGGCGTGGGTGTTGCCGGTGATCTACGTCGAAGTGCCGCAGTCGCTGTTCGACGAGATCCGCTGGCCCACCCTGGCCGTCCTGCGGACCGCGGATTGGGGGGCGGTGATCTCCGGCGGGCTGCTGATCGGCGCCGTGGCCAGCGCCGAGTCGCTGCTGTGCGCCGCGGCGGTCGACAAACTGCACACCGGCCCGCGGTCGAACTTCGACCAGGAACTGTTCGCGCAGGGCCTCGGCAACACGGTCTGCGGCGTGCTCGGCGCCCTGCCGATGACCGGCGTGATCGTGCGGAGTTCGGCGAACGTCCGCAGCGGGGCCACCAGCCGCTCCAGCGCCATCCTGCACGGCCTCTGGCTGCTGATCTTCGCCGCCCTGCTCGGCGGCCTGCTGTCCCTGATCCCCACCACCGCGCTGGCCGCGGTGCTGGTGTACGTCGGCTGGAAGCTGATCGACTTCGTCGCCGTCCGCGAGCTCTGGAAACTGGGCAAAGGCGAGCTGGTGGTCTTCTTCGTGACGGTCACGGGCATCGTCTGCTTCGACCTGCTCACCGGGGTGATCGCGGGCATCGTGCTGGCCGCGATCCGCCTGCTGACGAAGTTCAACAAGCTGGAAGTGCGGGGCGAACTCGAGGAGTCGCCCGAGCCCGGCGGGTCGCCGATCTACCACCTCCGCCTCCGCGGCGCCGCGACCTTCCTGAGGCTGCCGAAGCTCGCCGAGGCGCTGGAGGAGATCCCCGCCAACGCCCAGGTGCACGCCGACCTCAGGGCCCTGAGCTACATCGACCACGCCTGCGTGGAGTTGCTGGGCGAGTGGCACGTCCAGCACGAACAGACCGGCGGATCGTTGACCATCGATTGGGACGAACTGCACGACCGCTCCCGCAAGGCGGCGATCCCCGGCGCCGTGGAGCCCGTCTGACGACGGAGCGGCACGCGGAAGGTCCGGGAACGGGCGCCGCCCGGGGGCGATCGGCCTGCCGTCGCCGGGCCTCCCGGCGTAGACTGCCGCCCGCCCCCGTCCTGCCCGTCCGCTATGACCGACCCGATCCTCTCCGCCGCCGCTCCCCCCGCCGACGGGCCCGCCGTCGACGGCCCGAACCGTCGGCTGTATATCGAGACGGTCGGCTGTCAGATGAACGTGCTCGACAGCGAGCTGGTCGTCGGCGCGTTGCGCAAACGCGGGTTCGAGGTCACCTCCGATCCCGAAGCCGCCGACACCCTGCTGTTCAATACGTGCAGCGTGCGGGAGAAGGCCGAGCAGAAGATTTACTCCTCCCTCGGCCGGCTGAAGTACCGCAAGCGGCAGCGGCCCGGCACGGTGATCGGCGTGTTGGGCTGCATGGCCCAGAAGGACAAGGACCTCGTCTTTCGCAAGATGCCGCACGTCGACCTCGTCGTCGGCACCGGGCAGTTGGCCGAGGTGCCGGACCTGATCGACGCCGCCCGCGAGAACGCCCTCCGCGGCTCGAAAAGCCGGCTGACGGCCCTGTCGCTCTCCCGCAAGGGAGGCGCCCGCAAGGAGATCGAGGCGAGCTTTGAAAGCTACGACCCCCTGCGCGAACCGACGATGCGGCCCACGCCGTATCAGGCCTTCGTGCGGGTGATGATCGGCTGCGACAAGTTCTGCACCTATTGCGTGGTCCCCAGCACCCGCGGCCCGGAGCAGAGCCGCGCCCCCTCCGACATTAAAAAGGAGGTCGAGGTGCTCGCCGGACAGGGCGTCAAGGAGATCACCCTGCTGGGCCAGACCGTCAACAGCTACAAGCACTCCGGCGAGGGCAAAACCTACCGCCTCAGTGATCTGCTGTATCTGATCCACGGCACGCCCGGGATCGAACGGATTAAGTTCGTCACCGGGTATCCCAAGGATTTGGGGAACGATCTGCTGGAGGCGATTCGCGACCTGAAGAAGTGCTATCACTACCTTCACGTCCCGCTGCAAAGCGGCTGCGACGACGTGCTGAAGGTGATGAAGCGGGGTTATACGGTCGCCGAGTACCGCGACATGATGCACCGCGTCTGGGAAACGGTGCCGGGCTGTTCGGTCAGCAGCGACTTTATCGTCGGCCACCCCGGCGAGACCGAGGAGAGCTTTGAAAAGAGCGTCGACAGCGTGCGGGAGTTCCGTTTCAAGAACAGCTTCATCTTCAAGTACTCCCCCCGCCCCGGCACCAAGGCGTACGAACGCCTGGCCGACGACATCCCGGACGAGGTGAAGCGTCGGCGGAACAACGCATTGCTCGCCGTGCAGAACGAGGTCGGCGAGGAGGAGAATGCCCGCAAGATCGGCGAGCAGGTCTCCGTGCTGGTCGAGGGGCCGAGCGTCCGGCAGAAGAAGGCGGACCAGTCTTCCGAAGACGTCGGGCCGGCCCCGGGGGAGGCGATTCAGCTGACCGGCCGCACGCGCTGCGACCGGATCGTAGTGTTCGACGGCAACCCCCGGCTGATCGGCAGCACGACGGAGGTACACGTGGACGACTGCACCGGCACGACGCTGCTCGGCTCGATCGTCACCCGCGAGGTCACGCACCTCGGCGGGCTGCCGGTGCTGGTCTGACGGTTTTCAAAGCGCCTGCCCCGGTTCGCCGTCGCCGCCAGGCGGCGCGACTTCGGGGACGGACGCTCAGAACCATTCTTTCTTCTCGACCATATAGGTCTGGTAGAACTCTTCGTCGGACTTGGTGAGGTAGATCACGCCCTCGATCAGGCCGATGACGGTCATCGCCACCGGCGCCAGCAGCGGGACGAAAAACAGACAGGGGCTCGCGATCGTACTGCCCACCGTCACCGCGAGCATAATGATGCCCGGCGTGGTCATGCCGAGGACGAACTTATGGACGCCCAGCCCGCCGGCCGCGATGCCCAGCACGCCGGCAAGGATTTTCTTCTCCGCCCCCGGGTGTTTTTGAACGTAGTAGCCGTGGGGCTCGCCCGGCGGCGGGGCGGAATAGGGCGGCGGTTCAGACGTCATGGCGGTTCTCCGGGGGGGGAGCCGCGATCCTAGTCGGTCCCGAAAGCGTCGACATCCTCGCCGCGGGCCGGCGGCGGGGCGTGCTCCGGCGCGACCTGCCGAGCCTCTCCCGGCGGCGACGCGACCTCCCGGGACGGGGCGGGCGCCCGAAACACGAAATAGACCGCCCCGCACAGGCAGAGCCCGGCCCAAAGATAATCCAGACGCACCGGCTCCCGGAGATACAACGCTGAGAACGGCACGAACACCGACAGCGTAATGACCTCCTGCAGGATCTTCAGTTGCCCCACGCTGAATTGCGTGTGGCCGATCCGGTTCGCGGGCACCTGGAACAGGTACTCGAACAACGCCACGCCCCAGCTCAGCAGGGCCGCGACGATCCACGGCTTGTGGTTGAGTTCCTTGAGGTGCGCGTACCAGGCGAACGTCATAAAGACGTTGGAAACGATCAGTAGACCGACCGTCTGCAACACCACCGGCATCGAAGGCGCCTTCCAAACCACGACGAGGAACGGATCGACCGACCGCAGCGACGCGACTTGAAGGGGAGCCGGATCAGGCGCCGACGCGGGTGCCGATCGGTTCGCCGGCGACGACGCGGGCGATGTTGCCGGCCCGCTGATAATCGAATACCACGATCGGGATGTTCCCTTCCATGCAGTGGTGGATCGCGGTCGCGTCCATCACCTGCAGGCCCTTGTCGAGCACCTCTTTATAGGAGATCGTCTCGTACCGTTGGGCGTGCGGGTTCTTGAGCGGGTCCTCGGAATAAATTCCGTCGACCTTCGTGGCCTTCAGCACGGCGTCCGCCCCGATTTCCCGGGCGCGGAGGGCGGCGGCGGTGTCGGTGGTCACGAACGGGCTGCCGGTGCCCGCGGCGAGGATCACCACGCGGCCCTTTTCGAGGTGCCGTTCGCAGCGGCCTTTAATAAACGGCTCGCAGACGTTCGCCATCGGGATGGCGCTTTGCAGCCGCACGTGCACGCCGACGTTCTCCAGCGCGTCCCGCAGCGCCAGTCCGTTAATCACGGTCGCCAGCATGCCCATATAGTGGGCGGTCGGCGGGTTAATGCTGGCGGAGACCTCGCTGAACTGCTTGCCCCGCAGGATGTTTCCGCCGCCGGTGACCACGGCCAGTTCGCAGCCGGCGTTCGCCACGTCTTTAATCTGATCGGCGAGCACGCCGACCTGATCCATGGCGATGCCGCTCTCCCCCCGCCGACAGAACGTCTCGCCGGAGACTTTGAGCAGGACGCGTTTGTAGGGGGAGGAAGACAAGGCGGAGGGCGAAAGGGGGAGGGCGGAAGGAAAAAAATCCGCGGGGGCCGGCGTCCTTCCGCCTTACGCCTTCCCCCTTCCGCCTTGGAAATCAGCCCTGGCCCAGCACCCAGAGGGTGAAGCCCTTGGCGGTGAGGTTCTTCTCGCCCAGCGCCTGGCTGACGGTCTTGCTGTCGTCCTTGGCGAACGGCTGCAGGTTCAACACGCCGTTTTCGACGTAATAGGCCTTCAGCCGGCCGTCGACGATCTTGTCGATAATGTTGTCCGGCTTGCCGGAGCCCTTGGCTTCCGCGGTGAGGCGTTCGCGCTCGGCCTGCACCTCGGCGGCGTCGAGGTCCTCGGCGACGGCCACCTTGGGACGCAGGGCGGCGATGTGCATCGCCACGTCCCGCATCGTCTGGCTGTCGGCCTTCTCGCCGTCGGCCTGGAACAGCACGGCGGTCTTGCCGTCGTGATGCACGTAGCCGGCGACCGGGCCGCTGAGCTTGCAGACGCGGGCGACGACGATCTTCTCGAGGATCTTGTTGCTGGTCTCCTCGTGCTGCGCCCGCAGGGTTTTGCCGGCGGAGGGGCTGGGCTGGTCGAGCAGTTCGTCGACGGTGCCGGCGCCGGGGCCCTCGGCGAGCTGCTTGAGCAGGTCGTTGCCCAGCGTCATGAAGCCTTCGCTGCGGGCGACGGGGTCGCTTTCGCACTGCACCTCGACCATCGCCGCGGAGCTGTGGTCGTCGGCGACCCACTGGAAGATGCGGCCCTCGGAGGTGACGTTCCCCTCGCGGGCGGCGAGCTTCTTCCCGCTCATTTCCCGCAGGATTTCGATCGCCTTCTCCTCGTCACCGCCGGCCTCCACGAGGGCCTTCTTGCAGTTCATCATCGGAAGGTCGGTGCGGTCGCGGAGCGCTTTGACCGCGGCGGCGGTGACGGTGGCCATCGGGGGGCGTCGGAGTTGGAGGTAACGTGAATTAAGAATGACAAATGAGGAACGTCGAATGGCGAATTCGGCAAGACGGCGGGGGCGGCCCCTTCGTCATTCCGCATTCGCCATTCGTCGTTCCGACCGGAGGGCAAATCCGAACGCGGCTCAGCCGTAAGACGGCACGGCCTTGGGTTCGGCGTCCTCTTCGTTCTTTTCCGGTTCGGGCAGGTGCGACTTGCCGGAGTTAATGGCGTCGGCGAGGTAGTTGAACACCAGCCGGATCGTGCGGATCGAGTCGTCGTTGCCGGGGATCGGCAGGCTGATCAGGTCCGGGTTGCTGTCGGTGTCGATCAGGCAGACGGTTTTAACGCCCAGCAGGTTCGCCTCGTGAACGGCGTTGTGCTCTTTCTTGGGGTCGCAGATCACCATGACCTCGGGGATCCGCTCGAGCTGCCGCATACCGTTCAGGTTGCGGTAGATCTTGCGGTACTCCCGCATCAGGCGGGACTGCTGCTTTTTGGAGTAGGTGTCCAGCTCGCCGGTATCGCGGAGGTGCTCGAGCTCTTCGAGGCGGTCCAGCCGGCCGCGGACGGTGCGGAAGTTGGTGAGGGTGCCGCCCAGCCAGCGTTCGGTGACGTAGGGGCAGCCGCAGGCTTCGGCGGCTTCGCGGACGGGCTCGGCGGCCTGCCGCTTGGTGCCGACGAACAGGATCAGCTTGTTCGCGGCGGCGACGTCTTTCAGGTACTTCTCCGCCCGGAGCATCCCCCGGACGGTCTCCTTAATGTCGATAATGTGAATCAGGTTTTTCTTCCCGAAGATGTAGGGCCGCATCTTCGGGTTCCAGTTGGCCGTGCGGTGCCCGAAGTGGGCGCCGGCCTCCAGGAAGTCGTTGGCCTTCAGCGTGGTCGCCATGCGCGTCGTCTTTCGTCAGGCACGGGGAGGAGAGAGCCGCCGCGGCTGGATTCGAGGCTCGAGGAGCCGCGAAACCCGTGTGCCTTCGCCGCGGTTCGGCGGGGTGAGAAGTCGGGAACCCCCGCGCAGGACGGGGGGCCGGGGACTGTACCGGGGCCGGTTCTGCCGGTCAAACCGAGCAATTTGCCGACAGCGGGCCCCGCGGCGGACCCGGCGGCGGGTTCAGACCGGTTCGGTCTGCTCCCGCAGGGCGAGGTGCAGGAACTGCACGCAGACGCTGCCCTCGCCCACGGCGCTGGCGACCCGCTTGACGCTGTCGGCCCGCACGTCGCCGACGGCGAACACGCCGGGGAGGCTGGTCTCGAACAGGCTGGGCGGCCGCTCCAGCGACCAGCGCCCGCCGGGGCCGCAGCCGTGGTCGTCGCCTTGGCTCGCGCCGGTCGGGGCGGCCTTCCGCGTGACGAGGGCGCCGGTCTTCACGAACCCCTTTTCGTCCCGTTCCAGACGGCCGGCCAGCCAGTCGCTGTTGGGGAGGGCGCCGATCATGCTGAACACGTGCCGGATCGGCCGGCGCTCGGATGCGCCGCTGTCGGCGTTCGTCCAGGTGACCTCTTCCAGCCCCTCGCGGCAGCCGTGCAGGGCGGTGACCTCGGTGCGGGGGTGCAGGGTGATCCTACGGTTGGCGTCGATGCGTTTGAGCAGGTAGTCGCTCATGCTGTCCGCCAGGCCGCGGCCGCGGACGAGCAGATGCACGTGCTGCGCCAGGCCCGCCAGATACACCGCCGCCTGCCCGGCGCTGTTGCCGCCGCCGATCACGATCACCTCCTCCCCCTCGCAGGGGGCGGCCTCAACGGCGGTGGCGGCGTAATAGACGCCGCGGCCCTCGAACTGGGGCAGGTTCTCCAGCGGCAGTTTGCGATAGGTCGCCCCGCTGGCCAGCACGAGGGTGCGGGCGTGGATCGGCGGGTGGTCCTCGACGTGGACCTGATAAGGCGGGCCGTTCGTCTCGCCGTCGCATTCGAGGTCGCGGGCCTTGAGCGGCAGCGAGAGCGTCGCGCCGAACTTCTGGGCCTGCACCTGGGCCCGACCGGCGAGTTCCTGCCCGCTCACGCCGTTGGGAAAGCCGAGATAGTTTTCAATCCGAGAACTGGTTCCCGCCTGCCCGCCGGGGGCCTCGGCTTCGAGGATGACGGTGTGTAGCCCTTCGCTGGCGGCGTACACCGCCGCCGCCAGCCCCGCCGGGCCGGCCCCGACGACGGCGACGTCATAGAGCGCGTCGCAGTCCGGAGCTTCGGTGATGCCGAGGCAGTCGGCCAGCTCCACGTTCGAGGGGTTCGTTAATTTTCGGGGTTCGCCGTCCTCCCCCTCGCCGCAGAGGACGAAGGGCAGCGCGTCGGGGCCGACGCCGTGCTTTTCCAGTATCAACTCCGCCTTCGCGTCCTCGCCGTAGTAATAACTTTGGTTGGGATAGCCGTTGCGGCGGAGGAACCGCTGGAGGCGGAGGGTTTCGGCGTCGTTGCGGCGGCCGGCGATCACCACGGCGCCCAGGGCGTTCTCGATCAGGCCGACGCGACGCAGGATGAACGCCCGCATCACCACGTCGCCGACGTCCGGCTCCGCGGAGAGCAGGTCGCGGAATTTCGCCCGGGGCACCCGCAGCACCCGGCCGGCGCGGGTCGTGCGGGCGGAGACGAGCGTCTGCCGGCCGCTATACAGGTCCAGTTCCCCCGTGAACTGCCGGGGGCTGTGGGTGACGAAGACGCGGTCGGAGCCGTCGCAGGCGACGTCGTAGATCTCCACTTCCGTGCAGAGCGGAATAAAAAAGTCCCGGCCGGTCTGCCCGCGGCGGAAGAGCGTCGTGCCGGCGTCCAACTCCTCGACCTCGCCGTACTGCTTGCAGCGTTCGATCTGGTCGTCGGTCAGCTCCGGGAAGGCCCGCCGTTCCTGCCCGTCGGGCGCGGCGGGCGGCGCGTCCCGAACGGTTGGCTCGGGGGCGTCCCGAACAGACGGGGCGGGAGCGGGCGGGGCGAGGGACATCCGGCGGACCGATGCGAAGGGGCCGGGGATTGTAGCCACGCCGGTCCCCGTCGCGGATGATCGCCGCATGTCCGAATCCCGTCGCCGGTCCGTTCTCCGTCACTGGCCGTACCTCGTCGCGGCGGGGTGGGCGGCGGCGGTGGCCGGCGGCGTGTATTGGGAGCGCCTGCCGGCGTGGGTCGCCTGGACGCTGCTGGGGCTGTGCGTCGTCGCCTTCGTCCTGCACGGCTGGGACAAATGGCGGGCGACCCGGAACGGCCGCCGCGTTCCGGAACTCGTGCTGCACCTCTTCGAACTGCTGGGGGGCTGGCCGGGGGCGCTGCTCGGCCGGCATCTCTTCCGGCATAAAACGGCGAAGGTCAGCTACCGCATCGTGTTCTGGCTGTGCGCGGCGGCGAACGCTCTCGTGCTGGCCGGGTATCTCTGGTACGGCGACGGCCTGGACAATGTGGTGCGGGAGGACGTGTTGTCCGGCGAGGCGTTGCCGGGCTCGCTCGGCGAGTGAACCGAGCGTTTCCGCAGCTTGCCTAAACGGCCCGCCCTGCCCCTCGGTGCGGTGTGGGGGGAGGATCCGGCGCCGACGGTTCTGCCGGACATGCCGACGGAAGCGGCATGAACCGCCCCCGCACCCCGCTGACCGCCCCCGGTTACCCGCGGAAGGCTCTCCGACGGATGGGAAGCGCCGCGATCGGCGCCGTTGCGCTGGCCGGCTGCGGCACGGCGCCGACGGTCGTCACCTATTCCCCCGGCAGCGTCGTCGCCCCGCCGGCCATCGCCGGCGCCGGCGTGGCCGCGGCGGAGGCCAGTGTCACGGAGCCGATTCAGCGCGTCGCTGCCGCGGCGGCGGAGCGCGAACCGGCCCCGGTTCACCCCGCGAACTATCAAGCGGACGCTCAGGAACCGGCGGCTGCCCCCCTGCCGGCTCCGCTGCCCGCGGGTCTGGATGAGACGGACGTCGCCGCGGACGAAGCTCACGCCTTCGAATCGCTCACCCTGGCGGAGGCCGAGGGAACGGCGCTGGCTCAGAATCCGACGCTCGCCGGGGCGACGGCGGCGGTTCGCAAAGCCCGCGGCCTGTACACGCAGGTCGGACTCCGCCCCAACCCGACGGTGGGCCTGATGGGCGAGGACATCGGCGAGGGCGGCGAAGCCGGTCAATATGGCGTGTTCGCCTCTCAGACGTTCGTCCGCGGCAACAAGCTCGAACTCAGCCGGGCCGTCGAGAGTTGGGAGGTGCGGGGGCTGGAACTGCGGGCCGAGGCCCAGCGATTGCGGACGCTGACGGACGTGCGGCAGCGGTTCGTCCGCCTGCTCGCCGCCCAGCGGCGGGTGGAGATCGCGGACGAACTGGTCACACTGGCGGAGGCCGGCGTGCAGCTCTCCGAGGACCTGCTGGAGGCCGGCGAGGTCGCCCGGCCGGACGTCCTGCAAACCCGCATTCAACTCGGCGAGGTGCGGATCGCTCAGCAGAACGCCCTCGTCGCCCGGGACGCCGCCTGGCGTGATCTCATGGCGGCGGTGGGCACGCCGGGCCGGCCGGTGCGGCCGGCGGCCGGCACGCTGGAGGGCGAGCCGCTGGCGGCGGACTTCGAGGAACTGCTGGCCGGCATCCTCGCCGCCAGCCCGGAGGTCGCCGCCGCCCGCGTCCGCATCGAGCGGGCCAAGGCCGCCGTCTGCCGGCAGCAGGTCCAGCCGATTCCCAACCTCAACGCCCAGGCGAGCCTCGCCTACGGGGTGGAGGGCGAGGAGCCGATCGGCGGGTTCCAACTCGGCATGCCGCTGCCGGTGCACAACGACAACCGCGGGAACATCGCCGCGGCGATCGCCGACGTGCACCGGGCCGCCGCCGATCTGGCCCGGCTCGAATTGAACCTGCGGTCCCGCCTCGCCGCGGCGCTGTCGGACTACGAGGCGGCCCAGAACCGGGCGACGCTATTGGCGGACGACGTGCTGCCGGCCGCCCGCGAGAACCTGGACCTCAGCGAGCAGGGTTACCGGCAGGGCGAGTTCGACGCGATCCGTCTGGTGACGGCCCGCCGCAGCCTGTTCGAGGCGGAACTGGCTCAGGTGACCGCCGCCGCCGACCGTCAGGAGGCCGCCGCCCTGATCGACGGCCTATTGCTCTCCGGCGCCCTGGACGACCTCCCCGACGCCGGCGGCGCCAACCTGCAAGGCGTCGGCCTGCGGGACGAAGCGCTCGGCGGGGAGTAACGCGGGATTGCTCGTCCGATCGGCGCCGACTCGGCGACGACCGTGTTGATTTGACCCTTCACGGCCGATGGCGAGTAATTCCCCCCGGCGTTGCCGAACGGCCTGCAATCCTCTGCATCCGTTGTCGAGCGAGCCGAAGGCATCGGATCGCCCAGATCCAGGAAAACAGCGCCGCCGCGCAGGCGCCCAGCATCGGGATAAGCGAGGCCAGGCCGACGTCCTCCTGCGGATGAGTCTTCGCTGAAACGCCGGTGACCGGCGGCTCCAGAACGTCCACCACAAAGATCATCGCGTCCATGAGTCCGTGCAGCAGAATCGACGGCACGAACGCCCACAGCGCCTTCCAGAACCGCCCGGGCGGCGTCTCAAGCGCCCATTGAAGCAGGCGGCCCGTCACGGCGCCCCACGCGCCATGACTCATCACGGCGAACCCGCGCCATTCCTCCACGGTTGCCGCGTATGCCAGATTCTCCCGCATTGAGAATCCTAGCCCGATCAGCGCACCGGCGAACGCCCCGTGCGGCGAGAACTCGTTCCGCCAAATATAGAGGAATAGAAGAATCCATCCTCCCTTGGCGAACTCCTCGGGAACGGCCGCCTCCACGAACGCGCTTGTAAACGCCTGACCGAGCGTGGCGGCGTAGAACTGGTCCGGGGGCAACACGGGGGGCACGCTGCGCAGGATCGCAGAATGCAGAAGGAAAGCGCCCCAGCCCCCGATGAAGAACGCGGCCGTTACGCGCCGGGGCGGCGCCGACCGTCGAAAAAAGAACGCCAGAACGATCGCCGACGCCAGCGGAATAAAAATCGCTTTGACGACGGCCGCGGCGGTGAGCATCGGCGTCGACGACCTCGCTACGGGGAGTGGTTTGCGGAATTGGGGTGCACGTCCGACGTCTCCCCGATCAGTCGCGAGCCGTCCGCGGGGAACGAAGCGAGACTCAATCGGTTCGCCGAGCCGCGCGTCGCTGGCCGACCGCGGCGCCGGGCGCCTGGAGCGCCGATTTTACTCGATTCTTCTTCAACCGGGGTGGCTGGGGCAGAAGCGGGGCGGACGGCTCGGAACCGGTTGCGTGCGCCTGCCGGGGGAGTGATCGGCTGTCGCCGGTTCTGGGGCGTTCGGTCATTTCACAGGCGTTTCATTCCCATCTGCCCCAGCCACTCGACAAGCCGGCCGGCCGAACCACCTTGCCAGCAGAAGGTGCGTGGGCAGATAGATGCCGACCGGCAGCAGGATCGACTCCGCGATCAGCCACCACGGCTGCGGAATTGGGGGCCGGGGCGGCTCGCCGAACCCGGACACGAAGTTGATGCTCTCCGCCGGGTCGGTGAAGAAATAGCAGGCCGGCAGGACCAGCCAGGCGAGCAGCGTCTGGGCGGCCAGCCCGCGACCGTCGTAGCCGAGCCGGTAAACCATCCAGACCAAGAGCGGGGGCACGACCGCGTGAAATAACGACAGGCCGCGGACGAACAGCGGGATCTGCTCGTTGAACATATAGCCGGATTGCTCCAGCAGGCCCGTATCGACGATCAGGTCGGCGAGGAAGTGGAGCGTCCAGGCCAGGTCGGGCAGCAGGATGCCGACCGCCGTCATGCTTGCGAGAAGCCGACTCTCCAGCCACAGAGCCAGGCACGTCGCCAGAAAGGCAATGTCCGAGAACCAGAGGAAATTATTCCACCCCTGGTAATGCACCCAGACCGGGATCAGGACGATTACCCAAAGCGTGTAGGGGATCTTGATCCAGAGCGACAGGCGATGTGGGCGGGTGAGAGTCACGACTCCCTCCAAAACGAAGGCCGCGGGCCGGGACGGTCTGATGCTCGGGCGGGGTGGCCGGGGCCGGCTGGCGGAGGATTTCGGGAGAACGGGCGGGCGTCGATCGGCCGCCCGCCGTTACGCGTTGCGTCGGTACGTCACGTCGTAATACGCGCCGCCCTCGGCACGGCGGGCGAAGGGGGTCTTCGAGTACGTCTTGAACCCGTGCCCGGTCATGAACGCGTCCAGATCGGCAAGCTGGCAGCAGCCGGCGTAGGCTTCAAAATCGGCGACCTCGGCCTTGATGAATTGAAACTGCGGGAGCAGCGCCTCGGCCCCCTGGAGCACCAGCAGCTCCGAGCCCTGGGTGTCCATGATCAGGGCGTCGTAAGCGGCCGGATCAATCTCGTGCCGTTGAAGCAGCGAGGGCAGCGTGACGCCCTGCAGGGACAACGTCTTGGTATATTGGACGCCGGGCCAGATGTCCCGATGCTCTTTCAGGTCCAGGATCGACGACGATTTGCCTTCGTTGTTGGAAATATGGAACTCGTACGCCCGGTCGTCGCGGTCCGTCACGAGGGCCTGAACCGCCCTTTGTTTCGGAAACGGCGCAAGATTGGACTCCAACTGTTCAAAGACGGTCGGGATCGGCTCGACCCACAGCACCCGCAGTCCGAATTTGTCGTAGGCGACTCGCTCTTCCCCGTCGTTGGCCCCAACGTGGATCACTCCGGAAACGGAACGCAGAAATCCGTCCGGCTCCCGGCCGAGCAGCCGTTTGACGCGGCGATAGACGGCTCGCGGCCACGATGACTTCATTGAGCTGACTCCCTGCGGGGCATGACCGGCGTGACTTCGACAGACCGCACGGGCAGGCGGTCCCTGGCGAATTGACGAAGCGGATGAACGAAGAACGACGTGGGCGAGGTCGCCTCTTCGCCGTCGGCTCCTCGGCTCACGGTGTCGCGACGCGGCGGCCGCGTCAATCCGCCGGCCGGGTTCCTCGGGGCCGAGACGAGCGTTCGGCGGCTCGCTCCAGCCGATCGCCGGGAGCGGGTCGCCGGGAGCCGGGCTCACTCCAGCAGGTCGCTGATCGAGCCGCCTTCCTCGTGGGTGCGGCGGAGGGCGGAGCCGAACATTTTAGCCGTCGGGATGACGTGCAGCCGCTTCGCCGTGGCGGCGCCGTCGAGGCGGAAGGGGCGGATGGTGTCCGTCACCACGATGCGCGGGACGTCCGCGAGGTTCTCCGCCGCCTTGCCGACGAACAGGCCGTGCGTGGCGCAGGCGGCGAAGACTTCCCCGCCGTGCCGGTCGATCGCTTCGGCGCAAAGCCGAATCGTGCCGCCGCTGGCGATCATGTCATCGAGGATGATGACCCGCTTGCCGCGGATGTCGCCCACCACGGTGTTGCCGCGGACCGTGCCGCCGTCGACGCGTTCCTTGTCCAGATAGGCCACGCCGATCGCGTTCTTCGTCTGAAGGCGGGTTTCGAGGGCGTTGCGGAAGCGGCGGGCCCGGCCCATGCCGCCGCTGTCGGGGGCCAGCACGGCCAGTTGCCCGTCCTCGCAGCCGGCGTCCTTGAGGGGCTCGGGCAGGTGATCGTCCACCGGTTGCGGCTGGCCGGTCGAGTTCCGGCCGGCGTCCAGGCCGCACAGGTAGTCGGCCAGCAGGTTCTTCGCTTCGAGGTTGTCCGTCGGGATTCGGAACGCGTTTTGGAACGCGCTGAGGTTGTGCACGTCCATCGTGAGGATGCGCGTGACCCCCACGCTCTCCAGGCACTGGGCGAGGTACTTGATGGAGATCGGCGCCCGGCTCTCCGTCTTACGATCCTGCCGGGCGTAGCCGAGGTACGGGCAGACGACCGCCACCCGCTTGGCGCTGGCGTCCTTCAGGCTGCCGGCGAAGAACAGCAGCTTGACGAGCTTCTCCGGAACCGATTGCTCCGGGTCGGCGAACAGGCTGGTGATGACGTACACGTCGCAGCCGCGCACGTTCACGCCGCTACGGACGTAGGTCTCGCGGTCTTCGAAGAACGTCTCCACGTGCCGGCTGCGGGGCACGTCGAGATGGTCGGCGACCCGGTCGGCGTAGGTTTTGGAGCCGTCGAGCCCGAACAGCCGGAAGTTGTGCACGGCGGGCGGGATCGTCAAAAAAGAGGAAAGCGGGTCGTCGTCCCCTCGTCGGGGTTCGGGCGGCCCCCAGCCTAACGCCGCTCGCCCGTCGGTTCACCCGGCGATCGGGCCGACACCGCAGTCCTTCCGCCGCATGTCCCCGGACGTCCTCACTCTCGAACCGACCGACCAAACCGCACCCGTCGGGACGTTCGAGGCCGAACCGCTTGGCGACGGGCCGGAAGCCGGGGTGAAGCTGAAGGGCAGCGATTCCTGGTGCGGGCTCGGCTGCGGGCTGGTGGGCATCCTGTTCGCCACCGGCGTGCTGACGGCGATCGCCTCCCAGTTCTTTCCGGAGTTCGGCTGGCCGGACTGGACGTTGGGGCTGATCCTCGTGCCCGGGGGGGCGGCGTTTCTGGCGCTGCTGGGGTACGGGCTGATGGTCCGCTGGGCGGTGCATCCCGGGGAAGCGGCGATCTCCCCCTGGCCGCTGCGGCCGGGCGACGTCGGGGAGGTGCGCTTCGCCCAACGCCTGAAGAAGGGCCTCGCCCTGCGGGAGCTGCGGGCGGAGCTGAAGTGCGTGGAATCCGCCCGCTACCGCGTCGGCACCAACACCCGCACGGAAACCGCCGACCGCTACGCCCTCGCCCTGCCGCCGATCGACCTGTCCCCGGAGGGCGGCGCCTTCGAGCCGGCCCGGCAGGCCGTCACCGCCGTCTGGGAAATCGCCCTCCCCGCCGACGCCCCGCCCTCGCTGGACACCTCCAACAACGACGTGAACTGGACCCTCACCGTCACCTTGGTGATCGACCGTCACCCGGACGCCCATTCCACCTTCAAGCTGCACGTCGTCTAACGCCCGTTTGACTCCCGTGGGAGCCTTTTGACTCCCCGCGACTCCCGGTTCCCGCTGCGCAACGCCCGTTTCGGAGACAAGATGTTCTCGATTGAGTTGGACGCCCCCGAGGCGGCGCCCGGCGGCGTCGTCCGCGGGGCGGCGATCTTCACCACGGAGAAAGAGGTCACGCCCAAGCACGTTCGGCTGGAACTGCTGTGGAGCACCCGCGGCCGCGGCGACGTGAGCAGCGGCGTGGTTGCCCAGGCCGACGGCCAGACCGGCCCCGTCGCCGCGGGGCAGACGGTCCGCGTGCCCTTCGCCGCGACCCTGCCGAAGGACGCCCCGCGGTCGTTCGCCGGGGAGTTGATCGAGTTGTACTGGTGCGTCCGCGGCCGGGTCGATCTCCCCTGGGCGTTTGACGAGAAGGCGCAGGCAGAATTCGTCGTCGTGGGCCCTGGCGCCGACAGTCCCGGCGTTGGCGGTGCGGGCGCTGACGAAGGGGACCGGGACGGGTCGGACCACTGGCCCGAGTAGGGCGGTTCCCTCAGGTCTCCTCATCCACGAACAGCACGCCGCGGACCAGATCGCGGCTGTCGGCCCGCCCGCCCAGCGAGCCGGCCAGCGTGGCGATCGCGGCGACGAACAGGCTCAGCTTGAGGTGGTCCGCCGTCCGCACCGCCGGGTCGACCGTGGGCCAGGTTTCCATCAGTTGGCGGGGGAAGACCGTCGCGGCGCCCAGCCAGACCAGCCCCGCCAGCGCCGTGAACAGCAGCGCCATCGTCGCCCCCAAGCTCAGCAGCGTGGCGGCGGCGGTGACGACGGCGCTCTCGGACAGCGCCCGAGTCCGATCCCGCACGGCTCCGAATCCGAACGCCCGATACAGCGCCGCCGTCGCGCCGATCACGGCCACGGCGCTGAACAGGGCTAATTGATAGAGCTCCACCGTACTGCCCACGTCCCACGGCTCCGGGCTGAAAAACAGGACCAGCAGCACGCTGAGGGCGGTGGTGACGAGCGTCGGCAGCCGACCGAGCAGCCGGATCGGGTTCGCCCGCAGCGCCGCCCCGACGATCCCGCCGGCGTTCGAAAATGCGACTTTCAGGGCGAATCGCCACCGCGCCAGGCGCCCCGCCCGGCTCGCGGTGGTGCGTTCACGGGCCTCCCGCGGCAGGGCGCGTCGCACGCGGGCCCGCTGGGTCTCGGTGAGTTCGGTCATCGCGGCCAGCTCGTCGACCTGGGCGAAGTCGTACATCACGTTGTTCGGCCCGGGATGATGCGGCAGGTTCAGCAGATGGCCGAAGCAATGCCGCAACAGCGCCGTCAGGGCGGCCGCCGCGGCGTCCGGGTCCGGCGGCTCGCCCCGATAGGCCGGGTCCAGCCGCTTAGTGGAAATCACCGCCACGTTCGTCAGCCGGCTGGGCAGCGCGACGGTGGAGGTGAACGCCGCGGAGGACAGATCCACCTCCGTGACGATTAATAGGAAGTGCACGCCGCGCTCCAACTTCTCCGTCAATCCGATCCGCAGAAAGTCCAGCGGCCGGTACGCCCCCTCCGTCGGCGTCAGGTGCGGCCCGCGAAAGGCGAGCAGCTCCACCGAGACCCCCGCCGCCCCCTCGCCTGTCCCGTCGGATTGAATCGTCGCGTCAAATTGATCGACCGCCGACCGCACCAGCGCCGCGAAGGCGTCCGGCCGATCGCCCTCCACCTCCATCGTCATCACCCCCACCCGATAGCGGCCGGGCGCCTTCTTGGCGCGGGAGCCCGGGGGCGAATCCGGGGCGGGCGTCGGGGCGGGCGTCACGGGCGGGGCGGCGTCGGACTGCGGGAACCGTGGGAGCGATCATGACGATACGCGAGCGCGTCCCCGTTCCCGATCGTCGCCGCCGCGCCGCCGCACGAAGTCGTCTCGTGCGCCAGCGGCCCCCGCCAGGGTAGGCGCTTCCGTCCCGCCGCGGCGTTCAGAGTTCGTCAGTCCCGCTTCTCGACGGGCGGCAGAACTTCGTACCACTCCGGATAGAGGCCCTCGTTCCGGCCGTCCTTGCCGACGATCCACACCCGCAGGCGGAAGCCGGCCGGTTTGTAGCCCGCGTGCCCGCCGGCCCCGGTCGTCGGGACCGGCCCCATCCGATTCTCGAAGGTGGAGAGGTAAAGGAACCGGCCGGGGACGAGGTCGCGACCGCGTTCCACTTCCTCGACCTCCAGCAGCGTGACCCGTCGCACGTTTTGCGTGCCGGCGCCGGAGGTGAAGACGTCGCGGACCGTGCCGACGGCGACGATCGACACTTCGGAACGCGGCATCCCGGGGCGTTCGACGTTCGGCGCGATCGGCAACAGCAGGGCGGAGAGGAGCAGCGGGGCGGTCATTGGAGGGATTTCCCGGTGAGGAGCAGCGGTCGGCGCCGTGCAGCGGGCGACGCTCAGAGCGCCCGCCGCCGGTCGGTCGGAGCGTTGGAATTCTCCCGCCCCCGCGGGGCTCGCTCGGCGTCAACCGCGGGGTTCACTCAGCGTCGACCGCGGGGGCGGGTTGGGGCGTGCCCCGGGTGGCCCGGCCATGCAGGACGCCGTCGTCGTCGAACCACAGCGGGTCGAGACAGAGGAAGCGGTTCCACTGCCGCGTCCCGTCTTTCTGCTGATGATAAACGTGCCACAGCTCCCCGGCGGCGTCCCGCACCACGGAGCCGTGCCCCGGGCCGTACACGCCGTCGCCGCGGGAAATGATGGGGTTCCCTTCGTACTTTTTAAACGGCCCGGTCGGGCTGTCCGAGGTCGCATAGCCGACGGCGTAGTTCAAGGTGGCCGCCCCCGTGCCGGAATAGATCAGATAATACGTCCCGTCGCGCTTGAGCATCACGGGGCCTTCGTTGACGACGCCGCTTTTGGTTTCCCACGGCTCGGTCGGTTCCAGCAGCAGCGTGGATTCTCCGAGCTTTTCGGTGGGCGAGGCCATCGGCTGCACGCGGATGCGCAGCCTGAACGGGTCGGCGCCGCGCACGTCTTCAACGTAGTACAGGTAGTACCGGCCGTCGTCGTCGCGGAACATCTCCGCGTCGATCGCCCGCTCGAACAGGTCGGCCTTTTTCTTGAACGGGCCGAGGGGGCCGTCGCCGACGGCGACGCCGACCGTGAAGTCCCAGGTGTAATACAGATAGAACTTGCCGTCGGTCGGATCGCGGAAGACGTCCGGGGCCCACAGGCGCCGCGCCCCGTCCGGTTCGAAGACTTTCGGCCCCTTCATCCAACGGACCAGGTCGGTGGAGGTGTAAACGTCGTAACTCCGGCCGTCGTCGGTCGGGTACAGGTAATACGTGCCCTCGTGCTGAATCACGTCCGGATCGGCCGGGCCGATGGCCGGGATGATCGGATTCGTATAGGTCGGCTGCTCGGCCGCGTCCGCCTCCTGAGCGGACGCCGAATCGGGACGAGGACCGAGCAGCGTCGCCAACGCGATTGCGGCGGTCAGCAAGGGGCGAATTCCGATCGGCATAACGATGTGAGAACGGGGACGGCGATTTCCTCCAGGCGCCTGCAAGTCTAGCGATTGCGGCGTCACGCCCACCCCCCCTCCGCCGAGCCGCCCGCGTTCGATTCGCCGGGGGCCGGCCGGAGCACGCGGCAGGGATTGCCGGCGGCGATCACCCCGGCTGGAACGTCCCGCGTCACCACGCTGCCGGCGCCGATCACGGCCCGGTCCCCGATCGTCACCCCGGGGCAGAGGATCGCCCCGCCGCCGATCCACACGTCGTCGCCGATCGTCACCGGCGCCGCCGACTCCCACCCCTCCGACCGCGTTTTCACGTCCAGCGGATGCGTCGCCGCGTAGATCTGCACCCCCGGGCCCAGCAGCACGCGATCGCCGATCGTGACCGCGGCGCAGTCCAGAATCACGCAGCCGAAGTTGGCGTAGAACCGTTCGCCGACCGTGACGTGGGCGCCGTAGTCGCAGCGAAAGGGCGGCGTGACCTCCGCCCCCGGCCCCAGCGAGCCGAACAGGTCGGCCAGGATCGCCGTCCGTCCTGAGGCGTCCGCCGGATCGGTCGCGGCGTGGGCGGCGCACAGCCGCGTCGCCCGTTGCCGGAGCGCGACCAGTTCCGCGTCGTTCGCCAGGTACAGTTCGCCGGCGAGCATTCGCTGCCGCATGGAGCGGGGAGCATCGGACATTGTCAGTCTCGGAAAGCCGTCGGCCAGGGAAGCACGTCGCGGCTGCTCCTCACAGCGGTCCGAGGAACGGCAGCAGGACGAGGGCCACGATTGCCAGCATGATCCCCGCGGTGAGGGCCTTGCCGATCGGGGTGTCGAAGAATGATTCGACTCCCGCCTCCCAAGAGCGTCCCGTTTCAAACTCGAACCGATAGTTCCCGTCCTGCACCGCGGCGACGGTCGGTTGAGCGGTCGCGAGCGTGTCCGAGAGGATCGCGTCTCGTTCGCGAAGATCCACGGCGACCACCTCCGCCAATGCGACCGGGGGCGCCGCCTCCCATCGCAGCCCGTCGACGGCCGAACGGTCCGGCTTCACCCCCAACGACCGATGCTCGAACAGCCTGCGACCTCGCAACACGATTTCGTAGTCCGGCAGTGCCTCCGTCTGCCGCACAAGGGGGAGGGCGTGGTCGCGCGGTTCCTGCGCCGCATCGAGGGCGGTCACGGTCACGGCCGTCAACGCCGTGCTGCGGACGAACGCCAGGGCCACGCAGACGACGATCCCGCTCGCAATTAGTAGGCACAAGCTCCACGCCGCCGCGCGGAGGGGCGGCATGGCGGAACGACGTCTGGACGGCTCGACGGAGGGAGGCGGGGTGTCGTCGCTCATCGCCCCGGCTCCTCAAGCAACACCAGCGCGTCGGAGAGTTCGTCCCGATCGTCGGCCGTCCGCGGCAGGACCGCGGCGAGGCGGGCGGCGGCGGCGGCGATCGCGGCGCACAGGGCGTCCGCCGGGTCTCCGCCCGCTGACCCCTCGCCCCGCAGGCCGGCGGTCAGCGTGGCGCAGACCTCGCAGGTGAAGCCCTCGCCCAGTGCCTCCACCACGGCCCGGTCCGCCAGCACGGCGGCCCTGTGTTCGTAGAGGGAGACGTACAGCAGCACGCCGGTCGCCCCGGCGGTGTGGTGCACACGGCGGTCGAAGAAGGCTCGGCGGGCGGCGGCGTCCACCTCCTCGGCCGCCTGATCGGCCGGGACGAACGGCCGCCGCAACCCGCCGAGGCGCCCCGCCAGCCACGCCCCGAGGCTGAAGGCGAGGAGGATCGCCGCCAGCAGCGCCAGCGCCCCGAGCCACGCCGGCGAGGCGTCCCACTCCCCCGGCCCCGCCGCGTGCGGCCAGAGCAGCCAGACGGCGAGCGCCGCGGCGCAGGCCAGCCACAGGCCGACCACGTCCTCGGCCCGGTCGTAGCGGCCGGAGGCGGTCGCCACCACCGGGACCAACTCGCAACTGGTCGACTTCTCCGCCGCGGCGACCGCAGCCCGCACCCGTTCCCGGGCGGCGGCGTCAAAGAGATCAGCGGCGCGTTTCATCAGGTCATCCGGGGAAAAACGTCACCACGAACCGCTCGCTCCGCCGCCGCCGGAGAACCCCCCGCCGAACGACCCGCCGCTGAACCCGCCGCCGCTGCTTGAACTGCTGTTCGTCGCGGCCTGGTACAGGAACCAGCCGATGCCCGCGAACACGACCGCCCAGAGGGCCCACGCCCAGCCGCTCGACCCGCTGCGGATCAGCGACAGCGCCGTGAAGACACCCAGCCCGGCCGCCGCCGCCGCCAGAGCCCAGACCCACCAGGGCGTCGGCTGAGCCGGCAGTTCGAGTTTCCGAGCCATCGCGTCCAGGGCTTCGACGCCCTGCTCGATCCCTTCCGCGTAGCGTTCGCGGCGGAAGTTGGGGACGAGGTACTCGTCCATGATTCGCTGGGCCGTCGCGTCCTCCCGATAGCCCCAGCCGGCGCCCAGTTCAATGCGGGCGGCCCGATCGCCGGGGGAGACGAGCAGCAGGATGCCGGTGTTCCACTCCTGGCCGTTGATCTCCGCCTGCCCCACGCCCCAGCGGTTGAACAACTCCCGGGCGAAGCGATCGACCGCCACGCCGCCCGACCCGCTCCCGCCCGCCTCGTCCACGGACGGCACGGTCACGACCACGATCGGCGTCGCGGTGTCCGTGAGCAGCTTGTCGGTCCGCTCGTGAATGCGGGCCTCGGTCTCCTCGTCCAGCAGATTGGCCGTGTCGAGGATGAACTCCCGCGGGCCGGGCGGCTCCAGTCGGTCCTGCCGGGCCCACGCCGTGGACGGCCCCCAAACCGTCGCGGCGAACGCAGCGAACAGCGTTCCCCAAAGGATGCGGACGGCAGGTGCGGAGCGGGTCGACATGGGCGCAAGCAGCATACCGCCGGGCCGGCGAGGGCGTCAGCCGGCGGCGTCGCGGCAGATCCAGACGGAACTGGCGCTGTGCCGCAGCACGTAGCGGGACGTACTGCCGAGCAGGAACTTCATCGCGGCGCTGCCGCCGTGATCGCCGACGGCGACGAAATCCGCCTTATGGACTCGCGCCCGGCGGCAGAGCGTCTCCCCCACGTGGGCCGCGGTTTGCAGGTCGGTCGTCACCTCCAGCCCCGCGGCCTCGAAGGGGGCGGCGGCCTCGGCCAGGCGGCGTTCGCTGGAGACCCGCAGCTCGTCCCACAGCGTCGGCAGCGTGTTCGTGAAGTCCGGCACGAAGGTGTCGAAGGTCTGCATCACCGAGACCAGCGCCGCCGTCGTGCCCGCCGGCCACCGCAGCGCCGCCAGGCACGCCGCGGCCCGGGCGGAGGCGGGGGTCTCGTCGACGGCAATCAGCAGCCGCGGCGGGCGGCCCTCGTCCGGCCAACCCGTCGGTCGCACCACCAGGCAGGAACTGCCGACCGAGCCGGCGACGCGGTCGGAGACTGACCCCAACAGCAGGCGCTCCAGCGCCGACTGCCCCACCGCCCCCAGCACGACGAGATCCGCGTGCGCCTCCGCGGCCGCCGCGACGATCGTGTCGGCCGGTTTGCCACGGCGAATCTCCGACGAAACCGTCAGGCCCGCAGCTTCCAGCGGCCCGGCCTCCGCGGCCTGGGCCTCCTCCGCCGCGGACTGCATCCGTGCGATCGCCGCGTCGGGGATCGGCCTTGGGCCGGTGCCGGTGGAGACCGTCGGCACCGCCAGCGCGTGCAGCAGCGTGACCTCCGGCGGGGACGGGAACGGCAACGCGGCCAGCGTCCGACCGGCGGCGTGCGATTCGTCGGAGTGATCGGTGGCCAGCAGGACGCGGCGGGGGGCGGCGCTCATCGGAGAGGTCTCGGCTTGAGGCGAACGCCGCACAGCGTACCCCCCCGCCCCCCCGCCCGCCGCCTGCGCCGGGCTCACCCCTCCGTCGGTCGGTCAGCGATCGGGCCGATCCGCCCCGCGGCCGGTCGGTTCGTAAAAGGTCCGCGGCTCCGGCAGGTAGTCCTGCTCGATGCGCCCGCCGGGATAATTGTGCGGATAGAGATATCGTCCCTTCGCCGGCTCCTGCCGACTGCCGCCGCTGCGCGGGTCCTTGAGGTGCGGCGGCACGGGCAGGATCCGCTTGGTGCGAACCTCCTCCAGCGCCGCGTCGATGGCCTTATAGGAGGCGTTCGACTTCGGCGCCGTGGCGACGTACACCGCCGCCTGGGCCAGCGGGATGCGGCCCTCCGGCATCCCCACAAACTCCAAGGCCGCCGCAGCGCTCTGGGCCAGAACGAGCGCCTGCGGGTCGGCGTTCCCCACGTCCTCCGCGGCGCAAATCACGATGCGGCGGGCCAGAAACCGCGGGTCCTCTCCGGCGTTCAGCATCCGGGCCAGCCAATAAATGGTGGCGTCCGGGTCGGAGCCCCGCATGCTTTTAATGAACGCGGAAATGACGTCGTAGTGCTCGTCCCCCGCGGCGTCGTGGTGCAGGCTTTTCCGCTGCACGCTCTCCTCGGCGTCCGCCAGCGTGACCGTCGCCCGGCCCGGTTCGTCGGGAGCCCGGACGCTGCGGACGGCGACCTCCAGCCCCGTCAGCGCCCGGCGGGCGTCGCCCTCGCAGATCTCCGCCAGAAACCGCAGCGCCGCCGGTTCGACCGTCACCCCGGCGTCCGCCAGACCGCGGTCCCGGTCGCGCAACGCCCGCTCCAGAACCGCGACGATTTCGTCGTTCGTCAGCGGTTTTAACTCGAAGATCGTCGACCGACTCAGCAACGGCCCGACGAGGGCGAAATACGGGTTCGCCGTCGTCGCCCCCACCAGCGTCACCCGGCCGGCCTCCACGTCCGGCAACAACACGTCCTGCTGGGAGCGGCTGAAGCGGTGAATCTCGTCGAGGAACAGCACCGTGCGGGCGCCCACCGCGGACAGGCGATCCGCGGCGGAGTTCAAGACCGCCCGGACCTCCTTTACCCCGATCGCCGCCGCGTTCAGGCTTTCGAAATGCGCCTTGGAATGCTTGGCGATCAACCGGGCCAGCGTCGTCTTGCCGGTGCCCGGCGGGCCGAACAGGATCACGCTGCCGACCCGGTCCGCCGCGAGCATCCGCCGCAGCAGTTTGCCCTCGCCCAGCAGGTGCGATTGCCCGGCGAACTCCTCCAGCGTGCGCGGCCGCATCCGGGCCGCGAGCGGCTGGGCGGCGTCCGCACGAGCGGCTTCGGCGGCGGCGAACAATGACATGCGGGCAGTATAGCGGTCCCCGACGCGGTTCCGGCGCTGCGGCGACGGTTTATGTCGCCGGTTCCAGCGCCTCGCGGTACTTCCGGGGCGTCGCCGCGAACGCAGCGGCGTAGCTGTCGGCGAGGGGTAGTTCGACGTATCGGGTCCGCGAGAGGAACAGCGGCATCACCGGCGGGGCAGCCCCGACCCGCAACGGTTCCACGAAGCTGGTCGTCGCCGATTCCGCCGCCCGGTACGACGCACAGGTGAGCGGTTCGCCGTCCGGCGGCCGGTACTCGACGCCGAACCGCTCCGCGACAGCCCCGTGCATCCCTGTCGGGAGCAGCGGATTGGACGGGAACAGGTCGATCATCAGGACGTGAACGCCGGCCAGGATCGCCGCTTCGACCTTGTTGCAGAACGCCGTTGCCTTCGCCCGCCCGTCCCGATTGCCGGGAGAGACCAGTTCGATCAGCGCCACAATCCGGTCGGCGGAACCGTACCGAACCGCGATCCGGCGGGCTCCGGGCGGCGAAGGAGTGAGCGGAGCGGTCAATCGGACGCGCGGGGCAGCGTCCGCCAGCAGGACCCCGCCGTCCGCCGCTTCGTCGCTCTCGTGCAGGGCGAGCAGATCCGCCTCGAACCGCCGCGGCTCCGTCGACGGACCCCCGGTCGTTCCCCGGTCGCCTGCCGCTCCCTCCTCCACGGTAAATCCGCCCTGCGGCTCCGCGAGGGCGTAGTACGGGGCCGGGAGGACGCCTCCGTTCAATTCCTTATTAATCTCCGCGATCCACTGGAGGTGGAAGCTGTGCCAGATTCCCGCATCCACGCGGGTCCAATCATGGATCGTCGCGGCGTTCGACATGCGGGCAGCATACCGCGCCCGTGGTTCCGTCACCGCTTCTTCTTGAAGTAGTGGGTCGCCTGGCCGAACACCGCTTCGCCGCCCTCCATCAGCGTTTCGGAGAGCGTCGGGTGGGCGTGGATCGTCTCGGCGAGGTCGGCGGCGACGGCGCCCATCTCCACGGCGAGCGTGCCCTCGGCGATCAATTCGCCGGCGTTGGCGCCGACGATGCCCACGCCGAGGATGCGGCCGCTTTCGGGATCGCAGATCAGCTTCGTCAGGCCGTCGGTGCGGTCGATCGTTTGGGCCCGGCCGCTGGCGCCCCAGGGGAAGCGGGCGACCGTCACCTTCACGCCGTCGCGCTGGGCCTCCGATTCGGTCAGGCCGACCCAGGCCAGTTCGGGGTCGGTGAAGACGACGGCGGGGACGCCGCGGTTGTCGAATACCGCGTCCTCGCCGGCGATCGTTTCAACGGCGATCTTGGCTTCGCGGGTCGCCTTGTGGGCCAGCATCGGCTCCCCGGCGACGTCGCCGATGGCGAGAATATTCGGGTCGGCGGTCTCCATGCGGCGGTTGACGACGACGAAGCCGCGGTCGTCGACCTCGGCCTTCGTCGTCTCCACGCCGCAGGTCTTGCCGTTGGGGCGACGGCCGATCGCGATCAGCACGCGGTCGAAGCTCTCCGTACGGCTGCCGCCCTCGATCTGTTCGCCGGAGAGCGTCGCTTTGATGCCGCCGTCGGTCGCTTCGAGGGACTCCACCTTCGTGTTCAGCAGCACGCGGTCGAACGCCTGCTCAATGCGGGTTTGCAGCGGTTTGACGAGGTCGCGGTCCGCCCCGGGCAGCAGGCCGTCGGTCATTTCGACCACGGTCACCTTCGAGCCGAGAGCCGCGTAAACGCTGCCCATTTCCAGCCCGATATAGCCGCCGCCGACGACCAGCAACTTCTCCGGCACGTCCTTCAATTCGAGGGCGCCGGTGCTGTTCATCACCCGATCGTCGCCGATGTCGAAAATCTTCGGCACCGCCGGCTGACTCCCGACGGCGACGATGCAGCGGGCGAAGTGCAGTTCCCGCTCCTTGCCGTCCGGCCCCTTGACCGTGAGGCTGTTCGACCCGGTCAGCGTGCCGCGGCCCTCGATCATCTCCACGCCGCGGCCCTTGCCCAATTGGGAGACGCCGCCGGTGAGTTTATTGACGACGCCCGATTTAAAGTCCCGCAGCTTGGCGAGGTCGATCGTCGGCTTCTCGAAATGAATGCCCCACTGCTCGGCCTCTTCCGCCTCGTGCAGCAATTTGGCGACGTGCAGGAGGGTCTTGGAGGGGATGCAGCCGACCCGCAGGCAGACGCCGCCGAACTTGGGGTTCTCGTCGATCAGGGCGACCTTCATGCCGCGGTCGGCAGCCTCGAAGGCGGCGGGGTAGCCCCCGGGGCCGCCGCCGAGCACGACCACGTCGTAGGCGCCCTCGGGCAGCTCGTTTTTCGGGGTGGGGGCGCCCTCGGGCCGCACGTCGTCGAAGGGGTCGGCGGCGGTGTCGTAGTCGCCGGTGCGGGCTTTGTCGCCGTCGCCGGGCGCCGCGGCCTCGGCCGGCGTGTTGGCGGCGGTCGGCTGCTCGGCCTTCTGCGGGGCCGCAGCGGCGTCCGGGGTCGCGTCGCCGCCCCCGTCCCCCTTCGAGACGCCGGACGGCTCGACGGTCATCAGCGGGGCGCCAATCTTCACCGTGTCGCCGGGGGCGACGTGCACTTTCGTCACCTTGCCGGCGAAGGGAATCTCGACCGGGGCGACGGCCTTCTCCGTTTCCACCTCCACGACGACCTGATTTTCCTCGACCGTATCCCCTTCGGCGACGAGGACTTCGGACACGTCGGCCTCGGTGACGCCCTCGGAGACTTCGGGGAGGACAAAATCGCGGGCCATCGGGGCGGGGTCGGTCGAGCGGGGCGAGGCGGGAGGAACCGGGATACTACGGCGGCACGCCCGGCGTCCCAACCGCAGCGGACCCGTGCGGCGCCCCGGCGCCGTGCCGGTCGAGCGGTTAGCGGAACGCCGCTTTGACCTGCGGATCGAACAGCACGATCAACACCCAGATCCCGATCGGGAATCCGATCAGGGCCGTGAAGTTGCAGCAGGGCACCATCGCCGCGAGCGTTCCGGTCAGTGCCCAGCCCCAGGACTGCACGTTGAGCATCTGATAGCCGCCCATCAGGATCAGACCGGTGAGCGTGAGGGTGGCGAGGGGAAACCCGATCGCCCCGATGTAGAAACCGGCCTTCCGACCCGCGGCTTCGGCGGGGGCCAACCCCGGCTCGGGCGGCGGCGGGCCGTTCAGGGCGGCGACGCCGGTCAGCGCCGAATAGCCGAGCGAACTCAGCAACGAGAGCCCGCCGACGACCAAAAGGGCGATGGCCGGCGACTTCACCCGATCGGCCGCCCGGCCCCGCCCGCCGCTGCCGGAGCGTCGCGGTCGCTCCAGCGCCGTGCCCCCGCCGACGTCGTCCCCGTCCGATTCGAACACCTCGCCGCAGACGCCGCACTTGGCCCGGCCGGTCGAGCGGGACAGCTTGAAGTGGCTTCGGGAACTGCCGCACATCGGGCAGGCGTCGGGAATGGACATCGAGAGCTTTCGGGGGAACGACGGACCCCGCGACGATACCCCCGGCGGGCTTGGCAATCAGCCGAACGCCGACTCCGGACGCTCAGCCGAACAGCGGTTCCCAGTCACTCTCGCTGCGAACGGCCGTGGATGTCGGCAGGGCGACGGGACCTCTGTCGAAGGCGAGTTCCTGAACGCGGCCGGGGGTGAAGTCGCACTCGTTCGCCGGGCGAAAGGTCGAGTCGCCCCGCGGCGAGCCGCCGGACGGTTGTGCCCGCGGGCCGCCGCTGTTGTACCGGCAGAACAGCGGCATGAGCGAGGGATTCGCGGCGAGCGCGTCGGCGAACGGGACTCGCAGTAGAACCGGGGCTGGGCCACCCCCGGCGGCCTGTCTGTCGTACTTTTCGCCGTGTGCCTTCGCATATCCCCGCGGACCGTGTTCGTCGCCGGGCCAGAGGAACACCAGCGTATCCAACCGCCGTAGCCAACGGGCCGCGTCCCAGCCCTCTTCCCATGCGATCGCCCCGAGGGCGAGCGGCTTCTGGTCGGTCAGATACAGCATCCGGCCGTCACGAGTCACTTCCTCCATCGCTCGTCGCGGCCGGAGTTGGCCTGCCGGCCCGCCGCGGACATCGTCCGCACACCGCAGCGCCCCGTCCCGCCGGATCGCCGGAAGGTTCGGAGCGTGCGACCGGTGATAGAGAAACGGCCGAAGCCGTTCGTAAGTCGAGAGATCGAACGCCACGTCTTAGGCCGGTCGTTCAGGCGTTGACCAGCAGCGCCATGAAGTCGCTGAGGGCGATGTTCAGGCTGCGAATGAACCGGGCGCCGTCGGCACCGTTGATCACGCGGTGGTCGTAGCTCAGGGAGAGCGGGACCATCAGCTTCTGGACCGGCTTGCCGGAGGCGTCCAGCTCCACCACGTTTTTGCCGCGGGAGACGCCGAGGATCGCGACCTCCGGGTGGTTGACGATCGGGGTGAAGTGCCCGCCGCCGATGCCGCCGAGGTTGCTGATCGTGAAGGTGCCGCCGCGCATCTCCTCCAGACCCAATTTGCGATCGCGGGCGCGGCCGGCGATCTCCGTGAGGTCGGCGGCGATCTCCAGGATGGACTTCTGATCGACGTCCCGGATCACCGGGACGACCAGACCGGCGTCGGTGTCCACCGCGATGCCGATGTTGATGTACTCTTTATAAATGATCTCGCCGCTGCCGAGGTCCAGCGAGGAATTGAAGATCGGGTGCTCCTTCAACACCCCGGCGACGGCCTTGGCGAGGATGGCCGTCATCGTGACCTTCGGGCCGTTCTTGCCGGCGCCGGCGCCGTAGGCCTTGCGGGCGGCTTCGAGGGCGGTGATGTCCGCTTCGTCGTGCTGGGTGACGTGCGGGATCGAGTGCCAGGCGTAGGAGAGGTGGGCCGCGGCCGTCTTGGCGATCTTGTTCATCCGCTCCCGCCGGATCACGCCGTACTGGCTGAAGTCCGGCAGGTCCGGGGCGGTCATCGCGCCGGCGCCGGCGGCGGGGATCAGGGCGGAATCGACGCCGCCGCGATCGGAGGCGATCAAACGGTTCGCGCCGCCGGCCTTGGCGCCGCCCTCGGCGTGGGCCTTCACGTCCTCGGCGAGAATCCGCCCGCCGCGGGCGCTGCCGGAGACGTCGTACAGGTTCACGCCCAATTCACGGGCCAGCCGCCGCACGCTGGGGGCGGCGGGGGCCGGCGGGCGATCGCCGTCCGGCGCCGTGGAGACCGTCGCTGCGGGCTTCGCCGGGGCCGCAGACTTGGCCGGGGCGGCCTCCGCGGATGCCTGCTTCGCCGCGGGCTGTTTCGCCGCAGGGGCGTCGGACTTGGGCTCTGCCGCCGGGGCGGCGGCGCCCTCGCCCTGCTCGACGTTCAGCAGCGGGGCGCCGATCTTTACGGTGTCGCCCTCGCTGACGAGGATCTCCGTAATTGTGCCGGCGAAGGGGATCTCGACGGCGGCGACGGCCTTTTCCGTCTCCACCTCCATCACCAACTGACCCTTCTCCACCTTGTCGCCGACGGCGACGAGGATCTCGGAAATGTCCGCCGCCTCGACCCCTTCGGAGACTTCGGGCAGATTAAATGCGGTCGCCATGCGGGACGGGGGAGCTATCTGTGGACGTAAAGCCGAGGCCCCGCGGGGCCTCGGCGTTGCGGGGGAGTGATGAATCGGGGGGCGTCAGGCGCCCATCGGGTCGACCTTGTCCGGGTCGATGCCGAGATCCTTGAGCACGCCGGGCAGCTTCTTCGCGTCGAAGTCGCCGTCGGCGGCGAGGGCCGACAGGGCGGCGTAGGCGACGCACTCCGCGTCGATCTCAAAGTGCCGACGCAGGGCCGAGCGGGTCTCGCTGCGGCCGAAGCCGTCGGTGCCGAGGGCGACGTAGCGGCCGGGCACCCACTCGCGGATCTGGTCCTGCACCAACCGCACATTGTCGCTGCTGGCGACGAACGGCCCGCCGTCGGTCGGCAGGACCTGCTCGAGGTAGCTCTGCTGCGGCGTCTCGCCGGGGTGCAGGCGGTTCTGCCGGGTGACGGCGCGGGCTTCACGGGCCAGTTCGCTGTAGCTGGTCACGCTCCAGACGTCGCTGCCGACGCCGTAGTTCTCCGACAGAATCGCCTGCGCCCGCAGCACGTACGGCAGGATCGGCCCGCTGCCGAACAGCTGCACGCGACCGTTCTTGCCGTCGACGGATTTGACCTTGTAGAGGCCGCGGAGGACGCCCTCCTCGCAGCCTTCCGGCTTGGCGGGGTGGCTGTAGCTGTCGTCGTTATAGACGGACAGATAGTAGAAGCAGTCCTCGCCCTCCGCGTACATCCGGCGGAGGCCGTCCTGCACGATAATGGCGAGTTCGTAGTTATACGCCGGATCGTAGGCCCGCAGGTTGGGCACGGTGGAGGCCATCAGCGGGGAGTGGCCGTCCTGGTGCTGGAGGCCCTCGCCGTTGAGGCTGGTCCGTCCGCTGGTCCCGCCGCACAGGAAGCCTTTGGCGCGGCTGTCGCCGGCCAGCCAGATCAGGTCGCCGACCCGCTGGAAGCCGAACATGCTGTAATAGACATAGAACGGGATCATCGGCACGCCGACGTTGGCGTACGCGGTGCCCGCGGCGACGAAGCTGCTCATGGCGCCGGCTTCGTTGATGCCCTCCTCCAGCATCTGGCCGTTCTTCGACTCCTTGTAATACATGGAGACCTTACGGTCGACCGGCTCGTACAGCTGACCCTTGGGGGAGTAGATGCCGATCTGCGCGAACAGCCCCTCGAACCCGAAGGTGCGGGCTTCGTCCGGAATAATGGGGACGATGCGCTCGCCGAGGGCTTTATCCTTCAGCAGCGTCCTCTGGAGTAACTGACCGAGGACGAAGGTCGTGCTGACGGTTTTGTCGCCGGTGCCGTCGAAATAGGCCTTGAACTTCTCCAGGCCGGGGACGTTGAGCTTTTCGTGCTCCGCGAGGCGGCGGGGCATGGAGCCGCCGAGCTTCTCCCGGTGCTCCGTGAGGTATTTCATCTCCGGCGAGTCGGCGTCCGGTTTATAGAACGGGGCCGTTTCGCACTCTTTGTCGCTGACGGGCACGCGGAAGCGGTCGCGGAACGCCTTGAGCTGCTCCGTGGTCATCTTCTTGGCGTTGTGGGCGACCATCTTGCCCTCGCCGGCCTCGCCCAGGCCGTAGCCCTTGATGGTCTGAGCCAGCACGACGGTCGGCCGACCGTTCCGCTCGGTGGCGGTTTGATAGGCGGCGTAGACCTTCTTCGGATCGTGGCCGCCGCGGCGGAGGCGTTCGATCTCCTCGTCCTTCATATCGGCGACGAGGGCCTGCAGGTCCGGGTCGGGGCCGAAGAACTCCTTGCGGACCACGGCGCCGGGAGCCGTGGAGAGGCGCTGGAACTCGCCGTCGACGGTGCCCTCCAGCTTGGCCACCAACTTGCCGGTCTTGTCCTTGGCGATCAGTTCGTCCCAGCCGGTGCCCCACAGGCACTTCACGACGTTCCAGCCGGCGCCGCGGAAGATGCCTTCCAGTTCCTGCACGATCTTGCCGTTGCCGCGAACCGGGCCGTCGAGGCGTTGCAGATTGCAGTTCACGACCCAGACGACGTTGTCCAGCCCCTCGCGGACCGGCAGCGTGAGGGCGCCGAGGGATTCCGGCTCGTCCATTTCCCCGTCGCCGAGGAACGCCCAGACGGTCGATTTATCGTTTTGCAGCAGGCCGCGGTTCCCCAGGTACCGCAGGAATCGGGCGTGATACAGGCTGGTGATCGGTCCCAGGCCCATCGAGACCGTGGGGAACTGCCAGAAGTCCGGCATCAGCCACGGGTGCGGATAGCTGGACAGGCCGGTGCCGCGGGGCAGTTCCTGACGGAAGTTGTCGAGGTGCGATTCGTCGAACCGGCCTTCCAGGAAGGCCCGCGAGTACATCCCCGGGGCGGCGTGGCCCTGGAAATAGATGAAGTCCCCGGGGTGATCCTTGGTCCGTGCGTGGAAGAAGTGGTTGAAGCCGACTTCGTACAGCGTGCAGGAGGACGCGTAGGTCGAGATGTGCCCGCCGACGCCGGTGTCGCCCTTATTGGCCCGCACGACCATCGCCGCGGCGTTCCAGCGGATCAGGCTACGGATCGTGCGTTCGAGCTCCTCGTCGCCGGGGTAGTCCGGCTGGCGCTCCGGGGAGATCGTGTTGACGTAGGGGGTGGTCGGGTCGAACGGCAGTTCGACGCCGTGCTTCCGGGCGTAGTCGTCCAGACGGCGGAGCAACCGCGTCGCCTCGGTGGAGCCGTGCCGGTGCAGCACGTCCTCGAGGGACTCGAACCAGTCCCGCAGTTCGGCGTCGTCCAGGCTTTGCTCTCCGGCTTGACCGTTGCGGGAATGCGGCGCGTGGTTGGCGCGGGCTTCGGGCGTGGCGAGGGAGCCGGAGGCCATCGGGGTCGTTTCGCAGCGGGGACGGGGGCGCAAACCGTAACCGACAGACCCCGCGTTCGGATTGGAACGCGCGCAGGGCGGCCGGTCGCGCAGTGTAGTGGGGCGGCGCGGGGCGGCCAAGCTGAGCCGCTAACTGACGAACCGCCCGGCGCCGCGGCCGCGGAGGAACTCGGCGCCGCTCATCGAGCGTTTGCCCGCGGGCTTGATGGAACGCACCCGCACGGCGCCGGAGCCGCAGGCTACCACCAGATCGCCGCCGCGGTCGGAGGCCTCGCCGGGGCGACTGCCGTCGCCGGGCACGGTGTCCACCGATTCGAACACGCAGCGGGCCGGTTTGCCGCCCTTCGTCTGCAATCCGCCGGGCTCGAAGATCGAGAACGCCCCCGGCCAGGGGCTCATCCCGCGGACGTGCCGGCTGACGGCGCCGGCGGAGCGGGTCCAGTCGATCTGCCCCTCCGCCTTCTCCATCTGCGGGGCGTAGGTGGCGAGGTCGTGATCCTGTCGCACCGGCACCGCGGTGCCCCTCTCCAGGGCGTCCAGCACTTCCAGCGTGAGCGGCGCCGCGAGGCGGGCGAGGCGGTCGTGCAGCTCCCCGGCGGTTTCGAACCGGCCGATCGCCGTGGCCTCCGCCCCCAACACGGGGCCGGCGTCCAGTTCGCGGACGATCTGGAAAATCGTGACGCCTGTCTCCTCTTCTCCCCCCCGGATTGCGGCGTGGATCGGGGCGGCGCCGCGGAACTTCGGCAGCAGCGAGGCGTGCAGGTTGAACGCCCCCTTCGGCGGGATCGCCAGCAGCTTTTCGCTGAGGATCTGCCCGTAGGCGGCGACGACGTACGCATCCGCCTTGAACTCCCGCAGGCGCTCGAGGCTGTCGGCGACGTTGACCCGCGGCGGCTGAAAGACCGGCAGGTTGAACTTCTCCGCGGCGGCCTTCATCGGCGGGACGGAGGTGTGCTTCCCCGTCCCCCCGCGGTCCGGCTGAGTGACGAGGCCGACGAGCTTGTGCCGCGACTTGGCGATCGCCCGCAACGCGGGCTCGCCGAAGGCGCCGGTGCCGAGAAAAAGAACGCGCATGGGGTCGACAGGGTGAGCCCGGAGCGCAAGCTCCGGAAGTGCGGAGTCGTTTCGGAGGGCCCGCGTCGGCAGGGCCGACGGCCGGAGCTTGCGCTCCGGGCTCACGCGCGACCGTTTACAGCTTGAACGCCTCGAACTCTTTGAGCAGAGCCCGGTTCGACGGGATCTCGCCGTTTTTCTGGGCCTTGGTCCAGGCGTGCTCGAAGTCCGCCAGTTTGGGGGCGGCCTTGGCTTTTTCGGCGGGGGTCATGCGGTCGGGGAACATCACCCCGTCCAAATGGTCGAACTCGTGCAGGACCACCCGGGCGGGCAGGTCCTCCAGATCCATGGCGAACAATTTGCCGTTCAGGTCGAACGCCTCCACGACGATCCGCTGGGCGCGACGGACGTCGCCGAAAAGTTGGGGCAGGCTCAGGCAGCCTTCCTCGGCCGTCTCGCTGCCGGTGCGGCGGACGATCTCGGGGTTGATGAAGACCTGTTCCTGGTCCTTTTCCTCCGCGTCGCCGGTCGGGTTGGCGACGAACAGCCGCCACGGCCGGGCCACCTGGGTGGCCGCCAGACCGATGCCCTCGTGGGCGTACATCAGCTCGAACATCTCCGAAACGTGGCGCCGCAGGGCGGCGTTGATCTCGGTGACGGGTTGCGCTTTGCGCCGCAACGCAGGATGCGGGTGCGGCACGATCTTCAGGGCGTCCGCGGCGGACGAGACCGAAACAGTGTCAGGTGCGGTCGTCGCGGACATCAGGCAGGAGATCGAGGTGCGAAAACGGGTTCGCATCCTACGCCCGCTTCGCCGTCGCCGACAGGCGGCGGGACCGCCGAGGGGCGGCAGGACCGCCGAGGGGCGATCCAATCGCCGGATCGGGGTGCGATCTCGGCGACGGCGAGGCGGGGCGGTCCCCCGGCCGGGGCCGACTCAGTAGGTCGGCACGCAGTTGACGGGGGCGGCGGCGGTCTGCGTCGGGGCGACGTAGTAGGCCTGCGGGGCGGCGGCGGTCTGGTAGTAGACCGGGGCGGAGGCGGTGGGGCCCATCGGGGCGGCCATCGCGCCCTGCGGGTAGATCGGGGCGCCGTAGCCGGAGCCGTAGCCGGGGCTGCACTGGCCGCTCTCGCAGCCGCCGCCCGGGGCGCCGTAGTAGCTGCCGTACCCGCCGCCGGCGCCGCAGCAGCACCCGGTGGACAGGGCGAGAACGCCGGCGCCGGCCAGGGCCGGGGCGACGCGCTTCAGGGAACGAGCCAGAGTCGTGAACCGGGCCATGGGAGCAGTCCTTGCGTGGTCCGGCCGCCACCGGCCCCGGGGGGGAACCGACGAAGTCCGGTGAGAAACGGAAATGGGTTGTGCCGAGGGAAAGCGGGCGACGACCGATTCGGGCGGGCGGGTCGGGGGTGACGAGCCGCGTCGAACCGTGTTGGAGAGTGACGTCGCCGTGCGGGCGGGGGTGTAGTGCTTCGCAGCCGAAGCCCCAAGAGGGACTTGAAGGAATTTTTGCAACCGGGTGCAAAATCCTTCCGAACGATCCTTCGCGCGCCCTGTTTCTTGGCTCGCCCTGCTTCGCCGTCGCCGCCAGGCGGCGCGAGAGCTCAGAAACACGCGCCGCCTAACGGCGACGGCGAATTGGGGGCGCTCAGGCGGGATGCCTCAGGCGGCGGTGGCGCTGGGGGCCACTTCGGCCCGGGGGACGCGCGGCCACATCCGCACGGCTTCGATCAGCACCCAGCCTTCCAGCAGCAACACGGCCACGCCCATCGCGGTCAGCAGCCAGTTTTCCTGAGCGATCCAGCCGGTCTCCGGGGCGAAGACCTGCACCGCCATCGCCCAGGCCGGCACCGCGACCATCAGCAGCGCCGCGGGCACGAGCCACAGCACCGGCTTGCGGCGACGGTGCAGGTAGAAGGCGATCACCAGGAACGCCAGCCCGGCCAGCAGTTGGTTCGTCGCCCCGAACAGCGGCCACAGGATCAGGCCGCCGGTGCCGTAGCCCAGACCCGGCGCCCGGATCAGGGCGATGGCCCCGCCGGCCAGCACCGCGATCAGCGTCGCCGGGTGACGGCCGGTGAAGACGCTGAAGATCGGGGCCTTCTCCGCCAGTCCGCCGGCCAGTTCCTGCACGACGTAGCGCTGCAAGCGGGTGGCGCTGTCCAGCGTGGTGGCCGCGAAGCCGGCGACGGTGGTGGCGATCAGGCCCACCCCGAACCAGGCCGGGATGCCGATCTCCTGTAAAAAGTTCGCCCCGCCGGCGACGAACGCCCCGATCATCTGGGGCAGCCGGAAGCTCGCCCAGCTCCCGCCGGGCACGTAGGTGGCTTCCCACGCCGCCCGGCCGGAGGCGAACGCCTCGCCCGTCGGCCCGACCGCGTTCATCCCCAGCCCCGCGGTGCAGGCCAGGATCACCAGCACCGCCAGGAACGCCTCGCACAGCATTGCCCCGTAGCCGACCGGGCGGGCGTCCAGTTCGCTCTTCACCTGCTTGCTGCTGGTCCCGCTCGCCACGAGGCAGTGGAACCCGCTGCACGCCCCGCAGGCGACGGTGACGAACAGGAACGGCAGGATTGCGGGGGCGTCGAACGGGCGGGCCTCCGCGGTGACGATCATCGGGGCGCTGTCCAGGCTGGCGTCGCCCGTGACGCCCGCAACCCCGGCGCCGACGACCAGCGCCGCCATCGTCAGGAACAGCAGGCCGCTGTTGAGCAGGTCGCGCGGTTGGAGCAGCAGACCCACCGGCATCACGCTCGCCGCGTAGCAGTACGCCAGCAACAGCACGGTCCAGACGACCACCGGGTTCCAGGAGTCCAGCCCCATCGCCGGCAGGATCTCGGCGAGGTCCACCGGGAGATAGGTCGCCCCCAGCCAGACGCAGCCCAGCAGGATCGCCAATCCGCCGACGACCGGCACGGTCAGGCTCCCGCCGCTTTTCAGGGAGCGTCCCAGCAGGATCGCCAGCGGCATCGCCGCCCACACCGGCAGCACGCTTTCCGGGTACAGACCGAACACGCTGGCGATCACCAGGCCGAACACGCCCAGCACGACGGTCAGGGCCAGCCAGAGCACCGACAGGAACAGCCACCGCGCCCGCGGGGAGATCAGCCGACCGGCCGCCTCGCCCACCGTGGCCCCGCCGTTCTTCAAGCTGACCACCAGACTGCCGAAGTCGTGCACCGCCCCGACCAGCACGCTGCCCACCAGCACCCAGACCAGCGCCGGCAGCCAGCCCCAGAACACCGCCACCGCCGGCCCCACGATCGGCCCGGTGCCGGCGATGCTGGTGAAGTGGTGGGCGAACACGACCCAGCGGCGGGTCGGCACGAAGTCCTGCCCGTCCTCCTTGGCGATGCTGGGCACCACGGCGTTGGCGTCCACGCCGAACACGTGGCTCAGCCAGCGCCCCAGCACGACGTACGCCAGCCCCAAGCCCGCCGCGGACCCCAACAGCACCACGAGGACGGACATCGGCGGGGACCTGACTCGGCAAAGAACACGGGGCGAACGCAGGCAGCGTGAACGCCCTCCCCCCCGGACGCAACCGCGGCGGCCCGCCCCCCGACGGCGCGCCCGCACGCCGGCGCCCGCACGACCGGCCGAGCCGTCGCCGCCGATCGACTCGGCAGGATCGGCGGGTTGGGTTGTTGTGGGAAGATATTCCGGCACATGGCATCCCCCCAGGTTGCCCGAACTGCCGAAATCATTTCGGCGGACAGGTTCGCCTGACCGCCCAACTCGCCCGGAGGAGCCGGGCGAGGTTCATACAGCCCCGCCCACCGTAAGGAGACGCCATGTTGGTTTTAAGCCGTCAGAAGGAACAGACGATCGTCATCGGGGACAACATCCGGATCACGATCGTGGAAGTGAAAGGCGACAAAGTTCGCCTGGGCATCGACGCCCCGCGGGACGTGACGGTGCACCGGGAAGAGGTGTTCCTCGCCCTGGCCGCCGGCGAACCCGCCCGCCGGGCCGCCTGACCGATTTGCCGAAGCGGTCCGCCGATGCGGGCCGCTTTATGGCATTGAGGGCGGCGGTCGCTCCCGGGTTCGACGACGACGTCGACCCGCGTTACGCCCCCGAGGAGCCCGCCGAGGCCGGGGGGACCCCGAAGCGGGTCCGCAACGTGCCCGCAGGACCCGCACGGCCGGCGCCAAATACGCGATCACGTCGGTTCGCGAGGGATTTCCGCCGTTGCATCCGAGGCGGTCGCTGATCCGGACCGATGGTTTGTCCGGGCCCGTCAGGATGACCTCGCCCCACCCGTAAGCCGGCACGACGCCGCGCGTCGCGGGTCCCCGCTCCGCCGGGGCGTTCCCCCTCACCGTCGGCCGTGTCGTCTCCCCCCGGGGAGCGACCGCCGATGCCGCTCCCCGGCGGCTCCCCTCCCAAACTCGTTGAAGGAACCCGGGACCCATGACCCGTATCAATACCAACGTCGCTTCGCTGCGCGGCCAACGCTCGATGGCGAAGAGCGACAAAATGCTGGCGTCCGCGATGACGCGGTTGTCGACCGGCGTCAAAATCAACAACGGCAAGGACGATCCTTCCGGCCTGATCGCCGGCGAGACGCTGGGGTCGCAGATTTCGACGATCGAGAAGTCGATCTCGAACTCCAACCGGGCCAACAACGTTCTCACCACCGCCGACGGCGCGCTGGGCGAGATCGGCGGCCTGCTCAACCAGGTCCGCGGCCTGGTTCAGGAAGGCCTGAACGACGGCGCCCTCTCCCAGGAAGAGCGCGACGCCAACCAGCTGCAGATCGACAACGCCCTCACGGCGATCAACCGGATCTCGTCCAACACGAGCTTCGCCGGCGACAAACTGCTGGACGGGTCGAAGGCCTTCACGACCACCATCAGCTCCGCCGACAACGCGAAGCTCAGCAGCTACTCCATCAACCAGGCGTTGCTGGGCAGCGCCTCCAAGCTCGACCTCGACGCGACCATCGACAGCGCCGCCGAGCAGGCGTCGCTGGTGTACTCCGGCGGGGACTTCACCTCCGCCGCCACGCTGGAGATCGGCGGCCGCAACGGCACCGAGGTGGTGCAGTTGGGCGACAGCGCCTCCATGGAGGACGTCACCACCGCCGTCAACGCCCTCACCGACGCCACCGGCGTGTCCGCCCGCGTCCTGGACGGCACGGTCGCGTCCGGCAACCAGGTCATCGCCGTCAATAGCCAGGACGTCGAGTTCGCGCTGACCGAAGCCGGCCGCAAGCTGGTCGACGGCGGCGGCCTGTCGATCGAGATCGTGGCCCCCTCCGCGGATACCACGGAGTCCATCGAGCTGATCGACAACGAGGACGGCACCTTCACCGCCAAGATGACGCTGGGCTACGGCTCCGGCGCCATCACCTCGGACATCGACGCCATCGTCACCGCCTTCGACGGTCTGACCAACAGCGACGGCGACACCCTGTTCGACGTCGCCGCCGCCGCCGACGCCGTCGGCGCCACCCTGGGCACCGCCCTGGCCGAGACCGATCTCGATAAGGGTGCCCTCCGGATCGACGACGTCCGCGGCCCGAACAACCGGGGCGGCGTCTCCCTCGCGTTCACCGCCACCGGCACCAGCCAGGCGCTGGGGATCTCCGTCAGCGGCGACGACATCACGATCCAGCTCGCCACCGACGCCAACGACGTCGTCACCAGCACGCTGGAGGACATCAAGGACCTGCTGGACTCCAGCGGCCTGACCCTCTCCGACGGCACCAGCATCGCCGAAGCCCTCAACATTGAGATCGACGGCGACAAGGACCTCCTCGCCAACGGGCTGAGCGCCTCCGAGCTGGACACGACGAACGGCACCTCGCTGGTGCTGGAAAGCGAAGCCTACGGCTCCGACGAGTTCGTCTCCGTCAACGTGCTGAACGGCACCTTCGGGACGACCGGCATCGGCGACTTCTCCACGGAGCTGCGGCGGGACAGCGGCGAGGACATCGTCGCCTCCATCAACGGCCAGAAGGCCGTCGGCCGCGGCCTGACCGCGTCGATCAACACCGCGAATCTGACCGCCTCGGTCACCTTCGACTCCGCCAGCAACTCCAAGGACGAGAGCGTCGCGATCGACGTGACCGGCGGCGGCGCCGTGTTCCAGATCGGCCAGGACGTGACCATCTCCGGTCAGGTCGGCATCGGCATCGACGCCGTCAACACCGCCCGCCTGGGCGGCACCGCCGGCAAGCTGTTCGAACTGACCAGCGGCGGCGGGAAGAGCCTGTCCGACGTCGCCAGCGGCAACGCCAGCGGCGCCGACCTCGTCAATATCCTCGACGGGGCCATCAACGAGGTCTCCAGCCTCCGCGGTCGGATCGGCGCTGTTCAGAAGAACGTGATCGACACCAACATCAACACGTTGGGCGTCGCCCTGGAGAACATCTCCGAGGCCCGCAGCCAGATCATGGATACCGACTTCGCCGTCGAATCGGCCAACCTGCAGAAGGCTCAGATCCTCGGCCAGGCCGCCACCTCGGTCCTCTCCATCGCCAACCAGAGCCCGCAGCGGGCCCTGTCGCTGCTCGGCTAATCCCGAGATCGGTTGGGGGGGTCAGGTTGAAAGTTCCAGGTTAAAGGTCGACGGCCCGGGCGTTCCCCAACGCCCGGGCCGTTCGCTGCGCCCCCTGCAACCTTCGCCCCCTTCAACCTGCAAGCTTTTCAGTACCCCGGCGGCAGCAGTTCGCCGTCGTCGCGGTCGCCCAGGCGGCTCCAGGTTTGGGCGTCGATCGTTTCGGCGAAGAACCGCACCGCCCCGTCGCACAGCGCCGCCTGCACGCCGCCGATGTGGGAGGAGGAGAACCCGCGGACCTCCAACGCCGTGGCCTCCGCGGCGGCTTCCGCATCCACGGCGTTCTCGTCGGCGTTCACCGTGGCGACTTCGTCGATCCATTCGGGGTTCGAGTTCGGCGCGACGCCGGCTTGGGCCAGCGTGGCCGCCGTGCCGCTCGCCCAACTCAGCGTCCCCAACCCCGCTGCGGCTCCCTCGCCCTCACCGATCAGCAGCGTATGGTGGGCGCCGTCGGTGATCTCCGAGTACGTGATCGCGCTGTTCAGGAACAGGACCCCGCCGTTGTCGACGTCGATCGGTTCGTCCTCCCCGCCGATGCACCCCGCGTAATCGCTGCCCGCCCAACGGCTGGGCGACGACGGGCAGGCGATTCCCGCCGGCCGGGCCTGGCGGGCGTCGTCGTTCGCCTCGGCGTAGACGCTGCGGCCGAAGTCCAGGTGGGCGTACAGCGGGCGTTCGTCCAACTGCGGCAGGATCTGGGTGAGCCAATTCATGTGGTAGGGCATGGGCTCCAGCGCCCGGTAATCCTCCACCGTGGGCAGCGTGCGGATCGGCCCCTCCGCCGCGATCGTCCCCGGCGGGAAATGCCCCGCGGAGACCTCGTAGTTCTGCAGGGCCAGCGCCAACTGCATGAGATTGTTGGCACAGGCCGCCCGCCGTGCCGTCTCCCGGCTTTGCTGAACCGCCGGCAGGAGCAGCGAAATTAAAATCGCGATAATCGCGATGACCACTAGCAATTCGATGAGCGTAAACCCCGACCGAACGGTCTTTATACCAGCCCGACGCGCAAGCGTCGGCCGTGCGTGATCCCTCGCAGGAACGCGGGTCGACCCCGGCCGCTGAGCCGACGGCCGACGCTTACGCGTCGGGCTGGTATGGCTCGTCCGGCTCTGAAACAGCGTATTAGAAGGCATCGTTGGACCGGGGAGCGGGTTTCGGGGCGAGCAACGGGATGGGGTTCGTCGCGGGGGACCGAGGGGCGTCGCCGACGCGCACCACCCGCCGCGCCCGGGCGGCGACGCCGTGCCGCTCGATCCGGGCCTCCACGGTCGGGGCGTCGCCGTCAGGCGCCGCGGGGGCAAAGGTCACGGCGGCGGTTCCGTCCGGCAGGGTCGGCGACCAGGGCTCGGTGGCCTTGGCGTCGCGGTCGGCCTGTAGGGCGGCGAGGCGGGCGCCGGCGTCGACCAGCAGGGCCGCCTGCACGGCCGCTTCGTTCGGTTCCAGCGCACGCCGAGACACCGCCGCCGTTTTCGCCGCCGCCAGCAGCAACCCGGTCGCGATCGCCAGCAGCACGATCGCCACCATCAGCGAGACCCCCCGGCGCGGTCTTCCTGCCGGATGCGTACGGCCGGCAGGGAACTGCGAACCCGTCATTCCGTGCCCTCCCCCGTCGTGTCGGCGCCCATCGAGTCAGGGCCGGTGGGCAGCCAGGCGGCGAGTTCCACCGCGGCTCCGTCCGCCCGTTCATCGGCCCCGCCTGCGGCGTCGTAGCCGACGGCGACCCGCACGCCCCCCGGCCGGTTCTCCGCGGACCATTCGAACCCGGCCCCGCCGACGGGGAACCGATCCCGCCCGGTCCGCGGGCCGGTCACGGTGCGGCGGACGGCGGGGCCGTCCGCCTCGTAGCGGATCGCGGCCCCGTCGTCGGCTGTGAAGGTCAGGCCGGCGTCGTCGGCGGTCGCGGAGCGGGCGTCGGCGGCGTCCTCCCGCAGCGTGCGGTGCAGCCGGGACAGCGCCGCCCCCGATTCCGCGGCGGTCTGGGCGGTGACCGTCACCCGCCGCACCGTGACGATCGTCGTCGCCCCCAGCGAGATCAGCGCCGTCGTCCCGGTGATCACCACCAACAGCTCGATCAGCGTGTACCCGGCCCGGCGGCGGAGCCTGCAGGGGGACGGGCGAGGGGAGGAAACAGGCGTCATTCGTTCGTCTCCCCGTCGGCGGCGTCGGTCGGTGGGGCGTCGGTCGGTTCGGCCTCGAACGCCCAGGCGCTCAGCCGCACCGGCCGGGCGGCGGCGCCGGCGGCGGTCGTCCAGGCGAGGGCCCCGTCCAGCCGCACGGCTTCCAGGCCCTCCGGGCCGCCGTTGGCGGCGTCGAGGGGCACGGCGACGACGCTCACCGTCGCCCCCGGCAGCGACGCGGCGAACGGTTCCCGCAGCGCCGCGAGGTCCGGCGGCAGCGGACCGCCGTCCGCGTTCGTCATCAACTCCTCGAGCGGTCGCCGGGAGAGGTCCGTCAGCAGGTTCGACAGCTCCGCGACCGCTCGGCGGCGGCGGTCCGCCTCCGTCCGCACCACGTCCACCCGCCGGGCCGTCGGCAACAGCATCGTCGTCACGGTGAGCAGGACCGCCACCGCCACGACCAGTTCCATCACCGACGAGCCCCGCCGCGGCCGGCGCCGGGGAGGCGCGGCCGGGGGAGGCGCGGCGGAAGGGGGACGAGGGGACACGGCGGCTATCCGAGGTCGTACAGGAGGCGAATCAGCGGGGTGAAGAAGGCCAGGGCGACCCAGCAAACCAGCGCCCCGATCAGCAGGACGGCGGCCGGTTGGAGCAGCGCCAGCCAGCGGCCGCGGCGGCGTTCCTCGACGGCGTCGCGGCGATCGGCGATCAACCGCAGCACGGTCGGCAGGTTGCCCGCGGCTGTGCCGGTCGCGGCGAGGCGGGCCTCCCCGGCGGTCAGCAGCCGGGCGTCCCGCAGCGCCGGCCAGACGTCCGCCCCGCCCTCCACCCGCCGGGCCAGCTTGGCGAGGGCCGGCCCCCGACTGTTCGCGGCGGCGGCGTACGCCGTCAACACCGGCGGGAACGGCCGGCCGACCTCCGCCGCGTTCGCCAGCGCCCGCGTCACGCGGGAGGCATGCGCCCCCTGGGAGCCGAACCACCGCCGCGACAACCGCCCCCCCGGCAACCGCAGGCCCTTCTGTCTCACCACGAGAACCAGCGGCAGGGCGAACGCCGCCAGTTGGAGCGCCGCCAACGGCAGCAGCCCGTACGTCACCCCGACGGCGCTGAATTCGATCAGCGAACCGGACCACGGCACAGCCAGCCAACCCCCCCCGCGATAGCCCGGAAAGCCGTCGATGGGGAGCCCGAAGTCCTCAAAGATTTTTTTGAACTTGGGCACGATGTAATACATCAGGAACCCCAGCACCGCCTGCACGGCGAACAGCGTGGCGAGCAGGTAGAAGCCGACGTTCCAGAACGCCCCCGCGGAGCCGCCGGCCTGCCGGGCGAGGCGGGCGGCCTCGTCGGCGAGGGCTTTGGGCAGCGTGCCGCTCGCCTCGCCGGCGGCGAGCGCCGGTTCGCTGGCGGCGGGGATCAGCGTCCCGGCCCGCAACGCCGTCCGCAGGTCGGCGCCGCCGTCCAGCGCCGCCGCCGCCCGGCGGACCCGCTCCCGGTCGCCCCGCAGCAGGGTCTCGCCCAGTCCCTCGAACTCCTCCGCCATCGGCAGTTCCCGCTTGGCGGCCACGGCCAGTTCGCCCATCAGCGCCGCGGCCCGCAGCCGCCGGGTGCGGCGCGCCAGCGCCCACGCCGCCGCCAGGGAGACGAGCATCAGGGCGAAGAACATCCCCGGGGCGAACAGTCCGAACAGCATCGGTCACCCCCCTCCGCAGGAGCGGGGAACGAAGCGCACGGCGGCGGTTCGGGGGGCGGTCATGACAGGTCGTTCAACAAGTTGAGCAGCGGCAGGATCATCGCCCCGGCCAGCAGCAGGACGATCGCCCCGACGCCCACCAGCAGGACCGATTGCAGCGCCGCGGCGATCAACCCGGCCGACCCGAGCCGCCCGTCGAGCCGCGCCCGCAGCGTCGCGGCGGCGGAGCGCAGGGCCTCGGCGAGGGCTTGCGGGTCGTCCGCCCGCCGCAGCGCCGTGCGGAACTCCACGGGCAGATAGCGACGCCGGAACGCCGCCGCCGACGCCGCGGCGCCCTCCGCGACGGCGTCCGCCGTCAGCGAGACGTCGTGCCCCAGCCGGGGGTCCGGGATCGTCCAACCGACGGTGCGCAGGGCCTCCGGCAGGGGCGTGCGGACGTCGACCAGCGTGGCCAGCAACGCGCACGCCCGGGCCTGCTCCCCCGGCCGCAGGAACGTGGAGAACGGCCACAGGTTCGGGAGGAACCGGGGCAGCGCCCACCGCCCCGCCGCCAACGCGACCACGGCCAGCGGCAGCGCCACGAACCACCCGGCCCGCAGCCACAGGCCCGCCGCGAGGGCGGTTTTCGTCAGCCACGGCAGGGGCGTGCCGAAGTCGCCGAACGTCGATTCGAACCCCGGCGCCAGCAGGGCGAGCGCCGCCGCGGCGACCAGCAGCGTCGTCCCGCTGAGCGCCAGCGGCCAGCCGACGGCGGCCGTCAGTCGGCGACGGTCCTCGGCCCGCTCGGCGGTCGCGACGGCGGCGGCGTGCAGCACAACCGGCAGGCTGGCCCCGACCGACAGCTCCAGCAATCCGCTCAGCGAGGGCGGCAGCGCGTCCTTCACCTCCCGCAGCGCCGTCGCCGGGTCGGCCCCCGCCGCGACGCGATCGGCCGCCGCGCACACCGCGGCCCGGGCGCGGCCGGGCGGCAGGTCCTCGCCCGCGATCCGCAGCGCCGCGGCGGGCGGCAGCGACCGCTCCTCCGGCGAGACGGCGGTGGCATGCGGGGCGGAATGCAGGCCGACGCCGGTGGGGAACGCTTCGTTCATCGGGGCGTCCCCGGTCCGAGCGGCCGGGTGAGGGCGTCCAGCAGATCCAACGCGGGAACGGCCACGCCGAAGATGTAGAGGGCCGCGACGCCCCCGCCGACCAGCGCCGTCGCCGCCAGCGGCCACGCCGCGGCGCAGCGGGCCGCCGCCGAGCGGGCCCGGCGGGCGTGCAGCCGCGACGCCGCGGCGAGCGCCGCCGGCAGGTCCGCCGCCGGCACGTTCGCCAGCGTCCAGGCGATCAGCGGCGGCGCCGGGGGGGCCGCCCGGGAGCCCGTCGCGGAACCCGTCGAGGAGCCGGCGGAGGCGAACACCGCGGCCCGGCTCTCGCCGGCGTCCAACCGGTCCGCGGCCCGGCCGAGGCCCGCGGCGCCGACTTCCCCCGCGGTTCCGGCGGCCAGCCTGAGCGCCTCGCCCAGCGGCGTGCCGGCGCCCGTCAGCAGGGCGAGCAGATGGGCGAACCCGGCCCACCGCAGTTCGGTTCGCACCCCCCGCACGCCCGGAACCCAACGGAGCGCCCGCCCGCCGGTCCACAGGGCCAGCAAGGCGAACCCTCCGACGACCGCGGGCGGCACGAACAAGAGCCAGAGCGCATCCGCCGGCTCCAGCCGCTCGAACCACCTCACCGGGGCCGAAACCTCCGCCCCGGCCTGCCGCAGCATGTCCGCCAGCGGGCCGGCGACCGTCGGCAGGATCCAGGCGGCCAGCGCCGCGGCGACGCCGATCACCGCCAGTGGGCCGACCAGCGCCGCCGTCAGTTCCGCCCGCAGGTCCGCGGCGAAACGGGAACGCTCCGCCACCCGGGCCAGCGCCTCGCCGGGGCGGCCGGAACGCAGGCCGCTTTCCAACACGGCCCGCAGGGCGACCGGCAGGGGGCCGCGTTCGGCGGCGTAGGCCTCCGTCAGGCCCATCCCCCCCCGCAACCGGGCGGCGACGCGGTCGCTCAGCCCGCCGGGAGTGCCGGCCCCCAGCCCGATCTCCAGCGGCAGCCCGGCCGCGGCGAAGGCGGCGGCCTCGTCGCCCAACGCGATCAGCTCCGCCAACCGCCGCGGCGGCAGGGTTTCAGGGGAATCGGCGGCGGGCACGAGTGCGGGCACGGGACCTGTGAAACGTCGCGGCGAGCGGGGAGCGCTCAGCGGGGGCGGGACGCGGCGAGTGTGCCGGTTCCCCCAACTCTCCGCGACCTGCCCCGGTTCAGCCCCGACAAAATGCTCGAGCCGCCGGCCTCTGCCCCCCTCTCCCTCAGGGAGAGGGGCCGGGGGTGAGGGTGACGCACGGTTCACCCGCCCCCGCCCTCCGCGGTGAGCCGCCTTGGGAAGAGTCGGCGGACGGTGAAAACCGTTCGTCAGTCACAGCCCCCTCACCCCGACCCCTCTCCCCCAAAAGGGGGAGAGGGGAGGTTTGGGCCGGCGGGCCTACCGGAACGTGCCGAAGCCGAAGACCCGTCGCACCTCCACGGGGTCGGTCTCGCCACGGGCGAGGGCGGCGAGGGCGGCGTCGAACAGGCGGGAGCCGTCGTCCGCGGCGTCCGGATCGAACCCCTCCCGCCCGTCGGCGGCGTCGAACGCGGCGACCGGGAAGCGCCCGCGGTACCCCGTCCCCCCGCACTCCTCGCAGCCGCGGGCGACCTTCACCGCGACCTCCTCCGGCAACGGCAGGCCGAGCCGGGCGTCGGGGGCACTCGTCGGTTCGGCGCACCCGCACAATCGGCGGAGCAAACGCTGGGAGAGCGTCGCCCGCAGCCCGTGTCGAATCTGGTAGGCCTCCGCCCCGGTCTCCCGCAGCCGGACCGCGGCGCCGCGGTTGGTGCCGGCGTGGAAGGTGGTGAAGACGAGGTGCCCCGTCAGCGCCGCCCCCAGCGCGATGCGGGCGGTCTCCGCGTCCCGCACCTCGCCGACGAACAGCACCTCCGGGTCCTGCCGCAGCAGACTGCGGAGTCCGGTCGGGAAGTCGAACCCGGCGGCGGGACGGGTTTGACTCTGGCTGACTCCCGGAATCGCCGATTCGACCGGGTCTTCGAGCGTCACGAGGCTGCGCAACTCCCCATTGTCTTCCGCAGACTCCCGCAGCAGGGCGTAAGCAGTCGTTGTCTTGCCGCTGCCGGCGGGGCCGGCGATCAGCACGAGCCCCCCGCGGGCCGCGGCGGCGGTGCGGAGGCCGGCGACGATCTCGGCCGTCAGCCCCAGCGCGTCCAACCGGGCGAGGGCGCCGGCCGGGGCGAACAGGCGGACCACGGCCTTCTCCCCGTGAATCGTGGGGAACGTGCTGAGCCGCATCTGCGGGGCGGCGCCGGGCCCGGTTCCCTCCGGCGGTTGGAGGCGGCCTTCCTGCGGGCGTTCGTTGTCGTAGGTCAGCAGCCCGGCCAGCACCTTCAACCGGCCCACCACGTTGGCGGCGACCGCGGCGGGAAAGCGGCCGCGCTCGGTCAGGCGGCCGTCGACGCGGTAGCGCACCGCCAGGCCCTCCGGGGTCGGCAGCAGGTGGACGTCGCTGGCCCGGCCGGCGGCGGCGTCGGCCAGCAGGGCGGCGACCGCGGCGGGCACGTCCGCGGCGGCCCGGCAGGCGGCGGGATCGAAGTTCATCATGCCGGTATAACGCAACCAAGCCGGACGCAGGCGTCCGGCTTGGGCGACGATCGACGGGAGCCTCAGGCGAGGATTACTTCGCCAAAGCGACCTGCACCTCGCGGAACGCCGGGGTGGTGTCCCGGGCGCTGCTGGCCAGGTAGGCCCGCTCGCGGGTGTCGCAGTTCTTGATGTGGCCGTAGACCAGCTTCCACTGCTCGAACAGGTCGGTTTCCATCTGCCGCAGTTCGTTCAGCGGGCGGCCGTTGACGACGGCTTCGTGGAAGGCGCGGCTCTTCAGTTCGTAGTCCACCATGTCCGCCCGGGCGGCGTTGGTGTAGCTGGGCCGGCTCACGCGAAGCCAGGCTTCCGCGTCCCGCTTGATGGAGACGGCGTTGGTTTCGATCCGGGCGGCGAGGTCCGCGACGGCGCCGCGGTCGAAGCTGCCGGTCAGGTTCAGGCTCTCCCGCAGGGCGTTCATGCCGGCCTCGATCTCTTTGAGGTCGGCCCGGGCCTGCTCGCTGTTGATCTCGCTGAAGATGCTGCGGAAGTCCCGCCACTGCTCGTCGATGAAGCCGTACGCGTAGCTCCAGTCGGCCGGGTCCTTGGAGTTCGCCATCGTGTCGGTGAAGTTGGCGAAGGTGCCCCAGAAGGCGTTGCCGCTGGCGAGGGCTTCCTCGTTCCGCGGGATGTCGCGGAGCAGTTCGAGGGTCGTGTTGTTGAAGAACCGCTCCACGTCCTGCTGCAGGTCGGAGACCATGTAGCCGAGCTGATCGGCGTCGATGCCGCGGTCGATCAGCAGCAGGTCGGCGAACTGGCGCTGGTAGTCCTGCACGTTCCGGACGTCGCGGCCCAGGGCCCGGTCCGGGTTGCCGCGGAGCTTGCCGATGACCGGGTTCATCAGCTGGGTGAACTTCCGGTACTCCTCGATCAGGTAGGCGCGGTCCGGGCGGGCGGCGTCGAACACGAGGCCGAACATCCGGTCGGCCTGCAGACGGGCCTGGTTGCAGTTGATGCGAAGGGAGTTCCGCTCGGCGCTGGACGGGATGGCGTCGGTGAACTCGATCGTGTCGGACAGGTACCGCACGGCGGTCCGCAGCTGCACGGCGGTGTCCACCAGGGCCTTGCGGTCCAGCGTGGGGCTGCCGATGTTGAGCGAGGACTCGACCGTCTTGGTGGCGGCGTCCACCGCCTGGATCGCCTGGGCGGCGGTGCGGGACAGGCCCGGGATGGAGACCAGCCGACGGCTGGTGCGGTTCCAGCCGCTGTCCAGTTCCCGCAGTTCCGCTTCGTGGCGGGCGAGGGACTGGGCGGTCTTCAGATCGCGGGCCAGCAGGTCGGCGTCCACGGCGTAGCCCTGCACCTCGACGAGGTAACTCCGCAGGCTGGGGACGCTCCGCTCCTCGGCCCGCAGCACGGCGTACAGGCTGTTCATCTCCCGGCTGAAGGCGGCCAGCGCGTCGGCGACCTTGCGGGGGTCCAGGTTGCTGGGCAGCGTGGACGTCGTCGGCGTACCGTAGTCGTACCGATTGCTTTCGAAACTGCGATCGATGTTCAGCGTCTGGTCGACGGAGGCCGGCGTGACGTCCGCGTCCTTACGGGCGATGCGGTCGTACCGCCCCTGGGCGAGGATGTCGGAGGCCGAACCGAGCCCGGCGGCGGCGGCGGCGGCCGCGAAGGCCAGTTTCGCGGAGAGCTTCAGCGGGGGACGCATGGGCGGGGTCCTTCCCAGGTGCGGGTCTGGAGGTGAGACGCCCCGGGGGGGATCCACGCGGACCCGGGGCGGAGAATGGGTCCTTGAGCCGGGGTGTAGCCCGCCGGACGGATCCAAGGAAGACGTGTTCCGCGCGCGGGGGGATTTCCTTTCCCGCTCCCTTCTCCCCGTAACGCCGAGCCCCGGCCGGGGCTCGGCGTTAATAGACCTCAGACGAACTCCTGCACCGTGGGCTTGATCGTCAATTCCAGCACGTTCGCCCGCGCGGGGAGCGTCGCGGCGAGCAGCACCGCGGCGGCGACGTCTTCCGGCTGGAGCATTTTCGCCCGCTGTTCCTTGGACGGGTTGACCGGCCGCAGGTCGAGGATCGGCGTTTCCACCTCCCCCGGGTAGATGTTCGTGACCCGCACGCCGGTGTCCTTCAACTCCGTGGCGAGGGCCAGGCCGAGGCTCGTCATGGCGAACTTGCTGGCCGCGTAGGGGATGCCGCCCAGCAGCAACGCCCGCACCCCGGCCACCGAGGACACGTTCACGCACAGCCCGTCGCCGCGTTCCTTCAGCGCCGGCACGGCCGCCTTCAACACGTTGAACGCCCCGGTCGCGTTGGCGGCCATCACCTTGTCCCACTCCTCGCCGGTGGCGTCCTTCAGCAGCCGGCCGGCGACGTTCAGGCCGGCGGCGTTCACCACCACGCCGAGGCCGCCCAGCTCGTTCTCGCAGCGCTCGATCAGCGCCGCGACGGCGGCCCGGTCGGCCACGTCGCAGGCGTGGGGGAGGATCTCCGCGGCGCCTTCGGGGGCGGTCTCCGCGACCCGCTTCAGCTTACTCTCGGTGCGGCCGCAGACGACGACCCGGCAACCGCGGGCAGCGAGGGCGTGGGCGATCGCCTCGCCGATGCCGCTGCCCCCGCCGGTGACGAGGGCGAGCTGTTTTTGAGTGGAGACGGGGGGGAGGTCGGACATGACGGCGACGGGGAATCGGAAGCGAGAGCGGCGGCGGAGCGGGCCGCGCGGGCGGCCCAGACGTGCAGGATGACGGACGCCTCCCGCAGACTCGACCCCGCCGCCTCGCACGTTTGCCGCAACACCTCCGCCGGCACCGTCAGCCGATCCGCCGGCGCCGTCCCCGGCAGGGCGGCGGCGGCGATTCGCGGGGCGCACCAGGCCCGCAGCGCCTCCGGGGTGAGCGGGGGGAACTCGTGCGAGCGCAGCGGCAGCCCGGCCCGGGTCGCCTCCGGCGTGAGGTCTCGGTGCGTGCCGACGACGACCGTCGCCCCCGACTTCGCCGCCCGCCGCAACCCCCACCACAGCAGCGCCGCCGGCACGCGGTCCGCTTCGTCCCAATACACCAGCGGGGCGACCGGCAGCGGGGCGAACCGCCGCCAGCCGTCGAGCAACGGCAACGTCGGCGGGACGTACCGATACGGCCCCGGCCGTTCGCGGCGCCAATGGAGCGACAGGGAGGTCTTGCCGGCTCCCTTTTCGCCTAACAACTGCAAGATTCGCCGCTGCCCCGGCTCCGGCGGGGGCGGCACGTCCCGGACGATCCAGAACGGCTCCGCGACGCCGGGGACCGGGTCGGCCAGAAACGGGTTATGCCGCAGGCCGAGCGCGGCGTAGGGGGTGAGGCCGCTCAATTCATTTCAGGACTTATTGCGTTTGGCTGTTGCAGCCTTTCTTTCTCTTGCCGTCCGGAGGTGCTCAACCATGTCCGGCATTTCGTAGAGCGATTCCATCACATTCTCTAAGAGCTTGATCGCGATTCTCAAGTCGTGGACACCAGGAGCGTCGAGCTTATGGACGGCGTCATTCCCCAAAAACCGGTGTTCGTGCAGTGCGGCTGCCGTAGCACTGGAAATGAAGTTCTTCTCTGCAAGTCCTCCTATCTTGCCATCGAGGCCACTCCGCTGTGCGGAACTGAACGATCCGTCCTTCTGTTGGACTAACACAGGACCCTTCTTAATCCCCTTTTCTGCGCAAATGCCGTCCACTACCGCACGGAGTCCTGCAGCACAGAGTATAACCATCTGCTGATTGAAGCAGTCGACTGCTTCCTGATAAACCGCTCGGATCTTCTGCGGAACGTTGTAAAAATCTTTCGCCTGAACGTTGTCCTCGCTGCGATGCGGGTACAGGCGGGTTACGACTTCCCTGTCTTCTGAAAACCAGCCCGAATGACGAAAGGTTACGGACTCGCAACCTTGGCACTGCACAATCTGGTAGGCGTCGTGGCCCCACATTCCGAGACTTCTTTCGTCCCAGCTGACATCGACAGATTGCAAGCACAAGTGCCTTGTCTCAATGCTGCATCTCACGCAAGGCAATCGGTATATCTTCCCTTTTGTATCGTTTTCCTTCTGCGATCTGTTGAAGTCTTCGGACATGTCGGTGCGCTAAAATTTCCTCCGACTACACTTTCCCGGATGACAGCTTCGCGTGGGTTTCGCGGAGCAGTTTCTCCGTGGCGTCCCAGCCGAGGCAGCCGTCGGTGACGCTCACGCCGTACTTCAGGTCGGCGGGGTCCGGGGTGAGGCTCTGGGCGCCCTCGAACAGGTTCGATTCGAGCATCATGCCCAGGATCGACGGGTTCGGCGGGGAGCCGGCCCCGCCCAGCCGCTGGCTGAGCACGTCGTTCCAGACGGCCGGCTGGCGCAGCGGATCCTTGCCGCTGTTGGCGTGCGAGCAGTCCACCAGGAACCGCGGGGGGAGACCGCCGTTCTCCAGGCCGGCGATCGCCTGCTTGATGCTCTCGGCGTCGTAGTTCGGGCCGTTATTGCCGCCGCGGAGGATCAGGTGGCCCCAGGGGTTACCGGCGGTGTGGACGACGCAGGTCTGCCCGTGCGGGTCGATGCCGAGAAAACTGTGCCCGGCCCGGGCGGCGGTCATCGCGTTCAGGGCGGTTTGCAGGGAGCCGTCGGTGCCGTTCTTGTAGCCGACCGGCATGCTCAACCCGCTGCTCATCTGGCGGTGGCAGGGGCTTTCGGTGGTGCGGGCGCCGATGCTGGCCAGGGCGATCAGGTCCGCGATGTACTGCGGGGTGATCGGCTCCAGCATCTCGGTGGCCGTGGGCAGGCCCAGTTCGGCGATCTCCAGCAGAATCCGCCGGGCCTTCCGCAGACCCTCGGCCATGTCGAACTGCTCGTTCAGGCCGGGGTCGCTGATCAGCCCCTTCCAGCCCACCGTCGTGCGGGGCTTCTCGAAGTAGACCCGCATCACGATGAGGAGGCGGTCTTCGGTGGCGTCGGCGACGGCCCGCAGCTTGCCGGCGTATTCCAGCGCGGCCTGTTCGTCGTGAATGCTGCACGGGCCGACGACGCACAGCAGCCGGTCGTCCTCGCCGGCGAGGGCGGCTTTGATCTGCTCCCGGCCGTTCTCCACCGTGGCCTGCGCCGCGTCCGAGGCGGGGTACTCCTCCGCCAGTTGCCTCGGGTTGATCAGGGGGGTGAACTCCCGCACGTTGACGTTGTCGGTAGACCGGCGGCCGGCGGAGCGGGCGGGCGCCGGGGCGTCGAGCATGGCGGAGGGCGAGGCGGAGACGGACACGAGCGACGACGCGGCGAAAGAGGCGGGCGGGGAGAGCCGTGGACTGTACGCGGCCAACCGCCCCGCAGGGAACCGCGGCCGGCAGGCGAGCCCTCTTCATCAGCACGCTCCCCCCGGTTCGCTCCCGCCGGGTTCGCCGTCGCCGTCAGGCGGCGCGCCTGCTCACCGACGCGCGCCGCCTCGCGGTGACGGCGAACCAGGGAGTCACCCCGCAACCCGCTCCTGAATCTCCGCGGCGAGGGACTCCGGGCTGCGGTCGTCGGCGTCGATGCGTAGGTCGGCCCACTTCTCCAGAAACGGCCGGCGCTCCGCGGCGACGTCGTGCAGCGTGGCCCCGGGCGCCATCACCACCGCCCGCTCCTTCAGGCAGCCCAGCCGGGCCTCCAGCGCCGGCACCGGCACGTCCAGCCAGACGATCGTGGCGAACGTGCGGAACCGCTCCATCGCCGGATCGCAGTAGATCACGCTCCCCCCGGGGGCGATCACCGACGGCTCGGCCGGCACGTCGAGGTTGTAGCGGGTTTCCAGTTCGAGGAACCCGGCCCGGTCCAGGTTCTCGGAGACGTCGCCCAACACCGTCGCCCCCTCGCCGGCGATGATCAGCAGGTCGGGATCGACGAACGGCACGCCCAATCGCTCCGCCAGCGGGCGGCCGACGGTGCTCTTGCCGCAGCCGGGCATCCCGATCAGCAGCACGGCGCCCGTTCTGTGCGGAACCGGGCCGTCGGGGGGCGAGTCGTTCAGGGAGGAAGCGCGGGGGGCGGGATCTGCGGGCATACTGCCGCCAGTTTAGCCCGCCTTCGTCCGCCCCGCCGCGCCGGCGCCCATGCCTGACTCCGTTTCGTCTCCGCCCGCTTCTCCCCAAGCCGCTTCGGCCTCGCTGAACCGAAACAGCCGGGAGCTGACCCGCGGCTGGCAGAAGGGCGTGACCGCCTTCTACTACGGATTGGGGATGAGCGACGCGGACTTCGACCGCCCGCAGATCGGCGTCGGCACCCCGCTATTGGACGGGAACCTCTGCAACCTGCACGCCCATCAGCTCGCCGGCTGGGTGCGGGAGGGCTGCGAAGAAGCCGGGCTGCTGGCGTTCGCCTTCGGGACGCCGGCGGTCTCGGACAACATCACGCAGGGCCACGCCGGCGGGCGGGCCAGCCTGCCCAGCCGCAACGCGATCGCCAACGCCGCGGAGATGGTGTGCAGCGCCCACCGTTACGACGGCCTCGTCGGCCTGCACTGCTGCGACAAGAACGGCCCCGGCTTCGCCATGGCCCTCGCTCGGCTCAACGATCACGGGCTGATCGTCTCCGGCGGCTCGATCCTGCCCGGCAACCACTGCGGCCGGGACACCACGATCCTCGACGTCTACGACTGTCAGGCGAAGGCCCAGCAGGGCTCGATGAGCCAGGAAGACGCGGACGCCGTCATTCGCACCGCCTGCCCCGGCGCCGGCGGGTGCGGGATCAACGCGAGCTTCAACACCTGGGCCGTCGCCTGCGAGGCGATGGGGCTCAGCGTGCCCTACTCCGCCTCCAACCCCGCCGTCGGGCCGGAGAAGGAGGCGGAGTGCAAAGCCGTCGGCGCCGTGATGGCGAACCTGCTGCGGCTCGACCTCCGCCCGCGGGACATCCTCACCAAAGCCGCCCTGGAGAACGGGATGCGGAGCCTCTGCGCCAGCGGGGGCAGCACGAACGGGGTGTTGCACCTGCTCGCCCTCGCCGCGGAGGCCGGGGTGGACTTCACCCTCACCGATATCCAGCGGATCTGCCGGGAGACGCCGGTGCTGGCCGCGTTCGCCCCCCGCGGCGCCGGCACGATGCTGGACCTGCACAAGCTCGGCGGGACGCCGGTTCTGCTCAAACACATGCTGAACTGCGGTCTGCTGGACGGCGAGTGCGTCACCGTGACCGGCCGCACGCTGGCGGAGAACCACGCGGAAATCGCCCTCCCGCCCGTCGGCCCGGAGGAGTTCCTCCGCCCGCCGGAGGCCCCGCTGAACGCCGCCGCCGACCTGCAAATCTGCTTCGGCAACCTCGCCCCCGGGGGCGTCGTGTTCAAGGTGAGCAGCCTGAAGGAGCCCCGCTTCCGCGGCCGGGCGCTGGTGTTCGAGGAGGCGAAGGCCGTCGCCGACGCCGCCGCGGCCGGGCGGGTCACGCCGGGGACGGTCGTGGTGCTGCGAGGGCTGGGCCCGATCGCCGCCGGGATGCCGGAGGTGCTGGTCGCCAGCGCCGCCCTCAGCACGCCGGAGTTGGACGGCAAGGTCGCGTTCCTGTCGGACACGCGGGTCAGCGGCGTGAGTCACGGGGCGATCGGCGTGCACTGCGCCCCGGAGGCCGCCGCCGGCGGACCGATCGGGCTGGTGGAGGACGGCGACGAGATCGCCTTCGACCTGACCGCCGGCACGCTGACCTGGGCGGTGAGCGAGGAGGAAGCCGCCCGCCGCCGGGCCGCCCTCCCCCCGCGGGCGATCACGCACGACCGCCGCTACCTGGCGGAGTTCGCCGCCACCGTCAGCGGCGCCGACCGCGGCTGCGTGGGCAAGGCCCTCACGTTCTGAGCTCGATCATTTCCAGCCCGACGCGCACGCCTCGGCCGTCGCGGAGCGATGCGCCCCGTACCGACAATCGAGACGACGCACCGCCGACGCGTGCGCGTCGGGCTGGTATGGCTTCGAAGCGCCGGGACCGATCCGCCCGTTAGAACCGGCAGGGACGCACCGCCGGCGGGGGGAGGGGCGGGGACTGTCCGCTACGTGGTTGCGTTTCCGCCACGCGACGGGGCGGCGTGACCTACGGTCGAGGGTTCCCTGCCCCGGTTCCGGTCTCCGATGTCTCTGCTCGCCGACGCGACCCTCGCCCCCGCAGAGTTTCTCGCCCGGTTGCGCGGCGGCGATCCGCCGCCGGAGCGGACGGACGAAAGCCTCGAGGCGCGCCCCGCGTCCGCGTCCGCGGCGGCGACGGCCCTGATGCACGCCGTCGCCGACGAACAGAACGCCGCGCCGCGCCGCCCGGCGACCGACTTCGACGATCCCCGCGACGTGCTCGCCGGGGTGGATCCGGCGGCGTTGGCCGCCGCCGCCCAGGCCGCCGCCGGCGACGGCCCCGGCGCCGCCGAACGGCTCACGGCGCTGTACGACCGCGTGGAGGCGTTGCTCGGCCCGCCGCCCTCCGCCGAGGACGCCCCCGAGTTCCGGCCCCCCTCCCCCAATACGCTCGAGGAGGCCGGCCTCACCGAGGACGACGTCGAACGCCTCGTATTGAAATATTTGTTGAACGTCGGGTCGGCGTCGGGGCGGGCGGTCTGCCGTCAGATCAAACTGCCGTTCACGATCGTCGATCCGATCGTCAGCAAGCTGCGCAAGGCCCAATACCTCACCTTCAACGGGGCGGCGGAGGCGGGCGACTATCATTATCAGATCACCGAGGCCGGCCGCGCCGCGGCGGCGAAGTTCTCCCGGGAATGCACCTACTTCGGCGCCGCCCCGGTGCCGCTGGAGCAATATCTCGCGGCGATGAGCGCCCAGAGCATCGCCGGGCAGGTGGCCACCGAGGCGGGGCTGCGGGCCGCCTTCAGCGACCTGCTCATTAACGAGGCGATGTTCGAGCGCCTCGGCCCGGCGATCAACAGCGGCCGCGGGATGTTTTTATTCGGGGAGCCCGGCAACGGGAAAACGAGCATCGCCGAACGCATCACCCGGGCCTTCGGCAGCGCCATCTGGATTCCCCGCACGATCACCGTGGACGGGGACGTCCTCCGCCTGTTCGACCCCGGCCTGCACGAGGAGGTGAACGCCGGGCTCGGCGACGGACTGCTGGACCTGTCCGGGGTGGACGCCCGGTGGGTCAAGATCGTCCGTCCCACGGTGATCGCCGGCGGCGAATTGACGATGCAGGAACTGGAGGTCGTGCAAAATCCGATCACGAAAATCTGCGAGGCCCCGCTGCAATTGAAATCGAACTGCGGCACGCTGGTGATCGACGACTTCGGCCGGCAGACGATGCCGGTCGACGTGCTGCTGAATCGCTGGATCGTTCCCCTGGAAAAGCGCTACGACTTCCTGAACCTGCCCAGCGGCAAAAAGGTGCAGGTGCCCTTCGATCAATTGATCGTCTTCAGCACGAACCTGGAGCCCCGCGACCTGGTGGACGGGGCCTTCCTCAGGCGCATCCCCTATAAGATCGAGGTGCCGGACCCCTCGCGGGAGGAGTTCACGGCGCTGATGAAGATCATGTGCGGCGCCTTGAAAATCGACTTCGATTCCGAGGCGGTCGAATATCTGATCGAAACGCACTACGTGCAGGCGAAGCGCCCGTACCGTTGCTGTCAGCCCCGCGACCTGCTCATGCAGGTGCGGAACTACTGCGCCTATAAACAACGGCCGGTGACGCTGACCTCGGAGTCGTTCGATTTCGCCGTGGCGAACTACTTCAGCGTGATGTGAGCGTGAGCGTGATGTGAACGCCGGGAGCCCCGTCTGTCCCGGTGGCGGGTTCGGGGGACGCCCCGGGGGCGGGGCGGCCGGTCGCGGCTATCGTCGGGCGTTCGCTCTTTCACGACGCCTCCCGATGCTCGCCCCGCTACTCCTCGCGGCCCTGACCGCCTCGCCGGCCGATCTGCCCGCCGAACGCCCCGTCGGCTCGCCCGAGCTCGTCGCGACCTTCGACGGGCCGATGCCGACCGGGGTCAGCGTCCACCCGTCCGGTCGCATCTTCGTAAACTTCCCCCGCTGGGGCGACGATCCGCCGGCGACGCTGGCGGAATTGAAGGATGGAACGGCGGTCCCGTACCCGTCCGCGGCGATGCAGCAGTTCGATGGGATGGGCGACTCGGACAGGCTCATCAGCGTCCAGAGCGTCGTCGTCGGCCCGGCCGGTCGCATCTGGGCACTGGACACCGGCCGCGTCGAATTTCAACCGGCTCAGCCGGGCGGGCCGAAGCTGATCGCCTTCGATCCGGACAGCGGCGAGGCGGTGAAAAAGATCGTCTTCCCCGCCGACGTCGCCCTGCCGACGACCTATCTGAACGACATGCGGTTCGACCTGACCCGCGGCGAGGCCGGGGCGGCGTATATCACCGACAGCGCCCCCCACGGCGGGATCATCGTCGTCGATCTGGCCAGCGGCGACAGCTGGCGGCGGCTGCACGAGACGAAGCCGGTGCGGCCGGAACCGAACTTCCTGCCGATCGTCGAGGGCCGTCCCCTGCTCCAACGTCCCGAGGACGGCCAGCCGCAGCCGCTGGACACCGGCAGCGACGGCATCGCCCTAACGATCAACCGCCCGGAGGGCGGGCTCTCCGCGCTGGCGCCGGAGCCCATGCTGTATTTCCGCGCGCTCGCCGGTCGGCGGCTCTATAGCCTGCCGACGAGGATCCTCGACGACCGCAACGCCACGGATGAAGAGACGCTCAGATCCGTGACCGACCACGGCGACCTCGGCTTCGCCAGCGACGGCCTCGAATCCGACACGGAGGACACGCTCTACCTGACGAACTACGAGGACAACGCGATCGTCGCCCGCCGGGCGGACGGCACGCTGGAGACGATTCTCCACGACCCCCGCCTGCTCTGGCCGGACACGCTGTCGCTGGGGGCGGACAAATTTTTGTACGTCACGGCCAATCAACTGCACCGGCAAGCGAAGTTTCACGGGGGGGAGGACCTGCGCGAGACGCCCTACGCCCTGTTCCGCGTGAAGGTGAATGCGACGCCGGTTCGACTGAAGTGGACTCCGCTGGAGTGACGTAGACTCACCGCATGGCCCCCCGCCCCGTCCGTCTGCTGCGCAACCTCAACCGCGGGCGGGAGATCGTCGCGGTGCTGGTGCGGCACGGGTTCGGCGACGCGGTCCGTCGGCTGCGGTTACGGCGGTATCTGGACTTCGGCCGGCGGGCGTTCTTCTGGCGGAAGGACCCGGACCCCGGGCCGGAACACAGCACGCCGGAACGGCTCCGCATGGCGCTGGAGGACCTGGGGCCGACCTTCATCAAGTTTGGGCAGGTCGCCAGCACCCGGCCGGACGTGCTGCCGGCCGGCGTGATCGCGGAGCTGTCGAAGCTCCGCGAGACCGTGCCCCCCTTTCCCCCGGCGGAGTCCGTCGCCGCGGTGGAGGCGGCGTTGGGCCTGTCGGTCGGCGAGGCGTTCCGGGAGTTCGATCCGATCCCCGTCGCCGCCGGTTCGCTGGGGCAGGTGCACCGGGCGGTCGGCCGGGACGGGGCGGAACTGGCCGTGAAGGTGCGTCGGCCGGGGGTGAAGGCGGAGGTCGAACGGGACCTGAGCCTGATGTTCGATCTGGCGGTGCTGGTCGAGCGCCGCTTGCCGGAACTGAAGGTGTTCGACCCGGCCGGGCTGGTGCGGCACCTGTCGCGGACGATCCGCCGGGAGGTCGATTTCACCCGGGAGGCGAACTCCGCCGCGGAGATCGCCCGGCTGTTCGGGCCGGACTCCAACGATCTGTGCATCCCCGCGGTGCGGGACGAACTCACCACAGAAGCCGTCCTCACCACCGAATGGCTCGCCGGGCTGCCGGCGGACGACCCGGCGGCGTTGCGGCGGCGGGGGCTGGACCCGGCGGAGATCGCGGCGAAGGGCGCCCGGGTGTTCCTCAAACAGGTGTTCTCCTTCGGCCTGTTCCACGGCGACCCGCACCCGGGCAACGTCCGCGTGATCCCGCCGACGCCGCAGCACCCCGCCGGCCGGATCGGGCTGCTGGACTTCGGGATGGTGGGGGTCTTGGAAGAATCAGTGCGGGACCGGCTGGTGGACCTGCTCGCCGCGGTCGCCCGGGGGGACGTGCCGGGGGTCAGCCGACATTTGCAGGCGCTGGGCACGCCGATGATGGAGGTCGACGAAACCGCCCTCCGCACCGACCTGCGGGAGTTCCTCGCCACCCACTACAACGTGCCGCTGGCCCGGCTGCGGGTCGCGGCGGTGTTGGGCGACTTCCTGTCGCTGCTCAGCCGGCACCGCATCCGCCTGCCGGGGGACCTCATGTTGCTGGTGCGGGCGGCGGTCAGCGTGGAGGGCACCGGGCGGCGGCTGGACCCGGACTTCAACCTCGCCGCCCACCTCGTCCCGTTCGCCCGGCAACTCCTCAAGGAACGGCTGGACCCGAAGCGGCTGGCGAAGCGGTTCGCCGGGGAGGCGGGCGAACTGGCCAGCCTCGCCGCCGCGGTGCCGCACCAACTCGGCCGGACCCTCGAAAAACTCAGCCGGGACGAACTGCGGGTGCAACTCGACGTGAGCGGGCTGGACACCCTCACGCGGGAGATCGACCGGGCCGGCAACCGCCTGGCGATCAGTCTGGCGATGAGTTCGCTGATCCTCGCCAGTGCCCTGCTGATCCGCAGCGTGCCGGAGAGCTTCTGGTTCGCCGTGCCGATCTTCCTGCTGAGCAGCCTGCTGGGGCTGTGGCTGGTGTACGGGGTGTTCCGCAGCGGCAGTTTGTAACCGGGGCCGGTCGGGTTCGGGGTCGACGGTCCGGGAACAGGGGACAATCGGGCGAGCGGCCGATTATGCTTCGGCGTCCGTTTTCCCTTCGACCGACCGCTGTGACGAACCCCGTGACGAAGCCCGTAACGACCCCCGCCGCCGCGAACGCCGCCGGCCCGGCCCCCGCCGCCGGCTCGCTCTCCCGCCGCTCCTGGTTGGCGGCCTCCGCCGCGGGGGTTGCGGCGACGGCCTTTCCCGCCCGCAGCTACGCCCGCATTCAGGGGGCGAACGACCGGTTGGGCGTGGCCCTCATCGGCGCCGGCGGGATGGGAACCGGACACCTTCGCTCCCTCGCCGGGCTCCTTGAGCAGGACAACCTCCAGCCGATCGCCGTGGCGGACTGCTGGAAGACCCGCGCCGAACAGGGCGCCGCGACGCTGGGCGGGGAGAAAAAGCTGCCGGTGCGGGCGGAGGTCGATTACCGGGCGATTCTGGACGACCCCGACGTGGACTACGTCACCATCGCCTCGCCGGAGCACCAGCACGCTTTGATGCTCACCGCCGCCCTGCGGGCCGGCAAGCCGGCGTACTGCGAGAAGCCGCTGACCCACACCGCCGCCGAGGCCGCCGCGGTGTACAAGGTTCAGCAGGAAACCGGCCTGCCGGTGCAGGTCGGCGTGCAGGGGACCTCGCGGGACTCCTACGCCGCGGCCGCGGAGGCAATCGAGCGCGGCGTGCTGGGCCGCGTCGTGCAGGCGCAAATCAACTACGTCCGCCGCTACGGCGACCAGGGCCCGTGGCGCCAGCCGGGCCTGAACTCCGAGATGCCCAAGCCGGCCGACCTCGACTGGACCGCCTGGCTGGGCGACGCCCCCGCGATCCCCTGGAACCCGCACCATTACTTCGAGTGGCGCTGCCACAGCCAGTACTCCGGCGGGGTGGCGACGGACCTGTTCGTGCACCGCCTCACGCGGCTGCTCGTCGCCTGCGGCCTGAAGTTCCCCAGCCGCGTCGTCGGGATGGGCGGGATCTTCCAGTGGCCCGACGGCCGCGACATGCCGGACAACTTCGAGATGATCCTCACCTATCCCGAGGCGCTCTCCGCCCCGGAGGGGATGACGGTCTACTGCCTCGGCACGCAGAGCAACCGAGTGGAGATTCCCCACCAGATCCGCGGCTACCGGGCCACCCTCACCTTCACCGGCGAGGGCGGCGTGGGCGGCCCCGCCGGCTGGGTGGCGAAGGACAAGGACGGCGAGGTGCTGGAGGAATACGTCGCCCAGGGCGCCGAGGACATCAGCCTGCACCACTCCAACCTGCACGCCCACCTGCGGGACCCGTCCGTGAAGCTGAACTGCCCGATCGAACTGGGCGTGTACGGCATCACGGCCTGCGCCCTGGCGAACGAATCCTGGCGAACCGGCCAGATGCTCGCCTACGCCCCGGACGCCGAATCCAAGTTCGGCCCCGCCGCCCCGGCCCAGATCCCCGACGGCCCCAAGGCCTGACGGTTCGTGTGATCAACGTAAAAGCGTCCCGGACCCTCCGAGGGTCCGGGACGCTTGCGTTTTGAAGGCCGAAGTAGAGCGCTCAGCCCGCGCGGCCGAGGCCTTCCAGCACGCGTTCCTCGGTGACGACGAAGTCCATATAGACGTCGTGGTCGTCGGTCGGCACCCGGTCGAACAACTGACATTCGAACACCGGGGCGACCAGCGGGCAGTCCGGCCGCACGCCTTCGAGCAGCTTGTCGTAGTAACCCTTGCCGTGCCCGACGCGGCCGCCGCGGTCGTCGAAGGCCACGCCGGGGATCAGGGCGAAGTCCAGGTCCTTCGCCAGCGCCACGCGATCCGGCCGCCGCCGCAGCCGCGGGGCGGGCTCGAGGATGTCGTACATGCCGAGTTCCAACTCGCTCATGTCCGTGAGCCGGAACAGCTCCAGCCGGCCCTCGTCGTTGCACCAGGGCACCAGCACCGTTTTGCCGTCCGCCAGCGCCGTGGGCAGCGCGGCCTTGGTGCGGACCTCGCTGCGGGCGTCGACGTAGTACAGCACGATGCGGGCCTGCCGGTACTCCGGCAGGGCGCGGACCCGATCGAGGATGCGGGCGCTGACCTCCTCTTTCTCCGCCTGCGCCTTACGGCGGCGGAAGGCTTCGGAACGGATCTCGGCCTTATCCATCGCGGAAACGATTGCGGGGGCAGCGGGGAACGCGGGAACGCCCGCGACCGACGACCGCGGAGACGGGCAGCCTACACCAATCGAGGCGCCCTCGAGAAGCGGGCTCGCAGGCGCAAAACGCGGTTCGTCGAGGCCGGGAACGGTGCCGACGGAACTCCCCTTTGGGTAAGATGCCAGACCCTCCTCGTACGCCCCGCCGACGCGACTCCGCTGCCCCCGGAATCGCCGTCCCGCTGCCTCCGGCCCGCCGGGCGTCCCCCGCTCCCGCCCCACGACTGCCCGGGATGTCCGCCCCCGCCTTCGTCTCTTCCGCCCCCCGCACCGGCCGCCCGGCCAAGGCCGCCGGCTCCGGCGGCGCGGCTCCCGCGCCCTCGAAAAACGGCGCCTCGCTGGACGACGGCCTGCCGGACGGCTCCAACCTGCCGTTCCTCGAGGAGGTGTGGCAGATGTACGCGGACGATCCAGAAAGCGTCTCCCCGGATTGGCGGGCCTATTTCCAGCAGCAGGCCGCCGAATTCGCCGCGGGCGACGGCGACGCCGCCGCCGCCGGGTCGCCGTTCCCGCGTCGCACGCTGTTCCGGCCGGCCGCCGGCGCCGCCGCGGCGACCGCCGCCGCAGTCGCCCCCCGCCTGGGGGCGGACGCGCCGGATTCCGTCGTGGACGCCGCCGCGCTGCAGGAGTCGGTGGATATGCTGATCCGAAACCACCGGGTGCGGGGGCATATCGCCGCCGCGATCGACCCGCTGGGCCGCGCCCACGAAATGCCGGAGGAGCTCGACCCGGCGTTCTACGGCTTCACCGAGGCCGACCTCGATAAAAAATTCAGCACGAGCTGGTTCGGCGGGCCGGAGCGTCGCACGCTGCGACAAATTATCTCCTGGCTGCGGAACACCTACTGCCGCAGCATCGGCGTGCAGTATATGCACATCGACTCCCTGCGCGTCCGCCGCTGGCTGCAGGACCGGATGGAGGGCACGGGCAACTATCTGCGGCTCGAAAAGGACACCCAGCTCCGCATCCTCCGTAAATTGACGGACGCCACGGAGTTCGAGGAGTTCCTCCTCAAGAACTTCCCCGGCAAGAAGACGTTTAGCCTGGAAGGCGGGGAGACGCTCATCCCGCTGCTGGATTTGATGATCTCCCGCGCCGGCCGTTACGGCGTGCGGGAAATCGTGCTGGGCATGGCCCACCGCGGGCGGTTGAACGTGCTCACGAATATTCTCGGCAAGCCGGCTCGGGAAATCTTCCGCGAGTTCGACGACGACGATCCCGAAAGCCACATGGGCGAGTGGGACGTCAAGTATCACCTCGGCTACAGCGGGAACTATGAGGTTCGCGGCGGCAAGAGCGTGCACCTGTCGCTCTGCTTCAACCCCTCCCACCTGGAGTTTATCAACCCGATCGCCCAGGGCCGCTGCCGGGCGAAGATGGACCGGGCCGGCGACACCCACCACCCCTACGGCGAGGGCGCCGGGGCCGGCGGCGAGCGGGGGATGACGCTGCTGATCCACGGCGACGCCGCCTTCGCCGGCGAGGGCGTCGTGCAGGAAACGCTGAACCTCTCCGAACTGCCCGGCTATTCCGTGGGCGGGACGGTGCATGTGGTGATTAATAATCAGATCGGCTTCACCACGACCAGCGAGCAGGGCCGGAGCAGCACCTACGCGACCGACGTCGCCAAAATGTTGCAGATTCCGATCTTCCACGTGAACGGCGAGGACCCCGAGGCCGTCGCCCAGGTCGTCAAACTGGCCCTGGACTTCCGCCGCGAGAATAAAAAGGACGTGGTGATCGACCTGCTGTGCTATCGCAAGCGGGGTCACAACGAGCAGGACGAACCGGCCTTCACCCAGCCGGAGATGTATTCGCTGATCCGCGCCCGCTCCGGCGTGCGGGAGGGGTATCTGTCGCGGTTGCTGGAGCGCAACGACGTGACGGAAGCGGACGCCGCGGAGATCGCGGAGCACTCCCGGGCGAAGCTGGAGGCCGAATTGGCCCTCGCCAAGGAGGAGCCGAAGCTGGAGTCGCAGGCGGCGCTCGAGGGGGTGTGGGACGGCTTCCACGGCGGCCCCCGCCCGGACGAGGCGGAGACCGTCGTGCCGGACGAGACGCTGAAGGCCCTGTTGAAGCGGATGGGCGAACTGCCGGAGGGCTTCACGCCCCACCGCACGCTCAGCCGGCGGTTCCTGGCCCAGCGGGAGGAGATGGCCGCGGGCGAGAAGCCGCTCGACTGGGGCGCCGGCGAGGCCCTCGCCTTCGCCACGATCCTGACCGGCGCCGGCCCCGCCGGGGAGGGTCCGGGGGGGCACCCGGTCGGCCCGATGATGCTCCGCATGACCGGCCAGGACGTGGAACGCGGCACGTTCTCCCACCGCCACGCCGTGCTGCACGACAGCGAAACCGGCCGGCAGTATCTCCCGCTGCGCCATCTGTCGGAGTCGCAGGCCCCGGCGGTGATTTATAACAGCCCGCTGTCCGAAGCCGGCGTGCTGGGCTTTGAATACGGCTACAGCCTCGACACGCCGGACGGATTAATCCTCTGGGAGGCCCAGTTCGGCGACTTTATCAACGCCGCCCAGGTGGTGATCGACCAGTTCCTCACCAGCGGGGAGGATAAATGGCACCGGCTCAGCGGCCTCGTCCTGTTGCTCCCCCACGGCTACGAGGGCCAGGGCCCGGAGCACAGCAGCGCCCGCCTGGAGCGGTTCCTGACCGCCGCGGCGGAAAGCAATATTCAGGTCTGCTATCCGACCACGCCGGCCCAGTGCTTCCATATGTTCCGGCGCCAGGCGTTGCGACGCTGGCGCAAGCCGCTGTTCGTGATGACGCCCAAGAGCCTGCTGCGCCTGCCGGCCGCCGTCAGCGAACTGTCGGAGTTCTCCTCCGGCGGGTTCCAGAACGTAATCCCGGACGCGACCGTCGACCCGGCCCAGGTCAAGAAAGTCCTGCTGTGCAGCGGCAAGGTCTATTACGACCTCGCCGCCTCCCGGGAGGAACGCGGCCTGACCGACACCGCGATCCTGCGGGTCGAACAGCTTTATCCGTGGCCGGCGGAGGAATTGAAATCGGCGCTGGCGAACTATGCCGACGGTACGCCGACCGTCTGGGTGCAGGAGGAACCGGAGAACATGGGCGCCTGGCGGTACGTGCTGGCCACGGTAGGCTGCGGGCAACTCTTCGGCCGGTTCCCGCTCTCCTGGGTCGCCCGCCCGGCCTCCGCCAGCCCGGCCACCGGCTCGGATAAATCCCACAAGCTGGAACAGGCCAAATTGATGAACCAGGCGTTCGCCCCGGCGGCGCCGTAGAGTTCATCGCCGTTCGACCCCTCCCGCAGCGCCCCGTTCGATGCCGCCGACGCTCGCCGATCCGCCGACGCTGGAAGTCGCCGACCCGGAAGTCGCTCTCACGCTCCGTGCGGAGCGGGAGGCCCAGGGGCTCGATCGATGGGACGAGGTTTGGAACGGGGTCCATATTCTCATGCCGCTGCCGAACAACGAGCGTCAGGAACTTGCGACGGAGATTGCCGGCGACGTCCGTCAGCTGTTCAAGCCGTGGGGCGGCCGCGCTTACGGCCGCACGTTCGCCGGCTGCAACGTCTCCGACGTGTCCGATCCGTCGCTGGACTGGCGGACAAACTACCGCTGCCCGGACGTGGCGGTTTTTCTGTCGCACAATCCCGCCGAAGACCGCGGCTCCCATTGGTTCGGCGGCCCCGACCTGGCGATGGAAATCGTCTCCCGCGGCGATCGCAGCCGGCAGAAACTGGCGTTTTACGCCGCCGTCGGCGTGAAAGAACTGTTCGTGCTCGACCGGGAGCCGTGGTCGCTGCAACTCTATCGCCTGACGGAGGGCGAACTGCAATCCGTGAGCGTCACGGAGCCGGGCGGGGAGCCGCTGACGACCGAGGCCGTGCCGCTGCGTTGGTCCCTCACCCCGACCGATCCGCCGAGCGTGGCCGTCGCGGCGGCGGAATAATTCGCCGGCGGCTCAGTCGTAGCCGAGATTCTTTTCAATGTCGCGCGCCTTGGCGCTCATAAACTTCTCCCGGTACCAGTCCGGGTCGTCCTCCACCAGTTCCTGATCGCCGCGGCCGATCTCGCGGACCTCGCTCCAGTCGTCCTTGGGGTTCTCCGCCGGGTCTTCATAACCCGCGGAACTGGGCGTCAGCGTCCGCTTGGTCTGGAACCAGGCCTCCTGCGCCATGTCCTTGACGGCGCAGCCGGCGGACGCGAGGCAGGAAGCCGCGCACAGGGCCGCGGCGCCGAACCATGCGGTGCGGTGGGAGGAGCGGGACATCGGCGGAACCCCAAAACAAGCAGCGCGGCGGCGAACCGGCGGGGCGTAGTTCACATGGCGGGCGGCCGTCCAGAGCGAGTCGGCCTACACTCCCCGCATGCCCCGCTCAGACCTGTCTCCCGCCGACGTTCCCCAACTCGACCTGCTGGTCGTCGCCTCGCACCCGGACGACGCCGAGATCAGCGTCGGCGGCACGATCCTGGCCCACCTCGCGGCAGGGAAACGGGTGGGGGTGGTGGACCTCACCGACGGGGAGCCCACCCCCCACGGCGACCCGGCGACCCGGGCGCGGGAGACCGCCGCCGCCACGGAGACGTTGGGCCTCACCTGGCGCCATAACCTCGGTCTGAAGAACCGCCACCTGACGGACGACCACGCCGCCCGGGCCGCGTTGGCAGGGGTGTTCCGGCTGACGCGGCCGCGAATTGTGCTCGGTCACGCCCCGACGGATACGCACCCGGACCACGTGAGGGCCGCCCGGCTGACCGCGGACGCCCGGTTTTGGGCGAAGCTGTCGAAGACCGACCAGCCCGGCCAGCCGGGCGCCGAGAGCGGCGGCCTACCCGGCGAGCCGTTCTTCCCGCCGAAGCTCTATCACTTCTGGAGCGTACACCTCCGCGAGATCCCGACGCCGGCGTTTTGCGTCGATATTACCGGGCACCTGGAACGCAAACTCGCCGCGGTGCGGTGCTATCACAGCCAGGTGGTGACCGGCCGCGACACGAACTTTCCCACCGTGATCGACGATTTGGAAACCCGCGCCCGCTATTGGGGCTGGGCGATGCACACGACCCACGCCGAACCGCTCGGCAGCGGGGAGAGCGTGGGGGTGAAAAGCCTGTTCGATCTCGGGTGAGAGAGTTCTGCGGATCGAACGCACCAACCCGAAGCGTCAGCGAGGGACCGCGGGCGTGAACCGCGCCCGCTGCGCGGGCGTCCCTCGCTGACGCTTCGGGTTATTGGTTGAGTTGGCCCGACCGAGCCGGTTCCCCAACAAGCGCCTGACCCACCGCCTCCGGCAACTCGCCGCCCGGCGGAATGACGCCCAGCACGGGCGCCCCGCCGCAGCGGGCGATCATTGCGGCGTTCGTGGCGGCTTCGGGTTCGCGGGCGTCGATCTCGTTCAACACCACCCCGGCGATCGGCAGGCCCCGAGCCTCGGCGGCGGCGAGAGTTAATAACGTCTGATTGACGGTGCCGAGACCGGCCCGGGCGACGATGAGCAGCGGATATCCCAACGCCGCGGCCACGTCCAACACCGTGACGGCCGGTCCGTCGTCCGGCAGAGCCAGCGGGCAGAGCAGGCCGCCGGCGCCCTCCACGATCAGAACGTCGCACCGGTCGGCCCACCGCCGGGCGGCGCTGATCAATAACTCGGCGTCCACCGTCCGGCCCTCCCGGGCGGCGGCGATCGGCGGGGCGAGGGGGGCGAGGAACCGCTGCGGGCAGATGAAATCGTCCTCCGCCACCGGCAATCCGACGGCGGACCGCAGGGCTTCAATATCGCCCCAGACCGGCTCCCCGTGGAAGACCTCCGCCCCGCTGCAGGCGGGTTTATAGACGCCGACGGTCCGTCCGCCGCTCCGCAATCGCTCGGCGAGGCGGGCGGCGACGTAGGTTTTGCCGACGTCGGTGTCGGTGCCGGTGACGAACAGGCCGGGGGGCACGACGCGGTCGCTCAGTTTTGAGAGGTAGGAAGAAACGTGACGGCATCGCCCGCCGCGGCGTTCAAGACGGCCGCGGCGCTGCCGTTGCGGACGGCGATCTCCCAGCGGCCGTTCGAGCCGACCAGCGCCAGCGGTTCACCCGCGACGGCGTCGGCGTAGGAGCCGCCGACGGGGAGTGTGTGGCCGGCGAGCGTCGCCCTGGCGGGCGCCGGGCAGTCGCGGCGGGAGACGTTCGTGAGCAGGTTGCCGAACCGATCCGCCCGCAGGATCTGCCCGACGACGGCGCCGTCGGGCCGCCGTTCCGGCGTCGGCCGGTCGAGTTTCACCCACTCCGCGGTCGGTTCGCCCAGCATTCGCAGGGGTTCGCCGCGGGTCAGCCGGCCGGCGGCGGGCGTCATCAGATCGCGGCCGTGGAACGTGCGGGACGGCGACCCCGCCTGCGGGAGCCGCACCACTTCCGCGGCGGGGTCGGCGGCCAGCAGCGGGGCGAGCAAACCGTTGTCCGGGGCGACGTGGAACATGCCGCCGGCGGTCGCGGCGAGGATCGCCCGCTCCGTGCCCACGCCCGGGTCCACCACCGTCACGAACGTCGTGCCCGGCGGGAACGCGGCGACCAGTTCGGCCAGCACCTCAGCCCCGGCCAGCACGTCCTGCGGGGGGACGGCGTGATACCCGGCCACCGCCTGCGCGTGGGGGTCGGTCCGCAGTAACGCCCCGATCATCTGGGCGGCGTAGGTGTCGGTCGTGCCGAAATCGGTGACGAACACCACGGCCCCGTTGGGCGGGGCGTCGTCCAGCGGGGCGGGGGTGGCGCGGGGCAGCACGGGGCGGCAGTATGCTGTCGCCTCGCCCGTCCTTCGACCCCGTCGCCCCCGCTGCCCGCTCCGTGTCGTCGCCCGATTCCCCCGCGTCCGGCCTTCCCCCCGCCGGCACGCCGCCCGGACCGGACCTCGAACCGGCGCTGCGGGCCGTGGCGGACGTGGTGGCGAAGCTCCGCGGCCCGGACGGCTGCCCGTGGGACCGGGCCCAGACGCTCTCCAGCATCAAGCCGCACACGCTGGAGGAAACGCACGAGCTGTTCGAGGCGATCGACGCCCTCGCCGCCGCGGCGCCCGACGACCCGGCCCGCCCGCAGAAGGCCGCGGCGGTGCGGGACGAGTTGGGGGACCTGCTGTTACAGGTTCTGCTCGACGCCCAAATCGCCGCGGACGACGGGTTGTTCACCCTCACCGAGGTGGCGGACTCGTTGCGGGCGAAGCTGGTCCGCCGGCACCCGCACGTGTTCGGCGAGGCGACGGCCGCGGACGCCGAACAGGTGAAGGCCCTGTGGGCGAACGCCAAACGGGCGGAGCGGGAGGGCGGGGATGAGCCGACGAAACGGAGCGTGTTCGACGGGATCCCCGCCGGCCTGCCGGCGTTGGCGGCTGCCCGAAAGCTGTCCAGCCGGGCCGCTGCGGCGGGCTACGACTTCCCGGACCGGCGGATGCAGTTCGACAAACTCGCCGAGGAACTGGCGGAGTTTAGCCGCGAACTGTTCGACGCCGACGAGCCGGACGCCGTGCCCGCCGGCATCGACGGCCCGGTGATTCCCGACGAACCGATCGCCGATCCGGCCCGCCGCGACCGGGCGGAGGCGGAGTTGGGCGACGTCCTGTTCGTCCTGGCGAACGTCGCCCGCCGCTGGGGGCTGGACCCGGAGCAGGCGTTGCTGCGTTCCAACCGCAAGTTCGCCGCCCGGGTGCGGTATATCGAATCGCAGTTGGGCGAGAAGGAACTGGGCGAAGTTCCGCTGGCCGAGATGGAAGCCCTCTATCAGCAGGGCAAACGGCGGGAGCGGGGGGCGTGACGCCGGCCGTCGCCCGCGGCGCCGCTCCCATGCCGCCCCGCGGCGGCCGCTATTCCTCCGGCGGCCACTTCGTGCCGCGGACGTAGACCTCGATCTGGGCGGCGGCCCGTTCCTGAGCGATCAGGGAGGCGACCGCCTCGCGGCGGCGCTCGCCCTTAATTTTGTTCTCGATCTGGTCGCGGAGGTCGTCCAGCGGCGGCGCGACGTCGCCGCGGCGTTCGATCACGCGGACGATGTGATAGGCCCCGCCGGGCGGGAAGCCGTCCGGCGACAGCGGGCAATCGAACGCCGCCCCGACCTCGCCCACCGGCTGGTTCCACAGGGCCGCGGACAGCTTCTTGTTCGGCAGGGCGTCCGGGGCGGTCCAGTCCCAGCGGCCGCCCTCCTGGGCGTTCAGGCCGCGGCTGTAGGTCTTGGCGACCTCCGCGAAGGGGCGGCCGCGACGCAATTCGCCGGCGGCGGCCTCAACCACGTCCAGGGCGGCGGACCGGCCGGCGTCGTTCTCGTAGGGCACTTCGATCTGCTCCCACCGGGCCGCCTTGGGGGGGGTGAAGTCCTCGCGGTGGGCGTCGTAATAATCCTGCACCTCCTGGCGGGAGATGCGGATGGAGGCCATCCCGGTGTTCTGTTCGACGTAGGCCATCGCCATCTGCTGGGGCTTCCAGGCGGCGACGACGGCGTCCATGTCCAGCCCCTGCTCCGCCATCAGGCGGCGCAGCTCCTCCTTGGATTGAATCGGCGGACGACCCGCAGCGACGGCCTGGACGTTGGCCTTCCGCAGCATCTCCGGCAGTTCGGTCTGGTCGAACAGCGTGCCGACCGCCTCGTTCAGCTTCTCCAACTGCTCCGCCTTAAGGGTCCGCCGCATCCGCTGGGCGAGCAGCGCCTCCTCGATCTTCGCCGGCAGACGCTCCGCGAGAATCTTCGCCCGGGCGGCGTCGATCTGGGCGGTCAGCATCGCCCGTTGGGCGGCCGTCAGGCCCGGCGGACCGCCGGGCACGGCTTCGTCGGCGTCCGGGGCGGCGGCGATCCGGGCGGCGGCGTCGCTGAGTTGAATCTCGAACTGCAACAGGTCGCCGGCCAGCAGCGGCTCGCCGTTCACCGTGGCGACCACGTCCGCGTCTTCAAAATGCTGCGGGGCGTTCGGTTCGAACTGCCTGCCCTCGACCAGTTCGATCGCGGAGGAGCCGGCGGCGGAACCGTCGGCGGCTCCGGACAGGGCGTCGGCGCTGCGGGTCGGTTCCGTGTCGACGCTCGCGACGGCGCCGGGGATGCGCTTGGGCTTCTTGGGCACCACGGGGTTGTCGACGTCCGTGGCGACCGCTTCGTCCCACTTCTGCTTCAGGGCGGCGCAGCCGGGCGCGGTCAGGCTGAAGCAAATCGCCGCTGCGGACAGCGCTAACGCCGACGCCGGCCGGGCCACGCCCCTCCGCCGTCGCCCCGGGGGACGATCGAGGGGCGGTCGGGCGACCCGCCGATCAGCGGGCGCCGGGCGAGCGGTGCGATCGCGCCGGGCGGAGCGGTTCGGCATATCGGACGGGGGGCGGACGCGGCGGGGACCGGGGCGGACGCTAGCTCGGGTCGGCGGCCGGGAGCAAGACGGGTTCGCCCGGCCCGGCCCGCCACGGCTCACCGTCCGCCGCGTCTCTCGTCCCCGCGGTCTGCACGCTTTGAACGACCCGCTGAACGCTTTGAACGATCCGGGGGGCAGTTTGAGCGGCTCCGCGGGATTTGCGGACGCCGATGGGTTCGGCGGCGCCGACGTGGTTGATTGTTGCAACAGCGGCCGGCATACCTAGTTCGTTAGTTCATTCGTTCGGACCGATGAGATGGTCGCGGAGCCTCCACATCCCCAGAGCCTCCCGAGGTACAGTGATTCGGTTCCCGTCTCGACATTTTTGCCTCTTGAGCCCGATTCGCTGCGGGCGGCGCTGATCGAAACCGGTTGCGGGGTGTTCTGGCTCGATGATGGACTGTGCGTCCGGCGGGCGAACGCCGCGTTCTTGAAGATGTCCGGCCGGAGTCAGGCGGAGTTAATTGGCTCGCAGATCACGGAGATCGACCCCGGGTGGCCGCACGGCGGCCCGGCGGAGACGTTCGAGCGGCTGCGGAGGACGATGGCCAAGGGCCACGCGACCCGATTGCGGCGCCCGGGCGGGGGCCTCTGGCCGGTTCAGATGCATGTGCACCTGATGAATCTTGCCGGGTGCGAGAGCCTGTTCGGGTTGGCCGTGGATACCAGCGACCGTCAGGCCGCCGAGGACGCCCTCCGCGCCTCGGAACGTCGCTACCGTGCCGTCACGGCCGATCAGACGGAGTTCATCGTCCGCTGCACCCCGGATCTATTCGTCACCTTCTGCAATCCGGCGTACGCCAAGTTAGTCGATCAGGGCGATCCCACCCGGATCGTGGGCCGTCGGACCCCGGATCTGGTTCAGAAGGCGGACGTCGAACCGATCAACCGCATGCTTCATTCCCTCAACCCGGACCGGCCGGTGGCGGATTTCGAGAACGTGGTGCCCACGCCGGACGGCGGGGTCGTCCGCGTCGCCTGGAGCATCCGGGCGATTTTCGATCCGGACGAGAGCGGCGAGCCGCGGGTTGGCGAGTACCAATGCGTCGGTCGGGACGTGACGGAGAGCCGCAGGATGTACGAGTCGCTCGTCCGCACCGAGGCACGCTATCGCTCGCTGGTGGAAGACAGCCCGGAGCTGGTCAGCCGGTGGCGGCCGGACGGCTCCCTCACGTTTGCGAACAGGGCCTACCGCGACTACTTCGGGCTCGACGCCGCCGTGGACGTCGATCCGATCGTCCCGCAGGGGGCGTCGCGCCCCGCTGCGGACCCGACCGGGGCGGGGCCTGGGGCCGGCCGCGAGCGGGAGCCCGCCGACGGTTATCACAACGTATTTGAGCGGATTGACTCCGCGACCCGCACGCAGGTGCACGGGCGAATCCGGGCGATGACGCCGGAGACCCCGCATTCTCGGATGATCGTCGGCTGCCCACGCCGCGACGGCGTGGTGCGGCAGTTGGAGTGGATCAAGCGGGGGATTTTCAATGAGGAGCGGACGCTCGTCGAGGTGCACAGCGTCGCCCGGGACGTGACGGAGCGGCTGGAGGCCCAGACCCGTCTGGTCGAGGGCGAACGCCGCTACCGGGAGGTGCTGGACGACCTGACGGAGATGGTCAACCGCTTTCGGCCCGAGGACGGCCTGATCACCTACGCGAATCGGGCGTTCCTGGAAGCCAAGGGCGGCGGGGGCCGCGAAGTCGTCGGGCGGATGACGATCTACGATCACCTCGACCCGGAGGCGGCCCACTACGCGCGCACCCACTTGGCCGCGGTCACCCCGGAGGAGCCGAGCGTCCGGGCGCTGCTCCCCCTGCCCGGACCCGCCGGCGTGACGCGGTGGGAGGAGTGGACCAACCGGGCCCTGTTCGCCCCCCCCGATCCCGGCAACCCCGGCGCTCCCCGCCGCGTGCTGGAGTTCCAAAGCGTCGGGCGGGACGTCACGGTCGAACTGGCCATCCGGCACCGGCAGAAGGAGCGCCGGGAAGCGCTCGAGGAACTGGAGAAGCTGACCCCCCGGGAACGGCAGGTGCTGCGGGCGGTGGCCACCGGCGTCACCAACAAGGTCATCGCCAGGACCCTCGACATCACCGAGCGGACGGTCGAAAAGCACCGCGGGGCGGCGATGCGCAAACTGGGCGTCCGCAGTGCCGCGGAACTGATCCGCGCCGTGCTCGCCGCCGAGGAGGTGGACGCGTATCCGCCGGTGCAGATCGCTGGGGGGCGGAACGCCGTCTACGGCGATCTGTCCCCCAGCAACTGATCCGCGACTGCGGAACGCCGCGGGGTGACAGCGTGGCACGAAAACTGCACGGTGTCACGGTCTGCCAACTCGGCACGTCGCCCGTCCCGTCGCTCACTTCGCCCCCACCCGATTCGGATGCCCACGCAGCGGGACTACTATGAGGTGCTCGGCGTCTCTCGCGACGCCGACGGGACGGTTGTGAAGAAGGCGTATCGCAAGCTGGCGGTAAAATACCACCCGGATCGCGACCCCAGCCCCGAGGCGACCGAACGCTTCAAGGAGGCCGCGGAGGCCTTCGAGGTACTCTCCGACGCGGAGAAGCGGCAGCGGTACGACCGCTACGGCCACGCGGGCGTCAACGGGGCCGGCGGTCGCGGCGGGTTCCAGGACGTGGGCGACGTCTTCGAGACGTTCGGCGATCTGTTCGAGGGCTTCGGCCTGTTCGGCGGCGCCGGCGGACGCGGGGGCCGCGGCGGACGGCCGCGGCGGGGGCGTCATCTGCGCGCCTCGCTGACCGTCACCCTGCCGGAAGCGGCCGCGGGCGTCACCAAGGAACTGCAGGTCGAGCGTCACAAACTCTGCCCGACCTGCGACGGCAGCGGGGCGGAGCCCGGCACCAAACCGGACGCCTGCGGCCTGTGCGGCGGGGCCGGCCGCGTGCTGCAAAGTCAGGGCTTCTTCCGCGTGCAGACCGCCTGCCCCCGCTGCGGCGGGGCCGGCACGGTCGTCACCGATCGCTGCCGCGAGTGCGACGGCGAGGGCATGATCCCCGAACGCGTCACGCTGTCCGTCGATGTCCCCGCCGGCGTGGACAACGGCATGCAACTCGCCATGCGGGGCGAGGGGGAGCCCGGCACGGTGGTTCCCGGCGTCGGCGCCGGCCCGCCCGGGGATCTGTACGTCGACCTCGCCGTCAAACCGCATCCGCTGTTTCAGCGGGAGGGATCGCATCTCGCCTGCGAGGTGCCGATCTCCTACACGCAACTGGCTCTCGGCTCGGAGGTCGAAGTCCCGGTGCTCGCGGCGGATCTGGACGAGGAACCCGGTCGCGAAACCGTCACCGTGCCCCCCGGCACCCAGCCGGACCGGGTCTTCAAGCTCCGCGGCCGCGGCCTGCCCGACCCGCACGGCGGCCGCGGCGGGGACCTGTTCGTGAAGCTCAAGCTGGAGGTTCCCAAAGACCTCTCCACGGAGCACGAAGAGCTGCTGCGGCGCCTCGCCGAGCACGAACACGCCCACGTCACCCCCCACCGGGCCGGCTGGCTGGACAAGCTGAAAACCTATTTCTCGCTGGACGACGACTGAGCCGCCCGCGGGTTTATCGCCCGCGGCCCCGTCGCCGTCGCAGCCCCTTCCTCGATCCCTTCAAGACCGTCCGATGTCCGCCCCGAACGAAGCCCCCGATCCCAAGCCGTCCGCGGAGGAGTCCGCGGAGTTCTACCCGCAGGATTCGACCCCCGAGGGCGCCCCGCAGCCGTCGGAGCCCGGCCCGATGGACGAACTCGGCGAGCCCCCCGGCGACGGCGCCGGCGAGCCGGAACCGGAATACTCCCGGGAGCAGTACGAAGCCGCCGCCTCGGAGCGGGACGAGCTGCGCGAAAAGCTGCTGCGGGCCCAGGCGGAGACGGAGAACGTCCGCAAACGGTCCGTCCGTGAACAGAGTGAAGGCCGCAAGTACGCTGCGGTCCCGCTGGCCAAGGCGCTGCTGCCGAGCCTCGACGATCTGCGGCGGGCCGTGGACGCCGCCAAGGCCAGCCGCCAGGCCGGCGCCGACGCCGAGAAGCTCGCCGACGACCTCGTCGGCGGCGTCGCCGCGGTCTTGAAGTCCTTTGAGAAGGCACTGAGCGAACAGGGCATCACGCCAATCCCCGCGGTCGGCGAGATGTTCGATCCGAATCTGCACGAAGCCCTCGCCCAGGCGCCCAGCCTCGATCAGCCCCCGGGCACCGTCATTCAGGAAGCCCAGCGGGGTTACGCCGCGGGCGACCGCGTGGTGCGGCCCAGCCACGTGATCGTCGCCACCGCCGCCAGCGACTGACGCGGCGATCCGCCCCCCGTAGGCCGGTTTTCGCTTCTCTCCGCCCCCGTATCCCTTCCGCCCGGTTCGTGCGTCCCCGAAATGCCCACCTACGATTATAAATGCCGCGGCTGCGATCACCGCTGGGAGGAATTCCAGTCGATCACCGCCGACGCGACGAAAAAATGCCCCGAATGCGGCAAGAAGAAGGCGGAACGGGTGATCGGCGCCGGGGCCGGTATCCTGTTCAAGGGCACCGGCTTCTATCAGACGGACTATCGCAGCGAAGGTTATAAGAAGGCCGCCGACGCGGATAAGAAGGCGTCCGCGCCGCCTGCGGAGTCGAAGTCCGAGTCGAAGTCCGAGTCGAAGTCCGAAGGCAAATCCAAGGGCGGCAAAAGCGCCTCGAAGTCGTCCGGCTCCGATTGACCGATCCGTTTCCCGTCTCCTTCCCGCCGCTCCCGTCATGATCGCTCCCCGCACCTGTCCGATTTGCGACGCGACGATCCCGCCGGACGTGCGGCCGGAGGGGGACAGCCCGGCGGATCGCGCCTTTCCCTTCTGCTCCGAGCGCTGCCGCAACGTGGACCTGCTGCGTTGGAGCCAGGGAAAATATGCGATCACGGAGCCGCTGACCCCGGATCGCCTGTTGCACGAATTGGGCGACGACCCGGAGGCGATCGAGCAATTACTGGCCCGCGACCCGGACGACCCGGACGCGTAGCGCCTTACGCCCGCGGCGAGGACGCGGTAACGTCCGGGGGCGCCTCGCTCCTTCCTGCCTCCGAACTGCCGCGACAATGATCCTCGCACCGCTCCTGGCTGCTGTTCTCACCGCGGGGCCGATCGCTCCGCCCGAAGAGCCGGCCTCGAAGGCGCCGCCGAAGGTCGGCGAAAAGGCGCCGGACTTCAGGCTGCCGGAGTTGAATGCGGAGAAGCCGGTCACGCTCTCGAAAATCGCGGCCGACGGCCCGGTGGTGTTGCTCGTGCTCCGCGGGTATCCGGGTTATCAGTGCCCGATTTGTACGCGTCAGATCGGCGCCTATCTGCAACGGGCGGACGAGTTTAAAAGCGCCGGAGCCCGCGTGGTGATGATTTACCCGGGGCCGGAAGAGAAACTGCAGACGTTCGCCCGCGAGTTCGCCGCCGAACTGAAACTGCCGGACGGCTTTACGTTTCTTTTGGACCCTGGGTATTCCTTCACCAACGACTATCGTCTCCGTTGGGACGCGCCCCGGGAGACGGCCTACCCGAGTACCTTTGTGCTCGCCTCGGATCGCACCGTGTCCTTCGCCAAGGTAAGCGATAGCCATGCCGGCCGCACGAAGCCCGAAGAGGCGTTGGCGGCTCTGAAGGCCATGAAGAAGTAACCGGCGTTCAGGGCCTCCCCGTTGCGGGCAAGGAACGCTCCCGGGTCTGGAATCCGTCTGCGGAGTAAACTGGACGCAAGGCCGTTCAACTTTGTTCTTGGTTCACCCTCGAACGTCACGATGCCTCGCTGTTGGCCCGTCGCCTCGATGTTGCTGTGCCTGCTCCCGGCGACGCTCGGCTTGACCGGCTGCGGCGAGCAGCCGGACAACTCCCGCTGGGAGGCGGTTCAGAACGACCCCGCCGACGGCGGGTCGAGCGCTGCGCAGGACGAATCACTTAACCAGGAACGGCTCGACGTTCCGAACGAATTCCCGGCCGTCGGCGATGTGCGGACCGCGTCGCCGGACTGATACGACGAGGCGTCCCGCTGCGGCCAGCGGGCAGTCCGAGGGGCGTTCTTCGGCGATGATCGGATGAGGGAATAAAAACGACCCGGACGTTCGGAAACGCCCGGGTCGTTTACGTCTGAGCCGATACGGCGGGGACTATTTATCTCCGCTCCGCTCCGCGCCGTCCTTTGCCGGGTCGAGCGTCAGGCTGGCACTGTTGATGCAGTACCGCAGGCCGGTCGGGCGGGGGCCGTCGTTGAACACGTGGCCGAGGTGTCCGCCGCAGCGGTTGCAGTGCACCTCGGTGCGGGTCGTGAACCAGCTTTTATCGATCGACTCGCCCACGTTGTCGCCTTTGACCCCGTCGATCGGCTGATAGAAGCTTGGCCAGCCGGTGCCGCTCTCGAACTTCGTGTCGGCGTCGAACAGCGGCAGACCGCAGGCCGCGCAGTCGTAAACACCGTCGTCCTTGTTGTAGGCGTACTCGCCGGTGCCGGCCCGCTCCGTGCCGTGCTTCCGCAGGATTTTGTATTGCTCCGGCGTGAGGCGCTCCTTCCACTCGGCGTCGGTCAGGGAGGCCCAGTCGACCTTCGCTTCGGTTCGGGAGACGGGCGAGTCGGCGGCGGTCTGGGGCATGGCGGCGGGTCGGGGCGCGAGCAGCGGGGAACGGGCGGGGCCGCCGTACAGGGGACTGGTCAGCGGAAGGGCGAGGACGGCGGCCGAACCCGCAAGGGCGAGACCGGCGACGACGCGGCGGGCGGGGGCAGTCAGCATGGCGGAACCGGCGGGAGGCTTTGACGGGACCCGGGGCGAAACGTGCTTCCGCTGACGGGACTTCGTGATAACCGTCCCGCCGCAGTTCAATTCACTGGGACCGCTCAGTTCTCGTCGCCCGCGTTCCCGGGCGCGTCTTTGCCGACGGCGTCGCTCCCGGGCGCGGCCTCGGTTGGGTCGAGCGTCAGACTGGCGGAGTTGATGCAGAACCGCAGCCCGTTCGGGCCGGGGCCGTCGTTGAAGACGTGGCCGAGGTGGCCGCCGCAATTCTTGCAATGCACTTCGGTACGGACCATGCCGAACCGGCGATCGATCGACGCCCCGACCGCCTTGCTGTCCAGGCCGTCGACCGGTTCGGTGAAACTCGGCCAGCCGCAGCCGCTGTCGTATTTCGCGTCGGAGACGAACAGCGGTTGTTCGCAGCCGGCGCACTCGTACACGCCGGCGACCTTGCTGTGCTCGTACTTGCCGGTGCCGGCCCGTTCGGTGCCGTGCTTCCGCAGGATTTTGTACTGCTCCGGCGTGAGACGCTTTTTCCAATCCGTGTCGGTCAGGGATTTCCAGTCCGTGGGCGATTCGTCCCCGTCGGCCGACGCGGGGGCGTCGGCCACGGCGGGCTTGGGGGCCAGCAGCGGCGTGCGGGCGGGCCCGGCGAACAGGGGCGCAGCGACGACCGCGGCGGCGCCGGCAAACGCGAAGGCGACGAGCGAACGGCGGGCGGAGGCGATCTTCACGGGAACTCCGGCGGGGACTGCGGGGGAATGCGGCGGGGACTGCGGGGGAATGCGGCGGTCGAACAGTTTACAGTGCCGCCCACCCCGTCCAACGGGCGGATTCCGGCGCCGTTCAAGACCTCTCTGATCTATGCCCTCATTTTCTCCGTCATGGCTGGCCGTGGCGTTGGTTCTCGGCGTTGCGGCCGGAGTCCCCGTTTTGCCCCGCGGCGCCGCGGAGGAGCCGCCCGCGGGCGGCGCGTTGCGCGGCCGACTGCTGTTCGGCGGGCCGCCGCCCCAGCCCGAGCGGGTGGAGGTGAATAAGGACGTCGACGTCTGCGGCCCCCTCCAACTGGAGGACGACACGCTGCTGGTCGCGGAGGACGGCGGGCTGGCGAACGCGGTGATCTGGCTGGACGTGCGCTCCAGCGGGCGGGAGCCGGCGGCCTCGGCGCTCGAGAAGGGGGCCGAGGCGGTCGTCCTGGATAACGTCGACTGCCGCTTCGAGCCGCACGTCGTGCTGCTCCGCACCGGGCAGACGCTGAAGATTACGAACTCCGACCCGATCGCTCATCAGGCGACGGCGTTCCTGAACCGCAATATCCCCTTCAACGAAAGCGTGCCCGCCGGCTCTCCCCCGGTCGAACGGACCCTCGAAAAGCCGGAGTTGCTGCCCCTGCCCGTCACTTGCCCGATTCATCCCTGGATGAAGGCGCATTTGTTCGTCCTGGACCACCCCTATATGACGGCGACCGGCCCGGACGGCCGCTTCGCGATCCGGGGGCTGCCGCCGGGCGAATGGACGTTCCGCCTCTGGCACGAAAAGGCCGGGTTTCTCAAAGGCGAGGAAGTCCAAGGCGACGCCCCCGCGGGCTGGGACGGCGCCAAGCTGACCGTCACCGTGACCGAGGGCGGGACCGTGGATCTCGGCGAGGTGAAATTGCAGCCGGCGGCGTTCGAGTGACGGACGAGGCTGACGGTTTCTCCGCCTCCCCGGCAGTGTCCCCCGTCGTCGCTCCGGGCGATCCGCCGCACCCGCAGGGGCGGACGGTGCGGCTGCGGGTGAGTTACGACGGCACGGACTTCTTCGGCTGGCAGGTGCAGCCCGGCACGCGGACCGTGCAGGGCGAGTTGCAGGAGGCGATCTTTCGGCTGACGGGGGAGCGTCGCACGGTCGTCGCCGCCGGCCGCACCGACGCCGGCGTGCACGCGCTGGGACAGGCTTGCCACTTCCGCACCCAAACGCCCACCCCCGCCCACCGGCTCGGCCCGGCCCTGGCGCCGCACCTCCCGCCGGACGTGGCGGTCCTGGAGGGCCGCGACGTGCCGCCGCACTTCCACAGCACCCGGGACGCGGTCTCCAAAACGTATCGCTACGTCATCCTGAACGACCGGGACCCGAACCCGCTGGCCCGGCGGTTCGCTTGGCGGGTGCGGCCGGACGTGCGCGGGAACGGGTTGAACGTCGACGCGATGCGCGAGGCGGCGGCCCACATCGTCGGCCGGCACGACTTCGCCTGCTTTCAGTCCGCCGGCTCCCCCCGGCCGGACACCGTCCGCACGGTGCATCGCCTCACCCTGACCCGCGCCGCGATCTGGCCCGCCTGGAGTCCGGTTCCCGGGGAAGAAATCGCGAACGACGCCGGCGGGCCGTGGCTGTTCCTCGAAGTGACCGGCGACGGATTTCTTTATAATATGGTCCGGACGATCGCCGGTACGCTAGCGGAGGTGGGCATGGGCAAACGCCCGCCGGAGGACGTCGCCGCCCTGATCGCCAGCCGCGACCGCACCCTCGCCGGCCCCACCGCCCCGCCGCAGGGGCTGTATTTAGTGCGGGTGGACTACGACGATTAAAACAGGTTGCCGGAACGCGTGGCGTACTCTGTGAGCCCGCAGCGCAAGCGAGGAGGGACGGCCGAACCCCGCTTGTGCGCTTCGGGCTCACAATCGACCGCGTTCACCGGCGGAGGAGCGCCGGCCGTCGGCGTCCTGTTCTATATTTCGTCGAGCCACAACGTCCGAACGCGGCCGCGTTCGTCGGCCTGCCAGACCTCGCCGGTCTCCGCGCACAGGCCGGTCAGCCAACCGCCTTTGCAGGCGCCGGTGTCGATGCAGACGGCATTTTCCATCACCCGCGGCAGGCCGGACCGCTGCCGGGTGTGCCCGCAGATCATGCGCTTGCCGCTCTGGTGCGGCGGCGGGGGCTCGTGACAGAACTCCCAATACAGCATGAAGTCCGGCTGCTCCGCCAGCGGGAGGTCCGGGTACAGGTTCGCATGCACGAACAGGCAGTCGTCGCTCTCGTGGTAGGCGTGCAGCCGTTCGTTCAGAAACGTCCAATGCTCGGCCGGGACGTCTTTTAAAGACGCCCCCCGCCCGAGCGGGGCGTATGACCCGAGGGTCGCGTCGCCGCCGCACTCCAGCCAGCGGCGGCGTTCTTCAACGCCGCCGCGGGCCTCGCGCATCATGATCTCGTGATTGCCCCGCAGCGGGATCAATTCGACCCTGGGGAAATCCGCTTCAAAACGGATCAGCCGGTCCAGCACGCCGCGGGAGTCCGGCCCGCGGTCGACAAGGTCGCCCAGCGGGATCACCACGTCGCCGGGACGCAGGGGGAGGGCGTCGAGCAGGGCGGCCAGCGCGGTCGCGCAGCCGTGCACGTCGCCGAGGGCAAAGTATCGGCCGCCGATCGTCACGCCTCCCTAATCTTTCTTCCAGCCGATAATCAGCGGCAACAACACCAGGTCGCCGATCAGCCCGCCGACCATCGCCAGACTCACCAGCGCGCCGAAGTAAATCAGCGGGACGAACTGACTGAGCGTCAGCGCCGCGAAGCCGCAGGCGAGGGCCAGCACGGCGAACGTCATCGCCCGGCCGACCGTGCCATGGGCGATCCGCAACGCCTCCCGCCGGCTCTTCCCCAGCCGGCGTTGACGCAGGTAGGCGGCAATATAATGCACGTTGCCGTCCACCGTCAGCCCGACCGACACGCTGGCGATCATGGCGGTGCCGATATTCACCGGCAGCCCCGCCCACCCCAGCCCGCCCAGCACCAGGCCGATCGGCAGCAGGTTCGGCAGCATGCTCGCCACGGCGAGTTTGAAACTGCGAAACGCCGCCCACATCATCCCGAACAGGCCCGCGGCGGCCCAGCCGAAACTGACGATCTGATCGCGCAGCAGGCTCTCGATTAAATAGGTGAGCAGCACGAACAGGCCGGTCGCGGCGGCCGGTTCGGCGGTCTCGGTCCCGGGGAAGCGTTCACGGGCGAGGGCTTCGGTCTGTTCGATCACCGCCCGTTTGCGGTTCGACGACTGCTGCTCCCGGCTGCGGAGGACGATCCGCATGCGGCGGGACTCCGGGTTATACAGGCTCGGCTCCACCTCCGGGGCGAACTCCGCGAGTTGGTCCAGCCGGTCGCGGACCGAGGAGCCGATCAGCGGCACGGTGTCCAGGGTGTCCGTCAGCGCCACGACCTTGGTGAACGCCGGTTCGCCGCCGACCTCCAGCGCCCGCAGTTCGGCGGCGAGTTTGCGGACGCGGCCGAGGTAGTCCTCACGCAGCGGCTCCCCGGGGCCGGGGGCGGGCAGGTTCACCTCCCAGGAGCCGGCGCCGCCGAGTCGCTCTTCGATGTAATCGAGGCTGCGGACGATTTCGCTGTCCGCTTTGAAGTTCTTGGAGAAGTCGGTTTCGACCTTCAACCGCAGCACGCCCGCCACGCTGAACGCCGTCAGCAGGGCCGTGGCGACGGCGACGGGCCATTTATATTTGAGGATCGCTCCCGGCCCCCAGCCCAGCAACCCGCCGAGCAGCCCCTCCCCCGGGGCGCCGCGGGGGGTGCTGTCGAAGCCGCCCGCCAGCGCCAGCCCCGGCGTGAGCGACAGCGTGCTGACGAACACCGCGCCGGCGCCGACGCCCATCATCAACCCGAAGCTCCGCACCGGGGTGAGGTCCGCGGCGAGCAGCGACAGGAACCCGACCGCGGTCGTGGCGCAGCTCCAGAAGATCGGGGCGGCGAGTTGGGAGAACGTCTCCCGCAGGGCGTTGATCGTGGAGACCTCCGAATCCCGGTTCCCGCCCAGCCGTCGCAGCTCCCGGAACCGCAGGGCGACGTGCATCACGGTGGCGACGCCCACGATGCACACCAGCGAATTCAACATGCTGGAGACCATGCTGAGCCGCAGCCCGGACAGCTCCAGCGTCGCCCGCGTCCAGACGATCGCCGCCAGCACCACGGCCAGCGGGATCAGCACCCACCGCAGGCTGCGGAGCAGGAACAGCAGCACGGCCCCCAGCAGGGCCAGGGAGACGTAAAAGAGGACGCGCCCGTCGTATTCGACCGCCTCGAAGGCGTCGTGAATTTGAATCGGCTCCCCGGCGACGAACGCCGGCGGATCGTGGTTCGCAGCGAGCGTGCGGATCGCCCGGAACGTTTCGGCCCGGGAGCCGGGACCGGTGACGGGTTGACCCGCCGTCTCCGCCGTCAGCCGCAGCACGACGGCCACTGTCTGGCGGTCGGCGGAGACGATCACGCCCTCGGCCAACTCCAATAATTCCGGCTCCCAGAGCGGGATCATCCGACGGAGGACCACCGCCTTGAGCCCCGGCTCCAGTTCCGGCCGGAGCACTTTGGACAAATCCTGCGTGCTGGCGGGGTTCACGCCGGGCGCCTGGGACAGTTCCTCGGCGAAGGCGGCGATCGCGTCCAGGCTCTCCGGGGCGGTCGGATTCGGCTGATCCCAGGCGACGAGGACAAACTCGTCCCCCCCGAACAGCTCGCGGCTGCGGTTGTAGGCGGCGAGGCGAGGGTCGCCGGGGGCGTAGAGCGACTCGATCGAGCGCTCCAACTCCAACCGATTCGCCGGCGCGACCGCCAGGGCGACCAGCGCGCCTGCGATCAGCAACAACGGCCAGCGGAACCGGGCCAGCCAGTCGCCGACCCGATCGGAGACGGTTCGACCCGTCACGCCGGGGCCCGCGGCCCCGGGCGGGGGGGCGTCTGCGGGACGGTCCGGGACTCCGGAGCGGTCCGACGGGACGTCGGCGGGAGCGGAGCCGGCGATGTGGGCGGGGGGGCGAGACGCGGCGGGCGGGGTACTCTAAAGCGATTCCCCCGCCCTGCCACCGATCTGCTCGGAATGCCCTCGTTCCCCCGCCCCGCCGCGGTTCGTTGTCCGCCGGGGTGGGCGGTCGTCGCGTCCGTCGTCACGCTCGCCGCGGGCCTGCGGGCCGCGGCCGTCGGACGCTGGGCGGGGGAGGTGGCCGTCGACGTCGACATGTACCGCAGTCTGGCGGCGAACCTGCTGGACGGCGCCGGCTATGTCAGTCCCGAGACCGGCACGGCGACCGCCTTTCGCCCCCCGCTGGTCCCGCTGATCTACGCGGCTTTGGGGAACCTCCATTGGGCGATCCTCCTCTTCCAGATCCTCGCCGGGGCGGCAACGGCGGGGCTGACAGTGCAGCTCGCCCGCGTTCTGGGCCTGAACTGGCTCGGGGCGATGTTGGCCGGGGCCGTCGTCGCCTGCGACCCGATCCTGCTGCGGTACACGCCGCGGCCGATGACGGAGGTGACCGCGGCCCTGCTGACGGTCGCCCTGCTCTGCCGGGCATGCCGTGTCGCGGACGGGAGCCGCGACCGTCAGGGAGCGCGGTGGCGTGGCTCAGAAGACCACGTCATCGCGCTCCCTGACGGTCGCGGCTCTCGGGGCGGCGCCGCGCTCACTGGCGTGCTGTTCGGGCTGTCCGCCCTCTGTCGGCCGACGGTTTGGGCGTTCGGGGGGCTGTGGGCGTTGGGGTGGATTTGGGACCGTCTCCGCGGCCGGGCCGGCTGGCGGCTCGGCTGGGGCCGACTGGCTCTGGGGGCGGTCGGCGTGGCGTTGATCGTCGGCCCGTGGGCGGCGCGGAACTGGATCGTCTTCGAACGGCCGATCCTCATGACAACCCACGGCGGCTACACGCTGCACCTGGCGAACAACGAGGTGTTCTACGAAGAGATTGTCCGCGGCCCGGCGGGGGCGGTCTGGGGCGGGGGGAGCCTGAGCACTTGGCAACAGCGGACCGAGGGAGCGTTCGCAGTGGAGTCCGGAGTGGACGTCAGGACGGTGCGCAACGCCCGGTTCTGGTTCCCCCCCTCGGTGGGGTGGCGGGGGCCGTCCCAGGACATTCCGATCACCCAACTCCGAGCTGAGTCTTGGTCCAGGACCAGCTTGCTCCAACTCGGGCCTCAAGGCTGGCAACGTGCCCCGCGGCCAGAGGCAGACTGGGCTCGTTTGACCTGGGTCGACACGACCGGACTGGGCCTTTCCCGTGACGTGCAGGTCGAGTCGGGGCCGCAGTGGTTCTTCAGCCCCGAGGCTGAACCCCGCCGCGACCGCTGGCACCGGGATCGGGCGCTCGAGGTTATCCAATCCGACCCCGCCGGCTTCGCCCGGGCCGTGCCGTTGCGGGTCAGCCGGTTGTGGAGCCCGACGCCGCAGGGGCCGGCGGCGGAGGGGTTGCCGGCGCCGGTCTGGGGGGCGGTGGGCGGGTGGAACGTGGTCGTGTTCCTGCTGGCCGCGGCGGGGGCGGTGCGGGTGTGGCGGAGTGACCGCTGGGCGGCGTGGCGGCCGGTTCTGTTGATGGTCGTCTCGGTGACGGCGGTACATGCGGTGTACTGGTCGAACGCCCGGATGCGGGGGCCGATCGTGCCGGCGATCGCCGTGCTGGCCGCCGCCGGCGCCTGCGGCAAGCGGCTCCGCGGGGAGGGCGAGACGACGGAAACCGAACCGGCGCCGGGAGTTGGGTCGTTCGGGCGCGAAGGCAATTCGTGAGCGGACGGGGCGAGTTCCCGTTGACCGCTCGCGGCCGGTCGGCCTAGCACCCGCGGTTCCCCGCTCGCCGTCGCGCCCGCTCCGCATTCCGGGGCGGTGGCGCGCCGCGGTCGGTCTCCCCATCACGGACGCACGGCTCAGCCCTTGCCGGCCCCCGCCCGCCGCCGATTGCCGCCCGTCGGCGCCGCCCGGATCGCTCCGGTCGCGGCGGCGTTCAGCCTGTGGGCCTGCGGAATCGCCCTGGGACAGGGCGGCCCGGCTCCCGTGTTCGACCCCGGCCCCCCGCCGGCCCCGGTCCCCGGGGACCCGTTCGACGGGGCGCCGTTCGACGGAGCGCCGGACCAGTTCTCCGACGACGCCGCCGCCCAGCCGGTTCTCGGCGCCCCGCTGCCGGTCGCCGTGCCGGCCCCGCCGCCGACGCCGCTGGGGGAGGACCCGGCGACGACGCCGACGGTCCGGCAACCGATCTTCCGGCTCGGCCCCCGCCCGGAGCCGCTGCCGACCGCCGCCCCGCAGCCGCCGCGCGCGCTCCCGGGCCGGCCGAACGGGGCGGCGCGGCCCCGTCCGCTGCTCGATCTCCTGTTGCCGTTCGGCGGCGCCGATCCGGAGCCGCAGGCCGCCCCGCCGCCGGTGCCCCTCCCCGAAGGAGACCCCGCCGCCACGGGCGTCCTCCTCGAAGAGGCGGACGAGGGACTGACCATTTCCGCCCTGCGGGCCCGCACCTGGCAGCCGGACGTCGTCGGCCAGACCGGCCCCGGGGCCCGGAACATGGCCGCCGCTCTGGAACGGATCTCCCTGCTGCGGGGCGACGTGACCCTCACCCAGGGACGCACGACCGTCACCGCCCGCGAGGGCGTGCTGTGGCGTCGTCCGAACCCCACCGGGGTGGGCGAATTGGTCACGGTCTATCTGCAGGGCGGGGTGAAGCTCAACCGCCCCGGCCACACCGAGAGCAAGCCGGAGATCGTCCTCGAACTGGCCCCGACGGAACTGAAGCTCGACGTCGCCGCCGAGACCGTCGGCGAACCCGCCACCGCCGACCCGCTGCTGACCCGCGCCGCCGAGCGGCGGAAGTACAGCGGCGGCGGCAGCCGCACGACCCGGCTGGGGCCGCCCGAGGATGTGCTCCGCAACCCGCTCGGCGGGCTGGGCTCCAACCTGCTCGCCCCCGCCCCGCCGGAGGCGAGCCCCGGCGCCGGCGACGCGATCGGCGACGGCCGGCCGGCCGGCGGCGACAGCGAGGTCCGTCGCATCCAGCTGCTGCCCCGCAGCGCCGTGCCGCCCTCGGTCAAATCGTACGAGAACGACGACACCCTCCCCGCGGAGCAGGTGACGATCGTCACCGGCGGCGTCCGACTGATCGTCGACGGGCTGGACGTCGGCGGCAGCTTCGGCACCGTCCTGCCCGGCGAACCCACCGATCAGGTCAGCCTGGCCGCGGAGAACGTCGTCATTTGGACCCGCTCGGCGGGCGGCGGCGGCGTCGTCCCCGGCGTGGCCCGCGTGCAACCGGCGGACTTCCCGCTGACCGTCTATCTCGAAGGCGATATTGAAATCCGGCAGGGGGCGAACGTCGTGCACGCCCAGCGGGCGGTCTACGACATTCGCGCCGATCGCGGGCTGCTGCTCGACGCCGAACTGTCCACGACGGTCGCCGGCGTCGGCCCCAACAATACGGAGGGCACCGTCCGCGTGCGGGCCCGGGAACTGCGCCAACTGGCCGAGGATAACTTCCGCGCCCGCGACGCCTGGAGCACCACCAGCGAGTTCGGCTTCCCCGGCTACCGCCTGGAAAGTCGGGAATTATTCCTCGAACCCCGGTACGACGACGTCCCCCGGGCGGGGGCCGAACGCGTCGTCAATCCCGCCACCGGGCAGTCGACGACCAAGCGGAACTGGATTCGCAGCTACGACAATCGGCTGATCTTCAATTCGCCCAACACCGGGGACGTGCCGACGGTCTATATTCCCTACCTCTCGGGGCCGGCGGAAGATCCGCAGATTCCCGTCAAGCGGATTCAATACGGCAACAGCACCGAGCGGGGCCGGGAGCTGGAGGTCGTCTGGGATCCGTTCGTGCTGTTCGGCGTGGAGCCGCCGCCGGACGTGAACCTGGACCTGCTCACCGGGCTCTACAGCGAGCGCGGCGCCGCGGCCGGACTGCAGGGCTCCTATGCGAACCGGAACCTGTTCGGCCTGCCGGGCGAGGGGATGGGCGACGGCATCGCCTGGTTCGTGCAGGACGACGGGCTGGACCGCCTGGGCGTGTACCGCCGCGACATCGAACCGCCAGTGAACGGCCGCTACCGGATTCGCTGGCGCCATCAACAGCTTCTGCCCTCGGAGTTCCTCGCCGGCCGCGGGCGGGTGATCGCCAAAGTCGGCAAACGCAGCGATATTAACGTGCTGGAATCCTGGTGGGAGAGCGACTGGGACAACGGCCCGGACGAAGACACCCTGCTGTACGGTACGGGCTCCTTCGAGAACTACGGGTTCTCGAATTGGGGCTGGGAAGCCATGGGCAAAGTGCCGCTGAACGACTTCGTCACCGACACCGGCTGGTACCCGAAACTCGACCTCTACGGGCTCGGCGAACCGCTGCTGGGCGGGCTCGTCAACTATTCCCAGCACAGCAGCGCCGGCTACGGGGACCTGGAGCCGGCGCGTTATCCGGAGGGGCTGGGTTACCGCGACTATAACCCGCTCTTCACGGATCTGCCCTATACGGCGGACGTGGACGGCGGGGTCTTCCTGACCCGGCACGAACTGACCGCCCCGCTGTGGGCCGGTCCGCTGAACGTCACCCCGTTCGTGATGGCCGAGGGCGCCGCCCAGCAGCAGGGGCTGGACGGCGACGAGGCCGTGCGGTTCGTCGGCAGCGCCGGCTTCCGGGCCGCGCTGCCCTTCACCCGCGTCTGGCGGAACGCCCGCAACCGCACGCTGGGCGTCAACGGCCTGGCCCACAAGGTGCGGCTGGAAATGACCTACCGCGCCACCAGCACGACCGAACCGCTCAGCGAGTTCGCCCAATATAACGCCCTCGACGACGACGCCCAGCAACAGTACCGAGCCCGGATTCCCCGCTCGATTCTCGACCTGCCGCCCGGCGTGCCGGTTCCGATGGAGATCGACCCCCGCTTCTACGGCGTCCGCCGGGGCGTGGGGATGGACGTCACGAGTTCGGTGTGGGAACTGGTCGAGGATCAGCAGGTCCTGCGGCTGGCCGCCCGACAACGACTGCAGACGAAGGTCGGCGCCCCCGGCTTCGAACGAATTAAAGACTGGATGACGCTGGACCTCGGCGCCTCCATCTTCCCCGACGCCGATCGCGACAACTTCGGCGAAACGCTCGGCTTGGTCACCAGCGATTACGTCTGGAACCTCGGCGACCGCACGCGGTTCCTCGCCTCGTCCAGCTTCGATTACTTCGAAGGCGCCCCGCAACAGTGGGACGTCGGCTTCGCCACCCAGCGGACCCGCCGCGGCAGTTTCTATACCGGCGTCCGGCACATCGAAGCGCTGAACCAGGACGTGACGGCGTTAGTCAGCAGTTTCAGCTATCGGATGGGCCCCAAATGGGCCAGCACCGCCAGCTTCTTCCAAGACGTAGACAACTCGGAGAACAGCGGTCAAAACCTGACGGTGACCCGCATCGGCACCGAATTCAACGTGTCGGTCGGCGCGCAGTATAACAACGCCCGCGGCGACACCGGTTTGATCTTTCAGGTTGAACCGCGATTCGGCCGAGACACGTTCGGCGGGTTGCTCGGGCCGAACCCGGATCTGTGATCTTTCGACTTCGGCCAACCGATCTGAGCCGGACCTCACCCCCGCGTTCCCCGTCTTCGTAAGGTCGCCGTTTGCCCGCCTTCGTCGTACCGCCGCTGAGCGATTCGCACGCGAACGATCCGACGGGACGCGCCCCGGACCCTGCCTTCCCCGCGGGACCGCGGCTGGCGCAACTCCCGACGGCTGCGGCGGTTTCGGAGGCCCGGGCTCCCCTTGCTGAGTCGCCCCTTGCTCACGCGGACGGCGAACGGCCGGCGCGGCCGCTGTCGCGGCGGATCAAAGCGGTGCGCAAGCTGCACGGCGTGCGGCGCCGGGCGACGTGGCGTCAACGACTGATCGACGCCGAACGTGGACTGGTGCTCGGCTTCCGCCGGGACGGCGTGCTCGCCGGGCACGTGTTCGTGCTCACGCTCGCCGTCGCCGCGGGGGTGGTGTTCGAATTGAACACCTCCCGGTGGTGCATCATCTTCCTCGCCCTCGGCGGCGCGATGGCCGCGGAACTGTTCGGGCAGGTGATCGCAGCCCTCGCCGCGGCGGTGGTGCGGGACGGCGAAGAGGAATCCGAACGTAACGCCCAACTCGCCGGAGCGGTGCGATTGTGTTCCGCCGCGATTGCCGTCGCCGCCTGCGGCGCCTGCGCGGCGCTGGTCGCGGTGTTCACCCCCGCGGTGGTCAAGGCGCTGGGCGGTTGAGGGGCCGCGGGCGCCGTTACGGAATCGTCTCCACCGCGTCCCGCACCAGCCGCTTCAGGACTTCCCGGGTCAGCGGCACGTCCTCGCGGGTGCGGGAGACCCCCGGCTCCGTACGGTAGCGGGCCAGCGTGAACGCCCCGGCGCCGGCGGCGGACAGCATGACTTCAAAATAACTCGTCGCCCCGGCGTCGCGGGACGGGGGGATGCTACGAATTAGTAACTCGTCGCTCTGCGGGTCGTACTCCAGCGGGCCGAGACCCTCCAATAGATACGTCACCCGGCCGCACAGATCGCGGCCCCACTGCTCCAACGTCGCCTGCGAGGCGCCCGCCAGCGAGGGGACGTCCAGCGAGAGGTGCGACAGGGCCACCCCCAGCGTCTCCACCGCCGCCAGGTGCGCGTCGACGGTCACGCCGTCGTCGGCGGTCAACAGCAACGTGCCGCCCGCCGTCCCGCCGCCGGCCCCGGCGAGCAGCCGGGCGAGCTGCGAATCAATTTGCTGCGGCAGGGTGGCGGCGCTCATCGGCACGGAGGGGACGGGCAGGGCGAGAAAAGGGGGGACGGGGTCAGCCGCCGCGGCGGGCGGTTTCGCGGCGGCGGATGCGGGGGCCCTTGGGGGTCACGTCGAACTCCCCGCCGTCGCAGAACATGATCGCGGGCTGCTCGTCCACGATCGTCTCCAGATTGACCGGGCGGCCCCACAATTCCGACAGGTTCGTCAGCGTGGCCCGGGCCCAGTCCTGCCGCAGCTCGACGCCGCCCCAGTCGTGGCCCAGCAACAGTTCGCCGCGGTTGCGATAGTTGCCGTCCAGCACGCGGATCACGGGCCGCCCGTGGTTCGTCAGGCTCGTTAGAAGCTGTTGTTTAATCTTCTGAAACTCGCGGGAGGCGATTTCGTAGTAATCGGAGGCGTCGTTGTAGGCGAAGCTGAACATCTTATGCTTCGCGCAGAACTCCGGCGTCAGGAACTCTTCGATAAAGGTCACGTCGTTATGCACCCGGCGGACCTCGAAGATTTTCTCCCGGCCCAAACCGAGCTTGCGGTCCCAGTTTTCTTTGGCGACGCGGTCCTCGCAGGCGTCCCACTCCGGGCCGAACTGGCCCTTGTTCCAGCGCTCCTCGATGTCCCGGAACAGTTCGATCCCCAGTTTGTAGGGGTTCAGCCGCTGCGGGCTGGTGGCCATCGTGCCGCTGTGGTGGTCGGCATAGGTGACGACCTCGGACGGATCGAGGGCGAACTGCGTCATGATCGTGGTGTGCCAGTAGCTGGCCCACCCCTCGTTCATGATCTTCGTCTGGCCCTGCGGGAAATAATAGTAGGCCTCGTCGCGAACGATCGACAACACGTCGTGCTGCCAGTCCTTGAGCGGGGCGTGGTCGAGCAGGAACAGCAGGACGTCCCGCTCCGGCCGTTCGGGGAAATGGCGGGCGTCGCGGGAGGCGTCGTCGCGTTCCTTCCGCTCCCGGTCGCGTTCCCGCAGGGCGTCGGGGGGATTGACGAACTCGTCCATATAATCCTTCGCCTCGAACCGATCCCCCGGCGGGGCGGTCTCGCGGCGCTTGCGGGCCTGCTCCGCCTGCCGGGCGACCTCCTCCCGGGGGGTCGCGAAGGGCAGGTGCGGATCGATCAGGTCTTCGACGCTCAGGCAGCGGTCGATGAACTTTTCGACTTCCTCATAGCCGAACCGGTCGACATAGCGGTTAATGCGGGCGGCGTGATTCGCCATCTGGTCCAGCATCCGCCGGTTCGTCTTGGAGAACCAGGCGTTCTGCTTGAAGAAATCGCAGTGCCCGTAAACGTGGGCGATGACCAGCTTCTGATCCGCCAGTTCGTTGGCCGTGAGCAGATAAGCGTAGCAGGGGTCGGTGTTAATGACCATCTCGTAGATCTTCGAGAGCCCGTAGGAATACGACTTCATCATCTCGTCGTACTCCGCCCCGAACCGCCAGTGGGGATAGCGGACCGGGAACCCGCCGTAGGCGGCGAGCATGCTCATCTCGTCGTAATCGACCATCTCGAAGACGGTGTCGAAAAAATCGAGCCCGTACTCCGCGGCCTTCGCCTCGATGGAGTCCTGCAGCGCTTTAATCTCTGCCGGCAGCGGGCGGTGGGTGGAGAACGGCATTTATTCGTGTCTCCCGTCGGTCGGTCCTTCGGTCGTGCGGGGGACGGTCATCGTCCCGTCCCCAGGAAGTCTTTGATGGAGTCGAAGATCGCGTCGCGATTTTCGATCTCGCTGAGAATCAGTTGCTCATGGTCGGATTCGACTCGCCGCAATTCGCGAATAAAATCGCCGCTGCCGTAGGGGCTTTCAACCTGGCCGTAGCAGAACAGGTTGCAGTGCGGGAGGAGGCCGCCTGTCAGTTTGGCGAGGCAGTCGGCGTTGTCCTCGCCCCAGTTGTCGCCGTCGGAGAATTGAAACGCGTAGATGTTCCACTGGTCCGGCGGAAAGTCGCGGGCGATGATCTTTTCGCAGGCGGCGTAGGCGCTGCTGATCCGCGTGCCGCCGCTTTCGCGAGTGCGATAGAAGGTGTCCTCGTCCACCTCGTGGGCGACGGCGTCGTGCACGACGTAGCGGCGCTGGAGCCCGCCGTACTGCTTTTTCAACCAGGTGTCGATCCAGAACGCCTCGGTACGGACGATGCCCTTCTGTTCGTCCGTCATGCTGCCGGAGACGTCCATCATATAGATGACGGCGGCGTTCGCCTGCGGCTCCGGACGGGTGGTCCAACTGCGGTATTCCTCGTCGTCCCGCACGGGTATGACGACGGGATTGCGGGGATCGAACTCCCCCGCGGCGATGCTGCGTTTAAGGGCCCGCTTATAAGTCCGCTTGACGTGCCGGAGGCTGTCCGGCCCGGTGCGGCGGACGCTGTTATAGCGATCCTTCGTGGAACTAATCTCGTCTTTGCCCTTCGGCTGGATGTTCGGCAGCGCGAGGGCCTCGCCGAGCATGTCGGCGAGTTCCTCCATTGAGAGTTCCACCTCCCGAATGTGCCGCCCGGGTTCATTGCCGGCGGTGCCGGGGCCGTCGCCCTCGCCGGGGCGGCCGCCCTTGCCGATCGGCTGGCCCTCGTCGCCCTCCCCCTGCCCGACGCCCCCGCTGCCCTTTTTACCGTGGCGAAAGTGGGGGATCTGAATATTCGGCACCGGGATGGAAACCGTCTCCCGCCCCTTGCGTCCCAGCATTTCCCCCTGGGTCACGTACTTCTTCAGGTCGTCGCGGATTTTGCCCCGGACGATCTTTTTGAAGCGTTGCGAATCGCGGTCGATGGCGCGGGACAAGGGACGGGCATGAGCGGGGGGCGGGGGCCGGGTTCCAAACGACGGGCGGGGTTAGCGGTCGTCTCCCTTGGCGTCGCCGCGGGCGAAGATGCTGGCGACGTATTGGAGTACGTCGGTGGCGCTTTCGTCGTCGTAGCCGAAGTCCCGGATCAACCGGGTCTTGACCACGTCGATCTTCTCCTGCGTCGCCTCGTCGACCGTGTTGGAGACGATCGAGGAGAGTTTGATGCTGTCCTTCTGGTCCTCGAACAGCTTCATCTCGAGGGCCTTTTGCAGGCGTTCGTTGGTGCGGTAGTCGAACCGCTTGCCGTCCAGGGCGAGGGCGCCGATGTAGTTCATGATCTCCCGGCGGAAGTCGTCCTTCCGGGCTTCCGGAATGTCGATGCGTTCCTCAATCGACCGCATCAGGCGTTCGTCCGGCTGTTCCTCCTCGCCGGTGAACTTATTCTTGACCTTTTCCCGCTGGGTGTAGGCCTTGACGTTGTCGATGTAATTGCCGCAGAGCCGGGTGAGGGCCTCCTCGTCGGCGGCGATCGCCCGCTGGACCTCGTTCTTGACCACGTCGGTGTACTCCTCCTTCACCACGCTGATGAGGTGCCGGTAGTGCTCCCGGGCCTCGTCGTCGGGGATCAGGCTGTGGTGCTTCAAGCCCTCTTCCAATTCACGGAGAACCATGAAGGGGTTGAGGCTGGTGCTCTCGGAGTTATTGACCAGCGCGTTGCTGATCTTGTCCTGCACGTAGCGGGGCGAAATGCCGTGCAGGCCCTCGTGCTTGCTCTCCCGGCGAAGCTGCACGACGTTGTCCGAGGTGAATCCCGGCAGCGTTTTGCCGTTGTACAGCTTGAGTTTTTGGAGCAGGGTCAGGCCGGCGTTGTTGGGCTGCTCCAACCGGGTGAGCAGCGCCCACATCGCGGCGACCTCCAGCGTGTGCGGGGCGATGTGCTTACCCTTCACGCGGCGGCCGTTGTAGTCCTTCTCATAGATCTTTACCTCCTCCTTCAGGCGGGTGACGTAGGGCACGTCGATCTTGATGGTCCGGTCCCGCAGGGCCTCCATGAACTCGTTGCTCTGGAGCTTTTTAAACTCCGGCTCGTTCGTGTGGCCGATGATGACGGTGTCGATGTCCGTCTGGGCGAACTTCTTCGGCTTGATCTTGTGCTCCTGCGAGGCCCCCAGCAGGTCGTAGAGGAAGGCCACGTCGAGCTTGAGCACCTCGATAAATTCGATCATGCCGCGGTTGGCGACGTTGAACTCCCCGTCGAAGTTGAACGCCCGCGGGTCCGATTCGCTGCCGTACTCGGCGATCTTGCGGAAGTTAATGTCCCCGGTGAGTTCCGTGCTGTCCTGGTTCTTCTCGTCCTTGGGCTGGAACGTGCCGATGCCCACGCGGTCGGCTTCGGAGAGCAACAGGCGTTTGACGACGACGCTCTCCAGCACCTTGGTCCAGTCGCCGTCGGCCTCGGCGAGGCGTTCGCGGAACAGGAAGCGGCTCAGCGGGCAGGCCTCGCCGGTGATGGCGATGTGGTGGGCCGACTCCGGCTGATCGGCGTTGAGCATTGCGCAGATCGCCTCGCGATGCTCCTGCGGGATCAGTTGGAGCGGCTCGGAGTGCATCGGATCCCAGAGGATCCGCTCCTCGCCGGTCTCCGGGTCCGTCTCCTTCCAGCCAAAGGTGTACAGGGCGCCGGCGTCGGTGCGGCTGTAGCGTTCGAGACCCTTCTTCAGCAGGGCGGCGATGGTCGATTTGCTGCTGCCGACCGGGCCGTGCAGCAGGATGACGCGGCGTTCGGTGCCGTAGCCGAGGGCGGCCGACTTCAGCGTGTTGACGAAGTCCGTCAGCGTCCGGGTCAGACCGAAAATCGCGTTGCGGCCGCCGGTTTCCGGGTCGTCGAAGAACCGATAGCGGATCAGCCCCTCTTTCTCGTCGCCGACCGGATAGGTGCCGTAACTCACCACCATGTCGTACAGCCGCTGGTAGGCGGTGCGGGCGACGGCGGGTTGTTCGCGGACCAGATCGAGGTAATCGGAGAACGACCCCTGCCAGTGGACGTGGCGGTAGGCGTCCAGGGATTGGTCGGCGCCGAGTTTGGCGAGCATCTCCGTCCCCCGCAGCGAGGCGGGGGCGGTTTTGTCGGGGGCCGTCTGATCGGCGGCGGGCCGATCGGGGGCGGAGGCAGCGGCGGTCATCAGGTCGGCCATAGGGTCGCTCCGTGGTTCCGAACTCGGGTGCGGTGGGATCGGCCGGGGGCGGGCGGGTCGGCCGGGGGCGGGCAGCGGCGCCGGGGGAGTTGCCGCGGGATCAGGGCCGGCGACGGGCGCGTCGGACGGAGGGCGCGTCGGACGAGTGGGTCGGCGGCAGGCGGGGCGGCGTCGCGGGGCTGGGACGGCGTTCTGGGTCGGGGGCGGCGAACAGGTCCGACCGTCCGGTCCGCACAAGGGTTCGCCCCGCACCGCACGGGGCGGGAGCGAGGCGGCGGGGGCCGGAGCGGCCGGTCGGGTTGAGAATCGGCGGGCGTCAAGTCCGGCGGGGCCGGACTGAACGCCCATCAGCCATTATCCCGCCGCCGGGTGGGGTCGCAAGGGGCGTCCGGGCCGGCGGGGCGACGGGAGGCGGAATGTTTGAGAACCTCCCGGTCCGCCGTATCGTGCCGTTCCGCCCAGTTCCCGGCCCTCCGCCGGGCGTTTCGCCGCACCTTTCGCCCGCCCGGTTCTCCCCATCGACGCCGCCGCCCCGCCCGCTTTCCGCACCGTGCGCGTCTCGCCCGGCGGGCGGCCCGCGACGGGGTACGACATCGTGTTGCAGGCCGGGGTCCTCCGGGAAACGGCAGCGTTTCTTACCGACCGCCTGCCGGACTGCCGGGCCGCCGTCGTGGTGACGGACGGGAACCTGCGAGACCTCGCCGCCCCCCTGACCGACGCCCTGCGGGGCGTCGGCGTTGCCTCGGCATTGCATGTGGTGGAGCCGGGGGAGAAGTCAAAATCCCTCGAGTCGCTGCACGGCATCTACGGGACTCTGCTCGATCTGAAGGCGGACCGGCGGGCCTGCGTGATCGCGGTCGGTGGCGGGGTGGTCGGCGACCTCGCCGGGTTTGCGGCCGCCAGCTACATGCGGGGCGTCTCGCTGATTCAGGTTCCCACCAGCCTGCTGGCGATGGTCGACAGCAGCGTGGGCGGCAAAACCGGGGTGAACCTGCCGCGGGGCAAGAACCTCGTCGGGGCCTTCCATCAGCCGGCCGGGGTGCTGGTCGACCCGGACGTGCTGCGAACCCTGCCGGACCGCGAGTACCACGGCGGGCTCGCCGAGGTGGTGAAGTACGGGGTGATCTCCGACGCGGCGTTCTTCGGTTGGCTTGAGGAGAACGCCGGGGCGATCCTCGACCGGGACCCCGCCGTGCTGGTCCCGCTGATCGCTCGCTGTTGCGAGTTGAAGGCCGCGGTGGTGGCGGCGGACGAGTTCGAGACGACCGGCGTGCGGGCGACGCTGAACTACGGCCACACCTTCGCCCACGCCTTCGAAAACCTCGCCGGCTACGGCGTGCTGAGCCACGGCGAAGCGGTCTCCGTCGGCATGACCTGCGCCGCCCGACTGGCGGTGAGCCGGGGGATGATCCCCCCGGACGTGCTGACCCGCCAGACGGCGCTGCTGGAACGCTTCCGCCTGCCGATCGAGTTGCCCGCCGCGGTGGAGGCCCCGCCGGACGCCGTGCTGGCGGCGATGCGGTCCGACAAGAAGAACGTCGCCGGGGCCCTGCGGTTGGTGCTCCCGGTGCGTCTGGGCGAGGTCCGCGTCTTCGCTGACGTACCCGAGGAGCAGGTCACCGCGGCCCTCACCCCGTAGGCGAGCGGGGGGCGTCAGCCCTCCGTGTGTTTGGAAGCGTGCGATGACACGGGGGCTCACGCCCCCCGCTCGCCTATTTCATGATCTTCCGCATCGCCTCGGCGTCGCCGGCCTCCATGGCAGTGAGCCACTCGGTGCGGACGTGCTCGTACTGCATGCGTTCGAGAAATTGCAGCGCCGCGACCCGGTCGCCCACGAGAACCTCTCCGAACCACTCCCGCTGGCGGCCCGGGTGCAGCACGACGGAGCGGGCCGTCATCGGCCGGCCAAACGGCCAGGCGTCGCGGATTTCAAAGCGGAACAGGACCTCCGCCGATTCGCCGTCGGCGTCGCCGGCCGACAGGATCGAGCCGTTCGTCTCCAGCAGCAGGCCGGGCGTGCGGTGGCGGTAGGCGAACGACTCGCCCGTGCCGAGCAGCCCGTTCGGACCGAAGAAGCGGGCCGTCAGCACGCCCGCCAGATCGTGCCCGGCCTGCTGCGACCCGTACTTCACGACGAGCTGCCCGTTCCACAGGGCCGCGGCGCCCGCGGGGCCGGAACCGTTCAGCATCAGGACCTCCATCGCCCGGTCCAACTTCGCCCCGGCGAGCGGTTCGCCGTCGACCGTGACCCGCTCCGCCAGCAGCGTCCGGGCGAACGCCCGCCCCGCGGCGGCGGCGGCCTTGGGGTCGTCACGGGGGTCGGGGGCGTCCAGCCCGTAGTGGCGGGCGATCTCCCGCATGCGGTCCGCGGGGGCGTTGAGGAGGGGGCCGGGGCGGGCGGCGGCCTCCAACAGGGCCGCCAGTAGGTCCGCCGTCCAGTCGTCGCCGACGGTGAGAACCCATTCGCTCAGCGCGGAGGCGTCGGTGCCCTGCCCGAGTTCCTGTTCCAGAACCGCCTGAACCAGCGGGGCGGACTCCTCCAACACGAAGCGGCGGGTGCGTTCCATGCGCACCGGATCGGTGCCGGCGGTCAGCGTTTCCTCCCACTCGTAGGCGGTGAGGACGCCGTAGTCGGTCACCGTCACATCCCGTTCGAGCCGCGACGGCGGCACCTCCGCGTCCTTTTGGATGTTGGAATAGGAGGCGATCGGCAGTTCGACCGCGTGCGGCATCGCGTCCGCGGAGGCGAACCGGCCGGTCGCCCGCACGCCGCCCTCGCCCCGGGCCCGCCGGTTCGCCGGCAGCGGCGGCACGTCCGCCAGCGGGCGATCCCAGTCCCGCGCGCTGGCCAGGCTGACCTCGTCCTCCCGTTCGTCCCAGGCGTCGGCGTCTCCGGCCAACCGCTTTTGCTGCACGGTGCGGGTGACGGAGCCGTCGGGGTTCAGTTCCGTCTCGGCTCGAAAATCGCCCGGCTGGCAGCCGATCAGCAGCGGGAGGCCGAGCGAGAACAGCAGGCGGGCGGCGAACATCGGGCGTTCTCGGACGGTGGGGGGCGGCCGGCGATACCTCCGCTCGACGCCTCCCGTTGCGAGAAACCGACGCCGGCTACCGCTCCGTCGGGGCGGCGGCGGGGGGGAGCGGGCGCCAACGGACGCTACGGAAAGCCATCGAGCCGACGTTCCCGGGCGAGCGCCGTTGCAGGAGCAGGCCGAGAGCGCCCCGGGCGGGCAAGTCGTCCAAGTCCGCGGAGGCCGTCGGCACGCCGTTCACCCGGACCGAGACCGTTTCGCCCTCGGTCCGGATGTCGAGGACGTGCCAGCCGGCGGGCAGGCCGTTGCCGGCGGCGGCGGCGTCGGCGGCTTTCGCGGTCTCCGGCGTCACCCGGATCGACTCCGGCGGGCGGCCCTCGGAGTTCTCCCCGTCCCAGACCTTCGACCACAGCGACCCGTGCCAGCCGGCGTCGGCGGGAGCGAAGTTCACCTCGGTCGCGCGGCCGCCCCGGCCCGACGGGTTGCGGACGGTCACGCCGCTGCCGACGGCACCCTCGAGCCGAGCGGCCACCCGGAACTCGCCGTCGCCGAACGCCCGCTGCGTGCGCAACTCGCTCAGCAGGCTCTCGTCGTCCGCGGGGAAGCGGGCGTGCAGCACGCCGTCCAGGACCTCCCAGGCGTCGTCATCGCCGGTGGCCCAGCCGGTGAGATCTTCGCCGTTGAACAGTTCCTCCCAGCCGGCGTCCTCGTCCGCAGCCGCGGCGCCGGCGGGGGACGGGGCGTCGGGGCGGGCGGGGTCGCCGCCGGGCGGCGACGGGTCGGACGGCTGCCCGACCCGCACCTCCGCCACGTCGCCCGGGACGTCCACCGTCATCGTTTGCAGAGAGCCGTCCGCCGCCCGGTAGACGATCGTCACCACGCCCAACAGCAGGAACGCCCCGGCAATCGCGGCCGCCCACAGGGCCGTGCTGCGTCGCCCCGCGTTCGGCGCCGGGAGCGCCGACGCGGAGCGGTCGACCGAGGTCGCTGGGGCCGGCGGGGCGTTCGGGGGGCCGGCGGGGATCGTCGGCTCGTCCCCCCCCGAGGGTTCGTTGCGGTTGAGGAAGGCGTTCAAGGCGTCGCGGACCTCCGCCATGGAGCCGAACCGGTCGGCCGCGTCCCAGGCGGTCATCCGCTGCCAGATCTCGTCGAGGGCCGGGTCCACGTCGGGGCGCCGCTCCCGCAGGGGAACCGGCGTGCCGGTGAGGACCTGCCGCATCACCTCCGCGGTCGACTTCCCCTCGAACGGGCGGTGGCCGGTCAGCAGTTCGTAGAAGATCACCCCGAGGGAATAGACGTCCGACCGCGGGCCGACCTCCCGGCGGTCGCCCCCAATCTGCTCCGGGGCCATGTAGGAGGGCGTGCCGAGAATCGACCCGGGCGCGGTGACCAGATCGTCGGACGCCGTGCCCGGCGATCCCGTGCGTTCGCCCGCCGCGTCCGTGACGGTGTCGTTTTCGCGGGCGGCGGTGACCCGGCGGGCGAGGCCGAAGTCCGTCACGGCCGGCTGGCCGGCGGCGTTCATCAGCACGTTCGCCGGTTTCAGATCGCGATGGACGATGCCATGCGAGTGGGCGTGGGCCATGCCGTCGCTGAGGTCGCGGATCAGCCGCGCCGCCTCGCGGGCCGGCTGCGGCCCCGGGCGGGCGGCGGCAAGGTCCGGCCCCGGGAGCAGGGCCATCGTGAGGTACGGCCAGCCGTCGATCTCGCCGGCGTCATAGACCGGGCAGAGGTTGGGGTGCTGGAGCGTCGCCGCGGCCCGGGCCTCGTGCAGGAACCGCGTCCGCAGCCGTGGGTCGTCCACGATCGACGGCGCGGGCGTCTTCAGGGCGACGTTCCGATGCAACCGCCGGTCCCGTGCCAGATAGACGGTGCCCATCGCGCCCCGGCCCAGCGTCCGCAGGAGTTCATACCGCCCGAACCGGCGCCGCACGAACTGCCCGGAGTCCAACTGCGTCTGGTCCGCGTTCCCCGAAACGGTGGCCGGCAGGGGCTGGGGCGGCATGGACGGGCAACGAGAGGTCGCGATGTGCTCAGGGTAGCGTCCCGTCCGGGGCGGGACACCGGTCGTCCCCCGAGGACCGCACGGCGCCCCGCGGGGCCGATATCTCAGCCGTCGCCGTCCGCCCGCTCGTAGGCCGGGTCGGCGAAGGCGTGGGCGATGAACCGGGGCAGGTCGCTGGCGATCAGGCCGGGTTGGCTGAGGGCGGCGGCGGCGAGGTCGCCGGCCCGACCGTGCAGGTGGGCGCCGCAGCAGGCGGCCTCGAACGGCTCCATCCCCTGCCCGATCAGGGCGGCGATCAGCCCGGTCAGCACGTCGCCGCAGCCGCCGGAGGCCATCCCGGGGTTGCCGGTGCGGTTCTCGAACAGCCGGTCGCCGTCCGTCACCAGCGTACGGGAACCCTTCAACAGCAGCACGACGTTGTGCTCCGCGGCGAACTTGACCGCGAGGCCCTCCCGGTCGGCCTGCACCTCTTTCACGCTCACGTCCGGGCCGAGCAACCGGGCGAACTCGCCGGGGTGCGGGGTGAGGACACGGGGGAAGTCATTGTGCGGCTCCCAGGCGAGGCCCTGCCCCGTCGACGGGTGGCAGAGGGCGTTGAGGCCGTCGGCGTCGATCACCAGCGGCAACTCCCAGCCGGTGAAAATCAGCCGGGCGGCGGTCTTCGCCGCGTCGCTCTGCCCCAGGCCGGGGCCGAGGGCGACGGCGTCCCAATCGCGGTTCGACAATTCGTCGCTCCAGCCGTCGGGGGCCGGGTCGGCGACGTGGCCGTCCTCCTCCGGGAGCGGCATCGTCATCAGGCCCGGTTCGATCGCCGTGACCGTGTTCGCCAGCGACGCCGGGCACGCGACCGTCACCAGCCCCGCCCCGCCCCGCAGCGCCCCGAGGCCGCACAACGCCCCGGCCCCGGCCATGCCGCGGCTGCCGGCGAGGATCAGCACGCGACCGTAATCTCCCTTGTGGCTCTCCGCCTCCCGATCCGGGTGCCGGGGGACGGCGGTGATGCGTTCGATCGTCATCGAGTCCTCGTTCTTGGGGATTTACCAACCCGACGCGCAATAGGAAATTGCAACTAGCGGCGCAACGTCTTGCGCAAAAACGAGTTGGGCCTCACGGTAGCGGGTGTTCCACCATCCGCCCCGATCCCCCAGCGGGAGACCGCCGTGAGGCACCAACTCTGGACCGCGATCGTCGCCGAACTGGCCCGCCTGCACAACGGCCGGCCCGGCCGCGGGCAGCGGTTCAGCGACCGCCGGATCCTCGAGGTCTACTTCTTCGCCGTCGTCCGGAAGCTGCCGGTCCGCCACGCCTGCGACGCCCGCAACTGGCCGGTCTGGCTGCGGGGACGCCCGCTGCCCAGCCCCGCGGCGATGAGCCGCCGGATGCGGTCGCGGTCCGTCCGGGAGTTGCTGGCCGCCCTGGACCAGGCGGTCGTCCGCCCGCCGGCCGGGCGGGGCGACGGCGGCCTGGCCCACTGGATCGACAGCACGCCCCTGCCGATCGGCCCGACCTCGACCGACCGGCACGCCGCCTTCGGACACGCCGGCGGGACGAAGGCCAACGGCTACCGGCTGCACCTGTTTTTGCGAGGCGACGGGTCGGTCGCCGACTGGCGGCTGACGCCGATGAACCGCGACGAGCGGGTCATGGCCCGGCGGATGATCCGTTCGGCGAAGGCGACCGGCTACCTGGTCGGCGACGGGAACTTCGACGTCAACGCCCTGCACGGCGAGTGCGAGGTCCGGGGCGATCTGCGGCTGATCGCCCCCAAACGCAAAGGCGGCTTCGGCCGCCGCAAACACCGCCGGGGCCGCTACGAAAGCGCGGCGCTGCTGGCGGAGCCGCGGGGGCCGTTCGCGGCCGCGTTGATGACCGGCCGGATCGCGGTCGAGCGGTTCTTCGGGACGCTCAAGTCCGCCGGCACGGGCCTGATCGGCTTGCCGCCGTGGGTGCGGACGATGCCGCGGGTCCGGCCGTTCGTGATCACGCACCTGATCCTCGACGCCCTCCGCCGACGGGGCGCGGTTGCCGCTTGATGCAATTTCCTAGCAAGCGTCGGCCGTCGTGGTCATCGGCGGGGGGAAAGAAGGCACGGCCGACGCTTGCGCGTCGGGCTGGTATTGCACGGCGGCGCTCATGAGAGCAGTTCCCCGGTTTGGTGCAGCAGGTCGTTGCGGCGGTCGGCGGAAAGGTCGTGCGGTTCGGTTCCGGTCAACGCCCCCTCGATCGCCCACAGCAGGTCCTCGGACGGCTGGAGCCCGTGGGCCTTCACCGCGTTGAAGGCGTCCGCGGCGCCGGCCTCCCGCAGCGCCGCGGCGGAGTCGATCCCGGCTTTCTTCAGCAGGCGCACCGCGGTCTCGTCGAGGTGCGGCAAGGTGGCGAGGTCGGACATCGGCTCACTCCGTCGGAAAGGTCGGCCCCCGCGCGATCAGGCCGGCGACGTACCCGCCCTTGAAGCCCGCGTCGATGTTCACCGCCACCACGTTCGCCGCGCAGCTGTTCAACATGCCCAGCAGCGCCGCGAGCCCGCCGAAGTTCGCCCCGTAGCCCACGCTCGTCGGCACCGCGACGACCGGGCAGGGGAGATGTCCGCCGACCACGCTGGGCAACGCCCCCTCCATCCCCGCGACCACCACGGCGGCGTCCGCCCCGGCCAGTTCCGGCAGGCGCTCCGGCAGGCGGTGCGGGCCGGCGACGCCCACGTCCGCGATCAGCGCCGTTCGCACCCCCATCCACCGCAGCGTTTCCAGCGCCTCCTCGGCGACCGGCCGATCGGTCGTCCCGGCCGTGACGACCGGGACAAAGCCGACCTCGCCCCCCGCCTCCCCCAGCCGCACGGTGCGGGCGGCGTCGTTCACGACGGCGGACGGAAAGCGGGCCGCGAGCGTCGCCCGGGCCTCGTCGCTCACCCGCGTGGCGAAGCAGCGCTGCCCGGCCTCCCGCTGGGCGGCGAAGACGGCGGCGATCTGTTCCCCGGTTTTGCCCTCCCCGAAGGCCACCTCCGGGTAGCCGCAGCGCGCGGCCCGGTCGAGGTCCACGCTGGCGTCCGGCGTGCGGGCGGTTGGAGAAGGCATACTTCCATTGTAACGGCGAGGCTCTGCGGAGCCTCGCCGTTACACTCCCGGCACGATGAACGACCCCAGCCCGCCCCCCGGAACCTACGCCGCTCGCCGCGATCGCCTGCGGGCGGTCCTCGCGGAGAAGCATCCCGACCTCGCCGCCGTGCTGGTCGAGAGCACGGTCAACATTCGCTACCTGACCGGGTTCACCGGCAGCAGCGCCCGGCTGCTGATCGGGCCGGACGTCGAGCGGATCGTCTCCGACAGCCGCTACGCCGCCCAGATCGAGCAGCAGTGCCCCGGCCTGGACGCCACCATTCGCACCCAGGCCGAAAGCTTCGCCCAGTCCACGGCCAAGGTGCTCAGCAAGCAACGCGGGCCGGTCGCGGTGGAGGCGGCGCACATCACCCTCGCCGACTTCGAAACGCTCAAGGGGGCCGCGGCCGGCGTGCCGCTGCTGACTTCGGAGGGGCTGGTCGAGGGGCTGCGGGCGATCAAGGACGAGTGGGAGATCGGTCGTATCCGGGCCGCCGTCGCCGCCGCGGAGACCGCCTTCACCGCCACCCTGGCTGAGGTGCGCGGCGACGAATCGGAACGGGACCTCTCCCACCGGCTCGAAGCGGCCCTGCGGGCGAACGGGGCGACGGGGTTCAGTTTCGCGCCGATCGTCGCCGTCGGTCCCGGCGGCGCCCATCCGCACTATTCCGTGGGCGATCCGCAGATCGCCGACGCCGGCACGCTGCTGGTCGACTGGGGCGCCCGCATGCCGGACGGTTACGTCTCCGACCTGACCCGCACGCTGGTGACGGGGGAGGAGCCGGACGAGTTCCGCCGCGTGTACGACACGGTGAACGCCGCCGTCGACGCCGCCCTCGCCGTGCTGCGCCCCGGCGTGCCCCTGAAAGACGTGGACGCCGCGGCCCGCGGGGTGATCGAGGAGGCCGGCTTCGGCGAGTTCTTCGGGCACGGCACGGGGCACGGGATTGGGCTGGAAGTGCACGAGGCGCCGCGACTGAGTTCGATTTCCGAGGACCTCGCCGCCCCCGGGATGGTCGTCACCGTGGAGCCGGGCGTGTACCTTGCCCGCCGGTTCGGCGTGCGAATCGAGGAGGACGTGCTGGTCACCCCCGAGGGGTGTCAGGTTCTCTCCTCCCTCCCCCGCCGCGAACCGACTCGCCTGACTCCCGCCTGACCCGCCGCGGTTCCCGCCCCGCATGAGTGACGACGCCCACGACCCCGCCGACGACGCCGCGGACGACCTCGAAAACGGCTCCGCCCAGGACGCCCCGACGTCGTTCGAGGGCGGCCCGTTCGATCTGCCGGCGGTCGAATCGCTGCTCGCGATGATGCAGCGGTTCGACGTCTCGGAGATCGACCTGAAGGGCCGGGATTCCGAAGGCCACGGCCAGCGCTGGCACGTCCGCCGCGGCGGGCCGGCTCCGGTCGCGGTCGCCGCCGCCCCCGTCGCCGCCCCGGCCCCCGTCGCGGCGCCGGCCGCCCCCGCGGCCGAGGCCGCCCCCGCGGCGCCGGCCGGCCCGGCCGGTCGCACGATCAATAGCCCCACCGTGGGCACGTTCTATCCCTCGCCCAGCCCGGACGAACCGGCATTCGTCTCCGTGGGCGACGAGGTGAAGCCGGACACCATCGTCTGCCTGGTCGAGGCGATGAAGGTGTTCAACCAGATCCCCGCGGAGGTGTCCGGCACCATCGCCGAGGTGCTCGTCAAGCCCGAGGACACGGTCGAGTACGGCACCCCGCTGTTCCGCCTCGCCTGATCGCCCCGCCCGGCCGGCCCCGTCCGCCGGCTCGCCGCACGGGTCCGCCGCCGCCCCCCTCATTCGTCGCCCGCCCCCGGGCGGGTCGCCGCTCATGTTTCAACGTTTGCTCATCGCCAACCGCGGGGAGATCGCCCTGCGGGTCATCCGCGCCTGCCGCGAACTGGGGGTGGAATCCGTCGCGGTCTACAGTTCCGCCGACCGCGGCGCCGCCTACCTGGACCTCGCCGATCAGAAGATCTGCATCGGCCCGCCGGCGGCGTCGGAGTCCTACCTTTCGATCAAGCACCTGATCAGTGCCGCGGAGCTGGGCAACGTCCAGGCGATCCACCCGGGGTATGGCTTTCTGTCGGAAAGCGCGCACTTCGCGGAGGTCTGCCGGAGCTGCAACATCGCCTTTATCGGCCCCCCCGAGGAGGCGATGCGCAAGCTCGGCGACAAGGTCACCGCCCGCTCCATCGCTCAGGAGGCGAAGGTGCCCACCGTGCCCGGCAGCGACGGGCTGGTGACGGACGAAAATAAGGCCGTCGAACTGGCGGAGAAGATCGGCTACCCGGTCCTCATCAAAGCCACCGCCGGCGGCGGCGGCAAAGGCATGCGGGTCGCCCGCAACGACATCGCCCTCAAGGCCGGATTAAAGGCCGCCGCCCAGGAGGCGGAAAAGGCGTTCAGCAACGCCGGCGTCTATCTCGAAAAATACATTGAGAAGGCCCGGCACGTCGAGGTGCAGATCCTCGCGGACACCCACGGCAACGCCGTGCACCTGTGGGAACGCGACTGCTCCATGCAGCGCAAGCATCAGAAGTTGGTCGAGGAAAGCCCCGCGCCGAACCTGCCGGCCTCGGTTCGCAAGGAACTCTGCGCCGCGGCCGTCCGGCTGGTGAAGACGGCCGGGTATTACAACGCCGGCACGGTCGAGTTCCTGCTGGACGTGCGGGACAATAAGTTCTACTTCATCGAGGTGAACGCCCGCATTCAGGTGGAGCACCCGGTCACGGAACTGGTGACGGGCATCGACTTGGTCAAGGAGCAGATCCGCGTCGCCGCCGGCGAGAAGCTGTCGTTCAAGCAGAAAAACATCCCGGCGGAGGGCTCGGCGATTGAGGTCCGCATTAACGCCGAGGACCCGGCCAACGACTTCCGCGGCTGCCCCGGCACAATCACCGCCCTCCGCATTCCCGGCGGCCCCGGCGTGCGGTGGGACAGCCACGTCTATACCGGCTATACCGTCCCGCCCTTCTACGACAGCCTGATCGGCAAGCTGCTGGTCCACCGCGCGACCCGGGGCGAAGCCATCGCCACGATGAAGCGGGCGCTGGCGGAGTTTCATATCGAAGGCGTCAAAACGACGGTCCCCCTGCTGCGGGAGATCATCGCCAACGAAACCTTCCGCGACGGCACGATGGACACCACCTTCGTCGAGCGCACGTTTTAGAAACCCGTCGGCGAGCGGGGGGCGTCAGCCCTCCGTGTCGTCGCACGGCGCCGAACGCACGGAGGGCTGACGCCCACCGCTCGCCTTATGAAAGCGGCCGCCCGGCCCACTCCGGGGCCGGCTGCGGATCGGGCGTGAGATCGGTGAAGTCGGCGATTTGTCGTTTCTCGCCGTTCTCAATTCGGAACAGGCGCCCCGCCCGGGTGAAGATCACCTCGCCACGTTGGTCGCGGCCGGACCAGTCGGCGTCGGGGACGAGGTCGCCGGCGGTGTGGATCGGGACGCTGGACCCTTCGACGCTCCTTGAGGAACGAACTGTCAGGCCGTTCGCAGGGTGCTGGGGGTGGACGTCTTCCGGGTTGAACCGGGCGACCAGGGATCGCGGGCCGTCCCATCGCCCGCCGCCGTAGTAGGTCGTTCCCTGCGGCCACAACGCCAATGCTTGGAGCCAGGGGGCGCGGCTGATCGAGGTCCAGGCGTGGGTGTAGCTGCTCTTAAACTGGTACGCAGAGTGTTTGCTAATGAACGCAATCAGTAATCGCCCGTCCGGCGACAGATCGCAGGCGGGTTCGTAAATCCGCCCTCTAATCCACGCCCCGTGCTCGAAAACGTCGCGGCGGGTGTCCCAGCCGATGACGTGGAACCACTTCGTCGGCCCCCGCCGCAGGATCACGGCCCGGTCGGCGTCGGCGGCGGTGAGGACGAATAGCGAGGGCACGCGCCCATGTTATTCCCGGCGAGCGGGGGCGTCAGCCCCCTGAGCGGTCGGATGCGTGAGGGAACACGGGGGCTGACGCCCCCGCGCTCGCCTTTGAACAAATTACGCGGCCCGGCGGAAGCCGCCAGGGAGGATAAGGCCGCGGCGGTCGTTCTTCGCGGCGCCCAGTTCTTCCGGGGCGGGCAGTTTGAAGATCGCCGGTTCGTCGTGAATCTCCGCGGCGACGGCGTCCTCCATCTCCCGCAGCAGTTCGCGGATCATCGTCCCGGACTTGTTGGTCTCCTCGCTCCAGCGGCGGCGGGCGCGGTCGAACAGGTCGTCGCGGGCGGCGACGGCGGCGGCCCGGCGGAGCAGTTCCTCTTCGCGGGCGGCGGCGGCGGAGCGGCGTTCCGCTTCCCAGCGGGTCAGCAGGCGGCGCTGCGTCTCGAGTTCTTCCGCCTGCCGGGCGAGGGTCCGCTTGGCCTGCTCCAGTTCGGCCGACCGGCGGCTGAGTGATTCCTCCCGCTCGCCGAGGTAGGCGACCACGCGGCGGCGGCTTTCCTCCAGCCGCAGGCCGACCGGGGCGCTCGGGCCGGCGTCCTTCAAACGCGGCAGTAACTCCTCGACGGCGACACGGAGCGTCAATGTCTCCCTGTGGGCCGCTTCCAGTTGCTCGCGTAACTCCGTCAGACTCTTTTCGCGGGAGTCCAGGGCGGCGGCGCGGGCGTCCAGCGTCTCCCGGTTCTTGGCCGTGAAGGCGGCGCTCTCCTGCCGGGTCAGCTCGCAGGCGGCGGCGTCCTCCGCGACGGCGGCCCGGCGGGCGGCCAGATCGGCGGCGGCGGCGGTGCGTTCCTCGGCGGAGCGGGCGGCGTGCCGGGCGAGCGATTCCTCCCGCTTGTCCAGCAGGTCGCGGAACCGGTCGAGCCCATGGCGGCGGCCGTCCGCGATCTCCGCGGACCGCACCATCGCGGCGCGCACGCGCTGCACCCGGGCGTCGAACTCCCCGCGGGCCTGCCGCAGCTCCTCGGCGGTGCGGTCGAGGTGGGCCTTGCGGAAGTTCAGCCGGTTCTCGAGGACGGCCCGCTCCTGTTCGAGCAGGTCCCGGGCGGCAATCTGATCCTCCTCGAACGCCCGCCGGTCCGCGGCGAGGCGGTCGCGGTCGCTGTCCAGTTCGGCGGCGTCTTCGGTCAGTTGGTCCCGCAGGCGGTCCAGGGCGCTGCGTTCGTCGGCCAGCCGGCTCTCCGCGGCGCGGCGTTCGGCCTCCCAAGCGTCGCGCTCCTCAGCCAGTTCCTGTTCCCATGCGGCCCGTTCGGCGGCCAGTTCGCGCTGGCAGGCGGACCGGCGGTCGTCCAGTTCGCCGTCGCAGGCGGTCTTGGCGGCATGGATCTCCGCTTTGACCCGCTCCCGATCCGCGGCGAAGGCGGCCCGGTCCCGTTCCAGGTCGGAGAGGAACCGCTCCGCGGAGGCGGCGCGCTCGTCGGCTTCGCGGCGGCGGTCAGCGGCGGCGCGTTCCCGGTCGGCGGCGCGGGCGTCGCGGTCGGCGGCGGAGGCTTCGCGGCGGGCGACCTCCGTTTCGGTCCGCTCCTCCCGGGCCACGACGGCGGCTTCACGACGGGCGACGGCGTCGCGGCGGTCGGTCAAGGTGACGGCCAACGCCCGCAATTCCGTGGCGGACAGCGCCGCGGCGTCCCGCTTCAGGCGGGTGAGCAGATGATCGGCCTCCGCTTCGGAAAGGGCCGCTTCGGAACGAACCGCGGCCTGATCGGGAGGCGTCGTCGGGGTGGGAGCGGACATCGGCGGGCCGGGCGACGGGGGGACCCTCGCCGGATAGCACAGCGGTCACCGCGGCGCACAGGGGAACCCCGGTTTCCCTGACGGGCGCGCCGCCCGGCGGCGACGGCGAAGCGGGGAGGCGCAGGAGCGTGCGGCCCGTTCCGGTCCGCGCACGCGAAAACCGCCGCGGGTCCATCCGCGACGGCTTCATCACCGCCAAACCGGGACGGATCCCGGGCGGGGTGGCTTCGCGATATTGGTCCTCAGCCGGACGGGAACGTCCGGCTGAGGGAAGACGGCTCAGGAGTGGCTGTCGAGCATGGCAGCGAACTTGCTCTTGTCGGCCACGCCAACCACACGGTCCACGACCTGGCCGTCCTTGAACAGCATCACGGTCGGGATCGAGGAGATATTGTGGCTGCTGGCGACTTGGGGGTTCTCGTCGGTATTGAGCTTACCGACGCGGACCTTGCCCTCATACTCGCCGGCCAGCTCTTCGATGGTCGGGCCGATCATCTTGCAGGGGCCGCACCACGGGGCCCAGAAGTCGACGAGGACGGGGGTGTCGGCGGCGAGAACTTCGTCCTGGAAGTTGCCGTCGGTGAAAGTTTGAACGGCCATGGGATCGCTCTGGGATTTGGGCGGGGGATACGCCCGGAAGACGTGCGAACGCCGTGCCGAACGGCCGCGGCGGGCGCGGCGGCGCTCAGCGGCCGTTCGCGGTGGGCGGGATGTTAGGTCGCCGGCGGTCGGCGTCAAACAACTTCGGGAAGGTCGCAGCCCCGGCGCCGACAGGCTTTCGCCACGGGGCCTCCGTCGGGAGACTGGCGGCATGCCGCGTTCCCGTCCCCCCGCCGCCGCGTCGTTCGCCCGGGGCGGTCTGGCGGTCGCGCTGCTCGCCGCCCTGTCGGCGGGCGCCGGATTGGCAGCCCAGGCGGCGAATCAGGCAGTCGCCGAGCCTCCCCCCGTCAGCGGCGAGGAAGAAGAACCAGTCCGCGGCGAAGACGCCGGCCGGGCGACCGCCGGCGATCGCTTCGCGATCGTGCAGGACGACACGCTGGGTGTGCGGCCGGCGGAGGGAGCGTTGTACGAAGCGGTGCTGGACGAACTGCGGGTCGCCGACGCTGCGTCGCTCGAAGCGGAGGCGGCCCGCTTTCGCACGCAGCGGCGGGAAGCGTTGAACGTGCCGGACAACCGCGATTTTCCCGCCTTCCCGGATCTATTCAAACACCCGGACGCATACCGCGGTCAGGCCGTCACGCTGATCGGGCAGGCTCGTAAGGTTACGGAGTTCCCCGCCGGCCCGACCGCGGCGGACCCGGAGGAGACCCGGGTGTCCGTCGTGCTGTACACGGACGACTCCCAGACAAACCCGGCAGTCGTGGTCGCGTTGGCGGCGCCCGGCCTGCCGCGGGGGGACGATCTGCTGGAGCCGGTGAAGGTGACGGGGCGGTTCTTCAAGCGGTGGGGCTACGAGGCCCGGGACGGCAAAACGCGGATTGCCCCGCTGATTCTCGCGGAGCGGGTCGAACCGCTGCCGGTCGAACCGCCGCCGCCGGCGACGCCGTTCGTGCTGGCGCTGACGGCGGCGGTGGCGGTCGTGGGCCTCAGCGCCGGGCTGTGGGCGTGGTGGCTGCGGCCGAAACGGCGGAAAGGCCCGGTCGCCGCCGGCGGGGGCGAAACGCCGGACCTGGGCGGCTTCACCCCGCCCCCCGAGAACGAATCCGAGTTCCCCCGTGGCGAATGATCTCGACCAGAACGGCCCCCGGCGCCCGTTGGCGGCGCCGCTGGAGCGGCCGGTGCGCCTGGCCTGCCTGATCTCCGGCGGCGGCCGAACCGTATTGAACCTGCACGAGCAGATCGTCGCCGGCGGGTTGAACGCGGAGATCGTCTGCGTGCTGGCGTCCCGCCCCTGTGCCGGCGTGGGCCGCTGCGAGGAGGCCGGGCTGGCCGTGGAGGTCGTCGCCCCGCGGTCGTTCCCCGACGAAGCGGCCTACGGCGAGGCGGTCTGGAGCCGGATCGAGGCGAGCGGGGCGGACCTCGTCGTGCTGGCCGGGTTCCTGTCGCGGCTGCCGATCCCGAAGCGCTGGGACCTGCGGGTGCTCAACATTCACCCCTCGCTGCTGCCGGCGTTCGGCGGGGCGGGGATGTACGGCGACCGGGTGCACCGGGCGGCGCTGGCCCGGGGGGTGACGGTCAGCGGGTGCACCGTGCACCTGGTGACGGAGGAATACGACGCCGGGCCGATCGTGCTGCAAGCGGTCGTGCCGGTGGAGCCGGACGACGACGCCGACGCCCTCGCCGCCCGGGTCTTCGCCGCGGAATGCGAGGCCCTGCCGGAGGCGATCCGCCGGTGGGCGAGCGGGCGGTTGGCGGTAAGCGGGAACCGGGTGCGCCGCATGAGTTAGCCGCTCTCTTGAAGAGAGCGGCTAACGGCGGCGGGAGAGTTGCCGTTCGAGGCGGTCGAAGCCGAACTGCACCAGCAGGGCCATTACCGCGGCGGGGATCGCCCCTTCCAGTACCGGGCCGATGTCGTCACGGCGGAGGCCGGTGAAGATCGGTTCGCCGTAGCCGCCCGCGGCGATGAACCCGCCCAGGGTCGCGGTGCCCACGCAGATCACCGCGGCGGTCTTGATGCCGGCGAAGATGGACCCCAGCGCCAGCGGGAGCTCCACCCGCCACAACCGCACCGCCGGCGGCAACCCGAGGGCCCGGGCGCTTTCGCGGATCGACTCCGGAATGCCCGTCAGCCCGGCGTGCGTGCCCCGCACCACGGGGAGCAGCGAATACAGGAACAGCGCGACCGCCGCCGGGGCGAAGCCCAGCCCCAGCACGGGGATCAGGAACACGAACAGCGCCAGGCTCGGCACGGTTTGCAGCAGGCCGGCCCCGCCCAACACCCAAGACCCCGCCTTCGGGCGCTTCGCGGCGAGAATTCCCAGCGGAATGGCGACCAGCAACCCGAAACCCAGTGCCGTGACGACCAGCCCCAGGTGCTCCCAGGTGCGGGCGGCGATGCGCTCGAACCGGCTCGGGGCGGCGGGGATGCGGATGGAGGGATACCGCTCCGCCAGCAACTCACCGGCGGCGACGGCCTCCGACAGGCCTTCGGCGTCGACCCGGGCGTTCAGGGCGATCATCGTCTCCTCGTCCAGCGTGCCCTCCAGTTGCCGGATCGCGTCCAGGGCCGCGGGGGCCCGGTCGGCGAGGTCCGCCCGGTAGATCAGCACGGCGCTGTAGTCGGGGAAGAACCCGCGGTCGTCCTCCAACTGCCGAATCGAGGCCCGGCTGAGCTTGGCGTCGGTCGTATACAGCTCGATCACGTCCAGGGCCCCGCTTTTCAGGCCGCTGTAGGCGGCCTCGTGCTCCAGCTTCGTCACGGAGGTCTGCGGCAGGCGGTAGGCGCGCTTCAGGCCGTCCCAGCCGTCGTCCCGCTGGAAGAACTCGAAGTTGAACCCCAGCCGCAGCCCGGGATGCTTTCGCAGGTCCGAGAGGGTGCGGATCTTCAGTTCCTCGGCCCGGTCCTCCCGCATACCGAGGGCGTAGCCGTTGGCGAAGCCGAGCGGTTCGCTGATCTTCAGCCCCAGCGGGGCGACGGCGGCCCGCAGCTCGGGCAGCGTTTTGAGGTCCGGGCGTTTGAGGATGTCCTGGGCGAGGGTGCCGGTGTACTCCGGGTAGAGGTCGATCTCCTCGCTGAGCAGCGCCTTCCAAGCGTTCGAGGTGCCGCCGAGCGCCGCGTCGTGGGTGACGACGGCCCCGGCGTCACGGGCCAGTTGGGCGGCCATCTCGCCCAGCACGATCGACTCGGTGAACGCTTTCGAGCCCACGTTGATCCGCGGTGGGTCGGCGGCCTGTACGAGGTTCGACCCGAAACAACTCAGAACCGCCGCGACGAGCGCCCACCCCCACCGCCCGGCGAGCGGGGGGCGTAAGCCCCCTGAGTCATCATGCGTGACGGGACGCTCAGGGGGCTGACGCCTTGCGCTCGCGCCCTCAGGGGGCTGACGCCCCCCGCTCGCCTGCGGGTTTGTGGGGAGACTCATCCCGGCAGGCCCCGCTGGGCGGTGACGAAGCGTTCGACGAAGCGGTCCGCCGGGGCGTCCCGCAGGTCTTCGTAGGCCCCCCGCTGGGCGACGCGGCCGCCGGAGAGCAGCACGAGGTCCGGGCTCATGCGGGCGGCCTCGGCGAGGTCGTGGGTGACGATCACCACAGTCTTCTTCAGGGAGGCGAACAGTTCGGCCAGTTCGCCCTGCAACTCGTCGCGGACGATCGGGTCCAGGGCGCCGAGCGGTTCGTCCATCAGCAGGGCGTCGGGGTCGCAGAAGAGGGCCCGCAGCAGCCCGATCCGCTGCCGCTGACCGCCCGAGAGCCGGGCCGGGCGGCGGTCCAACAGATCAGGATCGAACCGGCAGAGCATGCAGAGGGTATGCAGCCGGGCCTCGATGCGGTCCGTGCCCCAGCCGAGGTGCCGGGCCAGCAGCGTGGCGTTGCCGCGGGCGGAAAGGTGCGGGAACAGGCCGCCGTCCTGGATGACGTAACCCACGCGGTGCCGCAGGGCCCGCAGCGCCGCGGTGTTGTCGGGCGGCAGGGGATCGCCGTGGGCGGTGACGACGCCATCGTCCGGACGGAGCAGGCCGATGAGCAGCCGCAGCACCGTCGACTTGCCGCACCCGCTGGGGCCGATCAGCGCCGTGGTGCGCTTCGGTTCGAAGGTCAGCGAGAGCCGATCCAGCACCACCGTCGGCGCCGTCCCGCGACGGCGCCCCCCGAAGCTTTTGGTCACGTCGGCGAGGGCGAACACGCTCGGACGGGGGGAAAGAGGCAACGGGACGAAATCGGAGAGCCGCGGCGGCCAACCGGACAAGGGAGGTTTTTTCAGTGCTCGCCGACGGATCTGGCCATGGCCCGCCGGTCCCGGATCAGCAGCCGGCCGGTCGCCCACAGCACGAGCAGGGTGCAGGCCGTGTGACCGCCTCCGCTGCGGACGACCTCCGCCGCATAATCGCCCACGACATCCTTAGCTGGCAGCGGACCGAGCACGAGCAGAACCGCCGTGAGCAGCACGTTCGTCTTGTCACGCGGCGTCATGATCAGTCGAGCCGCGACAACGGCCAGCCCCGGCAACAGCAGGCAAAAGTGTTGCGTACTGCTCATCGGGGACAGCAACAGCATTCCGCACAGGACCAGCGACAGCTCTGCCAGGCACCGCAGACCCGGCGTGAGACGGTCCGACGTCGCGGTGACGTCCGGCGGGACTGTGGCGGCCAGAGGCTCGGCGGGGCGATCGTCGCGCCGCGGCCGCCACCCGCACCACGCCAGCCAAGCGATTACGGCGGCTTGCGCCGCCAACGTGAGTCCGCGGGTGACGCCGGGTGACGCCAGGATCAGTTGAACCGGGACATGTTCGGCCTCGGTCGGAGCGGACGTCAGCCGCGTGAGGGTCCCGGTCAGGCTCTGGTTCAGCGGGTTCCACCGGGTCCAGGCACCCGGCACGTTCGGAGCCACGCCGGCGGATACCGGGCGGACAAACCGTTCGATCCAGGTGAACACCCAGGGACCCCCCGCCGGATTACGGAACAGCAGGTCCGGCAGGATCGTCGTGGCCGCCCCGACCGCCGTCATCGCCGCCGCTGCCCTCCAACGCCGGCGGAGCAGGAAGAAGGGCAGGGCCAGTAGGGGCGTGGCCTTAAGGGCGGCGGCGAGCCCGCAGGCAGCGCCTGCAGCCCCGTCGCGGCCCCGGGTCCACCATACGGCTCCGGCCGTGAGTAGCGCCAACAGAATCAGATCGTGGGACTGATATTGCAGCGGCGACAACACGAACCGCGCGGCCAGCAGCGCGGTGAGCCCCCCCCACGCCCACACCCGCCGCCGAGCTTCCGCAGTTCGGCTCTCCCCCGTCTCCGACGCGACCTCCAATGCCAGCGTGACCGCCGCCTTGACCGTCCAGAGGATCCCGCCAAGCAGGAACAGATTCAGCGACCACCAAGCCCATCGCTGGCCGAAGTCGTCGAGCGGTAGCAGCGGCAGGGCGGCGAGGACCAGTGCCGGCGGATAGCTGAATGAGGGTACGTCCGCCGGGTCGTAGAAGTCGCCGCCGGCCACGGCCCGAGCCGCCGCCCGCGTGTAGACGGGCAGATCGCCCGGTTTGTCACGCGCCGCCGCGGCCGCGGCGCCCAGCAGGGCCGCCGCCGCGATCCACAAGGCGATCGCTCCAGCCCGGCCGACTCTGCGGCGCCGCAGGGGGGCAGGGGCGCTGGCGGACGAGGTCTCGGTGGACAGGGGCGGGCGGAGCTTCGGACGGGCAGTTTTCCAAAGGTTTTAGAATCGCATGCGACCGGCCCGCAAGGCCGCCGCCCGACGGTCCGCCCGCGTTGCCGCTATTTGAGTTTGAGAAGGAACCTGGTCGCGACGAAACGGACCGGCCGGTTCCGATGAGGTGACGTCCGCTGCGACCCCTCGGTAGGTTGGAGCGGTCCATGCCCGCCGGAGCGCGCCCGTGTCGTCGTCCATCCAGTCATTCTTTCTTTTGGTTCGCCGGTCGTCCGTGGCGGTTCTGCTGACGCTTGGCGCGGCGTCGCTGTGTCTCGGCTCCGCTCTCGCCGCCGATCCGGCCGACGCCGGTTCCGCGGCGAAGCCGAACGTCGTCTGGTTCATGGCGGACGACCTCGGCTACGGGGACGTCGGCGCCTTCGGGGCGACCGCGGTACCCACGCCGAACATCGACGCCCTCGCTGCCCGCGGGATGAAGTTCACGGACTTCTACGCCGGCAGCACCGTGTGCGCCCCGAGTCGCAGCGTGTTGATGACCGGCCTGCACACCGGCCACACCCCCATCCGCGGTAACGCCCGCGTGCCGCTGGCCGATGGGTACGTCACCGTCGCGGAGACGCTCCAGGACGCCGGCTATCGCACCGGCCTGTTCGGCAAATGGGGTCTGGGCGAACCCGGCAGCGAGGGCGTGCCCACCAAGCAGGGCTTCGACGAGTTCTTCGGCTATCTTAACCAGCACCACGCCCACAACTATTACCCCGCGTTCCTGTACCGGAACGAGGAGGTCGTCCCCCAGCCGAACGTCGTGCCGGCGGGCGCCGCGGGCCGCGAACCGCGGTTCGGCGTCGGCTACGCCGCCAAGAAGGGAGCCTACAGCGCCGAGGTGATCCACGAGGAGGCGTTGCAGTTCGTGGAGAACTCCGCCAAGGGGCCGTTCTTCCTCTACTACGCCAGCACCCTGCCTCACGCAAACAATGAGGCCCGCCGTCGGCCCGGCGGCGGGTCCGAGGTGCCCGGCCTGCAATACGACACCGAAACCGCCGACCGCTACCTGCCGGACTATGGCGCCTTCGCCGACCGCGACGACTGGGACGACGCCACCAAGGGCCAGGCCGCGATGATCGCCCTGCTGGACAAGCAGGTCGGCGAACTGGTCGCGAAGATCGACGAACTGGGCCTGACCGAGTCGACCCTGATCCTCTTCACCTCGGACAACGGCCCGCATAACGAGAGCGGCCACGACCTGGACCAGTTCGACGCCAACGGTCCGCTGACCGGCCTGAAGCGCACCCTCACCGAGGGCGGCATCCGCGTGCCGACCATCGCCTGCTGGCCCGGCCACGTCCCCGCCGGCACGACCAGCGATCACGTCGCCTACTTCGGCGACTTCTACGCCACCGCTGCCGACCTCGCCGGCGTCGAGCCGCCGCCGGGGTTGGACTCGATCAGCTTCGCCCCCACGCTCCGCGGCTACCCCGACCAGCAGGAGCGGCACGACCACCTCTACTGGGAGTTCTACGAGCAGGGCTCCAAGCAGGCTGTCCGCAAGGGGGACTGGAAGGCGATCTTCCGCCCGCTGGGCTCCCAGACCCCGGCCCTGTACGACCTGAGCACGGACCTCGCGGAACAGCACGACGTCGCCGCGGAGCATCCGGAGATCGTCGCCCAGATGGTCGCGATCGCCGCCGCGGAGCACGTGCCCGATCCGCAGTGGAAACCCAGCGGCAAGGTCTCGAACCCGACTGGACCGAAACGCGGCAAGGGATCGACCCGATGACACCGGCCCTGCTCGCCGCCGCCCTGCTCGCCGGTTCCCCGACCGCAGCGACCCCCGCCGTCCAACTGGGGGGGCTGTTCGACGGCCTGTTCGGAGACGCCGAGCCGGTCGACGCCCCGGAGCGTCCGGAGAGCGGCAGCGGGCTGACGGTCGAAAGCGCCAGCGGCCCGGCGTTCTCCGAATCCGGCAGCGGCCTGGGGGCACGGTTCGACGGCCGCCCCGGCGCCGCGGCGCCTGTTCAGAGCGGCAGTGGGGTGCGGTTTGAAAGCGGCAGCGGCCTCCGCCGCGGCTTCGATCCATTGCCAGACGGGGCCTACGACAACCCGCCGCGGTTCCGTGGCGAATCCGGCAGTGGCACGCAGAACGGGGGGGTAAGCCCCCCGCCGATCTTCTGGGACGGCGACAGCTGGATCCGTGCCACAATCCCGCCGGACGGTTCGAGCGAATCCGGCAGTGGCGTCGAGTCCGGCAGCGATCCGTACGGCGGGCGGCCGAACCCGTTCGGGCGGCCGTCCGAGCGGTTCTCGGGTGCCCCGGGGGTGATCGCTCCCCCGCCGCGGCCGCGGACGGCGGAGCCCCGCAGCCGGGCCGAGTTCGGCGGTGGGTTCGACCCCAACGAGCTGCCCCCGCCGAGCGACACGCCCCCGCCGCCCGGAGGCGACGCCCGGGTGCATGCGTTGCTGGTCTCGCTGGGCTGGATCGCCGCCCTGGTCGCCGGCGGGATCGCCGGCTATCTGCTGGGCCTCTCCCGCGGGGCGGAGCGGCGCCGGCGGAGTCTGGAGCCGCGGCAGCTCGATCTCGCCGGGGAGGTCGCGGAGACGGCCGATTCGCTGCTGGCCGCCGCCAATGCCGGGGAGGCCGGCCGCTACGAAGCCTGCGTGGACCGCCTGCGGGAGCGGGTCGGCCGCACCGCCGTGCTGCTGGACGACCGCTCCGCCGGCGCCGTGCGGGAACTGGTCGCCGCCGCCACGACCGGTTCGCCGACCGAGCCGCAGGTCGACCGCGACGTCCGCTTGCAGACGGCCTACGACGGCCTCGTCCACGCCCTGCGCCGCAGCGTGCGCGGCGGGTAGGGTTCGCTCTGCGAACCGTTTCCAGCGCGTCGCCGATCGCTCTGCACGGTCCGCGGAGCGGACCCTACGCGGCGAGCTTTTCCCACTGCTTGCGGACCTGTGCCAGGCCGGCGCCGCAGACTTCGAACTCGTCCGCCAATCGGAGGAGCACCGGGCCGTCGGCTTCGTCCGGGGGAGCGTCCGCCGCGGTGCGGTAGGCGGCCTTGCCGAGCGACGACACGTCCAGCAGCGCGTCGGCGGTGTTCCGGCGCTTCAGACGCTCCGGATAGACGCCGGTCAGGAACAACGCCACGTCCCCGGCATGACGAAAGCCGTCCCGACGGGGACGGCCCTCGCGTTGATCGGCTTCCTGAAGCATCCCGGCCACCTGCTCGATCCGGGCCCCGTCCGGCGTGCGGAGCCGGAAGATCGCGTCCCACTGGGTGAATCGCACCAGCAGGTCGCCGAGGTAGTCCGTCAGGGACGGGTCCGCCATCCCCAGTTCCGTCTGGAAGGTGTTCTCGACCAGCCCGGCGAAGAAGCGCTTGAGGGCGTCCGCCCCGGCGACGATGCGGGATTCCGGACGGTTCCCGGGAGCGGGGGTCCCGGGGGGCGGCGAAGGGGGCGACATCGGCGGGACTCCGGTTTGGGGCGTGAGCCTTCACGACGGAACGCAGCGGGCGCAGCCTCAACCGTAGGTCCGGGCGGCGGGGGCGGTCAATCCGCGTTTCCCCCACCATGAGTCACGCCGAGGCCCGGCCGGGCCTCGGCGTGACGATCGGCTCAGGCCTTGGCGCTGGCCGCTTCGAGGGCCGCGCCGATGTCGGCGATCAGGTCGTCGGCGTCCTCGATCCCGACCGACAGCCGGATCAAATGCTCGTTGATCCCCCCGGCCCGGCGGGCCTCTTCGCTCATGCTGGCGTGGCTCATCAGGAAGGGGTACTGCCACAGGCTCTCGATGCCGCCCAGCGACTCGGCGAGCATCACCAGCTTCGTGCCGGTCAGCGTGTTCTGGGCGAACCGCATGTCGCCGGCGGTCTCGAAGGAGAGCATCGCCCCGAAGCCGTCCTGCTGGCTCTTCGCCAGTTCGTGCCCCGGGTGGCGCCGCAGGCCGGGGTAGTGGACCTTCTCGACGGCGGGGTGCTCGAACAGGAACTGGGCGACGGCGAGGGCGTTTTCCTCGTGCTTCTTCATCCGCACGCCCAGCGTCTTCACGCCCCGCAGCGTCAGCCAGCAGTCGAACGGGCTGCCGCCCAGGCCCAGGGCGTTGCAGGCGAAAGCGATTCCCTTGGCGTACTCCTCGCTGCCGGCGACCACGGCGCCGCCGATCACGTCGGAGTGCCCGTTGATGTACTTCGTGGTGGAGTGCACCTCGACGTCCACGCCCAGTTCGATCGGCCGTTGCAGGGCCGGGGAGAGGAACGTGTTGTCCGCGATCGTGAATAGGCCCTTTTCCTTGGCCACTTTGACCAGCGCCCGCACGTCGTGGACGTTCATCAGCGGGTTGGAGGGCGTTTCGATCCAGAGGGCCCGGGTGTTCTCGGAGACTGCCGCGGCGACCTCGTCCGGGTCGGACAGGTTCACGAAGGAGACGCGAATCCCCCGCTTGGGCAGGACGTCGTGGAACAGGCGGTAGGTGCCGCCGTAGATGTCCCGGCCGGCGATCATGTGATCGCCGCTGTTGAGCAGGTGGCAGGCGAGGTCGACGGCGGCCATGCCGCTGCAGGTCACCCGGCAGTCGACGCCGCCGCACAGGCTGGCGAGGTTCTCCTCGAGCGCCCGGCGGGTGGGGTTGGCGCTGCGAGTGTAGTCGTAGCCGCGGTTGGTCCGCACGTCGTCCCAGACGAACGTGCTGGTCGGGTAGATCGGCGTGGTGGCGCTGCGGTACTGCCCGTCCTTATCGACGCCGGTGTGCACCGCCCGGCTGGCGAAGCCGTATTCGGAGTAATCCCGCCCGGAGGGCGGGTTGGTGTGCGGGGCGGAGTCGGCCATCGGACGAGCGAGCGGAAGGGAGTATGCGGGGCGGCATTGCACCGGCGAACCGCCCGGTCCGCAATGCGGTAGACTGGACGCAGCCCGACTCCCCCCGGTTCACGCCGTCCCATGAACGCCGTTCTGCAGTCCGCCGCGACCGCCCCGCCGGCCTGGCCGGACCGCCTCGACCCCGACGCCCCCCCCGCCGCCCTGCCGCGGATGACGCGGGAGGAATACCTGGCGTTCGACAACGCGGCAGTTCGCACCCGTTACGAATGGGTCGACGGAAAGGTTCGACTGATGACCGGCGGAACGTTCAATCACGCCCTGGTCGGGATGAACCTCGTGGCCATTCTGAACGCCGCTCTCCGCCCGCTCCGGCATCAGGGGGGACCCAGCCTCGCGGCCTTGGGGCAGACTATGCGGACGCGGATTCCGGACGGGCCGTACTACTATCCAGACGCGGTCGCGGGACCGATTCCGCCGGTTCTTGAAGACGACGGGCAGAACACGCTCCTCGATCCCGTGTTGATTGCCGAGGTCCTTTCCCCCTCCACCGCCCGCATCGACCGCGGGGAGAAGCGGCGGGAGTACCTGCGCATTCCGACGCTCGAAAACTACCTGATCGTTCAGCCGAACCTCCGCGAAGTCCTCCGCCTCACCCGCGACGCCTCGTCTCCCGAGAACCCGCGCTGGGCGGAGAAGCGGTTCCGCGACGAGGACGTCGACTTGCCGCGGTTCGGCGTGACGCTGCCGATGGCCGCGCTCTACGAAGACTGCACCCTGGGCGAGCGGATCGCCTGACCCGGCGAGCAGGGGGCGTGAGCCCCCTGAGTTTGCCGCCGTGAGCACGCTTCGAGCACGCACTGAGAGCGCACAGGGGGCTGACGCCCCCCGCTCGCCTTCGTCAGGAGGCGCTGGCGAGTTGCGGTTCGTCGCGGAAGGACTCGAACAGCGGGGTGGTCATGTAGCGCTCGCCGAGGTCCGGGAGGACGACGACGATCGTTTTGCCCTTGTTCTGAGGCTGCTCGGCGATCTTGATCGCCCCGGCCATCGCGGCGCCGCAGGAGATGCCGCAGGTGATGCCCTCCTCGGCGGCGATCCGCTTGGCCATCTCGAAGCTCTCGTCGTCGGTCACCTTGACCACCTCGTCGACGAGGCTCACGTCGAGGTTCTTGGGGATGAAGCCGGCGCCGATGCCCTGAATCTTGTGCTTGCCGGGGGAGCCGCCGGAGATGACGGGGCTGGTCTCCGGCTCGACGGCGACGCTGTGCAGGGGCGTGCCGCGTTCCTGTTCCCAGTAGCGGCTCACGCCGGTGATGGTGCCGCCGGTGCCGACGCCGGCGACGAAGATGTCCACCTTGCCGTCGGTGTCCTCCCAGATCTCCGGGCCGGTGGTCTTCTGGTGGATCTCGGGGTTGGCCGGGTTCTCGAACTGTTGGGGCAGGAAAGCGCCGGATTCGTCGGCGATCTCCTGGGCCTTGCTGATGGCCCCTTTCATGCCGTCGGCGGCGGGGGTGAGGACGAGGTTCGCCCCCAGCGAGCGGGCCATCGCCCGGCGTTCGAGGCTCATGCTCTCCGGCATGCAGAGCGTCAGTTCGTAGCCGCGGGCGGCGCAGACGAACGCCAACGCGATGCCGGTGTTGCCGCTGGTCGGTTCGACGACCTTCATCCCCGGCTTGAGCACGCCGCGCTTCTCGGCGTCCCAGATCATGTTGGCGCCGATCCGGCACTTCACGCTGTAGGCCGGGTTCCGGCCCTCGATTTTGGCCAGCACCGTGGCGCCGGTGTGGGCGGCCAGTTTGTTGATCCGCACCAGGGGCGTTTTGCCGATGGCCTCGGAGTTGTCGTTCAGGATCGGCACGGGGGGGCGCTCCGGCGGTGCGGGGTCGGTGATGCGAAGCCGGATTATCGGCGAATCCGCCGCGGGCGACAAACCACCGGCCGGCAGAACGACGCCGGGGCGTCGCCGTGGGTCCGCACGATCCCGTTGCCCAGCCGCAGCGGGGCGACAGGCGCCTCGGGGGCCGACGCCGCCTGCGCGGCCGTCGGCTGGTACAGGCTCGTCTCGACCGCTCCGCCGGCGGCGTCGCCCTGCAACAGGGCGAGCGTCCGCTGCGTCGCCTGGTTGATGACCACGATCCGCGTCGGCCCGCCCTCCGGGCCCAGCGGGCGGATGATGCAGGTGATCTCGGACCCGCCCGCGGCGCCCAGCACATCGGCGACGGCGGCGGAGCTTTCCCGGGTGGCGGCGGGGCGGGCCGCGGCGGCCGACGGGTCGACGGCGGCGGTGCGGGCCGGGGCGGCGGTCGGGGCGCCCTCTTCAAACAGCGCGTCCATCCAGACCTCCGCGGCGGGATTGTCGGTCGCGGCGCCGTCCTCGGCGTCGACGGCCTCGGCGCCGGCGAACTGCGGGGCGGCCGCGGCGGCGCCGGGCGAATCGAAGCCGGACTCGGGCGAAGCGGCGGGGGCCTCGCCGGGGGTGGAGCCGGCCGGGGGCGGCTTCAGGGCCGTCAGACCGTGCTGGTCCAGCAGGGCGTTGATCGGCTCGATCGCGGTGTAGATGCCCTCCGGCGGGTCTTCGCTGCGGCTCCAGACCACGCCCATAAGCCGGCCCGCCCCGTCAAAGCACCCGCCCCCGCTGCGGCCGAGCTGCGGCTGGCCGGTGCAGCTGAAGTTCTTCGGCCCGACGCAGGCCGGCACCCGCTGCACGCGGTGGCCCTGGCGGGTCGGCTCCTTGCCGCCGTCACAGCCGACGCTCACCACCTTGTCGCCCGGGAACACGCCCGGCGGGGCGAGGGCGCTGGCGGGCACCGTGGTCGGACACTGCACCGCCAGCAGGCCGACGTCGCTTTTCTCGTCGAACCCGATCAGCGTCGCCGGCCAGGCATGGGGGGCACCGTCCGCGAAGGTTTCGACCTCGATCCGCCCGCCCGGCTGATGGCTGCGGAAGATGTGCCCGCAGGTCAGCACGATCGCCCGACCCGGGCGGCTGGCGATCACGGTGCCGCTGCCGTAGTTCAGGCCGGCGTCGTCGAACACCTGGATGCGGGCGACCGTCTTCATCGGGTCCCGCTCCGGCGAGACCGGCGGGGCGTCGACGGCGGCGGTGCGTTCGTAGCCGCCGGAGGGCGCCGCGGGGGCGGCGCCGGGTTCGTCGGCGGAGGCGAAGCCGCTCGGGTCGGCGTCGGCGAACGGGTCGTCGATCGTCTTCGGGCCGTCCGACTCCTCCTGGCTTTTCTTGAACTTCAGCCAGTCGAAGAGGCCGCGATCGGACTCCGCGGCGCCCTGCTCCCGGCCGCCGGTCAGTTGGAGGGGAACGTCCGAGGGCTCGGCCGGTCGGCGGGGGGTCTCCGGCAGGCGTTCCGGCTGGCGGCTGCGTTCGGCCCGGGCAATCTCGGCGGCGTTGGCGGTCATGGCGCTGGTGAGGCGGGTCCGCAGCCGCTGGGCGACGCCGTAGCCGTCGCCGCCGGGCACCCCGCTGCTGCGATGCACTTCCTCCCCGTTCACCTCCAACAAAAACGTCGGGGCGCTGTTCACCCCGAACCGCTGGGCGAGGTCCGGCCGGCTGTTCAGGTCGACCTTGAAGATCGGCAGGCCGTCCGCGTGCATCCGCTCGATAAACGGCCGGATCGTCTGGCACGGACCGCAGTTGGTCATCGTGAACCAGATCAGTTTCACGTCCCCTTCGCCCTGCCCGGCGAAGGCCGCGGTGCGTTCGGGGTGGCTGAGGCGATTCGGGACGACGGGCTGTTCCGGCGTCGCGGCCTGATCGGCGGCGAGGGGGTCGGGGCCGGCGTCGGCCGGCGGCCCGGCGGAGGCCAGCGAGAGCGCCGCGGCCGCCACGAAGAGCGGCACGGCGCGGGCTCCCCGGCGACTTTTCACCCCGGCAGGGGTCGCCCCGGCGTGGGGGCGGGGAGCGGAGACGGTTGTGCGGTCGAACACCCGGGCGGCCTCTTGCCGATGGGTTACGGTGGAAAAGCCCGGCGGCTGGGCGGGGCGGCCGGGTGTCAGAACGACAATCCCCCGGCGGGCGATTGTGAAACTGACAGGCGGCGGCCCACGCGGCGGCGGGCGGAACAGCGGCGGCGTCGTGCGTTCGCGGTCCGCACCGACCTGTTGCGAACCGCGTGCCAATCCGCGTGGCCCGTCGAAAAACGCCTCACCCATCGGGCGATGCCGGTCAATGTGCCGCGGCGGCGGGCCGCCCGGCGCCCTTGGGGGCGTTCCCCGGATACAATCGTCCCCCCTCCCCCCGTCGTCGCCCCGCGTCCGGCGGGCGGCGGCCCCGCCCCACGCTCTCACCCGTCTTCCGCCGTGCCGTTGCGGTTCGTTCTACCGTCGCTCCCGCGTTCGCCCCGCACGCTGCCGGGGGCGCTCCTCGCCGCGACGCTGCTGACCGGGTGCGGGGAGGAGGAGGACCCGATCGCCGTCTACACCGTCCCGGCGCTGGAGCAGACCGACCCGGCTGCTGTCCCCGCGACGCCGCCCGCCGCGACGCCGCCCTTCGCCCCCTTCGCCGGCGGGGCGGCCGGCGGCGGGATGACCGGCGTGCAGACGCCGGACGAACCGCAGCGGCTGCTCGGGGCGATCGCCACGGCTCGCGCGGACGACGGGGCCCTCTGGTACTTCAAACTCAACGGCCCCGTCGCCGCGGTCGAGGCCGCGGAGGAAGACTTCGGCGCCTGGCTCGAAACCGTCACCTTTGCCGACGGCGAACCGACCTGGACGACGCCGGAGGGCTGGACCGAACAGCCCGGCAGCGGCATGCGGGCGGCGACGCTGCTGACCCCGGACGGCACGGAGGCGACGGTGATCCGCCTCGGCGTCAGCGGCGATCTGGACGAACGGATCGACGCGGACGTCGAGCGCTGGCGGGGGCAGGTCGGGGCGACCGGCGACGCCGGGACGGTGGAAGAGGTGACGCTCGCCGACGGGTCGACGGCTCAACTCCTCAGCGTCTCCACGCCGGCGGGGGCGATGGGCGGCGAAACCGCTTCATCATCTCCCGCGAAACCGCAAGCGTCTGTGAAGCCGCCCGCGGAGGCCGTGCCGTTTGAGTACAAGCGGCCGGAGGGGTGGAGCGACGAACCGGCGCCCGCGACGGCGCGGCTCGCGTTTGCCACGGGCGACGGCGAGGACGCGGCCCGGGCGACGATCAGCGAGTTCCCCGCCGGGGCGATGGCCCTGCCGGACCTGGTGGGGATCGTCGCGGAGCAGTCCGGAACCGGGGCGTGGAATCCGCAGGAGGACGCCGGACCGATCACCGTCGGCGGGGCGGACGCCGTGCGGATCGAGCTGCCCGCCAAAGAGGACGGGCCGACGGTCCTCGCCGCCGCCCTGACCCGTGGCGAGTCTCTGTGGCTGTTCAAGCTGATCGGCGACCAGGAGGCCGTCGCCGCCGCGACCCCCGCGTTCGAGGCGTTCCTCGCCGACGTGCGGTTCACCGACACCAACAACGAAGGCGAATGACGATGGCCGACGATCGACCGTTCGCCGACCCGCCCCCCGCGGCCACGACCGCTCCCCGGACCGCCCGGCCGGGGCGGGCGCCGGACGCACCGCCCGCCGTGCTGGCCGCGCTGGCCTCGTTGCGGATCACCGTCACGCTGTTGGGGCTCAGCCTGTTCCTCGTGCTGGCCGGCACGCTGGCCCAGGTGAACAGGGACATCTGGGACGTGGTGCACGGCTACTTCCGCTGCTGGTTCGCCTACGTTCCGCTCCGCGATCTGCTGCCGCAAACCTGGTTCGGCCCCGGCACGCCGATGAACTGGGACGTGGACTCGATCCGCGGCGGCTTCTGGTTCCCGGGCGGCTGGACGCTGGGGCTGGGGCTGGCGATCAATCAGGTCGCCTCGATGCTTACCAAATTCAAGGTGAAGGCCTCCGGGACGACCCTGTGGGCCGGGCTGGCCGTGACGGCCATGGGGGCGGCGATCACCTGGGCGGTGGTGGTCTCCGGCATGAGCGGCGGGGCCACGCAGGACGTGCCGCTGCTAGGCTTCGCGGCGATGTGGAACCTGTTTCGCGTGTGCGTCGCCGCGGCGGGCATCGGGATGAGCGTCTGGACGCTGCGGTTGCTGGCCGACCCGGTCCGGCGGCGGGAGCCGGCCACGATCCTGATCGCCGCGGGGGCGGTCGGCGGGCTGGCGCTGGCCCTGTGGGCGCTGTTCCAGGGGGCGGTCTCCGACGGCAGCGCCCGGATCCTGTGGAACCTGATGAAGGCCACCTTCGCGGCCGGCGTGCTGCTGGCCGGGTTGCTGCCGATCTTCGGCCGGCAGGGCGGCACCTTCCTACTGCACTGCGGCCTGTTGATGTTGCTCGGCAGCGAGTTCTACACCGGCGTCGTCGCCCGGCAGCCCACGCAGGAGGCGTCCATCTTCCTGCGGGAGGGCGACCGCGCGGATTACCTCACCGACGCCCGCAGCTTCGAACTGGCCCTGATCACGGAGACCCCCGAGGGCAACCGGCACGCGGTCGTCTCCGGCGACGAACTGCTCGCCGCCCTCAAGGAGGAACGCACGATCGACGACCCGCGGCTGCCGCTGGCCGTCACGCCCGTGGAGTTGTTCGAGAACGCCCGGTCCGGCCGTCCGGCGGACGAGGACGCGCTCTCAGCCCTCGACGACGCCCCCGGCGGCGATCCGGGCTACACGCTGGTCGAAGTGGCCAAGGGCGTGGGCGTGGGCGAGACCGCCTCCGCCCAGGACCGCCCCGGCGGCCTGTTCCGGCTGACGGGCAAGGACGGCGAGGTCCTCGGCGAGACGCTGCTGTGGACGGACAACGTCAGCCTGAGAAACCTGCTCGACCCGATCCCCGTGGTCGTGGAGACCGAGGACGGCCCCGTCCGCCTGCAACTGCGGTACACCCGCAAGTACCTGCCCTACACGGTCGGGTTGAGGGCGGTGCGGGCGGAGATGTACCCCGGCACCACCACGCCCCGCACCTACGAGAGCGACCTGGAGATCACGCCGATCCCGGGCCGGGCCGACGACGACGCCGGCGAACCGTTCGCGGCGTTCATCAAGATGAACAACCCGCTGCGGTACAGTGGGCGGACTTTTTATCAGCAAAACTTCTATGGGGCTTGGCCCGGCGGACCGGCTTGGCAAGGCGGGCCGATCTCGCCGCCCCAGCCGGAGGGCACGGGCCTGCAGGTCGTCACGAACGACGGCTGGATGGTGCCCTACGTCGCCTGCATGGTGCTGGCCGTGGGGATGCTGGCCCAGTTCTGCATGAGCCTGGTCCGGTTCCTCGGCCGCCGCGGGCCGGTGACGGTCCCTGAGGCCGCGGCGGCGAACCGGGACGAACCGACCCCGGACCCGGCGGACGAACCGGGAACCGGCCGCTGGGGCTGGGTCTTCCCGGCGGTCGTGGTTCTCGTACTGGGCGGCTACGCGATGTCCAAGTGGCGGGCGCCGGAGCCGTACGTGACAGCCGACAAAGCGGCGACGGCCGGCGTGGGCTTCGATCTGGACGCCTTCGGCAAGATCCCCGTGCTGCACAACGGGCGGGTCAAGCCGATCGACACCGTCGCCCGGAACGCCTTGAAGGCCATCAACGGCAACAAGCAAACCTTCGACACCGCGACCAAAGCCACCCCGGCCCAAATCGCCGACGGGGCGGACCCGGACCAGCCGGTCCTGACGAAGTCCCCCGCCCTCCGCTGGTTCCTCGATCTGATCGCCGACCCGCCGGCGATGGCGAACCACCGGGTGTTCCGCATCACGAACCCGCAGGTCCTGAGCACCTTCGGTCTGAAGCCGCGGGAGGGGCTGACCTACGCCATCGGCGAGTTCCCCGACGACTTCTCCGCGACGCTCGGTCAGCGCATCGACGACATCCGCGGCCCCGAGGGGCAGGGCGAACCGAAGACCGCGGACGACCGGGCATTCGTGCAGCTCGCCCAGCAGTTGGGGGTGGTGAACAGCCTGCTGATCTCCTTCGACCCGGAAGCCTCCGTCCCGCCGGGGGCCTCGCTGGCCGTTTACGCGCAGCGGTACGCCCGGCTGTGGGACGACGGCCAGGCTCCGCTGGCCGTGCCCCGCGGCCCGCGGTGGGAGACGCTGGCCCACGCGGACCTGCAGGAATCGACCGAGGCCGGGATGATGCCCGTGTTGAATCAGGCCGGGGTCTCCCCGGAGCGGTTCGTGAACCGGCTGGAACCGGGGTCGGAACCGATCCCCGGGTTGTCCGCGACGCTGACGCCCTCGGAGTTCGACGGCGAAGTCGACCCGGTCGTCGAGGCTTGGCGGGACCTGCGGACGGCGTGGAAAGACGACGAACCGCGGGCCTTCAACCTCGCCGTCAAACGGGTCCGGCAGCGCGTCGTCGAGGCCGACGAGGAACGCCGGGCGGAGTTCGACGTCGCCCGCTCCGATCCGCCGCTGGCGACGGGGGCGGTCTCCTTCGAAGCCTGGTTCAATCACGCCGCCCCGCTGTGGTGGTGCTGGCTGCTGTACCTCGTGGCGACGGTGTTCACGCTCGTCGGCTGGGTGCTGGTGCCGGTCGGCTGGGGCGTGCCGCCGCGGCGGGCCGCGTTCTGGCTGATCCTGTTCACTTTCGCCGTCCACACCGTCGCGCTGGCGGGTCGCATCTACATCTCCGGCCGACCGCCGGTGACGAACCTCTACTCCTCGGCCGTGTTCATCGGCTGGGGGGCGGTGGGCCTGGGGATGCTGATCGAACGCCTGTACGGCTGGGGCGTGGGGAACGCGCTGGCCTGCGTCGGCGGGGTCGGCACGCTGCTGATCGCCCACTCGGAGCCGCTCTCCAAGGGCGACACCTTCACCGTGCTCCAGGCCGTGCTGGACACCCAGTTCTGGCTCGCCACCCACGTGGTGACGATCACGCTGGGCTACGCGGCGACGGGGGTGGCGGGGATTCTGGGCCTGTTCTACGTGCTCGGCGGGCTGTGCTCGCCGGCACTGGCGACGGTCGTCGGCCGACCCGGCACGCGCTCCGCCGGGCAGGACCTCGGCCGGGCGCTGGCGGGGATGATCTACGGCGTGGTCTGCTTCGCCGCGCTGCTGAGCCTCGTCGGCACGATCCTCGGCGGCCTCTGGGCCGACGACAGCTGGGGCCGGTTCTGGGGCTGGGACCCGAAGGAGAACGGCGCCCTGATCATCGTGATCTGGAACGCCCTCGTCCTGCACGCCCGCTGGGGCAAGCTGGTGGGCGAGCGGGGCCTCGCGGTGCTGGCGATCGCTGGCAACCTCGCCGTCGCCTGGAGCTGGTTCGGCACGAACGAACTCGGCGTGGGCCTGCACAGCTACGGCTTCACCGAGGGCGTCCTGATGACGCTCCTCTGGGTCGCCGTTGTGCATCTGGCGATCATCGCCGCCGGCGCCGCGATCCCCCGGACGCTGTGGTGGAGCGAGAACGCCCGCAAGATCCGCGACGCCCGTCGGGTCTGACCGGCACCTTCGGAAGGGCGCATGCATAACGCCGAGGCCCCGCGGGGCCTCGGCGTTATGACGTCGTCTTCAAGACAAAGTCTTCAAGCTCAGACGCTTAGGTCTTGATCGCCCGCCGCTTTTGCTTGCGGGCTTTGCTGCTGGCGGGGCGAGAGCCGTGGTGGGCTTTCTTGAGCTTGCGCTGGGTCTTGGCCATGACGTGACAAGTCGAATGCGGGGAGGCGGAGGGACAGTCTACGTCGGCTTCAACGATTCGTCACCTGCAAGACCATTTACCAGCCCGACGCGCAAGCGTCGACCGTGCGTTCACAGCGACGGAGGCGTGAATTACTGGCCTACGAGGCCGACGCCGACGCTTGCGCGTCGGGCTGGTATCCCGTCAGCGGCAGCCGAGGGCGTGTTCGAAGGCGAGCCGGACGCGTTCGGCGGCGAGGTCCAGCGGGCCGGCGATCATCGCGCCGGAGGCCTGCCGGTGCCCGCCGCCGCCGAAGGAGGCGGCCAAAGCGCTCACGTCGCAGCCGCCGCGACTGCGAAACGACAACTTCACCCGGCCGTCCGGCTGTTCGACCGCGACGAAGGAGGCCTCCGTCCCGCCGACCCGCAGGCAGTCGTTGGCGAGCCCCTCGGTGTCCGGCGGGCGGCCGCCGGTGCTGGCGAATTCCGCGGCGCCGACGGTCGTGTAGGCCAGTCGGCCGTCGCAATCGATCCGCATCCGCCGGCGGCCCTCACCGCTGAGCAGCAGGCTCTGGATTGACTGTTCTTCGTAGAGCTTGCGGTACAGCTCCGTCGGGTCCGCGCCGGCCTCCATCAGCCGGGCGGCCAGCCGCATCGTCGAGGGGCGGGTGTTGCTGTGTCGGAACCAGCCGGTGTCCGTGGCGATCGCGACGAACAGCGGGGTGATCGCCGCGGCCGGAAGCGGCAGGTCGAGGGCGTCGGCCATCTCCGCGACCATCGCCCCGGCGGCCTCGGCGGAGGTGTCGCGGAAAACATGGGCCCCGATCGCTTCGAGGTCGTCGCTGGCCTGATGGTGGTCGATTACCACCCGCGTCGCCCCGGTCCGTTGGAAAACCTTCGCCAACTCACCGAGCTGCACGAACGAAGAGGTGTCGACGACCAGGTGCAGGTCGTGGTTCTCCACAAAATCCGCCCCGGCCGCGGCGCCGGTCTCGCGGCCGGCCCCCTGCCGCGGGAACGCGGCGATGCGGCCGTGCGGGTCGAGGAACGCCAGATTGTCCGGCGCCGCGGAGGGGTTCACGATGGAGACCGTTTTGCCCATCGCCTCCAGGATCGCGGCGAGGGCCAGTTCGCTGCCGAGGGCGTCGGCGTCCGGCCGGGCGTGGCTGGTCAGGGCCACGCGGTCCGCCGCGTCGAGAAGGGGGCGCAGCGGTTTCCAGTCGACGGGCATACGGGATGTTAGCCCGATTCGCCCTGCGGTGCCGCCATGACGAGCTGACGAGTTTTCGCCACGTCGGCCCGCACCTGTCGTTTCAGTTCGTCCGCGTCGGCGAAGGCCCGCACGCCCCGGACCCGGTCCAGCAGCTCGACCGCCAGCCGCCGGCCGTAGAGGTCGCCTTGGAAGTCCAGCAGATGGGCCTCCGCGGTGGGCGGGCCGGCGTCGAACGTCGGCCGCGGACCAAGGTGCAGGGCCACCGGGTAGGTCACGCCGTCCACCGTCGTCCGTCCCGCGTACACGCCGGGGGCGGGGGGGAGCACGTCCAGTTCCGAGAGGTTCGCCGTCGGGAATCCCAGCGTGCGGCCGCGGCCCTCGCCGGTCACCACGGTTCCGGCGAGGCGGTGCGGGCGACCGAGCAGCCGGTTCGCCGCCGTCAGTTCGCCCTCGGCGATCAGCGCCCGGATGCGGGAGGAGGAGACCGGGGCGTCGTCGATCGACACGGCGTCCACCGTTTCCACGGTCCAGCCGTGCGGTCGGCCCCAGCGGCGGAGGGTCGAAACGTCCCCCACCCGGTCCTTGCCGAAGCGGAAGTCACCGCCCTCCACCACGCCGACGGCCCCGAAGGCGCCCAGCAGCACGCGCTCGAAGAACTGCCCGGCGCTGTGGGCCAGCAGGTTCCGATCGACCGGCAACCGCACCACCGCGTCGGCCCCGCCGGCCCGCAGCAGCTCGGCCCGGCGATCGTGGGTGGTCAGCAGGGCCGGGGCGAACTCCGGCCGCAGCACCGCGACGGGGTGCGGATCGAAGGTGACGGCGACCGCCGGCACGCCGCGCTTCGTCGCCAGCCGCTTCAGTTCGGAGAGAATCGCCGCGTGGCCGCGGTGGACGCCGTCGAAGTTGCCGACGCTCAGCAGCCCGCCGCGGGCCTCGGGCGGGACGGCGATCGTCCAATCGGCCGGCGCGCCGCCGTTCGCGTCTTTGTTTCCCGAACGCTCCGGGTCCGCGGATGCGTCGGCGCGGGCCATGCGGGAAACGGACGGGCGGAACGGGGCGGCGCCGGGGGCGAACGACGCCGGGCGGCGGTTGTGGCGGAAATCGGGGGGTCGCATCATAGCGGAACCATGTCCGATTCGACCCCGCCCGCCGATCAGTTGTTCCTCGCGCTGCTGGAGACCGCCCCGCCGACGGTCGCGGGGTTCGTCCGGCCGATCCTGCCGCCGGAGGGTTCGGGCGAATCCCTCGGCGACCGCGTCGGCGAGACGACCCCGGAGGGCGAGGCGATCCTGCCACGGCTCCGCGAAACGCCCGGCGACCGCCTGCTGCCGGAGCGGCCCGGCAAACCGGCGGAGCTAGTGAAGGCGGGCCTGCTGCTGCTTCACGGGGACCTCGACGCGTCGCATCGGATCTCCCAGGCGTACGAGGGCGACCGCGACGCCGACGCCTGGCACGCCCTGATGCACCGGCTCGAAGGCGACTACGGCAACAGCGGGTACTGGTGGCGGCGGGTCGGCGCGCACCCGATCTTCGCGGACCTCGCCCAATTGGTCGGCGAACCGGCGTGGGACCCGCAGGAGTTCACCGACCGCCTCCGCCGCGCGCTGCGGGGCGGGGACGAGGCGGAACGGGCGGCGGTGCGATCCGTGCAGGCGGCGGAGTTCGCCCTGCTGTTGCAACATTGCGAACGATGACAGGCGCTTCCGGCGGCGGACCCTTCACCCGGGGCGGTCGGGGGGAGTAGAATGCTCGTCCCGCCCCGTCCGCGTCCCGCTCGCGAATCCTCCCGCCATGTTCCCGCCCCCCCTCGCCTTCGGCATGCCCGGTCTGCCGGAGATGGCGATTTTCGCCGTCATCGTGCTGGTGTTGTTCGGCAAGCGGTTGCCCGGGGCGATGCGGTCGCTGGGCCAGAGCGTCGGCGCCCTGAAGCAGGGCCTGAACGAGAGCGAGGCCCTGGACGACGAACCGGCCCCGCCGGCCGTCAAGCCCACCACCAAGACCCCCACCGCCGCCTGATTCGTTAGGCGACCCCGGTCTCGTTTTGCGATTCCGGCCCCGCGTTCCACCAGATTCCAGACAGCGAGAAGTTCGATGCCATTTTTCGGCGGGGGTATCGGCGCCCCGGAGCTGCTGATTTTCGGCACGATCGCCCTGCTGCTGTTCGGCAAGCGCCTGCCGGAGGTGGCCCGCAGCCTCGGCCAGGGCGTCGGTCAGTTCAAGAAGGGGCTGAGCGGCCTGCAGGAGGAGTTCAATAAGGCCTCCGAGCCGCCGCCGAAGAAGAAGCCGGAACCGGCCGCGATCGCCGCGACCGCGGACGATGACCGCGAAGAGTGGTCCGCCCCCGCGTTCAGTCCCCCGCCCGCCGAGGCGGCGACCGAGAAACAGCCGGAGCACGTGTGACGCGGCCCTGGCGCCCGCTTCCCCGCCGATCGAACCTCATAACGCCGAGGCCCCACGGGGCGTCGGCGTTACGCGTGTGAAAGCCCATGTCGAACCGCCTCGCCGACGAAACCTCCCCCTATCTCCGCCAACACGCGGAGAACCCGGTGGATTGGTTCCCCTGGGGCGACGAAGCGTTCGAGAAAGCCGCCGCGGAGGACAAGCCGGTCTTCCTGTCGGTGGGGTATTCCGCCTGTCACTGGTGTCACGTGATGGAGCGGGAGAGCTTTGAAAGCGAGGAGGTCGCGGCCTTCCTCAACGAGCATTTCGTCAGCGTGAAGGTGGACCGGGAGGAGCGGCCGGACGTCGACGCGGTCTATATGGACGCCGTGCAGGCCCTCACCGGCGGGGGCGGCTGGCCGATGAGCGTGTTTCTCGCCCCGGACCGGCGGCCCTTCTACGGCGGCACCTACTGGCCGCACCCGCCCCGGCCGGGCATGCCGGGGTTCCTGCATGTTCTCACCCGCTTGGCCCATATCTGGCGGGAGGAACGCGACAACGCGCACACCGCCGCGGAAGGGCTAACGGACGCCGTCCGTCGCGCCGCCGCGGCGCCCGCCGGCGAGGGCGAGGCGGGGACGCCGCTGCTGGAGACCGCCGGCCGCAAGCTGCTGCGGTACGCCGATCGGGAGCAGGGCGGCTTCGGCCGGGCCCCGAAGTTCCCGCACGCCGTCGACCTGCGGGTGTTGCTGCGCGTCGGCCGGCGGTTCGGGCAGGACCCGAAGACCAGCGACGCCGTGGCCCACGTCGCCGATTCATTAGACAAAATGGTCCGCGGCGGGCTGTTCGATCAGCTCGGCGGGGGCTTCCACCGCTACAGCACCGACGCGGAATGGCTCGCCCCGCACTTCGAAAAGATGCTGTACGACCAGGCGTTGCTGATTCCGGCGCTGCTCGAAACCTATCAGTCCCACGGCAACGACCCGCTCTTCCACCCCGCCGCCCGCACCTGCGACTACGTGTTGCGGGAGATGACGCTGGAGGGCGGCGCCTTCGCCGCCGCCCAGGACGCCGACACCGAGGGCGAGGAGGGCAAGTTCTTCGTCTGGGACCGAGCCGAACTGGACGAGGTGCTGGGCGCGGAGGACGCGGAGTTCGCCGCGGCCGTGTTCGACGTCACCCCCGGCGGAAACTGGGAAGGCCACAGTATCCCCCGCCGGCTGCGGCGCGACGACGAACAGGCCGCCCTCCTGAGCGACACGGCTCACAACGAACTGTGGGCGAAGCGGAATGAAGTCGCCCGGCGGCTGTGGGAGCATCGGGAGGCGACCCGCGTGAAGCCGTTCCGCGACGAGAAGGTCGTCGCCAGTTGGAACGGCCTGATGATCGGCGCCTTGGGACAGGCCGCCGCGGTGCTGGACGAGCCGAAGTACGCCGACGCCGCCCTCGCCGCGGCGGACTTCCTGCACGCGGAGCTGTGGCACGAGGGCACGCTCCACCGCAGTTGGAAGGACGGCCGCCGCGGGGCGGCGGGGTTCGCCGAGGATTACTTCGCCCTCGCCGACGGCCTGTGCGAACTCTGGCAGGCCCGGCAGGAACCGCGATTGCTGGCGTTCGCCACGGAATTGGTCGAAACGGGCCTCGAACAGTTCGGCGGGCCGACGCCGGAGAGCCCGCTGTTCCAAACCGCCGAGGGCGCCGACCCGCTGCCGGCCCGGCGGGTCGAAGCGACCGACGGCGCCACCCCCGGCGGCACGGCCCTCGCGATCACGGCGCTGCAAAAGCTCGCCGCCCTGACCGGCCGGCGGGACTGGGATGACCGGGCGACGGCCCTGCTGGGCGGGCTCTCCGGCGTGATGAAATCTCAGCCCATGCAGGCCGGCTGGGCGCTGCTGGGGCTCGACTGGAAGCTCGGCCCGCGAACGGAAGTGGTGATCGCCGCGGAGAGCGAACAAGCCGCCGCCCCGCTGCTCGCCGCGGTCCGCGAGGTCTTCGCCCCGAACCTGATCGTGATGAACGCCGCGGCGAACACGGCGGGCGTCGACCCGGAACTGCTGGCGGGCAAGGCTCCGCAGGACAATCAGGCGGCGGCGTACGTCTGCGTGGGCACGAGTTGCTCGCCGCCGATTACGGAGACTGCGGCGTTGCGCACGCGGCTCCTACCGCAAGGGGCCGTGGGGCAGTAACATCCGCCGGCCGCCCGGCGCCCGGCTCCCGTTCCGTCATGCGATACGGGGCCGGTTCACAACTTGCCTGCGACGCCGCGACGCCGTCATGCCCCCCCGTTCACTGTACGACTTCTCCGAATTCGACTTCGAGAACCCGCTCTACGGGCTGGACGAGGTGCTGGAGGTGAACCCCCAGCGGTTCGAAATGCTCCAATTGCACGGCGTCGTGCACGTCGACAAGGAGCGGCACGGCGGGGTCGGCTTCGTCGATCTCAGCCCGGACGACTTCTGGTGCCGCGGCCACTTTCCCGGCTATCCGCTGATGCCCGGGGTGTTGCAGTGCGAAGCCGCGGCGCAGCTCGCCGGGTTCTACGCTCGGAAGTTTAAGGTGCTCGGCGGGGACTTCGTGGGCTTCGGCGGGATCAACAACGTCCGGTTCCGCGCCCCTGTGCGGCCGCCCTGCCGGTTGGTCGTCTGCGTGAAGGTGACGGACCTGCGGCCGGGCAAACGGGCGTCGTTCGACATCCAGGGCTTCGTCGACGGGCGGATGGTCTTCAACGGCGAGATGATCGGCGTGCCCATCCAGCGCGGGCAGACCCACGCCGAGAAGGCCGCGGAAGAACGCACCGCCCGCCGTCGGGAACGCCGCGAGGTCGCGAACCAGTCGTGACCGAGGCGGACTCCCCCGATCACGACGGGCCCGAGCCGGGTTCTGAGGAACCGGTCCGCGACGACGCGGTCCGCGAGGACCTCACCCCGTGGTTCCGGCCGCTGTTCGAACTGTCCGACCCGAAGGAGCACGGCCCGCTGGATTGGGCGGCCGTCTTCCCGCAGGCCGGGCCGGTCGAACTGGACGTCGGCAGCGGCCGCGGTCGGTTCACCAACGAGGGCGCCGCGGCCCGGCCGGGGGTGAACTTCTGCGGGATCGAACACGACTTCACCGCCGCCCGCCGGGGGGCGAAGCGGCTCAAACGCGACCGCTCCCCCAACGCCCGGGTGTTCGGCGGGGATGCGGTGCGGTTCCTGCGGGAGTTCGTCCCGGCCGGCAGCGTCGCCGCGGTGCATGTGCTCTACCCGGACCCGTGGTGGAAGCGGCGGCACCGCAAACGCCGGTTGCTGGGCGAAGCCCTCGGCCCAGAGTTCCTCGACCTGATCCTGAACGCCCTCGCCCCCGACGGCCGGCTGCACGTCCGCACCGATGTGGGCGAGTACTTCGAAGGCATCGCCGCCCTGCTGGACGACTGCCCGCGGCTGGTCCGCCGGGAGAACCCGCTGGACGAGACCGCCGCCGCGATCGAGCGGCAGGCGTCGGGCGTCCCGCTGACGAACTACGAACGCAAGGCCGTCGTCGGCCCGGACCGCCCGGACTTTCGCACCGACGCCACGGTGCACGCCGCGGTATGGACCGTGATCTCCGCCGGTGAGCCCGGAGCGCAAGCTCCGGCCGGCGAGCGAAGCGAGTCGGTTCTCAGTCCGCCGTCCGCGGCGTCCACGGCCGGAGCGTGCGCTCCGGGCTCACCCGCCTGACGCGCGCATGCCCGCCCCGCTTTCGCCCTGCCTGTTCAACGAGGACGTCGCCGCGACGGCGGTGCACGCCCTGCGGGAGACCGACCCGGTGCTGTGCGGCGTCATCGACCGGGTGGGGCCGTTTCGTCTGACGCCGGAGAAGGACCTGTTCGCCCTATTGGTGCGGGTGGTGATCTCCCAGCAGATCAGCATGGCCGCGGCGAAGACGGTCGCCGCCCGGCTGAAGGCGGCGACGCCCCGCGGCAAGTTCACCGCGACGGCCCTGCGGGCGATGCCGCTGGAGGAAATCCGGGCCTGCGGGCTCAGCGGGGTGAAGGCGGGCTACCTGAAGAACGTCGCGGAGGCGGCCCGCGGGATGCGGCTGAAGGAATTCCCCGCGCTGTCCGACGCGGAGGTGACGGCCCGCGTCACCGCGGTGAAGGGGCTGGGGCCGTGGACGGCTCGGATGGTCCTGATGTTCGGCCTCGGCCGGCCGGACGTGCTGCCGGTGGGCGATCTGGGCATCCGCAACGCCGCCCGCAGCCTGTACGGCTTCGACACCGTCCCCCCGCTCGCCGAACACGCCGCCGATTATTGGGCGCCGTGGCGGACCGTCGCGGCGTGGTACCTCTGGCGGCACATCGACACCGTCGGCGTGACCGAAGGTCTGCACGACTATCCGGTGTGAATCGGTGGCTTCATTCCCCCCTCGCCCCCTTTTGGGGGAGAGGGGCCGGGGGTGAGGGGGCTGTGACTCACGCACGTTCTTCACGGTCCGCCTGCTCGTGCATCGCCGGGTTCGTCACCGCAGAGAGCGGGGGCGTGCGAACCATTCGTCACCCTCACCCCCGACCCCTCTCCCTCAAGGGAGAGGGGAGAAGCGGGGTTCGGACCCTCGCTGGCACGTTACGCTGGGGGTATGTCCGTCGCTCCGCTGCTCGCCTTGCTCCTCGCCGCCGCCGACCCGGCGGAGACGGTCGTCTGGACCACGGACGACGGGCCGCGAACGGTCGTCGGCCGAGTGCTATTGGAGGGCGGGGACGGCGGGGTGCTGTTGGAGGGCCGGGACGGGGCGCTGCACGCGGTCGCCGCGGCCCGGCTGACCGGCCGCACGCCGACCGGCGAACCCTTCGCCCTGCTGACCTCCGAGGAACTGGCCGCGACGCTCGCGGAGGAGCTGGAACCCGGGGCGGAAACCCTCACGACGCCGCATTTTGCGATCGCGTCGACGGCCTCCCCGGAGTTCACGCAGTGGGCGGGCGAACTGCTCGAAGCGGTGCACGCCGGCTTCGTCGCGGAGTTCCCCCCGGCGACCGTTCCCACGCCCGAGGGCGGCCCCGCCGGCCCGCTGCCGGTCCTGATCCTGCGGGACCGGGCGGCCTTCGAAGCCTTCGCGAAGCGGCCGGATCAAGCGGCCCGCGGCGTGAACCCGGCCCTGTCGCAGGGCTACTACGATCCCGTCTCGAACCGCATCGTCCTCTACGACTTCGCGGGTTCGCCGTCGCCGTTAGGCGGCGCGTCTCGGCGGGAATCGGTCCGTGACCGCGCCGCGAACCGGCAGGCGAACGTCGCCACTGTCGCCCATGAGGCGGTCCACCAGCTCGCCTACAACGCCGGCCTGCACGCCCGGTTGGCGGACAATCCGATCTGGCTCACGGAGGGCCTGGCGATGCAGGGCGAAGCGACCGACCGCCGCACGCCGCTGGGTTGGCGGGGGTTCGACGACGGGGCGAACGTGGTGCGGTCGAAGGCGTTTCGGGCGTTCCTGACGGCCCGCCGCCGCGACCGGGAGCTGCGGGACATGAACCCGCTGGAGAAACTGATCGCCTCCAATACGTTGTTCAGCGATCCGACCGTCGCCGAGTCGGCGTACGCCGCCAGTTGGGCGCTGGTGAATCATCTGCGGGAAGAGCGGCCGGAGGCGTTCGCGGCGTATCTGGCGGACCTCGCCGCCCTGCCCCCGCTGGCCCCGCAAACGCCGGAGGACCGGCTGGCTCGGTTCCGGAAGCATTTTGGCGAGGACCTCGACGGACTGTGGGACGAGGTGCAGACGGTGCGCTGAATCGTCACGCCACGAACAGCAGTCCCACGACCGCGGCGGCGAGGGCCCCGGCGAGGTAGGCCCCGACGAACGCGGTTGCGGCGTCGCCCCAGCTCGCCCCGCGGGAGGTCCGCAGACGGCGGGCGAGCATCGCCCCCAGCAGGCCGACCGGAAAGCCGACGCCGATCGCCAGCATCAGCAACCCGGTCACGAGGGCTCCCGTGCCGCCCTCGGGTTGCAGGCCGTGTTCCTCCCACCCGCCGTCGAGCGCCGCCCAGACCAGCACGGCGACGATCGGGGCCAGCAGCCCCAGCGGCCCGCCGGTCAGGGCGCCGATCAAACGTTTGCGCGGCGCCGACCGGGCGTTGCGGGCAAGGTGTTCGTTCCGACGCTGCTTGGGAGTGGCCATGTCGCCAAGGTACGCAACAAGCACGGCCGATGCATCGACCGCGGGACGGCCGGAGAAGGTTTCGGAGCGCCGGCGGCTCAGGCCGCGAGGATGAGGGCGGGAAAGCCGGCGGTTAGCAGGTTGCCGGCGACGAATCCGCCGACCGCGTCGACGGTCGGCAGCGGCCAGTCGGTTTCGCGCCGGTCCCGCTCCAGCCGGGCCGCGGCGGCGCCCAGACAGCCGGCCGGCCACGCTTGGGCGAGGGCCAGGAAGGACACGGCGATTCCGGGCTGCCACAGATCGATCGCCGCCTTACCCGTCGCGGCCGAGGCGACCGCCCACATGATCGCCGGACTCAACACGCCGAGCCATCCGGCGAAGAAGATCAGCGGCGTGATTTCCACCGCCCCCGCCGACCCGCGGCGACGCTCCCCGGGCACGGCCTCGGCGAGTTCCTCATCGGCAGCGGTCGGCGAATCGGCGGGTATCGGGCGGTGAGCTGTCAGGAGTCGGCGAGAACCATCAGCCCGAAGAGCGTCAGTGCCGCGAGCGCCCCGGCGAGGAAGGCGACGCCGAAGTCGGCCCACATACGGGCCGACCCGGCGGCCGGGTAGATCGGCAGCCGAGGGGCGAGCGTCGCCGCCGTCGCCGCCGCCGGCAGGCCGAGCAGCGACGCCACCGCTCCGCCGACGCACAGAAGGACGAGCAGTTCGGCGAGGCTCTCCGATCCACGCAGGTTGTTCGTCAGAGACGCGACGAGCAGTGCCGCAGCCAAGGGGCTCATCGCCCCCAGAAATCCGCCCAGCAGCGCCGGCCAGGCGGGCAACCGCCGGCGCCGCGGCCGGTGCCCGCGGACCGGGCCGAGGTCGAGGGGCGGGACGGGGTCAGGCGGCGTCACGGCGGGCTGCTAGGAAGAAGAGGACCGCGAGCGTCAGCAGGATCTGCACGCCGGAGGCGACGAAGCAGGCGACGAAGAAGTCCGCAACGGCCAGGTGCGAACGCCGCTAGGGAATGAACGGCAGCCGATCGACCAGGGGCGCCGCCAACGGCCCCAACCACACCCCCATGCCCGAGGCGAAGAACCCGACGCACAGCAGGCCGAACACGAACGAGTTGAGCGGGAGCCAGCCTCCCAGAACGCCCTGCAAAGCGATTCCCGCCGGGACGACGCCGCCCAGCGTCCCGCCGACGAACCTCGGCCAGGACTCGCGGCGGACGGGCGGGGCGTGAGACGGTTCAGGCGACGACATAACAGGCGGCGGTCAGAGCATGAGGTACCAGGTCAACGCCCCGACGACGCCGGAGATTCCAGCGGCCGCGACCAAGGCTCCGCCGAACGTCGCCCACCCGCGGCTAAAGAGCTGGCGGGGAATCCGATCGGGATGTGCCAATGCGGCTCCGCAGACCGCGCCCACAATGCAGACGAATGGGGCAGTCGCGATGACCCAAAGGAACACGCCGGCGAGGGCCCACGATCCGTGGCCGGCGAACGAGAGTCCCACAACCGTCGCCGGTGCGGCGAGTGCCCCGAGCACACCGCCCGCCAAGGCCGCCCACCGCCGCGGCGCGTCCGGCGGAGACTCGTCGGAGGGCTCGTTCATGGTCCGCTCAAAACCAGATCGTCGTGCGGTCCCACAGGTCGGCCGGGAGGCGCTTTTCGACGGCCTTGCGGAAGGGGCGGTCGGAGGTGCGGGTGCTGGCGTGGACGAACAGGACGGCCTCGTTTTCGAAGCGGTCGGCGTGCTCCGCGACGTCGTCCAGGTGCATGTGGCCGAATTTGTGGATCTTGTCCCGGCGGTGGTCGGCCCGGAAGAAGGTCATTTCGGTGATCAGCAGTTTGGCCTTCAAGGCGTCGGCGCCGCCGTCGGTGTCGAACAGGCCGGCGGGGGAGGTGTCGCCGGTGTAGGCGACCAGCGGCTCGCGGACCTCGCCGCTCATCTCCGTGCCCTTCATCGCCTCGACGCGGATCTCCTCCTGCGTGAAGCCCTCGAACTCCGGCTTGAGCTTCCGCTTCTTGCCCCACAGCACGTAACCCAGGCTGGGGACGGTGTGGGTCGTGGCGAAGGTCGTCACGGCCAGTTCACGGCTGAGGTTCACCTCCTCGTCCGGCTCCAGGCCGATCAGGTCCACCGCCATGCGGCCGCGGTCGAGCTTCTGCCAGGAACGCAGCATGCGGTTGACGTCGTCGCGGATCGCCGCGGGGACGTACACGACGGGCGGCTCCATCTTCATCATTCGCCGCCGGGCCACGAACACCGGCAGCGCGGCGAGGTGGTCCAGGTGGCCGTGCGTGATGAACGCCGTGGGCGTGTTCTGGAAGTCCCACGGACTGCCGCCGAGGTCGAACAGCAGTTTCTGCTCGACCAGCCGGACGTAGCTCTGCACGGCGCCGCGGCCGTATCCCTCCACGGGGAAGCCGGCCAGGGTGGCCTCGTGGACGGGCAGGTTCTCGATCGGCACGACGTCAGGGCGGAGGGGAGAAGGCGGATGGCGGAAGGACGGACACGCCGTTCGGCGGGAGGAAACCTGTCATAGCTCGGCCGCCTCTGCCACCGGCGAACCCGGCATTCCCTCCGCCTTCCGCCCTCATCCTTCCGCCTTGACGTTACACCGCGGTCAGTTTGCCGCCGGCCTTCACGCTTTTGGTTTCGGCGGCGACGACTTTGAGGGCGTCGCGGGCCAGGGCGCCGGAGAGGCAGCGGGGGGCCTTGTGCTCCTTGACGCCCTTCACGGCGGCCTGCAACTCCGCGGCGAAGGGGCTGAACCACTCCTCGCCGCCCTTCAGGCTGGGCTCGCGGACCTGACCGCCCTGCGAGATGACCGTCAGCGGGCGGTCCTCCTTGAACTCGCCGCCCATGTTGGCGGCGGAGAACAGGATCGTGGCCTTCTCGAAGTGGGCCTCGAAGCCGTGGCGGAAGTCGTGCCCCTTGGCGGCGATGCCCCCGGCCACGCAGCCGATCGGCGGGCCGCCGGGGGCGGCGCCGTTCGACGCGTGGGCGTCCTCCCAGACGTATTCGCTCTGGACATGTTCGATCAGCCCCTCACGGAGCAGGCCGCGGCTGAACACCTTGGTCGGCACGCCGCACAACAGGCTGATGAAGTGGGTGTCGTGGATGTGAAGGTCGGCGCCCCAGCCGCCCAGCTCCACGAAGCCGTCCTCGCCCTCCCGCCAGGACGGCGGGCAGATGACCCGGGCGAAGTGGGCCGCCCGCAGCTTGCCGTACTTCTTCTTCTCCGTGGCCTCGCAGAGGTAGCGGAACTCCGGGAAGAAGGGCAGCACGTGGCCGACCATCAGCAGCACGCCGGCCTCCTCGCAGGCCTTCACCATGCGGTCGGCGGCGGCGAGGGTCGGGGCGATCGGCTTCTCGACGAAGACGTGCTTGCCGGCCGCGGCGGCCTTCAGCGCGACCTCCTCGTGCAGGCCGGTCGGCAGGCAGATGTCGACCAGATCGACGTCCGGATCGGCGAGCAGTTCGTCGACCGTCTCGTGGGTCGTCACCTTGGAGAGGTCCACCTTGCCGGCGGGCGGGCCGAAGTTGCCCTTCAACCCGGTCCAGTCGCCGGCCCGCTTCTTGGGGTCTCGGCTGGCGATCGCGGTGATCTTCCCGCCGCGCAGCTTCGCGCTGGCGGTGAAGTGCGTGTACCCCATGAAACCCAGGCCGACGATGCCGATACGGATCATGGAGACTCCTGAGGCGGAGGCGCGGGGCGAGAGGACAGAGAGAACCGAACGACCCGCAGCGTCCGCGGGATGCGTCGGGTTCGCAACCGCGGACGGAGGCCGCCCGCCGCCGACGCGTTGCCGGAGCCCGGCGGAGCACGTAAACTCCAGTCGCATCGGCACGGGCTTGCGTATCACGCAACGGCCCGCCGCACGGTGCCGAGGCGGTGCGACCCCGCCGTCACCGTGATCCCGGTGCGGCCCCCCGACCCTGCGGGGACGGCGGTCGCCCGCGTCAACGCACGGCGGCTCCCGCTCGCGGGCGGCCCGGGGCGTGACGGGACGGGCTCGCGGGACAGCCCCGGCTCTCTCCCGACCTGCAATCCCCGGCCCGCGGCCATGTTGAATCTGCTCGGCGACGGCGCCGCCCACGACTGCGACGGGTCCACCCGCCGCGACTTCCTGACCGTCGGCGCCCTGTCCGCGTTGGGCCTGAGCCTCGCCGACATGGCCGCCGCCGCCGAGGCCGGCGCCGTCAAACCGGGGCACGAGGACAAGGCCTGCATCCTCATCTTCAACCTCGGCGCCCCCAGCGCCCAGGACTGCTTCGACCCCAAGCCGGACGCCCCCAAAGAGATCCGCGGTCCCTTCAAGGCGGTGTCCACAAAGGGCGACTTCCTGCTCTCGGAGATCCTGCCGGAGCACGCCAAGCTGGCGGACCGCTTCAGCATGGTGCGGAGCTGCCACCACACCGCACCGGCCGTCCACGACACCGGCCTGCAGATGATGCAGACCGGCCGCCTGTTCACCGGCGGGGTGAACAGCCCCCACGCCGGCAGCGTGCTGAGCTACCTCCGCGGCCGCAAAAGCGATCTGCCGGCCAGCGTGATTCTGCCGGAACGGATGGGGGCCGTCGGCGGGAACCTGCCGAACGGTCAGGACGCCGGCTTCCTCGGCCGCGGCCACGACCCGTTCATCCTCAACGCCGACCCCTCCCAGCCGAACTTCAAGGTCCCTGACCTGCTTCCCCCGGCGAGCATCAGCGACGCCCGGCTGGAGCGCCGCCGCAAGCTGCGGAGCATCGTCGAAGGCCACGCCGCCGCGTTCGAGAGCAGCGACCAGGCGCGGCTGATGGACTCGAACTTCGAGAGCGCCTACCGCCTCATCACCAGCCCGCAGGCGCGGGGGGCGTTCGATCTGAACCAGGAACCGGACTCCGTCCGCGACCGTTACGGCCGCAACCGCTTCGGGGCCAGCCTGCTGCTCGCCCGCCGGCTGATCGAGGCCGGGGTGCGGTTCGTCACGGTGAACACCTTCCTGACGGTGTTCAACGAGATCACCTGGGACATCCACGGCACCAACCCGTTCACGTCCATCGAAGGGATGCGCGACGTCGTCGCCCCGATGTACGACCAGGCGTATTCCGCCCTGATGACGGACCTGATCGACCGCGGGATGCTGGACGACACGCTGGTCTGCAATCTGGCGGAGTTCGGCCGCACGCCGCGGGTGAACCCCGCCGGCGGCCGCGATCACTGGCCGCAGTGCTGGACGATGTATTTCGCCGGCGGCGGCGTGCAGGGCGGCCGGGCCGTCGGCGCCAGCGATGAGATCGGCGCCTACCCCGCCGAGCGGCCGACGACCCCCGCGGACGTCGTCGGCACGATCTTCCACAGCCTCGGGCTGGACCTGCACACGGAGCTGCCCGGCCCCGCCGGCCGGCCGTTCCCGCTGGTCGATTTCGGCACGAAACCGCTCTACGAGCTGTTCGCCTAAATGCCCGTGAGCCCGGAGCGCACGCTCCGGCCGTCGGCCCGGCCGACGGAGGAACGACAACACCGAACGCCGCGCCGCCGGAGCTTGCGCTCCGGGCTCACGACCCCATCTTCACCCCCGCCGTATGACGCCCCTGCTGCTCGCCGCCGTTCTGCTCGCCGCGCCCGCGGAGGCGACCGACGCCCCCGGCGCCGGCCTCGCCGCGCTGCCGGCGACCGTCTCCCTGACCGGCCCGGCGGACTTCCAAACGCTGCTCCTGCAGACCCGGCAGGCGGACGGCGCCCTCGGCGCCCCGGCGGCGGGCGCGGCGTGGACGAGTTCGGACGAGGCCGTCGTCGTGGTGCGGGACGGCCGGGCCGTGCCGACCGGCAACGGGCAGGCGACGCTCACTGCGACCGTCGGCGGTCAGCAGAAGGCCGTCGCCGTGACCGTGACGGAGTTCGATCAGCCGCACGCCTGGAGCTTCCGCAACCACGTCCAGAGCGTGCTGACGAAACGCGGCTGCAACATGGGCGCCTGCCACGGGGCGGCGGCGGGCAAGGGCGGGTTCCTGTTGAGCCTGCGGGGCTACGACCCGGAGACGGACTTCTTCGCGATCACCCGCGGCACCCGCGGTCGGCGGATCGTGCCGAACGACCCGGCCCGCTCCCTGCTGCTCACCAAGCCGACCGCCGCGGTGCCGCACAAGGGCGGGCTGCGGTTCGAGGAGGGCAGCGACGACTACGCGGCGCTGAGCGAATGGATCGCCGCCGGCGCCCCGGCCCCCTCCCCGCACGACGCCCGGTTGGAGCGGCTCGAAATCCTGCCGGAGCGCGTCCGGCTGGGCGTCGGCGACTCTCAGCCGCTGGTCGTCGTCGCCCACTTCACCGACGGCCGCACCGAGGACGTCACCCGCTGGGCGAAGTTCAGCGCCGCCGACGCCACCGTCGCCACGGTCTCCGAGGAGGGCGTGATGACCGTGATCGGCCCCGGCGAGGGGCCGGTGGTGGCGTGGTATCTGGCTCGGAACGTCGTCAGCACCGCGGTCGTGCCCCGGGCGGAGTCGCCGGCGGAGGGCGTGTTCGCGGAGGCCCCGCAGGCGAACCTCATCGACAGCTTCGTGCTGGAAAAGCTGAGCGATCTGAACCTGCCGCCCTCCCCCCGCTGCGACGACGCGACCTACCTGCGTCGGGCCTGCCTGGACGTCGCCGGCCGGCTGCCCACGCCGGAGGAGGTGCGGGCGTTCCTCGCCGACGACGCCCCGGACAAGCGGGAACGGCTGGTCGACGAACTGCTCGCCTCGCCGGAGTACGTCGATTACTGGACGCACAAATGGAGCGACCTGCTGCTGGTCAGCGGCGACCGCCTGCGGCCGCAGGCGGTCGAAAGCTTCTACGGCTGGATCCGCGAGCGGGTCGAGGAGAACGCCGGCTGGGATGAGTTCGCCCGCGGCGTGGTCACGGCCCAGGGCAGCGCCTTCGACAACGGCGCCGCCAACTTCTTCGCCCTGCATCAGGACCCGGAGATCATGGCGGAGACAACCTCCGCGGCGTTTCTGGGCATGTCGATCGCCTGCGCGAAGTGCCACGACCACCCGCTGGAGAAGTGGACCAACGACCAATATTACGCCTTCGCCAACCTGTTCGGCCGGGTGCGGGGCAAGGGCTGGGGCGGCGATTACCGCAACGGCGACGGCGACCGCACGATCTTCGTCGCCGACGAGGGCGACCTGATCCAGCCCCGCACCGGCGAACCGCAACCCCCCGCCCCGCTGGACGGCGAACCCCTGCCGCCGGATTACGCGGGCGACCGCCGCGAGGCCCTCGCCGACTGGCTGGTCGACCCGGCGAACCCGTACTTCAGCCGGGCGATCGTGAACCGCGTCTGGGAGAACTACATGGGCGTCGGTCTGGTCGACGCCGTGGACGACCTGCGGCTGACCAACCCGCCCAGCAATCCGGCCCTGATGGACGCCCTCGCCGATTATCTCGTGGCGAACGACTACGACCTGAAACGCCTGATGCGGTTGATTCTCACCAGCGAGGCCTACCAGCGCAGCAGCGTGCCGGAGCCGGGGGCGGAGAGCGACGTGCGGTACTACTCGCACTTCCTGCCCCGCCGCTTGAAGGCCGAGGTGTTGCTGGACGCCTTCAGCTCCGCCAGCGGCGTGCCCACGACGTTCAAGGATCGGCCGGAGGGGACGAAGGCGATCCAGCTGAAGGACAGCGCCGTCGACAGCTACTTCCTCGACGCCTTCGGCCGGGCCGAGCGCCTGCAAACGTGCAGTTGCGAACGTACGGGGATGCCCAGCATGAAGCAGGTTTTGCACGTCATGAACGGCGGCACCCTGAACGAAAAGCTCGCCGCCGCCGACGGACGGATCGCCGCCGGGTCGGCCTCCGGCCGCAGCGACGCGGAACTGATCGAGGAGGCCTACCTCGCCTCCGTGAACCGGCCACCCACCGAGGAGGAGGCCGCCGCCGTCGCCGCCGTGCTGGCCGACACCGAGGGCGACGACCGGCGGATCGCCCTGGAGGACCTGTATTGGGGGCTGCTCAGCAGTCGCGAGTTCCTGTTCCAGCACTGACCGGCGCGTCGCTGCGTTCGCGTTTCCTCTCCGTCGTCCTGCCCGCCGCCATGCCCGCCGCTCGTTTCGCCGCCGTCGCCCTGCTGGTTCTCGTCCCGGCCGCCTGGGCGCCGGTTGCCTGCGCTGCGGAAGGAGAGGCGCAGGGCCCGGACTTCGATCGGGAGATCCGCCCGCTGCTGACGAAGTATTGCGCGGGCTGTCACAACGCCGGGGAGAGCAGCGGCGAGTTCGCGGTGCACGATCACTCCTCGCTGATGCGGGGCGGGTACGAGGGCGCCGTGATCGCGCCGGGCGACGCCGCGGAGAGTCGGTTGTTCGGCCTGCTGGATGGTTCGAAGGGCGAACTGATGCCGCCCGAGGACGAACCGCGGCCGACGGCGGAGGAGGTCGTGCTGCTGCGGGCCTGGATCAACGCCGGCGCCGTCGGGGGCGGCGACCTGCCGACGCTGGTCGTGCCGGAGGTGAAGGTCACCGCGGAGACGGTCCGCGAGCCGGTGCACGCCCTCGCCGTCAGTCCGGACGGGAAGACGGTCGCGGTGGGCCGCTACGGCCGGGTCGAACTGCGGGACGCCGGCGGGGAGAAGCCCGTGCGCACCCTGACCGGCGTGCCGGGGCACGTGCATTCGCTCCACTGGCTCGAGGACGAAAAGGTCCTCGCCGCGGCCGGGGAGCCGGGGTTGGGCGGGGCGGTGGTCGTCTGGGACACGAACGAATTCAGCGAGAGCGGCGACGCCCCGGCCTACGTGCTGCGGGGTCACGCCGACGCGATCCTCGCCGCGGCCCTCTCCCCGGACCGGTCCTCCCCCGAGGGCCGCACGCTCGCCACCGGCGGATACGACAAGGTCGTGCGGCTGTGGGACCCGGCGACGGGGTTGGAGAAGGCCGTCTTGGCGGGGCACAACGGCCCGGTCTTCGGCGTGGCCTTTCACCCGACCTTGCCGCTGCTGGCGACCGCCTCGGACGACCGCACGATCAAGCTGTGGGACGCCGGTTCGGGCGAACTGAAGGACACCCTCACGGAGCCGGCCGGGGCGCAGTTGTGCGTGGCCTTCACGCCGGATGGGGCGCACCTGCTCGCCGCCGGCGGCGACCGCACGCTGCGGGCGTGGGAGCTGACCGGCGAGGGCCGGCAGGGCACCACCAAGGTTCGGCTGAGCCAGTTCGTGCACCGCGGGCCGGTGCTGTCGCTGAGCTTCACCCCAACGGGGCAGTTGGTGACGGCGGCCGAGGACGCGACCGTCAAACTGTGGGACCGCCCGGCGGACATGAAGGAGGGTTTTTCGCAGGTCGGCCCGGCGATCGAACTGCCGGACTGGCCGGCGGCGGTCGCGGTGCGGGCGGAGCGGGCCGAAGGGAACGCTGTGCGGGCCCTCGTCGGGTTGTTGGACGGAACGGTGCGACGGGTCTCCTTCGAGCCGCGCGAACCGGGGGACGCGCCGCCTGCCGGCGACGGCGAAGCGGGGGGGGCGGGTGAGCAAATCGCGGTGATGCAGGACGCTCCCGGGCGGGAGGCGGAGCCGAACGACGACCCGGCCGACGCCACGCCGATGGCGCCCGCGTCGGTGTTCGGGGTGATCGACGAACCGGGCGACGAAGACCTGTACCGCTTCGCCGCCGCCCCGGGTTCGGAGTGGGTATTGGAGTGCGTCGCCCAGACCGAGGGCGGCAAACCGGGCTCCGCCCCGACCGATCCGCTGCTGGAGATCCTGCGGCCGGACGGCGAGCCCGTGATGCGGGTCAAACTGCAGGCGACCCGGGCGAGCGTGATCAACTTCCGCCCGATCGACTCCAAGCGGTCCAACGACACCCGGCTGGACTTCTGGGAGGAGATGGAACTGAACGAGTACCTCTACATGAACGGCGAGGTGGTGAAGTTCTTCCAGGCGCCCAAGGGCCCGGACAGCGGCTGGGTGTTCTACGAGCGCCCCGGCAACAGCCACCGCTTGAACTACTTCGGCACCAGCGCCACGGCCCACGCGCTGTTCGAGCCGGTCTACACCGTCGCCCCGCATTCTCCGGACGCCGACCTGCCGGACAACGGGCTGCCGGTGTTCGAAATGAACTACGCCAACGACGACGACCCGCAGCGGGAACTGGGCGACGCCGCCCGCATCCACTTCACGGCCCCGGCGGTGGGATCGTCGCAGGCGTCGGCCCGCGGGGAGTACCTCGTGCGGGTGCGGGACGTCCGCGGCGAGGGCGGGCCGGACTACGCCTACAAGCTGACCCTGCGGGAGCCGGCGCCCGGCTTCACGGCGTCGGTCGAACCGCCGGCGAACAAGGGGCTGACGGTCCCCGCCGGCAGCGGGGTGAAGTTCGACGTGCGGCTCGACCGCCACGACGGCTGGGACGGGCCAGTCAAAGTGACGATCGACGGTCTGCCGGACGGCTTCTCCACCGGCGGGCCGCTGGAGATTCAATCCGGGCACTACGAGGTCGCCGGCGCCCTGCGGGTCGCCGCCGACGCCGAAACGCCGACCGAGGAGCAGTGGAAGGCGGTCTCCGTGACCGCGACCGGCATCGTGGACGGGGCAGAACGCACGCAGGAGCTTGGCCCCCTCGGCCCGCTGACGGTCGGCCCGCCGCCGAAGTTCACCATTCGCCTGGAACCCGATTCCGGTTCGCGCCTCGACGCCGCCGGGAATCTCGTGCTCCGCCCCGGCGAGACGATCACCGCCCAACTGGTGATGGACCGCCGGCCCGGCGGCTCCCCGAAAGAGGGCGAGGAGGCCGACGCCTTCGGGGGCGAGCAGAAGTTCGACCTGTTCGGGATGGCCCACGGCGTGATCGTGGACAACATCGGCCTGTCGGGCGTGCTGATCCGCAAGGGGGAAACCCAACGGCAGATCTTCCTCACCGCCGCCGACTGGGACCCGCCGAGCGTGCGGCCGGTGTTCGCCCGCAGCACAGGGGAGGGCGGGCAGTGCAGCAACGTGGTTTGGGTGCGGGTGGCGAAACCGGGCGAAGCGGTCGCGCAGGCCCCGTGACCCCCCCGCCGCGTCGAGTCCTCGATTGGCCGCGCCGCCGCCCAACGGTACGGTCCGCGGTCGCGTAGCAGCGTCGTCCCCCGCTCCCGTTCGTCCGTACTCACCGGTCTGCCGCCCGTGTTCCCAGCGTTCGCCCCTGGCTCCCGGTTCTTTGGTGACGTCCTGCCGACGCTGGCCCAGGCCGGCGTGGAGGCGTCCGATTGGGGCGTGGGGGGGAACTCGCCGAAGGGGTGGTGGACGGTCGCGGCGGTCTTCGCGGCGCTGCTGATCGGCGGGTTCGTCTTCCGCCGCACGACCCGGGCCGGGGTGTTAGCCGCGGCGACGGCCAAGGAAGCCGTCCGCCAGCCGGTGTTCCTGCTCAGCGCCGCGTTGGCCGTGGCGCTGCTGGTGGTCAACACCTTCCTGCCGTTCTTCAGCCTCGGCGAGGACGTGAAGATGCTGAAGGACACCGGCCTGGCCACGATGCTGATCGTCGGCCTGCTGGTGGCGGTCTGGACCGCGAGCACCACGATCCACGACGAGATCGAGGGCCGCACCGCAATGACGCTGCTCTCCAAGCCGATCAACCGGCGGCAGTTCGTGCTGGGCAAGTACCTCGGCATTTTGCAGGCGGTCGGCCTGCTGACGATCGTCGTCGGCGGGATCTTCCTGGGGCTGGTCTACTACAAGGTGATCTACGACTCGCGGGAGAGTCAGGAGAAGATGGACTACACGGAGTGGGTCCAGCCGGAGCAGATCGGCGTCGAGTGGGTTCCCGGGCTGACCGGCAAGGAACTGCGGATTCCGAACCGCGAGGCCGTGCTGTCCACCTTCGAGGTCGTCCCGGCGTTGATGTTGGTGTTCCTGGAGATCGCCGTGCTGACGGCGATCAGCGTGGCGATCAGTTGCCGGCTGCCGATGGTCGTGAACCTCAGCGTCTGTTTCACCGTGTTCATCATCGGGCACCTGACCGGGGTGCTGGTGCTCTGGAAGGGGGACGGCGGGACGCTGGTGGAGGGCGTGCGGTTCATCGCCGGCCTGATCGCCACCGTGCTGCCCGCCCTGCCGGCCTACAGCAGCGAGGCGGCGATCGCCCGGGAGGCGCTGGTCCCGCCGGAGTACCTCGGTTGGGCGGCCCTGTACACGCTCTGCTACAGCACGGCGGCGATCCTCGTGGCGTTCCTGCTGTTCGAAGACCGCGACCTGGCGTGAGCCTCGTGAGCTCGGAGCTTGCGTTCTGGGCTCACTGGGAGACCCGGTCCCCAGCACCCGGGGCGTTCCCGGGGATGAGGGGCGAACGCTTGCGGTTCTGAGGGTTGTGTCGTCCGCGGGGCCGGCGGAACCGGGCGGCGGGAGCTCAGACTGCCGATCCGCCCGTCCGTGCGGTTAGGATGGTGCGTCCGGCACGTCCGGGTACCGCTCACCGTCCTCGCAGCCAGGGAGCCGATCGTCGTGCCCGCCCACGCCTCCCTCCGCCGCGCCTTCCCCCGCCGCGAGTACTTCCGCGGCCGATCGCTGGGCAGCGCGCTGTGGGGGCTCGCCGCCACGCTGCTGCTGTGCGGGGTGCTGCTCGCCCTGTATCTGGTCGCGGACCTGCTGTTCTCCGGCGGGGCGGTGCACGCCTCGGGGGACGAACTGGCGGAGTTGCTCGTCCTCACCGGCGAAGCCGACCGGGACGAAGACGGCGTCGTGCTGATCCCCGAGGGCTACCGCATGACCGAGGGCGACCGCGGCATCGCCCACGCGGTCTGGATGAACCGCGACGGCGTGCTCGGCCCCGGCCTGGCGGCGCTGTACCGCGGCGTGCCGGCGCTGCGGTCGAACCTGTCCGCCCTCGCCACGCTGATCGGCGTCGCCGTGCTGCTGGGGTTGTTGCGCAGCTTCTGCCTGTCCATGGCCCGGCTGGCGGCCGCCCGGGCCGCCGGCGGCGCGGTCACCCGGCTGCGGCGGGCCCTGCACCGGCAGGCGTTGCGGCTGGGCCCCAGCGACCTGACCGAAGAGGGCTCGAGGGAGGTGCTCGGCCTGTTCACCGAGGACGGCGAAGCCCTCCGCCAAGGCTTGCAGGACGGCATCCAGCGGCTGGGTCGCTACCCGATCAAGATCGTCGTCCTCACGCTGTTCGCCCTGCTGGTCAGCCCGCTGACCACCCTCCAGATCGCCCTGCCCCTGCTGGCCTGCTGGTGGCTGCTCCGCCGGCAGGCGGTCGGGGTGAAGGCCGCCCGGCTGGTCGCCGGCCACCGCAGCGACCGGGCGCTGCGGCTGCTCGCCGAGGGCCTCACCAAGGCCCGCGTCGTGCGGGGCTACGGGATGGAGGAGTTCGAAAGCGACCGCTTCAACACCCACCTGGGCCGGTATCAGTCCGACCTCGCCGCCGCGAACCGCAAGGCCCGGCTCTCCCGCGGGCTGGCCCGGGCGGCGCTGGTCGTCGCCGGGGCCGTCGTGCTGGCGATCCTGGGCACGAAGGTGCTGAACACCGGCGGCTCCTTCACCCCGGCCCATGCCATGTTGCTGCTGGGCATCGCCGGCTGTTTGCTGCGGCCGCTCAACGAACTGGCCGACCTGCACCGGGACCGCCACTCCGCCGCCGTCGCCGCGGACCGCATCTACCGCTACCTGAACCGCGTGCCGGAGGTCGGGCAGGCGGTGGGGGCGAAGTTCCTGCAACCGCTCTCGCGGACGCTGGACTTCGAAGACGTCCACTACACCGATCCCCGCGGCCGCAAGCTGCTGGACGGCGTCAGCGCCGCGATCCCGGCCGGCTCCGTCACCGCGATCGCCGCCCCGGACCTACTGGAGGCCAAAGCTCTCGTCAGCCTGCCCCCGCGGTTCCTCGAACCGCAGCGGGGCCGGGTGAAGTACGACGGCGAGGATATCGCCTGGGTCACCCTCGAAAGCCTGCGGGCTGAAACGGTGTACGTCGGCGGGGGCGACCCCTGCTTCACCGGCACCGTGCGGGAGAACCTGACCGGCGGCGACCCGGAGGTGCCGCTCTCGAAGGTGATCGACGCCGCCAAGACGGCCCACGTGCACAACTTCGTCCAACGCTTCCCGCAGGGCTACGAAACGGTCCTCGGGGAGTTCGGGGAGACATTGACTCCCGGACAACTCTTTCGACTGGGCTTGGCCCGGGCGGTGCTCCGCGATCCGGCGGTGCTGATCGTGGAGGAGCCGACCGAGGGGCTGGACGAGGACAGCAAGGTCCAACTGGACGACACCTTCGCCCGCGTGTTCCCCGGTCGCACGGTGCTGCTGCTCCCGGGTCGGATGACGACGCTCCGCCGGGCCGACCGCGTGATCCTGCTGCACCGCGGCCGGGTGGAAGCCGTCGGGCCGCGGGAGGAACTGGTCCAGAAGGTGCCGCTGTACCGGCACTGGGAGTACGTGCGGTTCAACCACTTCCGGCACGAGACCGCCCCGCAGCCGGCCGGACCGCAATCCGGCCCCGGCAACGGCCGGCCCTCCGCCGGCACGGCGACGCTGGCCGGGACCACGGCGTGAGCCAGCCGGCATCCGCTGAGGACGCCGGGCTCGATCCGTACCCGGGTCTGCTGATCCGGGCGGCCCGCTACGCCGCCCTCGCCCACGCCGGGCAGACGCGCAAAGACTCCGCCGAGCCGTACGTCACCCACCCGCTGGCGGTGATGACGCTGCTCTGCCGGGCGGGCTGGGCGGAGGACGACGAACTGCTCGCCGCCGCCGCCCTGCACGACGTACTCGAAGACACCGAGGTCACGCCGGAGGAACTGGCGGAGACCTTCCCCCCGCGGGTCTGCGCGCTGGTGGAGGCCCTGTCCGAGCACAAGCGGGACGAGCGCGGCGAAAAATTGCCGTGGGAGTACCGCAAGGCGGAGCACCGCGCCCGCCTCACCGCCGCCGAGGAGGCCGCCCGGGCGCTGGCCCTGGCCGACAAGCTGCACAACCTCCGCTGCCTGGAGGAAGACGTCACGCCGGACCGCGTCGACCCCTGGGCCCGGTTCAACGCCCCCCGCCAGCGGTGGATCGAGGTGACGCGGGAGACGATCGAGGCGCTACGCTGCGGACGAACCGCGACGCTGGCGGACGCCTGTCTCGCTGCGCTCGATGGCATGGGAACCGCCACCGGCAGCGAGTCGGCTCCCTGACGATCGCCGTTCCGAGGCCTACCGCGAACGCCCCGGGAGGCGGGCGCAAGGGGCGATCGAAAAAGTTCCGTGCCAATCGTGCCCAAGTTCGTTGACGGCCCGGAGCGTCCCTCTTACTCTGCCCGACCGCCCGCGGGACGCCTCCTCAGGGAAGCCCCCGCGGCTGCGGCTTGGAACACTTGAAACCACTCGGCAAACACTCGAGACGGCATGGCCGGGACAGGTCAAGAACGCATTCGGATTCGGATGGAGGCTTACGAGCACTCCACGTTGGACGCCAGTGCGTCCGACATCGTCGATACGGCGAAACGAACCGGGGCCCGCGTTCACGGACCGATCCCGCTCCCGACCCGGATTGAGCGGTACACCGTGCTGCGTGGCCCTCACGTGGACAAAAAGAGCCGCGAGCAGTTCGAGATTCGCACCCACAAACGCCTGATCGACATTCTCCAGCCGACCGGCAAGACGATCGACGCTCTGAACAAGCTGTCGCTCCCTGCCGGCGTGGATATCAAGATCAAGGCCAGCGTCGGGGGCTGACGGCCGAAGTTTCGGTCGCGGCCTGCTGCTCACTGTTCGGTCCATCGCTCGCGTTTTCGCCGGCGCTTTTGAGGGTGCGTCTCCGTCGTCGGAGTCGTTCTCTCCCCCAGGCATTCCCGCCCGCCCCGCGGTTCGCGCCCCGGGCTCCGGTCTTCCTCCTCGCTTCCTTCACGCCCGCCTCCTCGCCATGCCCGTCGGACTGCTCGGCCGCAAGATCGGCATGACGCAGGTGTTCCAAGAGGACGGCTCCCGCGTTGCGGTGACCGTCGTCGAGGCTGGCCCCTGCGTCGTCACGCAGATCAAAACTGTGGAGACCGACGGGTACGAAGCCGTCCAAGTCGGGTTCCTCGACAAGGATCGCCGCAAGGCGAGCCGTGCCGAACGCGGCCACGTCGCCGACCTCGGCGGCAAGAAGCAGGAAGCCCGCAAGCAGGCCGGCGTCGAGCCGGCCCCCCGGGCCAACTGCGAGCCGAAACAATACTTCCGCGAGTTCCGCACCGACGGCGAAGACCACGGCCTGTCCGTCGGCGACGAGCTGACGGTCGAGCACCTCGCCGAGCTGAAGCGGATCGATGTGGTCGGCACCAGCAAGGGCCGCGGCACCGCCGGCGTCATGAAGCGTCACAACTTCAGCGGCCAGCGGGCCAGCCACGGCGTCAAGCGGGTCCACCGTCACGGCGGTTCGATCGGCCAGAGCGCCGACCCGTCCCGCGTGATGAAGGGCACCAAAATGCCCGGCCGCTACGGCAACGATCGCGTCACCGTCCGGTTCCTGGAAATCGTGCGGGTCGACGCGGAAAACAACTCCGTGCTGCTCCGCGGGGCCGTTCCCGGCCCCAACGGCGGACTCGTTGAGCTGACGCACACCACCAAGAACCGCAACAAGAAGACGGCCTGATCGCTCCTCGCGATTGGCTCGGCTTCCCGGTTCGCCCTCACACCTTTTCCTTTCCCGGTCCTCCCCACCCACCAGCGACACATGGCGGCGATCAGCGTCCCCGTGCTCGGCCGTGACGGCGGCGAGACCGGCACCTACGACTTCGACGGCGACGAGCTGGCCTCGGCGATCTCGAAGCAGCTCCTTCACGACGCGGTCGTGATGTACGAGCGCAACAAGCGGCAGGGCACGGTTGCAACCCGGTCCCGCGGCATGGTCGCCGGTTCCACCAAAAAGATGTACCGCCAAAAGGGTACCGGCCGTGCCCGTATGGGCGCCAAGCGGACCCCGATCCGTCGCGGCGGCGGCGTCACCTTCGCCATCAAGCCGAAGGACTGGTACACCCGTATGCCCCGCAAGGCGGTTCGCCTCGCCACGCGGATGTCGATCCTCTCCAAGTTCCAAGATGGCCAAGCCGTCGTGCTGGAGAACTTCGAGCTGGACGAGCCGCGCACGAAACTCGCCGCCGACCGGCTCAAGTCGCTCGGCCTGTACGATCAGTCGGCGCTGCTGGCGATCGACAGCCACGATCCGCTGACTTGGCGGGCCTGTCGGAACCTGGAGGCTCTCTGGGTGCGGCCGGTCGGCGATCTGAACGCCTACGACGTCCTGCACCAGCGGCAGTTCGTCATCACGGTCGCGGCGCTCGACGCGCTGCTCGGCCGCGTCGATCAGCGTCTCGCCGCCTGACCCTCCCGCACCGCCCCCCAACCGACCGCCGGAGGACCGAATCATGGGTCGCCCCGTCCCCCCCAAGCCCGAACAGTTCGCGGAAGACCGCAAGGTCGACCTCGATCCGTACAGCGTGATCCTGCGTCCGCTGGTGACCGAGAAGGGTACGCACCTGTCCGAGCGCCACAACGCGTACACCTTCGAGGTGCACCCGTTGGCGAACAAGTTCGACGTCAAGAACGCGGTGCAGACGATCTGGAGCGTCCGGGTCGACAAGGTCCGCACGCAGAACCGCGCCGGCAAGACCAAGCGGACCCGTTCCGGCCTCGGCCGGACCCGCTCTTGGAAGAAGGCCGTCGTCAAGCTGCACGCCGAAGACCAGATCTCGTTCTTCTGAGCCGTGCCGCCGCCTGTCGGCCTCGGTTCGCCCGCTTCTCACTCCCGCTTCTTCACTCCCAGCTCTTCCCGCTCTCATGGGCATCCGCAACTACAAGCCGACCAGTCCGGGCCGCCGCGACGCGTCGGTCGCGGACTTCGCGGAGATCACGGACCGGAAGAAGAAGCCGGAAAAATCCCTGCTGGTCCGCATCACCCGCAAGGGCGGCCGGAACAACCAGGGCGTGATCACCGCCCGCCACCGCGGCGGCGGCGCCCGCAAGATGTACCGGCTCGTCGACTTCCGTCGCGAGAAGGACAACGTCGCCGCGGAAGTGGTGGCGATCGAGTACGATCCGAACCGCTCCTGCCGCATCGCCCTGGTGCAGTACGCGGACGGCGAGAAGCGTTACATCCTGGCTCCGGCGAAGCTGGAAGCCGGCATGACGGTGATGAGCGCCGAATCCGGCCTCGACCCGGACGTCGGCAACTGCATGCCGTTGTCGGCGATCCCGCTGGGCACCACCGTCCACAACGTCGAGATGCGGCCCGGCCGCGGCGGGCAGATTTGCCGCGCCGCCGGCACCGAGGCCGTCCTCAACGCCCGCGAATCCTCCTGGGCGCAGCTCACGCTGCCCTCCGGCGAAGTCCGCCGCGTCCCCGCGGCCTGTCGGGCCACGATCGGCGCCGTCGGCTTCAGCGAGCACAGCGCCATCAGCCTCGGCAAGGCCGGTCGCAAGCGGCACATGGGCTGGCGTCCCCGGGTTCGCGGTACCGCGATGAACCCGGTCGCCCACCCGATGGGCGGCGGCGAAGGCCGCAACGCGGGCGGTCGTCACCCCTGCTCGCCGACCGGCGTGCTGGCCAAGGGCGGCAACACCCGCAAGCGTCGCAAGAACAGCTCCAAGTCGATCGTCCGGCGTCGGAAGTCCCGTCGCTACGGCGTTCAGAAGATCTGACGCGGCCGGCCCCGTCCGCCCGCCCCACTCGCACACCGTTTCCTTCTCCCTCACCACCCGATGGGTCGCAGCACCAAAAAAGGGCCGTTCGTCGAGGCTTCGCTCCTGAAGAAGGTGGAGAAGCAGGACTCCGACGGCACGAAGATCCCGATCAAGACCTGGTCCCGCGCCAGCACCGTGATCCCGGACTTCGTGGGCCACACCTTCCAGGTGCACGACGGCCGCAAGCACATCGACGTGTACGTCACCGAGGAGATGGTCGGGCACAAGCTCGGCGAATTCGCCCTCACCCGGACGTTCCGCGGACACGGGGCCAAGGGCAAGCGCTAACCGCCGTCGCCCGACCCCTCCCCGCTTCACTTCTCACCGCTTTCCTCCTGTGTCACACGTCCGCGCCGTCCACAAGTTCGCCCGCATCTCGGCGACGAAGGTGCGTCCGTTCGCGGACCTGATCCGCGGCAAGACCGCCGGTCAGGCTGAGCAGGAGCTCAAGTACATCCACAACCGCGGCGCCCGCATGTTGGAGAAGGTGCTGAAAAGCGCCGTCGCCAACGCGGAAGACAAAGGCGCCCGGAACCCGGAGGGGCTCATCATCGCGGAAGCCCGCGTTGACGGCGGCCCGATGATCAAACGCAGCCAGGCCCGCGCCCGCGGGATGTCCTACATGATCCGCCGCCGCACCGCCCACATTCACGTGGCCGTCGACGCCCCGGAAGTCTCCTAGTCCCGCCCCTCGCCCGAACACTCAGAACAGGACCGCAGCGATGGGACAGAAGACTCGCCCCACCGGCTTTCGCGTCGGCATCACCGAGCCTCACCGCTCCAAGTGGTACGCGAACAAGAAGAACTTCGGTGATCTGCTGGTCGAAGACCATAAGATCCGGTCGTTCATCAAAGCGAAGAACAATAACGCGGCGATCGCCCGCGTGGATATCGAACGCACCCGCGATAGCGTGGTCGTCCACCTGCACAGCGCCAAGCCCGGCGTACTGATTGGCTCCAAAGGCCAGAACGTCGACCGGGTCAAGGCTGAGCTGGAGGATCTGACCGGCCGTCGTATGGACGTGAAGATCGTGGAGCTCTCCAACCCGAACCGCAATGCGGTGCTGGTTGCGGAGGACCTGGCCGGACAGCTCGAACGCCGCGGCAGTTTTCGCCGGGCGATTAAGCGGACGATGGACTCCGTGATGGAGTCCGGCGTCCTCGGCGTGAAGATGGAACTGGCCGGACGACTCGGCGGCTCTGAGATGAGCCGGCGTGAGAAGGCCAGCCGGGGGAGCATTCCCCTGAGCACACTGCGGCGTCACATCGACTACGGGTTCGCCCAGGCCAAAACGGCCCAGGGGATCATCGGAGTCAAAGTCTGGATCGACCTCGGCGACTACTCGGAAGAAACCAATGGCGTTGATGCCCAAGCGGGTCAAGCACCGCAAGCAGCAAAGAGGGCGTATAAAAGGTGAGGCCCAACGTGGCAACACCATCGCCTACGGCGACTTCGGACTGCAGGCCACGGAGGCCGGTTACGTGACGGCGCGCACCATCGAGGCGAGCCGGATCGCGATCATGCAGTATATCCGGGGTGAGGGGAAGCTGTATATCCGCATCTTCCCCCACAAGCCCGTCACCGCTCGTCCGCTGGAAACGCGGATGGGTAAGGGCAAGGGCGACCCCGATCACTGGGTTGCCGTGGTCCGCCCCGGCACCGTGTTATTCGAAGTCCTCGGCGTGTCGAAAGACGCGGCGAAGGATTGTTTCGCTCGCGTCGCCTACAAGCTGCCGGTCAAGGTCCGGCTGCTTGAGAAGACGCCGGGCCCGTTGCAGTCCTAACGTTTTTTCGATCCGCGGCCGCAAAAATGCGGTCGCGGTCGACTCATTCCCTTCCCCCGCACCCCAGAGACACGATCATGGCGACCGCCTCCGAACTGCGGGAGATGAGCGTCGAGGAACTCGGCCATCAGCTCACCAGCGCCCGGCAGGAACTGTTCCGCCTGCGGTTCCAGGCGAGCACCGAGAAGTTGGAGGCCCCCTCCAACCTTCGGAAGCTTCGCCGGGACATCGCCCGCATCCTGACGATTCGTCACGAGCGGGAACAATCCGCCGTCGCCGCCTGAACCCGCCTCCGGCCGTTCGCGGTCGCGCTTTGCCTAACGACTTTCCGGTTCCCTCCCCCGACCGGCGCCCCGCACTTCCACCGATGCTCCTCCCCCAGCGATGAAGACCCGACTCCGCGGCACCGTCACCAGCGACGCCAACGCCAAGACCCTCAAGGTCGAGGTGCAGCGCCGGTATCGGCACCAGAAGTACGGCAAGATCGTGCGGGGACGGACCGTTTGTCATACGCACGACCCGCACGAGCGCGGCAAGCTGGGCGACGTGGTCGAGATCATCGAGTGCAAGCCGCACTCCAAGCTGAAGCGCTGGGAACTGGTGCGGGTCGTGCAGGCCTCTGACGAGGTCGCCGTGAAGGCCAGCCTCGAGACCGAGGCCGACGTGCCCGAGGCGACCGGCGCCGCCGCCGGTCACTCCGCGGCCCAGGACGATCAGCCGGTCGAATCCCCCGAGGGACTGACCGAGCCGCCGACTGGCGAGGCCGAGGCCGCCGCCAAGCCTGAGGGCCTGGCCTGACCGGCCGAATGCGGGGCGTCGCTGCGGTGACCGTCCCGCTCCTTCGATCCGCGTCCCGTCACGCGTTTTTTCCGCACATTCCTTCCCAGATCCGCCGCCTTCCGGCGTCCGAGGCCTCCCGATGATCCAGATGGAAACCGAGCTCGAGGTCGCGGACAATTCCGGGGCTAAGATCGTCAAGTGCATCAAGGTGCTGGGCGGAACCAAGAAGCGGACGGCCGGCTTGGGTGACGTGATCGTCGTCTCGGTTCAGAAGGCGGCGCCGGGCTCTGCGATCAAGAAGGGCACCGTCACCCGTGGCGTGATCGTCCGCACCCGCAAGGCGCATCGCCGCGTCGACGGCAGCTATGTGCGGTTCGACACCAACGCCCTGGTCGTCACGGACAAGGACGGCAACCCCCGCGGCACCCGCATCTTCGGGGCGGTCGCCCGTGAGTTGCGAGGCCGGTATATGAAGATCGTGTCGCTCGCCAGCGACGTGGTCTGAACCTTCCGCCGCGCGACCCGACTCCCCTAGCACGGGGGGCTGACGCCCCCACGCTCGCCCCAAAGTTCCCATGAAGATCAAGAAGAACGACCTCGTCGTCGTCACCGCCGGTAACCACAAGTCCCCGCAGCCGAAGCGGGTGCTGGAAGTGCGCGACGGCGGGAAGAAGCTGGTCGTTGAGGGCGTCGCCGTGGCGTTCAAGCACGTTAAGAAGGGTCACCCCAAGAGCCCGCAGGGCGGCCGGCTCGAGATGGAAATGGCGATCGACGCCTCCAACGTGATGTACTTCGACCAGGCCGCCGGCAAGCCCTGCCGCCTGGGCTTCCGGTACACGGAGGACGGCGCCAAGGAACGGTACTGCAAGGGCAGCGGCAACGCCGCCGGCATCGTCAGCCCGCCCAAAGCCAAGTACGCCTCCAAGTAGCGCCGCCTTCGGCGCCCCCTCCCGTCCGCCCCCGCGAAAGCGCATCGGCGAGCGACGTCCCCCCGTCGCAAACCTCGCCGGTCCCTGAAAGAACGTCATGCAACCCCGCCTCCGCACGAAGTACGAGAACGAAGTTCTCCCCGAGCTGAAGCAGGAGATCGGCCGCGACAACCCGCACGCGCTGCCGAAGCTGAAGAAGATCGTGATCAGCATGGGCCTCGGCGAGGCCAGTCGCGACAGCAAGCTGATCGATCAGGCGCAGGACATGCTCTCGATCATCGCCGGCCAAAAGGCGGCGCGGCGGAAGGCCACGAAGAGCATTTCGCAGTTCCGTCTCCGTGAAGGGACGGAAGTCGGCGTGATGGTCACGCTGCGGGGCGCCCGGATGTACGAGTTCCTCGACCGCCTCGTCGCCCTGGCCCTGCCGCGGGTTCGAGATTTCCGCGGGCTGAACCCGAAGGGGTTCGACGGCGCCGGCAACTTCAACATGGGCTTGAACGAGCAGTACGTGTTCCCCGAGGTCGATCCGGACCGCTTCCCCAATCAGCAGGGGATGAACATCGTGATGGTCACCACCGCTCAGAACGACGACGAGGGTCGCCTGCTGATGCGGAAGCTCGGCTTGCCGCTCCGTAAGCCGGGCGACACCGGCGGCCGTCGCAAGTAGTCTTCGCTGATCCTGATTTTCCGCTGCACCGCTCGGGGGGCTGATGCCCGCCGCTCGCCCCGCTCGCCTCCTTTTCACTTTCGCCCCAAGGCCCCCGCCATGATGACCGACCCGGTGGCGGACATGCTCACCCGCATCCGCAACGCCGTCGCGATTGAGCGGCCGCACGTCGACATTCCCACCTCCAAACTCAAGGTCGGCATTGCCGAGGCTTTGCAGCGCGAAGGTTACATCTGGGAATACGAGATCGTCGAGAGCGAACCGCGGAACGTTCTGCGGCTCATTCTGAAGTACGGACCGAACGGCGAGCGGGTCATCACCAAGATCGACCGGCACTCGAAGCCCGGTTGCCGCGTGTACGCCAACGTCAAGGGCACCCCGACGGTGCTGGACGGCCTGGGCGTGGCGATCCTGAGTACCAACAAGGGCGTGCTGAGCAGCCGCGAGGCCAGAGCTCAGAATGTCGGCGGCGAAGTCCTCTGCACCATCTATTAAGTTTCTGAGCGGGGTTCGCCCCGTTCGTGTCCCCCTCCTCCCGGACGCACCCGGCGGCTGACGCCCCCGGCCCGCCGACGGTTCCCTCCCGCAACGCAACCATGTCTCGTATCGGCAAGCAGCCGGTCGCCGTACCGGACGGCGTGACCGTCGCCGTCAACAACGGCTCCGTCAACGTGAAGGGCCCGAAGGGCGATCTGACCTTCGCCCCGCACCCGAACATGACCGTGACGCTCGCCGACGACGGCAAGAGCGTCTCGGTCTCCCGGCCGAACGACCAAGCACAGAACCGCGCCCTGCACGGGCTGACGCGGTCGCTGATCGACAACATGGTGACCGGCGTGAAGGAGCCGTTCGAGCGCAAGCTGGAGATTCGCGGCGTCGGTTACAACGCCCGGCTCAACGGCAGCACGCTCTCGTTGCAGGTCGGCTTCGCCAACACGATCATGCTGACGGTGCCGGACGGTGTGGAATGCACGCTACCGGACCAAACCCACGTGATCGTCCGCAGCCCGGACAAGCAGAAGTGCGGGCAGTTCGCGGCCAACGTCCGCAAGGTGCGTCCGCCCGAACCCTACAAAGGCAAGGGCATCCGCTACGACGGCGAGCAGGTCAAGCAGAAGGCCGGTAAGGCGTTCGGCTCCGGCGGCAAGTAGTCCCCTTGCCTGCCTGAACCCGGACGCTTGCGTTCGGCTTGGCCCCGAGCTTCGCTCGGGGCGGTTGCCCTTTTCGCCGCCTCACCGCATAGTGCCCGGCCTGCCGCCGGGTGACGAACCCCCACAGTCCGATGCCGACCCAGAAGAAACTCGCCCAGACCCGCGCCCGCCGCGGCTACCGCGTGCGCAACCGGATCCGCAAGTTTGCGGCCGGCCGGCCGCGGCTGACGGTGTTCCGCTCCAACAAGCACACCTACGCCCAGCTGATCGACGACGTCGCCGGTCGCACCTTGGCCGCCGCCAGCACGGCCGAATCGGCCTCCGGCGGCAAAGCCGCGGGTGACGCCGATTCCGCGAAGAAGGTTGGCCAGTTGATCGCCGAGCGGGCTAAGGAAGCCGGCGTGACCGAGGTTGTGTTCGACCGCGGTCGCTACGCCTTCCACGGCCGCGTCGCCGCGGTCGCCCAGGGCGCCCGCGACGGCGGCCTCTCGTTCTAATCCGGCTCGGTTCCTCCCGTTCGCATTGTCGCCGAGACTCGGAGGGCTGACGCCCGCCGCTCGCCTCCCTGACCTCCGCCCTCCGCCTTCTCACCTCCGCCCTCAAAATGTCTCAAGGCCGCGGCGATTCGCCGGAAAAGACCGTCCAGATTCGCCGCTGCTCCTGTGTGGTGAAGGGCGGTCGGCGCTTCAGCTTCACGGCGCTGGTGGTGACCGGGAACTCCCAGGGCAAGGTCGGTTACGGCTACGGCAAGGCGATCGAGGTGCCGCTGGCGATTGAGAAGGCCACGAAGCAGGCCAATCGCCAGTTGAAGGACGTTCCGGTGGTTGACGGCACGATCCCGCACAAGGTGATCGGCTCCTATCGCAGCAGCAAGGTGATTCTGATCCCGGCCCGTCCCGGTACCGGCATCATCGCCGGCGAGGCGGTGCGGGCGGTCGTCGAGAGCGCCGGGGTGACGGACATCCTCACGAAGTCCATCGGCTCCTCGAACCCGGTGAACCTGGTCAAGGCGGTAATGGACGGTCTGCAGTCCCTGCGGACCCGCGACACCGTCGCCACGCTCCGCGGCGTCGAGCTCTAAATCAATCTGTTAGCCGCCCTCTTGAAAGGGGCGGCTAACCCGCGTTTCTTCGTTTCAACATCAGTCCGCCGCACGACGGCACGGGCGAGGCGGGAGCCGAACTATGATCATCGACGACGTCCATAAGGACATCCGTAAGAACCGCAAGAAAAAGCGGGTCGGCCGCGGGCCGGGCTCGGGCCACGGCAAGACCAGCGGTCGTGGTCATAAGGGCTTCTACTCCCGCGCCGGCTCCAGCCGGCGGACCGGCTTCGCCGGCGGGACGACCCCGCTGTTCATGCGGGTCGCCAAGCGGGGCTTCTCCAATGCCAAGTACCGCTTGAAGGTGGCTGCGGTGAACGTCTCCTCGCTGGAGGTGTTCGACGGCGGTACTGAGATCACGCCGGAGTTCCTGAAGGAAAAGGGCTTCACCAACGGCCCGTTCGACGTGGTCAAGATCCTCGGCGACGGCGAACTGACCAAGAAGCTGACGGTGAAGGCTCACCGCTTCAGCGCCAGCGCCCGGCAGAAGATCGAAGCCGCCGGCGGCACGGTGGTTGAAGTGGAGCGGACGAAGGCTGAGAGCAAGCGGTCCCGTGGCGTTTCCGCTGCGATGGCGGCGGCGGGCGAGACTGTCAGCGGCGCGGCCGGAAGCGCCGCTCACGCGGCCGCCGGAGTGGTCTCCAGGGCTGCCAAGGCGGTCTCTGACGCCGCCGAGTCCGTGAAAGAGACCTTGACCGGCGACGACGACTCCGCCGACGCTGACGAGTCTGTCGACAAGTAACGCCCCCGCCGCGGCCCCTCGCGGCTGCCGGGCCCACCCCCTGCCGATCAAGCCCCGAAGGACCGCGGGACGCGATGTTCAATAAGCTCGTCACCGTCTTCCGCATCCCCGAGTTGCGGCGGAAGATCCTGCTCACGCTGATTCTCCTGGCGGTTTACCGCATGGGGTTCAGCATCCCCCTGCCGTTCATCGACCAGGATCAGCTCGCCGCCCTCCAGGCGAAGAGCCAGGGCGACAGCAACGATCCGACCGGCCGCGTGCTGCAGGTCGTCAGTCTGTTCTCGGCGTCCAGCCTGTCGAACGCGACGATCTTCGGCCTGGGGATCATGCCGTATATCTCGGCGAGCATCATCTTCCAGTTGCTCGGCAGCGTGTACCCGCCCCTGGAGAAGCTGCAGAAGGAGGGCGAAAGCGGGCGACGAAAGATTACGGAGTGGACCCGCTACGCCACGGTGCTGATCTGTATCGGGCAGAGTTATTTCTGGATCAAGCAGCTCTCCAGCGGCAGCCTGACCGGTCAGAAGCTCATCATGACCGAGTACGACTGGTGGCTGTATTACATGCTCGGCACGGTCGTGATGACCGCCGGTACGATCTTCCTGATGTGGATCGGCGAGCAGATCGACGCCTACGGCATCGGCAACGGCATCAGTCTGCTGATCATGGCGGGCATCCTCGCCCAGATGCCCGGCGCCGGGTACGACCTGCTGCAACCGGCCTTCAAGAACGGCATCGCGCTGGGCTCGGAGATGGGCATCGACACGCTGTTGCTACTCACACTGCTCTTCGCAGGGGTGATCGCCTGGGTGGTGTTCATCACCCAGGGGCAGCGCCGCATTCCGATTCAGAGCCAGAAGCACGTCCGCGGGCGCCGCAGCGCCGGCGGTCAGCGGCAGAGCCTGCCGCTGCGGGTGAACCAGGCCGGCGTCATGCCGATCATCTTCGCCAGCAGTCTGCTGATGTTCCCCTACTTCATTTTCAACTACCTCCAGCAGGTGTTCCCGAACATCGGCGTGTTGCAGGAGTTGAACGCCGCGTTCGGCGGGCAGGGCTTCATCTATAACCTGCTGTACGTCGTGCTGATCTACTTCTTCTGCTACTTCTGGACGGCGATCACCTTCAATCCGAAGGACATGGCGGAGAACCTGAAGGACTACGGCTCCTTCATCCCCGGTTACCGCCCCGGCGCCCGGACGGCGAACCATCTGGAAGCGGTGATGGTCCGTATCACCTACGTCGGGGCCGCGTTCCTGGCGCTGGTCGCCATCATCCCGGCGATCATCAGCTCCTACCTCGGCGTTCCGCCGATGGCCGCGAGCTTCTACGGCGGCACCGGCCTGCTGATTGTGGTGAGCGTCGTGCTGGACCTCGTCCAGAAGATCGACAGCCACCTCGTCATGCGGAACTACCCGGGTCTGCTGGACGCGGAGAACTGAGCAGTAGTCAGGCGAGCGGGGGGCGCGAGCCCCCCGTTTCCAATTCCCCGTGTCATTGGACGCGAACGAACCCACGGAGGGCTGACGCCCACCGCTCGCCATGCCTGTTACCTTGAAGACCGCCGCCGAACTCGACCGCATGCGAGCGGCCGGGGCGGCGGTGGCGGCGTGTCACGACGCGGTGCGGGCGATTCTGAAGCCCGGCGTCACCACCCGTGAACTCGACGACGCCGTCTGGCGGGCGATGCGCCAACGCGGGGGCTCCCCGCTGTTTCTCGGCTTTCCAAACGGCGACGGCGACGGCCCCCCCTTCCCGGCCGTCACCTGCATCAGCGTGCAGGATGAAGTCGTGCACGGCATCCCCGGGGATCGGGCGTTGAAGGCCGGGGAGTTGGTTAGCGTGGACGTCGGCGTGCGGCTGCACGGGTGGTGCGGGGACAGCGGCTGGACCTACGCTGTGGGCGAGCCCTCCGCGGAACACGCCCGGCTGATGGACTGCGGCCGCGAGTCCCTGGCGTTCGCCCTGCGGGAGTTGCCGCGGCGCAAGCGCTGGAGCGAGATCGCAGGCCCGCTCGCGGAGATCGCCGCCGCCGCGGGGTTCGGGGTCGTCAAGGAGTTCAGCGGGCACGGCCTGGGCCGCACGATGCACGAGGAGCCGGAGGTCCCGAACTACGCGGACGATCTGCGCTCCAACTGGGACTTCGATCTGGTCCCCGGCCTGACGCTGGCGATCGAACCGATGCTGACCGCCGGTAGTCCGGACGTGAGCGTTTCCGACGACGACTGGTGGACGGTGACGACGGACGACGGCTCCGCCGCCGTACATTTCGAGCACACCGTCGCGCTGACGGAGCGCGGCGTGGAGATCCTGACCGCGGGCGTCGGCGAGCCGCTGGCGCTGTGACTCGGCACCGTGATTTCGCGATTGCTGCGCCGCGGCACGGTTTTCGCGGTCGGATCGGTTGAGGTTCGGACGGACGGCGCCTAGACTCGGCGGTTCGCCCCAGTGCGCCCCCGGTGCCTCCGTTCGGCGCCCGCACGTTCTCGCCGTTTCGTCGCCGCCCCGGGCGGCTCCTATTTGTCCCGCTCAGGGAGGACTGCCCGATGAAGGTTCGTTCCAGCGTCAAGCGTATCTGCGAAGCATGCAAGGTCGTGCGTCGCAAGGGGCGGGTGTACGTGATCTGCACCGCCAATCCCCGCCATAAGCAGCGTCAGGGTTAGTCCCGGTCGCCGGCGGCTGCGTCCGCTCCCCGTTTCTCCGCTCATGGGGCTCTCGCCCCACGCTCGCCTCCCGCCAGCACACGAAGTTATGCCGCGTATCCAGGGCGTCGACATTCCCACCGACAAGCCCGCGTACATCTCGCTGTCGTACCTGTACGGCATCGGTCAGCACACCGCGATTCAGATCTGCGAGCAGCTCGACCTCGATCCCCGCGTCAAGGCGGGCGAGATCGGCGAAGAGGGCATCTCCCAGATCAACAACCTGCTGGATAAGTCCTACACGATCGAGGGCGCCCTGCGGCGTCAGGTCGCCGGGGACATCTCCCGGTTGAAGGAGATCGGCTGCTATCGCGGCATTCGTCACCGTCGCGGCCTGCCGGTCCGCGGGCAGCGGACGCAGACCAACGCCCGCACCCGCAAGGGCGGCAAGAAGACCGTCGCCGGTAAGAAGGGCGTCAAGGATATGCGGCACTAACCTTCGCTGGTTCCGCTCTCCGGTCGCGCTCGATCTCCCCTCTCCTTTCGCTTTAACCGCCCAGTCCTCCGCCCGTGGCCAAAGTCAAACGCAAGCGTGTCCGTCGCAACGTCAGCCGGGCCGTGGCCCACATCAAGGCGACGTTCAACAACACCACGGTGACGATCGCCGATACCAACGGGGACGTTCTCTGCTGGGCGACGGCCGGCACGATGAACTTCAAGGGCTCCCGCAAGAGCACGCCCTACGCCGCCCAACGGGCCGCGGAGAGCTGCGCCGAGCGGGCCTCGAAGTTCGGCGTCAAGGAGATGGAGGTCAAAGTGAAGGGCCCCGGTAGCGGGCGCGAGAGCGCCATTACCGGGCTCCAGATTCCGGGGCTGTCCATCAAAAGCATCGAGGACGTCACCCCGCTGCCGCATAACGGCTGTCGCCCGCCCAAGAAGCGCCGCGTCTGACGGCCCCCGCGTTCGCGTCCGCGTTGCGCCGGTTCGATCCGGCGCCGCGGCGAACGCCCGGCGCCGCCAGGGATGGGCGCGCCGCCATCGCCCGCCGCGACCCCGAGAGGGGCTCGCGGCGTTTCCCGTCCGGTCGGTCAGCGTGAAGACTGCCGGCGGCCCGCCCCCCGCCGACCCCACCCAGGTCCCTGTTCTATGCGTATCCGCTGGCGCGGCCTCGAACTTCCCAGTAGCGTCACCTCCGATCGGGAGACGCTGACCGACACCTATTGCGCGTTCCACGTTGAGCCGTTCGAGCGCGGCTTCGGCCACACGATCGGCAACAGCCTCCGGCGGATCCTGCTGTCCAGCCTGGAGGGCTCCGCGGTCAGCAAGGTGAAGATCCAGGGCGTCCAGCACGAGTTCAGCACCATCCCCGGCGTCCTCGAGGACGTCACGGATATCTGCCTGAACCTGAAGAGCCTGGTGGTGAAGAACCACAGCCCGGCCGAGAAGACGCTGCGGATCGAGAAGCGCGGCGTCGGCCCGGTGACCGGGGCGGACGTGATCGGCGACGATCAGGTGCACGTCGTCAACACCGATCTGCACATCGCCACGCTGACCGAGGACGTCTCCTTCGTCGCCGAGATGGCCGTCAACAACGGCCGCGGCTACGTGCAGGCGGCCGAGTTCTACGAGCGGGACCCGGAACCCGGCACCATCCCGCTGGACGCCATCTTCAGCCCGGTCACCCGCGTGCGGTACCGGATCGAAGAGACCCGCGTCGGCCAGCGGACGAACTACGACCGCCTGATCCTGGAAGTCTGGACCGACGGCACCATCACCCCGGAGATGGCGCTGGTCGAGGCCTCCAAGATCCTCCGCAAGCACCTCAACCCGTTCATCAACTACCGCGAGCCCGGCCCGCTGATGCCGCCGGAAAGCGGCCTGCGGCGGATGATGGACGAGACCGGCTACAGCCCCGTCGATCAGGAGCTGGAGGAGAAGCTCAACATGAGCCTCGCCGAGCTGGAGCTGAGCGTCCGGGCGACGAACTGCCTCGAAAGCGAAGGCATCAACAGCGTCCGCGACCTCGTCACCAAGAACGAGGACGAGCTGCTGCAGGTCCGGAACTTCGGCGAGACGACCCTCGTCGAGGTCCGCGAACAGCTCCAGCAACACGGCCTGCGGCTGGGGATGCGCGTCCCCGCCCGCACCTGAGACCCGAAACCTGTTTGTAACGCTGAGGCCCGGCCGGGCCTCAGCGTTCTTTTGTGAACGTCTCCGGCCGAACGGCCGGGGCGAATCGTTCGCCCCGGACCCCAACCCCGTCGTCGCGGCCGCCACGCCCCCGTCAAACCGGCGGTCGCGGCGACTCGGGTTCCCTCCCCCGCTCCTGAACCCTTCACGAAAGCAATTCCATGCGTCACCGCATGCGTGGCCGTAAACTCGGCCGGAACGCCTCGCACCGCAAAGCCATGTTTAAGAACATGGCGAGCAGCCTGATTCGCAGCGTGCGGCCCGACGAGGACGATCCCGGCGCCCCGTTGGTCGCCGGCCGGATCGTCACGACGACCCCCAAGGCCAAGGAACTGCGGCCGTTCGTGGAGAAGCTCATCACCATCGGCAAGAAGGCCCGGATCGCCGCCGCCGCCGCCGAGGAGCACGCCACCTCTGCGGAGCGGGGCTCCGCCGAGTGGAAGCAGTGGCGCGAGGGCGAAGGCTGGCTGAAGTGGACCGCCGCCCGGGCGCCGTACGTCGCCCTGCGGCGGCGGGCCTTCAGCAAGCTGCGGGACGAGGAAGCGGTCGACATTCTCTTCGAGGAACTGGCCGAGCGCTTTGAGAGCCGGCCCGGCGGCTACACCCGCATCGTGCGGCTGGCCGCCCGCCGGCTGGGCGACGGCGGCGAGCAGGCCCTGATCGAGTTCGTCGGCGAGGACGACGCCCGCAGCCGCTCCGGCCGCAAGCGGACCGCCCCGGTCGTTCGTGACGACGCCCCCAAGGTCGTCGCCGACAAGAAGACTGCCGGACCTTCGAGCGACGAGGCGGACGCCTCCGGCCCGCCGCCGGAAGCCCCGGAGACCGCCGAGGGCAAGGCCGCCGAGGGCGCCGCCGCCGACGAGCAGCCGCGGAACCAGCCGGAGTAAGCGCCGTTTCCGGCTCAACCCCGACGCCGCCTGCGTCCCGGACCCTTCCAGGGTCCGGGACGCTTTGCGTTTCCGGCCCCGCCACGTTCGACCCGGGGCGCCGGTCGGTCGTGCGGACGCCGGGCCTGGCGAAACCGCGTCGGCCGCCGCGATCCGGGTTCGCGCAACGGTGGGGGGCGTTGCTAAAGTGGGCTCCTCCCCGCCTCGCCCGAGCGTTTGCCGTGCCCACGCCGCCGCGTCGCCGCCTGCGGATCGATCGCGGAGCGAGGACGCCCGTGGGGTCGAAGTCGCAGGCGGAGCCGTTCGACTTCACCCTCGCGATGCGCCGTCTGTGCGAGGACGTCTGCGACAGCCTGCCGGAGTTCGCCCACATCGACATGCGGCGGGTCGCGGTGACCTTCGCCCAGGCGAAGAAGCGGGTGCCGCACGGGTTGCAGGCCAAGCTGACCCCGCTGCGGTTTGAGGACGGGGCGACGACGACGGTCCGCCGCGGCGTGACCTACGCCGCCCCGACGCTGCACGACGGGCAGGTCGAACTGCTGTACGTGCTGACGTTCTATCTGCCGCGGTTCCTCGACCACACGCCGCAGGAAAAGCTGACGACGGTGCTGCACGAGTTGCACCACGTCAGCCCGGACTTCAACGGCGACATCCGCCGCTTCCCCGGGCGGTGCTACGCCCATTCGCACTCGCAGGCCCAGTACGACGCGGAGATGGCGATCCTCGCCGACCGCTACCTGGAGCACGGCCCGCCGGGCTGGGTGGACCGCTTCCTCGGCAGCCGGTTCGCCGACCTGAAATCCCGCCACGGCGCCGTGGTGGGGTTGAAGCTGCCGATCCCGAAGCTGATCCCGGTGGGGCGGGTTTGAAAGGACTTACGCTTAAACGATGAGTCTTCCGTCGCCACTGCCCGAAGGATGGTACGCCTCGAACGAGCGACACGCCGCCCGGCTGTACAACGAACTCCAACTCGAACTGCCGCCGGGGCACGTTCTATACGGGAAGCCGGTCGAGATCGTCGCTCATAGAGAGGGAACCGACGACGTCCTCTGCCGGCATAAGCAGGAACCCGGTCGATTCACCGTGATCCACCTTTCATGGGCAATGAAGGAAGAGGTCAATCCGGAGCACCCTTGGGTCGAGGATGACGGCGATTATGAAAGCTTTCTGCGCTACGAAGCGAGCTTTCTGAACCGATAATCATTCACCGCAACGGCGGGCAAACGGGGTGTTGGAGAGGGCACTCGACAGCCGCGATAAGCGGAATTAAATAGGCCTTCGCGAGAATCTGGCGTGTCCTGTGAGCCCGAAGCGCAAGCGAGGGGCAACGCTCTGACCCTCGCTTGCGCTTCGGGCTCACGAAGAACGGCTCGCGTCACTCGCGATCGCGCTCAACCCCGGCTTGCGCCTCGGGCTGCCGTGGCGGGGCGTTGCACCGGTGGGCGGCGGCGTTCTTCCAGGCCGACCCGGCCGAGCGTCCAGAGGGCGGCGAGGGCTTCCCGGCCGTTGATCTTGGAGCTTCCCTCCACCCGGTCGACAAAGGTCACCGGCGTTTCGGCCACGCGGGCCCCCGCCACGACGCAGCGATACAAAAACTCCTCCATGAAGGCATAGCCGGTGGAGCGGACGGCGTCGAAGTCGACCCGTTCCAGCAGTTCCGTGCGGAAGGCCCGGAAGGCGCCGCTGCAATCCCGCTGCCGGAGCCCGAGCGCCGCCCGACTATAAACGTTGATCGCCCGGCTCATCAGGTGCCGGCGCCACGGCCAACCCTCGATCGCCCCGCCGGGGACGTACCGGCTGCCGATCGCCACGTCGTACTCGTCCAGCAGGGCGAGCAGCGCCGGCAAGTGGCGGGGGTGGTGGGACCAGTCGGCGTCCATGGTGACCGCGGCGTCGTAACCGTCGGCGACGGCGCCGCGGAGCCCGGTGAGCGTCGCCGTGCCGAGGCCGCGTTCGCCCCGCCGCACCACGACGGAGACCCGCGGGTTCGCTGCGAAGCGTTCTTCCACGGCTGCGGCGGTACCGTCCGGGGAGTCGTCGTCCACGACGCGCACGTCCAGCCGCTCGTCGACGGCGAGCACGCCGTCGATCAGGGTCGGGACGTTCTCCCGTTCGTTATAGGTGCAGAGAACGACCAGCGTCCGGCCGCGCGTCGCCTGTGAGCCGGCGTCGCCGGCGGCCGGAGCGTCGGTCAAAAGGTCGATCCGTCGTCGGTCGTCGTCTGAGCGTCCGCCGCGTCCGGCTCGGGCGCTGCCAGCGCCGGGGGCGCCTCCGTGACGGATGCGTCCGACGCGGCGGGGGCGGGCGTGGGGGGCGGGCCGATCAGCAGGTCGTCCGCGGCGCCGTCGTCCGCGGCACGCTGGTCCATGGAGCCGGTCGGGGCCGGGGCCTGATATTCGACCTGCACGGGATCGAGGTACGGCCGCAGGTGGGGGCGACCGCCGGTGAGGCGCCAGGCGGCCTCGAAGATCTCGCGGGCCCGGTCGTCGTCGTTGGCGTGCATCACAGCGCCGAGCAGGAACAGGCGGTCGGGGTCCCGGACGTCTTGGCGGGTCCAGTCGGCGACGCCGCCGAGGGCGGCGGTACGGGCGATGGAGTGGTCGGAGCCGAACAGCTCCCGCAGCGACGGCCCGGTCTCCGGCAGCGAGGGGTTCAGCGAGAGCGCGCGCCGGAGGTCCTCGGCGGCGGGGACGAACTGGCCGAGGGCGACGCGGGCGAAGGCGGCCCGGTAGAGCGGTTCGCCCCGGGTCGGGGCGGAGGCGGCGGCCCGGCGGTAGTGGGCGAGCGCCTTGCGGTAGTCGAGCCGGCCGAAGGCCTCGTCGCCGGCCCGCTCGTCGCGGAGGGCTTCGGCGAGTTCCCGTTCGTCGGCGGGGCGGGGTTCGTTCGGGGCGGGGCCGGCGTCGCCGAGGTCGATCGGCGCCCGCCAGCGGTCGGCCTGTTCACGCCAGGCTTCGTCCAGGGCCGGGTTCGGGCCGGCGCCCGCGGGCAGTTCCGGGCCAATTGCCGCCCCGCCGCCGCCTGTGGCCCAGCCGAAGCCGGGATTGCGGTGCGGGCCCATCATGAAGGCATTGGGGTTCCCGCCGAAGTTCGTGTAGTTCCCGCCGTACGCCGGATAGCCGAGGTAGTTAGTCCCGAGGTTCAATCCGTAGCCGTAATACGGCACGGGACCGGGGGCGAGGTACGCCCCGCCCGGCCCCAGCCCGACCACCGGGTTGGCGTAGTTGCCGATTCCATAGGGGTAATAGGCCGGCCCGCCGTATCCGTAGCCCAGGCCGCCGTAACCGTAGCCGTATCCCAAGCCCCGATAGCCCACGCCACGGTAGCCCAGTCCGCCGCTATAGAACCCGCCGCCGTTGGAGAAACCGCCGCCCGAGAGGCTGCCGCCGAAACCGCCAAGTCCCCCGCCGCGGGAGAAGGAGCCGGTGGCGCCGAAGGCTCCTTCGCCGGTGCCGCCGTCCTTCATCGGGTGGCTGTCCGGCAGGGAGCCGGTGATGCCGGTCCGCTGAGCCTCCGCCGTGCCCCCCGTCAGGCCCCACGCGACGGCCGAGAGCGCCGCGGCCGCAAACAGCGGACGGGACCAAAGGAGGGGGTTCATCGCCGGGAGCCGTTACGGGGGTAGGAACGCTCATTTTCACAGGGCCCCGGGCCGCGGGCAATCGGTGCGACCCCCACCCGCCCGGGGGACCCTGTGCTCCCGGCCGGACCGTTTGCCCGACCGGATCGCTCAGCCGATTTTGTCCCGGACGAAGGCTGTGACCTCCGCGGCGGGGATGCGGGACTGCTCCAGCGTGTCCCGGTCGCGGACGGTCACGGTGCCGTCCTGCAGGGTGTCGCCGTCGACGGTCACGCAGACCGGCGTGCCGATCTCGTCCTGACGCCGGTAGCGCCGGCCGACGGCCCCCTGCTGATCGTAGGCGACCTCCAGCCCGGCCCGTTTGAGGGCGCCGTAGATTTCCGCGGCCTTCTCCGGCATGCCGTCTTTTTTAACCAGCGGGAAGACGGCGGCCTTCACCGGGGCGATCCTCGGGTGGAACCGCAGCACGGTGCGGGACTGCATCTTGCCGTGCTCGTCCGGGGCCTCGTCCACCTCGTAGGCTTCGCAGAGGAAGGCCAGCGTGGCCCGGTCGGCGCCGGCGCTGGGTTCGATCACGTGCGGGACGAACTTCTCCTTGGTCTCCGCGTCGAAGTAGTCCAACGACTTGCCGCTGCCGGGGTGCTTCGGCTTGCCGTCCTCGCCCAGTTCGACCTCCAACTTGCCGTTGCGGTTGACCAGCTTGCCCTCGGAATGGCTCCGCAGGTCGAAGTCCCCGCGGTGGGCGACGCCCTCGAGTTCGCCGTATTCCCCCTCGGCGAGGAACGGGAACTTATATTCAATGTCCGCGGTGCCCACGGAGTAGTGGGCCAACTCGTCTTGGTGGTGCTCCCGCAGGATCAGGTTCGATTCGCTGATGCCGTGGTCGGTGTACCAGCGGAAGCGGCGGTCGCGCCAGTACTGGTACCACTGGTCGGAGGCGTCCGGGCGGCAGAAGAATTCAATCTCCATCTGCTCGAACTCCCGGCTGCGGAAGGTGAAGTTCCGCGGGGTGATCTCGTTGCGGAAGCTCTTGCCGACCTGGCAGATGCCGAACGGCAGCTTGACGCGGGAGCTGTCCAGGACGTTTTTGTAGTTCACGAACATGCCCTGGGCCGTCTCCGGCCGCAGGAACGCCGCGTCCTCCTCGCCGCCCAAGGCGCCGAGGGTCGTCTTGAACATCAGGTTGAACTCGCGGGGCTCCGTCAGGTCGCCGCCGCAGTTCGGGCAGTTCGGAAGCGGGGCGTCCGGGTACTGCTTGGTGAACGACTGCAGGTCGGTGCGAATCACCTCGCCGCCCTCGCCGGTCTTCTTGTCGAGGCGCTTCTGCTTCGTCTTGGAGAGCGTCGGGGCCTCGTCGGTGGGCAGGAAGGCCTCCGACGCGGCGACCTCGCCCCCCGCGGTCACGGCCGCGGCGACGGCGACCTGGTCGGTGCGGAAGCGGGCCTTGCAGCCCTTGCAGTCCGCCATGAAGTCGTGGAACAGGTCGTAGTGCCCGGACGACTTCCAGACCCGCGGGTGCATGATGATGGCGGTCTCGACGCCGACCATCTGGAAGGCTTCGGGGGCGCCGGCGGGGGCGACCAGTTCGTTGTGGGAGCCGACGGCGTCGCTCCACCAGGCGTCGCGAACGTTCCGCTTCAGCAGCGTGCCCAGCGGGCCGTAGTCCCAGAAGCCCTGCTGGCCGCCGTAGATGTCCGAATCCTGAAACACGAACCCCCTCCGCTTCGCGAGGGAGGTGATGTCGTCCATGGACTTCGGCATGACGGCGTCTCGTAGGGTCCGCTCTGCGGACCGAGTGTGGTAATCGGCGCGAACCGGGAACGGTCCGCGGAGCGGACCCTACGAAACTGAACGCAGCGCGTCGCCCGTCAGCCGGGGCAGCACGGGGGCGGAATCGACCGCGGCGCAAACCGCGATGTCTTCCCCCCGGCCCAGCTTGGCGAGGTTCCGTCCGCCGCGGCTGTCGGCCAGAGCCGCCGCCGTGTCCGGGTGGGCGGCGGCGAAGGCGGTCGCCAGGCGGGTCGGGTCGCCGTCGTGGTGGTCGATCCGTCCGACCCCGGCGGCGAGCAGTCGGTTCGCGGCCCGGCCGGCGAACAGGGCGTCTTCGAGGGTGACGTTCCGGTCCGTGCCGGCGCACACGAAGTGCACGGGGCGCTCGTCGCTGCCGTCGGCGGAGAGGTGAGCGCAGATCGCGGAGAGGTTCCCGAAACTGCCGACCAGCACCTCCTCCGCCTCCAGACACCGCAGCAGCGCCGCGGTGCCGTTGGTCGTGGTGAGCACGACCGGCCGGCCGCCGACGGACTCCGGGGTGAAGTCGGTCGGCGTGTTGCCGAGGTCGAAGCCGTCCACGATGACGCAGCCGCGTTCCCCGGCGAGCAACGCGGGTTCGCCGGCGGCCCGCAACTTCGCCGCGGTCTCGCGGGCGTCCTCGACGGAGCCGCAGGGCACGACGCGATCCGCCCCGGCGTGCAGGGCGTGACAGACGGTCGTGCTGGCCCGCAGCACGTCGATCACCACCGCCGTCCCCCCGGCGAGCATCGCCGGGGCGAACAGGGACGGCACGAGATGCACATGGATCAGTCGGGGCATCAGTTCACGCTACCCCCGATTCCCGGTCGCCGACAGGCGACCGAAAGACGCGTCGAGCCTCGATCTCCCGGTCGCCATGGCGATCGACTTGAATCGGGTCTGAGAGAAGGTCTGAGGCGCCGCCGCTCAATCGGCGGTTTCGAGCTGGATGTCGATCTCGTTCCCGCCGGGCTGGATCTCGATCACCTGAATCTCCTCGTAGTAGGACCGCGGAAACTTCGGCGGGCCGACGGACTGGGAGCCGGGGACCGGCTGCCCGTCCGGCCCCAAGACGGGCATCGGCCCGTCGCCCGTACCGCCGGGCATCAGAGCCACGCGGTGGGGGCCGGTTCCCACGCCGGCTTCTCGAAACGTGAACATTGCTTCGTACCGGCCCTGTCCGTCGGTCGTGGCGTACGAGGGCGAGCCGGGGCCGACGGGCGTGAACGACATCGAGATCCCCGCTCGGGCCGGCGCTCCGTCCACGAACACCGTCCCCTCCAGCGAGGACGGTTGCCCGCCCCCGCACCCCGCCGCCGTCAGCCAGAGGACTGCGGCGAAGGCGGCGGACGGCGTTTTGAGAACCAGCAGGCGGCAGGACATGGTCGGCCGACGAAATCGAGACGGAAGGGGCGGAAAACCTCGCGTAATAACGGGGCGCTTCTTCAGAACGCGTCCTCGATCGTCTGCATGTCGTTCCGACAGGCCAGACGCTGAAACGTCCCGATCGTGGATTTATCGACGTTCGACCACGAGGTCGACCAGTGATGCGGGTTGCCGTTCGCCTGTAATCCGTTATCGAAATCGATCGTATCGGCGACGAAATGGACGCTGCCGTCGCCCAGGAGGAATTGCGTCCCGCCGTCGTGATAGCTGGAGAATGCGGAGTAGTACCGCCCGGTCAGGGGACAGTTCGGCTTCATCAGGAAACCGCGGCCGACGACTTTCGGGGAGGACCAGGAGGATTCGCTGTTCACGTTCCCGACCCCGACCCAGTACCCCGCCTGATGCTCCCAACCGCGCTCGCCGATCATAATCGTATTGGTCAGGCCGTCGCGAAAGTCGGCGACGTTGGTGCCGTTCTGGGCGACCATCGCGCCCTGCATCGTGGGCGGGCCGCCGCCGGCGTTCCAGTTGGAATACTGATAGCCGTACATCCCGACGTAGTTGCTGATCGCCGGCTTCGTCGAATCCGGCCCGCCGCTGTGGCAGAAGTCGGCGGACGTATTAATGGTCGACCCCGCGATGTCGCTGGGGCACAGGTATGTGGGCACGGCCGTGCGGATCGCGGCCAGTTCTTCCGCCGGCCAGGAGGACGAGTTGTTTCCCGGCAGAGCCTCGTCGAACTCCCGACGGCCGACGTCCAGGACACGATAGAGGGTCGGTTCGTCCATATACGGCAGCAGGTGCGCGCCCCAGCCCCACGCCTTTCGCCAGTTCGCCTTGTTTTCGATCTTGTTGAATCCGTACCCGGCCGGAAACTTGTCGTGGGTACCATGGAAATTGTGCATCGCCAACCCGATCTGCTTGAGGTTGTTCTGGCACTGGCTGCGGCGGGCGGCCTCACGGGCCTGCTGCACCGCGGGCAACAGTAGGGAAACCAGGATCGCGATGATCGCGATGACCACCAGCAGTTCGATTAGCGTGAAGCCGGGTCGTTTAGGGTCGGAGCGTCTCATGATGAGTCTCGCGGAAAGGTTAAGGCTGTCGAGAAAACGGCGGCGCGGCGAAGGAGAGACCGCCCGGGACGCATCGAGAAGCCGTTATGGTAGGGTTTGGGGCGGCTGGAACAACGCCAACCCGGACCCTTCCGTCCGCATTTCGGGATCGTCGCCGCAATCGGTGCGTGGAATTCTAAATCACCGCCTCAACACGCCTCCCGCGTCCGTCGGCGCCCTCCGGGGCGGATACGACCGTTTTGCACCCTCCCCCCGGCGCTCCGCGACGCGAAAACGGAGGGCCGCCCGGCTGCGCCTATCGCACGGCCCGCTCGTAGCGGGCGAGGGCCATCAGGGGGAAGTACAGGCTATAGAGGTGGTACTTCAGGTAGAAGACGCTGGGGAAGCCGGTGCCGGTGAACTGCGGTTCGGTCCAGGTCCCGTCGAGGTTCTGCTTGTCCCGCAGCCAGGCGGCGGCGCGGCGGGCGGCGGGGGTGCGGGCGTCGCCGGCGGCGACCAGACCCATCAGGGCCCATGCCGTCTGGCTGGCGGTCGGCTCGCCCTGCCCCCTCAGGTTCGGGTCGTCGTAGGTGGCGGGGCTCTCGCCGAAGCCGCCGGAGGGTTGTTGCACGCTCTTGAGCCACCGCACCGCCCGGCGGACGCGGGCGTCCTCGGAGCGCACGCCCAACGCCGCCAGCCCCATCAGGCCCTGCCAAGTGCCGTAGAAGTAGTTCACGCCCCAGCGGCCGTACCAGCTGCCGTCGGCCTCCTGGGCGTCGTTCACGTAGGCGATCGCCCGCTTCATGAACGGCTGGTCCGCGGGCATGCCCAGCAGACCGAACAGCTCCAGCATCCGGGCCGTGAGGTCCGCCGTGCTGGGGTCGATCATCGCGTTGTGATCGGCGAAGGGCACCCGGCAATACAACTCGCGGGTATTGTCCACGTCGAAGGCCCCCCAGCCGCCGTCGCGGTTCTGCATGCCGATCAGCCAGTTCACCCCCCGGCGGATCGCCGCGGTCAGCGGGGCGGCGGCGGCGACGTCGCCCAGCGCCGTCCGCGGGTCCACGTCGCGGGCGGCGAGCACCGTGCGGTCGTCGTCGGCGGCTTCAGGGTCCTCGCTGAAGCCGATGTCCGCCGTCCAGTCCGTGCCGCTGCCGGCCGGCAGGCAGCGGGCCAGGGCCATCAACACCATGCAGGTGTCGTCGGTGTCCGGGTAGAAGCGATTGCGGTACTCGAAGCACCAGCCGGAGGGCTTCAGCTTCGGCCGGGCGAGGGAGTAGTCGCCCGGGGTGCGAATCTCCCGCTCCAGCAGCCAGTCCGCCGCCCGGCGAATGGTGGGGTGATGCGGCGGCAAACCGCTTTCCCGCAGGGCGATCGCGGCGATCGCCGTGTCCCACACCGGGCTCTTGCAGGGCTGGAGCCGGGTGACGGCCTCCCCGGCGTCGTTCGCCTCGGTCAGTTTGAGGCGGTCCAACTCGTCGAGCTGCCCGGCGATCTCCGGCGAGTCCTCGGCGTAACCCAGGCACTTCAGGCCGACGATCGTCCAGACGATCGGCGGGAAGATCGCTCCCAGCCCGTCGCTGCCGACGAGGCGGTCGAGGATCCAGCGCTCCGCCTTCTTCACCGCGATCCGCCGCAGCGGGCGGAGCCGGGCGGCGTCCGCGGCCTTGTAGGTGCGGTCCAGTCGGTAGAAGAAGGTGTGCCAGTCGAACTTCGACGCTCCCACCTCCCGGTCCACCGCTTCGCAGCGGGGCATGCGGAGCGGCAGGTTCTCCGCCCCGTTGACGAACAGGTCCCCCACGCTGACCCCCGCCGCCGGCAGGTCGCGGCAGGGCTGGTAGGCCCAGAGCAGCGAGAGCGGCACGACGATCGTGCGGCTCCAGGCGCTCATCTCCGTGAGGTTCAGCGGGCTCCACCGCGGGGCCAGCATCACCTCCGGCGGCACCGCGGGGCACTGCCGGTAGGCGATCTGCCCCAGCAGGGCGAGGTAGTACCGGGTGAAGCTGTTCACCCGCTCCGCCCCGCCGGCGGCCAGCGTGGCCCGCTTCGCCTTCGCCAGCCGCTCGTCCAGATCGGCCGGACCGCGATCCCCCGCCTCGGCCCCGGCGCCGGGCCCCGCGTCCTGCCGATACACCGCCCGCAGGGCCAGCACGGCTTTGACGGTGGCGGAGACGTCGATCGGCCCGCCGGGGTACTGCCCCCACCAGCCGCCGGGTTCCTGCTGACTGATCAGATGCCGGGCGACGGCGCGGGCGTCGTCGGTGCGCTCGCGGCCCAGCCAGGCGAGCAGGCAGAGGTATTCGCTCTGAAGGATGCTGTCGCCCTCCAACTCCCCGCACCAGTGGCCGTCCTCCTGCTGGAGGGCGAGCAGGGCGTCGCGGGCCTTGGCGACGGTCGGCCCGACCTCCGCCCCGCGGTCCGCGGGGCGGGGCAGATCGGCGTTGCGAACGGAGCCGGCGGCGACGTCGGCGAAGCGATGCGAGAGCACGACGGCTCGGGGTTGGGCTGGGGGGAAACCCGCGATGCGCCGCGGATTCTCCCCGGACGATAGGCCGGCCGACTCAAGCCCCGCAAGCGGCGGCGACCGCCGCGCCGGCCGATTCCCGCACGCCGACCGCACCGGTTTCCTGATCCGACCGCGAGACGTTCGCCTCGGCGGGCTCCGCCGCCCCGTCGGAGCGGCCGACGTCGCTCTCCACGCCGGACAGCACGACCTCGAAGCCGAGGTCCTCGATCATCCGGTGATCCTCGCTGGCCGGCTGGCCGGCGGTGGTGAGGTAGTCGGAGACGAACAGGCTGTTCGCCGCGTACAGGGCCAGCGGTTGCAGGCTGCGGAGGTTCACTTCCCGCCCGCCCGCCACCCGCAGTTCGGCGGTCGGCAGCAGGAAGCGGTACAGGGCCAGCACCTTCAGGCAGTAGCGCGGGTCCAGTTCCCGCCGCTTCTCGAACATCGTGCCGTCGATCGCGTGCAGGAAGTTGATCGGCACGCTCTCGGCCCGAAGCTCCCGCAGTTCGAGGGCGGCGTCGATCAGGTCGTCGCTCGACTCGCCCATCCCCACGATCAGCCCGCTGCACAGTTCCAGCCCGGCCTGACGGGCCTTCTTGAGCGTGGCGAGGCGGTCGTCGTAGGTGTGGGTGGTGACGACCTCGTCGTGATTGCCGCGGCCGGTGTTCAGATTGTGGTTGATCCGGTCCACGCCGCCGGCCTTCAGCACCTCGGCCTGACCCTCTTTGAGCAGACCCAGGCAGGCGCAGATGTGCAGGCCGTGCTCCTGCTTGATGCGGGCGGCCACGTCGGCGACGTGCTGGACCTCCCGGTTCGACGGCCCCCGGCCGCTGGCGACGATGCAGTAGGTCTTCGCCCCCGCCGCGGCGGCGTCCGCGGCGCCGGCGAGCAGCCGGTCGGCGGAGAGCATCGGGTACTTGTCGATCGCGGCGCTGCTGTCGCGGCCCTGCGAGCAGTACCGGCAGTCCTCCGGGCAGAGGCCGCTCTTGGCGTTCTTCAGGTAGTACAGCTGCACCGTCGTGCCGAAGCTGGCCCGCCGCACCTTGAAGGCGGCGTGCATCAGGGCGAGCAGGTCGGCGTCCGGCGCCGTCAGCACGGCCTTGGCCTCCTCCCGGGAGAGCAGCTCCCCGGCGAGGGCGGCGTCGGCGAACGATTCGTAGGTGCGCATATCAGCGGGGGCGGCGTGGCTCAGGGCCCGCGGAGGGTACCGCCGCCGGGCCTCGGCTTCACCCCCCGGCGCTGCCGGTTCGCCGCGTCCAGGGGAAGCTGGTCAGCCGGCGCCGCCCGAATCGGCGGCGCCGTTCGACCCGCCGCCCGTGCGGGTCCAGATTTCCGTTTCGTCGTCCTTGGGGTTGTAGAGGACGAGAGCCTCGTCGGCGGACTGCACCACCCAGTCCCGTTCGCTGCCGAACAGCTTGCTCATCGACTCGAAAGCCTCCTTCGGCGTGCCGGAGACGCTTTCGAAGTGCACGCCGGGCTTCTCGGCGTTCCGGTCGCCGGTGAGGGTCCAGTCGATCTGCACCGTGATCCGCTTGGCCCCCGCGAGGAACTGATAGAACGGATCGACGTCGACGGTCATCGTCGCGGTGCCGTCCGCGTGGACGGTCAACGTGCGCAGGCCATAGCTCTCGCGGGTGTAGGTGCCGGGCAGGCGATCAATCAGCGTGGGCGCCTCCTCTTCGACTCCGTCGACAGTCCCCCGCCCCGCATTGCCGTCGGTCTCGCTGCGCCGCAGACCGGACGCCCGCAGTTTCACCGCATCGCCCGCCGCGGCGATCCGCACCGGCCGGCCGGTCGCGGCGCCGACGGCGGAGCCGCTTTCGACCGGGGCGGGCGGCTCCTCCTTCGCCCCGCACCCCGCCAGCAGCGCCGCGAACGACGTGACGGCGACGCAGGCCGGGAACGAGCAGAGCGTCCGGACGGCGAACGACTCGCGCACGGCGCAACGGCGGGAGCGGGGCATCGGGGCGATCCGTCGGTTCAGTTCAGACTCGGAGAGGCGGTTTTACGTCGCACCGGCGGCGACCAGAAGAGCAGGTGTTGCTCGCCCAGCACCTCGGCCAGTTCCCGCCGCAGACCCGGCCCGCAGGAGACCCGCAGGTGCCCGGGCGTGGAGAGACGATACCGCGTCCGCACCCCGGGGGTTTCGCCGTTCGCCCCGTCCCCGTTCGCGCCGTCGCCGGTCAGGTCCTCCGCGGAGCCGGTGTCGATCAGGACGACGACGTCCGTTTCGCCGGGATAACGGCCGAGGATCTCCCGCACGCGGGCCATTTCCGCGTCCGCGTGCAGGCCCTTCTGGAACTTCACGGCGAGTTGCCGGGTGTGCTCCTTGATGGCGTCGTCCGCCGTCATCAGGCGGTTGACGATCAGGTTCGGCTCCCGCCCGCGGCGGTCGACCTTCCCTTTGACGTACAGCACGGCCTCCGCCTTCACGAGATCCCCCTGCCGGGCGAACTCCTCCGGCCACATGATGCACCGCACGCAGCCCTCCGGATCTTCAAAGTCGAACATGACGTAGTCGGTGTTGCCGTTGCGGGACGGCTTTTTAGTGCGGGCTTTTTTAATCGCCCCGACCATCCCGCCGACGGTCACCTCGTCGCCGTCCTGGGCCTCGCCGAGTTCCAGCGTCGTGGCGGTGGCGAACTTGGTGATCGCGTCGCCGGCCTCCGTCAGCGGGTGGCTGGTCAGATAGAAGCCGAATACCTCTTTTTCATGGGCGAGCTTCACGGCCCGGGTCCAGTCCGGCAGGTCCGGGAAGCTGGCGGCGACCTCCGGGGCGTCCTCCTCGTCGTCGTCCCCGCCGAACAGGCTGGCCTGCCCGGCGGCGGCGTCGCGGGCCTTGTTCGCCGCGGCCTGCACCGCCCGGTCCACCACGGCGCTGTGCTGCGCCCGCGTCGGCCCGAGCGAATCCAGCGCCCCGCAGCGAATGAGAATCTCCGTCGCGGAGCGGTTCAGATGGCCCGGGTCGATCCGCTCCGTGACGTCGAAGATGTCTTTATAGGGGCCGTTCGCCTCCCGCTCCCGAACCAGCGCCTCCATCGCGGACAGGCCGAGGCCCTTCACGGCCCCCAGCCCGAAGGTGATGCCGTCCTGGCCGTCCTCGTTCGTGACGACGCTGAACTCGACGTCGCTGCGGTTCACGTCCGGGGGGAGGACCTCGATGCCCTGCCGGCGGGCGTCCTCGACGTGCTCCATAATGCGGTCGCTGCTCTCCATCCCGCAGGAGAGCAGGGCCGCCATGAATTCGACGGGGTAATGTGCCTTCAGATAGGCCGTCTGATAGGCGATCAGGCCGTAGGCGGTGCTGTGACTCTTGTTGAAGCCGTAGCCGGCGAACTTTTCGATCAGTTCGAACAGATTGACCGCAACGGACTCGTCGACGCCGCGTTCTTTCGCCCCGTCGATATACTGCTGCCGGAACTGGGCGATGATCGCCAGCTTCTTCTTCGAAATGGCCTTAATGCACTTGTAGGCGCTGGCCAGCTCGATGCCGCCGACCCGGTTCAGGATCCGCATGACCTGTTCCTGGTAGACCATGATCCCGTAGGTGTCCGCCAGGACGGGGTCCACCAGGGGGTGAATCTTTGCGACCTGCTTGCGGCCGTTTTTGATGTCGACGTAGTCCATCACCATGCCGCCCTCCAGCGGACCGGGGCGATAGAGGGCGCTGGTGGCGATGATGTCCGCGAACTTGTCGGGCCGCATCTTCGTCAGCAGGTCCCGCATGCCGCCGGACTCCAGCTGGAACACGCCCTTCGTCTCGCCGCGCTGCAGCAGGCGATAGGTGGCCGGGTCCGGCGTGTCGACGTCGTGCAGGACCTTGAGATCGAAGTCCGGGTGCCGGGCCAGCACGTTCTTGATGGACTTGTCAAGAATTGTGAGGTTTCGTAGCCCCAGGAAGTCCATCTTGAGCAGCCCCGCCGCCTCCACCGTGGGGCCGTCCCACTGGGTGATGACGTCCTCCTTGCCGGTGATGACCTGGAGCGGCAAGAGATCCTGGAGCGGCTGATCCGCCACCACGACGCCCGCCGCGTGGGTGCCGGCGCTGCGGGCCAGACCCTCCAGCCGGTAGGCGATGTCGATCAACTCCTTGATCTGAGGATCGTTGTTGTAGGCGTCCGACAGCTCCGGGCTCTGCTTGACGGCGTCGGCGAGCTTAATGCCGAGGGTGTCCGGCACCGCCTTGGCGATCTCGTTGACGCGGGCCAGCGGCACGCCCAGCGCCCGGCCGACGTCCCGCACGACCGCCTTGGCCTTCAGCGTGCCGAACGTGCCGATCTGGGCGACGCTGTCCTCGCCGTATTTCTCCTTCGTATAATCAATGACCATCTGCCGGCGGTCCCGGCAGAAGTCGATATCGATATCCGGCGGCTCCTTCCGGCTTTTATCGAGGAACCGCTCGAACAGCAGGTCGTATTTGAGCGGGCAGACGTCCGACAGGCCCAGTAGGAACGCCACGATCGCCCCCGCCGCCGAACCGCGGGCCACGCAGGGGATATCGTGTTTCTTGGCGAATTCGACGAAGTCCCACACGATCAGGAAGTAGCTCGAATACCCCATGTATTCGATCACGCCCAACTCCAGGTCCAGCCGGTCCCGGTGGGCCTGCGTGGCCTCGTCGCCGTAACGCTCCTCCATCGCGTTTTCGCAGATCTCCCGCAGGTATTCCGTATCCGTCAGCTGGCGGGGCGGCTTGAAGACGGGGTAGTACTTCGGGTTCTCCTCCAGCTGAATATCGCAGCGGTCGGCGATCTCCTGACTGCGGCGGACGGCCTCCTGCTGGTTCGGGAAGACCTTGTACATCTCCTCCGGGGACTTCACGAAGAAGTCCTGCGAACCCAGCCGCATCCGCTTGGCGTCGGTCCGTTGGCTGCGGGTGTTGACGCACAATAAAATATCGTGGGCGACGGCGTCCTCGCCGCAGAGATAGTGACTGTCGTTGGTGGCGACCAGCGGCAGGCCCATGCGATTGGCGAGGTCGATCGTCGCCTCGCCGGCGTCTTTCTGGATCTGGATGCCGCTGTCCTGGATCTCCATATAAAAGCGGTCGCCGAATACCTCCGTGTACCACTGGCACAACTTCTCGGCCTCCTCTTTCTGCTCGTTGAGCAGGTGGCGGGACAGCTCCCCGGAGACGCACCCGCTCAAGACGATCAGCCCCTCGCTGTGGGCCGCGAGCAGTTCCTTATCCATCCGGGGCTTGTAATAGAAGCCCTCGGTGTAGGCCACGCTGCTCATCTTGACCAAATTGCGGAACCCCGTGAGGTTCTGGGCCAGCAGCGTGAGGTGAAAGTTCGATTCCTTCATCTTCCCGCCGCGTTCCGTGCGGCTGCGGGGGGCCATATAGGCCTCGATGCCGAGGATCGGATTCACGTCCTCCGCCCGGCAGGCGTGATAGAACTCCATCGCCCCGTAGAGGTTGCCGTGGTCCGTGATCGCCGCGGCGTTCATGCCGGACGCCTTCGTCTGGCGGACGAGGTCCGGGATCTTGGTCATCCCGTCCAGCAGGCTGTAATGCGTGTGGCAGTGCAGGTGGGCGAACGGCGGCGGGGCGCCGTCGGCCGGGGTGGAGGGGGCGGCGCCGGCGTCGGGGGAGAGTTGGGACACGGGGCGGGCGGTTGCTGCACGGGTGGACGGACGGCCATCGTATCGGCCGGCGCGTCGGCCGGGGGCCGGCATTCGTCGGGCGAGCCGGAAGACCCGTTCCGATCCGCCCGCGCCGGCCGTCTCCACGCCCTTTCCCGCACAACCCGCGAATCCGGCGGGGCGCCTCCCGCGGCGGTCCGGCGCCGCGTCGAGCGGTCCCGCCGCCGGGGCGGCCGCGGCGCGGATTTCACCGACGCTTCGCACAAACTTCCGCGGGGCTTCCACGGCGGTTCATACAACACGCCCGCTCGTCCGCCGCCAATGAGACTGCGATGCCCGCCGCATTCCGTTGCCCCCACTGCCGCAAAGCGTACCTCATCGAGAAGGCCCAGGAGAATCGGGTCTTTAAATGCCGGAAATGCTGCGGGATGATCGAGTTCGAGGGACGGCCGGAGACCGATCTGGACATTCCGAAAGTCGAGACGCCCAAAAAGTGGACGGACCGTTTCAAGCTGAAAGAGATGCCCGGCTGGGCCGCGGGGCTGCTGACCGCGGGGATCGTGGGGGTTCTCGCGCTTCTCGCCACGCTGGGGATGGGGCCGTTGGGCGATCCGCACGATCGACTCTACTCCGCCCTGAGCGATGAATACGCCGCGCTGACCGCCCTCGTGGACGACCTGGACAGCCCGGAGGCCGCCGCGGCGGCGGAGCCGGAGATGCAGGCCCACGTGCAGGAAGTCCTGCGTCTGATGGACGATCCCCGGCCGTTCGGACGCGGTCGCAAGGCCGTCGGCGCCGCGTTCCTGCGGGAGTACGACGGGGCGATCAAGGCCCGTTTGGAGTCCCTGCGGGAGGCGAAGGGCCGGGCGTTCGACCGGCAGGGCGTGGGGTCGGTCGTCTCGCGGGTGCTGCGGCCCATTCCGCAGTCGGAACTCGATTTCCGCCGGGCGTTCGAAGCTTGATTTCCCGGCCCGGGAGCGGCGTCAGCCGACGCGAACCTCGGCGTCCGCGGCGGCCCGCAGGCGGGGGTGCGAACCGCTGGCGATCACGGCGTGGCCGTTTTCCGTCAGTCGCTCGAACACGCCGCCCAGGCGCTCCGCGTCGGCGGGGTGCAGGCCGGCGGCGGGGGCTTCGAGCAGGATCAGCGTCGCCGCGGCGGTGCGGGCGGCGAGCGTCTTCGCCAACCGCAGGCGTTGGCCTTCGCCGTCGCTCAGGGTCTTCGCCGCCCGGCCGATCGTCACGTGCCCCAGCCCCACGTCCCGCACCGCCGCCGCCCGGGCGCGGGGCTTGGGGCGACCGCGGAAGAACGGCACGGCCTCGGCCGCGGTCAGGTTCAGCGTGCCCGCGATCGACAGCCCCCGCACGCGGATCGCCAGGATTTCCGGCTTGAAGCGGTCCCCGCCGCACTCCGGGCAGGTCGCCGTGAGGTCCGGCAGGAACTGCATCGGCGTGGTCACGGTTCCCGTCCCCTCGCACAGCGGACAGCGGCCCGGCGAGGCCCCCGCCAGCGAGAAGTGCCCCGGGCCGAACCCGCGGAGCTTCGCCTCCGGAGTCGAGGCGAACAGGTCGCGGATCTCGCCGAAAAAGCCCAGGAAGGTCGCCACCGTGCTGCGGGGGCTGTTCGTGAGCGGCGCCCGCGGGCCGAACAGCACGGCGCCGAAGGCGCCGAAGCGGCCGTCCGCCGTCGCGGCGGTCGCGGCGTCGGCGAGGGCGTGCAGCCGCCGGTCGGCGTCCGGGCCGACCAGCAGCGTCAGCCCCCGCGGGACGAACGGCGTGCGGTCCGCGTCCGGCAGCGTCGTCGACGGGGCGGGGCGGGAGGGAACCGGCGGCGGGTCCGCTCGCAGGTAGGGAGCGAGGAGCGAGCCGTCCACGGTTCCGATCTCCCCCGGCGGCCCGGCGAACAGCACGCGGCCGCCCTCCGGCCCGGCGCCGGGGCCCAGTTCCACCAACAGGGCCGCGGCCCGGCAGAGCGTCGACTCCGACCCGGCCGCGACCACCGTGTTCCCCCCGTCGGTCAACGAGCGGCAGAGGGCGAGGAACCGCTCCCCGTCCGCCTCCTCCAACCCGGCGAGGGGGGCGTCGAGCAACACCAGCAATCCCCGCACCCCCGGGTCCGCCGCCGCGGCGAGCGCCGCCCGGCGATCGTCGGCCCGGCTCAGCGCCGCCGCGGGTTCGCCCAGCGGGCGGTCCGCCAGCCCCCAGTTCGCCAGCCGCTCCAGCGCCGCGGCGAGGGCAGCGACCGCCGGCGGACCGTCCGCCGGCAGCTCGGTTCGCAGGTCCGCCGCCGACCGTTCGACCCAGCGATCCCACGTTTGGCCGTCCACCCGATAGGCCCGGCGCGCGACATCCTTCCTGTCGAAGGAGGGGGAGAACAGCCGCGGCGTCGCGGGCGGCAGCACGGTCCCGTCGTCCAGCACGGGGCGGTCGCGGACGACGTGCGGCGCCCAGCGTTTGCCGTCGATCGTGCGGGGGCCTTCCTCGGTTTCGAGCCACACCGTCGCCCGGCCGCCGCCGAACCGCAGGGCGGCGGCGAGACTCTCGCCGATCCGATCCGCCGCGTCCGCGGAAAGTTTTACCCGGTCGACGATGATCTCAGCCCCGCTCGGCAGCGTCTCCGCGTCCTCCAACCGACCGGTGGCGGCGTCGGCGAGGTAGCGGTTGAAGCCGGCTCCGCGGTAGGCGTCCGCGGAGAGGGCGGCGTCCGCGGGGAAGGCAATCTGGCCGCGGGCGTTTGGACGGGCCGCGATCAGATCCGCCGCTGCGAGGTCCGCCCGCGTGACGGCCAGCGGGGCGCCGGTGGTCGGGTCGTGGGGCGTCGCCAGGGCGGCGAACGCGGTGCGCAGCACGTCGCCGAGGCCCGCCCGATCGGCGAGCGTCTCCCCCCGGCCGGGGGGCTGGTCGGGGTCGACGAGAATCGCCGGGGGGACGCCGGAAATCTCGTCGGCGTCCGGGCGCTCGCGACGTTCCAGCAGTCTGCGGGCGGAGGCCGACAGCGCCGCGACGTACCGCCGCTGACCCTCCGCGTGCAGCACGTCGCGGAGCAGGGTGCTCTTGCCGGAACCGCTCACCCCGGCGACGACCGTCAGCCCGCCGCGGGGCAGGTCCAGGGCGTCGATCCGCAGGGCGCGCACGCGGACGCCCCGCAGACGGATCGGCGGGGCGGTCGGGGCGGACATCGGGGGGCGTCGAGAGCGTTACGGATCGCCACGTTCTCCCCATGGAAAGAACGCTTGCGGTTTCGCGGCGTCCGAGGGTGATCGGGCGCCGCGAAACCGCAAGCGTAAATCGGCGGGGCGAATCCGTCTCCGGACCGGGTCAGTCCATGCCGGACCGGGGCGAAGCGGCGTCAGGCCGCGTCGGCCTCGGGCATCAGGTAGGTGCTGATGCGGTTCGCCGGCTGGTAGGCGGCGGGGGTGTTGGAGAGGGCGAAGTGCATCGCGTAGGCGTCTTCGGTGGTGTCGTCGTAGCGGTCGCGGACGACGCGGAAGGCCCGGAAGCCCTCCCCCTTGAAGAACAGCTGGGCCGGCAGGTTCGTCTCCCGGACCTCCAGCACGATCTCCGTGCGGCGCTGCTGGGAGAGCTTGTCCACCAGGCGGCGGACCATCTGCTGGCCCACGCCCCGCCGACGGCTCTGCGGGGCGACCGCGAAGTTCAGGATTCGCAGGCGGCTCTTCTGCAGCTCGTAGATCATGTAGCCGACGACCTCGCCGGCGATCTCGGCCACCATGCCGATGCAGTTGCGCTGCCGCAGGCAGCAGATGAAGTCTTCCTCCGTCCAGGCGAACTCGAAGCTGGCCGCTTCGATGTCCAGCACGGCCGGCATATCGCGGCGGATCAACCACCGAATCTGCACGGCGTCGGGGCGATGGATAGAGAGTTGCGAAGACATCGCGGCCGGCCTCCTTGCCGGGGTGCGGGGACGATGCAGGGGGTTTACCCGACGCTTCTGAAGGACGAAACCCCGGTTCCCCGCAACTTTCTCCATCGGCTCCCCACAGCCGGAAAATCTAGGTTCGATTCAAGTCGGCGGCCCAAACGTCGCCCTTGCCGTCACGCCGAGGCCCCGCGGGGCCTCGGCGTGACGGCTCACACCGGCGAGGGGCGGTACGGGTTCGGGCAGCAGTTCTTGGGGCACACGTCGTGATTGGGGCGGAACTCGCCGACGGCCCGCTTCTGCGGGACCTCGCCCAGCCGCTCGCGGATCAGTTCGACCAGCATCGAGACGAACCGCGGGTGCGTCCCCGCGGTGCCGGCTCGGCGGTACGCCAGACCCAACTCCTCCGCCCTGGCCCGGGCCTCTTCGTCGAGGTCGAACAGCACCTCCATGTGGTCCGAGACGAACCCGATCGGCGCCACGACCGCCGCCCGCACCCCCGCGGCGGCGACGGCCTCCAGGTGGTCGCAGACGTCCGGCTCCAACCACGGATCGCCGGGCCGTCCGCTGCGGGATTGGTACACCAGCGCCCAGCGGTCCTGGGGGATCTCCAGCGCCTCGGCGACCAGCCGGCAGGTTTCGTGCAGTTGGCGGGCGTAGTCGCTGGTGTCGGCCATCGAGTTCGGGATCGAATGGGCCGTGAAGGCCACGTGCGCGTGCTCCCGCACGTCCGCAGGCAGATCGTCCAGCGCGTCCCGCACCCGTTCGGCGTTCACCGCGATCCAGTCCGGGTGGTTGTACCAGACCCGCACCTTGTCGATTGCCGGCGCCTCATCCCCCACAGCCTCCCGGGCGTGGCAGAGGTCCTCGCGGTACTGCCGACAGCCGGAGTAGCTGCTGTAGGAACTGGTCACCAGCGCCAGCGCCCGGTTCACCCCGTCGGCGGCCATCTGCTTCAGCGTGTCCGGCAGCATCGGCTCCCAATTGCGGTTCCCCCAGTAGACCGGCAGATCGACGCCGGCCTGCTTCAGGGCCGGTTCGAGCGCCGCGATCAGGTCCCGACACTGCTGGTTGATCGGCGAGACGCCGCCGAAGGATTGGTAGTGTTCGGCCACTTCGAGCAACCGTTCCCGCGGCACCGGCTTGCCACGGAGCACGTTCTCGAGGAACGGGATCACGTCCTCCGGCCCCTCCGGCCCGCCGAAGGAGGTCAGCAGGATCGCGTCATAGACGGTCCCGTTCGTGGTGGAAGCGGCGGGCATCGGCATACCTTCAGTGTGAATGTCCCCCCATGATTCGCCGCCGCCGCCTGATCGCCACCCCGCCGCGTCGTCCACGTTGCGGGAGATTCTGAACCGGGACGACCTGGGCGAAGCGGGCGAGGTGCCGTTCACCGCCGCGACGGCGTTCAGCGGCCGGGTGACTCCCGGCGCTCTGTTCGCCGCCCTGCCGGGGACGGAACTGCACGGGGCGTGGTTCTGGGAGGAGGCCGTCGACTGCGGTGCCGCCGTCGTTCTGACCGACGAACCGCTGCCGGAGTGCCCGCTTCCCGTCGCCGTGCTGAAGAAACGGGCTCGGCCGGCCTGGGGCGAGGTCTGCCATGTGCTGCACGGCCGGCCGAGCGAGCGGCTGTTCGTCGCCGGGGTGACGGGGACGAACGGCAAGTCGACCGTCTGCTGGCTCCTGCGGAGCATTTTTCGAGAGGCAATGCGGCTGGAAGGCAAGACGCGGATCGCCGGCCTCTGCGGCACGATCGAGACCGACGACGGCCGCGAGATTCGCCCCTCCAAGCTCACGACCCCCGCCTGCGAAGACCTGCACGCCTGGCTGGCCCGCTGCGTTGCGCACGGCTGCGAGGCCGCGTCGGTGGAACTGTCGTCGCACGCCCTCGACCAGGACCGGGCCGCCGGGCTGCGGCTGTCGGCGGCGGTGGTGACGAACGTGACACGGGACCACCTGGACTACCACGGCAGTTTGGAGGCGGTCGCGGAGGCGAAGGCGAAGATCGCGGATTTGCTCGTCGGCCCGAATCAAATCGTTCTGGGTGAGGATGCCGCTCTCGTCTGCGGCCGATTGTCGGCGAGACGCGAGCTTTGGACGGAGGGCTACGGATTCAGTCCCAATGCCGACTCAGTCATTACCGCGGTGAACTGTCGGTCGGACGGTTCGACGTTCACCTTGAAGCGACGGCATGGCCAAGCGCCGGCCCGGTTGGCGATCCCGCTGCTCGGCCGGTTCAACGTGCTGAACGCCGCCGCGGCGGCCATTGCCGCTGAGAGTTTCAGCGACGAAGCCGTCGCCGCCGGCCTTGCCAACGTCGCCCCGGTTCCCGGCCGACTGGAACCGATTGACTGCGGCCAGCCGTTTCGCGTGCTGGTCGACTACGCCCACACCCCCGACGGCCTGCGAGCGGTGATCGACGCCGTCCGCCCGCTGTGCGAGGGCCGACTGCACCTCCTCGTCGGTGCCGGTGGCGACCGGGACCGCGGCAAACGGGCGGAGATGGGCGCCGCCGCGGGTCTCGCCGATCGGGTGGTCTTCACCTCGGACAACCCGCGCTCCGAGGACCCGCACGCGATTCTCCGCGACCTCGCCGCCGGCTGCCCGCCGACCCGGTTCGAGACGATCGAGAACCGCCGGGCCGCGATCGCCGCGACCCTCGCCGCCGCGGCGCCGGGCGACTGGGTGCTCGTCTGCGGCAAGGGACACGAGACGACGCAGGAGATCGCCGGCGTCTTCCACCCCTTCGACGACCGCACCGTCTGCCGGGAGGAACTGGCGGCACTGGGCTACGGGGGCGACTCACCGTGTTCCCGCTGACCCTCAAACAGCTTCCAGACCTACTGGGTAACGCAGAGGCCCCGCAGGGCCTCTGCGTGATGGGTGACGTGCTGATCACCGGAGCCGCGATCGACTCCCGCGCCGTCCGCCCCGGCGATCTGTTCTTCGCCCTGCCGGGGGAACGCACCGACGGGCACGCGCACGTCGCGGCGGCGCTGGAGCGGGGGGCCGTTGCGGCAGTCGTCGCCCGGGAGGTGAGCGTGGGGCCGGCGTTCGTCGTGCCGGACCCCGCCGCGGCGCTGGCCCGGTTGGGGGCGTGGAACCGGCGGCGGTTCGCCGGGCCGGTGGTCGCCGTGGGCGGGTCGCACGGCAAAACGACGACCCGGGAGCTGATCGCCGCGACGCTGCACGCACTGGGGCCGGGCGTCCGCAGCCGGGCGAATTTTAATAACGCCCTCGGCGTGCCGCTGACGTTGTGCGAACTTGGCCCGTCACACCGGTGGGCGGTGGTGGAACTGGGCGCCTCCCGGCCCAGCGATCTGACGGAGTTGGGCGGCTGGGCGCGGCCGACGGTCGCCGTGCTGACGGGCGTCGGTACGGCCCACGTCGGCACGTTCGGCGGTCCGGCGGCGCTGCGGGCGGCGAAGGCGGAACTGTTCGCGACCCTCCAAGCCGACGGCTCCGCCGTCGTCAACGGCGACGACCCCGGCGCCCGCTCCCTCGCCGCCGAGGCCGGCCGGCCCGTCCTGTTCGCCGGGACCGGCCCGGGGTGCGACGTGCGGCTCGAACCGCTCCCGGCCCCGCCCGGATTCCTGCGGTTCCAGCGGGGTGAAACGTCGTTCCGGCTGCCCGGGTTCGCCCCGCACCTCGTCTCATTGGCGGCCTGTGCGGTCGCGGCGGGAGAGGCGCTGGGGCTCACTCCGGAGTCGATCCGGGACGGCTTCGCCGGCTTCCAGCCGCCGCCGGGGCGGGGGACGGTGACGACGGTCGGCGGCGTCACGTTGATCGACGACACCTACAACGCCCCGCCGGAGGGCTTCTTCGCGGCCGTCGATCTGCTAGCCCGCTGGCCGGTCGAACCGCCGGGACGCCGTTGGCTGGTCTGCGGGGGGATGAAGGAACTCGGCGAGGAGGCCGACCGGCTGCACGCGGAACTCGGCCGCCGGATCGCCGCGGCGGGGCTGGATCGGGCGGTGTTCGTCGGCGAGACCGGCGCCTGCGTGGCAATAGCGGCGGGGCTGCTCCCGCCGATCGGTTTGCAGTTCGCGACGGCCGGCGCCGCGGCGGAGGCTGTATTGAACGAGGTGCGGGCGGGGGACGTCGTGCTGGCGAAGGGCTGCCGGTCGGATCGGCTGGAACGGGTCGTCGCCGCGCTCGCGGAGCGGCTGGAACGGGGTAGGGCTTGAGACGTTTCGGGCGCGACGCGGCGAAATCGCACAAACCGGGGTTTCCCCCGATCGGGGTTTTGGACGACACCCCCGGCCCGCCGCGATTCGCTTCGCCCGCAACGGCCGAATCGCCTCACCCATTGCTCGAACAACCGTCAGGAGGTCCGTCGTCGTCGCCCGGATTCGCGGCTCTGCGGGGAGACGCGTCCGTCGATTGGATTGGCTTTCGACTCGTCGTTTTAAAGACGGCGGAGCGGGGGCGGGTTCGGTCGGGAGCGCCTGAGGGCGTGAAGGAATATGTGATTTGATGGGTCGATCACTCCGACACGCCGCTCGACGAAGACGACGGATTCGATCGGCCGGGGGGACGCGGGTCCCCCCGGCCGGTCACGGCGCCCCCGCCGGCGGAAACGCCGGCGGGGGTGTTTTTCATTCAGGGTTCCGCTTCCTCACCCTTCCGCCCCCCGACGCGCCCGCGGCCGGCCGATGATCGTCTTTCTGCTCCAGGCGTTCGGCCCGCTGCTGGACTCCGCCGACGCGCTGGTCTCCGGGGACAGTCGGGTCTTCCTCGCCGGCCGCACCGTCGCCGCCGGGGTGACGGCGTTCTGCCTGGCCCTGCTGCTCGGCCCCAAGGCGATCGCCTGGCTGCGGGCCCGGTTCCGGGAAGAGGTAAAGAGCGCCAGCGGCACGCTGGATGCCCTCCACGCCAATAAAACAGGCACCCCGACGATGGGCGGCCTGTTCACCGTCGCCGCGACCCTGCTGGGCGGGGCGGTCTGGGGCGACCTCTCGAACCGCTTCGTGCAGGCGGGGCTGTTGGTGGTCGGCTCCTTCGCGGCGCTGGGCGCCGCAGACGACTGGGTGAAGCTCCGCACCGCTCGCCGCGGGCTGAGGGCGAAGGAAAAATTCGCGGTGCAGTTCGGCCTCGCGGCCCTCGCGGCGGTGGTGCTTCAGATTGCCCTCCAGGAGGCCGGGGCGACGACGGCGATCGTGCTGCCGCTGGGCGGACTCTCCATTCCTACCGGGCTGCTGTTCGTGCCCTGGATCGCTTTGGTGACGACGGCCGGGTCGAACGCGGTGAACCTGACCGACGGTCTCGACGGGCTCGCAGCCGGCTGTGCGGTGGTCTCCGGTGCCGCGGTGACGGGGCTGTGCTACCTCGCCGGGCACGCCGTTTGGGCGGAGCATCTGGCCGTGCCGCACGTCCGCGGCGGGGGCGAACTGGCCGTGCTGCTGAGCGCCGCGACCGGCGGGATGCTTGGCTTTCTCTGGTTCAATACGCACCCGGCGGAGGTGTTCATGGGGGACACCGGCGCCCTGTCGTTCGGCGGGCTGCTGGCCTTCGGGGCCGCGGCGGTGCGGCAGGAACTGTTGCTGATCCTCGTCGCCGGGGCCTTCGTGGCGGAGGCGGTCTCCGTGATCGGGCAGGTCGGCTGCTACCGGCTGTGGGGCTTCAAACCGATCGCGTGCAGTCCGCTGCACAACCACTTCGTCTTCCGCGGACACGCCGAGGGCCGCATCGTGGTGCGGTTCTGGATCGGCTCGGCAGTCTGCGCCGCGGCGGCGTTCGCCAGTCTGAACCTGCGATGACGGCGGACGAAGTGCCCGATGAGCCCCGACCGTCAGGGAGGGGCCGTTCATCGACGGCCGATCGACAGACCGGTTCGCAGGCGCTTTGGATCCGTGAAAACGGCCCCTTCCTGACGGTCGGGGCTCCGGACCGTCCCGCCGGCGACGATCGCCGCGCCTTTCTCTGCGTCGCGGCGGTGCTGGCCGGGGTGGGGCTGACGGTCGCCCACTCGACCGCGATGGCCGAGCCGGACCCGGCCCGCGTGCTGGCGAAGTGCTGCATTTTGATGGCCGTCGCCGTTGCGGCGGGGATCGCTTGCGCCTGCACGCCGCCGCGGTGGATTCGCCGGCTGACCCCCTGGCTGCTGGCGGCGACCGTCCTGCTGCTGGTCGTCGTGCTGATCCCCGGGGTGGGGGTGAAAAGCGGCGGGGCCCGGCGCTGGCTACGGGCCGCGGGGGTGAGCGTGCAGCCGGCGGAACTCGCCAAGCTGTGCGTGCCGCTGGCGATCGCCTTCCGCCCCGTGCCCCCCCGACGCCTGCTGACCGGCCGGTTCGGGCTTGGTTCGTTACGAAGAGCGTTTGGCCTGTGGCCGGCCGTGTTGTGCGCGGGGCTGATCGCGGCGGAGCCGGACCTCTCCACGGCGATCACCGTGCTGCTGGGGGCGACGGCGGCCGTCTGGCTGCGGGGCTGGCCGGCGTGGCCGTTCGCGGCGGGCCTCTGTGCGGCCGTCCCCGCCGCCGCGGGGACTTTTTGGCTGCGACCGTACCAGTGGAACCGGGTCACGGCGTTCGTCGAAGCTCTCGCCGACCCCGCCGCCGCCCCGTATCAGGTTCGGCAGGGGGCCGTGGCGCTGGGATCGGGCGGCGTGTGGGGCTGCGGGCTGGGCCGCGGCTGGCAGAAACTGAGCTTCCTGCCCGAGGCCGACGACGACTTCGCCCTCGCCGCCGTCGGGGAGGAACTGGGCCTCGTCGGCGCCGGCGGGGTGCTGTTGCTGTGGATCCTGCTGGCCTGGTTCGGCCTGCGGGCGATCCGCTTCGCCCCGCCGGTGCGGCGGGCCGCGGCCGGGGCGCTGGTCGTCCAACTCGTCGGACAGGCGCTGTTGAACGCCGGCGTGGTCTGCGGCCTGCTCCCGCCGACCGGCATCCCGCACCCGTTCCTCTCCCGCGGGGGGAGCAGTCTGGTGGTGACCTGCGCCGCGATCGGCCTCGTCCTTGCCCTCGGACGCCCTGGGGACTCTCACAGACTCCAAGCTAAAGAGTCAGGTGACTCCCCATGACTCACCGCCAACTCCCGCTGGTCCTGTTCTGCGGCGGCGGCAGCGGCGGGCACCTCACCCCCGGCCTCGCCGTCGCGGACGAACTCCAGCGTGGCGACGCCCCGCCGGAGATCCTGTTCCTCACCGGCGACCGCCCGGTGGAACGGCGGATGATGGCCGCCGAGCCCTTCCCGCACCGGGCGTTCCCCCTCGGATCGCTGCGGCGGACAGTCACCTCCTTGCCCGCCGCGCGCGGTTTCGCGGGCACCTTTCGTGCGGCCCGCGACGCCGCAAGCGGCCGGCCCGCGGTCGCCGTCGGCACCGGCGGCTACGCCAGCGTGCCCGGCGTCCTGGGGGCGAAGTCGGCGGGCGCGGCGGTCGTGTTGTTGGAGGTGAACGCCGTCCCCGGCCGGGCGACGCGGGCGCTGCGATCGCTCGCCGAGGCCATCGTTTCAGACGTGCCGGTGCGATTGCCCGCTTCGCTACCGGCGGAGGAGCGGCGTTCGCTGCTGATTCTGGGCGGGAGCCAGGGGGCGGCGTCGCTGGACGCCGCCGTGCCGGCCGCCGCCGCGGCGCTGCGGGAGGAACTGCGGGGCTGGACCGTGCGGCACCAGTGCGGCACGGACGCGGCGACGATCGCCGCGGCGTACGGGGCCGCGGGCGTGACGGCGGAGGTCGCCCCGTTCTTCCCCAACGCCGCCTCCCGGTTGGCCGCGGCGACGCTGGCGATCGTTCGTGGCGGGGCCGTCACGCTGGCGGAGGCGGAGGCGCTGGGCGCGCCGATCGTCGTCGTCCCCCACCCGCGGGCGCCGGACGATCATCAAACGGCGAACGCCCGACGTTTGGCGGAGCGTTCAGACCGCTGTCGCGTCGTCACGGACGACGGGCGCTTGGCGGAGAGCCTCGCCAAGGCGCTGCATCCGTGGCTGACGGCCCCGCCGCCGCGGCGCCCGGCGCCGGGATCGACCGCCGCCGCGGACGCCGCGGCCTTGATTCGTGCGGAACTCCGGCGGCTCTCGGGGTAGACTCTCGTTCGTCCTCCGCCGAGCCGTCCCCCGTGCGTCCGCAGCATCAATTCGATTGGAGTCACTTCTGGAAGTGGCTGCCGGCGTATCTGGCGGTCGTGCTGGCGTTGTACGTGCTCGCCGCGGGGCCGCTCTATTATCCGATCTATTACGGCGTCCACTCCGGCGCGAACTCGTTTCTCGTGCGGCTGTATTTGCCGCTGATGGTCCTGTGCGAGGCCGTCCCGCCGATCGGGGCGGCGATGGACTGGTATCTGCAATTTTGGGTGTAACGCCGCGGCGCCGTCACTGACCGGAGGAACCGGCCGGCTTGGGCACCCGTTCGCCCTTCTTGCCGCCGCCGCGGCCCCGCCGGCCGCGTTTGCCGCGACCGCCGGCGGGACGCAGGTCGGATTCCTCCAACGCCTCACCGATGCGGTCGCTGAGCTTGGCAACTTTGTCCCGCAGGCCGGCGGCCTTCTCGAACTCCAGGTTCTCCGCGGCGGTCAGCATCTCCTTTTCCAACTCGGCGATCAGTTCCTTCGTAATCGTGACCGTGCCGGGGGCGGCGGTGACGGCTTCGCGGACGCTGCGGTTCGCCTGCACCTCGGATTCGATACCCCCGCTGATTTTGCGGGTCGTGGAGCGGGGCGTGATGCCGTGCTTTTTATTGTGAGCGATCTGAATTGCCCGGCGGCGGTTCGTCTCCTCCATCGCCCGGGCCATGCTCTCGGTGACGCGGTCGGCGTATAAAAAGACCTCCGCGTTGACATTCCGGGCGCTGCGGCCGATCGTTTGAATGAGGCTCGTTTCGCTCCGCAGGAAGCCTTCTTTATCGGCGTCGAGGATCGCCACCAGCGAGACCTCCGGCAGGTCCAGCCCTTCCCGCAGCAGGTTCACGCCGATGACGACGTCGTGGCTGCCCTCCCGCAATTCGCGGAGCACCTGGACCCGCTCAATCGCGTCCATCTCGCTGTGCAGCCACATACATTTCACGCCGTCTTCCTGAAGATAGGCGGTGAGGTCTTCGCTGAGCCGCTTCGTCAGGCAGGTGACCAGCACCCGCTCGCCGCGTTCGACGCGTTTGGCGATCTGCTCCCGCAGGTGGGGCACTTGGCCGCGGGCGGGGACGACATGAATTTGCGGGTCGACCAGGCCGGTCGGGCGGATCACCTGCTCGACGATCTCCCCGCCGGTGAGGTCTAATTCCCACTCGTTCGGCGTGGCGGAGACGAAAATTGTCTGTCCGCGGCGCTCCTCCCACTCCTCGAACTTGAGCGGGCGGTTGTCCATCGCCATCGGCAGGCGGAATCCGTGTTCCACCAGCGTTTTCTTGCGGGCGTGGTCGCCGTTGAACATCGCCCGCACCTGCGGCACGGAGACGTGCGATTCGTCGATGACGGTCAGGAAATCCTTCGGGAAAAAGTCCAGCAGCGTGTCGGGCGGCTGGCCCGGTTGGCGGCCGGCGAGGGCCCGGCTGTAGTTCTCGATGCCGGGGCAGAAGCCGGCCTCCTTCATTAATTCGAGGTCGTACCGCGTCCGGGCGCTGAGGCGCTGGGCTTCGAGCAGCTTGCCTTCCTTGTGGAACTGTTCGAGCTGGGCGTTTAATTCGTCCTCGATCTCCTTGATCGCCCGGTCCATCTTGTCCGCCGGCATCACGAAGTGCTTGGCGGGATAGATGTACGCCTCGTCGACCTTCTTGATCGTCTCCCCGCTGGTGGGGTTGATGACGGACAGGCTCTCCACCTCGTCGCCCCACAATTCAATGCGGTAGGCGAATTCCTCGTAGGCGGGCCAGAGTTCGATGGTGTCCCCCCGCACCCGGAACCGGCCGCGGGCGAGGTCGTAGTCGTTGCGGTCGTATTGGATGTCGATGAACTTCAGCAGCGCCTCGTCGCGGTCCAGTTCCTCCCCCACCTGGATCGGTACCATCATGTTGACGTATTCCTTCGGGCTGCCGAGCCCGTAGATGCAACTGACCGAGGAGACGACGATCACGTCCCGGCGGCTGACGAGCTGGCTCGTCGCCTGCAATCTCAGGCGGTCGATCTCCTCGTTGATGCTGGAGTCCTTCTCGATATAGATATCCCGCGCGGGGATATACGCCTCCGGCTGGTAGTAATCGTAATAACTGACGAAATAACTGACGGCGTTGTGCGGGAAGAACTCCCGCAACTCCCCGTAGAGCTGGGCGGCCAGGGTTTTATTGTGCGAGAGGACGAGCGTGGGCTTCTGGACCCGCTCGATCACGTTGGCGATCGTGAACGTCTTGCCGGAGCCGGTGACGCCGAGCAACACCTGATCGCGCTCGCCGTCCGTTAAACCCCGCGTGAGGGCGTCGATCGCTTTGGGCTGATCACCGCCGGGGGCGAACTCGCTGACGACCTCGAACTTCGGCACGGTGACAGTCGGGGGGGCAGGGGGTGCGTCGTGAGCCCGAAGCGCAAGCGAGGCCGGGGCGGGGGCGATTATAGGCGCCGCGTCCGGCGACCGGGCCGCTCCGACCCTCGCTTGCGCTTCGGGCTCACGAATCGGCCGGGGGTAGAATCACGATCGGGCCGAAGTTCCGGGCCTGCTCCGCCCGGAAGCGGTGGTGGCGGAGCAGTTCCAGCACGGCGAGGAAGGCCCCGGTGACGGCGTCGCGGTCGCGAGGGTCGGCGAAACAGTCCTCGAACCGCAGCCGGCCCTCCTTGCGGACACGGGCGGCGAGAATCTCCACCCACTTCGCCACGGGGATCGCCTCCCGCTTCACCGTCCCGGCGCCGACCTCCTCGGCCGGTTCGATCACGCGGGCCAGCGCCCCGACCAGGTCCCACAGCTCCACGTCGCGGATCCGGTCGGCCCCGCCGTGGTCGTTGGAGGGTCGCTCCACGATCCGCGGCAGCCGCTCCGCGGCGCCGGAAGCCCGGCGTTCGAGGGCGGCGGCGGCCTCCTTATAACGGCGGTATTCCAGCAACCGGCTCAGCAGGGCGGTGCGGTCCTCGCTGGGGGCTTCCTCCTTCGTCTTCTTCGGGGCGACCGGCAGCGCCCGCTTGCTCTTCATCTCCACCAGGTGGGTCGCGGCGGAGAGGAAATCGCCCGTGCCGTCCAGATCCAGGAACCCCAGCGTCCGGCTGTAGGCTTCGAACTGGCCGACGACCTGCGCCAGCGGCAGATCGAGCAGGTCCAGCTCGCTGCGGCGGGCGAGATGGTGCAGCAGGTCGATCGGGCCGACGTACAGGTCCAGCTCCGCCCGGAACCCCTCCGGCTCCGGCGGTTCGGCGACCGCCCCGTTCCCGGGACGCTGTTCGGGGCGATGCACCGAGAGGGCGGGGCCGTCAGTCTTCATCGCGGCCCGCGGCGGGGAGGGAGGCCGGGTCGAACGCGGCGAGGATCGCATCCCGCAGGCGGCGGGAGTCCGGGCCGCCGGCGGACAGGGCGACGGAGCGGCTCGTCTCGCCGGTCGCGGCGAGAGATAAGGTGAGGCGGTCGGTCGGCAACACCTCATCCACCCGCTCGGCCCATTCGATCAGCATGGCGCCGGACTCGATGAACTCCTCCGGGCCGAGGTTCAGGTAGTCGTCCTCGTCCGCCAGCCGGTAGGCGTCGAGGTGGAAGAGGAGGGGCGGAAGTCGCAGTTCGGCGGGGACGCGAGGAGCGGTCCGGGCGACGTACTCGCGGACGAGGGTGAACGTGGGGCTGCCGATCTGCTCCGGTTCCACGCCGCAGGCCAGCGCCACGGCCCGCACCAGCCGGGTCTTGCCGGCGCCCAGTTCGCCGTTCAGCCCGACGACCGACCCGACCCGCAACAGGGAGGCGAGGACGCGGCCGAGCCGGTCAGTGTCGGTTTCGTTGGAAAGCGTGAGGATCGCAGCGGTCCGGGAGTCGGCGTCCGCCCCACCGGCAAGCGCCGTGCCATCCGGGGGTGAGGCGGCGGGAGGATTGTGTAAAGATTGGGGCATGTCGCGCTCCGCCGATCCGCCGCACTTCGCAGGGCCCGGCGGCGGGGGCGCGGCCGGCGGCGGGCTGCCGCCCTGGGCGGACGCCCCGTCGGTGCGGTTGAACGGCGATCTTCCCCCCGCCGAGCGCTTCCGGCAACTGCCCGCCGATAGCCTGGGGCGCTGTCGGGAACTGCTCGCCGACCTGCGGGCCCACCTGCCCACCGGCGCCGGCGGGCTGGCACTGGCCGTCAACGCCCGCACCAAGGGGCGCTGGCGGGCGGAGGCGGAGGCTCTCGCCGAACTGCTGGACACCACCTGGGCCGAGGTGCTGGTGGCGAACTGCACCTACGACCTGGCCCTCAGCGGGTTCGCCTGCAGCACGGCGGCGCTGGCCACGCCCCACGGCCCCGTACTGGCCCGCAACATGGACTGGAGCCCCGCCGGCCCGCTGGCCCGCGCCAGCCTGCTGGTGGAAACCCGCTACGACGCGGAACCGGGCGGCGCGCCGCTGACCGTCTGGAACGCCGGATGGCCGGGCGGCATCGGGGTGGTGACGGGGCAGAGTTCCCGCGGGTTCGCCCTGGCGTTGAACGCGGTCGGCGTCGCCGGGGCGCCGGACCTGCTGGGCTGTCCGGCGCTGCTGTTCCTCCGCCGCGTGCTGACGGTCGCCCGGGACTTCGCCGACGCGGTGGTCCGCATCCGGCGGGAGCGGCTGGTCTGCGGGGCGATCGTGACGGTGGTGGGCCGGGAGAACTCGGAGCGGGTCGTGGTCGAGCGCACGCCCCGCCGCAGCGGGGTGACCTGGGGCGAAGGAAGCGACCCGCTGGTGGCGACCAACCACTTCCGCGTGTTGGACGCCGGCGGGGGCGGCGAGGCGGCGCCCCCCGACGGCGACGTGATCGGGCATTCGCACGAGCGGCTGGCCGCCCTATACGAGGCGGCCCCCCGCGGCGAAGTGAGCGACGGCGGCTGCTTCTACGCCCTGACCGAGCCGGACGTCATCCAGAACTGCACCGCCCAGCACATCGTCTGCCGTCCCTCGGAGGGCACGGTGCGACTGGCGGTTCCCCGGGCGCTCCTGACCCCCGGCGTCTGCGGGTGGTGAAGACCCTGATTCCGCGGCTAGGGGAGCGGTTGGCGTCGCGAACGCTGCCCCTGAAGGTTTCTGTCGCGTTTTGAAGCAGATTGGTCGCCCATCGACCGTCGAAAGCGTTGCAGAATTGAGCGCCGGCGGTCGATCGACGTTCACCTGAACGAACGTGGACGGCAGATCTGGGTGCTTGAGGGAAACCCGACACAACTTGGGGGGAGGGGATTCACTAGGGGGTTTTCCCGACTATCTTCCCCCTCGTCGCCGGTCGGGGCGGCCGCCGAAACGTTCGGCCGGCAAGCCCCCCGCGACCGGTTGAAAGGATTCGACCGCACCCCGGAGCAAGACGCTCCACGTCGAGAGACCCCGCCGCGACGGCATGATCGCCCGAGCGGCGGGGTCCTTACGGCACCCCCCGCACGGCCCCAGTCTCCGTCATCTCGCCCGCAACGGGAAGACGGAACTGACAAGTTTTCCGCGACCCATCCCGGACGCACGATGCGTCCAACGTCTTCCCAGACGACCTTGGAAAAGGATTTTCCGATGCCCCGCCGCAAAAAGCCCGCTGCCCCCGCCCCCAAGCCGGCGCCGAAGCCCGTTATCGGGATCAACGGGGACTTCCGCGGCCCCAAGGCCGACAACAGCCTGCCGGCCCTGAGCTGGTTCAACGCCGGCTACTTCGACACCGTCGCCAAGGGCGGCGGCCTGCCGACCCTCATCCCCCCGATGATGGACGACGAGGACCTGCGGCAGTACCTCGGGATGGTGGACGGCATCGTCCTCGCCGGCGGCCCGCTGGACTTGGACCCGGCCCGGCAGGGCGTCGAACGGCACCCCGCGACCCGCTGCATGCCGTCCCGCCGCGAGGACTTCGATCGCCGCCTCGCCACCATGGCGATCGAGATGAAGCTGCCGATCCTGGCCATCGGCGCCGGCATGCAGCTCCTCAACGTGCTGATGGGCGGCACCCTTCATCAGCACCTCCCCGAGGACAACCCCAGCGGCCTGCCGCACCGCGACGGCTGCGAGGCGAACCTGCGGCACCTCCTGGAGCCGGTCCCCGGCACCCGCGTCGAAGCGGCCTACGGCAACGGCGAGATCCGCGTGAACAGCCTGCACCACATGGCCGTCGACGCCGTCGCCCCGGAGTTCATCGCCAGTGCCCACGCCCCGGACGGCATCGTGGAGGCGATCGAGACCCAGGACGACGACTGGTACTGCGTGGGCGTGCAGTGGCACCCGGAAAACGAGACTGCCAGCGCCCTGGACATGCAGTTGATCGACGGCTTCCTCACCGCCTGTCGCGAGAGCAGCCCCGCCGTCCTGCCGATGAGCCGCGGCCTCCGCGCCGCCGCCTGACCCGACCGGCCCCGGCCGGTTCCCCGAACCGCCCGGCGTCCCAGGCCCGCTCCCCCCGGCAGGACGCCGACCGGGGCGGGACCACACCCGAAGACGCCGACGCGACGAAGCCCGGGGCGAATGGAATTCGCCCCGGGCTTGTTGCTGCGCCGAGAGCACGATCTTCGTTTTGGAGGAGGGAACGGAGCCGCGACCGTCAGGGAGCGTCGCTCAGCGGAGCTGCATCGGCGACCACGGCCACGACGTACCACGGCGAGACGATCACCGTCCCCGTTCGGCCGAGAAGCAGTCCTCGTTCGGCTCGCGGGGCAGCGTGGAGGTCCAACTCTCCAGCAGAGTCTTCAAACGCTCGACCTTGCCCGGTCGCTCCTCTTGCATGTTGTGCTCCTCAAGGCGGTCGTCCGGGAAGCGAAACAGTTCGACCTGCTGCGCATCCTTCCCGAGAAGCAGCTTCCAGCGGCCCTCGCGAACCGCCAGTGCGGGCCAGTTCTCGCCGCGGGCGGACGCGGAGCTCCATTGCCAGAAAATCGGCTTCTCGCGAGTCGCATACGGCTTGCCGAGCAGCGCACCAGACTGATCGACGCCGTCGGGCTCATACCCCTCCGGCAGTTCCGCTCCGCCCAGCGCGCAGAAAGTCGGCAGCAGGTCGACGGCCGTGAGCGGCGTCGTGTCGTCAGTCTTCCCGGCGGCGATGCGACCGGGCCAGCGGGCGATGAACGGCACGCCGATGCCGCCCTGCAGGAGCGAACGTTTCCGACCGCGGTGGCCCCCCGTCGTGCCCACCGACGCGAAGGAGCCGATTCCCGGCCCCGTGGACCGGTCGTCCGTGAGTCGGCGGCCGCTGGAATTTTCCGGTCCGTTATCAGAACTGAAGATGACGAGCGTGTCGTCGGTGAGTTCTAAACGGTCCAGCGTCTCCAACAGACGCCCGACGCGGGCGTCGGCGTGGGCCAGCACGGCGGCGTAAATCCGATCGCGTTCGTCCTCGAGATGCGAGAACTGTTGTAGATACTCCGGCTTCGGGTAGTGCGGCGTGTGCGGTTCGTGAATCCACAGATTGAGAAAGAACGGCTTCCCCTCGGCGTGGCTCTTCTCGACGAACTCGATCGACCGACCCACGTCCTCGAACACCGGCATTTGCGGGCCGGAACAATTAAAGGCTCCGTAGACGTCGAAGCCGTATTCGGTCGGAAGCGGCGCGTCCTCGACCATGGTATTCGTCAGGTGCCATTTGCCAAAATGGGCCGTCGCGTAGCCGGCGTCCTTTAACAATTTCGGTAACAGCGTCGCCTTCGGATCGAGCCAATCCGGCATGCCGCGTTGCCGATGAGACGCGACGGTCGCGAAGTGCCCGTGGATGCTGTGCCGGGCGGGGAACTGACCCGTGACCACGGCCGCGCGGCTCGGCGAACAGACGCCGCTGGCGACGGTAAACTGATAAAAGTCCGTCCCCTCCGACGCGAGGCGGTCCAGATTCGGCGTCTCGAGATAAGGGTGCCCATGGCAGCCCAGGTCGCCCCAACCCCAGTCGTCGGCGAAAATGAAGACGATATTCGGTCGTTCGGCGGCGTCCGTCCGCCCCGCAAGCAGCCCCCCGAACGCGATCAAGACGCAGGTCGAGAGGGACGCGAATCTGTGCTGAGTCACTACGGGTTGCCTATGAGCGTCGTCTAGCGACTCGACCCCCACGCCCCGTTCCTGCGTCACGCGAGCCGCGCCGTATTAGTTGGGAACCGTTCGATGCGAAAGCGTATCGGGTCGCTCCGATCGGTTCAATCTGCCCCCTCGACAGCCGATCGAACGCCGTCGGGGAACAGCGACCACTCAGTGGCCCGCGGCGACCCGTTCCGCGGCGGTCTCGGGTGTGTGATTGAACAACACACGGCCGCCCGTGCCCCACATGCCCGCGGACCAGGACGCCCACCACGGGGCCGGGCGATGGTGGAACAAGGCGACCGCCGAGCGCGGCAGACGGGCCGCGTTCACCTCTTCCACGCCCCCGCCGGGGATCGGCTCGAACTGCACGACGACGGGCAGCAGGGCGTCCAACCGACCGTCCGGGGCGGTGACGAAGGTCGGCTCGCCGGAGAACTGCACCTCGACCCACCGCAGCCCGGCCGGTTTGCCGTCGCGGCCGGCGAGGGCGCGGAACCGCTCCTCCAGTTCCGGCCGCACCGATCGGAACAGCCGTTCGGCGGCCGTGCGGCGTTTGCGGGAGAGGCGGGGGGGCGGGGCGGTCGCGGCGTCGGACATCGGCGGCGATGCTAGCGCCCGCCGTTCGCTCCCCCGACCTCCCGCCGCTCGCCCATGCCGCTGTTCGGTTCGCACCTCTCCGTCGCCGGCGGGTTCCACAACGCCGCCGATCGGGCGGGGGAACTGAAACTCGCCGCGGTGCAGATCTTCACCAAGAGCAACCATCAGTGGGCCGCCAAGCCGCTGACGGAGGAGCTGACGACGCGCTGGACCGCCGCCCACGCCGCCGCCGGCTTGCGGTTCGCCTGCTCGCACGCCAGTTACCTGATCAACTTCGCCACCCCCGACCCGGAACTGCGGGAGAAGAGCGTGGCGGCGATGGCGATCGAACTGGAGCGGGCCGACGCCCTCGGTTTGGCCGGCGTGGTGGTGCACCCCGGTAGCCATGTGAAAAGCGGTGAGGACGTCGGCCTCGCCGCCGCCGCGGCCGCGATCGCCGACGTGCTGGAGCGGGCGGCGGGCGGAACCTGCGGCCTGTGGCTGGAGAACACGGCCGGGCAGGGCACGAACCTCGGCTGGAACCTGTCGCACCTCGGGGCGATCGTCGACGCCGTGCCGGAGCGGCTGCGCGGGCGCTTGGGGGTCTGCTTCGACACCTGCCACGCCTTCGCCGCCGGTTACGACCTGCGGGACGACGCCGGCTACGAGCGGGCGTTCGAGGAGCTGGACGCCGCCGTCGGGCTCGACCGGCTGGCCTGTTTGCACGTGAACGACAGCAAGGGGGGCCTCGGCAGCCGGCTGGACCGGCACGAGCACATCGGCGAGGGAGAGATCGGCGACGCCGGCTTCCGCCGCCTGATGACCGACCCCCGCTGGGACGACACGGCGTTCATCCTGGAAACCCCCAAAAAGGACCGCGACGGCGTTCCGTGGGACACGCTCAATGTGAAACGGTTACAATCCCTCACCCGCTGAGTCGCCTCAGTCCCCGCAGTCGGACCCGCTCCGCCCTCCGCGCCCGCACGGACAGGCGGCGCTATCCGGCGGCGTGGAATAATCCGCACAGTCCCGCCCCCTCGTTCCGCGATTCGGGCCGGCGGCGGTCGCGGCGACGGCGAGTCCGATCCGAATCCAGACGGTGCCGACGGTTCTCCCCCGGCCCGTTTGCGGGCCCGGTTGAGTCCCGTTCCGCCGCGGCCGACGGATTGGCCGCGCCCCCGCCCCGGCTCGCCTGAGCCGCCGGCCCCGTCCATGGAAAGGGCTTTCGCAATGCCGCACCGCACCGCCGCCCGCCGTCCGCTCCCGGTTTGCGCCCTGCCGCTGCGCGACCGGGATGCCAATTGCCGGACGGGAGGCCCCCGGACCGTTCGCCTGCTGACGTTGCGGGCGGCACGGCGGGCGGCGTTGCCGTTAGCGTTGGTTCTCTCCGCGGGGGCGGTGGGTTGCCAGTCGGCGTCGCGTCCGCTGGAGGCGCTCGCCGGCGTCCGGGACGCGGCGTTCCACCCGAATCGGCCCTGCGAAGGCCCCGGTTGCGGGCCGGACGCCGTGGCGACGGCGCCCGATCCGTTCGCCGCCGCGGAGCGAGCTGTCGCTCAGCAGGAATCCGCCGACGAGTCCCGCGTCGTCGCCGACGCCGGGGCCGCCCCGCACACGCCGGACTCCGCGAAGCAATCGGACGCCCAGGCGGGAGCGAAGTTCGCGGACGAGTTCGACGCGATGCTCGCCGTCCTGCGGGACGAGGCGACCCCCTTCCCCTCCAGCGATCCGGCCGATCGACTCGATTCGGCCGCGGGCGACGTCTCCCTCGCCGGGGCAAACGACGACATGACCGCCGCGGGCGAGGATCCGTCCGCTCAGGTGGAAGCGCTGTCGAAAGCCGCCCCGAAGGCGGATCTCGCCTCCGCCCCGACCGGCCCGGGCGACCTGTTCTCGGACGCCCCGGTCGGTCCGAGGGACCTGTTCGCCGGCGCCCACGCCGAGCCGTCTGAGCGGCCGACGTCGCTGGATCAGGCCTTTGCCGACACCGCCGCCCCGGCGTCCGTGGAGACGACCGCCGGCGCCGTGGGACCGACCGACGCCGTCCGGAACGCGGCCGTGCAGAACGCCGCCGCGGAGCAGACGGACTTGGCGAACGCGGATTCGGCGGCGGAGACGGCGGCGGCGGATGATTCCGACCTCGTGCCGCCGCCGTGGGGACCGGCCGCCGTCGCCGCCCTGGCGGCGGACGATCCGGGGGACGGGTTCGACCCGTTCGCCCAGTCCGATCTGACGGCGCAGGCCCAGCGGACCGCGCAGGCCGCGAAGGCGGCGCACGACGCCCGGGCGGCTGCGACGACCTCCGACGCCGCCGCGGCGCTCGCCGCCCCGATGCCGAGCCCGCTGCCGGCCAGCAACCCGTTCGGCCGGCCGCCGGCCGCGCCGTCGGCGGGGGCGACGGTCTCGGCGAACGTCGGCACGCTGCCGTCCGCGGAGGCGGACGTGGCCGCGGCGCCCCGTCCCGTGCCGGTGGAGGCACTGGGGCCGCTGCCGGAGCTGTCGTTCGGTCGCCCGCCGTTGCCGCCCTCGTTCACCGGCGATGAGGAGTCGTTCGCCCCGCCCGCCGCCTCGCGGATGGGGTCGGCCGACCCGTCGCTGGCCGCCCTCGCCGGCCCGGACGCCGGCCTGCCCGAGGGGGAGCCGCGGATCGCCTTCGGCCAGCAGGAACCCGCCTTCGGCCCGCCGGAGACGGTCCCGGCGACGGACCTCGAACCGGCCCTCGCCGCCCTCGCGGCGCCGGCGCCGGTGCCGATGACCGACGCGGCGGTGAACGCGGCGGAGAAAGGGAACGGCGGGCGCTTCGCCCCGACGATGCCGACCTCCGACGCCGCCGCCCCGGCGCTCGTCGCGGGCGAGGAGCGTCTCCCGGACCTCCGGACCGCCGCCCGGCCGACGGCCCGCGGCGAAGCCCGATTGGCGGGCGCCGTCGAACTGGACGCCCCGGCGATGCACCCGGCGGGGGGCGTTCGCACTGCCTCGCCGGCGGCTCCGCTGGCCGCCGGGTTGGGCGTCGGCTGCGTGCTGCTGGTGGGCCTGAGCCTGTGGCGCCGGCGGGGCGGGCTGCTCTAGGGCGTTTTCGGGCGGACGGATCGGGCGGTTCCGTGCCGTCTTGACAGGGCCGCGGCGTGCGGTAGCGTGAAGGTCTCCCATCGTCACCCGCCGATTGCGGGCCGGACGGCCGTTCTGGCTCCGTTCGCGGATCCGGCCGGCGCCGGGGCTGCTGCCCGCCCCGGTCGTTCGCGGATTCTTCCCGTCGCCGGGGCCGCGGACCGGTGCGGCTCGTCGGCGCCTCCCTGCGGTCCCCCGCGCCGACTGCCATGTCTGTATCCGCCTCCGACGGCAGCGCCGTTCTCGAACGCGGCCGTGCGGCGTCCCGCGGTCCGCAGGCGGGCTCCGCCCCGGCGGCCGCTCGACCGTCCAAGGCGGCGGCGTCCAAGGCCGCGAAGCAGCCGGCCGCCGCGCCGTCGGGCGTCCGCAGCGTGCTGGACGAAGAGCCGCCGGCCCGGCGGTCGCTCGTGGAGTACCTCGGCGTCTGGGGCTTCGCGGTGCTGGTGCACGTCGTCGTGCTGCTGGCCCTGTCGTTCATCGTGATGCCCAGCGACGTGCGGGAGCAGATCTTCAGCATCCTCGGCGAGCCCTCCGAGGAACCGGACGACGCCCCGATTTTCGAGGCGGTCGAGATGCCGGAGCTCACCGAGATGGAGGAGCCCAGCGAGGTCACCGACGTGACCAGCGAAGTGGAGGCGGAGGTGATGTCCGAGATGCCGCTGGACATGAGCGACGCGGACCCCACGATGGCGCTCGACCCGGAGGCAGCGGGGGCGACATTGAACCTCGACCCCGGCCAGATCACCGAGGGTCGCAGCGGGGCGGCGAAGCAGGCCCTGCTGGAGAAGTACGGCGGGAACGCGGCGAGCGAGCAGGCCGTCGCCACCGCCCTGAAATGGATCGCCGAACAGCAGCGGCCGGACGGGAGCTGGAACTTCAACGACGTCGGCGACGAAGAGGCGTTCGACGAAATGGGCAAAACCGAGGTCCGCGACGCCCCCACCGGCGCCACCGCGGCGGCCCTGCTGGCCTTCCTCGGCGCCGGGCACACCCACACCGACGACGGGCCTTATAAGGAGAGCGTCGGCAAGGGAATTAATTACCTGCTGCAGAACGTGCGGGTCGGCCCGGCCGGCGGCGACTACCGCGGCGGCGTCAAGCAGAGCGGCATGTATATCCAGGGCCTCGCCGCGATCGCCCTGGCGGAAGCCCACGGCATGACCAACGACCGCCGGCTGCGGCAGGCCGCCGAGGCCGGGGTCAACTTCATCGTCAGCGCCCAGAGCCCCGTCGACGGCGGCTGGCGCTACACCCCCGCGTTCGAGCGCTCCACCCCGGAAGTCAGCGACACCAGCGTCGTCGGCTGGCAACTGATGGCCCTCAAAAGCGCTCAGGCCGCCAAAATTCGCATCAACAAGCGGGCGTTCCTCGGGGTCAACACCTTCCTGGACCTCGCCTCTCACAACGACGGCGCCCAGTACGGCTACCTGCCGAAGACTGCCGACGGCGCCGGCGGCTCCCGCCCCCCCATGGACGCGGTCGGCCTGCTGTGCCGGATGTACATGGGCTGGGACGAGACGGACAAGCGGCTGGAGAAGGGCGTCGAACTGCTCGCCAAGCGGGGACCGAACCGGAACGACAGCTACTACGGTTACTACGCCACCCAGGTGCTGCACCACTGGGGCGGTAAGAAGTGGGAGGAGTGGAACGCCGTCCAACGGGACCAGCTCGTGGGCACGCAGGAGAAGTCGGGCAAGTTCGCGGGCAGTTGGAAGCCGGGCGGCAGCCATAACGACAAAGCCGGCGGCCGGCTGTGGGTTACCTGCCTGTCGGTCATGACCCTGGAGGTCTACTACCGCCACCTGCCGCTGTACGAACGCGGCGACATTAAAGTCGAGTTCTGACCGACGCCCGTTCCAGGCGAACCGACGTTGTGGACGAAGCGGCCGCTGAGTTCGGCCGGGCCGCGGATTGAGGGGCGGTGCGGGCGGAACGGCAAGGTTCCGCCGACGGTGCCCGTCGTTGCGAACGCCGCAGCCGTTCCGGTCGCGGCGGTCCCGAGGCGCGGGGCCCGCTCCGCCGGCCCGCCGGGGCCGGGCGGCCGTTGACCGCCTTCAACGGCGACCGATACCGTACGTGCTCCGTCCGCGGACCGTCCGCTCGCCCCCCCCGGAAGTCTGTTCCATGGTCTGCCGCTTCGCCCCGACGCTTTTCCGGCCGACCGGGCTCGCCCTGCTGACGGGTCTCGCCGTGGTCGCGGCCGGCGCGACGTCCGCCCCCTCGGCCCTGGCGCAGGGGGGACGGGAGAGCGGCGGGTTCGACTCGACGCTGCCCTCGATCGCCACCGGGGCGGAGATCCGCTCCCAGGCGGATCTGTGGGTGATGCAGGTCGACTTCAAGCCGATGCGGCTCGCCGCCCTGCCGGTCACCGACCCGGACACCGGGGAGACGGCGCGGGAGCTGGTTTGGTATCTGGTCTGGCGGGCGACGAACCGGCCGCTGCAAAGCCCGGAGAAGAACACCGCCCGCACCCCGCAGAACCGACTGGACCCCCCGCCCGCGGCGCCGCCCTTCGTGCCGGAGTTCGTGCTGATCGCCGAGGACGGCGGCGCCACGCAGTACCGCGACGTGATCCTGCCCGGCGCGCTGCCGGTCATCGAGAACCGTGAGCTGCGCGGGGCCTTCGCGGACGTGAAGCTGAACACCACGGTCTCCGCCTCCGGCGATCTGCCCGCGGGCGTCGCCGCGGACGCCCCGCCCGGAGAAGGGGCGGTTTACGGCGTGGCCACCTGGAAGGGCGTCGATCCGACCACCGACCGCTTCACCGTGCTGCTGAACGGGTTCAGCAACGGCTACCGCATCGTGGACGGCCCGGACGGCCAGCCGGTGACGGAGCGCCGGACCGGCGTGCTGAAGTTCTGGCGCCCCGGCGACGAGATCGACGAGGTGGAGACCGAGTTCCGCCTGGGCGTGGACCCCCGCGGCGACGTTCCCTCCGCCGCCGGCGTGCCCCACTGGGAGTACCTGCCAGACGAAGCCGTCGACGCCGACGGCGAGGGAGACGTCTCCCCCGAGGCCGTCGAGGGCGTGCGGGCGGAGGCCGTCGGGGGCTTCGGCGAGAACTGATCCGCCGGCCGATCGCCGGCCGAGTTCCCGGCTCCGGGGGGCGCCGGGGTTGTCGCCGGGCGGGCCGGTCGCCACAATCCGCCCCCACTTTACTTTTTCACAGCGTGCGCGGTCCCGGCGGGGGTCCCGGCCTCGCTGGTCCGCCCCCCGGCTCGCTCAGAAGTTAGGTTCGCCCCGATGGCACATAAGAAGGGACAGGGTTCCAGCCGCAACGGCCGGGACAGCAACGCCCAACGGCGCGGCATCAAGAAGTTCGGCGGGGAATCCGTCACCGCCGGCAACGTGATCGCCCGGCAGTGCGGCACCAAATGGCACCCGGGCGCCAACGTCGGCATGGGCAAGGATTACACCCTGTTCAGCCTGATCGACGGCCACGTGACCTTCGATCGCGGCGGCCGCCGCGTGAACGTGTTCACCGCGGACCAGCTCGTCGAGCGGGCCCAGCGGCTGGAGACGGCAAACGCCAAATCCGCCGAGGCCGCCTCCCGTAAGGCCGCCGCCGCCAAGGCGTAATCGCGAATTACGCATAACGCCGAGGCCCCGCGGGGCCTCGGCGTTATGCAATTACAGGACGAGCGAGACGCCCAGGACCAAGGAGTTCTGCCGTACGTCCCGGTCGCTCACGGTCGGGGCCGTCAGGCCGATCAGCGGGGCGAAACCGATGCTGCGAACGTATTCGAGGCTCAGCAGGGCGTTCGGATTGAGTTGCCAGCCGGCGCCCAGCACGAGTTGGGCGTTGCGGTCCCACTCCTCGCCGGTCTGGGCCTGCTTGCCCACGCTGTAGCTGGTCGAGAGCCGCAGCGGACGGCCGAGGGCGGAGACGTCGTACGCGGACTCCGCCTTCCACGCGGAGATCTCGTAGTCCGTGACCGGCCAGTTCCGGGCGGTCTGGGCATACTCGCCCGCCAAAGTCAGCCGGCGCCAATGCAGCGTGCTGTTCACGTCCCAAACGCAGTTTTTCGGGCCGAACAGCGTCGGGTTGATGTGCTCCGGGACGGCGGCGTCGTAGATGGTGCCGTCCAGGTAGCCACCGCCGAACAGGTATTCGAGCTCGCCGATCGTCCCGGCGTAGGAGGCGTTCACCGCGAAATTGTTGACCTTGCCGGTGGTCTCGCTGTCGACGGTGCGGATGCCCCGCCCGCCGGCGATGCCGGTCAGCACGACGTGCAGGCCGCCTTTGACGAAGCCCACGCCGGCCCCTTCGCCCAACGCGGCGAAGTAGTGCCAGGGCACCGCCTGAGTGAACGGCGAGAGCGTGCTGAAGTCGCCGAAGCTGAGGTTCTTCTTGCCGATGTAGGCGTAGACCGGGCAGGTGCGGACGTCGCCGAACACCGCATACGCCTGCCGGACCTGGAAGCTGCCCTGATTGTGCGAGGGGAAGCTGAACACGTCGCTGAACAGCGTCTCCACGTACCCGGTCGCCCAGGGGGTGAAGTAGGCGGTCGCGGCGAGATTCGCCTGAAGGACCCTCAGGTCGCCGGCGGTGCTGCCGTTGAACTCCGTCGGGAACCGGCCGAGATAGCCGAACTTATCGGGGGTGTTGGTCCGTCCGTAGAGGCCCGACAGCCGCAGCTGGGCGCCCGGCACCAGGATCGGCCGCGGCACGACGGAAGGGATCGAGCCGAGCAGGATGAGCTGCTTGTCCGTCTGCCGGTTCTGGAAGTCCAGCAGGGCGGCCGAGGTGGGGGTGTCCAGCCGCACCGCGAACGCGGCGGAGAGCGGGTCGACGATCGGGTCGTCCTCCACGCCGTAGAGCCGCCCGCAGAGGTCCGCCTCGCAGGCCAGCGGCGGCGGGGCGATCAGGCCCTGGGGCAGCATCGAGCCGCAGGTCGGCCCGCAGACCGGCCCGCACCCGCAGGGTTGTTCGTAGGGCGAACCGGCGTAGGGAGAACCGGCGAACGTCGGGCCGGGCAGGTAGGTCGGGCCGGGCAGGTAGGTCGGGCCGGGCAGGTAGGTCGAGCCGGGCAGGTAGGTCGGGCCGGGCAGGTAGGTCGAGCCGTCGGCGAACGTCCCACCTTCGTAAATAGTGCCGGGCGGGAGGTAGGGCCCGGGGCCGGGGCCGGGGTAGGCGAAGGACGGGTGAACCGGCGGGTATCCCTGCGGCGCGGGCGCCGGGGCGAGGGGGGCGAGTCGCGGATCGGCCGCCGGACCGGGAATCGGCCGGGCGGGGGCTTCATCGCGGACGGACGGCCACGCCGCCGCGGCCACGGGCGTCGCCGCCGGTGCGGGGCTCCAGGTGGGCAACGTGGAGGCCGACTCCTGGGCGATCGCGGACGCCCCGAAACCCGGCAGGCTCGCCGCCGCCCCCGCCAGCAGCGTGGAACCCCAGAGAGCCGAACGACGCGAGGTCCGACGATGAGTGCGAACCACGGTCACGGGAAAACTCGGGGCGGGATGAGAACGTCCTCCCAGCCCATCGGCGCCCCCGTCTCCCTACATTCAGCAGAACCGCGTCAATCCGACCCGCGCCGCCGGGGATGGCGACGGGCGCGAACCGATCGCGCACCGATTGCTCAGCGGGCCGCGTCCTCTTTCTGGAGCGCCTCGCGGACGTCCTCCGCCCCGGGGCGATCGCAGCTTTCCGGGCTGGCGCCGCAGGACATGCAGGGGCTTTTGGCGTCGTGGCCGGGGATGTTCGAGTTCGCCAGCCCGCCGCAACTACCCTGGATGCGGCGGCCGGACAGCATCGTCCCCAAGGCCAGCAGGCCCACCGCCGCCCCAATCACGACCGCGGCGATGAGGATGACCGGGAGGAGGTTGGCAAAGTCCATCGGGGGCGTCTTTCGGCAGGGGGCGGAGGGATTCTACCCGACGGACGGCTGCGCGGTTAGGCGTCGGCCGCGGGGCCGCCGCCGTCGGCGACGGTTCCCAGTGGGAACGGACGTTCCCCCAGGGCTTCGAGGCGGTCGATCACCCCCCCGGCCCAGTCCTCGGCGACGATCAGCACGAAGCCGACGCCCATATTGAAGACCCGCCGCATCTCCGGCTCCGCCACGCCGCCGAGGTCCCGCAGCCAATCGAAGACCGGCGGCGCCTCCCAGGACCCCTCGTCGACGTTCAGGGCCAGCCCGTCCGGCAGGATGCGTTCGACGTTCTCCCGCAGCCCCCCGCCGGTGACGTGGGCCAGGCCGTGCACGGCGTCGCGCAGGTCGCTGCCGAGCAGTTCGCCGATCGGCCGGGCGTAGATGCGCGTCGGTTCGAGAAACTCTTCGCCGACCGTGCGACCCAGTCGCTCGACGTGGGTGTCGATCGAGAGGCCGGCGTGCTCGAAGGCGATCTTGCGGGCGAGGCTGTAGCCGTTGGAATGCAGCCCGGCGGAGGGCAGGCCGATCAGCCGGTCGCCGGCGGCGATCTTGGAGCCGTCGACGAGGCGGTCCCGCTCCGCGACGCCCACGCAGAAGCCGGCGAGGTCGAATTCCCCCTCCCGATAGACCCCCGGCATGATCGCCGTTTCGCCGCCCAGCAGGGCGCAGCCGGCCCGCGTGCAGCCCTCGGCGACGCCGGCCACCAGCGCCGCGAGGCGGTCCGGGTCGTCCCGGTCCACGGCGATGTAATCGAGAAAGAACAGCGGCTCCGCCCCGAGGCAGAGCACGTCGTTGGCGCACATCGCCACCAGATCGACGCCGACGGTGTCGTACTTGCCGGCGGCGAAGGCGACCTTCAGCTTCGTCCCCACGCCGTCCGTGCCGCTGACCAGCACCGGGTCTTTGAATTGCGCGACATCCGCGAGGCGAAACAGCCCGGCGAACCCGCCCGGCAGGTCCATCACGCCGGGGCGGCGGGTCCGGGCGAGCAGGTCCGGCAACTTCGCCATGCCCTCGGCGTATTTCTCGAGGTCGACGCCGGCGGATTTGTAGGAGAGCGGTTCAGTCACGAAGTCAGAGATCAGTCAGTCGTTCGCCGAGGACGGCCGTCCGTCGTCAGGGCGTTGGTCAGGGGGAAAACCGGGGGGGAGGGGAACGCCGGCGTCCGTGAGGACCGCGGCGGCCCACGCGGCGTCTTCGGCGGAGAGCGGCGGATCGGGGGCGAAGCGGTAGGCCCGGCGGGAGTACCGGCCGCGGTCGTACGTCCGGTCAAAGACCTCGGCGAGCGGGAGCGGCAGCGGCGGATCGTCGTCAGCCAACGGGATCGGAATGACCGGGAGCGAGTCCCTCAGGCCGAAGGTCCAAAGGTCCACCTCGGGACGCTCGTCAGCCCGTCCGACGAGGACCACGAACGGAAGCGGCACCTCATCGCCGATCGGAAGCCGCCGTCCTCCCCGGAGCAAGTCGATCTCGACGAGGTGCGCGTCGCTTCGCTCGATCTGTCGACGCTTGTTGAGGTACTGAGTTCGATCGCCGCCCGACTTGTTGCTCGGGCTCAGTAACTCCACGACGCAGACCAGTCGCTCCCCCGACCGATCAGTGATGTGAAGTAAATTGCGGTACTCCTCGTCGACGGCGGGCGGCAGGACGGAGCGCATCGACGGCGCGACCGTTCCGACAGCGTTCCCGGAGCCCGCTTCCGGCGGCCGATTCGGCGTCGTTCGCGGCTGACCGACAGCCCAATCCGCTCGCCCAACGCCGATTCGCTCCTCTGCGGATCGCTCCCGCAGGAACAGTTCGACCTCCATCGGGCAGTCGTACTTCTCCGGGAGCGCTTCAAGGATCCGTTCCTGAGCAGCCACGATGAAGGCGTTGTGAAACTCCCGCCAGAGCCCATGCCCTTCCAGAAAAGGATCAACGCCCGGGAACGGCGACGGCATCGGCGGCTCCTCGGGGGCGAACGGGGGCGGGGGCGAACCGACAGTATCCGCCTTCGCCCCGCACGAAAACAGCCCGCCCCGCGATGCGGGACGGGCTGCGGTCGACTCGACGAGTCGGACGTTCCACGCCGGGCGGAGTCCGTTGGGGACGACGCCTGGTTTCCAGGACTAGGCCTGGTAGTAGAGGTCGAACTCGTAGGGGTGGGGGCGGAGACGGATCGGATCGATCTCGTGCTTCCGCTTGTACTTGATGAAGCTGTCGATCAGGTCCTGGGTGAACACGTCGCCCTTGAGCAGGAACTCGTGATCGGCCTCGAGGGCCTCCAGCGCCTCGCCCAGGCTCTTGGGCGCGACACGGGTGGTGGCCAATTCCTCATCGGTCATGTCGTAGATGTCCCGGTCGAGCGGTTCGCCCGGATCGATCTTGTTCTGGATGCCGTCCAGCATGGCCATCATCAGGGCCGTGAAGGAGAGGTAGCCGTTGGCCAGCGGGTCGGGGCAGCGGAACTCGACCCGCTTCGCCTTGGGGCTGGGCGAGTACATCGGGATCCGCAGCGCCGCGGAGCGGTTCCGCTGGCTCAGAGCAAGCGTGACCGGGGCTTCGTAGCCGGGGACCATCCGGTGGAAGCTGTTGACGGTCGGGTTGGACAGGGCGATCAGGGCCCGGCCGTGCTTCAGGATGCCGCCGATGGAGTGCAGGGCCAGTTCGCTCAGCCCGGCGTAGCCGTCGCCGGCCATCAGCGTCTCGGAGCCGTTCCACAGGCTGATGTGGGTGTGCATCCCGGAGCCGTTGTCGCCGTACACCGGCTTCGGCATGAACGTCGCGGTCTTGCCGTGCTGCTTGGCGACGTTGCGGATGATGTACTTGAACCACATGAACTGGTCCGCCATCGTCAGCAGCGGGGCGAACTTCATGTCGATCTCGCACTGGCCGGCGGTCGCCACCTCGTGGTGGTGCGCCTCGACCACGATGCCGACTGCCTGCATCGCCTTGGCCATCTCGGCCCGCAGGTCGCCCATGCTGTCGATCGGGGCGACCGGGAAGTAGCCGGCCTTGGGGCCGACCTTGTGCCCCAGATTCGTCCCCTCGGCCCGACCGCTGTTCCAGTGGGCCTCGGAGCTGTCGATCTGATAGAAGCTCTGGTGCTGGGCGCTCTGGAAGCGCACGTCGTCGAAGACGAAGAACTCCGGCTCCGGGCCGATGTAGCAGGTGTCCGCGATGCCGGTCTGGGAGAGGTACGCCAGACCCTTCTTGGCGACGCCGCGGGGGTCCTTCGAGTACAGGTCCTTGGTGACCGGGTCGACGATGTCGGCGATGACGGTGACCGTCGGCCGCTTGAAGAACGGGTCCATCTTGACGGTGCTGGGGTCCGGCACCATCAACATGTCCGAGTTGTTGATCGGCTGCCAGGCGCGGATCGAGCTGCCGTCGAACCCGAAGCCCTCGTTGATCTCGTCCTCGCCGATGATGTCCATCGGGTAGGAGCAGTGCTGCCACTGACCGAACAGGTCGCAGAACTTGACGTCGAGGAACTCGGCGTTGTGCTTCTTTGCGAAGGAGAGGACGTCGGACGCGGAGGCCATGCGGGGCGAGGCTCTTACGGATTCGTCGGGAGGCGATCGGCGGCACACGGCCGCCAATCGAGATTGCCTGACGGTACGCGGTCCTGCCTCACCCGCAAGCGATCCGGCGGGGATGCGATGCGGGGATTGCCGCAATCCCCCGCAAAATCCTTCGACGGACCGTCCGAATGCACGCTTGTCGTGCAGTGATGCCCGTTGAGTGGGCAATTGGACTCTTTCGGCCCGGCGGAGGCGGCGCCGCGGCCTACTCCTCTCGCACGTCGAAGCCCAGCGTCCAGACCCCGTCCCCGTTCGTTTGACGGGCAGACAGCGTCAACTCGCCCAACTCCGTGACCGCGGCGTGAAAGTTCACGGGGATCACCTGGCCTTCGACCGCGTCGCCGCTGCCGGCGGCGGTCGGGTCGAGGGTCGTTTCGATCGGGTCGGTCTCCTCCAGTTCCTCCTCGCTCCAGCGGGTCAGCAGGTCGCCGGGCACGTCGTCCGGGCGGCTGGGGGAGGCGAAGAACCGGAACCGGGCGGGCCGTCCGACCGTCACGCCGACGCCGCCGCCGGGCAGCCGTTCGACCGGCACCGCGGTCTCGCTGCCCTCTTCCATCCCCTGCGGGACCACGCACAGAGCCGAAAGCGGCCGCGGCGCCCCGGGGATCGCCAGGCCGGCGGTCTCGATGCCGACGTAGTAGCTCCGCCCCGTCCCGCCGCGGATCCGCACGCCGCCGGACTTCTTCGTCGCGCCGTAAAACGCCGCCCCGCGGGCGACCGCCTGATCCAGCGCCGCCGACGGCCGGTCCAGCAGCGTCGGGGCGGCGGGCAGCCAGCCGGCGAGCGTCTCCCGCAACCGCTCCCGCAGCGGGGCGGAGCGGAACACCCCGCCGTTGAGCAACAGGTGCGTGGGCACCACGTCCGGGTGCTGGGCGAGGAACGCCGCGAGGTGCTTGGTGACGGCCGGGTCGCTCTCGTACGGCAACCCGAGTTGCACGAACCCGCCGCCGCTCGCGTTCTGCGGCTTCTCGTCGGCGGCGACCTGCGGGAAGAACCCGTCCAGCACCAGCCTGCGGACGTCGTCCGCCGACAGATCGACCGACACCGTCCCCCCGATCAGCTTGCGGCCCCGCCCCAGCACGGCGACGGGGGCGTGTTCGGGGGCGTCCACCCCCAGCAGCCTCTCCTTCGCCGTCCGACAGGCGTGCCACAGGGCGACGGACTGCCACGGGTCCGGCGTGACGCCCTTCTCCGCGAGCAACCCGGCGGCGTGGTGGGCGACGGCGAGGTCCATGTTGTCCCCGCCCACCAGCAGATGCCGGCCGACCGCGACCCGTTCCAGTTCCAGATCGCCCTCCCGATCGGTCACGGAGACCAGCGAGAAGTCCGTCGTCCCGCCACCCACGTCCACGACCAGCAGGGCGTCGCCGGGCGACAGGTCCTTCCGCCAGTCGTCGCCGCGGTCGGCGAGGTGCGCGTAGACCGCCGCCTGCGGTTCCTCCAGCAGCACGAAGTCCGCGGGGAACCCGGCCTCCTTCGCGGCCTCCCGGGTGAGGTCGCGGGCGGCGGCGTCGAAGCTGGCGGGAACCGTCAGCGTGACGGCCTGTTCGCTCAGCGGTGCGTCCGGGTGGGCCTGATCCCACGCGGCGGCGAGGTGCCGCAGGAGGCGGGCCGAGGCCTCCACCGGGCTGATCTTCGACACGTCGCCCCCCGTGGCCGACGAACCGGCGTCCCACGGCAGGATCGGCTGCCGACGGTCGACGCCGGCGTGCCCCAGCCAGGATTTCGCCGTGCCGACCACCCGATCCGGGGCCTCGACGGCCCGTTGCCGGGCGTACTCGCCGACGGCGTAGCCGGGGCCGTCATGGGCAGGACCCGCCGCCCAGGGGAGGGCGAGGCCGTCCGCCTCCGCCTCGGGCGCCAGATAGCAAAAGCTCGGCAGGGCGTCGCGGCTCTCGACGGTTCCCGGGGCCACGACTTGCGGAACGGGCAGCACCGCGGGGGCGTCGCCCGCCCCGTCCTCGCCCACCCCGTCTCCGCTGATCGGGCAGGAGGCGAGCACGCTGTTGGTCGTGCCGAGGTCGATGCCGACGGAATACATGAGTGGAAGGAGGCAGGTTGAAGGTGAAAGACGCGCAGGGTCGGCCGTCCCCACTTTCCATCTTCCCCCTTCAACCTTCTACCCTACCTCGACTTCCGCCGGAGCCAGCACGCGGGCGGCGGCCTCGTCGGGCGGGCCGGTGCGGGCGGGCAGGTTCACCTTCGTCGCCGCCCAGCCCGGGTGCACCAGCGTGCCGGCGCCGCCGCCGACGTGGCCGGTCGTCTTCACCCGTCCGGCGGGCAACGAGGCCGGATCGACCCGCGACCCTTCCTCCGCGTTCACCGCCGGACCGAGGGCGAACAGCCGGTCGAGCGCCGCGGCGGCGTCTCGGTGGACGTCCCGCACCGCGGCGCCGACCTGGGCGTCGTCGTAGGCGGACAGGTCCTCCTTGAGGAAGTCGATCAGCCGGGCCTCCCGCTGCAACGTGGCGAGCAGCACCAGCGCGTCCTCCCCCTCCGGCCGCTTCGGCTCCGGCGGTTTGACCGGTTTGGGCGGCGGGGCGGGCTTCGCCGGGGCGGCCGTCGCCTGCGGCTTCGCGGGCGCCGGGGCCGGCTCCGGCTTCAGCGCCGCGACCCCCGCGGCCGTGCCGAACACCGCCAGCGTCCCGACGACCGCGTCGATCCACGCCGGGCCGCCGGCGTCGTCGGCGTACCAGTCGGCCGCTCCGGCGAGCAGCGCCGCGGGCAGGGCGATCAGGGCGAGCGGCTTCAGCATGGGCGCGGGAAATCCAGGCGAGCGGGGGGCGTCAGCCCCCGGAGGCTGTCGAGCGGGGGCGTCAGCCCCCTGAGACGGTCACGGGTGGGTCAACGTACCGGCTGGCTCCGCTTTGCAAAGGGCGCCGGCGGCTTAGACTCCCTCCGCCCCGGTTCGCACGCCCTTCCCGCACGGGGGGCCGACGCCCCACGCTCGCCCGACGCTTCATGGCCAAAGACTTCCTCAAAGGCGCCGCCGACCGTTACGACGTGGTCGTGATCGGCAGCGGACTGGCCGGCCTCACCGGCGCCAACCTGCTCGCCCGGCAGGGGCACAAGGTGTTGCTGCTCGAGCACCATTATCAGCTCGGCGGGATGGCCACATGGTTCAAACGGGCCGGCGGGCACATCTTCGACATCAGCCTGCACGGCTTCCCGGTGGGGATGAAAAAGAGCTGCCGCAAATATTGGTCGAAGGAGATCGCCGACCGCATCGTGCAGCTCGAACATATCCGGTTCGAAAACCCCCAGTTTAGCCTCCGCACGACCTTCGACCGGGAGGACTTCACCAATCACCTCGTCGAAACCTTCGGCGTGCCCCGGGAGACGGTGCAGGCCTTCTTCGACCGGGCCCGGTCGATGAACTTCTACGACGATCAGCACCTCACCACCCGGGAGCTGTTCGAAGAGTTCTTCCCCGGCCGCAGCGACGTGGTGCGTCTCTTGATGGAGCCGATCACCTACGCCAACGGCAGCACGCTGGACGATCCGGCGATCACCTACGGGATCGTCTTCAGCAACTTCATGCATAAGGGCGTGTTCACCTTCCGCGGGGGGACGGACGAACTCGTCAAGCTCATGAAGAAGGAGCTGCTGGCGAACGGCGTGGACCTGCGCATCCGCTGCGAGGTGGAGCAAATTGAGACGAACGACGACGGCCAAGTGACCGGCGTCGTCGTCAACGGCCGCCGCATCGGCTGCGACGCCGTGCTGTCGAACGCGAATCTCAAAAGCACGGTGCTCAAGCTCGTCGGCGAAGACCGGCTGGACCCCGACTTCGCGGCGGAGGCCAAGGCGGTCCGGCTCAACAACTCCTCCGCCCAGGTCTATATGGCCCTCAAGCCCGGCGAGGGCTTCGATCCGGACCTGGGCGACCTGCTGTTCCACTCGGAGCACAGCGGCTTCGACGCCGAGGCGATGCTCTCCAAGGACGTCAGCAGTCGGACCTTTAGTTTCTATTACCCGCAGACCCGCCCCGGCAGCGACCGCTGGCTGATCGTCTCCAGCACGAACGCGAATTACGAAGACTGGGCCGGATTGAGCGACGAGCAATACGAAGCCGACAAGGCCGAGCTGGCGGAGACCACGCTCCAATGCCTGGAGCAGAATTATATCCCGGACGTCCGCGCCAAGCTGGATCATATCGAAGTCAGCACCCCCCGCACGTTCGAGCACTACACCAAGCACCAGCTGGGCGCGAGCTTCGGCACGAAGTTCGAGGGCCTGAAAGTCAGCGAGGAACTGCCCCAGCAGGTCCCCGGCCTGTGGCACGCCGGCAGCGTGGGCATCATCATGTCCGGCTGGCTCGGCGCGGTGAATTACGGCGTGATCGTGGGCTCCAAGGTGGACGAGTTCCTCGCGAATCGGACGGCGACCGCATGATCATTCTCTCGCTGAAGGAGATCGAACGGCTCATCCCGCATCGCCCGCCGTTCCTCTGGCTCGACGAGGCGTCGATCGACGACGAAGCGGAACCCGGCGAGGAGCGGACGATTCTCGCCGGTAAACGAATCGACGCGGACCTGCCGCTGTTCGAGGGCCACTACCCCGGCGCCCCGTTGCTGCCCGGGGTGATTCAATTGGAGATGTGCTATCAGGCCGGCGCCGTATTGATCGCCGCCCTCGGACAGGGCGGCGGCGGCCTGCCCGTGATCGCCCGCACCGACGGGGTGAAGTTCAAACGCATGATCCGCCCCGGCGACACCTGCCAGGTGGAAGTGACGATCAAGGACCGCCTGCCCGGGGCTGTCTATCTGACGGGGAAGGTGTCCGTCGGCGGCAAGCTCGCCTGCCGCTGCGATTTCACGACGGCGGAAGCGCAGCCCGGGGCGCTGTGACGAGGACCGCACCGGCCGACGAACCGCCGCGTCCCGGAACCTCGGAGAGCCCGGGACGCTCCCGCCTCTGGTGGGCGCTCGCGGCGTTGCCGTTCGTCCCGTGGCTGATCGGGCTGGCCGGCCGGTGGTGGTGGTTTGCGGAACTGTTCACGCACTTCCGCTTCCAATGGCTGCTGGGAACCGGGGCGATCGGCCTCGTGCTGCTGTTCGCCCGGCAGTGGGTTCCGCTGGCGCTGTGCGGCGTGGCGGCGCTGATCCTCGGCGGGCCGCTGCTTCGGGGTGCGTTTTTCGCGGACGAGACGCTCGTGTCCGAGTTCCGGGACGTCGGGATTCGGGTCGTCACCGCGAACGTCCTCACCCGCAACCGCAACGCCGCTTTGTTGCTGGACTATCTGGACGACGTGGAGCCGGACGTCCTGTGTCTGCAGGAGATCGACGCCCGGTGGGCCGAGGACCTGGAGCCGTTGTACGCACGCTATCCCTACCGGCGGGTCGAGCCGCGGCCGGATAATTTCGGCATGGCCGTCTTTTCCAAACGGCCCGCGACGTTCAATACGATCGACTGCGGCGGCGTGCCGTTGATCCGCTGCACGGTCGAGATGGACGACGGCCGCCCTTCCTTGACCATTTACAACGTGCATACGTTCCCGCCGATCGGAGCGGAGTATGCGGCGTTGAGGAATCGCCAAATGGCTCAGGTCGCAGACCTTGCCGCGTGGAGCGGCGGGCCGGTGTTGGTCGGCGGGGATCTAAACTGCACGCCGTGGAGCCCGCACTTCGCGGATCTGCGGACCGCCGGCGGACTCGACGACCCCCGCTTGGGCGGTCGGGGACCGACCAGTTGGCGGGCCGGGAATCCGCTGTTCGCCCTGCCGATCGATCATCTGCTCCCCGGCGGCGGGGCGGGCCTGATGCGGTTGCGGGCGGGGCCGGACATCGGATCCGACCACCGCCCCCTGTCCGCCCGCGTCTTCACCGGCAGTCCGTAATCGGTCCGGCACGCGGTTCGCGTTGGAGGGGACCAGCGTCCCAAACCGCCCCCCGAAGCCGCCCGGCGTTGCCGGAACGCCTCGTCGGGGGCAACGGACGTTGCCGTTTCGCATCATCCCGCCGCACGACCATGATTTCGCCGCAGACCGCCCCGCAGCACGACGACGATCGTGCCTCCGCCCTCCGCCGTGCGCTCTGGACCGTGTTCGCGGTCGCGCTGCTGAGCGGGGCGTTGGCGAGCGGCGCCCAAGGGGCCGATCGCTGGATGAGCCGGCCGAGCTATTTCTCGCACCAGGTTCCCCCGCACCTCGTCGGCGTGATCCCGCAACCGGTGTCGCGGGAGGCGTATCGCCCGGCGTGGGTCAGCGCGCGGCCGGGGTTCAGTTCCGCCGGGGCGGTCCGAATGAACCGCGTGCAGTTCGGCGCCGGCGGGGCCAACGACGCCACGCTGTTCTACAGCGAACGCACCGAGTTCGGCCCCTAATTGCGACGCCGTCCCGGACGGCCGCGGTCCGCCCGATTGTCTTCCGTCACATCCGGTCCAGCAGGCCGATCGGCTCGCCGGTGATGGGATTGAAGCGGCGGACCTCGGTGATCTTCCACTCGCCGGCTTCCTTGCGCCACACGAGTTGCCATTTGGTGGCGAAATGCTTGCTGGCGCCGGCAAGCTGCGGCACGCGGACGGTGCCGTTGGCCCGGAAATCGGAGAGGGCCTGGGTGTCGTTCGCGGTGACCTCCGTGCTGCGGTCGGTCAGCCGCAGGTCGTCCTCGATCGTGACGAGGTTGAACCCGAACGCCACGCTCGTCCGTGGCAGGACGGCGGTGGGGGAGAGGAACGACAGGACCTTCTCCGTATCCCCGGCGACGGCGGCGGCGGCGAGTTCGTCGATGTGGGCCTCGACCTTTTCCGCCTCCGTGACGACGTACCAATCCGCGCCGAAGGTCGCGGCGCCCAGCAGCAGGCAGACGCCCGCGACGGCTAGGTACTTCGCCCTCCCGCTGATCACCGCCCAGCCGGCGCAGGCGATCGTCGCCACGCCGAACGCAATCCACAGGGGCTGCAAATAGGACACGAGCCACACGGGGATCGGACGCCGGGCGGGGGAGGGCGAGCGGCCGGGGAGGACCGCGACCCCGAACGCCGCCCAACCTACCACACCCGCCGGCGGGCGTCAGCGGCGGGCCGGCGCGTTCAAGGGCGGGGCGAAGGGCGGGGCCGAGGCGGTCAGGGGGCGACGATCGTGAAGAACTCGTCCGCGACGGGCACGCCGTCGATCTTCAGCGTCATCCGGTACGGCCCCGGCATCAGGCACTCGTCCAGCGCCCAGATAAAGGTGTACCGGGCCTGTTCGCGGGTCAGCACGCCGCTTTGCCGGGTGATCGCCGGGCCGGCGCCGCCCTCGCCGTCGGCGTGATGCAGCACGCATTCCAGCACCACGTCGTCGTGCGGCGGGGAGAGCCACGCCTGGGCCAAGATCGCCCCGGTGCAGTCGAACTCGTCGCTGCGGCCCACCAGGTGCCCGCCGATCAGTTGGCGGCCGAGGTCGAAATCCCACAGCAGGTCCGCGGGCCGGGGCGGGCGGTGCGGGGCGGTCATGGACCGCACCAGCGCCGGATCGATCGCCTTGAGCGGCAGCGGCCCGTCGGCGCCGCGCTCGCCGTACGGGTCCAGTTGGTATTCAGCGCCCATCCCGATCACCGCGACCAGCGGGGCGGCGACGAGATAGCCCCACCGCAGCGCCGACGAGGGGACCGCCGGCAGGCCGAGTCGCGGCGGCCACAGCGACCGCAGCGTCCGGGCCAGCTCCGGCCGCCGGGTTTGGACGGTTTCGCAGAGGCTCGCCCACCGCTGACGGAACGCGGCCACGTCCCGCTCGTTGAGAAACGCCCCGTAGGCGGAGACGCTCACCAGCGGGAAAATAAACAGACCCAGGGAGAGCGTCGTCATTAAGTGGAACATGCAGCCTAGGGGCAGCCAGATTCGCCGGCCCCAGCCCCGCCAGGCCATCATCAGGAAGGTGATTTCCCACAGGCAGGTCGAGTAGGCGCCGACTTGCAACAACACCGGATTGACGGCCAGCAGCGGGCCGAGCGGGTGCACGCCGTTGACGTTGGTGACCATCCAGTAGGTCATCTGCTCCGCATTAAAGAATTCCGGCGTGTGAATTTTCGTGAACGCCGCCCCGAAATAGACGCCGCCGATCAGAAACTGCATCAGGCGGCGGGGCCAGGCGGGGGCCCGCTGCGGCGTCCAGGCTTCGCCGCGGGCCGCGGCGGCCCGGCGGGCGAGGCGGGCGTCGACGCTCCAGACGGCGCCGCAGCGGCTGAGGCTCAATAGAACGAACAGGTGCGTGGCGACGACGAGGTATTTGTTCAGCGTGCCGGTCGCATCCAGCCCGCCGAAATAAAAGCACCCCGCCGCGGCCAGGGCGCAGCTCGTCCGGGCCTTCCACCCGACCAGCGCCGCGACCAGGGCGAAGAAATACAGCGAGTACAGCGCGACCGCGGCCCCGCCCGGCAGTTCCGGCAGGACGTTGGGCAGGCCGTAGGTGTGCCACAGCGCCGCGGGGGCGCCGTCCGCGGAATAGAGTTCCCGGGCGTGCGGCCAGCGTTTGACCGCGTCGTGCAGGATCGGCAGGGCGAGGGCGATTCGCACCGCCGCGGCGCCGTAGGGGACTTCCTCGGCGAAGAAGAACCGCCCGATCGAGCGCTTCAATTCGGCGAGGGAGGGGCTGTCGGGGGCGGGGGCCGCGGGGGCCGATTCGGCGGGGGTCATGGCGGGTGCGGGGCGGGGCGTGCGGGGGGCGGGCCAGACGCGATCAGTCGGCGAGTTCTGACGAATGCGAGGCGGGCACGACCCCCGCGGGGCCGCGGCGTTCGGCGACGGGCGCATTCCAACCGGCGCCGGCCAGCATCGGGGCGGAGCGGGGGGAGAACCGCCGGATCTTGGCCCGGTCCTGCACGTTCCGCTGGACCACCTCCGAGGCCCAAGACGGCCGCGAGCCGAGCAATTGCCCGTTCGGCGAGAGCACGTGCCGCACCGCGTAATAACTGGCCGGGTCCTTCGGCACGTTCCACCGCTCCGACCAGTGCGGCTCCGGCAAATTAAACTTCTTCGCCCAGACTTCCTCCACCAGGGCGATGCGGACGATCGGCTCGTGAGCGGTGTGCCGCAGGACGTTCAACGCCGTCCGGGCGCCGTGGGTCGCGTTCACGTCGTAATGAATGCGTTTCAGGTCGCCGTAGGGGCGGAACGGGCGGGCCTCCTCCCAAGGGCCGGTGCCGACCTCGTACCAGGTGCCGCTTTCGCCCTCGGCGATGACGTGATTGCGATAGCTGTGGGCGCTCCACCCGCAGAACATATCCCAGACGATATAATACATCAGGGGGTGGGACCCCTGATGAAACTCCAGGGCGTGGGACGCGACGCCGGCGGCCAGCACGCTGAGGTAGCCGCCGATAAACAGACTCGCCGCCCAACGACTCAGACGGGTTTTCAGCGTCGACGCCGCGGCGGAGGCCGCCGCGGCGGGAGAGGGAACCGGGTGATCCGTGTCGGGGGGAACCGCGGGGGGGGCGTGCATGGCGGCGTCCGTGCCGGGGGGAGGGCCGGCGGAGCGCCGACCCGGTGTCTTGCTTGCCGGAGACGTTCAATCAACCGGCCCCAAACGGTCAAGACGAACCTCGGCGCGCGGGGGAGACGAAACGCCGCGTGCGGAGTCGCACGCCGGCCGCGATCACGCCGTTTCCGCCTCGCTGACCGCGTCGACCAGGCCGTCCCAGGTGGCCTCCGCGGCCACGGCGGCGACGTGCAGCCCGGCGTCGCGGCAGGCCGCGGCGACGTTCTCGCTGATCGCCGCGACTTTCAAACGCGCGCGGCCGGCCGAGCCTTCGGACAGCTCGGCGAACGACCGGCCGAGGTTCCCGCTGGCGATCAGAGCCCAGTCCAGCCGCCCCGCGTCCAGCAGGGCGGCGGCGTCCGCCGGCAGCGCCGTCGCCGGGGCCTGTCGATAGACGTGTACCCGTCGCACCTCCGCCCCGGCGGCGCTCAGGCGGTCGGCCAGGGTCGGTTTCGCCTCCGGGCAGGTCGGCCACAGGACCCGCTTCCCCCGGACGTGCGGGGCGAGGGCGTCGGCGAGGGCCTCGGCGGAATACTCCTCCGGCGCGAGGTCCGCCACGAGGCGCAGGGGGGCCAGTGCCGCCGCCGTCGACGGCCCGACGCACGCCAGCGTCACCCCGAAGAGCGCCCGCAGGTCCCGGCGCTCCGGCCCCTCGAACAGCCGCCCAAAGCCATCCACGCCGTTGCTGGAGGTAAACGCGATCGCGTCGCCCGGGCGGAGGGCGTCAACGGCCTCCGCCAATCCGTCCGGAGCGGCGATCCGCGGCGTGGCGAGCAGCGGGACGTCGACGGCTTCCGCTCCGGCCGCCCGCAATCGCTCCGCGGCGGCGGGCTGGGGGCCGGCGCCCACCAGCGCCGCCGAGAGGCCGTGCAGCGGCCGGCGTTCCCACCAACCGCGGTCCCCCGGTTCGGTCGCGGCGGTTCCCACCAGCAAAATCGCGGGGCCGGGCAGGGCGGCCGCGTCACAGTCGGCGGCGATCGTGGCGACAGTCCCGCAGACCGTCCGCTGCTCCGGCGTCGCCGCCTGCGAGACCACCGCCGCGGGGGTCTGCGGGCTCAGGCCGTGCTCTATCAGCGAGGCCGCGATCCGCCGCAACCGGCGGCGGCCCATGTAGAAGACCCGCGTGCCGGGGAATGCGGCGAGGGCGCGCCAGTCGATCTGCTCCCGGGCCCGGCCGGCGTCGTGGCCGGTGACGAAGCAGACGGCGCCGGCGTGGTCGCGGTGCGTGAGCGGGATGCCGGACAGCCCGGACGCCGCGATCGCCGCCGTCACCCCCGGCACGACTTCCACCGGCACGCCGGCGGCCAGCAGGGCGTCGGCCTCCTCGGCGCCGCGGCCGAAGATGGAGGGGTCTCCCCCCTTCAGCCGCACCACCCGCCGGCCGGCCTGCGCCTCGGCGATCATGCGGGCGATGAGGGCGTTCTGGTTCGCCTCGCGGGCGCCGGGGGCGTCCGTCGGGGCGTGGGTGCGGGTGACCATCTCCGCCGCGGGGTTCGCCAGCGCCAGCACGTCCGGGCCGACGAGGGCGTCCGCCAGCACGAGATCCGCCCTGGCCAGCAGCTCGGCGCCGCGGCGGGTCAGCAGGCCGGCGTCGCCCGGCCCGGCGCCGACGAGGGACACGGTCGGAACGGTTCGGTCGATCGGCGACGACACGGTGGGGGAAGCACGAGGTGACGGGGCGCCCGGGCCGCGGGCAGGCGACGGGCGTCGGCGGGAAATCTACACTCCCGTCCCGCCGATCGCTTTCAACCCGTCGCCCGCGCTGCGCCGTCCCGTGAGTTCCGCCGCCCTCCGTCTCGCCGCCGCCGAAGCCTCGGACGGCCTGCTGCGCTGTCCGCCGGCGGAGGTGAAGGGGGCCGGGCCGGGGAACCTGGCGGGGGTCGTGTGGCGGCAGTGGCGGACCGAGCGGGCGCTGGCGGCCCGCGGGGTGGCCTTTCGCTCCACGGACCCGGCGGCGGTCGAAGCGGCGTACGCGGCGATGTCCGCCGAGGAGTTCGACGCCGTCAACGGCCGGCAGGCCTGGGCGAACTGGCGGACAATCCCCGCCTCCCTCGACATGTTGCTTCCCGACACGCCGCTGAAGGCCGTCGATCTGGGCTGCGGGACCGGCGGGAGCACGGCGGTTCTCGCCTACTGTCTGCCGGACGGCTCCGAGGTGACGGGGGTGGAGTTCGCCGCCCCGCTCGCCGCCGTCGCCGGCGGTCGGGAGTACCCGAACCGGGCCGGGCGCTGCACGGTGCGGTTCGCGGTCGGCAGCGTCTGCAGTCCGCTGACCGACGCCGACGGCCGCCCGTTCGCCGATGGGGCGGTCGATCTGGTGAACAGTAGCGGGGTGATCGGCCACCACCTCACCGGCGGCGACCTCGCGGCCTGTCTGGACGAAACCGCCCGCGTGCTCCGGCCCGGCGGCGTCGCGGCGCTGGACCCGGGGCCGCGCCTCTCCGCCGGGCGGCTGACGGAGCTGACGACCGCCCGCGGCCTGCGCCGCGTCCGCCGCACCCGGTCCAACCCGTTCGACCGCTGCGGGCAGGTCGTCTTTGTGCGCACCTGACGGCGAGCGAGGGGGCGTCAGCCCCCCGTGCGTCGCTCAGAACCACGCCCACGGGGGGCTGACGCCCCCGCTCGCCGAATTAAAAATCGTAGAAGACGCCGAGGCCGATGGCGGTTTCGTCTTCGCCAAACAGTTCGTCGTAGGGGCTCTTGCCGGCGTCGTATTGGGCGGCGAAGCGGAGCAGGCGGCCGGTCTCCGGTTCGCGGAACTGCCAGCCGACGACCGTGGTGAAGCGGCCGCCGAGTTCGAACTCCTCGCGCAACTGCACGTTCGCCGCGGCGACGGGGCCGCCGCTGGCGGGGCTGATTTCGTCGAAGTACTCCGCCCCAAATTGGAAGACCCAGGGGTCGGAGCCGCCGTCGCGGGCGAAGGCGTAGGCCGCCTCGCCGTAGACCGTCAGTTCGAGGGAGAGGTCCTGCCGCACGCCGAGCAGTAGGGCGTCGCGGGAGTAGTTCACCCGCTCGAAGTCCGGATTGCGTTCGAAGAACTCGTCGCCGACGTGCGTGCTGATGTGGTCGTAGCCGAAGGAGATCGCGGTCGGCCCGCTGCGGTAGGAGAGGGGCAGGCCGGCCCGGAAATCGGTGGCGTCGAGGTCCATCTCCTCGTCGTGGTTTAGGCGGGGGAAGGCGGCGGCCTCGATGTCGAACTGCCAGCCGTCGGCGTCCGGGCCGTCCTGACCGAGGCGAATGATGCCAATCCGGGCGCCGAGGGAGCCGTCGAGGGTCGTCTCGCCCATCCGGCCGCCGTCGACGCGGTTGAGCACCCCGGCCATCCGGGCCGCCTTCACCCCGGCGATGTACGGCTTGAACAGTAGGGAGGGGGGCAGGACGCGCCAACGCCAGACGTCGTCGTCCGCGGCGCAGTAGGGGCAGTTCACCCCCGGCTGCTGATGGATCCCGCCGGCCCCCCCGTGCGTGCACGTCTCGTCGGCTTCCGCCCGGCCGCCGAACGCCGCGGCGCAGCAGACTGCCGCCGCGCACAAAGCGATCGACGGCAGGCGGCGGGCGAGGCGGGCGAACACGGGGCGATCCTTCGCGATTCGGGAACGACGGCCGGCACGCGACAGCCGGCGCTCGGCAGGCGGCGGACAGTTCCGGGGGCCTGATCCGCCCGGTACCATCGTCCAAATCGGTTCCGTCCCCGTCGAGCGAACCCTGTGGCAACTTCTATCGCACCGACCGGCTCAACCGGTCCAGCCCGTTTCCGCGGCTGCGTCGTCTGGGCGGTTTTGGCCGGTTTGGCAGCGGGCGTCGGTCCGGCGTTTGCAGGGTTTGAGGAGGACCTCGCCGCCGTCGTCACCGTGGGGCCGAAGGGGGAGGGGAGCGTCGAAGCGGCTGAGGCCCTGCGCCGGTTGTCGGACGCTCCGGCGGACCGCCTGCCGGCGCTGTTCGCCGCGTTCGCCGACGCCGGGCCGGTCGGGCGGAACCTGCTCGCCGGGGCGGTGCAGGCGATTGCCGACGACCTGCCCCCCGCCGAACTGGCGCCGGCGCTGATCGCCCTGCTGACCGTAGAGAACCCGCACCCGGAGGCCGCCGCCCTGGCGTTCGGTCTGCTCCGCGAGCGGGCGCCGGAGGCGGCCGACCGTTACCTCGCCGATCGCGGTCTGGGCAGCGCCGCCCCGCCCGTCCGCCGGGCCGCCGTCGCCGCGGCGTTGGCGAAACTGGGCGAGAACCCGGAGCCCGCGGGCCTGAGAAATCTGCTGGACGCCGCCCTCGACCGCGATCAGGTGGAAACGCTCGCCAAGCGGCTGGCCGACGCCGGGGAGCCGGTCGACCTCAAGCGGCAGTTCGGCTTCCTGACGAACTGGCAGCTGGTCGGGCCGTTCGACCACCGCGACGGCGTCGGCTGGGACCGCACCCTCCCGCCGGAGGAGACCCCCGGCCGCTTCGATCCGGATGCGACCTTCCCCTCGAAGCACCCGGAGGCCGGCGGCACAGTGACCTGGCAGCCGCTGACGACCGACGAGGACTTCGGCAGGCTCGACATCGCTGGCGACCTGACCAACTGGAAGGGCTCCGCGGTGATGCTGGCCCGGGAGTATCAGGCCCCCGTGGCCGGTCCGGTGACGTTTCGCCTCGGCACGCCCAACGCCTTCAAGCTGTACCTCAACGGCGAACTGGTCTTCGCCCGGGCGGAGTACCACCGCGGCACGAAGATGGATCAATACGTAATCCCCGCCGAGGTGCGGGCCGGCCGCAACCTGTTGATGGTCAAACTGCTCCAGAACGAACAGGACCAAAGCTGGGCCCAGAGCTACCAGATGCAGTTCCGCGTCACCGACCCCACGGGCGCCGCGCTCCGCGAACCCCAACCCGCCGCCGCTGAATGACCCCGCTCCTGCTTCTGGCCGCCCTCGCCGCCGGCCCCGCGGACGGCGCCGCCGACGACGCCTGGCGGGGCTTCCTCGGACCGGGCAGTCGGTCCGCCGCGACGGCCGCCGTGCCGACGACCTTCGACGGCGCCGGCGGAACGAACGTCGCCTGGGCCGCCGAGTTGCCCGGAGGGGGGTTCAGCGGGCCGGCGGTCGCCGCGGGGCGTGTCTACGTCACCGCCGACAGCGGCTTCAATTCGGACGTGCTGCACGTCCTCGCCTTTGACGACGCAACCGGCGCCAAACTCTGGGACCGCCGCTTTCAGGCGACCGGCCGCACCGGCACCTACGAACCGGACATGCGCGTCGCCACCGGGACCCCCGCCACCGACGGCGAGTTCGTCTTCGCCCAGTTCAGCAGCAACGACGTCGTCTGCCTGACCGCCGACGGCGACACCCTGTGGTACCGCGGGCTCACCGCCGACTACCCGAACGTCTCGAACAGCCTCGGGATGAGTTCCTCCCCGCTGTTGGCGACCGCCGCAGACGGCACGCGGACGTTGATCGTGATGGCGGAGAACGACGCGGAGAGCAAGCTGTTCGGCCTCGACCCGGCCACCGGCGAATCGCGGTGGGTCCTTGATCGGCCGAACCAGGCGAACTGGGGCAGCCCGGTCCTGCTCCCGGCCGGCTCCGCCTTCCGCAACGACGGCGATCTGGCCCTCTGCCAGGGCAGCTACGGCCTGCAGGCGCTCGACCCGGGGACCGGCGAAATCGTCTGGGAGTGGGGCGACGGGGCCAGCACCGTCGTCTCGCCGAACGTGGCCCTCGGACCGGACGGCGACGGCCGCATCCTCGTGGTCTCGGACGGCATCGCCGCCCTGGAACCGGTCGTCGGCTCCGACGCCGTGAAGGTCGCCTGGCAGAACAGTCGGCTGCGGCCCAGCTACGCCTCCCCGGTGGTGGTGCGTTCGCCCGCCGGCCCGCTGGTGGCGACGCTCACGCAGGGCGGCATCCTCTCCGTCGCGGATCTGGCGACCGGAGAAGAGGTCGGCAAGGCCCGCCTCAGCGGGAAGTACTGGGCGACGCCCGTCGCCGTCGGCGTCGGCGAGAACCTCCGCCTGTTCTGCCCGAACTCCGAAGGGGAGGTGGCGGTCGTCGGCTTCGACGCGGAGGGCTCGCCGGAGATTCTCGCCGCCAACAAACTGGGCGAGGACGGCATGTGGGCCAGCCCCGCGGCGGCCAGCGGGGCGGTCTATTTCCGCTCCGACGCGACGCTGTGGAAGATCGCCGGGTCCAAATGACGGCCCCGCCCGCCGATCCGGAGGCGACGCCGCTCGCCCTGCTGATCGTCGCGGTCGCCGTCGGCGGGGCCGCGGGGGCGGTCTGCCGCTTTCTGGTCAGCCGGGCGGCGGCGGAGCGGTTCCCGGTGCACCCCTGGCTGGGCACGCTGGCGGTGAACCTGGCGGGGTGCTTCCTGATCGGGCTGGCGATGTACGCCGCGGCGGAGCGGGGCCGTCTCTCGCCGGCGACGCGGGGGTTGATCGTTACCGGGTTCCTTGGCGGGCTGACGACCTTCTCCACCTTCGGGCAGGAGGCGGTCTCCCTGGTGCGGGGCGAGCGGCTGCCGATCGCCCTGCTGCACGTCGGGGCGAACGTGCTGGGCGGGCTCGCGCTGGTTTGGGCGGGGCGACGGGTCGGAACGATCTTGCTGGGGTGAGGGCGGCCGCGTCGGCGGGAGCGGCGATCCCGCCCTACAGATCGCGGGAGACCGCGTTACACTCCCGGATTCCCCGCCGCCGACCCGGTCGGGCTCCACGTCTTTTTCAGATCGGTCGATGTCCAGTTCCGTCTCCCCCGCTCCCCCCGGTTCGGGGCTCGATCCGCTCGCCCCGGCGCTCTCCCCGTCGGGGGACGGAGCGGCCGGCGAAGATCGCGTGCTGGTGTTCGATTTCGGCTCGCAGACCGCCCAACTGATCGCCCGGCGGGTCCGCGAACAGAACGTGTTCTGCGAGATCGTCCGCCCGGACCTGCCCGCCGACCGCGTGCGGGAATTGAATCCGCGGGGGCTGATCCTCTCCGGCGGCCCGGCCAGCGTATACGCCGAGGGCGCCCCCCAGCCGGACCCGGAGATCTTCGACCTCGGCGTGCCGGTGCTGGGCATCTGCTACGGCATGCAGGTGCTCGCCCGGGCGATGGGCTGCGAGGTGAAGCCCGGCGCCGACCGCGAGTTCGGCCGCACCACGCTGCGGGTCGCGGCACCCTCCGACCCGCTGCTGGACGGCCTGCCCAGTGAATCGACCGTCTGGATGAGCCACGGCGACCAGGTGGAGGGCCTCAGCGAAGCGTTCGCCCCGCTGGCGACGACCGGCACCTGCCCCGCCGCCGCGGTGAAGCACCGCGATCGGCCGGTTTACGGACTGCAGTTCCACCCGGAAGTCACCCACACCGAGCACGGCGGCCGGCTGCTGGCGAACTTCGTCACCGGCGTGTGCGGCTGCCGGGGGACGTGGGAAATCGGTCGACTTATTGATCAGGAGATCGCCGGCGTCCGCGAGACGGTCGGCGACGCTCGGGTCATCTGCGGCTTGAGCGGGGGCGTGGACTCCTCCGTCGTCGCGGCGCTGCTGTATCAGGCGATCGGCGATCAACTTTCCTGCATCTTCGTCGACAACGGCCTGCTGCGCGAGGGCGAGGCGGAGCAGGTCCGCACGGAGTTCGGCGACCACTTCAAAACCGACCTGCACGTCTGCGACGCCCGCAGTCAGTTTTTGAACGCCCTCGCCGGCGTCTCCGACCCGCAGCAGAAGCGCAAGATTATCGGTCGGGAGTTTATCGACGCCTTCAAACGGGAGGCGGTCAGCATTCCCAACGCCCGGTTCCTCGCCCAGGGGACGCTGTACCCGGACGTGATCGAAAGCGGCGCCAACCCGGACGGCCCCGCGGCGACGATTAAATCGCACCACAACGTCGGCGGGCTGCCGGAGGAGTTGGGGTTTGAGTTAATCGAGCCGCTCCGCAACCTGTTCAAGGACGAGGTGCGGGCGATGGGGGTAGAATTAGGCTTGCCGGAGGACCTCGTCTGGCGGCATCCGTTCCCCGGCCCCGGGCTGGCGGTGCGGTGCCTGGGCGAGGTCACGGCGGAGAAGCTCGTCACGCTGCGGGCCGCGGACGCGATCGTGATTGACGAATTGCGGAAGGCTGGCCTGTACCGGGACGTGCGGCAGGCCTTCGCGGTGCTGTTGCCGGTGCAGTCCGTCGGCGTGATGGGCGACGGCCGCACCTACGAAGACACGATCTGCGTGCGGGCGGTCAAGACGGACGATTATATGACCGCCGACTGGTACCCCCTCCCGCACGAGGTGCTCGGCCGGATCGCCACGCGGGTGATTAACAGCGTCCGCGGCGTGAACCGGGTCGTCTACGACGTGAGCAGCAAGCCGCCGGCGACGATCGAGTGGGAGTGAGCGGCCCTCAGCGGGGGGCGGGAGCCGGCGGCGGAACGTCGCTGCGATCCGCCGCAGGCGCCCCCGCCGGCGGGGCGCCCCACCCATCATGTAGCGCGTGGAAGATCGCCGCGGTTCGGGCGGGAGCTTCCGTGTGCGGGTAATGCTCGACGCCGCACATCCTCACCACCGGCGCGTGGGGGACGACTTCAGAGAACCGGCGGGCGATCGTGTCCCCGGAGACCTTATCTTCCGCCCCATACACGTACGCCAGCGGGCAACGGGCGTGGGCGAGGGCGGCGGTCCAACGCCTTTCGAATTGTTTCCGTTCGTCGAGGTATTGAATGATGCCGTGCAGCACCCTTTGCCCCCGGTTGTAATTGAGGATGGCCCACATGCCGTCCAGGTCCACGGCTCCCGCCTTCGCGGCCTGACCCATAAAGCTTTTTGTGATGCATTTGAAGGCCGGCTCGCAGGTCAGGGCCCCCACCGGAACGCCCAGGGGCGAGTCAAATAGATAATGGATCGGCGTGAGGCACTGGGCCTGGATGAACAACCCGCCGTTGAGGAACGTCACGGATTCCAGGCACAGCGAGGACCGACCTTCGTTCTGGCGGGCCAATAATTCCTGCGTGACGGTGCCCCCGTAGTCGTGGGCCAGCACGTGCGCCCGATCGACGCCGAGGGCGGTCGTGAAACGCTCCAGTATGTTCGCCTGCTCGAGGACGGAATAATCGTACGGGAACGGCTTGTCCGAGAATCCGGAGCCCAGCAGGTCGACGGCGATCACGTCGAAGCGGGCCGTGAGCGCCGGCCACATTTCGGCGTAGTCGTAGGAGGACGTGGGAAACCCGTGGATGACCAACAACGTCGGCCCGCGGCCCTCGCGCCGGAAGAAAATCGGACGGCCCCGATCGTTGAAGAACTGTCCGCCGGCCAGCCACGCCGCCGCCTTCGGGGGTAGGCAACCTCCGCTGCGGCCGTTCCCGCAGGCGCCGCCCCTTGCCGTGTCGCACCCCGATTCGCACGATGCGGTCGAGACGCGACCGTCACCCGCCCCATGGGAGTCCGCCGGTGCGACGCTGACCGAGGGGGGGCTCCCGGACGCGCGGTCGAAGACCGGCATTGGCGCCGCCGGCGGCGCCCCGACCGCGGTCCCGGCGGCGAGGAGGCAACCTGCCGTGCAGACGCAGCGGACGACGACGCACAGCATCCCTCCGGTCGCGGTCCGGGGCGCGGAGGACGTTTGGGGGGTGTGACGTCGCATAACGGCGGCCATCGACGGATTCGCGGGACCGATCCCACACGGTCCGCCCGCACCCTCAGAATCGTTGCCACCGCACGCCGGCCGGTCCGCCGCGGCGGTCCGTCGGCTCAGTCTTCCTTTTGAGGAAGCAGCCGGTCGCCGTCCATGTCGAGCGAGCCGCCCTCGTCCGGGATGCCGCCGACGACGTCCAGCACCACGACGGCGCCGCGGGTTTCGTCGTACCCGTAGCGCTGCGACAGCCGCGGCATCGGCATCGCGTACTGCTTGTTCTTCTGCAGGAAGCCGGTGAACTGCTCGTAGGTCGGGTATTTGCCGTTGAGGGCGTATTCGCCGTTGACCCATTGCTGCATCGGGTACTGCCCGGCGAACCCGGTGACGCTGCCGAGGGCGTTCAGCGGACCGGAGATCGGGTCGGTGTAGCCGGCGCCCCCGTCGCCCAGCGGGGGGCCCTCGCCGATCTTATCCTGGGCGATGGTGTGGGTGCCGGCGGCGATCACCGCGGGGGCGTCCAGCACCTCGATCGTTTTGCGGCCGACGATGCCGGTCTTTTGCTCCGGCTCCGGGGCGGGGGCCTCGTGTTTATTGAGGGCCGCGTCGACCTCCGGGGGGATCTCGTCCTTCTTCTTGCACCCGGCGGAGGCCGCGAGTCCTGCCGTCAGACACAGGATGAGGAGCGTGCGGGCGGCGGGCATGGCGGCGGGGCCGGGGTCAGTCGAGGGGCAGGTCGAGGTCCCGCAACGCAGCGAAGCCGGCGGGTTCGGTCAGATCGTACCGCAGCGGCGTCAGGGCCGCGTAGCCGGCGGCGACGGCGCCGGCGTCGGTGTCCGGGGCGGGATCGCCGGCGGTCGCGGGGTCCATGCCGGTCCAGTAGTAGGGGCGGCCCTCCGGGCTGTCGCGGCGTTCCAGCAGATCGCCGCGGCGGGTCGGGCTGCACCGCACCGCCTTGAGGCCCCGCGGGGCGACGGCGGGGAGGTTCAGGTTCCATAACGCCGCCCCCTCGGTCGGGCGCTCGCGGCCGGCTTCGTAGAGGCGGGCGGCGACGTCGACGGCGTACTCGGCCAGCGGGGCCCAGTCGTCGGGGTCGCGGCTCACGCAGCTGACGGCGACGCTCGTCACGCCGTGGAAGGCCGCTTCGATCGCCCCGGCCACGGTGCCGGAGTACAGCACCCCGTGCCCCACGTTCGCCCCGAGGTTGATCCCCGAGAGCGTCAGGTCCGGCCGCGTGCCCCGCAGTTGCCGGCCGAGTTCCAGCACGCCCAACTTGGCGCAGTCCGCCGGGCTGCCGTGCACGGCGTAGCCGTAGTGGTAGCGCTCGCCCGGCTGGCCGTCGCGGGATTCCCGGCGGCGGTGCACCTCCTCATACATGAGGGGGTGACGGTAAGTGATGGTCAGGCCCACGCCGCTCTGTTCGACGGCGGGGGCGACGACGGTGACCTCGCCCAGCTTGGCCGCGGCGGTCGCCAGGGCGGTCAGGCCGGGGGAGTGGATCCCGTCGTCGTTCACGACTAAGACGTGCACGGGCGGTTCGGTCGCTGCGGGCGGGACGGATCGGGCGGGCTCGCACGGGTCGGCCGGGAGCGCCGGGGGTGCGGGTCGGACGGAGTGTGGGCGGGCGGGGGGAGGCTGTCGAGGGGAGCGGGCTGGGGAAGGCCCCGCGTGAGGGGACGGCCGGCGCCGGTTCTGCGGACGCGCGCCAAAACGCCACGTTCGACGTCCCCTCAGCGGCGCAGCTTGCCCATCCGGCCGACCTTCCGCGTGCGAAGTTTTCGTCGGGATCCGCGTCCGCGTCGGGGTTCTTCTGAACCCTGACGGGGGACGCGTTTTCCCTTTGCGAACCCCCCCGCGCCCACAGGATACTGTGCCTACGACAGGACGCGGCCGACCCGCCCCGCTCAGGAGGAGCACGGCGCCCCACGACGGGACGCCGGCTGGGATGGAACAGAGTCGGCCTCGCACAGACGCGGCGTCCGGGGAGGTGAGCGATCGCAACGTGCGTTTCGTCGGGGTCGGTCCCGCCGGGAAACGTCGGTTCGATCGCGGCAACTGCCCTCCTCCAGTGAACCCGCTCCCCCAGAGAGTCATATGAACGCTCGGACCCTCGCCGCCGCCGCCGCTGCGGCCGCCCTTTCCCTTGTGCCCGCCCCCGCGCATGCGGGGCTGTGCGGCCTGATGAGCTTCGGTTGCTGCCCGCAGGCGGCGCCGCCGCCGGCCTGCTACACGGCCAACCGCGTCGAACGCACCACCGCCTACCGGACCATCTACGACACCGTCGTGGAACGGGAGGTCTGCTACGTGCCGCAGCAGGTCACGGAGAACGTCTTCGAGACGGAAACCCGCACCGCCACCCGGGTCGTGTTCGAACCGCAGGTGCGTGAGGAGACCTACACCGTCCGCCGCCCGGTCTTCGAAACCTCCCAGCGGGAGCAGACCTACACCGTGATGCGGCCGGTGACGGAGACCGTTGTGCACGAGCAGCCCTACACCGTGATGCGGCCCGTCACGGAGACCCGCACCCGCGAAGTGCGGCGGGTCGTGATGAAGCCGGTGACGGAAACGGTGATTCAGGAGATCCCGCGGACCACCTACCGCAACGTCACCGAAACCCGCGTTTCGGAGCAGTGTTACACGGTGATGCGGCCGGTCACGACCTACCGGACGGTCACCCACACGGTGCCGCGGTTCCGCATGGCCCACTACCAGGTTCCGCTTCCCCCGAAGCTCGGCTTCGTGCCGCCGGATCCGTGCGATCCCTGCTGTTTTCCGCGGCTGGCGTTCCGTCCGCACTGCATGACCGTCTGCAAGCCGGTGTACGCCCCGCAGGTCTGCGAGCGTCAGGTGCCCTGCACCACGATGGTGCCGCAGGTCGTGCGTCGTCAGGTGCCCTACACGATCTGCCGCCGCGTCCCGGAGACGACGGTGCAGCGGATCCCCGTCACCACCTGCCGGATGGTGCGGGAAGAAGTCTGTGAGCAGGTCCCCTACACCTGCACGCGGATGGTGCGTGAGGAACGCGTCGCCCGCCGTCCGGTCACCACCACCCGGATGGTGACAGAGGAACGCACCCGTCAGGTGCCGGTGCAGGTCTGCCGGATGGTCGAGGAGCCGCGGACCCGCCAGGTGCAGTACTGCGTGCGGAAGGAAGTGCCCTACGAGTACCAGGTGCAGGTCTGCCGCCCGGTCTGCCGGACCGTGCAGCGGCCGGTCACCCGGCTGGTGCAGAAGTGCGTGGCCCGTCAGGTGCCCTACGAGGTCTGCCGGGTTGTGCCGACGCAGGTTTGCCCGAACGACTGCCCGACCGGGGACTGCGGCGGCTCGTCGATCACCGGCCCGCTGTCGCCCCAGCCGGACTACGGCGTCCCGTCCAGCCAGAGCTACGGCGGCGGCTATCAGGATCCGCTGCCGCCGGCCGGCATGAACAGCCCGGACGCCTTCGACGCCGCCGACCCCAACGGCAGCTTCCAGGGCGACTTCGACGACTTCGGTACCTCCAACTACGGCTCCTACGGCGCGACCTACGGCAGCCCCTACGGGGACTCCTACGGCAGCACGAGCGGCTCCTTCAGCTCCGAGGGCCTCGATCTGGCCCCGGGCGAAGTCATCACCGGCTACGGCCCGCTGCGGCGGGTCGACCCGGCGGACCTGGACGCCGGCGCCGCGGACGACCTGAACGAAGATTTGGAGCCCGTCCCGTCCCAGGAAGACTGAGGCGGGAGAACTGAGACCGCGTTGAGCCAACGCCGGGCGCTCTCCGGAGCGCCCGCCGACATCGCCGAGCGATCGGCAACACGTCTGCGCCGTGAGGTGCGGGTTCCGGCAGCGCCGGGGGATTGCGATCCCCCGGCGTTGTTCGTTTGATGGGCGGACGGTTCCCCTCCGCGGTCCGCCGCCGGGCGGTCCGCCCCCGTTCGTTCCCCCCGTCGAAGTCTCGCCGTGTCCCGCTGTCTCGTCACCGGCGGCGCGGGGTTCATCGGTTCGCACCTGACGGAGCGGTTGCTCAGCGACGGGCACGAGGTCGTCGTGCTGGACGACCTGAGCACCGGCCGCAAAGGCAATCTCAGCGCGGTCAAAGACCACCCGGCGCTGCGGCTGATCCGGGCCTCGATCACCGATCCGCAGGCCGTCACGGAGGCCACGGCCGGCACGGAGGTGATCTATCACCTCGCCGCCGCAGTGGGGGTGAAGCTGGTCGCCGACGACCCGGCCCGCACGATCGAGACGAACATCCAGCCCACCGAAACCCTGCTGCGGGCCGCCGCCGCCGGCGGGCAGCGGTTCTTCCTCGCCAGCACCTCCGAGGTCTACGGCAAGAACCCCAAGGAGCGCTGGACGGAGGAGGACGACCTCGTGTTCGGCCCCACCGCCCGCCCCCGCTGGGCCTACGGGTGCAGCAAGGCGATCGACGAGTTCCTCGCGCTGGCCTACTGCCAGAAGTACGGCTTCCCGGTGATCATCGGCCGGTTCTTCAACGTCGTCGGGCCGCGGCAGGTGGGGGCCTACGGCATGGTCATCCCCCGCTTCGTGCGGGCCGCCCTCGACGGGGAGCCGTTGCAGGTCTACGACGACGGCTCCCAGGAACGCTGCTTCGCCCACGTCGGCGAGGTGGTCGACCACGTCGTCCGCCTGATCAATCATCCCGGCGCCTCCGGCCGCGTCTGGAACCTCGGGGCGGACGAACCCGTCACGATGCGGGAGCTGGCCGAGACGGTGGTCGAACTGACGGGCAGTTCCTCGGCGATCGAGTTCGTCCCCTACGAAAAGACCTACGGCTCGAACTTCGAGGATATCCAACGCCGCGTGCCGGACACCTCGGCGCTGGAGGGGCTGCTGGGCACGGCGCCGTCGATGCCGCTGCGGGAGATTCTCGCCGACGTGATCGCGCACGCCCGGGCGAACCGGACGGGCCGGTGACCCCCCTGGCGACCCCCGCGGCGCCGGCGCCCTCCGGCCAGTCGGCGCCCGTTCCGGCGGCGCCCGTTCCGGCGCCGGCGGACGAGGGCCCCTCGGACGCGCACGTGCTGATGCTCGCCGCCAAGCCCGGCGAGCGGTTGTTCCGCGTGCTGGAGAGCCCGAACCCGCTTCGCCCGCTGCTGGCCGCCCTCGCGGTGCTGCCTGCGGTGCTGGCGTCGCCCCGCTGCCGGCTGGATCGGGTCGACCCGGACTGGGGCGTCGCCTGCCTGGAAGCGTTGAACGGCGACTCCCTGACGGACGTCGGCCCGGCCGCGTGGCTGACGGGACGGTTGCTGGCGGTCTCCGGCACGGAAGGGCCGGTGCCGTATTTCGCGCTCAGTTGGGCGGGCGCGACGTTGCTCGTCTGGGCGGTCTGGCAGCTGACGGCCGCCGCCGCGGGAGCCCGCCCGGCGGCGTTCGCCGCCTTGCTGATCGCCGCCAATCCGGTGACGGCCGCGGCGGCCGCCTCCGCCCCGCCGACGGTCGCCGGCGCCGCCCTCGCCGTGATCGCCGCCTGGCTGTGGGTGCGGGCGAGCCGGCGGGGCAGTCCCGCCGTCGCCGCCCTCGCCGGCGCCGCCGCCGGGGCCGGGGCGCTGCTGGCCGGCTGGTTCACGGCCCTGACGCCCGCGGCGGTCGCCGCGGCGGACTTCCTCCTCGCCCTGCTCCCGGCCCGGGGGGACGAACCGCGGGAACCGGATCGCGGGTGGGAGCGGTCGACCCGGTCCGGCCGAGCCGCGGCGGCGGACCGCCCGGCGGAAACGCTGGGCCGCCTGGGAATGTTCTTCGCCGGGTTCGGCGTCACGGCGGTGTCGGCACTCGCGTTCGGCCCCTCGCCCGCCTGGGAGGCCGCGGGGCTCTCCTCGCAGGGCGTCTGGTTGCTGGCCGGGCTCGCCGTGACGGGCTTGGCGGCGGCGCTCGCCGGACGGCGCTGGATGGCGCCCGCGGCGCGGCGCGTCGTCCTCGGACTGGCCGGCGCCGCGACGGTTCTGGGGGCGGCGGCCTGGACCCCGCGGCTCGACGGGGGCGGGGCGGACGTCGGCGTGCTGGCCGTCTTGATCGCCGCGACCGTCGCCGCGGCCGTCGGCCTGGAGGGCGCCTGTCGCCCCGCCGTCAGCGCCCGGGGGGTCGCGGCGCTGACGCTCCTGCCGGTCCTCGTGCTGCTGAGCGGCTGGATCTGGAGCGAGGAACCCTGGGAAACTGCCGTGCGGGCCGTCGTCGCCCTCGGCGCGACGATCGGCCTGTGGGGACTGTGGGAGGTCGTCGCCTACCGCTGGCCGCGGACCGTGCGGGACCGCCGGCTGCTGATCGTCGCCGTCGTCGCGCTCGCCGCGACCGGGCTGAAGTGGTCGGTGCGGGGGACGAACCCGTCCGCCGGCCGCGGCACGCGGCAACTCGTCGCCGCCCTGGCGGAGCGGCCGGAGACCCGCATCTTCGTCCTCGCCGAGCAGGCCGATCAGCAGGCGGCGAAGTTTCTGTTCTCCGCCGCGGCCCCCGGCCGACTGGTGTTCGTCCTCGATCCCCGGGGCCCCCGCGTCGCCGACCTGCTCAACGACGCTCTTGCCGTGGAGCCCAGCCCGTTGGTGGCGGTGGTCGGCGGCGGCCCGGCGGCCCGGCTGAACGCCCTGCGGCCCGCCGGCGCCGCCCCCCCGGCGCCCGTCGGCGTGCTCCTCGGCGGCGACGGGGTGAAAAAGGAGGTCCGCCTGCTCGTGCTCCCCTCGAACCCCCGCGCCGAGCCCGGTTAGCCGCTCTCTTCAAGAGAGCGGCTAACCGGGTCACTCGTACTTCGCGATCTCCGGCTCCGGCACCTCGGCGACGAGGCGTTCGACCACGTTGACGCTGTCCACCCCCTCGGCCTGGGCCTGAAAGTTCGTGCTGAGGCGGTGCCGCAGCACCGGCACGGCGACGCGGCGAATGTCGTCCAGCGTGACGCTCGGCCGGCCGTCCATCGCCGCGATCGCCTTCCCGCCCTGAATCAGGTACTGCCCGGCCCGCGGACCGGCGCCCCAGTCGACGAGGTCCTTCACGAACCCCGGGCTGCGGTCGTCCCCCGGCCGCGTGGCCCGCACCAGCCGGGCGACGTACTGGATCGTGCGGGGCGTCGCCTCGATCTGGGCGATCTGCTTTTGCAGGTAGACGATCGACTTGGCGCTGAGCACCTTCCGCACCTCCTCTCGCACGCCCCCGGTCGTTGCGGCGAGGATGCGCTCCTCCTCGTCCAGGCTCGGGTAGTCCACCTTCACGTTGAACATAAACCGGTCGAGCTGAGCCTCGGGCAGCGGGTAGGTGCCCTCCTGTTCGATCGGGTTCTGGGTCGCGATCACGAAGAACGGGTCCGGCAGGTCGTAGGTCTTCTGGCCGGCGGAGACCTCCTTTTCCTGCATCGCCTGGAGCAGCGCCGCCTGGGTTTTGGGCGGCGTCCGGTTGATCTCGTCCGCCAGCAGCACGTTCGTGAACACCGGGCCGTGCACGAAGCGGAACTCCCGGCGGCCGTGCTCGTCCTCGTCCAGCACGTTGGTGCCGGTGATGTCCGAGGGCATCAGGTCCGGGGTGAACTGGATCCGCTTGAAGTTGACGTCCAGCACGCGGGCCAGCGTGGAGACCAGCAGGGTTTTCGCCAGCCCCGGCACGCCCACCAGCAGGCAGTGCCCGCCGGTGAACACTGCGGCGAGCAGTTGTTCGATCACCTCGTCCTGCCCGATGACCACCTTGTGCAGCTCCTCCCGCACCAGGCCGTAGTGCGATTTGAACTTGGTGAGGAACTCGTCGAAGTCGCGCTGGTCGGACACGGGGCGGACGTCGCTGGGGGCGTTCGGGACGGGGCGATTCGTCGATCGGCCGGGGTTCTTGCGAAGAAACCGGGCTGGGCGGCGAAGCGGGGGCGCCGGATGATACGCCCCCCGCCCCAAGGACGCCCCCCGATGCGATTGTCGCCCCCCCCGCGAACTTGCCGTCCGCTTGCCGCGGCACTGGTTCTCTGCACGCTGCTGGCGCCGTCGCTCACCCCGTCCGCCGTTGCCCAGGACCTGTCCAGCGAGGAGGTGAAACGCTCGATTGACCGCGGCGTCGCCGCCCTCGCCAAGCTGCAACGGGCGAACGGGTCTTGGGATTCGCCGGGCGTGAGCCACATCCCCGGCTCGACGGCCCTGTGCGTGCTGGCCCTGTTGAACAGCGGGGAGCCCGTCGATTCCCCCCCGGTGGCCGCCGGGCTGAAGTACCTCCGCGATCTGCCGACCGGGGAGATCGTCGGCGGCGGCACCTACGACACCTCGCTGGCCCTGATGGCCTTCGCCGCCGCCAAGGAGCCCCGCCGCGACAGCGCCCGCATGCAATCCCTCACCCGGGCACTGGAGGACGGCCGGGTGAAGGAGGGCCGGAACCGCGGCGGCTGGGGCTACGGCCTGCCGAGCGTCGGCGGCAGTGCGGACCGCTCCAACAGTCAATACGCCGTCCTGGGCCTCCGGGACGCCGCCTACGCCGGCGTCCCGGTCCAGCGGCAGACCTGGGAAGACATCGCCAACTACTGGGTCGGCCCGAACGCCCAAAACCGCGACGGCGGCTACACCTACACCGGCGCCGGCGGCGGGGCGCGGGGCTCCATGACCGTCGCCGGCATCGCCACCCTCAGCATTCTCAAATCGATGCTGCGGCAAGACGAATTGAACCCCGACGGTACGCCGAATTGTTGCGGCGAAAACGACGCGGAGCGCGAACTGGAGCGGTCCGTCGAGGCCGCCTCCGACTGGCTGACCCGCTACTTCGCCGTCTCCCGCAACCCCCAATATAACTCGCACACGCTCTATTACCTCTACGGCCTGGAGCGGGCCGGCCGACTGGCCGGCCGGCGCTTCTTCGGGGAGCACGACTGGTACCGCGAGGGCGCCGCGTGGCTGCTCCGCAATCAAAACCCCCGCACCGGCGGCTGGGTCGGCAACGGCTTCGGCGAAACGAACGAGATCGTCGGGACCGCCTTTTCCCTGCTGTTTTTAGCGAAGGGATTGAGCCCCGTCCTGATGAATAAACTGAAATACGACGACGGACAGGCCGGGGACGACGCCTGGCAGACGCACCCCGCCGACGCCCGCAACCTCACCTTTCACGTCAGCGGCCTGCCCAAGTGGCCGAAGCTGGTCACATGGCAGGTGCTCGACCTGCAAAAGGCCGTCGCCGCCGGGGACCTCGCCGGCGCCCTGCAGGGGCCGGTCACGCTCATCACCGGTCGGGACGCTCCGCAGTTCAGCCCGGTGGAAGTGAAATTCCTGCGGGACTACGTCGACGCCGGCGGGTTCCTGCTGGGGGTGGCGACCTGCGACGGCGGGGATTTCCGCGCCGGTTTTGAACGGCTCGTCGCCCAGATGTATCCGGAGGACGCGCCGAAGTTGGACCGCCTTACGGAGGAGCACCCCGTGTTCCGCAGCGAATATCTGCTGAACGCGGACGTCGTGGAGCTGTACGGGGCGGACCTCGGCTGCCGCACGCCGATAATGTTCAGCCCGGTCGACCTGAGTTGTTACTGGGATCTGTGGACGCCCTACGATCTGCCGGACCGCGATCCGCAGTTGCTCACGCAGATCACCCAGAAGGTCAATACGGGCGTGAATATCCTCGCCTACGCCACCGGCCGGGAGCCGCCTGATAAATTGGAGGCGAAGGACCCGGTCGCCGAAGTCGGCGCCCGGGACGCCGTGGAACGCGGCCTGTTGCAGGTCGCCAAGTTGCGGCACGAGGGGGAATGGGACGCCGCCCCTAGGGCGCTACGGAACCTGCTCCTGGCCCTCAACCGCACCGCCGGCGTCGCGGCCAGCACCAAGGTGAAGTCGCTGACGCCGGGCGATATGAACGTGTTCCGCTATCCCGTGCTGTATATGCACGGCCGCGGGGCGTTCTCCCTGGGCCAGGCGGAGCGGGAGCGGTTGCGCACCTATCTGGAGAACGGCGGCGTGTTGTTTGCGGACGCCTGCTGCGGCTCCGAGCCGTTCGACCGGGCGATGCGGGAGTTGATGGGCGAACTCTTCCCGGAGTCCCCGCTGACCCGCATCCCGCCGGATCACGAATTGTTCTCGGAGCAAATCGGGTTCGATCTCTCCCGCGTCCGCCGCCGCGTGCCCGCGGCCGTCGGGGCGGGGGCGTTGGATGCGGACGTTGTCGTCGGGGAGCCGTTTCTCGAGGGCGTGACCGTCAACGGGCAGCTTGCAGTGATCTATAGTAAGTACGACATCAGTTGCGCCCTGGAACGGCAAACGACCGCCGCCTGTGCGGGGTATCTGCCCGAGGACGCTTTGAAGATCGGGATTAATGCGCTGCGGTACGCGCTGCTCCGCGACCCCGTCGCGCCGGAGCAGTAGCGTTCTGGACGCAGAGGCCCCGCGGGGCCTCTGCGTTACGGTTCGTCGCTCTGAATGACGAACCGGGGGGCGATCCAGAACGCTTCGTCTTGGACGCCGCCCAGCGCGCCCGGGGCGATGGTCAGGGCGACGCGTTCCGCATTCGTCACGTCGATGCGAAGCGGGACGAGTTTCCCCGTCCGCAGGCCGGAGCGCTCCTGCCGCGTCGTGCCGTCGACCGCGATCTGTACGTCGCACTCCGCCAGTTCGCCGGCGGCGGCGGTCAGGGCGAAGCCGACGTCGAACGCCGCGGCGTCGGGCGGGACGGGGAACGTCAGCGTCGTGCCGGACCAGACGCCCCAGCCGCGGGGCCGCGGGCGGTCGGCGGCGACGGCACGGCGGCCGGTGACGGTGCGATCCCGAACCGGCGGCGGGCTGCCGGCCGGGCCGGGGGCGAAGGTTGCGGCCGGTTCCCCGGCCTCCCGCACCCTCGGCGAAACGACCGAGATCCGCCGCACCGCGTCCGCCGCGATCGGGACTTCAATCCCGGCCGGGGTGACGGCGGTTCCGCCGGTTTCGTCGAGGGTCAGTGCCGCGGCGGTCAGGTGAGAGCCGTCCGCGAGCAGGAGGGTGAGGAACGAGTCCGGGGTCTTCGGCGGGGTTTGCAGGTCCGGGGAGAGCGAGAGTCCGGCCAACTCGGCCCGGGGCAGGGTGAGTTCCCCCGCGGCGGTCCGCAGACGGACGGTCGCCGTGTCGAAGCCGAGCAGTTCGCCCCCGGTCCGCCCGCCGGCCCGGAGCAGCGCCAGATCGTCCGCCCCGCGGTCGCGGAGCAGGGTGAGCCGGTGCGGCTTCGTCAGGGCTCCAGTTTCGAACCCGCCGCCGGGGAACCGCACGCCCCGCACGCGGTCGGCGGGCAGGGAGAGCGCCGTGCCGTCTGGGCGCTCCAAGCCGATCGCGTCGCCGTCGAAGGCCGTCGCCGTGCCGAACAGGCGGTCGCCGCCGGTCAGTTCGACCCAGCCGCGTTCGCCGTCGGGTTCCAAGTCGGCAGCGACGGGGCCGGCGACGGTCGCGTCCAGAACCTCGCCCCACGGCCACGAGCGGTCGTCGAGGCGGAGCGTCGCGCCTTCCACCCGCAACCGGCTGCCGGCCGCCTGGGCGCCGTTGGCGAGGCGAATCGTTACCGGGTCGTAGAACGTCGCTCCGACCGCCATGGTCCCCGCGAAACCGCACGCGGTTGCGGCGGCGCTGAGGAACGTTCGGCGGGGGAGGGGCGGCGGGGTCATCGCCGGTAAATCGGCAGGAGGCGGGCCGGGACGCGGAGGGCGAGGACGGACATCGCGGTGGCGTATTCGTCGGAGATCAGGCTGCTGCGCCAGAAGACGCCGGGGGCGTCGGGGATCGCGGTGCGGACCAGTTCGTCCCGCATGGGGGGGAACCAGGCGGCCCAGGTGTCGCCGCCGGCCTGCCAGGCGGCCCGGGTGGCGTAGAACCGGCCGTAGTGCGGATAGGCCCCGCCGCCGCGCAGAGGACGTTGGGAGAGGAGGTAGCGGAGGCCGTCGGCGATCTCCGCCTCGACGGCCGGGTCGTTCAATCCGGCGGTCCGCAGGGCGCTGACGGCGGCGGCGCTGCGGGCGAAGCGGCTGCCCTCCCGACGGTCGGCCTGATAGAAGAAGCCGCCGTCCGCCGGGTTCCGACAGCTGCGCACATAGGCGACCGCCGCCGGGACCACGCCGCCGGGCACGGGGATGCCGGCGTCTTTGGCGCTGCGGAGGGCGGCGATCTGGCAGACCGTCACGCTGATGTCCGCGTCGGCGGAGGTCGGCACGTAGCGCCAGCCGCCGGCGGCGTTCTGGCTGTCCGTGATGCGGCGCACGGCCCGGACGAGAGCGGCCCGGGCGGCGTCGGGATCGAACTGCGGTTCGGTCAATTCGCCGAGGATCTCGCAGAGGTACAGCGTGGCGAAGCCGTGCCCGTACATGGAGCCGTCGGGCGGGGTGTCCGGGGAGTCCGCGGCGAAGAACAGGCCGTCCGGCTGCTGGGAGTCGAGCAAAAAGCGGGCGGCGGCGGCGGCGTTTTCGGCGTGGGGGCCGCCGGTGGGCACGCTGCCGCCGCTGGCCCAGGCGAGGCCGCACAGGGCCGTCACCCCGACGTTCCGCCGGTAGCGGCGGCCGGAGCCGATCGAGCCGTCCGGCCGCTGTCGCAGGGCGAGCCAGCGGGCGCCGGCGTCGGCGGCGGCGACGCTCTGCGGGGTGGTCAGCCGCGGGGGGAGGTCGTCGGCGCTCGCCCCGGCCGGGTTCATGCCGACAAGAACGAGCGCCGCGACGACGAGTCGGCTACTGAACGACGTTCGGGTACAGCCCGGCGGGGCCGGGGAACATGTCGAGCGGACCCTGCCCGGCCGGCGGGGCGGGCGCCCGGCGGTTCTGCAGCAGGGTGCGGGTGTCGTCACGGCCGGTCTGAAAGTCCGTCGGGCGGGTGAAGGTGTCCGGCCCCATGTCCTCGTCCGCGTACGGATCGAAGCGTTCCTGGCTCGGGCCCTCAATGTACGGCGGCGGGAGCGGTCCGGGCGTCGGCAACCGCGTGGCGAACGGATTGCAGCCCAGCGTCGCCCCGCACAGCGCGCAGCCCAGGGCGGCGATCAGGGGGCGGGCAGAGATGGGAAATCGACGTCCGTGCACGGGGGGCCGCCTCCTCGCGGCGGGCGAACTTTAGGCGAACTGCTACATTGTCGAAAGATCGACCCGATTCGGTCCCAGGCCCCTTCGCTCCCCGCTTTGTTCCGGCGTATGTCCCCCCGCGTGTTGATCGTTCGAGCTCCCGGCACGAACTGCGACGAAGAAACGGCCCGCGCCTTCGAGACCGCCGGCGCCACCGCCGATCGGCTCCACCTGTTTCGGGTGTTGGAGGAGCCGGACCTGCTGGACCGCTACCAGATTTTCTGCGTGCCCGGCGGGTTCAGCTACGGCGACGACATCGGCAGCGGCGTGATCTTCTCCCGCCACCTCAACGGTCCGCTGGGCGAGGGCCTGGGACGGTTCCTGAACGCCGACAAACTGATCCTGGGCATCTGCAACGGATTTCAGGTCCTGCTGAAATCCGGCCTGCTGCCCGGCGGCGGCGGGACTTGGGGGCGGCAGAACGAACCCGCCGCCACCCTCACCTGGAACGAATCCGGCCGGTACGACTGCCGGTGGGTGCGGCTGCGGGTCGACCGCCCGGACCACGCCTTCCTGCGGGGCATGACCGACGTGGAGATGCCGATCGCCCACGCCGAGGGCCGCATCGCCGTCTCCGACCCCGCCGTGCTGGACGAGTGGGTGAAGAACGGCCACGTCGCCCTGCGGTACGCCCCGCGGAAAGGGGAGCTGCCGCCGGGCGGACCGACGGCGGACGTCACGCTGGCCGCCCCGGACAACCCGAACGGCTCCTTCGCGGACATCGCCGGCCTGTCGGACGCCTCCGGCAAGGTGCTCGGCCTGATGCCCCACCCGGAGCGGTTCCAATACGCCCACCAGCATCCCCGCTGGACCCGGCTGGGACTGTCCGGCGAGGGGGCCGGGATGAAGCTGTTCCGCAACGCCGTCGAGTGGTTCGACTGAGCGTTCAGCGCTCGGGAGCGTTCAGTTGACGGGGCCTTCGCCGATGCCGTCCGGCCCGACGGGCGGCAGGCCGGGGGGCTGGACGGCCTCGTTCAGTTCCGGAACGTCAATCGAGGCCGGCAGCGGCATCGGGGCGGCGAGGGGGCTGGGCGCCGGGGCGGCGGGCGCCTGCATCCCCGGGCGGGCGGCCCCGCGGCGGTCGTCGAAGCGGTTCGCGTGGCCGGGGAACTGGTCGTAGCGGGCCGGCATCGGGGCGTGGACGTGCGTCGTGACCATCCGCGGCGGATGTTTCCGGCAACCCGCCGACAGGCCGGGGAAGGAGCAGAACGCCACCACCGGCGGCGTGTACGGGTCGCGGCGGCAGTCGCACTCCCGCACGCCGAGCAAATCGCACAGGCAGCCGTGCGTTCCGCAGAAATCGGTCCCGTAGCAGGCCGGCTTGGCGAAGCCGGCGTAGGCCCGGCCGGTGGTCGAATCGACGTACCCCGGCTTCAGGACGCAGCCGCTGCCCAGCAGGCCCGCCGCCGCGAACAGCAGCGGGAGACAGCGGAGGCCGGGGCGGCGGAGGCCGAAACGGCGGAGGGCGATCGGGGGGGCGGGAAGCATCGGGACCTCGAAGCGCGGACGTTTCCCCTATCGACCGCCGCGACGCGTCGATCCCGCACGGCCGGCGCCGCCCGTACAGCTTACCAACCGCCCGCGCGTCCGGATGGGGGCCGTTCCGAACCGGCGGGCCTTCGGGCGGGCCGACCGCTCCGCGGGATCGAGCCGATCGCGGCCGTCCCGTTACCATCCCGACGCCCTCGTTCGACGCGTCTCCCTCCCGGCTCCCGTGCCCGCGACCCCGGCTCCGCCCGCCAAACTGCTCAAACCCTCCGGGGAGGGGCCGTCGGACGATTACCGCCGGGTCACGTTCCGGCAGATGTGGAACCTCGGCGGGCTCACGCTGTGGGAGTGCGGCAATCGGGCGGTCGCCGGCTACCGGGAGCACAAGCTGGAGCACCGGGCGGTCTACTTCGCCTTCTACGCGCTGTTCTCCCTGGCGCCGGCACTGATCGTCGCCGTCAGCACCATCGTGCTGACGACCAGCGACGAAGTCGGCCGCAACTTGTTGGAAGGGCTACGGACCACCGTTTCCGAAAGCCTGCCCGGCGACGCCAGCATGCTGGTCAACACGCTGATCAGCGCCGAGGCCGCCGCCTTGCGGGAGAACACGAACGTCTATCTGGTCGGCTTCGGCTGGGTGTTCCTCGCCTACTCCGGCCGCGTGGCGCTGCTGACCGTTTCCAGCGGGCTGGACGCGGCCTACGGCGTGGACAAGCGCCGGCACTTCTGGCACCGCAACGCGATCGCGGTCGGCATCATCATGCTGACGGTGTTCTCCCTGCTGGCGCTCAGCGTGGTGTTGCAGTTCGCCACGGACGAATTGCTGATGCGGCTCGGCGGGAGCGAGCGCTTCACCTGGGCCCGGACCGTCGCGATCTACGGCTTCAAGTGGGTCTTCGCGATCGCCTTCCTGCTGGCGGCGGTGAGCCTCGTGTACACATTCGTGCCGAGTTGCCGGCTGCGGTGGACGCCGCTCTCCCCCGGCGGGGCGCTGTTCGCGGCGACGTTCCTCGTCTCCACCCAGGCGTTCCGCCTCTACATCCAGACCTTCGGCCGGTACAGCGACACCTACGGCGTGCTGGCCGGCGTCGTCGTCCTGATGACCTGGCTGTGGCTGACCGGCACGCTGCTGCTGTTCGGCGGGCAGGTGAACAGCGTGATCCACCGGCACGTCCTGGCCGAGCTGTTCCAGAAGGACCGCGAGGCCAGCCGGGCCGCCCGCAAGTACCCGCCGATCGGGGCGATCTCCGACCCCACCCCGGAGGAGGTGGACGAGGAGATCAGGCACGACGAGGCGGAGGCGAAAGAGAGCGACGCGCGGGAGAAGGAAGCGCGGGAGCACGCGGCGGAGGGGGGCGAGTCCGACGAGCGGGTCGGCGCCGTCAAGGCGACCGCAAAGACCGGCGCCGCCCCCTGAGCTGGGCCGCGGACGGTGCCGGCGCAGCTTCCCTCCCGGCGTGAGCGAACGGAGGGGGCGGGGGAGCAATCCGAAAACTTTTCCGGAATCCGGTGAACCTTTCGAACCTCGGCGGCGTCTCCTGGGTAGAACCCCGGCCGACGTCCCGCCGCCCCGCTCATCCCGGATCGGTTAGGATGTGGTCTGCGTTCGCTCCGCCCGGCGTGTGCCGGGTCGGATTTCGTCCTCGGTTACCCCCGTTCGTTCTCCCCCTCTGGTCTGCGGACACTGTCCGCGGGAGGCCCCGATGCTGTTCCGCCACCACGACGCCGCCGCCCACACGAACGCCCTGAACGGGCTGTTCGATGCGGACGCCGTCGTGATTGGCGGACGCGGCCTCTCCATTGCGGAACCGCGCAAACAGCGCGAACCGCAACCGGCCGCGAGCCTCTCGCAACCAGGCTGTCCTGTCCCGGGCAGCCCCGTCGTCGGCGTATCCCCGACGACGACCGCGAGAACGGTCTCCGCCGTCGCGATGCCGATGCCCAGCCCCCAAACCGCCTCTGGGCGGTATAGCGGCCCCGCCGCACGGGTCTGGGCGTCGTGGGTGGTCAGTCCGGCCGTTTCGGCCTGACGTCGGAGCCGCGGCCTTTCGCCGCCCTCCGCACCGCCCGCCCGCTGCCGCCCCCGCCGGGCGACCCGCGTTCGTTTCGTGTCTGAAACGTCGCCGGTCGCACCGAGTTGGGGTCGCTCCACATGTTCGCCCCTGTGCGGTCGCATGTTGAGCCGGGCCGTCGCCCCCGCTGCCAGAGCTCGCTGAGAACCCCCTCGCCGCGGCTGCGCCAATCGCGCGGCCGATCCCGGCCCGGCTGTGCCCTCCGCACCGCCCGGCCCGGACGCCTTCTCGCACGGCGACCCCCCGAACGGCGACGCCCGATTCCTCCCCCCGCCGGTTCCCGATTGGGAAACGCGGGGCCGGTCGGCCGTCGAACGCCCCGCTCGAAAGGAGCGAACCGATGGACACGCTTTTCAGCAACGGCGCCCGGGCCGCCCGGGACGCCGGCAACATGGAGCCGGAGCGGCTCGTGCTGCTGGTCCGGGCCTCCCAGGCCGGCGACCGGGCCGCCTTCGGCGAACTCGCCGCCCACTTCGAGCCGACCGTTTTCGCCGTCGCACTGCGCCGGTTGCGGAACCGCTCCGAGGCCGCCGAGGTCACCCAGGACGTGCTGATGCGGGCGATGCGGAAGATCGGTCAGCTGGAAGAGCCCGAGCGGTTCGCCGGCTGGCTGAAGCAGGTCGCCGTCCGCATGAGCATCAACCGGGCCGTGCGGCGTCCCAAGGAGGCCGTCTGCGCCCCCGAGACCTTCGGCGGCGAGGCGACCGGCGGGGAGACCGCCCTCGACTCGCTGCTGCGGGGCGAGGCCGCGGCCCTCGTGCGGGGTTCGCTGGATCGGCTGAAGGAGCTCGACCGGCGGACGCTGACGGCGTTCTACTTCGAGGGGCGGTCCCTGAAGGAGATCGGCGAGGAGTTCGCCTGCCCCGTCGGCACCGTGAAGCGGCGGCTGCACACCGCCCGCGGTCGGTTGAAGGCGGAGCTGGCCTCCGTCATGTCCGCCTGAGTTGCTGAGCCCCGCTTGGGGGCCCAATTGAGAGTCCGCCGCCCGCCGGAGAGCCCGCTCCCCGGCGGGCGGCTTCGTGCGCGGGCGGCAGTTCGTCTACCTTCCCGGCCATGGACGCCCCTTCCCCCGCACCCGCCGCGACGCGCTCAAGTGGGCGAACCGCGACGACGCTGTTACTGGGAGCGGTGCTGGGGGCGGGGGCCGTGCTAGTGGCCGGTTGGATCGACCGGGCACCGGCGAACCCGCACGACACCCCGGCGTTCGTCGGCGCCCCGCTGCGGGGGACGGCGGCGGGGGAAACGACGGCGGGGGCCGCGTCCGAGTCCGCGGGCACGTTTCGGCTGGTGGCCTGGAACGCCCACGGCCTCCGCGGAGCCGACGGCGACTACAACCCGGCGCTGACTGTGCAGTGGTTGCTGGCCTCTCGATTCGACCTCGCCCTCCTCCAAGAGGTGCCCGGGCCCGCCGACGGCGCCGCCGAGGGACCGGCGTCCGGCATGCTCGGCCGGTTCACCGGTTCCTCCGCCGCATTCGTCGGGACGGAGCGCCGGTTCGGGGAGGAGCACACCGGCAACGCGGTCCTCTCCACTCTCCCGACCGGACCGGTGCACCGCATTCCGCTGCCGGACACCCGCGGCAAAGCGTTCCGCACCATGGTCCTCACGACCGTGTTCGTGCCGACCGAGCAGAATCCGGCGGGCGAAGCCGTCCGCGTGCTGAACGTCCATTTAACGAAGCCGAACCTCGAACGGGGCCAGATCGAACGGGCGATCGACCTGTTCCTCGCGCTGGAGACGCCCTGCGTATTGGCCGGCGACTTCAATCAGCCGATCGACGCCCCGGCGCTAACCGGGCTGCTGGCCGTGGACGGGGTGACGGACGCCCTGGCCGCCCTCGACCCGGACGAAGTGCTGGCCTCGCTGCCGGTGGACAAGGAGAAAGTCGACCACATCTTCGTCCGCGGCCTGACCGTTGGCGAGGCGGCGGTGGTTCCCACCAAGGCCAGCGATCACCCGCTGTTCCGGGTCGATCTGCGGTTGCCGCGGGCGGCTCCCCCGACCCCGTGAGAGCGCCGCAGGATCTCGCGTGAGCCCGGAGCGCAAGCTCCGGCCGTGCGTCGGCTGACGGCCGGAGCTTGCTAGGAAATTGCAACTAGCGGCGCAACGTCTTGCGCAAAAACGAGTTGGGCCTCACGGTAGCGGGTGTTCCACCATCCGCCCCGATCCCCCAGCGGGAGACCGCCGTGAGGCACCAACTCTGGACCGCGATCGTCGCCGAACTGGCCCGCCTGCACAACGGCCGGCCCGGCCGCGGGCAGCGGTTCAGCGACCGCCGGATCCTCGAGGTCTACTTCTTCGCCGTCGTCCGGAAGCTGCCGGTCCGCCACGCCTGCGACGCCCGCAACTGGCCGGTCTGGCTGCGGGGACGCCCGCTGCCCAGCCCCGCGGCGATGAGCCGCCGGATGCGGTCGCGGTCCGTCCGGGAGTTGCTGGCCGCCCTGGACCAGGCGGTCGTCCGCCCGCCGGCCGGGCGGGGCGACGGCGGCCTGGCCCACTGGATCGACAGCACGCCCCTGCCGATCGGCCCGACCTCGACCGACCGGCACGCCGCCTTCGGACACGCCGGCGGGACGAAGGCCAACGGCTACCGGCTGCACCTGTTTTTGCGAGGCGACGGGTCGGTCGCCGACTGGCGGCTGACGCCGATGAACCGCGACGAGCGGGTCATGGCCCGGCGGATGATCCGTTCGGCGAAGGCGACCGGCTACCTGGTCGGCGACGGGAACTTCGACGTCAACGCCCTGCACGGCGAGTGCGAGGTCCGGGGCGATCTGCGGCTGATCGCCCCCAAACGCAAAGGCGGCTTCGGCCGCCGCAAACACCGCCGGGGCCGCTACGAAAGCGCGGCGCTGCTGGCGGAGCCGCGGGGGCCGTTCGCGGCCGCGTTGATGACCGGCCGGATCGCGGTCGAGCGGTTCTTCGGGACGCTCAAGTCCGCCGGCACGGGCCTGATCGGCTTGCCGCCGTGGGTGCGGACGATGCCGCGGGTCCGGCCGTTCGTGATCACGCACCTGATCCTCGACGCCCTCCGCCGACGGGGCGCGGTTGCCGCTTGATGCAATTTCCTATTGCGCTCCGGGCTCTCGGTCTTGAACCGCTACGCCGCGGCCCGGGTCGCGTTGAAGGCGTACAGCTTGCCGAGGTGCCGCAGGTAGGCGAGTTGTTGGCCGAGCGTCAGCTTGCTCGAGCCGCGGGTGCGGTCGCGGAAGGTGATCGGCACCTCCGCGACCCGGCGGGCGCCGCTTTTCACCAGCAGTTCGAGTCCGATCTTGTATCCCACCGGGTCCAGCGGGCCGCAGGCGGCGAAGGTCTCCCGGCGGAGGGCGAAGAACCCGGCCAGCGGGTCGGCGGCGTTCGTCAGCCCGCGCGCCAAACGGGTCGCCACCTTGGAGTTCCACTGCCGGAACCGGCCCCAGCCGGCGTCGATCTGCCCGCCGGGGACGTAGCGGCTGCCGATCGCGAAGTCGGCTCCGCCGCGGTCGTCGGCGCCCATCACCGCGGCGACCAGCGCCGGCAGGGCCTCGGGGGGGTGGGAGAGGTCGGCGTCCATCACGACCAGCACGTCGCCGCGGCCCTCGGAAAGCCCCCGCAGCGCCGCGGTGGCGAGGCCGCGCTCGTGCCGGCGGAGGATCAGGCGGACGGGATGCGTCTTCGCCAGTTCGGCGCACAGGGCCTCGGTGCCGTCGCGGCTGTCGTCGTCGACGATCAGCGCCTCGGCGGACAGGCCGGCGGCGTCGGTCGCGGCGAACAGGCGGGCGATCAGTTCCGGCAGGTTCTCCGCTTCCCGATAGGTCGGGATGACGACGGAGACGTCCGGGCGTTCGGGCTGCCCCTCCGTCGGGGGGACGTACAGATGCGGGACGAAGGCAGACGACACGGGCGGCGACCGGGCGAGGCGGAACAGCTTCGCGGGCGTAGGAAAACCGGCCGTGCCCGGTCAATGCGGGGGCGTCACAAGCGTCCCGGACCCTTGGAGGGGCCGGGACGCTGGGCACGCTCTGTTGCTCGTCAGACCGTCGGCAGGGGGAAGGTCGTCCTCGGTCGCAGCGTGCCGTCGGGGTCGCGGACGCCCACGCAGACCGGCTTCCCCGCGGCGTCCCGCACGCCGCAGTCGCCGGGTTCGCCGGGTGCCGCTTCAAAGGAGAGCTGGGCGTAGCGGCCGGCCCGGAGGTCGATCGCCTGGTCGTCGTCGCAGGTCGCCGTGGGCAGGCCCAGCCGGTCGAAGCGCAGCCCGAGCAGGCCGGGCAGCGTCTCCTCCGTCACGGCCGTTGGTTCCAGGGCCCCCTCCAGATCGAACCCGCCGATGCGGGTGCGGATCAGCGTTTCCATTACTGCCTCCGTGCCCAGCGCCGCCGCCAGATCGCGGCCGAGGCTGCGGACGTAGAACCCGCTGCCGCAGACGATCCGCAGCGCGAGCCGTTCGCCGTCGAAGCTCAACACCTCCAGCCGATCGACCCGCACCCGCTTTGGCTCCAGTTCCACCTCTTCTCCCTGCCGGGCGAGGTCGTAGGCTCGCCGGCCGCCCACCTTGACCGCGCTGAAGGCGGGGGGCGTCTGGTCGATCTCGCCGAGGAACCGGGGGAGCGCCGCTTCGATCTGCTCCCGCGTGACGGTCGGCGGGTCCGGCACGGGAACCGGGTCGGCCTCGACGTCCAGCGAGGGGGAGGAGACGTGCAGGCGGAAGCCGGCTTCGTAGGTCTTGGGCAGGGCCTGCACGCGTTCGATCAGCCGCGTCGCCTTACCGACGCAGACCACCAGCACGCCGGAGGCGATCGGGTCCAGCGTCCCGGCGTGGCCGACCTTCACCCGTCGCCCCCAGCCCGCCCCGCGGGCGGCCCGCTGCACGACGTTCACGGCGTCGCGGCTGCTCGCCCCGGCCGGTTTGTCCAGCACGAGCAGCCCGGCGGGGGGAATGGGCGGAGGCGGTTTCATCACCCGCGAAACCGCAAGCGTGGATCGGACAGGAGCGTGGAACGGACGGGCGAAGGCGTTACGCCGTCGCGACGGCCTTGGCGGCGCTGCGTTCGCTCTGGCGGTCCAGGGCGGCGCCGATGAAGCCCTTGAACAGCGGGTGCGGGCGGTCCGGCTTGCTCTTGAACTCCGGGTGGAACTGCACCGCGATGAACCAGGGGTGAGCGGGGATCTCGATCACCTCCACCAGAACGCCGTCCGGGCCGGTGCCGACCGGGTGCAGGCCGTGTTCGATCATCTGATCGCGGTAGGCCGGGTTGAACTCGTAGCGGTGACGGTGCCGCTCGGAGACGTGCCGGGTGTCGTACAGCTCCGCGGACTTGCTGTCCTCGGTCAGCACGCAGGGCTGGGCGCCGAGCCGCATGGTGCCGCCCATGTTCTTCACCGCTTTCTGCTCTTCAAGCAGGCAGATGACGGGGTCGGGGGTCTCGGCGGCGAACTCCGTGCTGTCGGCGTGGGGGAGCATCAGCACGTTGCGGGCGAACTCCACGACCGCGACCTGCATCCCCAGGCAGATGCCGAAGAACGGGACGCCTTTCTCCCGCGCGAACCGCACCGCGAGGATCTTCCCCTCGATCCCCCGCTTGCCGAAGCCGCCGGGCACCAGGATCGCATCCACGCCGGACAGATGGGCGGCGGCGCCGTCCTGTTCCACGCTTTCGGCGTCGACCCGTTTGAAGATCACCCGGGCGCTGTGGGCGAAGCCGGCGTGGGTGAGGGCCTCGTAGATGCTTTTGTAGGCGTCGCGGTGCTCGATGTACTTGCCGACGACCGCAATCGTGACTTCGTGCTCCGGGTGCCGGTTGCGGCGCATCAGGTCGGTCCAGTCGTCCAGCCGCAGCCGGCCGGCGTTGAGCCGCAGGCGGTTGACGATCTTCTGGTCGACGTTGTCCTCGGCGAGGCTCTGCGGCACCTCGTAGATGCTGTATTCCTTGTCCACCTCGACCACGACCATGTCGCGCTCGACGTTGCAGAACCCGGCGATCTTTTCCGTGTGCTCCCGGGGCAGGGGACGCTCGCAGCGGACGACCAGCATGTCCGGCTGAATGCCGATCGTGCGGAGCTGCTGGACGCTGTGCTGGGTCGGCTTCGTCTTCGCCTCACGGGCCGCCTTCAGGTAGGGCACGAGGGTGAGGTGCAGGAACAGGCAGTTCTGCCGGCCCACTTCGAGCGGGATCTGGCGGATCGCTTCGAGGAACGGGAGCCCCTCAATGTCGCCCACGGTTCCGCCGAGTTCCGTGATGACCACGTCCACGTCCCCGCCGGCGAGGTCGAGGATCGCGTGCTTGATCTCGTCGGTGACGTGCGGGACGACCTGCACGGTGCGGCCGAGGTACTCGCCGCGGCGTTCCTTCTCCAGGACGCTCTTGTAGATCTGGCCGGCGGTGTAGTTGCTCTGCCGGGTGAGGGGGCCGTCGGTGAAGCGTTCGTAGTGCCCGAGGTCCAGGTCAGTCTCGCTGCCGTCGTCCAGCACGTAGACCTCCCCGTGCTGGTAGGGGCTCATCGTGCCGGGGTCGACGTTCAGATACGGATCGAGCTTCTGCATCCGCACGGAGAGGCCGCGGCGCTCCAGCAGCAGGGCGATGCTGGCGGCGGTCAGCCCCTTGCCCAACGAGGAGACCACCCCCCCGGTGACGAAGATGTGCTTGGTCCGGCGGTCGCCGGGGAACGGGTCGAACGGTGAGACCATACGGTTTGCCGACACGACGAAAGCCCGCGATCGGTCGCGGGCTTCGTGCGGAGCGGAGAGGAAGGAGAGGCGGGCTTCGCCGGCGCCCTCGGACGTGGAAGCGTCTAGGAGCCGGAGCGGGCGGCCCGGGCGGCGTGCCGGGCGACGAAGGCATTGTAATCCTCCCGCGTGTCCACGCCACAGGCATGGGCCGCGACCTCGCAAACCCGCAGCGTGCAGCCGGCCTCCAGCGCGCGCAACTGTTCGAGCTTCTCCACCCGTTCCAACCGCGACGGCGGGAGTTCGCTCAGCCGAATCAGGAACTCCCGCCGATAGGCGTAGGCCCCAATGTGCAGCCGGGCGTTCTCCGGCACGCCGCCCTGTTCCGAAAACGGGTGCTCCGACGAATCGCGGGGAAACGGGATCGGGGCGCGGGAGAAGTAGAGGGCCCGACCGTCCGGGGCGCACACGACCTTCACGTTCGCCGGATCGCGGAAGGCGGCGGGGTCCGTCATCGGCGAGCAGAGCGTCGCCATCTCCGCGCCGGTTCCCCGACCGTCAGGGCCCGTGATCGCCCCGGCGAGCAGATTGATCGCGGCGGGGTCGATCTCCGGCTCGTCCCCCTGCACGTTGACCAGCACGTCGAATCGCTCCCGGCGGCGGGCGACCTCGGCGAGGCGGTCGGTGCCGGAGGGGTGCTCGCCGGTCATCTCGACGGCGCCGCCGAAGCGTTTCACCTCCGCGGCAATCTCCGAAGAGTCGGTCGCGACGACCAGTGCGTCCAGCGAGGAGGCCCGCGACGCCGCCCGGTAGGTGTGCTCCAACAGGCTCCGGCCCGTCTCGCGGAGCAGCAGTTTCTCCGGCAGCCGGGAGGACTGGAGCCGGGCCGGGATCACGCCGAGCGTGGGCATTTCGGAAGCCTGTGAGCCCGAAGCGCAAGCGAGGGGAGCGATTCGCGCCGGGGGGCGGAGTTGCGAATGATCGTGCGTCGCCCCCCTCGCTTGCGCTTCGGGCTCACGTCACGGAGCTCAGGCGGACGCCGTTTCCCGCTGTTTTACGGTGGCGGGGGTCCCCTCGGCGAAGGCTTCCGCGGGGATGTGCGGGGCTTTCATCGCCTGTTTTTGGGCCTGCTCGATCCGGGCGAGGCTGCCGCCGAGGGTTTCGATGCGGGTGCGGACCTCGTGGGTCGTCTTGTCCATCCCGCCGGCGATCAGGGTGACGATGCCCAGGAACAGGAGCATCTGGCCGGCGGTGGTCAGCAGCCAGCCGGTCGGGGCGTAGCCGGGGGGGCCGCCGAAGTAACTCCAGACGATGAACGCCCCGCCGACCGTCAAACCCAGCACGCCGCCGTAGGCCAGCAACTGGCCCAGCGGGCCGGCGTTGCGGGCCGGGCCGCCGCCGAAGGAGCCCGCGGCGACCGGGTCGAAGTGCGGGGCGGCGGGGCCGGGCGCGTGGCCGGCGTGAACCCGCGGGGCGTTGGTGGGCACCCGGTGCGGCGGCGCCACGGCGGCGCCGGCGTCCGCGGCCCGGTTGCCGGAGGACCGGCCGGCGGCGGCCTCGGCGGGGGTGCCGTGTTCGTCGTCAAACCGCCACTGCGGCGGCTGGGTGCGGACCGTGGGCGTCCGCCGGGGCCGCTCCGCGACGGCGACCGCCGCGGCAACCCTCTCCGATGCGGGGGCCGACTGGAGCTGCGGTTGCGGGCGCGGGGGCGAACCGGCGTCGCGGCGTTCGTAATCCTCCGCGAGCCGGGCGGCGCCGCCCTCCTCGAACAGGTGGCTCCACTTGTCCAGCAGCTCGCGGGCCCGCTTGGCCGCGGGCGGTTCGTCCGTCACAGCCGGCGTCGGGCGACTGGCGACGACCGGGCCGCCGCAGGAGACGCACACCGCGGAGCCGACGCCGTCCGGTCCGCCCGCGTCGGCGGTTGCGGCGACGTCACGGCGGCAACTCGGGCACCACATCGCGGCGATCGGCGTCGGGGGAGGGGGGAAGATGGGGAACGCCGCGGGTGCTAGTCCGACGGCCGCGTTCGGGGCAAGCCCGGCCCGGCGGGCCTCTGTTTGCCCCACGGGTTACCCGGCGGGGAGACCCGCGTCCGCAAAGCGATCGCAGCCTTCACGCGGAATCCCGTCATGCTTCGGTGAACGCATCGTCACGGGTCGGCGAGCGTCCCCGGGTGCGTCACCCTTGCGTCAATCATTTCGCGGGGCCGTGGCCGAGTGCCCCGTCGGCCTGTAGCATCCCCCGCTTCCCCCGTCCGCGTTCCGGTCGCCCGCGTTTCGCCCCCGTGCGAACGTCCGACCGTCGCTCCGCACCTCGCCCCGGCTCCTTTTCAGCGTCGCCCCGGATGCCCGACCGCCCCGACCATGAGCGGATCGTGATCACCGGCGTGGGGATGACCGCGCCCAACGGCAACAGCCTCGCGGAGTACCGCGACGCGCTGCTCGCCGGTCGCAGCGGCGTGGTCCCCTTCGAAACCCGCTACATGCCCCCGGTGCTGGCCGGCGTGTGCGATTTCGACCCGCTCCGCCACCAGAACCGCCGCGAGGTCCGCCGCGGCACCCGGGCCGGCTCCGTCGCCGTCTACTGCGCCCACGAGGCCATCGCCGACAGCGGCCTGCCCTGGCAGGAGATGAATAAGGAACGCGTCGGCGTCTACCTCGGCATCACCGAGCACGGCAACGTCGAGACGGAAAACGAAATCTTTGAGATTTCTCAGTTCGAGTACGACACCAAGGTCTGGAGCCACCACCACAACCCCCGCACCGTCGCCAACAACCCGGCGGGCGAGGTGACCCTCAGTCTGAAGATCACCGGCCCGCACCTGACCCTCGGCGCCGCCTGCGCCGCGGGTAACGCCGGGCTGATTCAGGGCCTGCAAATGCTGCGGCTGGGCGAGGTGGACATGGCCCTGTGCGGCGGCGTCAGCGAGAGCATTCACACCTTCGGCATCTTCGCCTCCTTCGCCGCTCAGGGGGCGCTGGCCTGCTGCGAGGCGAAGAGTCCCGCGGAGGCCTGCCGCCCGTTCGACCGCGACCGCAACGGCATCGTCGTCGCCGAGGGCGGCGGCATCGTCACCCTGGAACGGCTCGACGCCGCCAAAAAACGCGGCGCCAAGATCTACGGGGAGATCGTCGGCCACGCGATGAACAGCGACGCCAGCGACTTTGTTCTCCCGAACCGTCAGGGGCAGGCCCGCTGCCTGGAGATGGGCCTGGAACGGGCCGGGCTGGGGCCGGGTGAAATCGACATTCTCTCCTCCCACGCCACCGCCACGGTGCAGGGGGATATTGAAGAAGCGACCGCGATCGGCAGCGTGTTCGGCGACTGCTCGACCCCGCCGGCGGTCAACAATACGAAGTCCTTCATCGGTCACGCGATGGGCGCCGCCGGCGTGCTCGAACTGCTCGGCAATCTGCCGAGCTTCGAGGACGGCGTGGTGCACCCCACCATCAACTGCCCGAACCCGGACCCGAAGTGCCCGGTGCCGAACCTCGTAGCCGAGGAACCCCAACGGGTTGGCCGGGTGGACCACGTGTTGAACAACTCGTTCGGCATGCTGGGGATTAATTCCGTCGTCATCGTGAAGCGCCCGCCGACCGACGTGCGGTCCGCGTGGGCGAACTAAGTCGAACCTTTATCAAAGCAGCGCTCGTATGACCCGTCCCGAAATCCGCGGGGTGATCCTCGACATCCTCGAGAACATCGCCCCGGACGAGGATCTGTCCGACCTGAACGATAGCGAACCGTTCCGGGAACAGATGGAGCTGGACTCCATGGACTTCCTGGACATCGTGATGGAGCTGCGCAAACGCTACCGCGTGCAGATCCCCGAGGAGGATTATCCCAACCTCAACACGATGGACGGCACGGTCAATTATCTCGAGCCGAAGCTGGCCGATACGCCGGTCTGATCTGAATGGCGTTGCGTCTGATCGCTGCCGTCGTCTTGGCGCCTCTCGCTCCTTTGGCCGCCGCGGCGCTCGGAACCGTCGCAATCGACTACGGATTGCAACGATTTCCCCGCGCGAAGAACGTCGGCGGAGCCTGCTACCTGCTTTGGCTCGGCGCCGCCGTCGGTCTTCCCGCGACCGTTGCCTGCATGTTCGGGTGGTTGTTTCCGCCCGCCGCGGTTGGTCTACACGCCGTCGCCGCTCTGATCTTGGGTTTGACGATCTATTTCGAGTCCGGTCGAATCGGGGACGGTTTCATCACCGGACTCGTCGCCACCTTGGTCATGACGTTCCTCGCAGCGGTGCTTCACGCACGTGGCTAGCCCCGCCGAATCCTACGACGTCCTCATCATCGGCGCCGGCCTCTCAGGCCTCGCCGCCGGCATTCGGCTGGCGCATTACGAAAAGCGGGTGGCGATCCTCGAGCGTCACACGACCATCGGCGGGCTGAACAGCTTTTATCAGCTCCGCGGGCGTCGGCACGACGTGGGGCTGCATGCGGTCACGAACTTTCGGCCGCCGACGCTCAAACCGCTGGGGCCGCTGGCGAAACTCCTGCGGCAGCTCCGCATCTCTTGGGACGAGTTCGACCTCGCCCCGCAGTGCGGCAGCCGGGTGACGATGCCGGGGGCCAGCCTGCGGTTTACGAACGACTTCGCCGGGCTGCAAGGCGACGTCGCGGAACAGTTCCCGGGCCAGATCGACGGCTTCAACCGGCTCGACGCCGCCTCGATGGACGCGGACACCTTCGACGAGTCCCCTGGCTTTCAGCCCAGCCGGGAGCGGGTGCGGGAGTTCATCACCGATCCGCTGCTGGAAGACCTGCTGTTCGCCCCGGTCCTGTTCTACGGCAGCCCGACCCCGCACGACTGCGACTGGCGGCAGTTCGCGATCCTCTGGCGGGCGCTGTATCGGGAAGGCTTCGGCCGGCCGTTCGACGGGGTGAAGCCGATCCTCAAGACGCTCGTCCGCCGCTATAAGGCCCTCGGCGGGGATCTGTGGCTACGGCACGGGGTGAAAGCGATCCGTTCTTCCAACGGAACCATTTTGGGCGTGACGTTGGACGACGGGACGGAGATCGACGCCCCCCACGTCCTCTCCTCCGCCGGCCTGCCGCAAACGGCGGACTTGGCCGGCGACGCCGCCGAACTGCCGCGCGATCCGGGGCCGCTCTCGTTTGTGGAAAGCATCAGCGTCCTCGACCGCCCCGCGGCCGAACTGGGCTACGACGACACCGTCACCTTTTATTCCACCCGCGACCCCCGGGCCGGCGATCGCTTTCGCTACGCTAATTCCGAGGAACCCTGCGATCTGACCAGCGGCATCGCCTGTTCGCCGGATAACTATCAATACGACGCCCCCCACGAGGAAGGCTGCCTGCGGCTGACCGTGTTGGCGAACCCGCAGTATTGGGCGGGGCTGGAGCCGGACGCGTATCAAGCCGAAAAGGCCCGCTGGCACGCCGCGGCGCTGGACGCCGGGCGGGACTTCGGCGTGCTGCCGGACCTGACCGGCGCTCAGGCGTCGCACGTGCTGGATACGGACGTCTTCACCCCGAACACCATCACCCGCTTCACCGGGCATCCGAACGGGGCGGTGTACGGCTCCGCGACGAAGCTGCGCGACGGGCGGACCGGGTTGGAGGGGCTGCACGTCATCGGGACGGACCAGGGTTATCTCGGGATCGTGGGGGCGATGTTGTCCGGCGTTTCGATCGCCAACCGGCTGCTGACCTGACCCGCTCGACACCGGGGTTCCGCTCAGTCTAAGGTCCGCTCGCCCCACGTTTTACTGCGCACCCCGTCGACCGTTTATGAAGATTCTCGTTACCGGCGGAGCCGGGTTTATCGGGTCGCACATCGTGGACGGCCTGTTGGAAGCAGGCCATTCGCCCATCGTCTTGGACGATCTGAGCAGCGGATCGCGGGATAATCTGCCGGAGGACGTGCCGCTGTACGTCGCCGACATCCGCGACGCCGCCGCGGTCCGTAAGGTGTTCGCGGAGGAGTCGCCGGACCGCGTCTGCCATCAGGCGGCCCAGATGAGCGTCTCCCGCAGCGTGCGGGAGCCGGTGTTCGACGCGGAGACGAACGTGATCGGCCTGCTCAACGTCTGCGAGGCGGCCCGCGGGGCCGGCGTCGACCGAATCACCTTCGCCAGCAGCGGCGGGGCGTTGTACGGCGACGTGACGGAGCCGGCCGGCGAGGAGCACGCCCTGCTGCCGATCGCTCCCTACGGCATCACCAAGAAGGTGGGCGAGGATTATCTGCGGTTCTACGCCCTGCAATACGGCCTCACGACCGTCGCCCTGCGGTACGGCAACGTCTACGGCCCCCGCCAGAACCCGCACGGCGAGGCCGGCGTGGTCGCCATCTTCGCCAGGAACCTGCTGTCCGGGCAGCCGATCACGATTAACGGCGACGGGAAATACGTCCGCGACTACGTCCATGTCGCCGACGTGGCCGCGGTGAACGTCGCGGCGCTGCTCGGCGAGGCGCCGCGGGGCTTCAGCGCCTTTAACGTCGGCACCGCCGTGGGCACGGACGTGAACCAACTGGCCGACGCCGTGATCGCCGGGGTGAAGGCGACGCGGCCGGGGGCGAATCTGCCGACCCCCGTGCACGGGCCGCCCCGCGACGGCGACCTGCGCAGCAGCATCGTCTCGCCGGCGAAGGCGACGGCGGAACTCGACTGGGAACCGCGCGTGACGATGGCGGACGGCATCGCCGAGACCGTCGCCTGGTTCGCCGAGAACGGCTGAGGACGCGTCCCGGCCGCCCCGCGACCTGCGGCCCTGCTCGTCGCTACTGGTCCAGGCTGGGCCAAGCTCCGGTGTTGCTGCACGATTCGCGGCTGACGTCGGACGCCGGGAACTCCTCATCGAAGCGCTCTTCGAACACGGCCTGCGGGAGGTAGCACATTTCCTCGCAGAAGAATTCGCACAGGGCGTTCTCCGGCACGCGGTCGACCGCCTCGTAGAAGGCCTGTCCGCAGGCGACGATGAAACCGCGGCAGTACAGGAAGCCGTCGTCGGAGCCGTCGGTCGCCTCGTGCACCTCCTCGCGGTCGATGTCGTAGAGCTTCTGTTCGAGGATGCGGTCGAACGCGATCAGCTCCTCCCGGGAAAGGCTGGCCAAATCGTCTTGGAGGGCCTCGACGAAGACGTCCTCTTCCGGGATGGCGCCGAGATTGTGCTCGTCGAAGTAACGCTGCACGAAGGCGTCCCGCTTCGCCTCGTCGCCGATCGCCGCTTCCAATTCCGTGCGAAACGCCGCGTTCGCCGGAGAGGCGTCCCAAGCGACGTCGATCATCTGCCAGAAGCGAATTTCGTCCATCGGTGCGGCTTTCGGGGGGAGCGGGGCGTCAGCCGAAAATGTACCCTTCGCGGCCGTAACGCACGTCGTCGCGGACCGACGCCAAATCGGCCGCCCGGACCGCGGCGAGGCCGCCGACGGCGCACAGCACGGCGTCCAGGGCGTCGCCGCCCGGGTCGGTCAGCATGACGCGGCGGCGGTGGCGGCTGATTTCGCAGCGGTCCTCCAGCCAGCGGGCAATTTGCTGCCGGTTGCGCAGTCGGAACCGCTCCAGCCGGCCGCCCGCGGGTTGCTTGTAGTTCCGGTGGGGGAGGCCGTGCCGCTTCAACACGCTGGCGGGGCAACTCTCCACCACGACCCGCCGCGCCGTCGGGAGCGACGGCCAGTCGAACGGCAGCACGCAGACTCCGGCGTCCGCCCGCAGCGGGGCGACGACGTCCCGCATCGCGTGGAACGTCTGGTAGATGATGCGGTAGTGGGTGCAGTCGAAGGGGGTCTTCGCCTCGAGGTCGGTGCGGCGGCGGGGGTGCATCGTCCCGCAGCGAGTCCGCGCCCGCTCCACGCAGTGCAGGCCGAAGGCGTAGGCGTCGCCGCCCCAGGCCCGCACGACCTCCAGCTGTTCGTCCCACCCGCCGTCGTACAACTCGATCGGCAGGCCGAACGGGGCGTCGACCGCCCACAGGGCGTTCTCGGAGCGGCGGATCCGTTCGACCAGCCATGCCAGCGCCGGGCCGCGGGCGTCGTCGCCGGCGAGCCGACCCAAGGGGGCGAGGCCAACCAGCCGCGGGAGATGGCCGCCGTCCGGGGCCGCCGCGACCTCCGCCACCCACGCGGTCCGGCCGGCCCGCTTCGCCCCGCTGAAGTCCACCCCGAAGGCGGTCCGAAACGGCGGTAGGATGGGTCCGTCCACGCCCCAGTATCGCGGCGGCCGGGGCGTGGGGAACTGACGTACAGGGGATTCGGCACGATGCGGTGGCGACTGGGAGCGACGGGCTACTACAACCGCGGCTGGCGGGGGCCGTTCTTCCCGCCGGGACTGCCGCAATCCAAGTGGCTGTCGCACTACGCCACGCGGTTCGACGCGATCGAACTGAACACGACCTTCCACGCGGCGCCGACCCCCCAGCGGGTGCGGGACTGGGCGGCGAAGGTGCCGGACGACTTCCGGTTCAGCCTGAAGGCCCCGCGGGCGGTCACGCACGACGTCGCCCTGAGCAACGCCGCGGACCCGCTGGCGGCCTTTCTGGAGACGGTCGTCGAACTGGGGCCGAAGCTGGGCGTGGTGCTGCTCCAGTTCGGTCCGCACCACGGCGTGAACGAGTTGCCGGCGCTGGAGCGGTTGCTCGCCGGGTTGCCGAAGCGATTCGGCGACGGGGGGCGGTTCGCCGTTGAGTTCCGCGACGCCTCCTGGCTCGCCCCGCCCACCTACCGCGCTCTGCGGGCGCACGGGGCGGCGTTGGTCGCCGCGGACCTGGAGGACCTGCCCGCGGCGGCGGGGATCGTGCCGACGGCGGATTTCCTGTACGTCCGGCTGCTCGGCAAGCACGGACGGTTCGAGTCGGACGACCACGAACTGTTCGACCCCACCCCGCGGCTGACGTGGTGGCGGGACCGGCTGCGGCGGGCGATCGCCTCCGGCCGGTTCGGCCCGGACGGACCGGCGGAGGCGTGGGTCCTCAGCAACAACGATTTCGCCGGGCACGCCCCCGCGACGCTGCGGCGGATCGCCGGCCTGTTGGACGCGCCGCTGCCGGGGGACGAGGTGAAGGCACAGGCGGATCTCTTCGACTGAACGCCGCCCGGCGGTCGAACGCCCGGGTTCCGCCCGCGCGCCAAGGGTGAGGATTGCAGGGTCGCTGACCGATGTAGGGGAGAACGACCACCGTTTGTTCCACCGGATCGCCGCCGTGTTGCGCCCCGCTCGCCGTTTCCTGATCGCCGCCGCGGCGATCTGCGCCGTCTCCTCCTCCCTGCCCGCAGCGCGTGCGCAGGGCGTGGTGCCGGGCAGCGGCACGCTGCTGACCCGGGCCCTCGACGATTTCGAGGCCGAGGACTGGACCTGGATTCCCAACGGCCCCAAGTCGTCCAACGAGGACGACAACCAGCGCCGCCTGCCCGCGGGCGGCAGCTCGAACGGCTTTTGGTCGGAATCCATGAAGCGGGGCATGCCGGACCATATCCTCCGCATCCCCACCCCCCCGGGCGGCCTGGCGGGCAGCAAGGGGAGCCTGTTGATCTGCACGCTCAACAGCGGCATCCCCGGCCGCACCAGCTACGAGCCGATGCAGGACGACCTGATCCTGAACTGCTCCCAGAAGGTCGGGCAGATTCCGGTCAGCCGCTCCCCCAACTTCACCGTCCGCGTCTGGATGCCGGCGTGGGAAGACTGGAGCTCCTATAAGGGCAGCCACTTCGGCATCCGCGGCGCCTGCCGGACCACCACCACGGAGCAGAAGGGGAAGTTCATCTTCACCCGCAGCGTCCAGACCACCGAGCCCTACTGGCCCGGCATGTTCATCCAGTTCATGCCCCGCGGCATGGACGAAAAAAGCGGGCCCTGCGCCGCCTGGATTATCCGCGGCAACAATCAGGGCAACGATTATCGCGGGCCGGTCATCAATAAGCCGGGCTGGTGGACCGTCGGCATGAGCTACACCCCGGACGGCCGCGTCCACTACTACCTCTCCGAGGGCGTGGACGAACTGACCGTCGCCGACCACGTCGGCAGCGCCCTGCCCTACGGCTTCCAGGCCGAGCAGTTCGTCACCCTGTTCTTCAACTCCCTCAGCAAGAACAACGGCGTCGAATGGGGCACCCCGATCGTCGTGGACGACCCGAAGGTCTATTCGCTGTATTGATCCGCGGAGCGGACTCTCGACCAACCCGAAGCGTCAGCGAGAGCGTTCCGCCCCTCGACTGCGAGCCGCAGCCCTCGCTGACGCTTCGGGTTGGTGTCTTCAGCGATTCGCTTGAAACTCAGTTCAGCCGCGATCGGGGGACGACTCCCCCGGTCGCGGCTGCGTTTCGTCGAGGCGGTTCGGTTCGACGACGACCACGTCCGGCCGCCGCTGCGGCGGGACGAACGAGGCCACGGACATCGTCACACGCCCCTTGAAATAGGCCGCGGCGCCCCGTTTGATCTGCCGACGCAGCCCCGGGATCAGCAGGCTGAAGCCGGCGACGTCCGTCATCAGCCCCGGGGTGAGCAGGAAGGCTCCGGCGACGAGGATGAGCACGCCGTCGATCGCCGCGTCGGCGGGCATCCGCCCGGCGGCGGCGTCCGCCCGGAAGCGGCGGAGCGTCGCCGCCCCCTGATATTTCGCCAGTGCCGCCCCGGTCAGCCCAGTGAGCACGATCAACGCGATTTCCGGCCAGAAGCCGATATAGCCCGCCAGCCAATAGAGCAGCGCCAGCTCCGCGGCGGGAACCAGGACGAACAGCAGAGCGAGGCGGGCGAGCATCGGGCGATCGACTGAGCGACTTAGTTTTCCATCCCGGAGCCGAGATCGTCGGTCTGGTCGCGGCCGCCGACGTGCTCCAGCATGAAGCCGGCGAGGGCGGTCCAGCCGGTTTGATGACTGGTCCCGCAACCGCGGCCGTTGTCGCCGTCGAAGTACTCGTAAAACAGGATCAGATCCTGCCAAGCCGGGTCCTCCGCGTAGCGGACGTCCTCGCCGTGACAGGGGCGGCGGCCGTTCTCGTCCGGTTGGAAGAGGGAGATGAGCCGGCGTTCAAGTTCCTGGGCGACTTCGGCGAGCGTCATCATCGTGCCGCTGCCGGTGGGGCATTCGATCTGGAACTCGTCCCCGTAATAGCGGTGGAAGCGCTGGAGGGCCTCGATCAGCAGGAAGTTCAGCGGGAACCAGACCGGCCCCCGCCAATTGCTGTTGCCGCCGAACATCGACGTCCGGCTCTCGGCGGGCGTATAGCGGACCTCGTGGGTGGAGCCGTCGAGTTTGAAGACGTACGGCTCCTTGTCGTAGATCTTCGACATGCTCCGGACCCCGTAGGGGCTGAGGAACTCCTTTTCGTCGAGGACATAGGCGAGGATGCGCTCCAGCTTCTCCCGGGTGGGCACGCTGAGCAGTCGCAGGCCGTGCTCGCCCTCGGCGGCGTCCTGCTCCATATAGGCGAGGCCCTCGAGCATCTCCTTACGGTTCTTCAGGAACCACCGCATCCGCTTGCGGAAGTTCGGCAGGCGGTCGATCACCGCGTCTTCCAGCACGTCGACGGTAAAGAGCGGAATAATACCGACCATACTGCGGAGCTTCATCGTGAAGACCCGCTCCCCGCAGATGAGGCGGTCGTAATAAAACCCGTCCTCTTCGTCCCACAGGCCGGAGCCGCCGACGGTGTTCATCGCGTGGCCGATGGCGATGTAGTGCTCGAAGAACTTGCTGGCGACGTCGGCGTAGACCGGGTCTTCGCTGGCCAGTTCAAAAGCGATCGAGAGCATCGAGGCGCAATAGAACGCCATCCAGGCGGTGCCGTCGGCCTGCTCCAGGTGCCCGCCCTCGGGCAGGTTCTTGGAGCGGTCGAATACGCCGATATTATCGAGGCCCAGGAACCCGCCGCCGAACACGTTGCGGCCGGTGGGGTCCTTGCGGTTCACCCACCAGGTGAAGTTCATCAGCAGCTTCTGGAACGCCCGGGCGAGGAACGCGCGGTCGCGTTTGCCGGGCTCGCCGCTCATCTGATAAACCCGCCAAACGGCCCAGGCGTGGACCGGCGGATTGACGTCGCTGAAGTTCCATTCGTAGGCGGGGATCTGCCCGTTGGGGTGCATGTACCACTCCCGCAGGAACAGGATCAGTTGATCCCGGGCGAAGAACGGGTCGAGCTTCGCGAACGCCACGCAGTGGAACGCCGTATCCCAGGCGGCGAACCAGGGGTATTCCCAGGCGTCGGGCATCGTGAGGATGTCGCGGCTGAACAGATGCGTCCATTCGCTGTTCCGCCCGACCTTCCGCTTTTCCGCGGGCGCCGGTTGGGCCGGGTCGCCTTCCAGCCAGTCTTTGACGACGTAGTAATAAAACTGCTTCGTCCAAATCAGGCCGGCGTCCGCCTGCCGGCAGATCATGCGATCGCCGGCCTCCATGCCGGTGGGGTACTTGTCGTCGTAAAACTCGTCCGCCTCCGCGCGGCGGCGGTCGAACAACTCGTTGAAGGCCGGTCCGAAGGGCTCCGCGGGGCTTTCCTGCTCGTTGGAGAGCCGCAGTTCGACGACGGCCTCGCCGCCGCTTTTCACGCGGAGTTTATAGTGGGCGCCGGCCTTCGTGCCGGAGCGGGCCCGCTTTACGACGCCTTTTTCCGCGTGCACGATCAGGCGGTGGAACGCGTCTTTGCAAAACGGGTCCGGGTTGTCCGCGTTAAAGAGGGCGGCCCGGTTCGTTTCGTTGTCCGTGAACAGCCAGCGGGGCTTATTGCCCCGCATCCCGGGGCCGGCCCAGAAATTAAACGGCTCCAGGCTGGCGTGCTCCGTCCGCAGGCAGCCGGCGTTGCGGTCCAGGCGGATGTCCGGCCGCGGCCAGGCGCCCTCCTGACCGTCACGGCCCCAGCTCCAGGTGTTGCGGAACCAGAGCTGCGGGATGAGGTGCAGCGTATTGAGCGGCCCCTGATTCGTGATCGTCAGCCGAATGAGGATGTCGTTCGGACTGCCTTTGACGTACTCGCACAGCACGTCCCAGTGGCCGCGGTCGAAGGCGGAGGTGTCGGTCAGCTCGTATTCCGGCACGTCCCGGCCGCGGCGCCCGTTCTCCTCCAGCAGTTCCCGGTAGGGGAACGCGGCGTGCGGGTACTTATAGAGCGCCTTGCAGTACGACGCCGTGGGGGTGGCGTCGAGGTAGTAATAACACTCCTTCACGTCCTCCCCGTGGTTGCCCTCGCGGCCGTCGAGGCCGAACAGGCGCTCCTTGAGGATGCCGTCCTCCCCGTTCCAGAGGGCCACGCTGAAGCAGAGGCGGCATTCGCGGTCGGTCCAGCCCAGCAGACCGTCCTCCCCCCAGCGATAGGCCCGGCTGCGGGCGTGGTCGTGGGGGAGGTACTTCCAGGCGCTGCTGTCCGCGGAGTAATCCTCGCGGACGGTGCCCCACTGTCGTTCGGACAGGTAGGGACCCCACCGCTGCCAATTACTGCCGGGAACTCGGGCGACGGCGGCGGAGAGCCGCTGGCTTTCGACGGTTGTGCCGCTGGGCTGCATGCGGGGCGGGAGCGGTGGGAGCGGGCGTGGGGCGAGGCGGACGGGGCGGAATGGTAGCCCGGCTCCGCCCGTTCCCGAACCGCCCCGCAAAAGAGCCTCGCGGGACCGGCCGCTTTGCCCCCGCGCGCAGGGGCCGCGGACGGCGAGCGGAGGCGACGGAACCGCGGTTGCGGCGGTCAGTCGGCGCGGGTCTCGCCGACGGCGCGGTCGTCGTCGTGGCGGGGCCAGGCGAGGTGGAAGGTGGCGCCGTGGCCGTCCTCGCCGACGCCGCGGCTCTCCACGGTGATGTCCCCGCCGTGCTCCCGAAGGATCTTGCGGCTGACGGCCAGACCCAGCCCGGTGCCCTTGGAGCCCTTGCCGCTCTCGAACGGTTCGAAGATCGCCTCCGCCCGGTGGGGGGGCACGCCGGGGCCGTCGTCGGCGACGTTCACGCCCACGAAGTCCGATTCCGGCCAGTGGGCGGTGGCGATCCGCACCAGGCCGCCGGTGCCCCCGCGGGCGTCGCGGCCCTCGGCGGCGGCGTCCACGGCGTTCAGGGCGACGTTCAGCACGGCCCGGTGCATGGCGTCGGCGTCGAACCAGGCCGGGGGCACGGCGGCGGCGTCCAGTTCGACCGAGACCCCCACCTCCGCCGCCCGGGCCCGGGCCAGACCGACGGCGTCGGCGACGGTCGCGGCGACGTCGCCCCGCTCCAACTCCGGCCGGCGATCCTTGCCGAACGTCAGCATGTCCGTGACGAGGTGCAGAATCCGCTGCTGGTTCCGCTCCACGATCTCCCAACCCTGCCGGGCGAGGTCCTCGTCGTGGCGGTCCAGGCCCGTCTTCACCAGGTGCCCGCCCCCGCCGAGGCCCTGCAGGATGTTCTTGATGTGGTGGGACAGGGCGGAGATCGTCTGCCCGACCGCCGCCAGCCGTTCGGCCCGCACCAGCGCCGACTGATAGCGGACCGCCTCCACCGCCAGCGCCGCCTGCCGGCCGACGGCCAGCAGCATGTGGAGATGGTCGTCGGTGAACCGTTCCGGCAGCGGGTTGAGGATGCTGGAGCCGACGTCGACGGTGGTGTCGAGGTACATCACCCCCTCCACGTCGTCCCGGCCGCGCAGGGGCACGCAGAGGGCCTCCCGCACGCCGGCGGCCATGATGCTCTGGGTCGGGTCGAACCGGGAGTCGTGGGCGGCGTTGCCAGTCCGCAGCGCCCGGCCGGTGCTGAGGACGTGATCGGCGATCGACCGGCTGACCGGCATCGGCCGTCCGCTGGCGCCGAGCGAACCGCCGTTCAGACCGCCCACGGCGTCGCTGCGGGCGTGATCCCGGTCGCGGCGGGCGGCGGGGCGAAGGTGGCCCTCGGAGTCGGTCAGCAGCACGCAGCCGCGTTCCGCCCCGACGGCCTCCAAGGCCAGATCGAGTAGGCGGCCGAGCAGTTGCTCCGTGTTGAGCGTCGGGCGGACGGCCTCCTCGGTGACGCGGTAGAGCACCTGCAGGGTGGTCGCGGCGTTGCCGACCGGCGTCGCGGCCCGCCGCCCGGGGCTGGGCGGCAGCACGGAGAGCGTCGCGCCGGCCGGGTCGTCCCCGGCGGAGCCGACGAGGCTCACTCCGGCCCGGGAATCGTTGGAGGAAGGCTCCGAGAACAGCAGCGTCGTTCGGCCGACCTGCACGCGGTCGCCGTCGGCGAGGCGGGCGGGGCCCTTCAGCTTCGTCCCGTTCAGGAGCGTGCCGTTGGAACTGCCGATGTCGGACAGTTCATAGCGGGCGTCACCGCAACGAATGACGGCGTGCCGGCGGGAGACCTCCGTATCCCGCAGCCGCACCGGGTTCGCCGTCCCGCGGCCGATGCCGATCGGCACGGACTCCACGGCGGAATGGTCCGCGGTCGGCAGGGTAAACCGACGCCCGGCGTCCGGCCCGACGGTCACCAGCAGCGTACCGACAGTCACCGGGGCATCGGATTGTCGGGGGGAGGGGGCGGGGGGGCGTGTCGCGGAGCGACGAGCGGCCGTCTTGGCCGACTCGTAATGATAGCCGATCGCGCTACGCCAGCGGACCCTCCAGCGCCGCCGGATCGTCCGGCGGGGGGGCGTTCGCGTCCGGGGACGCCGATTCGGACGGGAGAAGCGGTTCGGTAACCTCTCCCTCCGGCGCCGTCTGATCGGGCGCCGCGTCGCCCGGCGCCGTCTGGCCGGGGGGGCCGGAGGTGGGGAATCCCGGCGGGGGCCCGGCGCCCTGCTGCACACGGCGGCCCGGGGGCAGCGCGCCGCCGGGTTCGATCGTCAGCGGGACCGCGAAGGGGCCGGCCGGGGCGGCGGCGGGGCCGCGGCCCATCCGGGAGAGGGCTTCGCGGTCCGTCGGCCCGGCGGGCACCTCGCCGGCCACCACAAGGTTGAAGCGGTAGGTCCCGCTGAACCCCATCGGCAGATCGTAATCCGGCCGCGGCGAGATGTGCCGGTGCAGACCGCAGCCGCACAGCGTCGTCGCGGCCGCGGCGACGGTCAGGGCGAGCGGTGCGAATCGTGGCGGAAACCTCACCCCCAACGCATCGGCCCGCACGACCCGCGCACGCCGGTCCGGGCTCGGCGGCACCGAACCGGGAAGGGCGGGGGGCCGTGCGGGTCGTGCCGACGGCGCGGGCGGTCACGGACCGAAACCTTCAGAAATCGGAGGTTCAGCGACCGGGGCTCAACAAGCAGGACTCAGCCCTTGGCGTCGGCGTAGCGGCGGGAGACCTCGTCCCAGTTCACCACGTTCCAGAAGCTGGAAATGTAGTCCGGCCGCTTGTTCTGGTACTTCAGGTAGTAGGCGTGCTCCCAGACGTCCAGGCCGAAGATCGGCGTGCGGCCTTCCATCAGGGGGTTGTCCTGGTTGGGGGTGCTCTCCACCTTCAGCTTGCCGCCGTCGACGGACAGCCAGGCCCAGCCGGAGCCGAAGCGCGTCGCCGCGGCGCTCTCGAATTGCTCCTTGAACGCGGCGAAGCTGCCGAAGGCGGAATCGATCGCGGAGGCCAGTTCCCCGCTCGGCTCGCCGCCGCCGCCCGGCTTCATGATCGTCCAGAACAGGCTGTGGTTGGCGTGCCCGCCCCCATTGTTGCGGACGGCGGTCTGCTTGTCGGCCGGAACCTGGGAGAGGTTGGCGATCAGTTGTTCGACCGGCTGGCTGTCCAAGCCGGTGCCTTCCACGGCGGCGTTCAGCTTGGAGACGTACCCGGCGTGGTGCTTGTCGTGATGGATCTCCATCGTCTGGGCGTCGATGTTCGGCTCCAGCGCGTTGAACGCGTAGGGGAGATCGGGGGTCGTATAGGCCATGAGATTTCTCGAACGTGAGGGGACGAATCCGTAGCCCTGCATTGTGGAAGCCGCCCTCCGGACGAACAACCGCACCATCCGGTCGCGTCGGCGGAACCGGGCTCATCACTGTCCTTCTCCCCGCACGCGTCGGGGGGTTCTCCCCACCCCCCGCGGCGGATCGGGGGCGTGGTCGGGCTTCACGGAGGCTTTACACTTCCGATCCGTCTGCCGCCTGCCGCCCCGCCCGCCCTCCGCGGCGGCGCCCTCCCGTCCGCGAGCGTTCCCGTTTCGTCCTCCCCCCGCACGCTGACCACCCTGCCGGTCTACAACGAGGTCACCCACTTGCGCCCCGTGCTGGGCGAGGTGCTACGCTACGCCGACGCGATTCTCGCGGTGGACGACGGCTCTACCGACGGCAGCGGACCGCTGCTGGACGAACTGGCGGAGGAGTGGGCCGAGGAAGAAGGGTGCTGCGAACTGGTCGTCCTGCACCAGCCGGAGAACCGCGGCTACGGGGCCGCCCTGGTCGCCGCTTTCGACGCCGCGGTGGAGCTCGGTTACGACCGGCTCGTCACGATCGACTGCGACGGCCAGCACCAGCCGGCGCTGATCCCGGCCCTCGCCGCGGCGCTGGACGGTGACGGAAAACATGTGTCCGGGCCGGTCGACATGGTCTCCGGCAGCCGGTACGCCGCGGAGTTCGCCGGCGACAGCGACGCCCCGGAGGACCGCCGGGCCATCAATCGGCTCGTCACCCGCTTCCTGAACGAACGGTTGGGCGCGGCGTGGGACGTGACGCTCACGGACGCCTTCTGCGGGTTCAAATCGTACCGGGTCGAGGCGTTGAAGAAGCTGGCGATCACGGACCCGGGTTACGCCATGCCGCTGCAACTTTGGGTGCAGGCCGCCGCCGCGGGGCTGAAGATCGCGGAATACCCGGTGCCGCGCGTGTATCTTGAGGAGGAACGCAGCTTCGGCGGGTCGTTGGACAAATCGGAGGCCCGGCTGGCCCACTACCGCGACGTGCTCTCGGCGGAACTGGCCCGGCATTCGCAGTTGCCGAGCGAGCCGGACACCGCGTCGTTCCTCGTGCTGCCAGGTTAGCCGTCCTCGCCGCGTGAGCCGTCCTCTTGAAGAGGACGGCTAACGCCCACCCCTGATCCCCTCGCCCGTGAAATCCGCCCTGACCGCCGCCGGCCCCGCCACCGCCGCTGATTTCCTCGGGCCGGGCGCCCCCTCGCTGCGGGTGCCGCGGGAGGATCGGGCGATCCTGTCCGTGCCGGGGCTGAACGCCCTGCCAGGACTGGCGGGGGCGAACGCGGCCGCTGTTGCGGAGGGCTCGGCCGCCGCCGGGCTGGACCTGCAGGGCCGACCGCTGGGGGCGCTGCGGGACTGGACGCGGCAGACGATCCTGCCGGCGGCGGCGACCTACACCCGCTCGCTGGGCGTGACGGTCGACGACCCGGACCCCGCCGCCCCGCTGATCGCCGGCGGGCACCAGCCGGAGCTGTTTCACCCCGGCGTGTGGGCGAAGAACTTCGCCCTGGGCCGCGTCGCTCGGCAGCTGTCCTCCCCGGGCAGCCGCGGCACGGCGCTGAACCTCGTGATCGACTCCGACCTGCTGCCCGGCACGCGGGTGCGGGTGCCGGCCGGCACCCGGCGCTCGCCGGGGGTAGAGTCCGTGCCGTTCGATTCGGACCGCTCCCCCCGCCCGTGGAGCAAAGCGGCGGTCCGCGACCCGATTCTGTTCGACTCCTTCGGCCTGCGGCTCGCCGAGAAGCTGGAGCCGTTCGGGCTGCGGCCGCTCGCCGCCGATCATTGGGTGAAGGCCTGCTGCGGCGACCGGCTGGCCCACCGGCTGACGGCCTTCCGGCGGGGCGTGGAGGGGGAATGGGGGCTGTCTAACCTGGAGATCCCCATCGGGCAGGTCTGCGAATCGGAGCCCTTCCTCTGGTTTGCCGGCCACCTGATCGCCCACGCGGCCCGGCTGCGGGAGGATCACAACGCCGCCCTGGACGACTACCGCGACCAAGCCGGGGTGAAGGCGGAGAACCGCCCGGTCCCGCCGCTCTCCCGGGTCGCTTCCAAGGCCGCCGGCGAAGCGATCGAGCTGCCGTTCTGGGTTTGGGACGACACGAATCCGACCCGCCGCCGCGTGTTCGTCCGACAGGTCGGCCGGTATCGGATGGCGCTGTCCGACGGGGCGCCCGGGGAGGGGGAGGACTTCGCGGAGTTCCCGCTCTCCGAGACCATGGACGCCTGCTGCGTCGTTGAGGAGTTGAAGAAGCTCCCCGCCCGCGGCGTGCGGCTGCGGACCCGGGCCCTGGCGACGACGCTGTTCGCCCGGTTGTGCTTGGGCGACCTGTTCCTGCACGGCATCGGCGGGGCGACCTACGACGCGGTCACGGACGGCATCGTCCGCCGATTCTTCGGGATCGAACCGCCCGCCTACGCCGCGGTCTCCGCCACCGTGCACCTGCCGTTCGCCCAATCCTTCGGGGCGGACCCGGCGGGCGTGGGCGCGTTGGAACGCCGGCTGCGCGACCTGCGGTTCAACCCGGACCGCCATCTGCCGACCCCGCCGGCCGCCGCCGAGGGGCTGATCGACCGCAAGGAGGCGTTGATCGCGGAGCAGCGGGACGCGGCCGTCCACGGTCTGACCCGCTCCGAGCGGCGAGCCCGCACCGCCGCCAACGCCGCCCGCCGGGAGGCATTGAACGAGGTGAACGCCGCCCTGGGCCGGTTCGTCGCCGACCGGGCCGCCGCCGCCCGGGCGGAACTGGCGGATCTGGAGGAGCGGCTGGCCGCCGACAAACTGCTGACCAGCCGCGAGTTCAGCTTCGCCGTCTTCCCCGAGGACGTGCTGCGGCCGTTCCTCACGGGCATCCTCAACGGTTGACCCGCTCCGCCGTTGGAACCGCGACCGTCAGGGAGCCGGCCCCTGCGGCGCGGTCCCGCGGAGAGCCGGCTCCCTGACGGTCGCGGTTCCAGTCCCCTCTCGCGCCATGCCCGATCGCGTTCTCATCGTCGACGTCCCCTGGGACGATCTCTCCCTGGAACGGGCCGAGCTGGAGAAGGTCGGGGCGGAGTTGGTGCGGGCCTCGGCGAACGACCCGGCGACGCTTGCGCGGGAGATCGTCGGTTGCTCCGCCCTACTGACCGACTGGACGCCGATCCCCGCCGCCGTGCTGGAGGCGGGGGGCGACAGGGACGGCCCGCTGCGGCTGGTCGCCCGGATGGGGACGGGGGTGGATCACATCGACCTCGCCGCCGCCGCCCGGCTGGGCATCCCGGTGACGCGGCTGCCGGATTACTGCGTGGAGGAGGTCGCCGACCACACGCTCGCCCTGCTGCTGGCGATCCGCCGGCGAGTCGTCGAGGACGCCGCCGCGGTCCGGCGGGGCGAGTGGGAGGAGGTGCACGTCGGCGACCTGCGGCGGTTGCGGGGCAATGTGTTGGGGCTAATCGGCTTCGGCCGCACTGCCGCCGCGGTGCGGGAGCGGGCGCTGCCGTTCGGGTTCACGGTCCTCGGCGAGAACCGCACGGGGGATGACCGCGGCACCGGCTGCGAGATGGTCGCGCGGGCGGAGTTGCTGGAACGCAGCGACGTGGTTTCGCTGCACGCCCCGCTGTCGGCGGAGACCGCCCGAATGGTCGACGCCGCCTTCCTCGCCCGGATGAAGCCGGGGGCCGTGCTGCTGAACGTGGCCCGCGGCGGGCTGATCGACGCCGATGCCGTCCTCGCCGCATTGGAGAGCGGCCGGCTGGCGGCGGTGGGGCTGGACGTGTTCGAGTCGGAACCGCCGGGGGAACGCCCCGAAGATTGGCACCCGCTGGTCCGGCATCCGCGGGCGATCGTCACGCCGCACACCGCGTTTCTCAGCCGGGAGAGCCTCGTCGAGATTCGCGCCCGCCCCGCCCGCCAGGTCGCCGACGCCCTCGCCGGCCGCCGGCCGGAGCATCTGGTCGACCCGACGGTGTGGGAGCGGCGCGAGACGACCCGGCGGAGCTGAACCGAAACGCGTGGAAGACCGATTTCTCCCCTCTCCCTTAAGGGAGAGGGGCCGAGGGTGAGGGGGCAGCACGGTTAACCCGCCATCGCTCTTCTCACCCGCCTTCGCTCTTCGCAGCGGAGACCCGGAGGCGGGAGAGGGAACGGACCCTGAACGGCGAGCGGGCGCCGCGGCCCCCTCACCCCCGACCCCTCTCCCCCAAAAGGGGGCGAGGGGAGAGAGCGGGGACGGAACTTCGGCCCGCCGCTCGCCCTACCCCCCGTAGGCTTTCACGCCGCTCTTGAGGGCCAGCCAGCCGATGCCGATGACCGTCAGGCAGAGGATGATATACCCGACCGGCGTGATGTTGATCCACAGTTCGTAGACCCAGTTCGCGTACCAGGCCGCGTACCAGCGGACGCTGTCCCACAGTGAGTTGAGGAGGGTCGACATCGGGCCGGGCGGCGGGGGGAGAACGCGGGTCGCCGAAACCCTGCGTCACGCCGCGGCGGGCCGCGGGGCGGCGCGACCCCGCCGCCGCGTTCCCGCCGTTGCCGTTTCGCCACACGCCGGCGCCGTCGGACGCTGGCGGGCGGCCGCTCACCCCGCGGCGGGGCGGGTGAGGGTCAGGTTGTCGCGGTGGATGACCGTCACGTCCGGTACCCCGCCGAGCAGTTCGGCAATGGCGTCGGTGCGGCGGCCGGCGACCCGGCGGAGTTCGTTCGAGGAATAGTTCGACAAGCCCCGGGCGAACTCCTTGCCGCCCGGCGTGAGCACCCGCACCGGGCCGCCGCGGGGGAAGTCGCCGGCGACGGCGCTCACGCCGATCGGCAGCAGGCTGCGGCCACGTTCGTTCAGGGCGCGGACGGCGCCGAAATCGACGGTGATCTCGCCGGCGGGCAGCAGGGTGAAGCCGATCCACCGCTTCCAGGCGGTGGGGGCGTCCGGCTCGCCGCGGATCAGCGTGCCGACCGGCTGGCCGTCGACGATGCGATCGAGCACGTCGTCGTCGCGGCCGTCGGCGAGGATCGTGTCCACCCCCGCCGCCGCCGCGTCCCGGACGGCTTCGAGCTTTGAGGCCATCCCCCCAGTGCCCAGCCGCGTGCCGGTGCTGCGGGCCAGGCGGAACAGCCCGTCGTCCCAGCGTTCGATCAGGGAGATGACCTTCCCGCCCTGCTCCGGGTCGCCGTCGCACAGGCCCGGGGCGCTCGTCAGGATCACCAACAGCGGGGCCGGCACCAGGCCGGCGGTCATCACGGCGAGGCGGTCGTTGTCGCCGAGCGAAATCTCCGCGGTGGAGACGGTGTCGTTCTCGTTGACGATCGGGACCGCGGCGAATTCCCGCAGGGTCGCCAGCGTGTTGCGGGCGTTCAGGTAGCGGGTGCGATCGCGGAAGTCGTCCGCCCCCAGCAAAATCTGCGCGGCCCGCAGGCCGTGGCTGCGGAGCGACTCGTCGTACCAGCGGATCAGCCGCGCCTGTCCGGCGGCGGCGGCGGCCTGCAGGTGGGCGAGGTCCGTGGGGCGGCGGTCCAGCCCCAACAGGTCCAGCCCGGCGCCGACCGCCCCGCTGCTGACCAGCACCACCCCGCGCTCCGGCGTGCGGGCGCGGGCGATCTGGGCGGACAGCGAGGCGATGCGGTCGCGGTTCGGGCGGCCGTCGGGGCCGCTGAGCACATTGGTGCCGACTTTCACCACCAACGTCCGTTTCACCCGTTCGAAGTCGTCGGCGACGAACTCCTGGGCGAGCCGGGCGTGCGGTTCCGCCGTGGACGGCGGGGTGCGATCGGCGGGGGAAGCGAACGGTTGGACGATGACGGAACGCGGGGTTCGAGGGGAAGGGAGGCGGGCGATGCGAACGGTCGTCGCGGGAGCGGCGGCCGGCGGATGACCGGGGAGGCCGTCCGCGGTAGAATAGCGTCCGGCCCGCCCGGTCCCGCGCTCCCTCTCCACGACCCGCCTCGGGCGGATCCCTTCCCCATGGCGGAACTGCATCACGAGTGCGGCGTCGCCGCCGTCTATCACCTTCCCCCGGAGTCGGAACCGGGCGACGGTCCCGCGGACTGGCATCGCTCCGGAGACCCGGGCCCCAGCCCGCTGGCGCCCCGCGTCAATAAGGTCCCCCGGCCGGATCAGACCAGCCGGCTGATCCCCCGCGTGCTGTTGGATATCCAGAACCGCGGGCAACTCGCCGCGGGGATGACTTCCTTCGACCCGAAGCGGCCGGAGGTACTCTCCACGCTGCGGGGCGTCGGCAGCGTCACCGAGGTCTTTCGGCTGAACCGGGAGCCGAAGTACCAGGCCTTGATGAACCAGCACGGCGGCGCCGCGGCGATCGGCCACGTGCGGTACGCCACCTGCGGCCCGGAGGACCCGAACTACGCCCAGCCGTTCGAGCGCCGCCACCTCGAACTGCGCAAGTGGTTCGCGTTCGGCTTCAACGGGCAGTTGGCGAACTACACGGAGCTCCGCGACGAAATTCTCGCCGCCGGCGATCGGCACCTCTCCCGGGAGACCGATACCGAGATCCTGCTCCACCTCTTCTCCAAAGAACTCTCCGCGGACCCCCACTGCTCCCCCGCGGAGCTGATGTCCCGCGTCGGGCGGCACCTGGACGGGGCGTACAACGTCGTGTTCCTGAACGCCCGCGGCGAGATGTTCGCCGCCCGCGATCCGCTGGGCATCCGGCCGCTCTGCTGGGCCCGGGAAGGCCGCATGTTCGCAGTCGCCAGCGAGTCGGTCGCCCTGGCGAACCTCGGGTTCCGGCACGAAAGCATCCGCGACGTCGAACCCGGCACGGTGGTCAGCGTGCGCAACGGGCGGGTCGAAGTCGAACAGTTCGCCGCCCCCCCCGCCGAGGAGGACCGCCAGACGGCCCACTGCTTCTTCGAGTGGATCTACTTCGCGAACGTCGCCAGCAAGATGGACGACCGCGACGTCTACTCCGTCCGCAAGCACCTGGGCGAGGCGCTGGCCCGGCAGGAAGAGTTGCTGATGGACGAGGACACGATCGTCGTCCCGGTCCCCGACACCGCCAAGGCCGCCGCGGACGCGATGGCCTACGGCCTCGGCGTGCCCTGTTTGGAAGGGCTGCTGCGGAACCGTTACGTCGGCCGGACCTTCATCGAGGGCGGCAACCGGGCGGACAAGGCCCGCCTGAAATACACCCCGCTGCCGGAAGTGCTCGCGGGGAAAAAGGTGTTGCTCGTCGAGGACACGATCGTCCGCAGCACCACGATGCGGGCGCTGATCGACCAGCTCCGCGAGCGCGGCCGGGCCGCCGAGGTCCATGTGCGGGTCGCCTGTCCGCCGATCGTCGCCCCCTGCTTTTACGGGATCGACATGAGCACCGTGCAGGAGCTGTTCGCCCCGCGGTACCTCGAGCGCCCCGGCGAACCGCCGCGGGAGTTGGACGCGGAGGTCGAACGGGCGATGGCGGACGAACTGGGGGCCGATTCGCTGCGGTATCTGCCGGTCGCCAGCATCGCCGAGGCGGTGCAGATGGCCCGGACGAGCCTCTGCCAGGCCTGCATCGACCGCCGCTACCCGACCCCGCAGGGCCGCAAGCTGTACCAGTTGGCGCTCGCCCCCAACTCCGGCGACGGCCGCACCTACGCCCAGGCCACGCAGGTCTCGTAGGGGCTCCGGCCATCGCATCTCCCGAGAGTTCGGCTGAGAGATGCGGGTCCTTCGAACGCTTGCGGTTTCGCGGCGCCGGAGAACCCTCGACCCCCGCGAAGCCGCAAGCGACTCATCAACCCCGAGCGAGCGCAACGGTTTGCCCGGCGATCAGCGACCCGTCCCCGCATCCCGTCTATGAACCGCTCCCACACCACCGAGATCCGCGTTCGCTACGCCGAGACGGATGCGATGGGCGTGCTTCATCACGCCGGCTACCTGATCTACTTCGAAATCGGCCGCACCGAAGCCCTCCGCGAGGACGGCGGCAGCTACGCGGACGTGGAGAAGGCCGGGCGGTTTCTGGTCGTGGTCGAAGCGAACGTGAAGTACCGCAGCCCGGCCCGCTACGACGATCTGCTGACGCTCGTCACCACCGTCTCCCGCGTCACCCCGGCGAAGCTGGAACACGAATACGAACTGCGACGGGGCGAAAAGCTCATCGCTACCGGGCATACGGTGCTGGCCTGCGTGGACGCCGAGGGGAAGGTGCACCGCGTCAGCGACGCGCTGCCCGCCCTGGCCGAGTTGATGTAGCGGCCCCGGCCCGGTTCGCCCCGGAGCGGGCGAGGCGGGATGCGGCGAACCGCGGGGCGCCGGGGCGGGCGCCGGTTTCGCCGGCGGCGTCGCGGAGGGCGGCGGCGGCGGCGGCCCGCACGGCGCCGCTTTCATGGGACGACAGCGCCAGCAACCGCCGCGGCCAGCCCGGCACGCGATGAATGACCAGCAGTTCCGTCGCCCAGGCTACCACGTCCACGTCCGACGAGGCTAGGGCCGCGTTCAGCGTGTCCCAGCGGGCGTCCGCCGGGAGTTCGCGGAGCACCGGCTCCGCCGCCCGCCGGGCCGCCGCGGCGCCGTGGGCGATCAACCACAGCCGCACCGCCCGCCGGCTCCGGCCCCCTTCGCAGACGCGGTCGGCCAACTCCTCGATCGCCGTTTGCAGGCAGGGGGGAACCGCGTTCAGCACGCCCTCCGGCTCGCCGAGCCAAGCCAGCGGGGGGAGCCCCGGCAGGGCGCCGGCACCGGCCCGGGCGACGGTTTTCAGCAGGGGGATGAGGAAGCCGGGGTCCGTTCGCCCCGCCGCCCGCAGCGCGGCCCGCGGCGGGCGCCGCAGGCTCACCAGGCCGAGCAGCGTGCGAATCACGCCCGGATGGGCGTTCGTCTCCAGCGCCGCGGTCAGCTTCGGTCCGGCGGCCGGATCGGCGGAGACGGCGGCGAGTTCCTCGTCCCCCGCGGACGCCGCGATCGCCAGCCAGCCCGCCGCCGCGTCCGACCGCGGCCCGTCGGTCACGAGGTGCGCTGCCAGCGCGGCGACGAAGGCCCGCCGGCCCGCTTCGTCGCCGGCGCCGGCCCGCACCGCGGCGTCCGCCGCCTCCGCCAGGGCGACCGCCGCCGTCTCCGCGGCGTCGCGGACCTCCGGGCGTTCGTCGGACAGGGCGTTCAGCACCGCCGGCCCCTCGGCCAGCAGACCGGCGTCCGCGACGAGCCGCAGCCCGTCCACCCGCACCGCGGCGTCGGGGTGACGCCAGACGAGCCGCAACAGCGTCCGCCAACCGCGGGCCGCCGTCAGCAGTTCCGCGTGGGCGGCGTCGGACAGGGCGTCGCGGCCGCGAATCAGCTCCAGCCGTTCGCGATTCGTGCCGTCCTCCAGCGCCCGGGCGACGTCCGGCGGGACCTCGGGGGCGTCCTCCGGCGCAACGTCGACGGCCGGGGGCGGGGCGGGCATATCCGCCAGATCGGCGCCCGCCGCCCCGCCGGATCATCCGACGACCCGCGACCCGCAGGGTCGCACCCCGGTCCCGCCGCCTCAGTCCACCTGCGTCAGGCTGCGGAGCACGAGGTCGGGGATCTCCGCGTGCGTCGCCGGCCCGCCGGCGGGGCGGAGTTCCGGGTCAGAGATCAGCAGGACGGTGTCCGTGCCTTCCCCGCCGCCGGTCGCCCGGGTCAGGCCATGCGAACCCTTCACCAGCGTGGCGTCCAGCGGGGTCTCGCGGGTGCCAGGCTTGAGGAACATCTCCACCGGGTCGTAACCCGGCTTGCGGTGGATGTCGACGGTGCGGGCGAACGGCGGGGCCTTGGCGTCATCGGTCCACCAGTAATAGGCGAACCAGCGATCCGGCTCCGACGTCAGCACCAGATCCCCGGCCCGTGGGTGATCCATGCCGATCTCGGCCCGATGCTCACCGATGTAGACCTGACTGATCCCCGCCGTGGTCCCCAGTGCCTCACGGGCGTAGTTCACGTCCGCTTCGTTCGACGGGTCACGGAGGTAGACGTGCGCGAATTGGTGATCGCAAACCGCGAACGCCTGAGTCGCGGATGGATCGAAGTGCTCCTGCCCGTCCTTCTCGATCGGAGTGAACAGCCCCGCCTCCCGCAGGACCCGGTTCGGATAAACCGGGCCGCTGACCGGGGTGATCGCGTACTCCCCGGCGACGATCCAGGTGCACGGGTCCCCGGCGAAGGCCTCTTCGAGGCCGTTGGCCAGTGAGCCGATCACCGCGTCCAACTCGCCGACGGCACGCTCGTGCTCGGCGCTGTCCGGGCCGAACTTCTGGGCGGCGTAATCGAGGTGCGGCAGGTAGACAAACGCGAACCGCGTGGGGTGCGACTTCTGGGCCAGCACGGCGGAGTCCGCGATCCACTGCGAACTCTTCACGGCCGACAGCGGCCCCCAGAAGTTCATCAGCGGGAAGTGGCCCAGTTCCTCCTTCAACTCGCCGTACAGCTCCGTCGGCTTGGTGTAGCACCAGAGCGATTCGGAGCCGTCCGGGTTGTGAATGGGGGCCGGGGTGCAGATCGTCTCCGCGTTCGCCCCCTTGGCCGGCATGGGGAACCAGACGGCGCTGGTGAGGGCCGGGTCGGCGTCGCGCAGCCAGTCCCACACCCGCGGCGCCTGCACAGCGGCGTCCCAGGCGGTCCACAGTTCGACGGTGCCCGGGCGGGAGCGCTCCGGCACTTCGGAGCCCTCGCGCCAGTAGAACCCGTTGGCGATCACACCGTGCTCGGACGGGCCGACGCCGGTCGTCAGGGCGGCGTGCACCGGGCAGGTGACCGCCGGGAACTCCGGCTCCAGCGGCACCGTGACGCCCGATTCCATCAGCGCCAGCAGACGCGGCATCCCCGCCAGGTCCCGCTCCCGCAGGCCCGGAATCGACAGGACGACGCACCGTTTGCCGATCGACCGGCCGGCGGCGTTCCCCGGGTTGGTTCCGTCACTCACCGGAGAGATCCTTGTACTTCAGATTGCGAAAGTAGACGACGCTGTTCGGGTCGTGGGCCTGCAGGGCGATCACGCCCTTGCCCAGCTTGCGGGAGATCGAGACGCCGGGCGGCTCGACGAACTCGTACAGCAGTTCGTCGTTGATCGAGACCCGCACCTTGTCGCCGCGGACTTCGATCCGCTGCGTGTACCACTCGCCGTCCTTCACGCCGGCGTCGAACCGCTTGACGGTGTTGTACAGCGAGCCGGACTTCACCGGGTCGCCGTGGGAGACGTTCACCTGCACCTCGTAGCCCTGCTCCGGCCAGCCTTCGTCCTGGTACTTCGTGCAGATGAAAATGCCGGAGTTGCTGCCGGGGGTGGTCTTCACCTCGGTCTCAAAGACGAAGTTCCGCAGTTCCTTGTTGTGGAACAGGTGAGAGCGGTTCCCGCTGACCTTGATCGCCCCGTCCTCGACGGCCCAGGCGCCGTCCTCGTTGATCTTCCAGCCGTCGAGGGACTTGCCGTCGAACATGGAGACCCAGCCGTCGTCGGAGGTCTCCGTTTGAACCGGGGCGGCCGCGCAAAGGGCCAGGCAGAGGGCGAGCGACGTCATTGGGGGCAGGGCCTGAGGAAGGAAGCGAACGCCGGCAGTGTGACGGGGGAGGGGGGCGAATCGCAAACCGCCGGCGGGCGGTCCGTCGAACGTCAGTCGAACGTGAGCACTTCGGCGGGGAAGACCGGGCCCTCCAGGCAACTGCGGCGGTAGTCCCAGCCGTCCGTCGAGTCCGCGTCCCGCACCTTCACCACGCAACTGAAGCAGGCCCCGAACCCGCAGGCCATGGGGCTCTCCAAACTGGCCCAGCAGGGCACGCCGGCCGCGGCGCACAGTTTGGCGACGGCCTTCATCATCGGCTCCGGCCCGCAGGTGTAGACCCGGGAGGGGCGCGGTTCCGCCGTCAGCCGGCGTTCCAACAACTCAGTAACGAACCCGTGATGTCCGGCGCTGCCGTCGTCCGTGGCGACCGAGACCGGGATGCCCCGCGACTCGAACTGTTCCGTCTCCGCGACGTACTCCTTGGAACGCGCGCCGTACAACAATTCGGGCGGATGAGCCGGGGCGGCGAAGCGACCGCGTTCGCCGTAGGCGACGGCGCCGAGGATCTCCCGCCCCGCGGCAAGGAACGGCGTCTGTCCGATGCCGCCGGCGACCATCAGCACGGGACCGGCGTCCGGCGCCGGCGGGCGGGGGAAACCGTTCCCCAGCGGCCCCCAGACTTCCACTTCGTCGCCGGCCCGCAACCCCGTCATGAGCCGGGTCATCTTGCCGACGACCAGGTAGCCGATCGAAAACGACGTGCGGTCCGATCCCACGTCGTACAGGGCGAACGGCCGGCCCAGCAGCGGGTCGTCGCGGCCCGGCAGCCTGAGCATCAGGAACTGCCCCGGCTCGATCCGGTCGGCGACGTCCGGCTGTTCCAGGACCAGGGCGTAGGTGTCCCGGGCGATCCGCTCCTGCAGGCCGACGGTCGCGGCGGTTTGCACCGCGTCCGCGTGGGGCATCACGGCGGGGCCGCTCATCGACGACCCCGGCCGCTGGGACGGGCGCCGCCGCGGAGGCCCCCGCCGTGGCCCTTCTTGTCCGGCGGACCGTAGCCGCCCGGCCCCTTGCCGGCGCCGCCCTTCCCGCCGAAACCGCCCTTCCCGCCGAAGCCCTTGGGCGGCTGGTTGCCCGGCCGCTTCGCCTTGGCGGATCGGCCGATCGCGTGGGGCGCCCGGTCGGCGTCCTCCGGCTTCAGGAGCTGGAGGGCCCGCACCTCTTCCCGGGTCAGCGGGCGAAACTTGCCGGGGGCCAGATCGCCCAGCTTCAGCGGGCCGAACTGGATCCGCTCGAGCTGCATCACCTTGTGTCCCACCCGCGCGAACAGCCGGCGGATCTCGCGGTTCCGGCCCTGGGCGAGCTCGACCTCGACCGTGGCGCTGCTGCCGTGCGTTTTGATCCGCTTGGCCGTGGTCAGGCGGAACAGCCCCTCCTCGAAGTGCAAACCCTTCCGCAGGTTCCGCAGCGTCTCCGGCGTCGGCACGCCGGCCACCTGCAAACGGTACTTGCGGATGACCCGGTTCCGCGGGTGGGCGAGCTTCTGGGTCAGTTCGCCGTCGTTGGTGACGATCAGCAGGCCGCGGCTGTGTTCGTCCAGGCGGCCGACGGTGAACAGCCGCGTGTCGCCCGCCTCCACCAGATCGACCGCCCGCGGCCGGCCGTGCGGGTCGCGGTTGGTGCACAGCACGCCGGCCGGCTTGTTCAGCAGGTAGTACTTGCGGGGGGCGACTTTCACCCGCTCCCCGTCCACGTGGACCTCCTGCTCGCCCGGCACGACCTTCGTGCCCAGTTCGGTAACGACCTTGTCCTCGATCGTCACCCGGCCGGCGGTGATCAGTTCCTCGCACTCGCGCCGGGCGCCGAAGCCCGCGGCGGCGAGGAAGCGTTGCAGCCGAATGCCTTCTTCCTCAACCTTCGGCGGCCCCGGCGTGGGCGGGGCCGGCACGACCGGCGGCGGAACCGGCCTGGCGGCGGAGGTCGCTTTGGCGGGGACGGAACCGGAAGACCCGCCGCCCGGGGAGCCGGCGCGGGGGTCGGCGGGGCGGGACGGGACGGTCACGGGAGAGAGTTCGACGGGGGGGAAACGGACGGGGACGCGGGAGGCGAAGATGACGAATCGGCCGTCTCGCCGAGGCGGGCGCGGTAGCGGGCGGTGAGGCCCGCGAAGCCCGGGGCGGCGGGGGCGTCCGCGGCGTCGGCCAGTCGCTCCCGCAATCGGGCCGGCAGGCGGCCCCAAGGAGCGTGCGGCCCGCTGGCGGGGGAGCCGGACGAACCACCGGTCCCGGACGAACCGCCCAGCCCCGCGGAGCCCCCCGCGGTTCCCGAGACGGCGGCCTCCTCCGTGCCCGCGTCCGGCAGTGTACCCGGCTCCGGCCCCGTCGGCGATGCGGCGGAGGGTTCGGGCGTCAGGGGGTCCGACGCCAAGGGTTCCGGCGCCGGGGACGCCGTCGCCCCGCCGCCCAGCGTCGCCAACAGGTCTAGCACGGCCTGCTGCCGCTCCGCGGCGGCGGCGGGGGCGCCGTCGGCCAAGCGGGCCGCCGCCTCCGTCGCTGGGTCGGCGATCGGCGCCTCGGCCGGCGCCGCCGCGGCGAGCGCCCGCTGCTCCGCGGCGAGGGCCGGCAGATCCGGGGCCTCCGCCAGCGTGCGGTCCCGCAGGAACCGCTGCCACCGGGCCAGCGCGTCGGCGTCGAGTCCCTCGGCGGAACTGTCCGGCGGCGATCCCTCCCCGGATTCAGTCGGCGGAGCGTCGTCGGGACCCCCGGCCAGCGCCTCCAACCGGGCCGCGGCTCGCTCGGCGAGGGGGAACAGGTCGCCCGCCTCCCGCCGGTCTTCCACGCCCGCCGCGACCGCCCGGGCCTCGTCCGCGGAGGCCCCCGCCGCCGCGGCGGTCACGGCGTCGGCCGAACCGGCGAACGCGGCAAGTTCGTCGGCGATCGCCGATTCCTCGTCCCCCACCTCCCGCAGCGCCCGCAGGGCGCGACGGCCCGTGAGCCCTTCGTCGATCATGCTTCGCAGCGCTGTCGCCGCGGCTCGCTGCCGGGCGGCGAGGGTCGTCAGCGCTTCCCTCCGGTCCGCCGGGTCGGCGGGAGAACTGTCGGAACCGGGAGCCTCGGCCGTGTCGTTCCAGCGGGCCAGAGCCTCCCGCTGGCGGGCGACGGCGTCGGCGAGTCGTCCCGCCGCCAACTCCCGGGCCGCGGTCCGCAGGGCCTCCGCCGCCGGCCCGTCGCGGAGCGTGCCCAGCGCGGTGGCGATCGTGCGTTGTTCCTCGGCCAGCTCGGCGGCGGTCTCTCCGCCGTCGCGGGCCGCGGCCGCCGTGCGCTCCGTCAGGGTGAGCTGCTCCTCTCGCAACGCTTCGGCCGTCTCGGCCCCCGCGGCGTCGGCGAGCGCCTCCCCCAGCCGGCCGGCGCTCGCGGCGAGCTCGTCCGACAACTCCTTCGCCGCGGCCCCCGCCTCGCCCCCCCGCAGCGCCGTTCGCAGGCGGTCGGCGGCGAGGCGGATCGTCGGCAGGGCTTCCCGTTCCTCCCGCTCCGCCGCGGCCAGCCGCGGGCCGGCCGGGACGGCGTTGCGGTTCGCCTCCGCGACCGCGTCCCGCACCGGGGCGGCGAAGTCGGTTTCCAGGCGGTCCAGCGTCCGCCGCACCTCCGCCGGGTCGACGGGGGTTCCCTCCGCCAGCCGCGTCCGCAAGTCGGCGGCGGCGTCGGCGGCCCGCCGCAGGGCGGCGGCGGGCGGGGGGACGGCCGCCTCCAGTTCGTCCCGCTTCTCCTCCGGCGAGACCACCCGCACCGTCCGTGGCGGCGTCTCCGTGCGTTGCCCGCGGGCGTCGGTCGCGGCGGCGGCCACCGTGAACTCATCGCCCGGCGCCAACTCGACGGGGGGGGAGAGCTCGACGGTCGCCGTGACGGTGGACGCCGCGCCGGATTCGGCTGTCTGCAGCACTTCTCCCCTCGCGGACAGTTCCAGCCGCAGGGCGGGGCGGTCGTCGTCGGCCTGCGCCTCGATCGAGGTGGTTCCGCTCGGCGTGACCGTGGCGCCCTCTGCGGGGCGGGCGAGGGCGACGCGGGGGGGGACGTCCTGCCGGACCCGCAGCGTGAACAGCGGTCGCGGCGCGGCGTCGTCGGTCGGGGCGGGGGCGAACGGCCGCTCGCGGGGGGCGAGGGCGACGCCCACCGGCCAATCGCCGGGCCGCAGGCGGCGGAGGAGCCAGCGGTCGCCGTCGCGGCGGACCTCGGGCCCGCCGGCCGGCGTAACGACGCGCACGTCCGCCGGCGGAGCCGCGACGATCCCGACCGCCACCCGATCGGCCGGTTCGACCGAGACGGTCGTCGGCGTGCGGAACGTCTTCTGCGGACGCCCCGGCGGTTCGACGACGACCTGAAAGCCGGCGACCGCCGGGGCCGCGATCGGCCGCAGGGTGAGCAGGGCGGAGCGGAACCCGTCCGCGGAGGCCGCGACCGTGACCGGCGCCGCGGCGACCGCGACGCGGACGACGCCGGGCTCCAACGGCGTGAGCGTCGCCCCGGCGACCCGCCAGCGGACGGCGCCGATCGAGCGGTCGCCGGGGGCGACGGCCTGGATCGTCGTCTCCGTGCCCGCGGCGAGGGGAATCTCCAGCCGGCCCCGCGGCACGAGCCGCCCGCCGACCTCCAGCCGCAGCGGTTCCAATCCCGCCGTGCCGGTGAGGCGGGCGGCGGCGGCGGTGGCGGTCGACGGGTCCGCCGCGAGCCACGCCCCGACCAGCGTTCCGCAGAGCAGCAGCGCCGCGAGCGCCCCCCGCAGCCGGCCGCGGCGGGGGGCGGGCGGGACGAACGCCGCGGCCCCCAGCAGGCGCTCCCCCAGCAGGCGCTCCCGCAGCGGGCCGGCCGCGGCGGTCGGGGAGGACAGCGCCGCCGCCAGTCGGTCGTTCCCCCCGGCGAGCCGGTCGGCCGCGGCGGCGAGGGAGGCCCGGTCCGGCCGTCGGAGCAGCGGGCCGCCCAGCCACCGCAGCGCCGCCGCGACCGTCAGCCCGGCGAGGGCCCAGCGGGCGGTCCGCAGCTCCTTCGGATCGAACCCGCCGCCGAACGCGTCCGCCGCCGCCACGGCCAGCGTCGCCAGTCCGACGACCGCCGCCGTCTTCGCCAGTCCGGCGACCAGCGCCGCCCGCCTCAGCCGGCGCCCGGCGGCGTCCAGGGCGGCTAGCGGGTCCGGGGCGGGCGCCGTCACGACGGGTTCAGGGGACCGGTTCAGGAGGACGGGGGGAGCGGCGGAACGGCCATCATACGCCGCCCCCGCGGCGGCGGAGGAGCCACTCGCCGCACAGCAGCCCCGCAATCAGCAGGGCCGGCCAGGCGGTTTCGGCCGGACGCTCCGTCGTCGCGGCGGCGGGGAGGCGGGGGGGCGAGGGGAGAAATCGCGGGGCGCCGGCGGCGTCGGCCAGCGGGAGGAACCGTCCCCCGGAACGTTCGGCGGCCCGCTGCAGATCGGCCCGATCCGGCGAGGGCCGCGCCCCTTCCGCGGGCGGGGCCGTCACCGTCAGCTCCGCCGCCCCGCCGGCCGCCGCGCCGACGGCCGCGGCCCCCACGGGCGAGAGGCGGAAGCGGCCCGGGGGCAGGTTCTCGATCGTCACGGAGCCGTCGGCGGTCAGCGGCAGCGAGCGCGTCACGCCCGGCCCCTCGATCCGCACCGCCGTCGCCCCCGAGCCTTCCGCGAAGACCCGGGCGACGCCGCCGGCCTCGACGGTCGTCGGTTCCACACGCAGGGCCGGCGTCTCCTCCGGGGCCGCCGCGGCAAGGCGGACGGCGGCGAGCCAGAAGCGGCGGTGCACGTCCTCGGCGGCGTTGCTTCCCTCCGTCGCTTCGCCCCGCCAGCGCCAGGTCTGCGGGGAGAGAATCGTGAGTTGCGCTCCCCGGCCGGTCCGCCGCAGCGTGATCAGCGGCGCCCCGCCGGCGGTCGCCAGCGTGGCGGCGGCGGGGTCGGGGGGCGCGTCGGGCGGGGCGCCGAAGATCGGCGGCGGGGCCGCGGCGAACAGGCCCAGCCGCCACCCGGCCGCGGTGGGCACGACCGCCGTCGGCTCCATGAACGCCCGCTCGGCCGGCGGTCCGGCGGGCGCCGTCGTCACCACGATCCGCCCGCCGCTCGTGGCGGACGCGAACGGCAGGCCGCCGCCCTCGTCCGCGGCTCCGACCACGATCCGCACGTCGAACGCCTCGCCGTCCGGCGGGCGGGGGGCGTCGCCGACGGCGGCGGTCAGGTCGACGGTCGGTTCCCGCTCCAACAGGGATTGCAGGAACCGCACCTCGTGCCGCGGGCGATCGGCAAGGAGCAGGACGCGGGTCGTGCCGCCGGGCACGTCGATCGTCAGCGAGCCGCCGGCGTCGGGGATCGGCTCGCCACGGACGCTCAGCGTGAGGCCGTAGGTGCGGGGGCCGGCTGCCGGGGGGACGACGGTCGCGGCGAAAGTCGCCCCGCCGTTCGGCCCGACGGTCGCCGGGCCGGCGGCAGCGGCGGAGCCGTCGGTTCGGTCCGTCAGCGTGGCGGTGAACCGCGGGGGCGGGGCGGGGGTGCCGTCGGCGAAGGTCCAGCGGGCGGCGATCTCCACCGGCTCCCCCGGGCCGAGCGGCCGGGTTGCCGTGAGGGCGGCCAGCCGCGGGGTGCCCAGCGGGTCCGGCTCGCCGGCGCCGACGATCAGCAGCCGCACACCGGCATCCCGGGCGGCGTCCGCGGCGGCGGAGAGCCGGCCGGCCGGGCCGACCGTCGAGCGGCCGTCCGTCACCACCACCAGCGCCCCAGCCCGCCGCACCGCCGGTTCCCCCAGCGCCGCCCGCACCGCGGCGGCGGGGTCGGTCGCCGCACGATCGAGGGCGACCGCGGCGACGCCCTCCAGCGGGGCCGGCGGGGCGAGGGAGGCGGCGAAAGGACGAACCGACAGCGGCCGCCCCTCCTCCCAGCGGCGGAGCACGGCGAGGGCGGCGTCGAGGCGGCCTTCGGCGTCGGGTCCGGCGTCGCCGACGGTCATACTCTCTGAGACGTCCAGCAGCACGGGGAGCGGGACCGGCTCCGGGTCGCCCTCGCGGCGTCGCTCCGGCCCCAGTGCCAGCAGGGCGACGACGGCCACCGCCGCGAGGCGGAGCAGCACGACGGCGAGGCGTCGCCCCCGGCCGCCCGGCGGCGGGTTCCACCACAAACCGAACGCCGCGCAGCAAACCGCCGCGAGCAAGACGCCCGCGGCGGTCAGGGGATCGGCGGACCAGCTCCACCCGTCGAACAGGCCCCCGGAGGTCGGGGTCAACGGGGGGAACGCCACCGGATCAGGCCGTTTTCTTCAGCTCGTCCGGCACCGAGGGAGCGGCTTTACGGTTGGGCTCGCCGATCTTGCCGCCGGAGGCCTCCCGCACCTTGGCGGCGAGTTCGGGGACGCTCTTCTCCGGGACTTCGGGGCTCTGCCAGTCGAACCAGCTTTGCTCGAAGGGGATGCGGATGCCGTACCGCATCGCCATGTTGGCGGTGTGGGCCATGATGGCGTCGGCCATGGCGATCTCGCCGTTGCAGCGGAGGCCGCCCTTGGCGGGGGCGACCGGCTCGCCGCCGGGGTAATAGTCGCCGTCCTGCTCGCGGATCATGTAGCAGAAGTGCTCCATCTCCTCCTTGTAGCCGCGGGAGATCTCGGACGGCATGGTGCTCGCCGCGGAACTGCCGGCGGCGCTGGGGGCGGTGGTTTCGTAGCTGTCGAGGGCCGGGCCGCCGGCCTCGCCGGCGTTGACCACCCACAGCCGCTGGTCCGGCCCGCCGCCGCCGGTCGGGCCTGCTTCCTTATAGAGGAGGGCTTCCTTCTCGGCCTTCATGATCAGCGTGCCGCGGGAGCCGTAGACGAGTTCGCCGTAGGGCTCGAAGCGATTCGTGGTGATCGAACTGTAGGTGACCACGCAGCGGTCGTCGGAGTCCCGGTCGAAGTGCTTTCCGGGGAATTCGAAGGTGGTGAAGATCTGGTCGAAGATCTCGCGGTCGTCGACCCATTTGTCCTTCGGGCCGACGCCTTCGATCCCGTAGAAGTTCGTCCCGCCGTAGCCGGAGACGGCGACTGGGTGCACCTTGCCGAGGAAGATGCTGGCGGCGTCCATCTGGTGGGAGCCGAGTTCGCCCATCAACCCGCCGCCGGTCTCGTCGTACAGGCGCCAGTTAATGAGGTGGTCCAGGTCCTCGTAGCCGTAGCGCTCGGTCTTGCCGTCAAGGACGAGGTCCTCCTTGGGCCAGGTCTTCTTCGGCTGACGCCAGGCGTCGCGGCCGGGGAAGGAGCTGTTCCGGTGCCACTGGGCCCGGATGTACTTGATGTCGCCCAGCAGGCCCTGCTGAACGAGGTGGTTGGCGTTGTCGTACAGCACGGAATAGTGCCGCTGGTGACCGACGGCCAGCAGTTTGTTCGCCTTGCGGGCGGCGGCGATCATCGCCTTGCACTCGCCGACGGTCTTCGCCATCAGCTTTTCGCACAGCACGTGCTTGCCGGCCTCGAGGCACTTAATCGCCAGCGGGGCGTGCATGTTCAACGGCACGGCGATCACGACCGCTTCAATCTCCGGCCGCTTCTCCAGCATCTGGTCGACGGTGTCGTAGGCCTTGATCGTCGAGGCGACCTCGGGGCCCAGCTTCTTCCGCAGGCCGACGCGGTGCTCGTTGCCGTCGCCCTCGAACACCCGCTTTTGGTTGGAGGGGCGGGCGTCGGCGACCGCGACGATCTCCATATATTCGGGCGGGTGCTCCGTGATGAGGATGTTCCCCTCGTCGCCGACGCCGATAAACCCGACCTTCACCGCGTCGCCCTTCAGCTTGCTATAGCCGAAGTAAGCGGCGCCCAGCCCGCCGGCGGCGGCGGCGCCGCCGGCGACGAACTCCCGCCGCGTCATCGTCTCGGCGCCGACCGCCTCGTAGAAGTTGTCGTTACCGATTTTTTCCTGTTCAGGAGTGAGGTGCATGGCGGGGCGGCTCGGTGGGGGCGGGGGGCGTACGGGGATTCTACGCGGAATCGATTCGCTTTGATGGAACCGTTTCGGCGGGGCGACGTTCACGCGGCGGCGGGAACGCGGACGCGGGGCAGAGTCAGGAGCGGGAGACGGAGTAGGTGTCCCGCGCGGCGGCCGGCGGGGCGGATTTCTCGGCGACGGCGGTCGAGGACGGGGGGGCGGCCTTCGCCGCGGCGACCCGCTGCTTACGGCCGACCCAGCGGTTCCAGAGCCCGTGCAGCAGCCCGTCGACGCCGAACCAGCGGCCGGTCGGCAGGGCGGCGAGGGCGAACAGGGCCATCACCTCGATCAGGTTCTTGTTGACCACCAGGGCGTGGTCCGGCCCCGGGGCCTCGACGACCCCCGGCCACGGCGGCCAAGCAAGGTAGAAGCCGAGCACCATCAGACCCGCCATCGCCGCGGAGAAGCGGGTCAGAAAGCCGATCAGCAGCAGCGTGCCCAGCGTGCACAGGCCGGTGATCGTCAGCGTGTCCGCAATCCGGACCGTATCCCACGGCTGCGGGATCGCCCCCTTGGCCCGCTGCTCCGGCGTGAGCAGCTTGTACATGTCGTTCGTCAGTTGGGCGTCCAGCGACTTCACCGGGCCGACGAGGGCCCGCTTCAACTCCTGGATCTCGCCGTAGAGGGTCTCGGCGTGCTCCCGCTCGAAGTCCGTTTCGGCGCTGGCCCGGGCGTTTTCGTACTCGGCCAGCAGGACGCTGTAATAGCTGTCGATCGGCGTGTAATCGTCGCCGAACGTGCCTTTGAAGTTACTGAACACCACGCGGGGCGCTTCGGGATCGAGTCGGGTGGCGACGTCCAACCGCTCCCGGTAGCTGAGGTTCGTGGCCCGCTGGTAGACCCGCTCGATCGCCTGGGTGTACTGCTTGGCGAGTTCCCAGTTGGTGTAGTTCTCCCCCTCGTTCATCTCCGGCGGCTTCCGCTCGGCGCCGGTGTCGTCGTAGAGCGTCGACTCCACCAGGGCCAGCAATTTCAGCTTCTCGTCCGCCGTGAGGTGCCGCCGGCCGTCGACGATGATCCGCTGCGTCTGCGGATTGAACTCGACGAAATCCGCCAGTTCCTTGGGCACTTTCACGCCCTCGGGGAACTCCGCGAGTTCCGCCCGGAAGTCGGCCGGGCCGACGAACAACTCGTCGAGACGGCGCTTCTGGGCGTCGGAGAGGTCGTAGTGCGTGACGAACCGGCGGTAGCGGTCGTTCCAGCGGTCGTTGACGGCGTCGTAGTCGAGCCAGGTGAGGTCGTCCGGGTCGCCGGTCATTCCGCGGAACAGGTCGCGGAAGGGGCCCTGGGCGTTCTTGAGGTAGCCCTCGCTGGTCCAAGGCGTGGTCGTGTCGAGGGTGGCGACCTTCCAGAAGCCCTCGTAGGCCAGCTGCCAGCCGATGAACAGCCGCAGCGTGACGAGCAGCACGCAGGCGATTACGGCGATGCGGCGGGGGTCCGCGGCCGCGCCGGTCCGACGGGCGGAATCGGCGGGCGGGGCGGGGTGACGGTCGGGATTCACGGAGATCACGCTTCAGTCCACGCGCAGGACGGCGGCCGGGTCGAGGAACAGAGAACCCGGGTCGACGTTGCGAATCGTGACCGGGAGCAGCCCGCCCTTGGGGGGAGCCACCAGTATACCCCCGAACGCCGGGTTCGCATCAAGGAACGCCGTCGCAGCCGGCAACCCCAGCACGAACAGCGCGGTTGCGAGGGCGTCGGCGTCTGCGGCGCCGGTTCCCGAGGAGAGCGGGGCGAAGGCCACGACGCTCAGCAGCCCGCCGGGCCGGTCGGGGTCCGCCGGCCAGCCGGTGCGGGGGTCGAGGAGGTGCCCCAGCCGCCGGCCCTGATGCCGGTAAAACTGCACGTTCGAGCCGCTGGTCGCCATCGCCCGGTCCTGCAGCACGACCGTGCCTAGCCGCCGCGTCGTGCGATGCGGGTCGCCCAAACCGATTGGCCAGCCATCGGATTCGTGGTGCGGTCCTCGCGCCAGCACGCTGCTCCGCCCGCCGTGCAGCAGGAAGGCGGAGACCTCCTGTTCGATCAGGTGCGCCGCCGCCCGGTCCAACGCGTACCCCTTGCCGATCCCGCCGAGATCGATCCGCGACCCCTCTCCCAGCCGGACGGAACGGGTCTCGGGATGAAGCGAGAGCCGGTCCGTCCCGCAGCGCTCCGCCGCCCGGGCGGCGTCGGCTTCGTCGAGGATGCGATTCTCCGCCCGGGCCGCCCGCCACGCCGCCACCAGCGACCCGGCCAGCGGGGTGAACGCCCCGTCGGTGCGCTCGGCCAACTCCTTCGCCCGGGTCAGCAGTTCGAACAGCCCCGGCTCCACGTCGTCGGCGGCGCCGGCGTCGTTCAGCCGGCTGACCTCGCTGTCCGGCCGGTAGACGGACAGTTGCCCCTCCAGTTCGTGCACGATCGCCAACGCGTCGCCGGCGTGCATGACGGCGCTGCGGTCGCCGGGGTTCAGGGCGCAGGCGAACTCGCAGGCCATCGACCGCTGGGAAATGCGGACGCTCGACCCGGCCGCCGGCGGGGGAGGAGCGGCGTCGACTCCGCCGGCCACGGCGTCCGCGAGGGCGTCGACGGCGACGTCGCGGGCGGCGACGCCGGTGAGAAAGGCGCGACGGTTGGGAGTCGGGCTCGGCACGCGGCCAGTATAGGCCGGTCGAGAGGTCAGCCGATCCGCCAGACGCCGGCCGCCCAGCTGATGAGTCGGACGGCGCCCAGCGCCGCCGGAGCCGCAATGGCCCCGCCTGCCCAAGCTCCTCCGAAGGACACCGCCAGCGGATGCCACAGGGCCAGCCGGCGTGAGGCGAACCGTTCGACGGCCGTCGCCCCCGCCGCTCCTGCAACGAGGCCCGCCGGCAGTGCTGCAGCCAGCATCCCTTCTAGGGAATCCTGTCCCCATTGACCGGCCAGGAGGACCTGCCAGTGAATGACCGCCGCGGCGCTCGCCCAGCCCGTCGGGCCGCCGAACAGCGTCCCCACCATGTGAAACAGATCGGTGTGCTGATGAGGGTCGGCGGGCATGGTCGATCTCGGGCGGCGTTTGCGGGGCGGTGACTTCGCTTTCCCCTTCCGTTACCTAGACTCCGGGCGTGACTGACGCGACCGCCGCCCTTCCGCATCGGTCGAACGGCCGGGCCCCCGATTTCACCGCCCCCGCCCGCCGGCCGCAAATTGAGCGGCTGCGGGCGAACCTGGCCGGGGTGATCCTCGGCAAGCCGGAGGCGATCGACCTGCTGCTCACCGCCCTCCTGGCCGGCGGCAGCGTGCTGATGGAGGACGTGCCGGGCGTCGGCAAGACGACCCTCGCCAAGGCCCTCGCCAAGAGCCTCTCGCTGGACTTCCACCGGGTGCAGTTCACCCCGGACCTGCTGCCGGCGGATATCCTCGGCGGGAACGTGTTCAACCCGGCGGACGGCTCGCTGACGTTCCGGCCCGGGCCGATCTTCTGCAACGTGCTGCTGGCCGACGAAATCAACCGGGCCAGCCCCCGCACCCAGTCGGCGTTGCTGGAAGCGATGGCCGAGGGGCAGGCGACGGTGGAAGGAAAAGGCCGCCCGCTGCCGGCGCCCTTCTTCGTGCTGGCGACCCAGAACCCGGCGGACTTCCACGGCACCTTCCCGCTGCCCGAAGCCCAGTTGGACCGGTTCCTCGTCCGGCTCACGCTGGACTACCCGGCCGCCGACGCGGAGATCGACATGCTGTTCGACCAGGCCCGCGTGCACCCGCTGGAGACGGTCGAACCGGTGCTCAACGGCGAGGACCTGCTCCGCATGCAGGCCGCCGTGCGGGCCGTCGCGGTGGAGCGACCGGTGGCGGCCTACGTGGTGGAGGTCTGCCGGCGGACGCGCCAGGAGAAGCGGCTGGACCTGGGCGCCAGCCCCCGCGGTTCGCTGATGCTGTTCCGGGCCGCCCAGGCCGCCGCCTATCTCGCCGGCCGCGACTTCGTCCGCCCGGACGACGTGCAGCGGGTCGCCACCGCCGTGCTGGCCCACCGCTGCATGCTCAGCGGCGAAGCGAAGTTCAGCGGCACCAAGAAAGCGGACGTGCTGCGGGAAGCCATCGCCGCCGTCCCGGTGCCGGCGTGAGCGCCCGTCCGGATGCCTTAGACGATGATCCCGACCGGGCCGGGGCGATCGAGGCGCTGATTCTGGAGGGGCTGTACCAGAGCGAAGGCGACGACCCCGAACTTCAGAGGCCTGATGCCGCGAACGGTCACCGCACGGTGGGGATTCTGGATGCAGTCCTACTCCACCAAATCGGGACGACCGGCTTGATGATCGTTAGTCTTGTCATCTTCGCTCCCCCGCCTGCGGGCGGCTGGGGGGCAATGTGGGGAAAGGCACAGGCGAGGCCAGACATGGTCGGGCTTTTCTTCGGTTTCGGAGCGTTCGCGGGGGGGCTCATTGCCGCGGCAATGCTCGTCGGCGCCCGTGGGGCCGGATTTCGGGTCGGATGGATTGGTCAGCCGCCGTTGTTTTGTAGCTTCCTCCTTGCCGGCGTGTCGCTGACTGCATTGTTCGTCGTCTCGTACGGAATCGGGTGGGCCATTGTGCTGCTGACGTAAAATCGCCGGGAACCGTGCTCTCCCGCCGAATTGTTCATCCGCTCTCCGAGGCGACCGATGCACTGGCTCCGCAAGCTGGCGACCTGGGCGGCGAGCCTGTTCGCCCCCCACCCCCCGGCCGTCGCTGTCCCGCCGCCCCCGCCGCTCCGGTGGGACGGCGTGCCGGAGGCGTTTCACTACCTCCGCGCGGCGGTCGAGGCCTGCGGCGAGACCCGCGTCGCCCATTTCGATCACACGCTCGGCCGGCACGTGCCGCCGATTGAGCGACTGACCGAGGAGCAACTGGATCTCATCGGGGCGGCCCGGACCGAGTCGCGGCGCCGCGGCGACCGGGCCGAGATCGAACAGTGGTGCGCCCCGCCGGAACGACCGCGGCCGTCCATTCACAGAACGATGTGGGCGGTGCAGGGGATGCTGTTCCTGTTCGATCAGGTGGACGACGAACGGCACCGGCGGTCCGGCGACGGCCGGCTGTGAACGGGGAACGGGCGCCGGGTCCGTCCGGCGGCGTAAACTCCTCCACGATGCTCGCTCTTCTCCGCCTGCCGAAGGTCGTTTACGACTACTTTCAGCGGCAGTGGCGGAACGAACTGACGGTCTGCGGCAAGGCCCTCGTTTGGTGCATCGCCCTGTCGGGCATCGGCACCGTCAGCGTGCAGATGCCGCTCTATCAGGCGTTCTGCGCCCTCGTCATGCTGCTGGCGGTCGCCAGCGGGGCCTGTTCGCTGTTGCGGCCGAAGGTGACGATGGACGTGCTCCTGCCGGAGCGGGCCACCGCCGGCTCGCCGGTCGTCGGCCGGGCGACGCTGACGAACCGCCGCCGCGTTCCGGCCTTCGACGTCTGCGTCGGGTTCTACGATCTGCCGAACGAGTTCGCCCCCACCGCGGAGACCGTCGCCGTGCCCTATCTGCCGGGCAAGGGCACGGCCGAGGCTTCTTTCACCCTGCGGCCGCGGTGGCGGGGGCGGTACGAACTTCCGCCGCTGCGGGCCTGGAGCACCTTTCCCTTTCACATAGGCCGCGGCGGCGGACGGACGGGGCAGGCGATCGGGTCGCTGCTGGTCCGGCCGCGGTTCCATCCGCTCGATCGGCTCCCCCTGCCGGCCGGCGGCGGGCGGGGCGGGAACGGGGGCGAGTCCGGACAGCGGGAGGGCCACAGCGCCGAGTACCTCGGCAATCGCGACCTGGTGCCCGGGGAACTGGGCGTGCGGCTGGACGCCCGCGCCTGGGCCCGCACCGGCCGGCCGGTCGTGCGGCAGTATCGGGAGGAACGCCCCGCCGGCGTGGCGGTCGTGTTCGATCCGAGATGTTCCCCGGACGCCCCGCCGGAGCGGTTTGAAGCGGCCGTCAGCCGGGCCGCGGCGGTCTGCGAGGCGGTGGGGCGGAACGGCGGGGACCTCGTGCTGTTCGCCGCCGGGGCGGAGGTGTGTCGCTTTCGCGGAGGCACCGGCCGGGCGGCGCTGGAGACGGCGTTGGACGCCCTCGCCGTCGTCGAACCCGCCGACCCGCGGAGCGATCCCTTCGCCGGGCCGGCGCTGTGGGCCGGGTTGGACGAGGTCGCCGCGGTGGCCCTGATCGCCTCGGACGACGCCGCCCCCGGAGCGCTCGCCGCCCGCTTGGGGGCCGGCGGGCGGACGGTGATCTCCACGCCCGGGGGGCCCGCATGAGTGCGCAAGGTTCCGCACCCCCGCCGCCGGGGCCGCGGCGGGTGACGCTGGCGGCGATGATCCTGTTGCAGGCGGCGCTGTTCGCGGCGCTCAGCCGCACCCTGTTGCTGCCGGCGGGGGTGGCGATCGCCGCCGTGCTGGGGGCGTTGCCGCGGGAGCGGGCGGCGATCTCCCGGGCCCGGTTCCTGCTGATCGTCGGCGGGATCGGCGCCGCCTGCCTCGCCCTCTGGCGGGTCCTGCCGCACTACCGGCCGGAGGCGGACATGGACCCCGCCGTCGGGGCGCTGGGGCACGCGTTGGGCCAGTGGGCGCTGGCCGGGCAGGCACTCTGCCTGTTCCTCGACTGGGGTCGGGAACGCTCCCGCGACGGCGAATCGGGCCTGCCCACGATGCCCGCCGGCCTGCCCGCGGCGGGGGTGGTTGTGCTGCTGAGCGCGGGCGACATCCGGGCCTCCGACGCCGAGCGCGGGGCCTTCTTGGCGGCCGCGGTGCTGTTCGCCCTGCTGTGCGGCGCGTACTTCAGCGTCGGCAACCCCGCGGGCGGGTTCGGGCTGTTCCGGCGCGGCCCCGTCGGCCGGGCTGATCTGGGTCGGCCCGGCCGGTGGCCGCGGCGGGCGGCGCTGCTGGCGGTGGTCGTCGCCGTCGCCGGGCTCACCTGGGGGGCGAGCCTCACGCTGCGGCGGTACGAGCGGACGATGGACCGGGTCGTGCGTCAGTTCCTCCAGCCGGAACCGCTGACGGTCGCGACCGGCTACGGCGGGGAGGCCCGGTTGGGCGACGTGCGGGAGCGCCAGCAGTTCGCCTCCCGCACCGTCGCCCTGCGGTGCTACGCCCCGACGCAGCCCGGCTATCTACGCGGCCGGGCCTACTACACCCTGGCGGCCAAACCGGAGGGCACCCGCTGGGTCGGCGGGGAGGAGGAGTCGCGGCAGCGGTCCGCCGGGGGCGTCGCCGCCCCGCTGGCCCGCCGCGGACGACCGCTGAGCGAGTCGGCGGAGCGGTTCCTGTTCGACTTCACCCGCCCCCCGCCGGCCGGCGGGGAGCCGCCGCTGGGGGAGGGGGCTTCGTTCCTCGCCGACGGGTTTGTCACCGACGGGACCGCCCCCTCCGCGGCGCCCGGCCGGGGCGGGGTGGAGGTCTGGCCGGCACAGGACTTCCGCGGGGCGGCGTTCGTCCCGCCGAACACCGTGCGGTTCCTCGGACCGGAGGCGATCCTCGACGCCGACGAATACGGCCTGACCCTCACCACCTCCGCCGCCCAGCCGCACTACGCCGCCACCACCGAACCCGGCCCCAATCAGGAGGTCCGCGAGGCCCCTCCGGTCTGGAAACGGGTCGCCGTGGCCCTGGACCCGACGGACGACCGGCTCACCGCGGTCCCCCCGCTGCTGGCGGAGGACCCGGACGTCCAGGCCGTCGCCGAGCGGGCCTTCGCCGGGAGCCGGTCGACGGCGGGGGACATCGCGGCGGTGGAGAACTATTTTCGTCGGAACTACGAGTACCGCCTCGGCGCCGCGATCGGCAGCACGGGGAACCCGGTGCGGGAGTTCCTCGTCCGTCGGCCGGCGGCTCATTGCGAGTACTTCGCTACCGCCGCGGTCGTGCTGTTGCGGATGCGAGGGGTGCCGGCCCGATATGCGACGGGATTCGTCGTGGCGGAGTCGAACCCCGTCGGCGGCTACTGGCTGGCCCGCAACGAGGACGCCCACGCCTGGTGCGAGGCCTGGGACCCGAACCGCGGCTGGGTGGTGGTCGAGGCGACGCCCCCCGCCGGCGTGCCCGGCTCGGGCGGGGGGGCGAACCTGTTCGGCCAGTTGTGGGACGCCGCCGCCGCGGCGTTGGTGCGGTGGCGGCAGCTTTGGACGGAACGCGGCTGGAACTGGCTGCTGGGCGCCCTCGGCGGCTGGCTGGCGACGGGACCGGGATTGCTGTTGGCGCTGACGATCGCCGGTCTGGCCGTCTGGCGGGTGCGGCGGGCGCTGCTGGTTCGACGCACCGAAGACCCCGCACGACGTCGGGTGCGCACGCTGCTCCGCCGGGCCGACCGCCGCCTGGCCCGTCGCGGCCTGACGCGCGCCCCGGCCGAGTCCCTGCACGCCTTCGCGGACCGCGTCGCGGAGAGGCTGAACGAACCCGCCTGGGGTCCGTGGTACGGCGGGCTGGCGGACCTGCTCTACCGCCCGGGCCTCACCGCGGCGACCGCGGAGCGGGCGGGGCGTGTCCCTCAGCCGCCGCTGCCGCCTCGATCGTCCCCGCTTCGCCGTCGCCGGCAGGCGGCGCGCTCCCCGGAGTCGCAGCCGGTTTGAGAGAGTCGGCCGGCTTGAGGTCCTGACCGCCCCAGCGGTTCTCCTCGCCCCGCAGCATCCGGGCGAAGTTGCCGGCGTGTCGGGCGGTGATGAGGACGGCCGTCAGCAGGGCGAACCCGGCGAGATGCCAGCGGGCCGGGGCGAAATGGTCCGGCCGCACCAGCAGGCAATCGACGCCGCACGTGATCGCGAAGGCCCACGCCGCCACGGTCGAGGCCAGCGCCACCAGTCGGGTCGTCTTCACGACCAGCAGAAACGACGCCGCCCCGACCAGCAGCCCCGGCCAGTGCAGCGCCGCGGCGACGCCCAGCCCGGTCGCCACGCCCTTGCCGCCCCGGAACTTCAGCCAGACCGGGAAGACGTGCCCCAGCACCGCCGCCGCCCCGCAGACCACCGCCAACCGCCGCCACGCCTCGCCGCCGTCCGTCAACGCCTCGCCGGTCAGTAGTCGGGGGAGAATCAGCGCCGGTACGGCCCCCTTCAGGGCGTCCAGCAGGAGGATGAAGGCCCCCCACCGCTTGCCGACGACCCGGGCGGCGTTCGTCGCCCCGGGGTTCCCGCTGCCGACCGTCCGCAGGTCCACCCCGGCGACCCACCGCACGATCAGCAGCGCCCAGGGCACGCTGCCGGAGAGATACGACAGACCGGCGGCGAGGGCGTACTCCATGCGTCGGAGTCTGGCAGAAGCCGCCCCGAGCTTCACGCCGCCGGCCGGCCGATGTTTTCCCCCCTCTCCCTCGAGGGAGAGGGGCCGGGGGTGAGGGTGAGCGAACGGTTTGCACGCCCTGGCTCATGCAGTAGCCACCCTGCCGACGGGAGAGCGGGCGGCCGGTGAAAGAGGTTCGTGAGTCACAGCCCCTCTCACCCCCAGCCCCTCTCCCCCAAAAAGGGAGCGAGGGGAGCACGAACGGCCGGCACTACAAATCGTTCCGCCGTGTGTGGCGGCCGATCGCCCGCGCCTTCTTCCGCACGCGTCGCACGAGGTCCCGGTCCTCCGCCGCCAGCGGGCGGCCGAGGTAGGCGCGCAGGAACCGCACCTGATCGCTGCGGGGGACGCCTCCGGCGCTGTAGTAGATCTGGGCGAGATCCTTGATCCGCCAGCGGTCCGGCAGCGTCGCGTGGCAACGCACGCGGCCGAGGTCGATGATCGACGGCACGCCCGGCGCCCCGGCCCCCCGCGTCACTTTCGCCGGCAGGAGCCAGTGGCAGAGGTAGAGGTCCTGGTGGTGCATCCCCGCGTCGTGCAGGCGGCGGGCGAGGCGGGCCACCTCGGCGACCAGCGCCCGTCGTTGGATCGTCGTTTCCGGGGTGCGGTCGTCGCGGCGGTCGGCGAGCCAGTGGTCGACCCGTTCGCGGTCCTCCAGCGACTCGGTCATCACGAACGACCGCCGGTTGCCGACCGGGCCGGTCTCGCCGAACGCGACGGGCGTCATCGTGGGCAGGCCGACTTCATGGAACCGCAGCATCGCGTCCCACTCAGGCCGGGCGCCCAGCACCGGCTTCGTCAGGCGGAACAGGGGTTTGACGTACTCCGAGAGCGGGTCCCGGCCGTGCCGTTTGATGTAGAACGCCCGCCCGCCGACCGGATCGCCGACAGTCGCGTCGAACTCGAACCGGGCCGTCACCCGCTGTTTAACGTGCCGGGCGACCTCCGTCGGCTCCAGCCGATCGAACGCGGCGCAGGTCGTCAGGTTCTGTTCCCGCAGCCAGTCGGCGAAGGCGACGTTGACCGTCAGCCGGCCGTCGTCCCAGCGCTCGGTGACGATCGTTTGCGGGGCCGGCGTGGTGGCGGTCGGGGCGTCGGCGGGCGTCATGCCGCCCTCCGGTTCGACTCCGCGTCGCCGGCGCGCGGTTCGCCGTCGGGCCGCGGCAGGGCGGCGAGCGTTTCCTGCAACCGCCGCTTGAGGTCGTGCCGCTGGGCATCGGCGGCGGCGGCCTCGCTCATGCGGCGCCGCAGGTCGGGGCCGTCGATCAGCCGGGCGATGCGGTCGGCGAGGGCCTCCGTCGCCCAGGGGGAGTCGATCACGAAGCCGTCCACGCCCTCCGTCAGCAACTCGCCGGCGCCGTTCTGGCGGGTGGTGACGACCGGCAGCCCGGCGACCTGCGCCTCGGCGACGACCAACGCCCCGGGGTCGTAGAACGTGGGAAACGCCAGCAGCTCGCAGCCGGCGTAGGCGTCCCGCGGGTCGGAGACCGGCCCGATCCAGCGGACCCGGTCGGCAATGCCCAGCCGTTCGGCGATCGCTTCGTAGCACCCCGTCTTCGGACTGCCGCAGACGACCAGGGCCGCCGTCGGCCGGGACGGGGCCAGCTGGGCGAACGCCTGCAACAGCGGTTCGAGTCCCTTCAACGCATAGTTCCAGGCGATGAACAGGGCGGCGACGTCGCTCTCCGCCAGCTTTGCTCGCTGGCGGAAGCGGGCGCGACGCTCCGCCGTCTCGGCGGGCGTGGGCGGTTCGTCCGGCAGGCGGATGCCGTTGGGCACCACGGCGATGCGGTCGGCCGGCACGCCATGGAACCGGCGAAAGTGTTCCGCGACCATCGCGCTGGGGGCGATCACGAACGGCCCGACCTCACCCCCCGGCTCGCCCGGCCGGTTCCCGCCGAAGGCCTGCCGGTCGATCCAGCGGTAGCCGATCTGCGTGGGGTTGAGCCGCTTGCCGAGGCTCCACCACGCCCGCCGCAGCGGGGAGCGGAACCGGGCCCGGTTGTACTCCAGCGTGCCGGGGTGGGCGCCGGCGACGGCGATCAACACGTCTTGGGCGTAGGTCTTGTTAAAGCCGATCGTCAGATCGAAGTCCCCGGCCCGCACCGCGGCCGCGGCGGCCTGTGCGAAGCGGACCGCCCGCAACCAGCGCACCCGGCCCAGCGGGCCGAGCGACAGCAGTTCGACCCGCACGCCCGGCGGCAGATCGAGCCCGCCGGCCTTGCGGGCGAAGATGGCGACCTCGTGTCCCGCGTCGTGCATCACCCGGGCGAACATCGCCACGGTGCTCTCCGCCCCGCCGAACCCGGAGCCGACCTTCTCGATGGTCAACGCGATCTTCACGGAGGTCCGCAGCGGAGCGAAATGAGGCGGTCTTCCACCCACCCGACGCGTCCGCGAGGCCGCCGGAAACCGTTCGGCTAACGCCCTCGCTGACGCGTCGGGTTGGTGGTGAGTGGTCGTCAGGCGGCGCGGCGGGCGAGCGGCGGGGCCGCCGACGCCGTCGTCGAGCCGGCCGACAGGGCCTCCCGCACCGCGGCGAAGACGCGGTCCGGCGAGAGTTCCTGCATGCACTTGTGGTGCCCCAGCGGACAGGTCCGCTGCTGGCAGGGGCCGCAGTCCACGGGCAACTGGAGGTGCGTGGCGTTCGGGTGGAACGTCTCGCTCCAGGCGATGTGCGTGGGGCCAAACAGGGTGACGGCCGGCGTGCCCAGCGGGCCGGCGAAGTGCCGGGGGCCGCTGTCGGTCGTCACCAGCAGGTCGGCGGCCCGCACGGCGGCCTTGGTCAGCCCGATCGAGAGCTTGCGGTCGCCTTCCGCGGAGACCCCAACGCTGACCACCCGCGGGTCGTCGGCGAGGGCGGCGATCTCCGCGGCGATCGGGCGTTCGCTCGGCCCGCACAGCGCCAGCACAGCCCGGCCCTGCGTGGCGGCGATGCGGCGGGCCAGGTCGGCGAAGTGGGCCGTCGGCCAGTGCTTCGCCGCTCCGAAGGCGCCGCCGGGGTTCAGGGCGACGAATCCGTCGCGCAACACCGGGTAGTCGTGGAGCACCGCCGCGAACGCCGCCTCGTCGGCCGGTTGGACGGCGAGTTCGGTGCGAGTGCCGGGGTCGTCACAGCCGGCGGCCTTGGCGAGCTTGTTGTAGGAGAGCAGCGTGGGCGAGGGCGTGGAGCGGTCGCCCATCGCCACCGGGTCGGTCAGCAGCCAGCGGCGGCCGTCGCGGTCGAAGCCCAGCGTCCGCCGGGCCCCGGCCACCCGGGCGATCGCCGCGGACCGCAGCGAGTTGGGGAACAGCACCGCCAGATCGGCCCGGTTCCGCCGCAGCGAGCGGGAGGCCCGCCACGCCGCCCGCTTGGCCTTCGGCAGGGCGACGATCTCGTCCGCCAACCCCGTCCCGGCCAGCACGTCGCCCACCGGGGGCCGGCAGACGGCGACGACGCGGGCGTCGGCGAAGCGGGCGCGCAAGGCCCGCAGGGCGGGGGTCGCCATCACGGCGTCGCCCACCCAGTTCGGCAGGAACGCGGCGAGCGTGTGAACGTTTTTCGGTTGCAGGGGGCCGCGGGCGATCATGCCGCCCTCCGCATCAACACGGTGTCGCCGTTCGAGTCGGCGGACGATTTGCCGTCCGCCGCATGATCGTTCGCGGCCTTGTCGCCTGCCGTCTCGGCGCCCGGGGCGCTGGGGGTTTTGCCGCTACGGATGCGCTCGACGATCTGGGTGGTGCTCCAGCCTTCCAGCACGCCCAGCGGGCGGACGGAGCCGCCGTAGTCTTCGACCACCTCCCGCCCGACGATTTCGTCGACGGAGTAGGTCCCGCCCTTCACCAGCACGTCCGGCCGCAGGATGCGGAGCAGGCGGTGCGGGGTGGCGTCCGGCATCGGCACGACGTAATCGACGGACCGCAACGCGGCGAGCATCGCGATTCGCTGTTCCTCCGGCACCAGCGGCCGGTCGGAACCCTTGCCGAGGCCGCGGACGGAGGAATCCGTATTCACCGCGACCACCAGTACGTCCCCCTGGGCGCTGGCCTCCTCCAGCGAGGCGACGTGCCCCGCGTGGAGCAGGTCGAAACAGCCGTTGGTGAACACGACTGTCTGCCCGGAGGACTGACGCCGGCTCAGCAGGTCGGCGAGGGCGTCCACGTCTTCCACGATCCGCCCGGCGCCGCCGCGGCCGCCGGAGAGCAGGTCGGCGACGATCTCGTCCCGCGTGACGGGGGCGCAACCCACCTTTTCAACTTCGATCCCGCCGGCGACGTTCGCCAGTCGGGCCTGATCCTCGGGGGAGAGCCCTTCGGCGGCGGCGAGGCCGATCACGGCCAGCACCACGTCGCCGGCCCCGGTGATGTCCGCGACGCCCCGGCGGCGGGTCGGGTGGCAACTGGTCGTCAACTCGCCCGCTTCGTCCCGCTTCGCCAGCACGATGCCGTCGCTGTCGATCGTGACGAAGCAGTGCTCCAGGTCGAGTTCCGCGACGAGCTTCTTCCCGGCGGCCTCGGCGTCGGCGACCGTTTCGATCTGCTTGCCGACGGCCCGGCCGGTTTCGGTCCGGTTGGGAGTGACGGCGGTCGCCCCGCGGAAGCGGGAGCAGTCCCCGTTGCCCGGCGGGTCGGCCAGCACCGGCAATCCGGCCTGCTTCGCGGCGGCGATCACGCCCTCGCAGACCCGCGGGGTCAGCACGCCCTTGCCGTAGTCGCTCAGCAGCACCGCGGCGACGGTGGGGAGCAGTTGTTCGATCCGCTTCAGCAGGGCGTCTTCGACCTGCGGGCTGAGGGCGTCGCGGACCTCGCGGTCCACCCGCAGCATCTGGTGCGGATGCCGGTGGTGCGCCCGGCCGAGGAACCGCTCCTTGACGGTGGTCGGCCGGCCGTGGTCGGCGATCAATCCGCCGGTCGCCACGCCGGCGGCTTCCAGTTCGCCCCGGCAGGCCCGGCCGTCGGCGTCGTCGCCGATCACCCCGGCGACCACCGGCTGAGCGCCCAGCCCGGCGAGCATGTTGGCGACGTTCGCCGCCCCGCCCAGCCGTACTTCACGCTTGGATTCCCGCAGCAGAATGACGGGGGCCTCCTGGGAGACCCGCTCCGCCTCGCCCCAGATGTAGCGGTCGAGAATCACGTCCCCGACCACCAGCACCCGCGGGCGGCCGAGGTTGCGGACGGTGTCGGCCAGCTTCACGGGGAAATGGGTGGGTTGGGCGCGGACGGGCCGTGCGGCAGGGGAACCGACGGCGGAGGAACCGGGGGCGGGCATAATCGACGGCGTCCGTGCCGCGGGGAAGGGAAGCGACCCGGAGACAGCGAACCGGGCACTCTGATGCTTCGCATACGGAGGGCCGAACTGGCAAGGGCGAAGCGGCGGCGAGGGCGGTTCGTTCCCTCTGCGTCCTTCTCCGTCCCAGGCGTCGCTTGCGGTTTCGCGGGCGCCGACTCGTTCGGGCCCTGCGAAACCGCAAGCGGTCGAGACGGACCTCAGCGTGAGGGGGCGTCGTCCAACCCGAACAGCCGGCGGGCGTTGGCGGTGGTCGTCTCCGCCAGTTCCGCCGCGGGGAGGCCGCGGGCCTCGGCGATCGCCGACAGCGTGTAGGCCACGTACGCCGGTTCGTTGCGCTTCACCTTGCCCCGCCGGGGGGTGGGGACGAGGTAGGGGCAGTCCGTTTCGACCAGCAGACGGTCGGCGGGGCAGTCCGCGGCGACGGCCAGCAGGGCCTTGTTTTTCTTGTAGGTAACCATCCCGCTGAACGACAGATGCAGGCCGAGATCCAGGCACCGCCGGGCCGTCTCCGCGTCGCCGGCGAAGGAGTGCATGACCCCCGGCGGGAGCCCCTCGGCGCCGGCGGCCCCCTCGTCCCTGGAACCGGGCAGTTCGGCGAACTCGCGCATGACCCGGACGGTGTCCGCCTCCGCCTCGCGGCAGTGCACGACGAACGGCTTGCCATAGGCAACCGACAGCCCGAGGTGCCAGCGGAACCACTCCTCCTGCAAATCGTGAGGGGCGTAGTCCCAGTAGTGATCCAGCCCCGTCTCCCCGACCGCCACGACGCGGGGGTGAGCGGCCAGTTCGGTGATGCGGTCCCGGTCGTCCGGGGCGGTCTGGTGCACGTAGTTCGGCTGCACGCCGACGACGGCGAACAGGGCGTCGTGTTGCTCGGCGAGGCTCACCGCGGCCTCGCTGGTGGCCCGGTCGATGCCAACGACGAACAGCGTCCCGACCCCCGCGTCGGCGGCCCGGGCGATCGTCTCCGCCAGATCGCCGACGTACCCGTCCTCCTGCAGGTGGGTGTGGGTGTCGATCAGGGGGAGCGGCGGCGGGACCGGCGCGGGGTTCGGCCGGCTCATCGCAGCGTCGCCTCCGCGATCGCTTCACACAGGGCGCCGAGGCGGCCGAACAGCAGGAGGATGCCCACCGTCGGGGCGGCCAGCAGGACGAGGTAGGCCCGCTCCGACCCGCTCGCCGGCGGTTGGACCGCGACGCGGTGGCCGGGCCGCTCGGCCGGGGCCGCGTCAAGGTACAGGCTGCGGATCGGGCGGAAGTAATAGAACAGGCTGGCCACGGTGTTCGCCGCGGCGATTCCGCCGCAGAGGAACAGCAGCGGGGAACCCTCGCGGTCCGACAGCGTCGCCGCGAACACCGCCAACTTGCCGACGAACCCGGCCGTCGGCGGCAGCCCGACCAGCCCGACGAGGCTCACCGCGAAACAGCCCGCGATCCAGGGCATCTTCGCTCCCAGCCCGGCCAGCGAGGCGACGTCCGTCCGCAGGGTGCGGTTCCGAAAAATCGCCACCGCCGCGAACGCCCCGAGGTTCAGGAACAGATACGCGATCAGATAGAGCAGCGTCCCGGCCAGTCCCGCGGCGGCGAGGTCCGGTTCGCCCCGGCCCACGCCCAGGAAGCAGGCCGCCACGCCCAGCAGCACGGTGCCGGATTGGGCCACGGTGCTGTAGGCCAGCAGTCGGCCGAGGTCCTTCTGGGCGAACGCGGCGAGGTTGCCGAACGTCATCGAGACCGCCGCCCCCGCGGCACAGGCCATTCCGAGGCCGGTCAGCAAAGTGTCGCCGGTCTCGCCGTAGTCCCCGTTCAGGCTCAGCCCGAACCGCACGAGCAGGGCGAAGGCGCCGATCTTCGGGGCGACGGAGAGGAACCCGCTGACCTCTGCCAGCGCCCCCTGAAAGGCGTCCGGGCTCCAAAAGTGGAAGGGGACGAGACTCAGCTTGAAGGCCAGCCCGCACAGCACGAACACGACCCCGGCGATCGCCGCCCCGCCCACGCCCGGTTCCTCCCAGCCGAGGCCGTCCAGCCGGACCAGCGCCAGCCGTTCACCCAGCACCGGGAACGACAGCGTGCCGGTCGCCCCGGCGAGCAGGCTGGCGCCGTACATCATCACCGCGGCGGCACCGGCCCCGAACACGAGGTACTTCAGCGCCGCCTCCCCCGCCTCGCGGCTGCCCTTGCGGAAACCGACCAGCACGTAGGCCGGCACGCTGGCCATCTCCACGGCGAGAAACAGCATGAGCAGGTGGTTCGCCTGCCCCATCAGCATGCTGCCCAGGGCGACGGCAGCGAGGGGCAGGTGGAAGTCCGGCCCGTCGTCATCCCCCGGGTCGGCGGAGGGCCGCGGCACGCCGGTCAGCACGGTGAGGGTCACCGTCAGGTTCCAGCCCAACAGCACCAGCACGCGGACGAAGACCGTCAGCGAATCGTTCCGCACCAGTCCGGCCCAGCCGTCGTCGGCGGACTCGAACGCGGCTCCCCACTGCAAACAGGCGACCGCCGTGGCGATCGCCGACCCGACGAACGCCACCGTGCTGGCCGGCAGCCACTTCGCCAAGCCGAACAACCGGCTGAGCAGGATCGCGACGATCACCGCGCAGACCGTCAGTTCCGCCGCGAAGGCCGGCAGACTGCCGACCACGTCGCCGATCACGTGATCCCAGTCGCGGGCCACGTCGATCGCGTGCGGGTTGTGCGGCAACTCCGCGAGAAGCGGGATCGCGGCGGGCGTCATTCCGCCTCCGCGGGCTCGGCGTCCTCAGCAGGTACTGCGGCCTCAGCGGGAACGGCGGCGAGGGTCGATTCGGGATCGGTCCGAATTTGCTCCGCCTCGACGGCGTCGCCGAGGGTCATGACCAACCGATCCACCGCCGGCTCCGCCACGTCGAACACCGGCCGCGGATAGACCCCCAGCGCCACGGCAAGCAGCATCAGCACGGCGAAGATCGAGGTCTCCCGGCCGGACATGGGCACGAGGTTCTCCCGCAGCGGGCCGACGTACTCCGCCCCGAGGAACACCCGCTGAACCATCCGCAGCATGTAGCCGGCCGTGAGGATAATGCCGAACGCCCCCGCCGCGGCCGCCCACCAGGTCGCCGGCCAGGCGGCGAACACGGTGACGGCTTCCCCCACGAACCCGCACAGCCCCGGCAGGCCGAGGGCGGCGAAGCTCATCCCCAGCCCCAGCGCCGCGTAGAGCGGCATGCGTCGCAGCAGGCCCCCGAAGCGGTTCAGCTCCCGGTGATGCACGCGGTCGTACAGCACGCCGACCGCAAAGAACATCCCCGTGCTGGTGATCCCGTGGCCGACCATCTGGAAGATCGCCCCGGAGAAGCCCATCCGCCAGAAGTCCGGTTCGGCCAGCGTCCAGGCGCCCAGACCCAGCAGGACGTAGCCCATATGGCTGACGGAGGAGTAGGCCACCAGCCGTTTGAAGTCCGTCTGGGCCATCGCCGCCAAGGCCCCGTAGATCACGCTGATCGCCCCAAGGGCGCACACGGTCTCCGCCGCCTCGGCCGCCCCCAGCGGGGCGAGCGGATAGGCCAGCCGCAGGATGCCGTACCCGCCGACCTTCAGCAGCACGCCGGCGAGGATCATGGAGATCGGCGTGGGCGCCTCGACGTGGGCGTCCGGCAGCCAGGTGTGGAACGGCACCGCGGGCAGCTTGATGAGGAAACAGCCCAGCATCAGCCAGAAGGCGAGCGTCTGCGTGCCGTGGTCGATCGTCACCCCGGCGTACTCGCCCGTCCCGGCGCCGCGGGCGACGTCGGACAGCGTTCGCATGTCGAACGTGCTTGCCGCCGCCCCGCTCCCCCCGGCGGCGTAGAGCATCAGCAGGGCGACCAGCAGCAGCAGCGAGCCGGCCAGCGTATAGAGGAAGAACTTGATCGCCGCGTACGCCCGGTTCGGCCCGCCCCACACGCCGATCAGGAAATACATGGGCAGCAGCATCACCTCGAACAGCACGTAGAACAGGAACAGGTCCAGCGCCAGAAACGTGCCCAGCACGCCCGTTTCGAGCAACAGGAACAGGCTCCAGTAGGCCCGCGGCTTCTCCTCAATCCGCCACGACGCCCCCGCCGCCAGCAGGAACACCAGCCCGGTGAGGACCACCAGCGGCAGGCTGATGCCGTCCACGCCGAGCGCGTAGCGGATGTTAAAAGAGGGCACCCACTCAGCGTCCGTGACCAGCCGCATGCCGTAGTCGTCCGGCGTCGCCTCGAAATAGGCCGGTAGTAGGGCGACGGTGGTCAGCAGGAAGGTCGCCGCGACCGTGCTCACGCCGACCAGCCGGGCGAGCCCCGCCGGGGCGCACGCCGTCGCGATCGCCCCCACGGCGGGGAGGAACACGATCAGCGACAGCAGGGCGGCGGGGTCCATCAAAATCCTAGATGCGTGATAACGCCGAGGCCCCGCGGGGCCTCGGCGTTAGGGGGTCGGAGTGTGACGGGAACGACCTCATCCGGCCAGCAGGACCACGGCGAGAACCGCCAGTCCCACAGCACAGGCCGCCAGCGCCGCGACGTACTGCCGCAGTCCGCCGCTCTGCACCGCCCCGAACAGCCGACCGAAGCCGCGGGCGGTGCGGCCCACGCCCCGCACCAGGCCGTCGACCACCCGTTCGTCCACGGCCCGCTCGATCCGGGCCACGACGCCCGTCAGCCCCGCGGCTCCGTCGACCAAGCCGTCGATCGCCGCCCGGTCCGTCAGGGCCGTCGCCTCGCCCAGCATCAACGTCGGCCGCACGGCCAGCGCCCGGTAGACGGCGTCGAACCCCCAGCCCCTCCGCAGCCAGCGGACGACGGCGGCGTCCTTCAGCCCCTCGGCCCGAGCCTGCCCCGGCGCCCGCCGCCACGGCCCGAACAGCGCCAGCCCGGCGGCGGCGCCCAGCCCCGCGGCGATCAGACCCATGACCTCCGCGTGGTGGTGGGCCTCGTCGACGGCCGCTTCGCTCGGGGAAACGAACAGTTCGAAGGCGCCCGGCTCCGGCGCCGTGCGGGTCAGGAACCCGTACAGCGGCCCGCCGTCGCCGCCGACCGCACAGAACGCCGCCAGCCCGGCCAGCACGACGATCGGCGCCAGCATCACCGCCGGGCTTTCGTGCGCCCCCTTCGTCGCCGAGCCCGGCGCCCCGGCGAAGGTCAGCCCCCACAGCCGCACCATGTACAGCGCCGTCAGCCCCGCCGTGACCAGCGGGACCCAGAACAGCGCCGCGTGCCCGGCGTTCGCCTCCGTGAAGGCGAGGGCGTGGCTCAGGATCGCGTCCTTCGAATGGAACCCGCTGAAGCTCAGCGCTTCGCCGAAGACGCTCACCCCGGGGATCGCCAGCCCGCTGATCGCGATCACCCCCACCAGCATCGCCCCGGCGGTGACCGGCATTTTTCGCATCAGGCCGCCGAGCTTCCTCACGTCCTGCTCGTGGTGGCACGCGACGATCACGCTGCCGGCGCAGAGGAACATCAGGCTCTTGAAGAAGGCGTGCGTGACGAGGTGGAAGAGCCCCGCCCCCCAGCCGGTCACGCCCAGCGCCAGCATCATGTAACCCAGCTGGGAGATGCTGCTGTACGCCAGAATCCCCTTGATGTCCGTCTGAAACAGCGCCGGCACGGCCCCGACGACCAGCGTGACGCAGCCGAGGTAGGCGACCGTCAGCAACACCTCCGGCGGCAGCGCCGGGGTCATCCGGCCGACGAGGTACACGCCGCCGGCGACCATCGTCGCGGAGTGCACCAGCGCCGAGACCGGCGTCGGCCCCGCCATCGCGTCCGGCAACCAGACCTGCAGCGGGAACTGGGCGCTCTTGCCCACGCAGCCCGCCAGCACCCCAAACCCGCCGACCAGCAGCGCCGTCCGGCTGAGTTCCCCGGCGCCCGCCGCCTCGAACAGGCTGAGGAACCGCACGTCCCCGTTCGCCGCCAGCAGGGCCGCCAGTCCGATCAGAAAGCCCGCGTCGCCGATGCGGTTCACCACGAACGCCTTTGTCGCCGCGGCGCTGGCGTAGGGCCGTTCGTAATAGAAGCCGATCAGCAGATAGCTGCACGCCCCGACCAGCTCCCACCCCACGAACACGTGGAACAGGTTCCCGCCGATCACCAGTAGCAGCATCGCCGTGACGAACAGGCACAGATACCCGAAGAACAGGTGGAACCGCCCGGGCCGGACGAGTTCCTGTTCGAGGACGTGCGCGAGGTGATAGTCGCGGTGCTCCTCCGTGAGTTCGTCGCTGAGATAGCCGAGGGCGAACACGCACACGCAGCTCGCCACCAGGCTGACGATGCAGAACATCGTCAGCGTGAGGCTGTCGATCAGGTGCCCCAGTTCCAGGGTCACGCCCGGCAGCGAGAGGATCTCGTACCACGTCCCCTCGACCGGCTCCGGCCCGTCCCACAGCGCCGCCGCGGCGACGGACAGGCCGACCGACGCGAACAGGCTCGCACAGGCGACGAACCCCGCCGCCCGGTCGTCCCGCGACGGCCGCCACCAGCGGGCCGTCAGCCCGGCGACGGCTCCGATCAGCGGCACGAAGGTCGCGGCGACGAGGAGTTGGGCGACGCTCATCCCCGTAGCTCCGAGGCGGCGTCGACGTCGGCGGTGCCGTGTTGATTGAAGAAGGCCAGCACGATCGCCAGCGCCACCGCGGCCTCCGCGGCGGCGAGCACGATCACGAACAGTGCCGCGATCTGCCCGTCCAGGCCGATGCCCAGCGCGTCCCCGGCGACGGATTGCACCGGGGCAGCCGGCGGACCGAACTCCGCGGCGGCGACGAAGTTCACGCTCGCCGCGTTCAGGGCCAGTTCCACGCCCATCAGCACGCCGACGGCGTTGCGCTTCGTCGCCATGCACACGACCCCGCAGGTCAGCAGCACGGCGGAGACGATCAGGTAGCCGGTCATGGATTCGCTCCCGAGACGTCGCTGGCGGTGTCGCGGGTCGCGTCCGCCTCCGGATCGACCCGCCGTTTGGCGCGGGCGAGGTACGCCGCCCCGATCAGCACGACCAACAGGTGCACGCTGATGATCTCGAACGGCAGCAGGAACCCGGTCCGCGAGGCCCCGCCGAAGCCGAGGAACTTCAGCCCGACCGGCCGCAGCGTGTCCGGCGTGGCGGCGGCGACCTCCGTGCGGTCCTCGGCGAACGTCGGCGGCCCCGGAATCGCCCGGCCCAGCCCCACCGCCGTCCAGCCCAGCGCCGCCAGCAGCCCCGCGGCGACGAGGGTGGTGAAGATCGTTTCCAGCAGCCCGATCTTCATCCGCCGGCCGACGCCGGCGTCGGTCAGCATCACCCCGAAGATCAGCAGCACGACGGTCCCGCCGACGTACACAATGAGCTGCGTCGCCCCGACCAGCGGGGCGTTCAACAGGAAGAACAACCCTGCGACCGCGCTCAGGCAGACCACCAGCGCAAACGCCATCCGGGCGACGCTGCGGCACGCCGCCACCCCGATCGCTCCCCCGCAGGCCAGCGCCGCAAAGACGCCGAACAGTACGTCGGCTCCGGTCATGGGAACGCCTCCCCTGGTTCGCCGTCGCCGTTAGGCGGCGCGATCATTGCGGACGCGCCGCCTAACGGCGACGGCGAACCGGGGGGCGTCGAGAAGGACGTCGCGCCGAACGCCGTCGGTCGGCCCACGATCGCCAACATCCCGAGCGGCCACAGCGTCGCCCCGAGCAGCAGCACGCAGGCGATCGGAGTGAGGTACTTCAGGCAGGCGCTCATCACCTGATCAATCCGCAACCGCGGCAGGCTCCACCGCACCCAGATCTGCACGGCCACCAGCAGCGAGGCCTTCAGGCAGACCACCCCCGCGAACAGCACGTTCGCCAGATACCCGCCGACGCTGAAGCCCTCCACGCCCACGTCCGGCCGCCAGTCGTTCAACCCCATCAGGGCGGCGTCCAGCGGGGCGATCCCGGTCCACCACGCGCCCAGGAACAGCAGCGAGGCGATCAGGCTGACCACGAACATGCTCGCGTACTCGGCCAGCATGAACATGCTCCAGCGGAAGCTGGCGTACTCCGTGAAATACCCGGCGACCAGTTCGCTCTCGGCCTCGGCGAGGTCGAACGGGGCCCGTTTGCACTCCGCCACGGCGACGACGAAGTAGCACACGAACGCCACCGCACAGAACGGATTGGCGAAGACCAGCCAGTTCGGGAACAGCCACCCCGCCTGAAACAGCCCGATCTCGCCCATCGACAGGGACCCCGCCGCGACCACCGGGACCAGCGCCGTCAGGGCCAGCGGGATCTCGTAGCTGACCATCTGGGCCGCCTCCCGCATCCCCCCCAGCAGGCTCCACTTCGACCCACTGGTGTACCCGCCCAGCACCACGCCGACGACTTCCAAGCTCAGCACCGCCAGGATCAGGAACAACCCCACGTCGCTCGCCACGGCGACCCAGCGGGCGTTGAACGGCAGCAGGGTGAAGGCCAGCAGCACGCTGATCGCCGGCACGTACAGGCTCGCCCGGAACAGCCACTTGTCGGCGGCGTCGGGGACGAGGTCCTCCTTCTGAATGAGCTTCAGCCCGTCCGCCAGCGCCTGCAACCAGCCGAACCGCCCGCCGACCCGCGTCGGCCCCTGCCGGTCCTGCATGCGGCCGCTCTCCTTGCGCTCCAGCCAGATGAACGCCGCCGGCAGGGCGCCGAACAGGTTGAGCAGCACGAAGGCGTGCACCGCCGCCGCGACCGCCAGCGCCCAGAACCCGTCCAGCCCCACGCTCTCGGCCAGCCACCCCGCGAGCGTCACCGGCTCCACGGCCTCGGCCGGAGCGGCGGGGGCCGCCGGGACGACAAGATCGGCGGCGGGCGACTGGGCGAGCATCGGGGCGGGGATGGTCCCAGCAACCGCCCCGTTCGGCAACGCCGGTGCGGCGATTGGGAGAACCTGCCCGAGCCCCGACCGTCAGGGAGGGGCCGTTCGCACGTCGCCGAACGGTTCGGTCGGTGAACGAATCGCTCGCGCGCCTCAGAACGGCCCCTCCCTGACGGTCGGGGCTCAGTTTCCAGCCTGCGGCGCGTCCGCGGCGAAGCTGACCTGCTCGAATCCCGCCGCTCTGGCTGCGTCGTAGACGCGGACCACATCGCCGGCGGGGACGGCGCCGCCGACGTCGAGGATCACCGGCAACTCGCCCGCCGCGTCGGCCGCCGCGAGGCCCTGGAACGCTTCCTCCAACGCTTCCAGGCCCGGGTAGGTGCGGTCGTTGACGGTGACGGTCGTCAGGTTGCCGGCCCGGTCCAGCCGCACCCACAACTCGCCCAGCGGCGGGGGCGGTTCGTCGGTCGGGGCGGCCAATTCGATCGCCGTGCCGCTCAGTTCCGTGGCGAGCACCTGCTCGCTCACCCGGCCCACGCTGGCGCAGATCCAGAACGTCAGCAGGAGGAACACCAGGTCGATCATCGGCGTGAGCGCCTGCTCACGCCGGGCCTCCGCGTCGTCGTGCCGCTTGGGGAGCTTCATCGGTCCCCCCCGCCGCCGTCGCGTTGCAGCACGGCGAACTTCACGTCCCGCACGCCGGCCTCCGCACAGGCGACCAGCAGGGGTTCGACCTCCGAGAACGGCGCCGCCCGGTCGCACCGCAGACGGACCTCCGGGTCCGGCTTGGTCCCGGCCTCGGCGAACAGCGCCGCCACGAACGCCCGGTCCCGCACCTGCCCGGCCACCCGCAGCGTGCCGTCGGCTGCGACCGTCACGGTCACGCGGTTCGGCGTCGCCGCCTCGGCGGCGGCGGCGAGCGTGGCGCTCGGCAGGTCGACCCTCTCCCCGGCGTCGATCTTCACCAACTGGGAGGCGGCCAGAAAGAAGGTGACCAGCAGGAAGGTCACGTCGATCAGCGGCGTCATGCTGAACCGCAACGTCGTACGGCGGCGCTCGGGCGTTTTCACAGCCCCGCCCCCCGGCGCCCCAGCGGCGCGACCGGCCCCGCGGGGGCCTGCGGAGGCGTCTGTAACGCCGAGGCCGCGCGGGGCCTCGGCGTAACGGCGGCGGGCTGAGCCGGAGCGCTCCGCCGCAGTTCGCTGAAGATGTGCTCCGCGGCGCCGGCGGCCTCGGCGACGAGTTCGTCGATCTTGTTCCGCAGCAGGGCGAACGACGCCACCGCCGGCACCGCCACGCCCAGCCCCAACAGCGTGGTCACCAGCGCTTTGAAGATGCCCGGCGCCAACTCCGACACCTGCGGGTTCGCCTTCGTGCTGAACTCGTTGAAGGCCAGCATCATGCCCCACACGGTCCCCAGCAGACCCAGCATCGGGGCGACGGTGGCGATCACGGACAGGTACTCCGCCCGCCGGGTCAGACGGGCGGCCTCCTCGGCGGCGGCGTCCTCCATCGCCTTCTCCGCCGCCTCGTAGCCGCGGTCCGCCTCGACGGCTCCGGCGTGCACCAGTCGGCCCAGCAGCCCCCCGCGGCGGGCGCCGACCTCCGCCGCCTCCTTGAACCGCTTGCGGGCGATCAGCCCGTGAGCCTCGCCCGCCAACCCCCGGGGCAGCAGCCGGCCGCGACGCACCGCGAGCATCTGCTGGACGATCAACGCCACCATCGCCACGGACAGCGCGAGGATCAGCAGCCCGACGACCCCTCCGGCCTCCAACAGTTCGCGCAGGTCCGGCATCCCGGCGGCGGCGTCGGCGGGGGCCGCCCCTCCTTCCTGCGCGAAGCCTGCGGGGACGAACCCGACGGGGGCGAAGGTCAGCGCGACCGCGGCGACGCACGTGCGGGGGAGATTGCGGGGCACGACGCGGCGGGGTGGGATTGGGGGGCGGGCGGGGGAGTTTAGGGGGAGTCCGCCGCCGCCGGAACGGCAGTCGCAGCCTCGCCCGATGCGTCGTCGGCCGGTTCGAGGGGCTTGTCCGGGGCGGCGCCGAGCTCGTCCAGCCGGCGGCGGGCGTCCTCGGCGGCCTCGGCGAAGGGGAAGCGGGCGACGCACTCCCGCCACAGCCGGATCGCCGCCAGCGGATCGCCCGCCCGCAGCAGATCGCCCGCCCGCAGCAGCCCGTCCGCCGCCCGGATCGGGTCGACCGGGTCCGCGATCGGCGTCCAGAGGAACGCGGCGATCGCCTCGTCGTTTCGCCCCGCCGCGACGGCCGCGACGCCGAGCGTGAACGTCGGCCCGGCCCGCAGCGGCTCCGGCAGGTCGTCGATCCGGCGGCGGGCGGCGTCGAGTTCCGCCGCGGTTCCCTCGCCGTCCAACACCTTCGCCCGCCAACGCTGGAGCCGGGCCAGCTCCGCGATCTCGTTCGAGCCCGACCGACTCAGCCGCTGCAACGTCTCCACGGCCCCCGCCCGCCGGGAGGGGGAGCCGACCAGCACGCCGGCGCCCAGCAACTGCTCCGCCTCGTCCGGGCCGTTGACCCAGCGGTTCGCCGCGGCGAGCTCTTCGCCCCGCGGCGGCCGGTCGCCCCAGGGGACCGGCAGCAGGCCCAGCCGGTCGGTCGCCGCCGGATCGCTGCGAAACAGGGCGAGGAACCGTCCGCCCGCCGACGGCCGGTCCGCGGCGGCGAGGTCCGCGGTGACCAGCGCCGCGAGGATCTCCCGCCGCACCCACTCCCGCGGTTCCTCTTCGAGGGCGGCGGCGAGGTTCTGCCGGGTCGCGATCACGTCCCGCTCCGCCCAGGCCCGCAGCCCGGCGAGGTGCCCCGGCAGTCGCGGGGTCGTCACCTTCACCACGTCGGCGGCGGGAAAGTCCAGCAGCGCCCCGGTCGGCGCCCGCAGCGAGAGCAGCCGCGAGTCGTAGGCGATCACCTCCCCCACCGCGTCCCGCCGCCCGCCGTCTTCGGTGCGGAGGGTCACCACGTCCTCGGCCGCGGCCGTTGCGAGCGGCAGCAGGGCGAGGGCGAGGGCGGCGACGCGGCTCATCGCAGCTCCCGCACGTCGCAGTACTCGTAGCCGCCGTTGTGCTCGGCGGCGAGCTGCGCGACCGGGCCGCTCCGCAGTTCGCGGCCGCGGCCGAAGTTCACGCAGTGGATGCGGGTGTTCGACTTGTTCAGCCGCCGCAGCGCGCTGAAGTCCTGCGGGGAGAGGGCGCGCTTGCCGTCGGTGAGGAAGAAGATCGCGTCCGGCTTCAGGGCGAGCGCCGCCTCCAGCGCCACCAGCGGCTGCGTCCCGCCGCCGGGGACCACCGAGCCGACGAACTGCCCGGCCAAGGTCTTGTTGAAGCCGGTGGCGAAGTAGAAGCCGTCCTCCATCCGGGCCCGCTCCGACATCGGCTTGACCGTGTCGTTGAAGAACAGGATCTGGAACCGCTGCCGCGGGCCGAGCGTGGCGAGGCTGGCGAGGGCCTCCCGCTTGGCGATGGCGAACTCGTGGGCGGGATCCATGCTCCCGCTGCTATCGATCACGTACACGAACGTCTCCGCCTCCGCCCGCAGACCGAAGAACTCCGTCGCCCCCCGCTTCGCGGCCCCGCCCAGACTGCCGGGGTCGGCGACCGGGCCGAGGGGGGCGTCCAACGCCCCGCCGCTTTGGGCGGCCGGGCCGGTCATCGAACCGACCCCGGGGCCGAGCGCCGGCGGGGCGTCGTTCGTGGGCTCCGTGTTGCGGTTCGCCTCCTGGGCGTCGAACGCCGCGGCGTTGGAGAGCGGGTCGGCGGTCGGCTGCGGCGGGGCGTCCGTCGCGGCGGTCGCCGGGGCGGGGGAGGAGGCGGCGTTGGGGCCGTCCTCCGTTCCCTCGGTCGCGCGCAGGCGGATCCCGACCTCCCGAAAACCGTCGGTCGCCTCGCCGTCGCTGTTCGACCCCGCGCAGCTCCGCAGTTGCGTGGCGACGAGCGCCAGCAGGGCGGCGTGCAGCACGACGCTCGTCAGCCAGCCGGGCAGCAGGCCGGACCGTTCCCGCCGCGGCGGGGCGAACGTCGGCAGGCCGGAGCCCGGGACGCCGCCGTAGCTGGGGGCGGTCATTCGTCGCCCGCCCCGCCGGCGTTCTCGTTCTCCTCGGGCGAGCGCACACGCTTCGGCAGGCCGGCGGTGCGGGCGCGGACGACGGCCGGCTCCGTCAGGTCGTCCACCTCCACGTCGTCGGGCAGGGTGAAGGCGAAGGCGTCGTCCGGCAGCGGGACGTTCACCCGAATGTCGGAGAAGTCCAGCGTGAGCATCGGCGCCCGCGGGCCGCTCGCGATTTGCGACCAGTAGCGGATGCGGTGCGGGAACAGGGTCTCGGCGTCCAGGTAAACCGTCACGCCGGTGGGCGGCGGCGGGTCCGGCAGGAGCTTGGCTTCCGCGGTCCGCTCCGCGAACACCGCCAGCACGCCCTCGGTCCAGCGGCCGTTCAGCACGAGGTACTGGCGGTCCGCGATCGTTTCGGTCTGCGGTTCCTCCCACTGCATGGCCGTCCGCAGGGAGGCCAGCGTGCCGGTCAGCCCCCCGCTGGCGAGATCCCCCGCCAGGCTCACGCCGCTGTCCCGGGCGGCGGCTTCGGCGCGGACGGTGCGGATATTGCGGCGGGTCACGGCGATGCGGTCGTCCAGGCCGTACTGCGTGTGCATCACCGCCCCGTCGCAGACCTGCAACAGGGAGGGGCCGAGCTCCGCCTGCTCCGGGGCGGGGTTCAGTTCGATCCGCACCCGCCCGCCGGAGGCCACCAGCAGGCGGCCGACGCTGTCGAACCGATGCCCGCCGACCACCGCCGTCTGCCGGAGGTTCGCCGACAGCGACGGCACGGCGCCCAGCCGCACGCGGGCCTCGTCGAGGATCCGGCCGGCGGTGCGGCGGGTGTCCGGGCGGGGGGCGGCGACCGGCGTCTCCGCCGACGTTTCGGCCGCCGCATCGACCGGCGTTTCGGCGGCCAATTCGGCCGGCAGGTTCGGGGGCGAATCCTTCGGTCCCGCGGCATTCTGGGCCCCGCCGACCAGCGGTGCGTATAAGAGGAGAACCGAAGCGGCGAGGAGTCGCGTGAACATGGGCGGGGGGCCTCGCGGCGGGGGTCCGACTGAACCGTTTTAGCGGATGGCGACACTCGGACCGAAGATCGCGGCGCTGGCGGTCCGATTCCTCCGGTGCGGTCCGCGCTGATGCACGGGTCGCGTCGGCAGTCTACGGGGCGCCGGTGGAATCGGTCGAGACGGTTTGGACGCACGCCCTTCACGGGCGGTCCGCCGCCGACCGCTCCCCCGCCCCCTGACCGCCGCGCCCCGGGCAAGCCCGCCCGCGGGGACACACGACACGCGACCCCCCCGGTCCGACCGGGCTCCCGGAGGTCCCGGGACGCGTTCGAAGACTTTTCGCATTCACCCGTCGGCGGGCACTGACGCACCGTCCTCATTCAACCCTCGGAGGGGTTCCCATGAAACTTTACCTGTTCGGATTGGCCACCTGCGTGGTCGTCTGCGTGGGCTGCGCGGTCGACGGAACCCCGGGTCCCCACCGGGGCAAGGAATACGTCGCCCCGCCCGCGGCCATGCTCCAGCATCCCGGCCCGATGATCGACGGCCCCGGCCCGGGCGTGCTGCCCCCGATGGCCGGCCCCATTCAGCAAACCGCCGCCCAGTGCCCCGCCAACTGCCCGCCCGGCCTCGCCGGCCCGGGCGGGGGCTACGGCCCCGGCGCCCCCGGCGGCCTGCCCGGCGCCCCGGCGACCACCCAGGTCAGCTTCCTCAACCCCCCGGGGATGACGGTCGGCTGGCAGAGCGGCGCCGTCTACGCCGAGGACCAGCTCGTCGCCCCGGCTCGCTATAACTTCCCGCAGGCCGCCGTCTACCGGCTCAAGCTGAGCGACATCCCCGGTCGTCCGGGCCTGACGCTCTACCCGACCCTGCAACTGTTCCCGGCCCAGCCGGAAACCGCCGCCTACCTGTCCCACGTTCCGGTGCCGGTCGAAGTCACCGCCGAGGATCTGGACAACGTTCGCAGCAACAACTTCGTCACCAAGGTCGTCTACCTGCCGGACGCGGAGTACCAGGACCTGGCGATCGTCGGCGTGGAAACCCTCGTCTCCACCCGCCTCGATCCCGGTCAGGACCCGGTCGCCCTGGCCGAACAGCGCGGCACGCTGCTGGCGGTGTTCCGGATGGGCGGCATCGACCTCGAAATGCCCAGCCGTCCGCTGCCCGGCAGCGGCGTGAGCCCGGTCAGCTTCGAGGGTGAAGAGGGCGGCGTCGAGCAGGTCGACTACAGCTACCAGGGCGAGCTGGGCGAGTTCGCCCCGCCGATTCCCATCGCCACCACCGGCACCGGCCCGATCGGCGTGCCCGCCCCGCAGATTGTCGCCGAAACCGGCTACGGCTACCCCGGCCCCGGCCAGCCCGCCCACATGCCGGTCTACGGGATTCCGAACGTCGGCACCCCGATCGGCCTGCCCGGCCCGCCGCACCTGCCCTACGGCGGCCCCGCCGGCCTCCAGAGCCACACGATGCGGAACCTCACCGACGTGCGGCTGCCCCGGCCGGTCGAGCACCAACTGCACGACGTGAAGCACACCCCCGGCCTGAGCCTGCCGGACCCGGTGGCCTACACGTACTACGAAGAGAACCACCCGCACTACAGCGCCGGCGAAGTGAAGTACCCCGGCCAGATGGTCTCCCCGGGCACCCCGATGCCGCCGCAGCCCCACGGCAACGGCTTCAACGTCGGGCCGTACTCCGCGGGTCCGGCCGGCGCTCCCCCGGTGCACAACGACTACCACGGCAATCACTGAACCCGGCCGTCGCCGAACGTCGGCAGCGAACGGACGAGGTGAGGACGAGGTCGTGAGGAAGCGGTCGTGAGGAACCTGTGACGCGGTGAAGAACAGTCGGCGGCCCGCACCGCCGGCCCGTGAGCCGGGAGTCCCGAAAGGGGCTCCCGGCTTGCGGCAGTGAGTCGCCCTGAGAGTCCATTGAGAGTCGGACGGAGTCCGCAAAACGTCGCCGGGAGTCCGGCGGGAGTCGGCGGGAGTTCCGTCCGCCGCCCGTCCCCGCCTGAATCGGCCGGTCTCCCCATGCCCCGTCCGTCCCTCTCCGAACTGCGGGCCGCGGCCCTGCTGACCCTCGCCGCGGCCTGCACGCTGGCGGACGGGGTCTGCGGCGGGTCGTCCGCGGCGTTCGCCCAGGGGCTGCGGCGTCCGCAGGCCGGCACGCCGCTGCCCCCGCTCGCCGACACCCCCGCCGGCGCCCTCGGCGCCCGGGCCGTGCTGCTCGATCCGGCCCGTCGCGGCTTCATGACGGTGAACGTCTCCGCGGCCGGCGGCGGTGCCGTGGAGATCTACGGCGAACCGTTCGCCCCCCCGATTCCCGTCGGCGGCGACCCCGCCGCCCCGGAAGGCCCCGCGGGCGGCTCGCTGGTCCGGCTGTGCGTCGGCCGCACCTATCGGATGCGGATCACGGACATCCCCGGTCTCCCGCCGGAAACCACGCTGTTCCCCAGCATCGAACTGGTGGACCGGCTGCACCCGCCCGACGGGCTCGCCAGCGCCTTCCCCCTGCCGGTCAGCATCACCCCGGAGGAGGCCGCCCAGGCCGCCGCCGGGGCGCTGATCACCAAGGTGATCTATCTGGAAGACCCGGACCTCGCCCCGACGACGTGGTTCCGCGGCCCGCTGCGGCGGACCGATCTGCCCCCGAACGCCGACCCCCTCGCCGAGGGCGGCGCCCGCGGCCGGGTGATCGCCGTGGTGCGGCTGGGCGGCCGGACGCCGGACCTGCGGACGCCGGAGCGCGCCTTCTACGGCACCGGCGGCCCCGTGCTGCCGGCCGCCCCCGCCGACGTGAACCTCCCCCCGCTGCCGCCGGTGACCGACGCCGTCACCCAGGTCTCCGCCGTGGAACCGGCGAAGTCGATCACGGAGATCGTCGGCCCCGGCATCCCCTGTCCCGAAGGCCGGGCGACGCTGGACCTCGGCTCCTCGGCTGACTGCCCCGTTGACGCCTGCCCCGTCGACGCCTGCCCGGCGCCGGCCCTCTGTCCGCCGCCGCGGTTCGCCCCGCCGGTGCACTGCCCGCCGGGCGGGGTGCGGTACGGGGCGCTGCCGCCGGTCGGCGGCGCCGTGCTGGATTGGCGCGTGCCCGGCCCCTACTGCCCGCCGGAGGTGCGGCCGAAAGACGAATACCTCTGCGACGGCGGCGACCGCCTGCGCCCCGCCGGCACGACCGACTACCTCGGCGGCCTCGGCGGATTGGACCCGGAGGACGCGGTGGTCCGCTTCCGCGGCTCCGACGGCGAACTGCACGTCTGCCCGACGAACCGGGTCTGTATCTACGCTCCCCGGTTCGCCGAGGTCCGCACGCTGTTCGGCGTCGTCGCGGACACCCGCTACTTCGGCCCCGCCGATCTCGCCCGCACCGCCCGCAGCAACGTGGACGTGATCGACGTGCCGACCGGCCTGGTCCGGCAGGACGTGCGTCCCGACGCCGCCCGCGTTCGCAGTCGGGCCTCCGGTCTGGCCGTGGACTCCCCCTGGAGCGCCCTGTCCGATGTGCTCCGCAGTCAGCAGAACGTGCGGTACACGGAGGTGTTGCGGGTCGTCACGAACGAGCAGGCGAACCTCCGCACCGGCGTGACCGCCGCGGAACTCGCCCAGCGCGAGGACGCCGCGGCCGTCTGGACCCGGGCGGACAACCCGGTGACGTTCTTCGTCGGCGCCGCGACCACCACCGCGATCGGCGTGAACCGGCCGCAGGTGATCGTCGGGGTCGAGGACAAGCGGAAGCCGGGCCTGCTGTGCGTGCACAAGTACGCCGACAAAGCCTTCGCCGCCACGGGCGACATCGTCACGTTTACCATCACCGTAGAGAACCGCGGCCAGAAGCCGCTCTCGGAGATCGTGATCCTCGACAACCTCACCCCCCGGCTGGAATACGTCGAGGGCAGCGCCGAGGCCACGCTCGCCGGCGAGATTCAGGTCACCCCCAACGGCGAGGGCAGCGGCATCGTCCGCTTCGTCCTCACCGAAGACCTCGAAGGCGGCGAGAAGGGCCAGCTCACCTTCCAAACCCGCGTGCGGTAACCGCGTCGGCGAAGGGCGAAGGGCGAAGGGCGAAGCCGGCGAGCGGAGGGGCGTCAGCCCCCCGTGCGTCTCCCCTGCGACGCCCCCCGCTTCGCCGTCGCCGCCAGGCGGCGCGTCTCGGATCGGCGCCCGCAGCACGTGCGACGGACGGAGCGCTTGCGGTAGGCTCTCCCCGGAGCCCGCCATGCCCGATCTGTCCGACACCCCCACCACCTTCTCCGCAGGCAAGCCGCTGCGGGAAGCCGCGTCCGGCGCCCCCGACGCCGACGACCAACCGTTGCCGGCGGGGTGCGACCGCCCCGCCACCTTCACGCTGTACTCCCACGGGGAGGTGACGGCGCTCGGCTGGGACGGCGCCGTGGCGATCGACCCCGACCCGGCGACGTTCCTGCAGGAAGTCGCCGACCTCGCCGCCGGCGCCGGCGCCAAGGCGTTGGCGATCGACCTGACCGGCCTGGAACGCTTCCCCCCCGGTCTGCTGGGCGGCCTGCCGGCGCTGGTGCGGCGGGGCGTTCGCGTGCTGCTGTTCAACCCGACCCCGGACGTCCGCGAACTGCTGCGGGTTTCGCACCTGGACCGCCACCTCGGCGTGCACGAGGTCGACGTCCCCGCGCCGCGCTGAAGGGGGCGCCGGCGATGCAGGACTGGGCGATCGATTGGAGCGACGACCCCGCCGCGGTCGGCCTCAACCCGACCCGCTGGGCCCGCGTCGCCCCGCTGATGAACGCCCTCTGCGGCGAGGCGGCCGCGGCGATTTGCGTCGGCCGCGGACGGACCGCCCTGCGGCCGCTCGCCAGCGGCCTGATCGTCCCGGGCGGCCCGCCCGCCACGCCGGAGACGCGGTTCGCCGTCGCCTCCCTGACCAAGCCGATCGTGGCGACGCTCGTCCTCGCCGCGGTGGAGCGGGGGGAGCTGTCCCTGGGCGAGCGGGTCGTCGACCGGCTGCCGGCGTTCGGCGGGGGGAAGAAGCGGGCGGTCCGCATCCGGCACCTGCTCACCCACACCTCCGGTCTGCCGGACCTGCTGCCGGACGACCTGGAGCTCCGCGAAGCCGGCGCTCCGCTGGAGACGTTCCTGCAAAGGGCCGCCGCCGAACCGCTGACGTTCGAGCCCGGCCGGGCCGTCGCCTATTCCAGCCTCGGCTTCGCCGTCCTCTGGGCGCTGCTGAACGACGGCGACCCGGACCAGGGGGGCCGGCTGCTCTCCGACCGCGTTCTCGAACCCCTCGGCATGACGGCGACTTCCCTCGGCCCGGCGGGCGCCGCAGTCGGAGAGATCGCGGCGGTGCGGACCCCGGGGCGGGCGTCGGCGGGCACGCGGGTGTCGGTCTGGAACAGCGATTACTGGCGTGAGCTGGGGGCGCCGTGGGGCGGGGCGCTCTCGACGGCGGCGGACATGGGTCGATTCTGCGCCGCCTGGACGACGGGCGGCGGCCCCGTGCTGAGCCCCGCGGCCGTCGAAGCCGCCACGGCGAACGCCCTCGCCCCGATGCGGCAGATTCCCGAGGAGGACCGTCGCTGCCGCCCGTGGGGTCTGGGGTGGCGCCGGGTCTGGCCGGCCCACGCGGCGTATTTCGGGGACCTGCTCCCCCCGGAGGCGTTCGGCCACTGGGGCTCGACCGGCTGCGTGATGTGGGCCGACCCGCGGACCCGCCGCTGGGCGGCGATCCTGACGGCGCACCCGCAGGACCCGGAGGGGACGCTCTGCGGGCGTCTCTCGAACGCAATCGTTGCGTCGTTCGCCGCCAAGCGCGGACACGTCGGCGACGCACTTGCGGATTCGCGACGGGGCGAATAGATTCTCGCTCCCTCGCCGAACCCGTGGCCCCGGTCGCGTGTCGGAGAGGAACAAGTGCCCGCCCGGGTGGCGGAATTGGCAGACGCGCTGGCTTCAGGTGCCAGTGGGGGCAACCCCGTGGAGGTTCGAGTCCTCTCCCGGGCACTTGACGTAACTTCGGCTGAACACGCGACTTGCGGTACTCGCCCACGTGGGGCGACGCGGCCACGACGGGCGAAGCCCGGGGTAGTGACTACCCCGGACCGCCCCAAACCGGTCCGCACGATGTCCGTCACGCGCAAGCGTCGCACCCCCGCGCTCGTTCACCACAAACCGACCGGTCAGGCCCGGGTCCGCATCGGCGGGCGGGACTTCTACCTCGGCCGGTACGGCTCCCCCGAGGCGGAGGCGGCCTACCACCGCCTGCTCGCCGATTGGCGGGAGACCGGAATCGTTCCCCCGACCGCCAAAGCGGCGAAGGCGTCGCCGGACCCGGACGGCGTGACCGTCACGGAGGTGATCCTCGCGTTCTGGCGCCACGCGGAGGCCTTCTACGTCACCCCGGACGGCGAGCCCGCCGCCGAACAGCACAGCTACAAGTCCGCCCTGAGGATCCTGCGGAAGGTCGCCGGCCCTGACCCGGCGGCCGAGTTCGGTCCGAAACGGCTACTGGCGGTGCAGGCGGCGATGGTCGAGGCCGGCTGGACGCGGAAGTACGTGAACCGCTCGCTGGGCCGAGTCCGGCATGTCTTCAAGTGGGCCGTCTCCCGGGAGATGATCCCGGTGGAGATCTACACGGCGCTGCAGACGGTCGAACCGCTGCGGGCCGGTAAGACCGCCGCCCCCGAAGGCGGCGACCGCCACGCCGTGCCCGCCGAAGACTTCGAGGCCGTGAAGGACGTCATGTGCGAGAAGCACCGCAACGTGCTGGACCTGCTCGTGCTGACCGGCGCCCGTCCTTCGGAGTTGCTCGGCCTGACGACCGCCGGGATCGACCGCACCGGCGAGGTGTGGGTCGCGACGCTCACCCGGCACAAGACGGCCCATAAGGGCAAGAAGCGGTCGCTGGTCTTCGGCCCGAAGTCGCAGTCGACCTTGGAGGGCTACCTGAACCTGGACGAGCCGGACGCCCCGTTGTTCGGCCTCCGCCGCGACACGCTCTCGCAGGCGGTGAAGCGGGCCTGCGAGCAGGCCGACGTGACGCCGTTCACCCCCTACGCCCTGCGGCACACCTGCGGGTTCCGCGCCCGGGCGGAAGTCGGGCTGGACGCGACGCAGCAGTTGCTCGGTCACGCCAACGCCGCCCAAACTGAACACTACGCCCCGCCCGACCTCGCCGCCGCGATCGCCTACGCCCGCGACCGCGGGTGATGGAAGGTTTCGAATGACTTCGACTCTCGCTCGGACCGTCGGCGACGCGAACCCGACGCGGATCTGGCCCGGGACCCTGCCGGTCCTCTACGTGCACGGATCCCACGGTACGGCGAAATCCTCCACCGCCCGCAACGCCGCCCGGGTGACCGATCCTCAAGAGGCCGATCTGCTGGACGAGCCAAAGAAGCCTGAGGATCTGATCGCGTTCTTGCGGGTCTGCCGGGTGGCGATCCTCGACAACTTGGAGGAGCTGCCGAAGAAGCTGTCGAACTTGCTCTGCCGGGGCGCGACGGGAGCGGCGATGGTGCGCCGGAAGCTGTACCCAAACTTCGGGCTGAGCTTCGCCAAGTTCAACAACTCCGTGGCCCTGACCGGAATCGACTCTGTTGTGACCGCTCCTGATCTCTTGGACCGGACCGTGGTGGTGGAGGCGGTGGAAATCGCCAGATTCACTCGCCGGCTGGAGGCGGAGGTGGAGCCGGAGTTTCAGGCAGGCTGGCCCCGCGCACTGGCCGGGCTGATGAACGGCGGGGTGGCCGCCTTGAAGGCCGAGGTGGAGGGGCGCCCCCGGCTGGCTGAACTGCCGCGGCTGGCCGACTTCGCCGTCCACGCCGACGCCGCCGAAGAGGCCCTTGGACTGCCCCGTGGGGCGGCGCTGAAGGCTCTTCGGGCCGCCGTCGAGGACACGGAGGAGGCCGTCCTCAACTCCATGCCGGCGGTGCGGGCGGCGGTCGGCATTTTCTCGGAGAACCTGTCTCGGATCGACGCTGACAATGCCGAACTGCCCCCGGCGAAGAGCCCCCCGCGTACTTGGCGGTCTGAGCCGGACCGCCTCTACAAGTCCGTCTGTGCCCGCGTGAAGTCAAACGAGCGGGGGAAGTTTTGGCCGGAAAGCGCGGAGGTGCTGACAGGGCAGTTTAAGGCCATGCCGCCGCGGCGTCGCCGTGCAGACCAGCGTGAAGAAGGAGGAGAAGCGGTGGATGGTGTTTACCGCCGTGGAGCCTGAGACGACGTGAAACGGGGCGGGATCTGGTGATCCGCGCTTTCGGCGTCTCCGGCGTCGAAGGGGTCTCCCAAGCCGAAAGGGGGCGGTCCTTCGGGACCGGCCCTTTTTGCATGTACGGTGCCTGCAGCTGCTGCATCGGGGCGGAGACGCCGACGACGCCTTACATCAAAAAACTCTCTAGTGATGGCAAGTTCCGGGTTCCCATGAGCATCACGGATGTGCTGCAGGCAGCCCTCGACGGCTAACGGGAACAGCCCTGCATAGTGGCGAAGTCTTGGAGGGGACATCCGCAGACGGTGGACCGATCGGCGGGCGAGCGTCCGCGGCGAGTCGACTCAAAGGCTGTCTTGGGACCGAGGGGATTTGGATGGGGCACACCGCCTCGGCAGCCACCTTGAGTCTCAACCGCTTCGCGGAGCAACTGTACCGGGGACACTCGAAAACCGGGACTGACCCCTGGAGCGTAACGGTTACTAATTGCCACGACACTCGCCCAAAACTCAATGCCGGCACAAAAATCAACTCTCCGAAGGATTGCGGAACCAAGCGGACCCCGGCGGAGCGATGCCCACGACGGCCTTAGAGCAGACCGCGATCAGGCGTAGCGTGTATAGCCGCAGTGGCGGAGATAGTTCCGGCACTCGGACGGCGGGAAGCGGTCGAGCAGTTCGCCGATGCGGCGCCACAGCCCCTCGACCGTCCGCTCGCCCGCGGCCCGGATCAGACGCTTGAGCTTGCTGAACAGCAGTTCGATCGGGTTCAGGTCGGGGCTGTACGGCGGCAGGTACCGCGCCTTCGCACCGACGGCCCGGATCGCCTCCGCCACGCCCGCCACCTTGTGGGCGGCGAGGTTGTCCATCACCACCACGTCGCCGCGGCGCAGAATCGGCGCCAGATGTTGCCGGACCCACGCCAGAAACAGCGGCCCGTCGATCGCCCCGTCGACGACCAACGGGGCGACCGGGCCGTCGGCCCGCAACCCGCATAAAAACGTCGTGGTGCGCCAGTGGCCGTGCGGCACGGACGCCAGCAGCCGGCGTCCCCGCGGCGCCCACCCCCGGGTCGGGGTCATGTTCGTCTTGGCCCACGTCTCGTCCAGAAAGACCAGCCGCCCGGCCCGGAAGCCGCCGCGGGCCCGCCGCCAACGCCTCCGGGCGTCGGCGACGTCGGGGCGGGTTTGCTCGCAGGCGATCAGCGTCTTTTTTTATAGCGGAAACCGAGCCGGCGGAGTTCTCGTCGCAGCGTCTCCGCCGAGCAATTCAGCTTCAGATCGGCCTTCAGCTGCCGCACGGTGCGATCGGTCTCGGCGTTCATCGCGGCGACGATCTCCGCCTCCCGGCCCGCCAGCGCCCGCGTCCGTCCCGGCGCGGTCCGGGCGGCGGGGACCTCGTCCGTGCCGCTCTCCCGCCGCCGCTGGACCAGCCGCCGCACCCAGGCGGGACTGACGGCGAAACGGTCGGCCACGACCCTCGTCGGCTCGCCGGCGTCGCGGGCGGTCAGCACGCGTTCTCTCAGATCCTCCGAATACGCACGCACCGACTCGACTCCGTGAGCGGGATGGACGCCGGCATTTTGCCGTCGCCCCATCCGCTACGCCACACCTGGGTTTGCTCTAAGGGCGACCTTGCCGCGCTCCCGCCGCCCCTGCTTGACCCGCCGCGCCCAGCTCTCGGAGACGCCGAAGAACGCGGCGACCTCCCGCGTGCCTCTCCCCGCGTCGCACTCCCGCAGCGCCTCGGACCGGCGTTCCTTGGAATCGATCACGGCGGCTCCGGCGGGCGGGGACGGGACGCTCGAAAGCGTACGATCCCGCCCGCCCACGCGCTACGGGTAGCCGAAGAGCACCCTGGTCGAGGCCGTCTGGCAGCCGACTTGCGCGCAAACTGCTCGGGTGGCGCATCATTGCTTCACGGCCCGCCAGGGCCGTTGAGTAACGTCTCGATCTGCTGCACGAGCTGCTCCAGATCGACGGGCTTGGTGTGGTAGTCGTCACAGCCGGCGGAGATCGCTTTCTCGCGGTCCCCCGCCATGGCGTGGGCGGTCAGGGCGATGATCCGCGTGTCCCCGATCTCCGAGTCGGCGCGGATTTGTCTGGTGGCCTCCCAGCCGTCCAGTACGGGCAGGCTCATGTCCATCAGAATTAGTTGCGGACGCTCCTTTTTTGCGTCCTCGACGCCCTGCTGACCGTCCGTCGCGATCAGCACTTCGTAACCGCGTCGCCGGAGTCGGCGCGAAAGCATGTCCCAATTCTGTTCGTTATCTTCGACGAGCAGTAATCTCGTAGTCATTGAATCGCCTGCTGCAACGAACCCTTGTTGCTCTCTTCCGAAGTCGCCGTTTGGCCGTGAAATCCTTCCACGATGCGCCGCAGTTCCAACAGCAGGTCCTCGCGGTTCCAAGAGACCTTACTAAAGATCTGTTCGACCTTTCCGCTCAGCTGCGACCGTTCCTCCGACGTTAGGTCCTTGGCCGTCAGCACTACGACAGGAACGTCCTGCATCTGCGGTACGCGGCGTAACTCGTCCAGGAACTCGAAGCCGTCCATCACCGGCATGACGAGGTCCAGCACGATCAACTGCGGAGGAACTCGTTGAATCTGTTCCAGGGCCGCTCGGCCGTTCGCCGCTTCGACGACGCGCGTGTCCAGCTCTTGGAAGACTTTCCGCAAGGTCGCCCGTGTGACTTCGTCGTCATCCACCACAAGCACGTCGTTGACCAGATGCTGAACCCGCAGCTTGCGGAGCACCGCCGACAAGCGTTGGCGGTCGACGGGCTTCGTCAGGTACTCGGCTGCCCCCAGGGCGTAGCCGATCCCCTTCTCGCTGACGATCGTGACCATGATGACGGGGATCTCGGCGAGTTCCTCGTCGGCTTTGAGTGCCGCCAGCGTGGCCCAGCCGTCCATTCGCGGCATCATCACGTCGAGCGTGATGACCGCCGGATTCCAACGCCGCGCCGCGTCGAGTGCCTCGTCGCCGTTGGAGGCTAGTTCGACGCGAAATCCCCGCTGACGGAAGAAGCGAGACAGGAGGTCTCGAGCGTCGGGATCATCGTCGACGATCAGCGCCCGGGGCCCGCCGTCCGGTCCGTGGGAGCTTTGCTCGATCGCCGTTTCGGCGACGGGCGGATGACTTTCGGGCGTCGCGGGCAGGCGTATCGAGAAGACTGAACCGTGGCCGTATTCGCTGGCGACGCTGATGTCACCGCCCATTAGCTGACAGAACCGCTTGGTCAAAGCCAAGCCCAGTCCTGTGCCGCCGAATCGCCGCGTCGTCGATTCGTCAGCCTGACTGAACGGACGGAACAACCGTTCGAGCTGTCGGTCGGTCATCCCGATCCCGGTGTCCGCCACTCGAAATACGATCCAATCTCGGTCGTCCTGCGTCTCTCGCCGGACGTCAAAGCGGATTTCGCCGCCGTCGCTGAACTTCGCCGCATTATTGAGAAGGTTGTACAACGACTGCTTCACCTTCGTGACGTCGGCGTGCATCGAGCCGACGTCGTCCGGGACGTTGAACTCGAGACGGTTCCGGTTCTTCTGCACGAGCGGTTCGACCATGTCGGCGATCTCCTGGATCATGGCGACGATCCCGAACGTCTCGCAATAGACGGTCATCTTTCCCGCTTCGATCTTCGACAGGTCGAGCACGTCGTTAATGAGCGACAGCAAATGTTTACCGGCGGCGCTGATCTTCTGAAGGTCGGGCACAAGTTCCTGGTGGCCCATGTCTTCCGCATCCTCCTGCAGCATCTCGCTGTAGCCGATCACCGCGTTGAGCGGCGTGCGCAGTTCGTGGCTCATATTGGCCAGGAAATGGCTCTTGGCGTGGTTGGCGACTTCGGCGGCTTCCTTGGCAGCCTGCAGATCGCGTTGTACGCGTTTACGTTCCGTGATGTCTGAAAATGCGACCACGGCCCCTTCGACCTTGCCGTCCTCGATAATCGGCGAAGCCACGCAGGCGACGGGGAACGAAGTGCCGTCCTTGCGCCAGAACACCTCGTCATCCACGCGTACGACTCCACCGGTCTGTAACGTATGAGAGATCGGACAGTCGTCGACCGGATAGGGGCTGCCGTCGGAACGGCTGTGATGCATCAGCGCGTGCGACGATTCACCCAGCACATTGCAATCCTCCAGGCCCAAGATGGCAGCGGCCGACGGATTAAGGAACGTCAGGTTCCCGCTCAGGTCGATGCCGTAGATACCTTCCGCCGTAGACTCCAGCAAGAGTTGATTGTAGCGGGCCAACCGCTCCTGCGCCTTCTCGCTCCGCTTCCGCTCGGTAATGTCGTTCTGAAGTCCCACGAAGTGCGTCAGCTTGCCGAACCGATCCCGCACGGGCGAAACCCGCAGTTCGTTCCAGAACGGCGTCCCGTCCTTGCGATAGTTCCGTATGACCACTCGGCACTCCACGCCCGTGCGAACCGATTCTCGCAACTGAGCAACCGCTTGCGGATCGGTCCCTTTGCCTTGCAGGAACCGGCAATTGCTGCCCAGCACCTCGTCCGCGGCGTAGCCGGTCATCTGTTCGAACGGACGGTTGGCGTAGATCAGCGGGCAATCCTTCTGGCGGGCGTCGGCGATGACAATCCCCGTGTGGCTCTGCTCGAGAACGAACTTCAGCAGCAACAGATCTTCGGCCGCCTGCTTGCGTTCCGTGATGTCGATCAAAAGGCCGTCGTAGGACACCGCGCCGGCGGGAAGCGGTTGCGGGCGGGCGGCGCCGTACACCCACCGCACCTGCCCCGACGGCGACAGGATCCGCCCTTCCCAGTTCCACGGCTTCAGTTCGTCGGCCGCTTCCGCCATCGAGCGGTCGAACGAAGGGCGATCGTCGGGATGAATTGCCTCGAGCAATTGTTGCGTCGTGACATGTCGTTCGTCGGAACTCCGTTGCAGCAGTTCGCGACCCCCGTCGCTAATATAGGGGAATACGAAGTGTCCGTCGGCTTGACGAATCGCCTGGAACACCAGCCCCGGGACGTTGGCCGCGATCCTTTGGAATCGTTCCTCGCTGCGCTTCAACGCCGCTTCGGCCAGCTTGCGGTTGGTAATGTTTTCGTGCGAGATCACCGCCCGGGTGGGGCCGTCGCCGGCAAACCGCGTCACGCGAGCGGTGAACCAACGCCGCTCTTGAGGCGCATGACACGGGTACTCGATTTCAAAGCCATCGCGTCGTCCCGAAAGCACGGCGCGAATGCCTGCCGCGACCTCCGCCGCCCCTCCGGATTTGAGCCCCGCCGCGCGATCGCAGACCTCTAGATAATTGGCGTCCACGCCGACGCCGTCCCGATCGGGCGCGTCATTGGCCTGCGCGAAGTTACGCCACGCGCGGTTAACGGCGAGGATGCGCCCCGATTCGTCGATGATCGCGATCTGCGACGCGAGTCCGTCCACCGTTCCCAGCGCGAACCGCTCCATTTCACGCCGCGCTAGCTCGGCCTCTTTCCCCTTGACGAGCTGACCGATCTGCAGGGCAAAGCTGACGAGCTGATCGATCCGCTCCTGGCTTCGCGGCTGTGATTCGCGGCTGAAAAAGGCGATCGTCCCGCGGACCACGTCATCCACGACGACCGGCACTCCGACAGCCGATTGCAAGCCCTCACCTCCCGCGGCCGAGGCGCGCATGAACGTCCGTTCGGCGGACAGTGATTCGATCCAGACCGGCTCCGCCCCCTGCCAGACACGCCCGGGCAAGCCCGCGCCGCAGCGGAACCTGCTGCGGCCGGTTGCCTCGGTAAAGGCCGAATCGGTCTGCGGATATTGGCAGACGCAGAGCATCTCTCCGCTCCCAGGACTCACGGTCCAGAGCTCGCCGAGGTCCCAGTTCAGGCAGCGACAGATGACGTCCAGCATCTGTGCGGCGGCCTCCTCGAGCGACGCCGACTCGGCGAGGATGCGGGTCACGCGATGCTGCGCCTCCAGCTGCTTCATTTGTCGCCGCAACTCGAGTTGAGTCACGACCTGCCTCGCGAGTCTCTGCAACCCCGCGACCTGGTCAGGCCGGAGATCACGCGGCTGGCGATCGATCGCGCATAACGTGCCGAGCGCGAAGCCGTCGGATGTAATGAGCGGCGCTCCGGCGTAAAAGCGAATACGCGGCTCGCCCGTCACGAGCGGGTTGCCGGCGAAACGCGGGTCCTGACGCGCGTCGGGTACGACAAAGACTTCCCTGTTAAGTATCGCGTGAGTGCAGAACGCGATTTCCCGCGGCGTCTGGTCGGCTTCAATTCCGACCTTTGACTTAAACCACTGACGATTCGCGTCAACCAGGCTGATCAGGGCGATCGGCGTTCCGCAAAGCTGCGAAGCCAGCGCCGTTAAGTCGTCGAAGTCCTGCTCAGGCAGCGTGTCCAGGATCTGATAGCGGCGCAGCGCGGCAATCCGCTCGGATTCGTTCTCCGGTAGTGGGACCGTCGAGGACAGTCGGCAGCCGGTCTCCGGCTGCTCGACCTTATCGGGCGATTGCGGTTTGTCCGATCTTGACCGCTTCGAAGACGCCATCACGAGTCCCTTCGGATCGACTTCAGGATCGATTCGATTTGTACGAGCAACCGCGGCATTTCAACCGGCTTCGTGTGGTACTCCGCGCAGCCGGCCTCGATCAGCCGCTCGCGGTTGCCCGGGATCTCGTGAGCGGTCAGGACGACGATCGGCAAATGCTGTGTGTCCGGCGATTCCTTCAACAGCCGCGTCGCCTCCCAACCGTCCAGGTCCGGCATGTTGAGGTCCATCAGGATCAGGTCGGGGGTCTCGGTGCGAGCCATCGCCACGCCTTCGGACCCGTTCGTCGCCAGGACCACGTCGAACCCACGCCGTCGCAGTCGGCGCGAAAGCATATCGCGGTTATCCTCGTTGTCCTCAATAATTAGAATGCGAGGCATGAACCTGGCTCCTTTCCGGGCGGTGGAGATTTGCGGACGGGGTCGATTCGATCATTCCCGAGATCTGCTTCTGGGTCTGTCCGATGGATGTGGTCACAAAGCTCGCCCCGCGCGAGCGCAGTTTTACGAGCACGTCGTCGAAACGGCTCTTTTTTCCCCAGTACCCGACGATGATCGGCAGCTCCGGGAACGTCTTCCGCAAGCGACGACAGAGATAACTGGCTTGCAGGAAGCCGCTGGGAGGAATCACCGCCACGAAAACCGCATCGGGCTTTCGCTGACGGATCACCTCGACGATTTCTCCCGGGAGCGTCCGGGTGGTCAGGGCGTGCACGTGATGACCAGTCGGGCCGATCGCGGCCGCGAGCATTTCAATTGCCAACTCCTCGACTTCGTGATGCGAAGGACAGGCCACAATGTCAAAGCGGGGTTGCCGGGACTGCGACGACGCCGCGTTGTCGGATGTCGGTGGGACTGTCGCTGCTACGGAGTCGCCACCGTCCGCCGAACTGAGGGGCCGCCCCCAGGCGGCCACGGCCCCCAGACGCTGGAGCAATCCGCCATGATTGCCGGGCTGCGGCCGCCCCAACTCGCCGACGATGAAACGGGTCGATTGTAAGATGTACGCTTCGTCCTCGGCCGAAATCCGCTCCTGAGTGCGGTCCCTCCGCGTTTGCAACAGCGCCGGCAGCAACACCGAATCGCAGACGTGGGCCGGCTCCCGCGACGTACGCAGAGCCGTCTGGGCCAGATCCCCGGCCTCTTGCTGATCGCGGGCGAGTAGGCGTTGGTAGTAACTCGCATGAGGCGGCAAGACTTGTTCGTCTCCCAGTAGATCCAGAAAAAATCGAAATTGGGGAACGTGCTGACCCAAGACTACGAGGCAGACCGTCAACGGGGTGGCTATCAGCAGCCCGACCGGCCCCCAAAGCAGCGTCCAGAACCCTGCCGCGATGATCAAGCCGACGGCCGAGATGCCGACGCTCTGGCCAAACAGAACCGGCTCCATCACCATGTTGCTGAAAAGTTCGAGTCCGACGATGAACGCAATCACCAAGAACGGCTCTGACCAGCCATCGAAGGCGACCAAACTCATCCCGATGGGAAAGATTGCCCCCAAAAACGGGCCGACGTAAGGCACATAGCGCAGGAGCGCGGCCAACAGAGCCCACAACAACGGGTATGGGACGCCCACCAAGAGCAGCACGACGCCGAGCGCAAAGCCGTAGCTCGCGTTGATGATAAGCTGCATCAAAAGATATCGACCGATCCGCCGTCCCGCAGCGTCAAAGGCGCGGGTCGTGGCGGAGAGATGATTCCGCCCAAACAAGCTGATGATGCGGTTGCGCAGATCCTCACGGCTGATGAGGATGAAGATGACGAGTGCGATCGCCAGCGCCATCGTCCCCAACGGGCCCAAGAGCGGGCTGACCGCGGCAACGAGACTGCTGAACTGCGATTCCGGCTCGGCCTGAACCAAGATTGCACGATCGCCTGAGGCGTCAGCGTCCGGCCCCTCGAGGTTTGAGCCGACGCGGTCAAGCACGGCCTCCAGGTCGGCCATGACTCCGCCGCTCATGAACCGTCGCAGATCGGCGACCTTGCCTTCAAGATTGCTCATATACGCCTGATCTGTCCGCAACTCCCGGGCCAGCGTCTGAAACTCGTTTCCCACACTCACGCCGACGCCCGTCAGCGCAGCGGAGATCAGCACGACCACCGTGACGACCGCAGGGATTCGCGGAACTCGCGCTCGCTCGACGAGCCTCACGAGCGGGTGCAGCAGGAACGCGAGGATAATGCCCAGGGCGAGCGGAACGAAGATCACCTGTGCGAGGTACAGCATCAGGACGGCGATCGACGCGAGGATCGCGATCGCTAACGGCGGGAGCCAGAGAGACACCGGGTCGAGGCTTCGATTCGTCATTGCCAGTCAGCAATTGCGCGGGACAGTTTGGCTTCTCCGCAATGACGGATCATCGCCCTCAGGAGTCGAACTACGGCTTTGATCTTCGGCGGCGCCTGACAGGCTGCCGTCAACTACCAACAGCGATCTGAAACCGTCTAACGCCGCAGGAAGATCTGTATTGGAATGCCGTCTGGCGGAGAGGCTCGGGCGATGGCGGACGACGATCCGGGCTAATCGAAGGCAGGGAGGCTGGCAAATGCCGTAGATTCGGACCGGCTCTTGGCACTGGTTCAGATCGAGACCGTTTAGCAGACATCCCTTATAGGCAGACAGTCGGCGCACCTCATCCCCGAGCGTCAAGTTCCCGGAGGCCGCGCGTGAAGATCTCGCCGGGTGAAAACCAGCCTGATGGCTTGCGGAAGATCTCGATGCCGTGCGGCCGCGAAATGTGTGATTCGATCGCGGAAACGCTTCTCCAACAAGCCGCGACTGTCCAGTAAGCTTTCTAAACTGCTCTAGGTTCTCCCTGGGAATTGGCCTCAGCCTCTTGAGGGCTGGGCGATTAAGCGCCAACGTTCCGCCTCGTTATCGCTGCGGAACGTGCGCGGGCTGCAATAGTTGCGGGCATTGGCATGTGTATTGACATGATGGCGGTGCTTGAGAGAGCTCCGCTATCTAGCGGGTCGCGGCAGCAATGAGCGACGAGAAGTATCTTACTGAGAATGAGTCGATCAGTCCTAACGGCATCAAGAAGACTATACCTATACGCTGCCGACTCGGAGGCAGGGGCCGTGCTGAGCGGTCTGCGACACCACTGATAAAATTTCACCAACCGGATCACCGCATGGAGGATTCTCGGAGAGAGTCGTGGTGGCAATGTGAGAGCGGACGCGATACAGATCGCTTGACGATTGACGTCTTTGCTGAGACTCGTTCAGCATTCATCGTGCCGATGTCACATCCGCTCAGAGAGACGGCAGACCGCCGGGGTATCTGCGAAATCGGCGGCAACGGGTGACAGCTGGTCGCTCAAGGTGGTCGCTCCCCGGTCAGGCGTGGCTACGAACTGGCAAAGGCTAGCAGTTCGTCGCGCCACGGGCGAGCGCCCGCGGCGTAACGATCGTGAGCAGATCCCTGACGTCAAACCATCCCGGCCGCCGAGAGCCCGCAGGCACGGGGCGTTGGGCGAGACACCGCTTCGACCGTTACTGCGAATGAGCTTGCCTTTGCCTGATCACAGATACCGCGGCCTGGCGCCGGATTTTCGTTCAATCGCGATGAGAGCGGGGACAGGGGTCAGGGCGTGCGGGGCGGGAACGAGGCCGTAAGCTGAGTGGACGCCTCGTACGCCCGCGCGAACGCCGCGGGGCCATTTCCTCGGCAAGGTTCGCGGCCGCACTGTTTAGTACTCACGCTTTCAACCGCTCGTCAAAGCCTGAGCCTCCCGCAGATTGCCGACGCCCGAGAAGTTACCGACGAAGGCGTAGGCGCGACGTTCGTCCGTCCCCACGGCAGCCGGAGTCGGCGGTCTGCGACCCAGCCGGTGCCGGCTGGCCGAGGGCACGTCTCCGAGTGGAAGCGACGCTGAGGGGCGGCGTGGCGGACCGGGACGCGAACGCCGAGATCGAAGCCGGCTGCCGCATTGCCGGCGACGACCTCCACACGGCACTGGAACTGTTGCTTCGCCAAGACGTGCGGACGATGGCGGACCCGCACATCCTGAACAGGGGCGGCCGCGGCGGCGTTAGCCCGTCTGACTTTGCACTTTCCGAATCCGCCCCAGCGCAGGAAAATGCGTGAGCGTGATCTTGCCGAGTGTCGGAGAAACACCGGTTCGGCCTTAAAGGCGACAGAGTCGCAAATATGTCTCGTGGATGAACTTCGCCCCGTCCTCGCCGCAGTCGGTTCGCTTTTCCACGTGACGCCGGCGGGTCGTGCGGCACAGATCTCAGAGCGAGGGTTCGACCCAGCCGAAGCACCCCGGATTAACGGTGGCCTTTACTCCATCGGCCCCTTCGCTGGCAGGGGGTTCAACTGCTTCGTCACCAAACCGCGACTGCACGGCGTCTTCCAGATGTTCGATGACGGCCTGGGCGGTGGGCTTGGGGACAGGGTCATCCTTTGCGTTCCGGCCCGTGTTGTCGCTGAGCGGACATTCGACCTCGACCGCACCCAAGAGACCACCGGCGAGGCACTCCGCGGGATCGAGGTTCCCGGTCCGGCGTTGTGCTGCAGGCTGCTTGCAGACGTGAGCTACGTCGTCTGCTTCGCCCCCATCCCGCCGCAGCACGTCTCGGTGGTCGGTCCTGCGGAGGAGTATCGCGCCGAAATATGCGCTGCAGCAGACAGGGGGGCATGACGGCTTTGTGCTACCACAATCGCATTGGTCCCCGCCGCTGCTGAATTGAGTCGCTTGTTTATTGTGAAGCGTTATGGACGGCCCGGGAACCTCCGGCCCCCTCAGGAATCTGTCCGCGGCTCCCGGCGCCGCCAATGAATAAGGATGTCGTACAACCGGCCGTGTGGTAAAGTAAAAACTCCGCCCCGCCCGACCCCCCGGGCGGGACAGAGGTCGCCGTTCTACCTCGGGAGTGCAGATCGGTTCTCGACGCGGCCTTTCAGCCCGTCGCTCGCTTCGCTCGCCTGCCGGCGGCTCAGCTCCTCAGCGGTGGTCAAACCAAACCGCCGCCGCAACTCTTTCGTGAGTTCAACCCCTGCTTGGCGTGAGAAGGCGTGCAGCGCCCGAACCTGCTTCTCCGTGCAGGGGAGCGAGCCGCGACCATTGGTCGTGGTGCCGTTGGTCGAGGAACCGTTGGCAGTCGAGCCGTTGCCGGCGTGGGCGGCGCTCGCTGTCCCGTCGCGGGCGGCAGCCGGAGTGTCGAAGAGGCCCGCGGGGCGGCCGGCCCTGCGGCGGTGATTCCCATATTGTCGTGGTCGGCGCGATTGCGATCGGGGCGGGGATCGTGTTTCAGAGGAGGAACTTCAGCGATCTCGTCGGCTGGCGCTCCGAGTGGATGCCGGGGCCGACCTGCCGGCGCCGGTTTGCTTCCTCACCTGGCAGGGCATGACGCAGCAGGGGGCGATCGTCGGGGGGGCCGGTTGGGATGCTCGGTTCACTGGTGTGAATCCGGCTTTCCGGCAACGCCTTCGAGGAGGTCCTCGGCTTGAATCCCCGCACCACCCTCATGCCGGTCACGCGGCCGGGGATTGTGACCATCCTGCCGGGCTTCTTGACGCGGATCGCAGCGCGGCCGGCCTCGCCCGTTTCTCCGCGAGGTGTCGCGACCGTCCCGACCGAGAGCCGGGTTCAGGCCAGCAGATCCCGAATCACCTCGCCGCCGAACTGGCTGAGTTGCTTGTGGCGGCCGGCGTGGAAGTAGGTCAGGCGGTTGTCGTCCAATCCCAACAGGTGCAGCAGGGTGACGTGCAGGTCGCGGATCGGGTGGACGCACTCGACGGCCTCGGCGCCGAACTCGTCGGTCGCCCCGACCACGCCCGGCCGCACGCCGCCGCCGGCCAGCAGCATGGTCATCGCCTTGTTGTTGTGGCCGCGGCCGAGGGAGTAGACGCCGCCGCGGCGGTTGTTGTCGGGGGTGCGGCCGAACTCGCCGGTCCAGACGACCAGCGTGTCCTCCAACAGGCCCCGCCGCTTCAGATCGTGGATCAGCCCGGCGAACGGCTTGTCCACGCTGGCGATGCGGGAGCCGTGGCCGCGTTCGAGATAGTCGTGGCTGTCCCAGCCGCCGCTGAAGACCTGCACGAACCGCACGCCCCGCTCGATCAACCGGCGGGCCGTCAGGCACTGCCGGCCGAAGGTTTCCGTCTCCTTGCGGTCCAGGCCGTAGAGGGCGTGAGTCTCGGCGGTCTCGGCGGCGAGGTCGACGGCCTCCGGCACGTCGGACTGCATGCGGAAGGCCAGTTCGTAGCCGGCGGTGCGGGCGGCGAGGCGGGGGTCTTCGCCGGCGGCGGGGTGTCCGGCGTTCAGGGCGGCCAATTCGTCCAGCATCCGCCGCTGGTGCGCCCGGCTGCGGTGCGGCGGGGCGTCGAGGTCCAGGATCGGCGAGCCGACCGGCCGCAGCCGTGTGCCGCGGTACTCCGGCGGCAGAAAGCCGTTCGACCAGTTTCCGGCCCCGCCCTGGGGGGCGGCCAGCTCCGTCATCACCACGTAGCTCGGCAGGTTCTCGTTCAGGCTGCCCAGCCCGTAGTTCGCCCACGCGCCGACCGCGGGGTCGGCGCCCAGCCGGCTGCCGGTGTTCATGTGGAACAGCGCCTCCGGGTGGTTCAGCGACTCCGCCTGCAAACCGCGGTAGTTGCACAGTTCGTTCGCCACGTCCGGGGCGGCGAGGTGTTCCCAGCGGTCGCTCATCCACAGGCCGTTGTCGCCGGCCTGACGAAAGCCGAACGGGCTGCCGACGTAGAACCGCTCCCCGGTCTCCAGGCCGTCGGTGCGGGTCGATTCCTTCTTGTGCAGCCGGTTCAGCGTCGGCTTGGGGTCGAAGGTGTCGGCCTGGCTCGGCCCGCCCTCCATGAACAGCATGATCACCCGCTTGGCCTTCGCCGGGTGCATCGGCTGCGGGGCGGCTTCCACGGCGTCGGCCGCGGCGCCCTCACGGGACAGCAGGTCCGTGAGGGCCACCGCCCCCAGCGAGGCCCCCAGCCCGCACAGGGTCTGGCGACGGGTGAGCAATCCGAGGTCGGGACGGGGCATCGCGGGGGGCCTAGACGGGGTGAGCTGCGGTGCGGACGAAAACGGACAAACGGGGCGGAACGCGGCCTATTCGACGTAGGCGAACTCGTTGCTGTTGAACAGCAACAGGCAGACGTCGGCGAGGGCCCGCTGGGCGGGGGGCAGGTCCGCCGGCTTCACGCCGGGGTCGTAGGCGGCGAACGTGGGCAGGATTTCCTCGTACTCGAACGGCTCCCCGGAGAACTCCTCCACCAGCGACCGCATGATGCGGGTCGGATAGGTCGGCGGCTGCGGGGCGGCGTGCGCGTGCTCCTCCGCGGCGGCGGCGAGGAAGTCGACCAGCCGTTCCCGCTCGACCGCGGTCGCCGGCCGGCCCAGCGCCAGCTCGAACGCCCGGTCCACCGCGTCGGGCCCGCGAACGTCCTCCTCCGCAATGCGGGCGGCCATCGCGGCGGCCCGGTCGTTCACCGCGTCGCCGTTCAGCAGGGTGAACGCCTGCGGCACAGTGGCGGCGGTCTCCCGCAGTTCGCAGGAGTCGTTCGGGCCGGGTTGGCCGAAGGTTTCCAACAGCGGGTCCGCCTGACCGCGGACGAGATAGGCGTAGACCGTGCGGCGGTTGCGGATTTCCGGCTCCGGCGAGGGCTGGTAGGCCGGGGCGAGGGAAAACTGCAACATCCGCGGCTGGAGGGCGACCTCCATATTCATCTCCGGCCGGACCGGCAGCCCGCCGGTGGTCGGCGCCAACTCCCCGGAGGCGGCCAGCATCGCGTCCCGCAGTTCCTCGGCGGAAAGCCGACGCCGGGGGAACGCGGCGAGCAGTCGGCCGTCGGGGTCGGCCGTTGCGATCGAATCCGGGTCCGCGTGCCGGGCGCTGCGGCGATAGGCCTCGGACAGCATCAACCCCCGGTGCAGCCGTTTGAGCTGCCAACCGCCGGCGACGAAGTCCGCCGCCAGTCGGTCCAGCAGTTCCGGGTGCGAGGGCTTGCCGCCCTTCACGCCGAAATTATTTCCGTTCTCCGCCAGCGGCATCCCGAAGTGCCAGCCCCACAAGCGGTTCACGAAGGACCGGGCGGTGATCGGGTTCCGCGGGTCGGCGATCCAGCGGGCCAGCGCCAGCCGTCGGCCGTCGACGCTCTCGGGCAGGAGATAATCGTCCGTCCCCGGCACCGGCAGCCCCGTGGCGCTGAGCACCCCCGGCTTCACCGGCTCGCCGGGGGCGTCCAACGCCCCGCCTTCGAAGATAAAGCACTCCGGCGGTTCGGTCCCGGCCGACTTGGCGTCGATCCGCAGCTTGCGGGCCCCGTTCCACGCCAGTCTCGCGGCGCCGGCGTTATAGACGCTCTGGGCCATCGGCTCGAAGCGTTCCAGCCGCCGGGTCCAGATCCAGACGTCCTGCTCGCGGACTTTCAGTTCGCCCTGCTCCGCGGTCGTCAAACCCACGTGGCGGGGGGGCTTTTCTTCGTCCCGCAGGGATTGGCGGGCGTCCGGGTCCAGGTAGGGCAGGCCCCGTTCGTCGAACCAGGCGCGGGCGGCGGCTTCCTGCTTGTCCATGATCGCGTCCCGCCGCTCCGTGGCGAAGGCGAGCATTTCCTCGACGTGAGCCCGCTCCTCGTCGAACCGTTCCCGGTTCTCCTCCGGCAGGAAGGGGACCGGCCGCTCGGCCTGGTGCGTCGTGCTGAAGGCGGAGTAGAGGCGGTAATAATCGCGGGTGGGCAGCGGATCGAACTTATGATCGTGGCACTTCGCGCACCGCATGGTCGTGGATAGAAACGCCTGCCCGGTCACGTTCACCACGTCGTCCAGATAAATCTGCCGGGCCTCCTCGTTTTTAATCATCGCGTTGTCCCACGGGCCGAGCCGCAGGAACCCGCTGGCGACGATCTGCTCCGCCTCCCCCGGCGTGTAGTCGCCGGACAGTCGGGCCTTTTGAACGGCCTCTTCGTCGCCGGTGCGTTCGAGCACGGAGGCGTCGGCCAGCTCGTCGCCGGCGAGCTGTTCGAGGACGAATTCGTCGTACGGTTTGTCGTGATTGAACGCCCGGATGACGTAGTCGCGGTAGCGCCACATATTGGAACGCTCGAAGTCGTTGCTCATCCCGCCGGTGTCGGCGTAGCGGGCGACGTCCAGCCAGTGCCGGGCCCACCGCTCGCCGTAGGCCGGGGAGGCCAGCAGCCGGTCGATCAGCCGCTCCCACGCCCCGTCGGGATCGGTCTCGTGATCGGCGAGGAAGGCGTCGGACTGCTCCGGGGTGGGGGGCAGGCCGGTCAGGTCGAAGCTCGCCCGCCGCAGCAGGTCCCGCGGGTTCGCCCGGCCGGCCGGTTCGAGGCCCGCCTCGGTCAGCTTCGCCCCGACTCGTTCGTCGACGAATGCGGCGAGGGCACCGGCCGACAGCGGCTCGTTCGCCTCCGGCAAGGGCTGAAGGTGCCAGAGGTCCGCCGGGGCGTAGCGGCGGCCGGTCCAGGCTTCGGATTGCCCGCCGCTGGTGGCGACCAGTCGCCCGTCGGCCGTTTCGACCGCCTCGCGGTCCCGCTCCCGAATCCGTTCCCGCGTCGCCTCGTCCGGCCAGACGGCCCCGTCGGCGATCCACCGGCGCACGGCGGCGACCTCCTTCTCGGAGAGCCGGTCGGCCTCCTTCGGGGGCATCTCGTAAGTGGCCCACGTGATCGCGTCCATCAGCGTGCCCCCCGCGGGGTCGCCGGGGACGATCGCCGCGGAGCCGCTCTCCCCGCCGGTCAGCAGGGCCTTTAAAGAGTCCGTTCGCAGCGCCCCGCCGGGCTCGTCGGCGCCGGCGCCGTGGCAGCCGCCGCAGCGGGTCTCCAACAGCGGGAGGACCGTCAGGGTGAAGTGCGTTTCGGCGTCGGGCTCCGCCGGCCACGCCGCGGCCCCGTCGCCCTCGGCCGCCGCGGCGGAGCCGGGCGTGAGGGCGAGGCCGCAGGCGCCTGCCAGGACCAACGCAATCGGCAGTCGGCAGGCGGCGTCAGTTCGCATCGGGCGTTCCCTGAGAGAAGAGGGTGCGGATCTCGGCCGCGGAGAGCGGGGCGGCGAAGGCCGCCGTCTCGCCGATCCGGCCGTTGAAGTTGCGGACGGTGAACTCCGGGTCCGTGCTGTAGACCGGCTCCGTCCAGTTGCCGATCGTCGCCCGGCCGATCTGCACGCGGGTCGCCGCGTCGCGGACCGCCGGGGCGAGGGCGTGCCGGCTGACCGGTTCCCCGTCGACGTAGTGCCGGACCTCCCCGGCGACCGGATCGAGGGCGACGGCCAGCATCACCCAGCGGCCGCTGCGGGCCGGCGTCCAGACCGGCGGGGAGAGGAACTTGGTCTGGGCCCGTTTCTGCGCCTTCGCAGCGTCCTCCGGCAGTTTGAGCGAGAAAAACAGCCGCCCGTCGCGAAGCAGTTGCCAGTGCGGCGAGCGCGCCCGGTGCCCGTCGGAGAGCAGCAGGGAGTTGTAATCGCGGTCGAGGCTGCCGATCCGGACCCAGCAGAGCAGCGTGAGCCCCGCGCTCTCGCCCTCCACGGCGATCCGCACCCGGCTGCCGGGCCTGCTGACGTCCAGCGCCCCGCCGGCCCGTTCCCAGCGGTCCGGGGCCGGTTCGGCGGCGACCACCGTGCCGGCCGAGGCGGTCACGGTGCGGTCCGTCTGGTTCGCGGCGAGGTTCGGCACGACGCCGTCCTCCGCCGCGGCGGGGGCGTACCAGGCGATCAGGCGGGGGTCCGCCAGCCAGTCGGCCCGGGCGCTCTGCCACGCGGCCAACCGGTCGCGGCGGGCTTCCTCCAGGCGGCGGCGGGCGTCGTCCAGCGGGGCCGCCGACAGGCTCGCGGCGTCGCCGGGGCGAACGGCGTCGGCGGACCACCGCCACACGCCGCCCGGTTCGATTCGCTTCGCCCCGCCGGACGCGTCCTGCCGGGACGGCGACAGCGTGACCGCCCCGTCCAGGACCCGTACGCGGACTTCGTCCTGGGCGTTACCGGTTCCGGCGTCGACGGCGAACTCCGTGCCCAGGTCGACCAGTTCCCCGGCGGCGGTGCGGAGGCGAAAGCCCACGGCCGGCTCCGGCACGCGGGCCTGCACCCGGCCGGAGGCGACCGTCACCCGCATCGCGGAGTCTACCGTGAACGCCGCCGGCCCCCGCACCAGCAACCGCACCCCGCTGAACAACTCGAGGTGGGCGGAACCGGCTTCCAACCGCAGCGGCCCCCCGGGCACCAGTTCCCCGGTGCGAAGGCCGACGCCGCCCCACTCGGTGTCTTCCTGCCCGCTGACCACGCCGAAGCCGGACGCCGTTTCCTCGTCCGGCTCTGCTCCCGTCTCCGCGAGCGCCCCGCCGGCCGGCGGGGCGGCGGCCCCGTCCCAGTCCGGAAGAAACAAAGCCGCCGCCAGCAGGCCGGCCGCCGTCGCCAGCAACGCCGCGGCGACCCACCGACGCGACCGAATCCCGGCCCGGGGGGCCGCGGCGGGAGAGACCGGCGTCGGGGGCGGAGTTCCTCCGGTCGGTCCGACCGTTTCTTCCAGCAGCGATTCCAGCGTGAGCCGGCGGTAGAGGCGCTGGCGGAACGCCGGGTCGACGGACAGTTCCGCCTCCAAGGCGAGGAGGTCCGCCTCGTTCAACGTGCCGTCGACGAACCCTTCGAGCAGCAGGGCCCGGTCCGGCCCGGCGTTCGGCGTTTGTTGGGCAGGGTCGTTCATCGTTCGCCCCCCGCCACGCCGGCCAACCGCCGCTCGACGCACTCCGCCAACGCCGCCCGCACGCGGTGCAGCGTGACCCGCAGGCCGCCGAGGCTCCGCTTCGCCCGTTCGGCGTATTCGGCGAGGGTCTCGTCTGCCCCGTAGCGGGCGGCGAGCAGGTCCCGCTTCTCGGTGGGCAGGGCGCCGAGGCAGGCCCGCAGGGCCTCGGCCCGGTCGTCCACGCGGGGTTCGAAAGTCGCCAGTTCGTCCGCGACCGTGGCCTCCAGGTCGTCCGTGAACCGCAGCCGCTCCCGGGCCTCCCGTTTGCGGGCGGTGAGGACCTCGTATTTCAGGAGCGTCATCGCCCACGCTTTGAAGTCAGTGCCCGCCTGAAAATCGGTGCGGCGCTCCCACAGCTTGGCGTTGGCCTGCTGGAAGACGTCGGCGGCGGCGGGGTGGCCCGGCATCAACACGCGGAGATAGGACCTCAGGGACACTTGGCTATCGGTGAGGAGGCGCACGAACTCGCCGTCGTCGAGCGGTCGGGCGGCGGCGTCGGTCATGGCGGGGCTCCCACAGAGGGAAAGGCGGTGGGGCGGCCGGCGTTAGCGCCGAATCAGACTCCGCCGATCTTCGTGTGGCGAGCCGAAGGCGGGCCGACACGCTTGCCCGGACCTTCGTCGTCCGCTCAGCGGGGCTTCGGGATTCGCATTTCCCGATGGGTGCGGTCGCCGCGGGCGGCGCCGTAGGCTGGGCCGGTCGAATCGCATTTTCCCTCGCCGTCCGCTCCGCATGATCCGCTCGCTCACGCTCTGCTGTCTCGCACTGGGCGTTCAAGACGCGGTGTTTGCGGGGGCGGGCGCCGGCAGCCCGGCGGCCGGCACGCCGAACGTGCTGTGGGTCATGTCGGACGACCACGCCGCCCACGCGATCGGGGCGTACGGCGGTCGCCTGGCGGGGCTGGACCCGACGCCGCACCTGGACCGCTTCGCCGCGGAGGGGGTGCGATTCACGAACGCCTTCTGCGAAAACAGCATCTGCGTGCCCTCCCGGGCCACGCTGCTGACCGGACAGCGCAGTCACCGTCACGGCCTGCGGACGCTGGTCGGCGAACTGCCCGCGGAGCGACAGACGCTCGCCCGGTTGATGGGCGAGGCGGGCTACGAGACCGCGATGATCGGCAAGTGGCACCTCCAGGCGGAGCCGGCCGCCTTCGACCACTACGTCGTCCTCCCGGGGCAGGGGCAGTATCACAACCCGACCTTCCGAGTGCGGGGCCCCAAGCCGTGGCCGCAGAACGTCTTTCAGTTCAACCGGTACGACGGCATTCACGTCTCCGACGCCGTCACGGAGCTCTCCCTGAAGTGGTTGGAGAACCGGAAATCGGACAAGCCGTTCTTCTTGATGCACCACTTCAAGGCCCCGCACGACGACTTCCAGAACGCGGAGCGGTACGACTTCCTCTATGAGGACGCGGAGATCCCGGAGCCGCCCTCGCTGCGGAACCGCGAGGGGTTCGGCCCGCTGGGGCGGCAGCCGTACGGCACGTCGGTCGGCTCGCGAAACGTCCGCCGGAACATGGGCATGCACATGTTCGTCGACCAGGACCTGCCGCCGGAGCCGTACACGCGCGAGTCCTACCGCCGCTATCTGACGAAGTACCTCCGCTGCGTCCGCGGCGTGGACGACAACTTCGCCAAATTGATCGCCCACCTCCGCCAGACTGGCGAGTTGGAAAACACCCTGATCGTTTACACGTCCGATCAGGGCTTCATGTTGGGCGAGCACGACCTGATCGATAAGCGCTGGATCTACGAGGAATCGCTGCGGATTCCGCTGCTCGTCCGTCTGCCGGAGTCGCTGCGGACCGCGTTCCCGGACGCCCCGACGCCGGGGGCGACGCAGGACGCGTTCGTTGGGAACGTGGACTTCGCCCCCACGCTGCTGGAGTTCGCCGGCGTGCCGACGCCGGACTCGATGGACGGAACCAGCTTCGCCCCGCTGCTCCGCGGCGAAACGCAGGAGCGTCCGGCGGAGGCCTATTATCGGTACTGGATGCACATGACGCACCACGACGTGCCGGCCCACTACGGCGTGCGGACGCCGGAGGCGAAGCTCGTCTTCTTCTACGGCCTGCCGCTGGACGCCCGCGGCGCCCTGCCGGAGCCGACGGAGCCGCACTGGGAGCTGTACGACCTGCGGACGGACCCGGAGGAGCAGCACAACGTGATCGCCGACGCGGAGTACGCACCGCTGGCCCGCACGCTCCGCAACCGCCTGAACGCCCTGCGACGGGACGCGGGCGACACCGACGCGGCGCACCCGGACGTCGCCCGCCGGGCCGCCGCCAGTTGGCCGATTCCCGAATAATTCGCATTGAATGAACCGCCGCGGGCGACGAGTTGAGGTCGGCAACCGCCGGCCCGCTCCTCACGGCGTCGGCGGGCGGTGTGCGAGCGTCCCGCCCGGTTTGACTAAGGCATTGAAGTCGGGAGGACTGAGCGAATCGCTCGGCGTTCAGCGGCCGGCGCGTCAGCGATCCGGGCCGCCGGGGGCGGTCTGCTCGTCGAGCGGGACGTCGCGGAACCTCACGTGACAGGCCGTGCAGTTCGCCGCGATCCGCTCGGCGGCCCGGCGGAGGGCAGGCGGCGGCTCGCTCCCCGTGGTCGTCGTCCAGCCGCGGAGGCCGGTTTCAAGGTCGCGGGCGGCCTGCTCGGAGTCCCGGAGCAGTCGGCGGTATTCATCGGGCTGGGCCCGCGTCTCCTCGGTCCGCAGCAGTTCGGCGAACTGCTCGCGGAACAGCAGGGCCTCGTGCGCCGGGTCGAGGTCCGGATGATCCGCCGGGGCCCGCCAGCCGGCGTCGGCAATCGCTTTGATATAGGTCTGCGTGCGTTCGAGGGCGATCATCGCCTCGGCCGTGGGGGGAATCGCCGCCTTCTCCGGGAACTCGACCGCCAACGCCTTCAGGAACGCGTCGCCGAGGGGGCGGGCCCGCTCCGCGGAGCGGTACAGCCCGCGGTACTTCGGACTGGTCCCGGCGAGCGTCAGGATCGGGACCGCGTCCTCGGGCGGGAGCAAACCGGCGGCCACGCAGGCGGTCGCCGCCGCCGCCGGGCTGCGGTGCTTGCCGTGGTGGCAGTGAATGTAGATCGGCCCCTCCAACTCCGAAACCGCCTTGGCCAGTGCGTTCACGCGGTCGGCGGGAATCCCGTCGTAGCCGTGGGGCAGGTGCACGTATCGCAGGCCGTATTTGCAGGCGGTCGCCACGTCCGGGGTTATCCCGTCGACGCTGAGGACCGTCCGCACGCCCAGATCCCGCAGTTCGCGAAACGCCTCCTCGCCCTCCGGCAGCCCGCCGGAGATCACCCGCGGGTGGACCCGCACCGGATTGGGCAGGTGGTCCGCCTCCAGCCGCACCGGCGCGGAGGGGGCCTCGGGCGGGAGAGACGCGAAGCTCCGGGGGCCGCTGTCCTGCAGGAACGCGCTCGGCACTGCGAACGCGGCGAACAGCAGGATTCGCATCAGGGGCGGAAACGAACGGGGCAGGGAAACGACCGAGCGCTCGAGGGGCCGTGGGTCGTCCGCAAGATACACCGACGCATGCCGGAGATGCGATCCGATCTCCTCGGCGCGACCGTGGCAGCGCCGCGGCCGCGTGGGCCGGCGGGAGGCCCGCCGGCCCGCGGACGTTCGCTCCACCCTGACGGCAAGAGACGTCGGAGGCGCCGTGGATCGCGCCTTCCCGATTGAAGTCCGCGTGAAGTACGTCTCCCCGAGCGCGGAGCCGGGGCACCGGCCGATTGACTCGTCAGGACTGCGTCGATCTTTGTTGACGTCAACGCGTGGCGACAGGTGTCGCCGCGGGTTGACGGTTCGGCCGCCAGGCGGCGGCAATTTTGTTTCAAACCGCGGCCCGCCTGTTTTGAACGGGGTGAATATACGGGATGCGCGGCGCCAGAGACGCATCTGGCACTGGCGGGATAGCGTTCTGTGCGATTGGCACGCCTGCTGCATTGTGGTCTTTCGCTTCCGGGAGGCTCGCCCTCGTTGCCCCCCGGCCGCCACGAAGCACGGTCTGATTCAAGACTCGCCCTTCCGTCGCGTGGCTCGGAATGCGGCCCCATCGAAAGGTCGTCGTTATGTTGCGCGCTCACGGCAAACTGCTCGCGATCGCCGGACTCGCCGTCACCTTTATGGCAGCGGAGACCTCGTTTGCCGGGCTGACCGGCGCTGACCGTCTGAAGCCGGGGGTCGGATTCCACGCCCGGGGCAACGCCTCCGCCTACAACACGACCCAGCGGTACCGGCAGTCCGCCCCGCGGTCGTACGCGGCCCCGCAGTACTACGCCGCTCCCCGCGGAATGACTGTCCCGGCCCAGAACTTCGGTTCGGTGGCGGTTCGTCCGGCGGCCCCGGCTCCGACGATCGCGACCCAGCCGCGGGTCGTCACGCAGCCGCGGATCGTTCACGCGCCGCAGGGCCGGGTGATCTACCAGGCACCGGCGTATCACGTGCCGGCCGCCCCGGCGCCGCGGGCGGCGGGCCTCCCGGTCGCCCCTCCGCGCTGAGGGTTTTCGGCGGCCTGCGTCAGCACCGCGAAACTCTTGATAAGACGGCGGGCCAGTTTCGTAAATCCGCTCCGCCGTCTTGTTTCGCCGGCCAACCCCCGTCAGCGGGCGGTTGGCCGTTTCATGCGCCCCCCGATGGATCGCCGGTGGCTCCCATTTCCCACGTGCGAGAACGAACGATGTCCGAAGACGCGTTCCTGTCGGCCACGGTCGCCTGGCTCTCCCTGGCCGGCCTTGGCGCCATTCTGCTCCTCGTGGCCACTGCCTGGTTGTTCTGACCGTTCGTCCCGTCTCACTCGATTGATCACGCCCGCAGGGCGATTAAAGGAGGTTAAGTTGTCCAACCTGCAACAATACGTCGAGCCGATCTTCTGGGTCTGCTTCGTCGCGGCGGCGCTGCTGCTGATGACGGGGTGGGGGAGCCAGTCCCCGTAGGGTCCGGCTTACCGGAGGTCCGGATCACGGGAATCCGGCCTCCCGGGATCTGTACTTTCGGCCGCTGTCCTCCCGGCAACGCGTGGGCGATCGGCGGGACGCTTGCCCGGACGGAACGGGCGGCGATTCGACGGTCCCGTGGTTCGCCCCGGCGCGAGACCGTACTCTGATCGCCTCCGATGGGCCGCATCGGAATTCGTCGACCGCCGGATCGCCCTCCATGCCTGAACCGCCTTTGGGGAGAAAGGAAATTGACGACGCCCTGTTTCGGTACGTCGCCAATTTCACCTACGACTGGGAAAGTTGGCACGACCCCGCCGGAACCCCGGTCTGGATCAACGACGCGGTCGAGAGAGTGACCGGTTACGGCGTCGAGGAGTGTTTGGCGATGCCGGAGTACCCGGTGCCGATCGTCGATCCGAACGACCGGGACCGCTTGCGGCAGATGCTCCGGGAGGGGGTCGAGGGGCGGTCGCATAACGATCTGGAATTCCGGGTGCGGACGAAGGCGGGCGAACGGCGCTGGATGGCCGTGTCGTGGCAGCCGATGTCCGACGACCGCGGCCGGCCCCTGGGCTTTCGCACCAGCGTCCGCGATATCGCGGACCGGCAGGCCCTACGGGAGAAGCTCCGGCTGCAGAACGAGCGCCTGGAACGGCTGGTCCGGGAGCGGACCGCACAGGTCGCCCGCCTGTTAAAGAACCGCGGCCGGATGGAGCGCCTCGCCGCGGTGGGCGAACTGGCCGCCGGCGTGGCCCACGAGATCAATAATCCGCTGGCCGGCATCCGTAACGCGTTCGCCCTGATCGGGAGCAGCCTCGCCCCTGATCACCCGCATTACGAGCTGATTGAATTAGTCGACGCGGAGATCGAGCGCATCAGTGCCATTATTCATCAGATGTATCAGCTTTATCGAAGCTCTCCGCTGCGGGCGGAGGATCTTGCCGTGGAAAAGGTCGTCAGGGACGTCTTCTGTCTGCTGGACCTGATCGCCGACCGGCACGGCGTGCGGCTGACGGTCGCCCGGGCGGACGGCTCCCCGGAGCCGACCGCCGCCCGGTTGCCGGAGAACGAACTCAAACAGGTGCTGTTCAACCTCGTGCGGAACGCCGTGCAGGCGTCCGAGCCCGGCGGGGAGGTGCGGGTGGAGATCGCCGCCGGCCCTGCCGAGGCCGATGGGGCCGGGGCAGGGGCCGACGGCGTCGGGGCCGCGGAGGCCGACGTCGTGGCGATCGCCGTGGTGGATCAGGGGACGGGGATCGACGCCGACACGCTGCCCCGCATCTTCGAGCCGTTCTTCAGCACGAAGGGCAAGCTGAAGGAGGGGATGGGGCTGGGGCTGTCGGTGACCCAGAACCTCGTCGCCGCGATGGGCGGGGAGATCGTCTGCGAGACGGAGCCGGGGATCGGGACGACCTTCCGCGTGACCCTGCCCCGCCGCACGCCCCAGCCGGGCGACGGCAGCGGCGTCGGCCCAGGCGTCGGGGAACGTGGCGTCGGGGAACTGGCCGCCGATCATGAGCAGGGCTGACCCGATGCCGAGCCGCATCCTCATCGCCGACGACGAGCCGCTGTTTCGCACCACCACCGCGAAGCTGCTGGAACAGGCGGGGTACGAGTGCGAATGCGTCGCCGACGCGGACGCCGCAATGGCGAAGCTGCGCGCCGAGTCGTTCGATCTGGTGCTCTCCGACCTCAATATGCCGGGGAACTTCCAGCTGGAACTGCTCCGGGACCAGCACGAGAACCGGCGGGGCGTCCCGATCGTCGTGGTCACCGGCGTGCCGAGCCTGCCGACGGCGATCGACAGCATCCGGCTGGGCATCGCCGACTACCTGCTCAAGCCGGTGAAACTGGACGATTTGCTCGTCAGCGTGCGGCGGGCGTTGGCGGGGGCGTCCCGCGACCGCACCGCCGCCCCGCCGCAGCGAGACCGGACCGAACTGGCGCGTCTGTTCCCCCGCCTGATCGGCGCCAGCCCGCCGATGTTGGAATTGTACGAGGCGCTGGACCGGATCGCCGCGACGAACACCAACGTGCTCATCACCGGCGAGAGCGGCACCGGCAAGGAGGTCGTCGCCGAAGCCCTTCATGAACATTCCCACCGCTCCGGCGGGCCGTTTCAAATTATCGACTGCACCGCGGTGCCGGAGTCGCTGTTCGAGGCGATGCTGTTCGGGCATAAAAAGGGGGCGTTCACCGGGGCGGTGGCGGACTCGGAGGGGTTGCTCAAACAGTGCGACGGCGGCACGGCCTTCTTCGACGAGTTGGGCGAGTTGCCGCTTCCGCTCCAGGCGAAGCTGTTGCGCGCCGTGCAGCAGCAGACGTTCACGCCGGTCGGCTCCCAGAAGACGGTTTCCGTCGACACCCGGTTCGTGTGCGCCACGAACCGGGATCTGGCCGCGGAGGTCGACGCCGGGCGGTTCCGGCAGGATCTGTATTACCGACTGGGCGTGATCCACGTCGAACTGCCGCCGCTGCGGGAGCGGGGCGACGACGTGCACCTGCTGGCCGACCGTTTTCTGGAGGAACTCAAGCCGAAGGACAGCCCGGTCCGCGGGTTCTCCGAAGCCGCCGCCGCCGTTTTAAAGCGATATCGCTGGCCCGGAAATATTCGCGAGCTGCGCAACGTGATTGAGCGGTCCGTCGTGCTGGCCCGCGGAGAGCTGATCGAGCCGCAGGATTTTCCCGAGGACGTGCGGACGGCCGCGGCGACCGATCCGCCGGCCGACGCCTCTCCCCGAGCGGCGGGTGCGGACGGGGCCGTGACGAAGCGGGTCCCGGCTCCCGAGGGCTCCCACGACTCCGACGGCGGCGGGCCGGCCGGGGTGCGACTGACGCTCTCGCCGGACCTGCCCCGCAACGAGGCGATGCGGCTCGCAGAGAACCAATACCTGGTTCACTTACTGCGGGAGCACGGCGGCAACGTCTCCGCCGCGGCCCAGCGCGCCGGGCTCTCCCGGCAGGGCCTGCACAAGATTATTAAGCAGCACGACATCGACGTCGCCCAGTTCCGCCGCTGACGCGCACGCTGCCGCCCGGCGACGTCGGTCAGCGTTCGGCCTGTTCGCGTCGCAGTTCCCGGTGTCGGCTGATCGCCCGGTAGAGGAAGGCCAGCAGCAGTGCCGCAACGACCGCCATCCCGACGTAATTGAGCCCGCTCTTGATCGTCTCCTGGGTGTCGGCGAGCCAGTATCCGACGCCCGCCAGCAGTGCCGTCCAAATCGTCGTGCCGATGGCCGTGCCGATCAGGAACCGGGTCAGGCCCATCTCGGAGAGCCCGGCCGGGACGCTGATGAGCGTTCGCACGCCAGGCACGAGGCGGCCGATCGTCACCGCCCACAGGCCGTAGCGGTCGAACCAGGCGTCGGCCCGCTCCACGTCCCTGGGCGAGGTGCCCAGCCAGTGCCCGTGGCGTTCCACCCAGCCGCGGAACCGCTCCGTGCCCACGCGGCGGGCCACGCCGTACCACGCCAACTGGCCCAGCACGGAGCCGACCGTGCCGGCGACGATCATCAACGTCAGCGAATACCCGCCGGCTTTCGCCGCCGCCCCGGCGGCGGGCATGACGACCTCCGAGGGGATCGGCGGGAAGACGTTCTCCAGCAACATCAACACGGCGGCGCCGGCGTAGCCCCAGGACTGGAGCGTGTCGGTGATCCAGCTGTCCATCTGCCCCCGTCCTGCGCGGCCTGTGCGTGGGAATGCGCGGCGGCGCCGCGGTCCCGGTTCCGCCTCGCAGCCTGCCGACTCGGGACGCCCCCGTCGACGGCGGCGTCCCGAGCGCAGCAGGGGGAAAACGCGGTGACCGCAGGACATGGGGGCCGGCCGGTTGACGCGACCGCGGCGCCGCAGGACCGTCCGCAGATCGCCCCCGCACGCGGCTCCGATCCCGCCGCTCGCCTGTGATCGCCCCCCCCGCATGACCGACCGACCCGGACCCGTGCGGCGCCCCCTCGCCGCCGTGAAGGCGCTGCTCGGGGCGCTTTCCGCCGTCGCGGCGGCCGGCTGCGGCGGGACGCAGTCGGCCCTCGACCCCGCCGGGCCGGCCGCCGCGGAGGTGCTCACCCTGTTCTGGTGGATGCTGGGCGGGGCGATCCTTATCTGGGCGCTCGTGGCGGGGTTGGCCGTCTACGCCATCGTCATCGACCGGCCGCGGCACGATCCCGCCGCGACCCGCTGGTGGGTGATCGGCGGCGGGGTCGTGGCGCCGACGGTGATCCTCACCGTGCTGCTGATCTACGGCCTCCGCCTGATCCCCCCGCTCGTCCGCGACGCTCCGGCGGACAGCCTGACCGTCGAAGTCGACGGCGTCCGCTGGTGGTGGCGGATGCGGTACCGCACCCCGGACGGCCCCGTGGAGACGGCGAACGAACTCTGTCTGCCCGTCGGCGAGCCGGTGCAGTTTCTGCTCCGCAGCGACGACGTAATTCACTCCTTCTGGATCCCGGCCCTCGGCGGAAAGATGGATATGATCCCCGGCCGGGAGAACCGTCTGGCGCTGCAGGCCGACCGGGCGGGGACGTTTCGCGGCGCCTGTGCGGAGTACTGCGGGGCCTCCCATGCGTTGATGAACTTCGACGTCCGCACGCTGCCGCGGGCGGAGTTCGAGGCCTGGCTCGCCGGTCAGGCCGCCCCCGCCGCGGCGCCGGAGACGGCGCTGGCGGAGCGGGGCGAACGGCTGTTCCTCGCCTCCGGTTGCGGGGCCTGTCACGCGGTCCGCGGGACCGCGGCCGACGGCGGCGTCGGGCCGGACCTCACCCACATCGGCGGGCGGCTCACCATCGGCGCCGGACTGCTGCCGAACGACGAGGACACGCTGATGCGCTGGATCGCCCGCTGCGACGAATTGAAGCCGGACGTGGACATGCCCGCCTTCGACCACCTGTCCGACGACGAACTGCGGGCCCTCGCGGTCTATCTGAAAGGCCTGCGATGAATAAGACGCCCGCCGACGCGCCCGACGACCGCGTCCGCCCCGGAGACGTCGACCCCCTGCCGGAGGCCCCGCCGAAAGCGGTCCGGGAGGCGCAGGAGGAGCGCCTGATGACGGTCTGGCGGGCTCCGAAGGGCTGGCGCTACTGGTCCGCGGTCAATAACACCGAGGTCGGGCTGTGGTACACGCTGGCGGCGTTCGCCTTCTTTTTATTCGGCGGGGTCCTGGCTCTGTTGATGCGAGTGCAGCTCGCCTTTCCGGAGAACGACTTCCTCTCGGCGGATCGATATAATCAGGTCTTCACCCTGCACGGTTCGGTGATGATGTTCCTGTTCGCCGTGCCGATTTTCGAAGCGTTTTCAATTCTCATTCTGCCCCAGATGCTGGGGGCCCGGGACCTGCCGTTCCCGCGGCTGTCGGCGTTCGGGTTCTGGTGTTATCTGATCGGCGGGGTCTTCGTCTGCGGGTCGATCTTCTTCGACGCCGCCCCCAAGGGCGGGTGGTTCATGTACCCGCCGATGACGACGGACTATCAACCGGGGGTGGGGGCGGATATCTGGCTGCTGGGGCTATCGTTTATCGAGATCGCCTCGATCGCCGCGGCGGTCGAGCTGATCGTCGGGGCGCTGAAGTGCCGGCCGCCGGGGATGCGGGTGAACCTGATGCCGCTGTATAGCTGGTACATCCTGGTCGTCGGGGCGATGATTCTGTTCGCGTTCCCCCCGCTGATCGCCGGGGATATTTTGTTGGAGATGGAACGGGCCTTCGACTGGCCGTTTTTCGATCCGGCCCGCGGTGGGGACCCGGTGCTCTGGCAGCACCTCTTCTGGATCTTCGGGCATCCGGAGGTCTATATCGTCTTCCTGCCGTCGGTGGCCCTGATGGCGACGATCGTGCCGACGTTCGCCCGCACGCCGATCGTCGGCTATAGCTGGGTCGTGCTCGCCGCGGTGGGGACGGGGTTCCTCAGCTTCGGGCTGTGGGTGCACCACATGTTTACGATCGGTCTGCCTGGCGTGTCGATCGCGATTTTCTCGGCGGCGTCGATGGCGGTCGCGATCCCGACCGGGGTGCAATTATTCTGCTTCCTGGCGACGCTGCTGGTCGGTAAGGCGGCGGTGCGTTCGACGGCGATGCTGTTTATTCTGGCGAGCCTGGTGACGTTCGTGGCGGGCGGACTGACGGGGGTGATGGTCGCCGTGGCCCCGTTCGATTTTCAGGCCCACGACACCTACTTCGTCGTCGGGCACCTGCATTACGTGCTGGTCGGCGGGACGATCTTTCCGATCGTCGGCGGGGTCTATTATTTCTACCCGCTCGTCAGCGCCGGCAAACAGCTTTCGGAACGGCTGGGACGAATCGCCTTCTGGCTGCTGCTTATCGGATTCAACGTCACCTTCCTGCCCATGCACTGGAGCGGGCTGCGGGGGATGCCGCGGCGGGTTTATACCTACCCCGCCGGGTTGGGGGTGGACCTGCTGAATCTGATCTCCTCCTGCGGGGCGGCGTTATTGGCGGCGGGCTTCCTCGTCTTCGTCTGGGACGTGCTGCGGCCGAAGGGGAAGCAACCCGTCGCCCCGCGGAATCTGTGGGGCGCGGGCACGCTGGAATGGCTGGCGGAGGCGACCGGCCGGCCCTGGGGCGTGCGGTCGATCCCGGAGATCGACAGCCGCTATCCGCTCTGGGATCAGCCGAACTTCGTCCGCGACGTGGACGAGGGCCGCTTCTATCTGCCGGACGCGGAGGAGGGGAAGCGGGAAACGCTGGTCACCTCCGTCATCGACGCCCAACCGCAGCAATGCCTGCGGGTGCCCGGGCCGTCGTTCCTGCCGGCGCTGGCGGCGCTGTTCACCGGCGGGCTGTTTATCTTCGCCACCTATCACTGGTGGTGGTGGGCCGGCGGCAGCGGACTGTTCGGGCTGGGCACAATCTTGGTTTGGCTGTGGACCGGCGCCGCCCGGATCCCGGAGAAGGACGAGAAAAACGTGGGGCTGGGCCTGTCGCTGCCGCTGTACGTCTCCGGCCCGCAGGCGGTCGGCTGGTGGGCGATGACGATCACGATGATCGGCGACATGACGGCGTTTATCTCACTGGTGTTCGGCTATCTCTTTTATTGGACGGTGCACCCGCAGTTCCCCCCGCCGGGGCTCGCCGATCCGGACCGGGCGCTGCTGTTGATCGGCGGCGGGGCGCTGCTGGGCAGTTGGGGGGCGACGATCCTCGCCCGCCGCTGGAACCGGGCGGATCGGGCCGTCTGGTTCTACGGCGCCGCGGCGGCGGCGCTGCTGCTGAGCGTCGGCGGCGCCGCGGCCCTGACGGCGGCGCCGTGGCGGGCGGGGCTGGACCCGACGGAGCACGTCTACCCGGCGATCGTCTGGGTCCTCGCCGGCTGGACCGGCCTGCACGCCCTCACCGGGGCGATTATGCAGGGATACTTCATCGCCCGCCGGGCGGCGGGGCGGATGACCGCCAAATACGACGCCGACGTCTGCAACGTCACCCTGTATTGGCACTTCATGGCCCTCACCGCCGCGATCACGGCGGCGACGCTGGCCGGCTTTCCGCTGCTCGCCGGGGAACTGCCGTGAGCGATTTTCGTCCTGAATCACAGAATGAAAGAGCCACTGAGCGGGAGCCCGACGCCTCTGAGCTGCCGGAGCGGCCGGCGCTGCTCTGGCTGCTGGCGTTCGCGCCGACGGTGTGGGCGGTTCACTTTCTGGCCTGCTACGTGCCGGCGGCGATCTGGTGCGCGAAGTTCGGGACGCTCGGCCGGCTGCCGATTTATATTGCGGTCGTGACGGTGCTGGCCCTCCTGGCGATCGGCTGGACGGGCTGGGGCGGCTGGCGGCGGCACAGCGTCGGGACGAGCGAGGCGGTCCCGCACGACTTCGACGCCCCGATCAGCCGGCATCGGTTCCTCGGCTTCGCCACGGCGTTGCTGTCGGGGCTGTCGGCGGTCGCCACGCTGTTCACGGCGGCGGCCTTTCTCTTCGCGGGGGTCTGCGAGTGAAAGCCGCCCGCACGAAATCTCCGCTGCTGATCGTCGCGGGGCTGGGCGCCTTGGCGGCGGCGTGGATCGGGCCGCTGCCGCGGGCGGCGGAGGGGGCGTTCACTGCCCACATGTCGATGCACATGCTGAACGTGGCGATCGCCGCCCCGCTGCTGGCGTTGGGTCTGGCCGGCACGCGGTGCGACCCGACGCCGGCGGCGCCGTGGCTGTTCGCGGTGATCCCGGCGTCGATCGCGGAACTGCTGATCGTCTGGGCGTGGCACGCCCCGGCGCCGCATCACCTCGCCCGCACCGGCGCCCTCGGGCTGGTCGCGGAGCAGGGGACCTTCCTGCTGTCCGGCCTGTGGGTCTGGCTGTCGGCATTTGGGGGAGGGGCGGCGTTCGGGGGGCGAACCGGCGGGGAGACGCGCGACCGGGGCCGCAGCGCCGCGGGGGTGATCGGGTTGCTGCTGACCTCGATGCACATGACGCTGCTCGGAGCCCTACTGGCGCTGGCCCCGCGGGCGGTCTACCCGCACCATGACGGGTTCGACCTGCCGGGGTGGGGCCCCCTGACGGCCTTGCAGGATCAGCACCTCGGCGGGGCGGTGATGCTGGTGATCGGCGGGGCCGCCTACCTCGCCGGCGGCCTGGCGCTGGCGACGGACCTGCTCTCGCCGCCGTCGAGCCCGGCGACGCCGCCCCCGGCCTGACTCGAACCCCGCTTGTCCCTCGCCATGTCCCCATCCCTCAAACGCTTCCTGAAGCCGGTCGTGATCACGGCTGCGGGGCTGGGGCTGCTCGGGGCCGTGCTGGTCGTGTCGGGGGTCGTCCCGGTGCGGGCGAGCAGCGGGCACTGGGCGATCACCCGCTGGTTCCTCAGCTTTTCGATGGCGCGGTCCGTTTCGACGGACAGCCTGGACGTGGCGGTTCCGGCGACGCTGGACGACCGGCGGGAGATCCTCCGCGGCGCCGGGCACTACCAGACGGGCTGCTATCCCTGTCACGGCAATCCGACGACGCCGCAGCCGCGGGTGGCCCGGGCGATGCTCCCGCATCCGCCCTACCTGCCGGATTCGCTGGACCAGTGGGAGCCGGAGGAGCTGTTCGTGATTGTCAAACACGGCATCAAGCTGGCGGGGATGCCCGCCTGGCCGACGAAGGGCCGCGAGCATCGCGACGACGAAGTCTGGGCCGTCGTCGCCTTTCTGCGGGCCTACCCTGAGCTGACGGAGGCGGAGTACCGGGAACTGGTGTTTGGTGACCCGGCGGACGGGCGGGCAGCGGTGTCGGCGGCGGGGATTGAACGGGCGTTCGTGCAGACCTGCGTGCGGTGCCACGGCGTGGACGGCAACGGCCGCGGGATCGGCGCCTTTCCCCGGCTGGCGGGGCAGAACCGCGAGTACCTCGCCGAGGCCCTGCGAGCCTACGTCTCCGGCGAACGACCCAGCGGGATCATGGAGCCGATCGCCGCCGAACTGACCGGCGCGGAGATCGACGCCCTCGCCGACTACTTCGCGGCTCAAACGCCGTCCCGCTCGGCCCCGGCGGCGGCGCTCGAGCCGGAGGCGGTCGTCCGAGGGCAGCGGATCGCCCTGGAAGGCCTACCGAAGCAGAAAGTGGCCTCCTGCGCCGACTGCCACGGCACGAACGAAGCGGGACAAACCGGCGCCCAGGAGGCCTACCCGTCGTTGGCCGGGCAGCCGGCGGCGTATCTCGTCACGCAACTGGAACTGTTCGCGGAGCGGGTTCGGGAGGGCACGCCCCGGGCGAACCTGATGCACGAGATCGCCGACAAATTGACGGAGGAACAGCGGGCGGACGTCGCCGCCTACTACGCCGCCGGGGCTCCGGCGGAGTGAGGCGGCGGGGGCGAACCGGGAGGCCCGGTCGGACGCCCCGGCCGCCGCTGCGGTTTCGCCCCGTGCGGCCGACCGCCGACGGCGGGCAGAATCCGCGGTCGACGCCGTCCCGCCGCCCGCCGAGCCCCGGCGGGGTCCGTTCCGCAGTCGAGCCGTTCGTCCATGGATTTCACCGGATTCCCGCTGTGGGGCAACGCGGCGCTGCTGGCGGGGGCGGGCCTTGTCGTCTGGCTGGCCGGCGGGCGGCTGGCGCGGAACGCGGAGCGGATCGGCGTGGCGACCGGCATGTCCGAGGCCCTCGCCGGGGCGCTGCTGCTGGGGGTGGCGACCTCCCTGCCGGAGATCGCCACCACCGTCTCCGCCGGACTGCTGGGCAACGCCTCGCTGGCGGTCAACAACCTGTTCGGTGGGGTGGCGATGCAGATGGCGGTGCTGGCCGTCATCGACTTCTGGCTGGTGAAAGGGGCGCTGACCTACTTCTCGCCCGATTCGACCCTGCTGCTGGGCGGCGTGCTGCTGATCCTGCAGGTGGCCGTCTCGATCGTCGCCGTCGCCGCCGGCGACGTGGCGATCCTCGGCCACGTCGGCGCCTGGCCGTTCGTCCTGGCGGCCCTGTACGTCCTGTCGCTGTACTTCATGGACCGCTACGCCAAACGCGACGTCTGGACGCCCAAAGCGCTGCCGGACGGAGCCTCGGATCGGGGCGGATCGTCGTTCGGTGAGGCGGTGCCGGAGCGAGACGGATCGGAAGCAAACGCCAGGGGCGACGAGGCGAACGGCGACGAACCGTCGCTGCTCTGGGCCGGGGTGCAGTTCGCGGCGGCGGCGGGGTTCGTGCTGGTCGGCGGCTGGGTCGTGGCGTCCGCGTCGGATGCGCTCTCCGAGCAAACCGGGCTGAGCGGCGGGTTCGTCGGGGCGACGCTGGTCGCGCTGACCACCTCGCTGCCGGAAATCAGCACCACTGCCGCGGCCGTGCGGGCGGGGAACCACACGATGGCGATCGCCAATATCTTCGGCACGAACACGCTGGAGATCGCCCTGCTCCTGCCCAGCGACCTGACCTACACCGCCGGGCCGATCGTCGACGCCGTGGACCGCTCCGCCCTACTGATGGCCGGTCTGTCCGTCGTGCTGACGGCGATCTACCTCTGGGGACTGCTGGAGCGTCGCAACCGCACGGTGTTCAATTTGGGTCTCGACTCCGCCTGGGCGCTCGGCGCCTACGTCGTCGGGTTGGTGTTGCTCTATCTCGGCTCCGATTCGCCGGGTTGAGCCTGCCGGCGCTGCGGATCAGGGCAGGACGGTTCCATCGGGGGCGGTCGATCGATCCGGTTGACAGTCGCCGCGCGCCGCCGGGATGATCGCCGGCCGCTCCCCACTTCATTTGCATTCGAGACGCCGTGATTCGCTTCGCCCTTTCCCTGCTGTTGGCCGCGTCGCTGTGGGGGACGGGGCCGCGGGCGGTGGAGGGCGGGGCGTTGCCGCGGAGTACGCCGGAGGCGCAGGGGGTCGACTCGGCGGGCGTGCGGGCGTTTGCGGAGGCGGCGGACGATCAGGTACAGGAGATGCATAGTTTTATGCTGCTCCGGCACGGGAAGGTCGTCGCCGAGGGCTGGTGGGGCGAGGAGGGGCCGGAGAAACCGCACATCCTCTGGTCGCTCAGCAAGAGCTTCACCTCCACCGCCGTGGGGCTGGCGATCGCGGACGGAAAGTTCGGTCTGGACGACAAGGTGGTGAGCTTCTTCCCCGACGCCGCCCCGGCCGAGCCGTCGGCGAACCTGAAGGCGATGCGCGTCCGCGACCTGCTGACGATGTCCGCCGGGCACGAGAGCGAACCGAAGCTCACGCCGGACGGCGTGTGGGTTCGGCAGTTCCTCGCCCAGCCGGTGCCGCACGAGCCGGGGACCGTGTTCCGCTACAACACGCCGGCGACCTACATGCTGTCGGCGATCGTGCAGAAGACGACCGGGCAGACCGTGCGGGACTACCTGCAAACGCGGTTGTTCGAGCCGCTGGGCATCGAGCGGCCGCGGTGGGACGAGAGCCCGCAGGGGGAGTCGATCGGCGGCTACGGGCTGTTTCTGACGACGGAAGACATCGCGAAGTTTGGCCAACTCCTGCTGCAAAAGGGCCAGTGGAACGGCAAGCAGCTCGTGCCGGCGGAGTGGATCGCCCAGGCGACCGCCAAGCAGGTGGAGAACGACGAGGCCCCCAGTGCCGGCAACCCGGACTGGCGGCAGGGGTACGGCTTTCAGTTCTGGCAGTGCCGGCACAGCGCCTACCGCGGCGACGGCAAGGACGGGCAGTTCTGCGTCGTGTTGCCGGAGCAGGACGCCGTCGTCGTGATGACGGCGCAGACCCGGACCCTGCAAACGCAGCTCGACCTGGTGTGGAAGCACATCCTGCCGGCGCTGCACGACGAGCCGCTCCCGGAGAACCCCGCGGCCGCGGACAAGCTGAAAGCGACGCTGACCGGGCTGCAAGCCTCCGCCAAAACCGCCCCGCCGGCCGAACCGTTCCTCGCCCCGCCGCAGCATGTCGGGCCGCCGGAGGAAACTGCCCACGGCCTGTCGAGCCGTAAGTTTCAGGGTATCCCCAGTTTGGCGGTCGCCCCCGGCGGGCGGCTGTGGGCGAACTGGTACGCCGGGCCGACGGCGGGGGAGGATCAGAATAACTATGTCGTCCTCTCCACCAGCGATGACGACGGGGCGACGTGGGCGGAGGCGTTGCTGATCGACCCCGACGGCCCCGGCCCCGTGCGGGCCTTCGACCCGGAACTGTGGCTCGCCCCGACCGGCCGGCTGTACGCCTTCTGGGCGCAGGCGCAGGGCCACGACGGCACGGTCTCCGGCGTGTGGTGCGTGCACACAAACGACCCCGACGCCGCCCGCCCGAGCTGGAGCGCCCCCCGCCGGCTCACCGACGGGATCATGATGTGCAAGCCGACCGTCCTCTCCACCGGCGAGTGGGTCCTGCCGGCCTCCACCTGGCGGAAGACCGACGACAGCGCCCGGCTGATCGTCTCCGCAGATCAGGGCGAAACCTGGACGCTCCGCGGCGCCTGCCACGTGCCGACGGAGGTGCGCTCTTTCGACGAACACATGCTGGTCGAGCGCACCGACGGCTCCCTGTGGATGCTGGTGCGGACGAACTACGGCATCGGCGAGAGCGTCTCGACCGACCGCGGCAAAACCTGGCCGGAACTGACCCCCTCGCAGATCGCCCACCCCAGCGCCCGCTTCTTCGTGCGGCGGCTGGACTCCGGCAATCTCCTGCTGGTCAAGCACGGGCCGATCGACGAACGCACCGGGCGCTCGCACCTCACGGCGTTCCTGTCTGAAGACGACGGCGCCACCTGGACCGGCGGCCTGCTGTTGGACGAACGCAGCGGCGTCTCTTACCCGGACGGTCAGCAGACCGACGACGGCTTGATCCGGGTGATTTACGACTACAGTCGCACCGGCGCCCGGCAGATCCTCACGGCGACGTTTCGGGAGGAAGACGTCGCCGCCGGGGAGGCGGTCAGCGGCGAGGTGCGGTTGCGGCAGGTCGTCAGCGACGCCTCCGCGGCCCGGTAGCCGTCGCGGTCAGGACGGGTCGCAGGACAGGGCGGGGACGGGGACGGTGAGGCTCACGCGGGCGCCGCGGCCGGGGGCGGTGGTGACGTCGACGGAGCCGCCCACGTCCTGGAGCCGCTCGGTGAGGCCGAACAGGCCCAGGCCGGTGGCCTGCTGGCGGCGTTCGAGCATGTCGCCGGCCTCGAAGCCGTCGCCCTCGTCACTGACGGTCAGCCGCAGAAAGCCGGGGTCGGGACAGTCGAGGTGGACTTCGGCCGTCCGCACGCCGGCGTACTTCACCACGTTCAGCAACAGTTCGCGGGCGGCTTCGAACAGCAGCACGCGGACGTCCTGGGGGGGCGTGCCGCAGGCCTCGCCGTCGGAGCGGACCTCGACCGTCAGGCCGTGCTTCGCCTCGTAGAAGTCGGCCAGCCAATGGAGCGCCGCCGGCAGGCCGATCTCGTGGAGGACCGGCGGGGGGGACAGCTCCGTCGTCAGCGTGCGGGTGGCGGTGAGGGCCGCGTCAATCAGCTTGGAAATCCGCTGGAGAATCTCGGCGAGCTGGTCGCCGGTCTCCCCGCCGGCCTCCTCCGCCAGGCCCTCGGCGATGTGCGCCTGCATGGTGGCGGCGACGAGTTCCTGCTGGAGGTTGTCGTGCAGGTGCCGGGCCAGCCGGCGCCGTTCCGCCTGCTCGGCCTCGACGACGCGGGCGTGCAGGCGGGCGAGGCGTTCGGACCGCTCTTCCGCCTCGCGGGTGCGGGCTTCCAACTCCTCGTTGAGTCGGGAGAGTTCGTCCCGGGCGGCGTGCTGCTCCGTCAGGTCGATCAGGGCGGTCTGGTAAGAGACCGCCCCCCCGTCCACCGCCAGCCCGATCATCCGTACGGGGGCCTCCCGGCCGTCCCGGGCGTGCAGGATCACTTCCTCCTCGATCGATTCCTGCCGGTTTCGGCAGCGGCGGAGAAAGCGGTGGAAGACGGCGTGGTCCTCCTGCCGGATCTGGTGAACGAACGGTAGGCCGGGCATCGTCCTCCGACGTATGCCCAGCAGCCCCGCGGCCGCTTCGTTCAGGCACCGCACCACGCCCTGCGGCGTGAGCTTCACCATGGCCACCGGGGCCAGATCGTACAAATCCCCGTATTCGGACAGGGCCCGCTCCAGCGTCTCGCGGAGTTCGCGGTTCTCGCTCTCCAGCGTGTGCAGTTGCTCGGTTCGCAGGAACAGTTCGTGGGCCAGCGCCTCCACGTCCGCAAAATCGTCGGCAGGACCGCCCCGCCTCGGCTGGGACTCGGCGGTTCGGGACGACGGTTGCAGCACGGGCATCACGAAGGGCGTTCGACGGGGGCGAGGCGTCCTCCATGACGCGGGCGGATGAGCGGGGGGCGGCGGCCCGACGCCCCGCCCCGGTTTATCGTGCCGCGGCCGGGGGCGGAAGAGGGCGACCGGGTCGGGTTAGCCCTCGGCGTCGGCGGGGGCGTTCCCGTCGGCGGACGGGGAGGGCTCCCCGGGGGCGCCGGTCGTGTCCGTGAAGGCCAACAGAATCAGCGGCTCGCGGTGGCCGTCCCCGTCCAGCGGGCGGGCGTTCAGACGCATCGTCCGGCGACCCAGGGCGGGAAAATCGCGGGAGACCTCGTAGCCGTCGAACGAGGCGTTCTGGGGCAGGACGTCTTCCAGCAGCGTGCGCAGCGAGGCGATGTTCCACTGGCCGTCGCCGAGTTCGTAGAGGCGGCGGCCGTGGATTTCCTCGGCGTTCACCTCGAACGTCTCCCGGTAGGCCCGATTCACCCGCTGGACAGTCAGCGCCCCGTCCAGCACGACCAGCGGCTGGTCGATGGTGTCCAGGATCGCGTCGGCGAAGTCGCGGGCGGCGGCGAGTTCCCGTTCGCGGGCCCGCAAATCGTTCACGTCGAGCAGGCTCAGCACCGCCCCGTTGACCCGCCGGTCGCCGTCCTGATAGGCCCGAATCCGCAACACGTACGTGTGGCCGGAACTGTTGGTCACGTCCCGTTCCAACGGCTCCAACGTGTTCAGCACCTTGCGGATCAGACCCTCCAGGTCGGGGCAGTCGATGTCCGGCCTGATCTGCCCGATCGAGCGGCCGACGTCCCCGGGGATCAGGTTCAGCAACTTCCCGGCCAGCGGGGTGAACCGGCGCACGGCAAGATCGGAACCGACCACCACGATCGCCAACTGCACGTTGGCCATCAGGTTCGTCAGGTCCGCGTTCAGCTGGGAGAGCTCCCCGTTCCGCTCGTGCAGTTCGTCGTTGACGGTGTTGAGTTCCTCGTTGGTGCTTTGCAGCTCCTCCTTGGCGGTGTCCAGCTCCTCGTTGGTGCTCTGCAGCTCCTCGTTGCTGGAGAGGATCTCCTCGTTGGCGCTCTGCAACTCGTCGTTGGAGGCCTCCAGATCGCTGATGATCGACTGGAGGTGCTCCCGGCTGGCGAGCAGTTCCCGTTGGAGCTGCTCGACGGCCTCCTCGTCGGAGACGCCCCCGCCGCGGATCCCGTCGAGGGCCGGCAGGCCGGCGGCCGCGGGATCGACCGGCGGGGCGGGCGCCGCCTCGGGGCGCTCCCGAAACAGGACGAGGAAGTGCCGCTTGCCGTCGTCCTGGAGCGGCAGGACCTCCAGATCGACGATGAGGATGTGGGAGTTGAACCGCACCCGCTGGCCCTCCTTGCGGATCGGGCGGTCCTGCTCCCGGGCTTCCCGGGTCGCCCCGCGGAGGGCGTGCAGCAGGCCCTCGCGGGCCATCTTGAGGAGGTTGAGGTTCGGCTCGCCGGGCGCCGCCTCCAGAAAGCGCCCCGTCTGGCCGCGGAACTGGACGATGTTCAGCTCCTCGTTCACGACCACCCCGGGCGGGGCGTACCGCTTGATGAGGGCCTTGTCGGCCAGTGCGTGCACGCTTTCCCCGACTGCCCGGCGGCGCCGCAATTCGCCCCCGGAATCGCGCGGCAGCCCGCCGCGGACCGGGAAGTCGATCTCCGGCCGCATCGCCCGGGGCTTCTTGGTGAAGATCCGGTGCTTCTTGTCCGCCACGGCGAACAGGTCGCTGCGGGCCCCGACGCTCTCGGCGGAGCCCAGCATCAGGAAGCCGTCCGGCTTCAGGGCGTAGTGGAACACGCCCAGCAACTGGGACTGCAACGGCTGACCGAGGTAGATCAGCACGTTGCGGCAGAGGACCAGGTCCAGCCGGGAGAACGGCGGATCGCGGGTCAGGTCCTGCCGGGCGAACACGCACACGTCGCGTACGGCGGGACGAATCTTGTACCCCCCGTCGGCTTCTTCAAAAAACTTCTCCAGCCGCCCCGGGGAGACCTCCGCCTCGATCCCCCGGCCGAAACGTCCGGCGCGGGCCTCGGCGACCGCCGCCTCGCTCACGTCCGTACCGAAGATCTGAATCGGCGTGATCCGGCTGCCGTCCCCGAGGAACTCCAGCAGGGCGATCGCCACGGAGTAGGCTTCCTCTCCCGTCGAACACCCCGCGATCCAGACCCGAAACGGATCGTCCTTCCCCCGGCGAGCTTTGATGACGGGGAACACGTCCGCCATCAGCGTTTTAAACGACTCCGGGTCGCGGAAGAACCGGGTCACGTGGATCAGCAGGTCCCGGGCGAGCCGCTCGACCTCCTCCGGGTGTTCCTCCAGGCGGGCGACGTATTCGGCGACCGTCTCGCAGCGGTGCATCAGCATCCGCCGCTGGAGGCGGCGGCGGATCGTAGCCGGCTTGTAGTGCGTGTAGTCGACCCCGCCGGCTTCGCGCAGCAGTTCGAAGATCCGCGACATCTCGCCGTCGGCGACGGTCAGGTGCTTTTTGCCCGGCAGCAGCGGGGTGTGGCCGTCGGTCCCGTCGCCCAACTCGCCCAGCGCGTCGGCCAACTCCCGGGGCGGCAGGATCAGGTGGGCCGGTCCCCGGCGGATCACCCCGTTCGGCAGCCCCGTGTGCTCGCAGGAGTCCGGGTCCTGAACCAGCACCAGACCGCCGGCGGAGTCGACCGCCTCGGCCCCGCCGGGGCCGTCGCCGTCGGCTCCGCTGAGGAACACGGCGACGGACTTGTCGCCGCGGCTTTCCGCCAGCGACCGCATGAACACGTCGATCGTCGCCAACGGGCACTCGCGGCTCGGCCGCTTGTGCGTCCGCAGCACGTCGCCCTCCAGCGTGACGTGGCTGTCCGGCGGGTTCGTGTAGACCGTCCGCGGTTCGACCCGCATCCCGTCCGCCGCCTGCCGCACCGGCATTTTCGTCACCCGGCCGAGCACCTCCGGCAGGCTGCTGGTGTGCTCCGAGACCATGTGGACCAGGAACACGAACGCCGGCCCCGGCCCGTCCGGCAGGTTCTGAAGGATCTTCAGAAACGCCTCCAGCCCGCCGGCGCTGGCTCCCACCCCGACGACCGGGACGCCGCCCTCCGTAGGGGCGTGTCGTTCAGGCATCAGGCGGGTCGGGTTGGGCGGAGATTGTGGGGGAGATGGGTGCCGGCTTGCCAAGGATCATCGCCCCCCCCCCCGCGCCCGTCAAACTCGGCCGCTTGGCCCACCGGGGGCGACATGCTGCGACGATCGGCGGTCGATTTCACCGGCGGCGGCGACGTCGGATTCTTTCCCGTTCCCGGGCGATTTCCCTCAGCGGGCGCATCTTTCGGGGCGGTAACTTGGGAGACAAGGGGGAGACGCCGGCGCCGCCGGGCCTCCCTCCGGAGCCGGTGAACAGGGCGGGGGCGGGGGTTGGCGATGCCCGATCGCCCCCGGCGGCGATCCGCTGGCTCCCCCACGGAACGCTTCGGCATGGCTTCCGCCCCTCTCCCGGCGCTGCGGCGCCGTTCGCTCGCCCGGTCGCTGACGGCCGCAGTCGCGGTCCTCGGACTGCTCGCCCCGTCGGCCCCCGCCCGGCAGGACGACCCTGCTGACGCCGCGCCCCTGGCCGAGGCCCCCGCCGAAGCGCCGGAGATCGCTCGGGAGCGGGAGATCGCGGAGCGGTTCCTCAGCCTGCTCGAACGCAATCCCCGCCCCGGCACCGCCCTCGACCGGGCCTACGCCTTCTACGCCGAACGCGGCGAACTGGCCGACCTCGCCGACCGGCTGCGGAGCCGGATGGAGGAGGACGAAGAGGACGCCGCCGCCCCGGCGATTCTCGGTCTGATCGAAGCCCGCCGCGGCAACGACGACGCCGCGATCGCCGCCTTTCAGGCCGCCGCGGAGCGGGCCCCCGACGACCCGAACCCGCGGGCCCGCCTCGCCGAGACGCTGGCGCTGGCCGGTCGGCCGGTCGAAGCGGCCGCCGCCTACGAGGCGGCGCTGGCCCGCGACCCGAGCCGCCGCGATCTGCCGGACCTGCTCTCCGGCCTCGGCCGGGCGCTGACCCGCGGGGGGCAGGAGGAGGAGGCCGCCGCCGTCTGGGACCGCCTGACCGAACAGTTCCCCGGCGACGACGCCGTGCGGGAGCAGATCGCCGCGGTGCTCGAAGCGGAGGGGAACCTCGACGCCGCCCTCGCCCGCTACGAGGCCCTCGCGGCGGAGACCTCCGACGACTACCGCCGCGTCGCCTTCGGCCTGAAGGCGGCCGGGCTGAAGGTGCGGCTGGGCCGCACCGAGGCGGCGGTGGGAGACTTCGAAGCCCTGCTGGCGAACCTCAATCCGGACAGCTGGCTGTTCCGCGAGGTCCGCGGCGGCATCGAGCGCTCCTTCCTCCGCACCGACGACCTCGCCGGCCTGACCGCCTACTACGAGGCTTGGCTGAAAAATCACCCGGAAGACGTCGTCGCGATGGCGCGGCTGGGCGAACTCCTGGACCGCCAGAACCGCGACGCCGAGGCCCGCCAGTAGCTCGAACAGGCCGTCGAAAAGGCGCCCGGCGACGCCCGGCTGCGGCGGGCGCTGATCGCCCAGCTGCTGCGGGCCGCGGAGTACGCCGCCGCCGCGGAGCAGTTCAAAACCCTCGACGAGCAGACCCCCGGCGACGCCGACACCCTCCGCGACTGGGGTTCGGTCCTGCTGGGAGATCCGTCCCGGTCCGACGCCGAACGGTTGGCCGCGGCCAAGGCGATCTGGCAGCGGCTGTTGGAGGAGCGGGGCGAGGACCCGGTCGCCGTGACCCGGGTGGCGGACTGGCTGCGGCAGGCGGGCGACGCGGAGGGCGCCAAGGCCCTCTACCGCCGGGCCGCGGAGTTGGCGCCGGAGGACCCCCGCTACCGGGAGTACCTGGGCGAATACCTGCACGTGCTGGGGGAGTCGGAGGCGGCGGTGGCCGTGTGGACGGAACTGGCCGCCGGCGAGAACAGGGGAGTGAAGACGCTGGCCCGGCTGTCGGAGGTGCTGGGCGGGTTCGGCTACGACGAGCGGGCCGCCTCCGCGGCCGCGGAGGCGGACGCGCTGGACGTGAAGGAGGCCGGCACGGCCGACCCGACGGCGGGGGCCTTGGAGTTCGCGGACCGGATGCGGTTCGCGGAGCTGTTCAGCCGGGCCGGCCGGGCGGACGCCGCCGAGGGGCAGATCGCCAAGGCGGAGGCGCTGGCGGTGACGCTCGAGGAACGCCGGGCGGCTCTCAATGCCGCCATCGACGCCGACCAGGCCGCCGACCGGCTAGAAGATCGCATTGAGGAACTGAAGGCGACCGCCGCCGCTGAACCGCAGAACGCGGACGTGCGACTGCGGCTGGCGTTGTATCAGGACGCCGCCGGCGACCCGGCGCTCGCCGCGGCGAGCGCCGCCGAAGCGTCGGCCCTCGCCCCCGCCGACGTGATCGTTCTGGCCACGCTGACGGAGCTACAGGAGCAGGCGGGGTTCACCGCGGACGCCGCGGCGAGCGCCCGCCGCCTCGCCGGTCTGGACCGGCAGCGCCGGGCGGACCACCTCATGCGGCTGGCCGAACTGCAACTGCGGCTCGGGCAGCAGGCGGACGCCCTCCGCACGGCCCGGGAGGTCGTCGCCGGGGCGCCCGGCAGCCCGGAGGCGCTGGCGTTTCTCTCCCGCGTCGCCTTCCGCACGGGCGACGAGGAGGCCGGCTTCGACGCCCTCCGCCGGGCCGCCCGCAACGCGACCCGCGACGCCGGCCCGCTTCTGGCACTCGCCGACGCCCTCGCCGAACGCTTTCGCACCGACGAGGCCGTCGAACTGCTCTGGCGGGCGTTCGCGGACGACTCGTTCGCGAACGCCGCACCCGCGGTCGTCGTCACCGACACGAACCGTTCCGGCGCCGCCGAACCGTCGCGGCTCGCCCCGCCGGAACTGGATGCGATGCGGTCCGCGACGTTGCGGCTGCTCACCGATCGTCCCGCGGACGTGCCCGGGGCGTTCGCGGCGGCGGCGAAGGTTCGCGTGTGGGCGGCGGGGCGGTTGGAGCAGTCCAAAGGCTCGCCCAACCTCGCCCGGCCCGCCCAGCGGGCGATCTTGGCGAACCTGCTGCTCGCTCAGACCGCCCTGGAGCGGCCGGAGCACCGGGACGCCGCCCGCGCCGAGTTCGCCGCGCTGGAGGAATGGGCGAACGCGCACGGCCGGATCGGCCAAGAGTACCTCTCGATGATCCGCGAACTGCACAAGCAGGCCGACGGCGCGGGGGCGGCGTCCGCCGACGAGGCGGCGACCGAGGCGCCCGCCCCCTGACCGGCCCGCCGCCTGAACGGCCGCGGTGGGGGGGCCGGCGGCCGTTACTCCGCCGCGTCCATCGCCGCCCGGTCGGCGGCGGTGGGGCGGATCGACTCGAAGTAGTCGCGGATCAGCTGGCGGTGGCCCAGCGGGATCTCCTCGTTCTCGAGGACCTCCTCCGACCGCTTCTGATACTCGGCGTACCGCTCGGCGTAGCCGCGGCGGGCGGTCTCGCGGCCCTCGGGGCTGTTGGAGGTTTCGTAATCGCTGGGGCCGTCGCCGGCGGTCCCGGTGATCTCCTCCTGCTGACGGGCGCCGTCCAGCAGGGAGGCCGGATCGTTCACGTTCCCGGCGTCCTTCATCCCGAAGTTGTTCGACGGCGAGTTCGAACGGTTCCCCTGGCCGCGGGCCGTGCTATTTTTCGAGCTCTTGCACTGCCCCCCTTTGCAGAGACTCGAGCCGCAGCTCTTGCAGGCGGAGTTTGACATGCAGGCGGCGCACTGCGACTTGCACTCGCTGAGCCGGTCGAGCTGACGGCATAGGGCGTCGTTCATCTTCTGCTTCGCCGCGGCCTGCTTCATCTGTTTGGAAAGCGATTTCGCCCCGTTGGAGGCCTTGGACGCGTTACCCTCGTTCATGCCGTCGGCCATCTGCTGGGTGGCGTCGGACATCTGGCTCAGGCCGGCCGCGGACATCGCCTCGGCGGCTTTGCGCATCCGCTCGGCGGCGGCTTTGCGCTCGCGGCGGGGGGCGTCGGCGGGGGCGGCCTCCTCCAGCAACTGGGCGGCCTGTTCGAAGTTCTCCTGCTTGAGGGCCTCGGCGGCGGGACGCAGGGCCTCGGCGGCCTCCATCGCCGCGGCGAGCGCCTGCAGGTTCGCCGTCACCGCGGCGCTGCTTTCGTCGGTCCGCTGTCGGATCGATTCCTCCATGCGGGACAGTTCCGCCAGCGCCTCGCGGGCATCGGTCGTCGACTCCCTCATCTGTTCGAGGTGCTCGCGGAGTTCCTCAATGAGCTCCTCCAGCTCCGGTGTCGACTGCTCCGCGGTCTCCTCCTCCAGTTCGTCAATCTGGGCCTCCACGTCCGCGGCGATCGCCAGCAGGTCCTCGTTCGGGCCGGCGACCTCTGCGGAGGCCTGCCGGGGGGCCGGGAACAGGGCGAGGCCCACGACCGCGGCGACCGCCAGCGAACCGACCGCCAGCCGACGGCCCGGGCGGAAGGGCACCACTGCCGCCGGCTCCACCGTCCGCAGGCGTTCCGCAGCGTCGGAGCGTTGCAGCGACGCCCAGGGGGAATCGGTCTTCGACCAGGCCAGCGCCGTCGTCGCCCGGTCCTTCAGGCCGTAGTGGGCGTCCACCGCGGCGGCCGCCCGGTTCAGTCCGCTGGCCCACAGCAGTCCGGCCAGAGCCCCGATCACCGGCCCGGCCGCCAGCGCCGCGAGCGCGGCCCACGGGGGAACGGTCGCGGCCCCGGTGACGTTCAGCACGCCCAGCATCGCCCCGACGACGGCCGAGGGCACCAGCCCCCACGCGGCCCAGCGGCCGGCCCGGGCCAGCCGCTGCCGGGTGCGGACGCGGGCCAGCGGCCCGGCGATCGCGTCATTCGTGACGGCGCCGACGGGGGCGGACGGCGGGGTGCGGTCGGTCATCGGGGCAAGGCGGGGAGAGAGCGGGGCGGCGGATTGTAACGGAGCGACGTCTGTCAATGGGACACGTTCCCGGCGGCATTGGGGCGACTCTCTAATCCCGAACCGCCCCCTGTCCCCCCTCTCCCTCAGGGAGAGGGGCCGGGGGTGAGGGTGACGGACGGTTCGCCCGTTTCCGTTCGTGCGGTGAAGAATCGTTGAACCGAAGAGCAGACGGTCGGTGAGCGTCGTGCGTGCGTCGTTGCCCCCTCACCCCCTACCCCTCTCCCCCAAAAGGGGGAGAGGGGAGGACGGTTTTTCTAGATCGCTTACCCCGCCGGTCGCAGGCGGGACCACAGGGCCGGGACGTCGACGCGGCGGAGGGCGACGTCCAGCAGCCAGAGGGCCAATGCGGTCGCCAGCAGGTACGGCCAGAGCGGCAGCGGGTCCGGGGCGGTGGCGTCGTCGGGGGCGAAGATCTCGGCGGGGGCCGGGTCGAACGTCCCGCCGCCGGCGCTGGCGACGGCCCTCAGCAGCGTGTCGTTCGTGGGGCGGAGCCTCAGTTCCTCCGGATAGCCGACGGTCACGCCGCGGCTCTGCCGGGTGACGACGCGGCCGTCGACGCTCTGCACGATCTCCGCGTGGTAGGCCCCGTTCTGACCGCCGCGGTCCGTGGAGACGGGAAACTCCGCCTCGTACCGGCCGGGGGCCGTCTGCCGGGCGGGCACGGTGCGGGAGCCGAGTGTCGGGTCGATGACCGTCACCTCAGTCGTCGCATCGTTCCGCCAGCCGCCGGCGGGGTCGGCGGCGTCGAGGATCATGCGGACCGAATCGCCGGTGCGGGTCATCTGCACGGTGGTCCCCGTGCCGCCGCCCTTCCGCATGGCGTGCCGCAGGATCTGCGCCCAGAACGGCCCGAAACCCTCCCACGGCAGCCACTCCGCGGCCCAGCGGGGGCCGGCGTCGGAGGTGAAGGCCACGCTCCAGCCCAGCCCGTAGCGCCACCAGGCCAGTAGCGGGTCGCCGGACTCCGTGCCGAGGATCACCTCCGCCGTCGCCTTGGGGCGGGTGACGACGTAGCCCAGCAGGAACGGGGCGCTTTCCATGTCCACGCCCCCCAGGGCCGCCGTCGGGCGGAGCACCTGCGGGACGAACGGCTCCTCGTTAATGGCGCTTTTGGAGGCGGTGACCGTCTCCTTGGCGAAGATCTGCGGGATATTGCCGGGGTCGTCGGAGAAGTAACTGCGGCCGCCGCCGGTCTGGGCGATCTGCTCCAGGAGATTCATGTCCGCCCCCTGACCGACGCCCACCGTGGAGACCGTCACGCGGTCGGCGACGAGGTCCCGGGTGACGCCGTCAAAGTCGCCGGGGGAACTCTGGCCGTCGGTCAGGATGATGACGTGCTTGAGCTTGGCGGCGGCCCGGCGGAGGGCGTCGCGGGCCTCGGTCATGGCAGGGTAGAGGCTCGTTCCCCCGCCGGCCCCGATGGAGGCGATGCCGTTCGTCAGCGCCACGCTGTCCGAGGCGGGCCGAATGTCCGCCACCCAGGTCGGCGAGCCGTCGAAGGCCACCACGCCCAGCTGGTCCTTCGCCCCCAGTAACTCCACCGCGGCGACGGCGGCGTCCTTGGCCAACTCCATCTTCATCCCGCCCATGGAACCGCTTTTGTCGATGATCAGAACCATCGCCAGCGAGGGCTTCTCCTTCTCCTTTTCGAAGTCGGACCGCACCGGCAACACCTCTTCCAGCACGCTGCGGTAGTACCCGCCGAGGCCGAAGCTCTGGTCGCCGCCGAGCATCATCAGGCCGCCGCCGAGATCGCGGACGTAGGTCCGCATCACTTCCATCTGCCGACTCGTCAGGTCGGTGGCCGGGACGTTGGCGAGCACGATCACCTCGTAGTTCTGCAAATCGGCGACGTCCTCCGGCACGCCGCGGGGCGGGCGGACGTCCACCTCCACGTCCTCCTCGCCCAAGGCCCAGACGAAGCTGCGGGCGGCGTCCGGGGCGGAGTCGATCAGGAGCACCCGCGGCTTGCCGGCGGCGTAGACCAGCCCGGTTGCGGCGTTGTTGTCCACCAGCGCGTCCTGCTTCGCCCCGCTGATGCGGACGGTGTATTCGGCGAGGCGATCTCGTTCGACCGTTTGTCGGAACTGGAAGCGGTTCTCCCCGGGTTCGAGCTTTTGCTTTTCAGACACGACCTTCAGCGGGCCGCGGAAGACTTCGACCGTCACCTCGTCGGCGTGATTGGAGTCCACGGCGACCTCCATGAAGAACGGCTCCCCGCGGGCCACCTGGGCGGGGACGACGACCTCGGAAACGGCCACCTCCGGCCCGTCGCGGGTGGGCAGAGGAACGACGTCGATGCGGTCGCCGCGGCCGGACTGGGCCTGGGCGAGGGCAGCCGCGACGGCGTCGCCGGCGGTTTCATTGCCGTCGGAAAGCAGCACCACCCGCCGCACCTTGTCCGGCGGCGCCGCGGCGAGGGCCGTCCGCAGTGCCGCGGCGATCGCCGTCCCCTTCGCCCCTTCGTCTCCGCCGTCCTCACCCTGGTTCCCTGCTTCGCCGTCGCCGCCAGGCGGCGCGTCCCCCTGCGAGTCCTGACGAGGGGCAAGGTACGCCGTCAGCGAGACCGGCTCTCCCGCCTCCGCGGCAAACGGCAGCACGACCGCCTCGACCCCCGCCGGCGGCTCGCCGACGGATTTCAGAAAGGTTCGCACGCGGTCGGACCCGTCCGCCTGCTGTACGGAGAGCGATTCGTCCGCCACGAACACCACGTACCGTTCGTCCGTCGGCCGCAGCAGGGTGAGCCCGGCGAGGGCCAACACCAGCAGCACGACGACCACTGACCGCACGACCAGCGAGGCGATCCGCTGGCCGCGGTCGAAGTCGACGAGGCTGCGGCGGTACAGGAACCACAGCGCCGGGAGCAACGCCAGCCCCAGCAACCACTCCGGCCGGAGCAGATCGAGGGCGTACGCGGACAGGTCGGCGGCGGAAGAATCGTTCATGCGGAGCCGCGGCGCGACGGGGCGGGGGGCCGGCGTTCAGGAGTCGGGGGGAGCGTCTCGGACGGGCCGTTCAGCGAACCGCCGGGGCCGGGGCGGCGGGAGGGCCGGTCGGCCGGCCGGGGGCGGCGAAGTACAGCCGAACCGTGGAGACGACCTCGATCTCCCGCCGGCCGGGCATGGTCGGGTTCACCTCGTCCACGTCCGCGAACAGGCCGCGGTAGTACACCTGGAGCGGCCGCGGCGCCGGGACGCGGGTCAGGCCGTCGCGGTCGTAATAGGTCCGGGCGCCGTCCTCGGCCTGCGGCAGGCTGCGGTACAGTTCGTGCGGGAACAGGATGCGGGTCCCCTCCCAGACGTTGATCGGCTGCGGCCGTTCCTCGAACACGCTCAGCAACAGTTCGGCCTTCGCCTTCGCGGCGGCGAGGGCTTTGCGTTGGGCCTCGATCTGCTTCGCCGTCAGTTCGTCGCTCCAGTAATCGACCGCCAGCAGGTCGACGCCCTCGGCCCCGGCCGCCGCTTCGACCGCGGCGAGGGCGGCCGCTTCGTCCGGAACGGAAACGTGCAGGTTGTACTGCACCCGCGTGCCGACGCGGTTCTCGGCCAGGAAGTCCTTCTGGTTCAGCCGTTCGACCGCCCAGGCGTAGACCGGGAAGGCGGCGATGAAGTCCGTGTCGATGTCCGCCGCCGCGACGCCGGAGGCTTCAAGCCGTGCCTTCGTCGCCGCCAGCAGGGTCCGTCCCGCGGCGTTCGCCTCGTCGGCGCTCTCGGCCTGGGCGGCGACGGCCAGCACCACGCGGAGCCGCGACGGGGGCACCCGCACCTCGGCGACGGCCTCCACGGTGATGACCCGCTCCGCGGCGGCCGGGTCCGGCGGTTCCAGCCCCTGGATCGGGGGCGCCTCCTCAGAACCGCCGCGGAGGCCGGCGAGCTGGGCCGGGGCGACGGTCGGCAGCGACGCCAGCGACAGGACGACGGTCAGGGCACGGAGCGAGCGAATCATGCGAGCCGGGGGGAAAGGGGAGACGACCGTCCGGGGCGGCGGCGAGATCACTGGATGAACCGCCGCTGGTAGAGCCACCACTCGACGCCGACCAGCACCAGCGCGCCCGCCGCCAGCCAGACCCACCACGGCCGGCCGCCGGCCGTGCCGGCGGGGTCGGCGCCCTCGGAGGCCGGGGCGACCGTGCGGGTGTCGCTCTCCGTCGGGGCGGTGAGGTTCACGGCGACCGGGATCGTCTCCGCCGGCCAGTCGATCGCGTCAGAAGATGTGCCGGCGGTCGGTTCCTCGGCGTCATTCACCTCCGGCCGCCGCGGGGCGAGGCGCCAGAGGCCGGCCTCGGCCAGCGGACCGAGCGTCGCGGCGGTCAGCCCCGCCGGCAGTGGGCGGGCGGCGCCGGAGGGGGCGAACACGCTCCACTGCTCGCTGTCGGCCCCGTCCGGCAGCGGTACGGAGACGGTCGAACCCGTCGCGGCGGCGGGCCGCAGCTCGCCGGCGGCGTCGGTGAACCAGGTCAGGGCGTTGACGGCCAGAATCGGAAACGCCGTCCGCAGCGGCAGGTCGGTCGCGTCCAGATCGACCGCCAGCACGACCGCCTTGCCCCGCCCGCCGCCGTCGAGCGGCCGCCGCAGGGCGACCAGCAGCGGGGCGCCGGCCTCGGCGTCGGCGTCCCCCGCAGCGCCCACCTCGGCCGCGACCTCCGCCAGCACGGCGGCGTCGACGTTCGCTGCGAGGGTGAGGGGGCGCACCTTCGGCAGGTCGATCTGATCCAACTGCACGTTCGCCAGCAGCGGGGAACCCTCGGCCTCCTCCGTCAGCCGCACGTTGGGGGCGACGATCTCCTCGCCCACCGTGAACAGGTCGCCGCCCTCGCGGGGGTCGATGAACCAGACCGGCCCGTCCGGCAACTCCTCCGGCACGACGCGGTGCAGCACGAGGATCGTCCCCGCCGGCAGTTCGTCCGGCGCCTCGCCCGTCACCGTCAGGTCGACCAGCGGGTTCGCGGCGAACACCTGCTGCAGAAACAGGTTGCCCGGCGTGACCAGCGCCACCGGCATGCGGTCCCGCGGCGGGAGCACGGCCCGGGCCTCGTCGTCCGCGGTCAGCAGGTTCGCCGGCGGGGCCGTCCCCGCCTCGTCTCCTCCCGCTTCGTCGTCTGCCTCGGCGTCGTCGAAGACCAGCCGGGCGACCAGTTCGCCGCCGGACTGACTCGTCTTCTCGAAGGTCCGCCGCCAGGTCTCGCCGGGGGCGAGGTCCAGCGGGACCGCGTCGATACCGGCGCCGGCGAGGTCGAAGTCCAACCGGCACTCGACCGGGGCGTCGGCGAAGTTCGACACCTCCGCGAGGATCTCGTAACCGATCGGGTCGGTCAGGCTGCGGCGGGCCTGAAACGCGGTGATCGCCACGTTCCCCCCGGCGGCGCCGAAGGGCAGCAGGGCGACGTTGTCGTCCAGCGTCACCCCCTCCGGTTCCCGATCGGAGAACAGCAGCACGCGGCCGTTCTCCCGACCGGCGACCAGCCGGCGGGCCAAGGCGAGGGCGTCTGGCACGGCGCCGGGGGCGTCGGTCTGGGGCACGGCGTCGACCGCCTCGGCGAGCGTCGGCGGGTGGCCGGTCAGGCCGCAGGCGACCTCCGCGGCGGCGCCGGCGACGATGATCGCCGCGGCGTCCCGGTGCCGCAGTCCCTGCACCAGGTCCGCGGCCCGGGCCTTCGCGGCGTCCAGCCGACTGCCGGCACCGGGTTCGTCCGGGTTCGCCGGGGCGGCCATGCTGGCGGAGGCGTCGATCACCAGCACCAGCCTGCGGGCGGTGCGGGCCTCCGCATCGGTGAATGGGTCCGCCAAGGCCAGTGCCAGCAGGGCGACGAGCAATAATTGAAAGAGAAGCGAGCCGAGGTGCCGCAGGCGTTCGAACGGGCTCCGCGGGGCCTTTTCCTGATAAACCCGGTCCCAGAACATCAGCGTGCTGACCGGCACCCGCCGTAGGCGGACCTTCAGCACGTACAACGCGATCACGGGAACCGCGAGGGCCAACCACCAGAGCATCGAGGGGGCGGCGAAGTTCATCGTTCCTCGCTCCGGCAAGGCTCTCCACCAATCCGAAGCGTCAGCGAGGGCTGTCGGGCCATGCCCGACGGACGTGTTCCGCCCCGCGGCTGCGCCGCGGGCCCTCGCTGACGCTTCGGGTTGGTGTTCGTCATCCCTGCACCAGGTTCGCGCCGCGCATCATGGAGACCACCAGATCGTCGAACGGCACGTCGCTGCGGCTGGTCGTGTGGCCCCAGCCGCGGCTCCGGCAGAAGGCGGCGAGCTCCTTGCGGAAGCCGTCGAACGCCTCCCGGTAGCGGCGGAGGTCTTTCTCCGTGACGGTACGTTTGACGGCCCGGCCGGTCTCCACGTCGGTCAGTTCCACGTCCCCGAGGAAACCCGGGTCCGCCTCGGCCGCGTCGTAGATTTGCACCACGTGCGGCTCGTGCCCGCCGTGCCGCAGTTTGGAGAGCGGCGCCGAGAACCCGGCCGGGTCGTAGAAGTCGCTCAGCACCGCGACCAACCCGGACCGCCGCCCGCGGAGCAGGAACTCCCCGACGAGGTTCGACAGGTTCGTGTCCTCGCCGCCGGCTTCCAACCGCTCCAGAAACTGCAACAGGGCGAGCACGCGGCCTTTGCCGCGGGTCAGCGGCATCTCCTCGACCACCCCCCCGGCGAAGGCCACCACGGCCACGCGGTCCAGATCTGCTAAAGCGATATAGGCCAGCGCCGCGGCGACACGGCGGGCGAGGTCGAACTTCGGCGGCGTTCCGGTCGCCATGCTTTTCGAGGCGTCAATTAACAGATAGACATGCAGGTCCTGCTCCTCCTGAAACCGTTTGAGCAGCAGTTCCCCGTGCCGGGCGTAGAGGTTCCAGTCGAGGTGCCGGAAGTCGTCCCCGGGGTCGTACTGCCGGTGATCGGCGAACTCCACCCCCCCGCCGAGCTGCCGGGTCCGCTTCTGAGCCATCAACTGCCCGGCGAACACTCGTTTCGACAGCAGAGAGAGGTACTCCAAGCGGTTTAAAAAGTCCGGCGGGAACAGGGCGTTCGAGGCGGCGGCCATCTCAGCGGGCCTTCACGACGTCGGCGATCACGTCGTCCGCCCGCACCCCCTCGGCCTGGCCTTCGAAGCCGAGGATCAGGCGGTGCCGCAGGACGGCGGGGGCGGCGTCGTGCAGGTCGTCTTTGGAGACGTGGAACCGGCCGTCGAGGATCGCCTTCACCTTGGCCGCCAGCACCATGGCCTGGGCGCCGCGGGGGCTGCTGCCGAAGCGCACGTATTTCTTCACCCGCTCCGGGGCGCTGGGGTGGCCCGGGTGGGTGGCCAGGGTCAGGGCGACGGCCCGGTCGCGGACTTCGTCGGCGATCGGCACCTGCCGGGCGAGGTCCCGCATCGCCAGCACGCGGTCGCCGTCCAGCACCGGCCGGGCGGTGGGGACGTCGATCGCCGTGGTGCGGTTCAGGATCTCGCCCAGGTCCGCCGCGGTGGGGAACTCGACCAGCAGCTTGACGAAGAACCGGTCCAGCTGGGCCTCCGGCAGCGGGTAGGTGCCCTCCATCTCGAGCGGGTTCTGCGTGGCCAGCACCAGGAACGGGGCCGGCAGTTTGTGCGTGTGCCCGCCGACGGTCACGCACTTTTCCTGCATCGCTTCCAGCAACGCCGACTGCGTCTTCGGCGTGGCCCGATTCACCTCGTCCGCCAGCAGGACGTGGGCGAAGATCGGCCCCTTCTGGAACTCGAACCGCTTGCGGCCGTGCTCGTCCTCGGTGAAGACGTTCGTGCCCACGAGGTCCGCGGGCATCAGGTCCGGCGTGAACTGCACCCGGCCGAAGGTGACGGACAGCGCGCTGGCGAGCGTGTTGACCAGCAGCGTTTTGCCCAGCCCCGGCACGCCCTCCAACAACACGTGACCGCCGGCGATCAGGGCGGTGAGGGTGCCGTCGACGATGTTCGAGTGGCCGACGATCACCCGGCCGACCTCCGCCCGCAGTCGGGCGAAGTCCTCGCGGAAGGCGTCCAGTTCCGACTTCAACTCCGCCTCAGACGGGGCCGCGTGGTTCGGGGCGGCGAGGGCGGCGTCGGGCGGGGGAGCGGTCGTCATCGGGCGGACCCGCGGGGGGCGGCGGTGGAGGGAACCTCCGATTTACCGAGCCTTCCCGCCGCGGTGCGACCCCGCCCGGATTGCGATTCAGCCCCGCATCCCAGCCCCGGACCGTTCCGTCCGGTACGGCGCGGCGTTACGGCACAGTGGCGAACTCGCCGCTGTTCAGCAGGGCCCACCGCAGGTCCTCCAACCCGCCCTCGACCCGCACCAGCGGGGCCAGCCGGCGCCGTTCGCGGGCGGTCGGGCGGCGGGAGAGCGCGGCGAGGAACACGTCGTCCAGGTCCGCCGGCGTGCGGTTCTCTGCGGCGGCGTCGAGGGCGGCGTCGAGCGCCTCGCCGTTCATCAGGGCCAGGGCCCGGGGGATGTCCGTCACGGGGGCGAGATCCTCGCCGTTCTCGTCGTTCGCCTGCGGCCGCACGAATCCGGCGACCCAGGCGTCCCGCGCCCGCGGATCGATCCGCTGCCCGGAGACCGCGGCCAGCGAGTCGAACGTCTGCTCCACCGTCAACGGCTTGGGGTAGCAGCGGGTGAACAGCAGCGGGGCGCCGGCGGCGGGGTCGTCGAAGGCGTTGCCCTCGGTCGCCGCCCCGCTCAGCCCGTACAGCCGGGTGCCGGCGAGCGTCGCGTACAGATCCTTCACGTCGTAGCCGGTCGCGATGAAGCGGTCCGTCAGCGCGTCCAGCACGGCGGGGTGCGACGGCGGGTTGTGCGGCCCGAGGTCGTCCACCGGATTGACCAGCCCGGCCCCGAACAGGTGGGCCCACGCCCGGTTCACGAACGACTTCGCCGGCAGCCGGCGGTCGTCGGAGAGCAGCAGTTCCGCGAGCTTTTCGCGGCGATTGTCCGCCGCTTCGACCGTCTCGCCGGCGTAGCGGGGGAAGGTCGCCATCATCACGCCGCGGCGGTCCTCGAAGAAGGTCGGCCCGCTGGCCGGCCGGGCCTCCAACGCCGCGACCCGCGCCCCGTCGGCCGTCGGCCGCTGCACGACGTCGGTGCCCTTGAAGAAGGCATTCAGTTCCCAAAAGCGTTCCTGCGACCATTCCTCCCCGCCGTTGTGCGGGTGGTCGTGGCACTGCATGCACTGCACCCGGGTGCCCAGCAGCGCCCGGGAGACCACCGCCGTCGCCGGGACCGCCTGATTGTTCACGTGGGCGACGAGGAAGTTGGCCGCGGGGGCCTGCTCCACGTCGCCGGCGGCGGCGATCAGTTCCGCGGCGACGAGGTCCCAGCCGACGTTCCGCTCGAACTGGTCGGCCAGGTGCGCCCGCAATCCCGCCCGGTCCACGCCCGGACGCGGCGCCCGGCCGACGAGCGCCGTCGTCCAACGCTCGGCAAGGTGCTGGGCGAACGAGTCGCCGGAGAGCAAGCGGTTTAGTTCTCGCTCCCGCCGGCGCCCCCGTTCGTCGGCGAGGAAGCGGTCGACCTGCTCCGGCGGAGGGGCGTGCCCGGCCAGATCGAGCCACGCCCGCCGCAGCCATTCGCCGGGGTCGGCCTCGGGAGAGGGGGCTACTTCCGCTTCCGACCAGCCGTGGGCCAGCACGGCGTCAATCGCCGCCGCGGCCTCCGCCGGAGAGGGCAGTTCGTTCCTCTCCGCCGAGGCGACCGCGGGCGTCGCCGAATCATTCGGGGCGCCGGCGGCCGGTGCCGGCGTCGGCGGGGCGTTGAGATCCGGGAACAGCTCCGGCGTCGGCCGCACGGGCAGTTCGACACGGGCCAGCGCTTCGCCCGGGGCTGGTTCTCCCGGGGCCGGGGAGAGCGTCGGCTCGTCCGGCTCCGGCTGCGGATCGATCACCGCGACGCCGGCCGGCGGACCGTCGGCGGCGGGACGCAGGAGGAAGGTCAGCCCGCACAGCAGGGCCAGACAGGCCGCCAACGTCAGCGGCGTCCGCCAACGGGCCGACTTCGCGGGGGCGGGCGGCTCCTCCGCCAGCGTGAGGGCCGGCAGGGCCGATGAGGACAGCGTCCCGGCCGCGTACGACAGCGTGCCGTGCACCAGGGTCAGGTCGAGGTACGCCCGCATCACCGCGGGGTCGCCCAGCACGCGAGCTTCCAGATCCGCCAGCCCGGCCTCATCCAGCCGTCCCTCGTGCAGGGCGTGCAGCGCGTCGGCCACTTCGCGCGGGATCGCCTCTCCCGCGGGGACGGGGGTCGCCTGGGCGTCGGCGAGGGAGGGGGTCGTCACGTCGCCACCCCCGTCGTCGGGGCGCCAAGTTGGGTCAGTTCCCGGCGGACGCATTCCGCCAGCGTCTTCTTGATTCGTCCGAGGGACTGATACACCGCGTTCACCGGCCGCCCGAGCGTCGCGGCGACGTCCTTGCCCTGCACCTCTTCCCCGTCGACGCCGGGGGTGTACCGGCGCGTCAGCAGGTCGCGGTCTTTGTCGGACAACTTCTCCACGCAACGCTCCAAAACGCGGCGACGTTCTTCCCACAGCCCCGGATCGGCCTCCGCCTCCCGGGCGACCGCGGCGACGAACTCGTCGGAGAACCGCAGCCGGTCGCGGCCCTTCTTCTCACGCCACTTCAACACTTCGTAAGTCGCCACGGTGGCGCTCCAGGCAGCGAAGTTCGTGCCCGGCTCGAAGGTGTGGGCCTTCCGCCAGATGGCAAGGTTGGCGTTCTGCAAAACCTCCTCGGCGTCCGCCGGACGGCCGACCTGACTCAAGATGGTCAGGAACAGCCGCCGCTGGGACGACGTGAACTCGCGCAGGAACTGCTCGTCGGGCTCGGGCATGAGGTCGCCGGGTTAGCCGCCCTCTTCAAGAGGGCGGCTCACGGGAACGCGACTACCCGATCAGCTCGGCGATCGGCCGGCCGCCGTTGGCGAGCTTCATCGGCCGGCCGGTCTTGGAGGTGTGGACCGTGTTCAGCGGGATGCCGATCGCCTGGGCGACGGTCGCCCAGAGGTCGCCCGGCAGGTAGCTGGGGCCTTCGACCCGCATGCCGTCTTCGCTGGTTTTGCCGACCGCGATGCCGCCGTTCAGGCCGCCGCCGCCGATCAGCACGCTCCAGCTGCGGGCCCAGTGGTCGCGGCCGACGTTCTGGTTGATCCGCGGGGTCCGGCCGAACTCGCCCATGCAGACGATGACCGTGTCCTGCAACAGGCCGCGCTGCTTGAGGTCCGCGGTGACGGCGGACAGGCCGCTGTCCAGCGTGGGCAGCTTGTCGGTGGAAAGGGCGCTGAAGTTGTCGTTGTGCAGGTCCCAGCCGCCGTAGGAGACTTCAACGAACGGCACGTTCCGCTCGACCAGCCGGCGGGCCATCAGCAGGCTGCGGCCCAGTTGGCTGGTGCCGTAGGCGTCGCGGGTGGCCTGGTCCTCCTGCTCGACCTTGAAGGCGTCCATCTGGGAGGAGGTCATCAGGCTGACGGCCTTGTCGTAGACCTCAGCGTGCGCCTGGGGGGCGTCGCCGCGGCCGCTCTTGATGAAGTTCTCCTCGAGGACGTTCAGCATCGCCAGCCGGTTCTGGAGGCGCTGCGGGTTGGTCCAGCGGTCCAGGGAGGCGTTGCGGATCTGGCCGTTGGAGCTGACCTCGAACGGGGCGTGCTTCATGCCGAGGTAGCCGCTCTGCCCACCGCCGCCGCCGATGGAGATGAACGCGGGGATCTCGAGTTCCCGCCGCTCTTCGCCGAGGTGATAGGAGACGACGGAGCCGAAGTCCGGGTGGGTCGCGGTGACTTCCGGACGGTAGCCGGTCTTCATGAAGTAGCGGCCGCGGTCGTGGTCGGCCTCGATGCTGCTCATGGAGCGGACGACGGACAGTTCGTCCATCACCATCGCCGTCTTCGGCAGGTGCTCGGAGATTTGCAGGTCGCCCTTGGTGTCGATGGGCTTGAACTCGCCGCCGGTGTTGGTGCCGGGCTTGAGGTCCCACATGTCGATGGTGGGGGCGCCGCCGCCGAGCCAGACGAGGATCACGGCCTTGCCGTTCCGCCGCACTTCCTGGGCGTTCGCCTGGAGGTGGGACAGGAACTGCATCGCGGGGATCGTCGCGGCCCCGGCGGCCATGTGCCGCATGAAGTGACGACGGGAGGTCTGGTCGGTGGCGAACATCGGGGCGAACTTTCGGGAAACGGGAATCGGGAAGTGAGCGGGGGACAGGGGACGCCGGGCGGGTTCGCTAGTCCCGTCCGGCGGGCGGCGTGAGTTCCGAACTCACTTCACGAACACGAACTCGTTGCTGTTCAGCAGGGCCCAGAACAGGTCCTGGTAGCCGTAGATCGGCTTCTCGCTCCCGCGGATCAGTTGGGCCGCGGCGGTCTTCTCCTTGCTGGTCGGCTGACGGCCCAGGGCCGCCAGGAACAGGCGATCGACCGCCTCCTCCGGCTTGTTCGTCGAGCCCAGCACGCGGTTCAGGTAGCTGCCGGGCTCGGCGGAGATCGCCTTGGAGGTCAGTTCGCCGTTCATCATCATCAACGCCTGCGGGATCGAGCCGTTGAAGGTGGTGGACTCGGTCAGGTCGTCGGTGCCGAAGGCGGTGATGAACTGGCCGAGCCATTCCCGCTTCTGCCGTTCGATCGCTTCCCAGTCGGAGTTGCCGGCCTTCTGGGCCTCGGTGGCGATCAGCAGGGAGTCGTACAACTGCTCGGCGGTCATCCGCTTGACGGCCATGTGGCTGAACAGCGGCAGTTCGCCGGCGGCGGGGTCGTCGAACTCGTTCTCCTTGGTGGACTGACTGGTCAGCCCGTAGGCCTGCGAGTTGGCGATCCAGGTGATCAGCCGGCGGACGTCGTAGTTGTGCTCGACGAACTTCGCGGTGAGGAAGTCCAGCAGTTCCGGGTGGCTGGCCGGGTTGTGGGGGCCCATGTCGTCCACCGGCTTGGTGAAGCCGTAGCCGTGGAAGTGCCCCCAGGTGCGGTTCACGAAGGCCCGGGCGATCTGGTCGGTGACGGCGTCGGCGGATTCGCTGGCCGAGGGGAAGCCCTCCTCGTCCGGCACCAGACCGGTGAGGGCGGTCGCGAACTCGGTGCGGCGGTCCGTCCCGGCGTCTTCGCCGAACTTCGCGCCGAACGCCTCGGGGAAGGCGACCTGCATCAGCCCGCTGCGCTTCTCGAAGAAGACCGGGCCGTCCAGCGGGCGGCGGAGCAGTTCGGCGTAGACGAACTCGTTCTGCCCGGTCTGCTGGTCGAACTCCTCATGGTCCACCCGGCGGGCGGCCTTCAAAATGGAGTTGAACTGCCAGAACTGATCCTGCTTCCAGTCGTTGAACGGGTGGTTGTGGCACTGGGTACACTGCACCTGCATGCCCAGCAGCAACCGCGTCGCCTTGGCGGTCGCCTGCACGCCCTCGTCGTTGTCGACCATCTGGGCGAGCAGGAAGTTCGTCGCCCCGTTCTCCTCGAAGTGTCCCTCGGCGGTGATCAGCTCGAAGACGACCTCGCTCCAGGGCACGTTGCGGGCGAAGGCGTTGCGGAAGAACCGCCGCATGCCCAGGCGGCTGGTGTTCTCCGGCTCGCCCTGGCCGATCGCGAGGTTCGTCCAGACGGTGCTGAAGTGCCGGACGTAGTCCGGGCTCTCCAGCAGGGTCTGGATCATCTCCGCCCGCTTGGTCTCGGACTTGTTCCGCTCGAACGCCTGGACGGTCTCGGCGTCCGGGATATGCCCGCCGAGGTCCAGCCAGACGCGGCGGAGCCATTCGGAATCGCTGGCGACGGGGGAAGGCTCGACGCCGTTGTCTTCCCAGCTGCGAGCGATCAGGCGATCGATCTCCGCAATAATGGCCGCGTCCCCGTTGCCGCGGACGGGCTCCCCACCGGCTTCCGCGGCGAACGCCGCCCCGACGGACGCGCCGGGGGCGGACAGCAGCGGGACCAGCGCGAGCGTGAAAGCTGCGGCGAGCGGTCGGAGGGTCATGGGCGTGGCGGGTCGGAACGACAGGCGAGTGCGTGCCGGGCTGGGGGCGAAACCGAACCCGGGACGACAGACTTACCCGGTCCGCCGAGGCCGCGTTCGTCCGAAAACGGACCGATTCTCGGATTTCCCCCCGCAAAGCCTTCCTTCTCGGGAGTTTCCCCATGTCCGCACCGTCCGCCCCCACCGCCGAAACGCTGCGCGCGGGGCATTGTCAGCCCTGCGAAGGCGGCGTGCCGACGCTCTCCCGGCAGGAGATTGCCGACCGCCTGACCGCCCTGAACGACTGGAAGACGAGCGACGACGGCGCCGCGATCCACCGCACCTGGAACGTCGGGTCGTTCTCGAAGGGACTGGCGTTCTGCAACCGCGTCGGCGAGATCGCCGAGGCGGAGGGCCACCACCCGGATCTGCACCTGACCGGCTACCGGAACGTGAAGATCGTGCTGACCACGCATGCCGTCGGCGGTCTGACCGAGAACGACTTCATTCTTGCCGCAAAGATCGACGCCCTCGGCGACCCGCGGACGGCATAATGCGGAACGGCGCCGCTTCCCCTCCCCCCGCCGTCCCCCCAGCCTTCCGTCCCCGGCCCGACCGTGCGTCTCGTCTTCAACCCGCTGCCGCCGGCGAACGGAGGGCGCTCGGCCAATCGGCCGGTGCCGCTGGATCGGCCGGTGCTGTTTTTCGGCCGGCACCCGGACTGCGACGTCAGCCCGCTGGGCAGCGCCAAGGTCAGCCGCCGGCACTGCTGCGTCGCGGAGGCCAGCGGCCGGGTGCGGGTGCGGGATCTCGGCAGCCTGAACGGCACCTGGGTGAACGACCGCCCGGTGCGGCGGGAGGCGCCGCTCGTCCCCGGCGACGTGCTGCGGGTCGGCGACGTCGGCTACCGCCTCGAACGCTTGGAGACGGTGCAGGACGGCTCGCAAAGCGGCGTCGTCTCCATCGCCCCCACCGCCGCTCCCCCGGCGCAAGAGGCGGGGGCGGAGAGCTCGTCGGACGTCGTGCCGATCTGAAGCCGGCGAGCGGCGGGGCGTCAGCCCCCCGTGCGATTCGCGGCGACGTCGTTACCCTGCGGGGACACGGGGGGCTGACGCCCCCTCGCTCGCCTGGAAGGATTGGGTATGACCGACTTCGCCCCCGTCGCCGATCGACTTGCCGCCTCCGCGGAGGCGAACCGCGAACGGCTGTTCGAGCTGCTCCGCATCCCCAGCGTGAGCGCGGACCCGGCCCACCGCGGCGACTGCCGGGCCGCCGCGGAGTGGGTGCGGGACTTCCTTACGCAGGCCGGCTGCTCCGCGGAACTGGTCGACACCGGCACGGCCGAGCGCCCGGGGCACCCGATCGTCTTCGCCAAAACGCCCCGGGTCGACGGCGCCCCGACGCTGCTGGTCTACGGGCACTACGACGTCCAGCCGCCGGACCCGCTGGACCTGTGGACGACGCCGCCGTTCGAGCCGACGGTGCGGCCCGGTCCCGGCGGCGCGGAGCACGTCTACGCCCGCGGGGCGACGGACGACAAAGGGCAGATGCTGACCCACCCGCTGGCCGTCGCCGCCTGGCACGCCGCCGCCGGCGGGCCGCCGGTGAACGTGACCTTCGTGATCGAGGGGGAAGAAGAGGTGGGCAGCGACCACCTGGACGCCTTCCTCGAATCGCATAAGGCGGAACTGGCCTGCGACGCGGCGGTGATCTCGGACACCAGCCAGTTCGCCCCCGGCGTGCCGGCGATCTGCTACGGGTTGCGGGGGATCACGGCCTGCGAGGTGACGGTGCGGGGGCCGAAGGCGGACCTGCACAGCGGTTTGTTCGGCGGGGCGGTGGCGAACCCGGCGAACGCCCTGGCGAAGATCATCGCCAGCCTGCACGACGCCGACGGCCGCGTCGCCGTGCCCGGGTTCTACGACGCCGTCGTCCCCCCCACCGAGGAGGAACGGGCCGCCTGGGCCGCGTTGCCGTTCGACGAGGCGGCGTTCCTCGAGACGACCGGTGCCCCGGAGCCGGTCACGCTGCCGGACGCCACGGTGTTGGAGGGCCGCTGGGGCTGGCCGACGTGCGACGTGAACGGCCTGACCAGCGGCTATCAGGGCCCGGGGCCCAAGACCATCATCCCGGCGAAGGCCTCCGCCAAACTGTCGTTCCGCCTCGTGCCGGATCAGGACCCGCACGCGATCCTCGCCGCCGTGCGGGAGCACGTGACGGCACACTGCCCGCGGGGCGTGACGGTGGAGGTCACCCCGTTCCACGGCACGCCCGGGGTGCGGTTCGACACGGACTCCGCCCCCTTCGAAGCGGCGAAGCAGGCCGTCGAGCACGCCTTCGGCACGCCGCCGGTGATGATCCGCGAGGGGGGCACGATCCCGGTGGTGCGGGCGCTGGGCGCCACGCTCGGCTGCCCGGTGCTGCTGCTCGGCTGGGGCCAGAACAGCGACGGCCTGCACAGCCCGAACGAGCGGTTCTCCCTCGACGCCTTCCGCCGCGGCGCCCTCGCCAGCGCCCGTCTGATGTGGGAACTGGCCCGTTAGCCGTCCTCTTCAAGAGGACGGCTAACCGCTACATTACGCGCATGCTGGACCTCAACACGATTGCCGAACACGCGGACGTCGTCGCCGCGAACAACCGTCGCCGCGGGGTGGACGTCGACCTCTCCCGCCTGCTGCACCTCCGCGGCAAGCGGTCCGACCTGATCCAGAAGACGGAAACGCTCAAGCACGAGCAGAAGGAGACCGGCGCCGGCATCCCCCAGGCCTCGCCGGAGGAGCGGAAGGCCCTCATCGCCCGCACCGGCGAGCTGAAGAAGGAGGTCGCCGCCGCGGCCGACGAACTGACCGCCGTCGAGGCGGAGCTGCGGGAAATTCAGTCCCTCATCCCCAATCTCACCCACCCGGACGCCCCCGACGGCGGCGAGCACGACGGCCGGGTGCTGCGGGAAGTCGGCGACAAACCGCAGTTCGATTTCGAACCGCTGGACCACGTCGAACTGTGCGAGAAGCACGGGCTGGTCGACTTCGCCAGCGCCGCGAAGACGACCGGGGCCGGGTTCTACTTCCTCTGCCGGGAGGCGGTGCTGCTCGAACTGGCCCTGGTGCGGTACGCCGTGGAGAAGGCGACCGCGGCCGGATTCATTCCGCACGTCACTCCGGACCTGGCCCGGGCGGAGGCGCTGTCCGGCACGGGGTTCAACCCGCGGGGGGAGGAGACGCAGATCTACAGCGTGGCGGGCACCGACCTGTCGCTGATCGCCACCGCGGAGATCACCCTCGGCGCCATGAAGGCCGGCACGACCTTCGAGCCGCACGAACTGCCGCTCAAGCTGGCCGGGGTGTCGCACTGCTACCGCACCGAGGCCGGCGCCTACGGCAAGGCGACCCGCGGGCTGTACCGCGTGCACCAGTTCACCAAGGTGGAACTGTTCGCCTTCACCGCCGCTGACCTCGGCGCCAGCGGGCGGATGCACGCGGAGATTTTGTCGTTGGAGGAGGAGATCTTCAGCGACCTCGGTCTGCCGTACCGGGTGCTGGACATCGCCGCCGGCGACCTCGGCGGCCCGGCCTACCGCAAGTTCGACCTCGAAGCCTGGATGCCCGGCCGCGACGACGGCAGCGGCAACAAGGGATCGTGGGGCGAGGTGACGAGCTGTTCGGACTGCACCGACTACCAGGCCCGCCGCCTCGACGTGCGGGTGAAGAAGACCGACGCCGACGGCAAGCCGGCGAAGGGCACGGACCTCGTGCACACCCTCAACGGCACCGCGATCGCCGTCAGCCGGGCGCTGATCGCCCTCCTCGAAAACGGCCAGCGGGAAGACGGCACGATCGCCATTCCCGAGGTGTTACAGCCGTACTGCGGGTTCGATTCGATCGGCTAGCGGAGGGCGTGAGCCGTCAGATTCAGGCCGAAGCCGAAGGCGAAGCAAACGGTCGGCCGCCAGGCGATGTCCCAGTTCTGCCAGACGTAATACATCGCGAACAGCGGCACGAAGGCGGCAACGAGCGCCAGCGGCGGGCTGCCCCGCATGATCTGCAGGATCAGCCATATCCAAGATGCGATCATCACCGCCCACCCCGACAGACCCATGACGACCGGGATGTCCATCGGGCGTCGCCCATACAGAGTCGGATTCACCAGGCGATCAGCTTATTCCGCGTCCGCACGCGGCGTCATCTCACCCGAATGCGCTTTCCCGGCTTTCGCTTGCGGATCCAACTGATCCAGCCGTGCAACGCCTCCGCGTTTCGCAGGGCCTCGACGGTGTCGTAGTCGCGTTCCAGTTCCTTCTCCGTGAAGGTCGCGTGCACCGTTTTGTGGCAGGGTCGGCAGAGCAGCACGGTCTCCGTGCCGCCGCGGGACTTGGGGACGAGGTGGTGCTTCGTCAGCTTCGCCCGGTCGTACTCATGCCGGCAGAGGACGCACGCCGGCGGGGAGCGGTCCTGCTGGACGAACCAATCCGGCATCGCGTTTCGGTTCTTACGGGCCATCCGGGCAGTTGCGAGGTGCGGGGAGCGGGTCTTTACTGGACCGCCCCGCCCCCCGCAGGTTCACGCCGCTTGACCGCCGACGCCGCCGAGCCCGCCGACGCCCCGCCCGCGGACGAGGGGGAACTGATCTTCAAAATGGGCGAGTTCGCCGCCCGCTTCCCGCTCGATCGGTCCTACTGCCGCAATCACCTCTGGTTGTTGCCGACTGGGGCGGAGCAGGGCGGCGAGCCGGTCTACCGCGTCGGCTTCACCGCCTATTCGCGGCGCCTGTTGCAGGACGTGTATTTCCTCGACTGGACCGTGGACGAGGGCCAAACTGTCCCGGCCGGGGCGACGATCGGGGAGATCGAGAGCGCTAAGGCGCTCTCCTCAATGCACCCCCCGGCCGCGGGCACGATCACGGCCCTGAACCCGGCCCCGCTGGCGGACCCTTCGGTCATCAACGCCGTCGGCTATGATGCGGGCCCGGACGGCGGCTGGCTGTACGACTTCGCCACCGCCGCCCCGCTGCTGGACGCCGCCGCGTACGTCGCACACCTCGGCAGCGTCTGGGAAACCACCCAGCGGCTCATCAAAGGGCAGGCGAACTCCTGAGAGGAAATTCCAAGACCAAGACATCAAGTACCAGAGACCGATCCAGTCCGCTCCCGTCGCTTTGGTTCTTAACTCTTGGGATTTGAGATTTGCTCACGTCCCGTTCGCTCCCGCACACTGACTCGCTCCCCCCGCGAGCCCCCATGGCCAGCCAGAAACTCACCGTCGTGCTGTCGCAGTCGCAGGGCAAGAACCCGGCGAAGCAGGGGTTGGAGGAAGCCATCGCCGCCGAGTTGCTGATGGACCCGGCGATCGATCTGTCGCTGGTCCCGCACCTCGTCGACATGGCGGCGGACCACCCCGGCCTGCTGTACCTCCGCGGCGTCGGGGGCGACGCGGTCGTGCTGAGTTGGCTCTACCCCCGGGCCGCCTTCTGGACGCTCGACCGGCAGGACGTCCGCGGCCGCTACGGCGTCTCCCTGCTGCACGGCTTTGAGGAGGAGGACGAAACCCCGGCCCGGTCCAAGGCAACAGGGCGGCCGGACGCCCCGAAGCGGTCGCTGTACTGCCTCGACCTGCGGGACAGCGACGATCCGCAGGAGTACCTGACGGAGATCCGCCGGATCGCCAAGGAACGCAGCATGCCGACGGTCGGGCTGAGCTTGGGGGGGATGACGAACGGGAGTCTGGCGAGCGGGGGGCGTCAGCCCTTGGTGTCATCGAAGGCGAACGAGCACACGGCGGGCTCACGCCCGCCGCTCGCCGCGGAGCCCCTCGATCTGCTCGCCCCCACCGCCCGCCGCTGGTATCCGGTGATCGACTACGATCGCTGCACGAACTGCATGGAGTGCGTCGACTTCTGCCTGTTCGGCGTCTACGGCGTGGACGACGCCGGCGACGTCCTCGTCGAACAGCAGGACAGCTGCAAGAAGGGCTGCCCGGCCTGTTCCCGCGTCTGCCCCGCGAACGCGATCGTGTTCCCCGGCCACAAGACCCCCGCGATCGCCGGGGCGGACGGCGAGGGGGCCGGCGACTTCAAGATCGACCTGTCCAAACTGTTCGGGGCCGCGGACGCCGATCCGCTGAAGCAGGCCGCCGCCGAGCGCGACGTGCACCTGCTCCGCGACGGGCGCGATTCGGTCGGGATGCAAGGCCTGGAGCACCGCCAGAAGGACGACCTCGACGCGATGCTCGACAGCCTGGACGCACTGGCCCTGTGAGCGGCGGCACGGACCCCGTCGACCCGGACCGCCTCGCCGCCGCGACCGAATCGGCAGTCGCCCATCTGCTCTCGGAGCGCACCCCCGCCGGGCATTGGGTGGGCGAACTGAGCACCAGCGCCCTGAGCACCGCCGTCGCCGCGATGGCGTTGCACCAATACCAGGCGAGCGGTGGGCGTCAGCCCTCCGTGTCCTCGGACGCGTTGGAACACACGGAGGGCTCACGCCCACCGCTCGCCCGGTTGATTGATTCCGCCTGTATCTGGCTCCTCGCCCACCGCAACGCGGACGGCGGGTGGGGCGACACGGTCGAGTCGAAAACGAACGTCTCCACCACGGCCCTGTGCATCGCCACAGTGTCGGTCTGGGACGCCCCCACGGAGAACCGCGCGAAACGGGACGAGGTTGTCGCCGACGCCCGCCGGTGGTTCGACGCCGCCGGCGGGTTCGACGCGGTGGTGCGGCGGTACGGGAAGGACAAGACCTTCAGTGTGCCGATCCTCACCCACTGCGCCCTCGCCGGGCTCGTGCCGTGGTCGAAGGTGACGGCGCTGCCGTTCGAGTTGGCGACGCTCCCCCCGCGGTTCTACGCCGCCGTGAGGCTGCCGGTCGTCAGCTACGCCCTGCCGGCGCTGATCGCCATCGGCCAGCTCCGCCACGTCAAACAGCCCAGCCGCAACCCGGCGCTGCGGGGGCTGCGTGCGCTGGCGGTGCCGCGGACGCTGGACCGGCTCCAGTCGATCCAACCCAGCAACGGCGGGTTCCTCGAAGCGGCCCCGCTGACCGGCTTCGTGCTGATGAGCCTCTCCGCCGCCGGCCGAGCCGATCATCCGGTGGCGCGGAAGTGCGTCGAGTTCCTCACCGGCAACGTTCGCGAGGACGGCAGTTGGCCGATCGACACGAACCTCGCCACCTGGGTGACGACGCTGGCCGTGGGCGCCCTCGGCGACGACTTGCCCGAAGCGGCCCGCCCGCCGATCCGCGATTGGCTGCTCGGCCAGCAGTACCGGGAGGTGCACCCCTACACCCGGGCCGCCCCCGGCGGCTGGGCCTGGACCGACCTCCCCGGCGGCGTGCCCGACGCGGACGACACCCCGGGGGCGATCCTGGCGCTGAACGAACTGCGCGACGAGAGCCGCGACCGTCAGGGAGCGCAAGACGCGTTCAAGCCTGCGGACGCCGCTACGCTCCCTGACGGTCGCGCCTCTCGTGAGGCGATCGATGCCGGCGTCCTCTGGCTGCTCGGTCTGCAGAACCGTGACGGCGGCGTGCCGACGTTTTGCCGCGGGTGGGGCGCGTTGCCGTTCGACCGCAGCGCTCCGGACCTCACGGCGCACGCCGTCCGGGCGTTGTCCGCGATCGATCAACCCTTCGCCGGGCGGGCCGATCGGAGTCCCTTGGACGAGCGGGTCGCAGATGAGTCCGACGGCTGGCGCCCCGGCCGCGCGATGACACGCATGGTGCATGCCTACCTCCGCACCACCCAACGCCCCGACGGCTCCTGGCTGCCGCTCTGGTTCGGCAATCAGCACGCCCCGGACGACGAGAACCCCGTCTACGGCACCGCCCGGGTGCTGGCGGCGTTCGCCGATTGCGGTCTGACCGACGACCCGGCCTGCGTCGCCGGGCGGGAGTTTCTGCTGTCGGTCCAGAACGCCGACGGCGGGTGGGGCGGGGCGAGGGACTGCCCGAGCAGCGTCGAGGAGACCGCCCTCGCATCCGAGATTCTGCTCCGCTTGGTCCCGGATCGACCGGAACCCTGGGCGGGGGTGCGGTGGTTACTAGAACGGGTGGAGGACGGCCGCTGGACCGTGCCGAGCCCGATCGGGTTCTACTTCGCCAAACTCTGGTACCACGAACGGCTGTATCCCGTGATCTTCACCGTGCAGGCGTTGCGGACCGCCCGGTCGGCCGGAACAGTCCGGGGAGGGGCGGCCGCCTTGCGGGAGCGGGGGGACGGGCGTCACGATGGCGTTTCCGCGTCGGCCGCTGTGTAAACTCCCCGGAACGCCCGTCCCGGTCCGCCCCGCTTCCCCGTCTCCCCCGGAGTCCCGCGTGTCGCTCGTCTCCCACGACACCGCTGACACGCTCGACCGCTCCGGGACCGTGCCGCACGGCGATTCGCCCGGCAAACGGCTCGTTTCCCGCCTGAACGACGAGCCGAAGGCCCCCGCCGCCCCCGCCAAGCCGCAGGCGACCAGCCGCTTCACCGACGACGACGTCGCCCCCCAGAAGCGGACCAAACGCAAAAGCACCAGCCACCTCAAGGCGGTGCCCGGCACGCTGGCGGACCGCGAGGCCCTCAAGGAGGCCGCCGCGGAGTTCACCAAGACGCTCGATCTGCGTCAGCGGATGAACAAACGGCAGCTCGAAGCCCACGGGCGGACGCTGCTGGAGCAGATGGGCCTCGACGAAAAGTACCTCGGCTTCGCCGCGGTGATGATCGGGAACGCCGTCTGGCGGACGCAGTTCCTCGCCACGCCGTTCGAGCGCCGGCTGCTTTTGCTTCCCCACTGCCTCAAGCATGCCGAGGGCTGCCCGGCGGAGTACGACGAATTCGGCCTCGACTGCGAGAAGTGCGGGGCGTGCTCCATCGCGGACTACAAGGTCACGGCGGAGAAGCTGGGCTACAAGGTGCTGGTCGCCGAGGGCTCGCCGATCGTGCTGAAGATCATCGTCAGCGGGTACGTGGATGGGATTCTGGGCGTTGCCTGCCTGAACGTGTTGGAGAAGGCGATCGACAAGGTGCTGGTCGCCGGCGTGCCGAGCTACGCGGTGCCGCTGCACAGCGGGGACTGCAAGAACACCACGCTGGACGAGTCGTGGATCTGGGAAGTCTTGGACCGCTACGAACCCCTCACCGGCCCCGGCCGGGACAGCTACGTCCCGCTGATGCGGAAGGCGGAGGGGCTGTTCGAGGCGGAGACGCTGGACGGCCTGGTCCCGCCGCCGTCCACGACCGGCTTCAGGGCGGTGCGGCAGACGGCCGAAGTCGCCCGGGAGTTCCTCGCCCACGGGGGGAAGCGGTTCCGGCCGTTCATCACCCTCGCCGCCCACGACGCGATGACCGGCGGCAAGGCCCTCACGGCGACCGCGGAGGACATTGAGGTTCCGGCCTCCGTCGCCCGGGCCGCGATCGCCATCGAAGCGTTCCACAAGGCCAGCCTCGCCCACGACGACATTCAGGACGACGACGAGCACCGCTACGGCAAGCCGGCGCTGCACGTCTCGCACGGCGTCGGCCGGGCGATCAACTTCGGCGACTGGTTGATCGGGCTGGGCTACCGCCTGCTGGCGAACACCGCCGACCCCGCGGACGGCGGCTCCCCGCAGGTCAGCGCTGAACTGACCGCCGCGATGGCGGACGCTCACCAAAAGCTCTGCGACGGGCAGGGGGCGGAGATGGCCTGGCGGGCCGCGGTCTCCGATTCGACCGACGACCTGGCGCTGGAACCGCTGGACGCCCTGCAGGTGTACGCCCTGAAGACGGCCCCGGCGTTCGAGGCGGCGATGCTGGCCGGTCTGCGGTTGGCGGGCGAGGTGCCGCAGGAGACGCGGGACGCCGTGAGCACCTTCGCGCGGCAGGCGGGGGCGGGGTTCCAGATTCGCAACGATCTCGCCGACTGGCGGGGGGACGCGGACAACAAGCTGGCCGCCGGCGGGGACGCCGCGGCCCTGCGGCCGACCGTGCTGCTGGCCCTCGCCCTGAAGCGGGCCAGCCGGGAGGAACGCGAGGCCGTCGCCGCCTGGCTGTCGTCGCACGACGCCCCGGCCCTGAACGTCGGCCGCTTGCGGCGGCTGTTCGAGCGGCACGATGTGTTCTCCACCGCCGAGACGCTGATCGAGCGATGCCGCGAACGGGCCGTCGCCGTGGCGGAGACCGTCGAACCGGCCCCGTTGCGGGATCTGCTGTTGTTCCTCTCCGACACGCTGCTGGCCGACGACGAGCCGGTCCCGGTCAAGACGGAGCATCTGACGACCCTGCCGATCGTCACCGTCGGCTGACGCCGCCCCGTCTGCGTGGGGGGGCCGCCGGCGTGTATCATGCGGTTCCGATTGGTTCCCCCGCCCCCGGAGCGTTGATGTCGTCCTCCGCGTTGTCGTCGGCCGTCCTCGCGGCGCTGCTCCTGTCGTCGGCGGCGCCCGGCGACGACCCGCACGCCGGCCCGTCGGCCGGTCCGACCGGGGCGGCCCTGTCGGAGAACGGCCGCGTCGCCGCGTTTCTGACGGCACACTGCCGGGACTGCCATATCGGCGAGGCCGCGGAGGCGGGGTTCGATCTGGATTCGCTCCCCGCGGATCTCAGCGACCCGCGCGCCGGTGCCGCGTGGGCGAAGGCGTTGGGGCGGATTGAACGCGGCGAGATGCCGCCCGCCGACTACGGCGTCCCCCCCGCCGACGAGTCGGCGGCGGCTGCTCAGGCCCTGCGCGCCGCCCTGACCGCCGCCGAGCAAACCCGCTACGCCGCCCACGGCCGGGCCGAACTGCGGCGGCTCAGCCGGGACGAGTACGCCAACGCCCTCAGGGAGGCCCTCGCCCTGCCGCACCTTGAACTGACGGAGATGCTGCCGCCGGACGGCAACGAGCACGGCTTCGCCAAAAGCGCCGGGGCGTTGGACTTTTCGCATGTCACCGTCAGCCAGTACCTCGACGTCGCCGACTACGCCCTGCGGGAGGCGCTGGCGGACCTGCCCGGCCCGCGGCCGCCTCGGACGGTGCGGGTCTCGATGAACAGCGTCGAGGGGGCCGCGGAGATCACGACGCTCCGCACGCAGCTGCATCACTCCGTCGCCATCCCGCTGGTCGGACAGGAGATCGACCCGACGCTGGAGCTGTCCCGCGGCGACTTCAACGACAACGAGGACCGCGGCTACCTCCGCGACCCGGAGCCGAAGTTCGACGGCGTCGCCACCTTCATGCACAGCCGGGCGAACCATCAGATCGTCGTCAAACCCTTCCGCGTGTTGCAGGACGGGGAGTACGTCTTCCGGGTGCGGGGGTGGTCGCTGCGGAACGATCACGGCACGCTCAAACCAACGGACAAGCCCGGCGTTGTCGCCTTCTACACCCCCTCCGGCCGGCTGCTCGGCCGCTGCGACCTGCCCGCCAACGAGCCCGGCGTGGGCGAGTGCCGGGCCTGGCTGCGGAAGGACGAACCGGTCGAGTACCTCGCCGTCACCCCGCCGTCCGCCTGGGTGAAGGGGCGGCCGGTGGGGGACGACCGCAAGTGGAAGCACATCGATTCCGTCGGCGTGGCGATTCAGTGGTTGGAGATGGAGGGCCCGCTGCCGGCCGACGACGACGCCCGTCGGGCCGACTGGCCGCGGGAGAGCCACCGCCGCCTGCTCGGCGACCTGCCGCTCGAACCGGTGCAGGACGAGGACGCGCCGCAGCGGCGGCGGGGCCGCCCCGTTCAACCCGTCGACCCCGAGACCGGCCTGCGGTACACCGTCGTCAGCGAGAACCCCGACGCCGACGCCGAGCGGCTGCTCCGCACCTTCGCCGAGCGGGCCCTCCGCCGCCCGCCGACCGACGCCGACCTCGCCACGCCGCTGGCCCAGATCCGCGCCCGGCTGGCGGACGATCAGCCGCTCGTCGAGGCGCTGCTCGCCGGCTATCGGGCGTTGCTGACGAGCCCGGCGTTCCTGCTGAGGCTCGAGGAACCCGGTCCGCTGGGCGGATACGAGCTGGCCTCCCGGCTGTCCCTGTTCCTGTGGGACGGCCCGCCGGACGACGAACTGAAGGCCGCCGCGGCCCGCGGGGAACTGCGGACCGACGCCGGCCTGCGGCGGCAGACGGAGCGGCTGCTGAACGATGCGAAGGCGGATCGGTTCGTCGCCCAGTTCCTCGACCGCTGGCTCGCCCTGGACGAGATCCGACTGACGGAGCCGGACGAGAATCTCTACCCGGAATCGACGGACTTCCTGACCGAATCGATGGTCGAGGAAACCCGGGCCTTCTTCGCCGCGATGCTGGCGGACGACCTGCCGGTGAGCCACGTGTACGACTCGGACTTCCTCACCATCAACCAGCCGCTGGCGGCGCTGTACGGGGTCGAGGGGGTGGAGGGCTCGGCGATCCGGCGGGCGCCGATCCCGGCGGACCACATCCGCGGGGGGCTGCTGACCCAGGCCAGTCTGTTGAAGGTCACGGCGAACGGCACGACGACCAGCCCGGTGGTGCGGGGCGTGTTTGTGATGGACCGCCTGCTGGGCGACCCGCCGCCCCCGCCGCCGGCCAGCGTGCCGGCGATCGAACCGGACATCAGCGGGGCCACCACGATCCGCGAACAACTCGAAGCCCACCGGGCCGACCCGGCCTGTGCCGGCTGCCACCGTAAGATCGACCCGCCGGGGTTCGCCCTGGAAAGCTTCGACGTGATGGGGGCTTTCCGCGAACGCTACCGCGTGTTGTCCGACGAGAAGCCCGGCCGACGGCCGAAGCGACCGGACGGCCGGCCGATCGGCTGGATGGAGGGCCCGCCGGTCGAATCCTCCGGCGACCTGCCGGGGGCCGGGGCCTTCGCCGACGTGACCGAGTTCCGCGAACGGCTCCGCGGGATGGACCGACAGATCGCCTCCAATCTGCTGCGGCGGCTCACGGTCTACGCGACCGGCGCCCCGGTCTCCTTCGCCGACGAGGCGGAGTTCGAGGCGGCCCTCGATTCGCTTCGGCCCGACGGCTACGGCCTGCGGTCGATGGTGCACGCCGTCGTGCAGAGCGAATTGTTCCGCAACAAGTAGCCGCCCGCGGCCATTTCCCGTTTCACCTCCACCGCATCTCTCGATGTCCAAGGCCCTCCCCCGCCGCACCGTGCTCCGTGCCGCGGGGGCGGCGCTGGCGCTGCCGTTTCTGGACGCGATGCGGCCGGCGTTCGCCCGCGGCCCGGCCGCGGCGCCGCCGCCGCGGCGGATGGTGGCGATCAACGTCGACCTCGGCTTCATGCCGGAAGAGTTCTTCCCGGACCAGGCCGGCCGCGACTACGCCCTCTCGCCCTATCTGAAGACGCTCGAAGCCCACCGGGAGGACTTCACCGTGTTCAGCGGGCTGTCCCACCCGGAGGTGGACGGCGGCCACCAGGCGGACATGTGCTTCCTCACCGGCGCCCCGCACCCCCGCAGCGCGGGCTTCCGCAACACGATCTCGCTGGACCAGTACGCGGCCCAGTTCGTCGGGCACCACACCCGGTTCCCCTCGCTCGCCCTGCGGGTCGGGCCGAACAACAAGTCGCTGTCCTACACGGCGGACGGGGTCCGCATCCCGGCGGAGGTGACGCCGTCGAAGGTGTACCGACAGCTGTTCGTGAACGGCTCCCCGCGTGAGGTGCGGGCCCAGCTGCGGCGGTTGCGGGAGGGACAGAGCCTGATGGACTCCTTCGGTGGGGAGATCGACGGTCTGAGGAAGCAGGTCGGCGGGGCGGACCGGGATCGGCTGGATCAGTACCTCACCGCCGTGCGGGACGTCGAACGTCGTCTGCACGCCGGGGAGCAGTGGGAAGCCCGGCCCAAACCGGCCGTCGACGCCCCGGTTCCCAAAGACGACCTCGACCCCACGAAGCTCGTCACCCGGACCCGCACGATGTACGACCTCGCCCGGCTGGCGCTGGAGACGGACTCCACGCGGCTGGTGACGATCTTCGTCTCGCAGCAGTTCAATCCCAAGGTCGACCTGCCCGGCGTGGAGCTGCCGCACCACGCCCTCACCCACCAGAGTCAGCAGAAGGACTCCCGGGCCCAATTGCACGCGGTGGAGACGGCTCAGATGGGCGAGTTGGCCCGCCTGCTGGCCGGCCTCGCCGGGGTGGAGGAGGGCGGGGACCGCCTGCTGGACCGCACGATGGTAATGCAGGGCTCGAACCTCGGGCACGCCAACCGGCACACGACCACGAACCTGCCGATTCTGCTGGCCGGCGGCGGCTTCCGGCACGGCGCCCACCTGGCGTTCGACCGGGAGAAGAACCGCCCGCTGGCGGACCTGTACGTCAGCATGCTCCAACGGCTGGGCGTGGAGGCGGACCGGTTCTCCTCCGGCACGACGACGCTGCCCGGCCTTGAGATGGCGTGACGGCGTTGCGATCGTCCGCCATGGCCGTCTCCCCCGCCCGCTGCCCGACGGCTCGCCGACCGGTCGCCGCGTGGCACTGACCTCCCGATCCCGCCGGAAGCTCTCGGCGCCGGAGGCGTTCGTGGGCTCGTTCCTGGGCCTGATCGTCGCGGGTACGCTGGCCCTGCGCTGGCTGCCGGGGCTCTACACCGGCGAACCGCTGGGCTGGACGGACGCCGCCTTCACCGCGACCAGCGCCGTCTGCGTGACCGGGCTGATCGTGGAGGACACGGCGACCTACTTCACGTTTGAGGGGCAACTGCTCCTGCTGGCGCTGATCCAGTTGGGCGGACTGGGGATGCTGACGCTCACCAGCATGGTGATCGCCGCGATCGGGGGACGGCTTTCGCTGCGGTCGGAGGCGGTCGCCTCCAGCGCGCAGGAGGCGGTGCCGAACGTTCCCACCCGCAGGCTGATCTTCGGGATCGTGCGGTTCACCCTGCTGTTCGAGGCGGCCGGGGCGCTCCTGCTGTACGTCGCCTGGGCTCCCAGCATGGGTTGGCGCGAGGCGGCGTGGCCGGCGGCGTTTCACTCCGTCAGCGCGTTCTGCAACGCGGGGTTCTCCACGAACGCCGATTCGCTGATGAGCTTCCAGCGCTCGCCGTTCACCCTCGGGATCGTCTCGCTCCTGATCGTCGCCGGCGGGCTGGGATTCGTGGTGGTCGAGGAGTTGCTCGGCCGGTACCGCGACCGCTCCGCCGGCCGGCGGCGGCGGCGGCTGTCGACCCACACGCAGCTCGTTCTGTCCGTCAGCGCGGCGCTGCTGGCGGGCGGCTGGGTTCTGTTCGCCGTGTTCGAGTGGCACGGCGTGCTGGCGGACCTCGGTGTGGGGCACAAGCTAACAAACTCGTTGTTCATGAGCGTCACCGCCCGCACGGCGGGGTTCAACACGATCGACTACGCCGCGGCGACCGACAGCGCCAATCTGCTGACGATCCTGCTGATGATGGTGGGCGGCTCGCCCGGCTCCACCGCCGGGGGAATGAAGACGACGACCTTCGCCCTGCTGGGCCTGCTGGCCTGGTCGCGGCTGCGGTCGCAGGCCAGCGTGACGGTCGCGAACCGCTCCGTGCCGGAGGAGACCGTCCAGCGGGCCGTGGGTCTGGCGGTGCTCGCCACCGCCGTGGTGATGGCGGGGATCTTCCTGCTGGCCTCCTTCGGGGATCTGCTCCACAAGGGGGATCCGTTTCTGGGCCGGGCGTTCGAGGTGGTCAGCGCCGTTAATACCGTCGGGCTGTCGATGAACGTCACGCCGCACCTCTCGCCGGGCGCCCGCTGGCTGATCATCGTGCTGATGTTCGTGGGCCGTGTCGGCCCGCTGTCGCTGGCCGCCGCCCTGCGGGCGCGGCTCGCCCGGCCGGGCAAGTACCGACTGGCGCATGAGGACGTGGTCGTCGGCTGACGGCCGGCCGCCCGCCCCCGCGTCCCGCCCCCGTTCCCCCCACCCCCGCCGACAGGCTTTGAGATGAAACGCTTCGTGATCGTGGGCCTGGGGAACTTCGGGTTCACCGTGGCCCTCAAGCTGGCCGACGGCGGGCACGACGTGATCGCCGTGGACCGCAACGGCGAGGTCGTGGACCGACTCGGGGCGCACGTGGCCCGGGCGGCGGTCGGCGACGGCACTGACCTGGACACCCTGCGGCGGATCGGCGCCGGCGACGCCGACGCGGCGATCATCTCCACCGGCGACAACATCACCGCCAGCGTCCTGGCGGTGATGGCCCTGCACGACCTCAAGGTGCGGGACATCTACGTGAAGGTCATCTCCGCGGAGCACGCCCGCATCGCGGACCGGCTGGGCGTGACGGAAACGATCTTTCCCGAACGCGACACCGCCGTCGACCTGGCGACCCGCCTCAACGAGACCCGCCTGCTGAAGTACGTGAAGCTCGGCCCGGACTTCAGCGTGCAGGAGATGGGCGTGCCGGACGCCTGGACCGGCCACACGCTGCGGGGGTTGAAGCTCCGGCAAACGAGCGACGTGACGGTCGTCGCCCTGCACGACCACCTGAGCGGCCGCTTCGTTCCCAACCCCGACCCGGACTACCGCCTGACGCACTCCGACTCCCTGCTGGTGGCCGGCAGCGACGCGGCGCTGGCCAAGGTGGCAAAGCGCCGCTGAGCCGTGCGTCGGGGGAGGCGCCCGCCGAGCGGGGGCGTTCGCTCGCGAGCGGCGGGAGCGGGTACGGTGCGGGCCCTGTTCCGACTGTGGATTTCGCCATGCAACGCCCGACGCTTCTTCGCCGCCCCGCCGCCGCCCCGCTGTCCGCGGCGCTCGCGATGGCGGCGCTCGCGTTCGCCGCTGGCCCCGCAGCGGCGGGTTCGCGGGAACGACCGAACGTCGTGATCCTGCTGGCCGACGACCTGGGGTATCGGGACGTCGGCTGCTACGACGGCCCGGTCCGCACTCCGGCGATCGACTCCCTCGCCGCCGGCGGGGCTCGGTTCACCGACTTTCACTCCGGCTGCGCGGTCTGCTCCCCCTCCCGGGCCACGTTGCTGACCGGCCGGCACCACATCCGCACGGGCGTTTACAGTTGGATCGCCGACGGGAGTCAGCGATCCCACCTGCTCCGCCGGGAGGTCACCCTGGCGGAAGTCCTGCGGACGCACGGCTACGCCACCGCCCATGCGGGCAAGTGGCACCTCGGCCTGCCGACGTTCGGGGGCGGGAAGGGCGGCGGCGAAGCGGGGGCGGAGAAGCCGACGCCGGCCGAACACGGCTTCGACTACTGGTTCGCCACCGCAAACAACGCCGAACCGTCGCACGAGGATCCGACGAACTTTGTGCGGAACGGGACGCCGGTGGGCCGGCTCGAAGGGTACTCCTGCGATCTGGTGGTCGACGAAGCCGTCGGATGGCTCGACGGGCGACGAGGCGACCGCGACGCGGACGCCCCGTTCTTCTTGAACGTCTGGTTCCACGAGCCGCACGCCCCCCTCGCGGCGCCGGCTGAACTGGTCCGGGAGTACGGCGAACCGGGCGACCGCGGCGCCCTCTACTCCGCCACGATCGACAACACCGATCGGGCGATCGCCCGGCTGCTCGCCAGGCTGGCGGAGATCGACGATCCCGGGCACACCCTCGTCCTTTACGCCTCCGACAATGGCAGCTACCGGGCGGACCGCACTGGCGTGCTGCGGGGGACGAAGGGCACGAACTGGGAGGGAGGGCTGCGGGTGCCGGGGATCTTCCACTGGCCCGGCGTGATTCCCGCCGGCACGGTCGTGGACGAGCCGGCCGGATTGGTCGACGTGCTGCCGACCGTCTGCGGCCTGCTGGGCGTCGACCCGCCGGCGGACGTGCATCTGGACGGGGCCGATCTGACCCCGCTGCTGACCGGCCGACCGGACGGGATCTCGCGGCCGCAACCGCTGTTCTGGCACCTGCAAAAGGCGCGACCGATCGTCGCCCTGCGGGACGGCCGGTACTCGCTGGTCGCCGATCCGGATTACGAACTGTCCCGCGACAACATGTTCCGCGAGGCATGGATCCCGGCGATCCGCTCCGGCGGGTACACGAACTATCGGCTGTACGACCTCGAGACCGATCCGTCGCAGTCTGTCGACCTCGCGGCCGAACGGCCGGAGGTGTTGGAACGCCTGAAGGCGGACCTGCTGCAAATCAACGCCGGCGTGATGGCCGACGGCGTCGACTGGCATCTGAAATGAGGCGGGCGCCGGCCCCCGGGAGGTCGGCGGTCCGGAGGCCACTCCGCCGGGGCGCCGTGAACGCTCAGGTTAGGCCGGTGAGGGTGCCGGTGGCGTCGGCGAACCGGTCCGTCTCCACGCCCATCGCCTGGGCGACCGAGAGCAGCAGGTTCGCCATCGGCGGGTGGGCGTCGACGTCGTGCGCCAGGTGCTGGCCGTGCTTCAAACCGAGCCGCCGTCCGCCGGCGACCAGCGTGGGCAGGTTCTTGGGGGAGTGCTCGCCGCCCTCGCCGGAGTTCATCCCGGAGCCGAAGAGGATCGCCGTACCGTCCAGCATCGTCCCGTCGCCCTCCTGCGTCGCCTTGAGGAAGTCCATGAAGCGGGCGAGCCGCGACAGGTGGAAGCGGTCGATCGCGGCGAGTTGCTTCAGCATCCCGGCGTCGCCGCCGTGGTGGGACAGTTCGTGGTGGTTCTCCCCGCCGCCGCCGAACCCGCCGGCCTCGCGGGACCACTCGAAGGTGACCACCCGGGTCGCGTCGGTCTGGAAGGCGAGGTAGGACAGCTCCAGCATCACGTCGAGCCACATCGGCCGGTCGTGCTTGTTGCCGGGCTGGCTGGCGAGTTGCAGGTCCTTCGGATCGACCGCGGGCTTGGGCACGTCGACCCAATCGACCAGCCGTTCCACCCGGTCCTCGGTCTGCCGGACGGAGGAGAGGTACTCGTCGAGCTTCTGCCGGTCGTCGCGGCCGAGGCGGCGATCGAGGGCCTGCGCCTCGCCCAGCACGCTGTCGAGGATGCTTTTGCGTTCGGCGTAGCGGCGGAGGGTCGCTTCGCGGTCGGCGGCGGTCTCCGGGACGAACAGCCGCTCGAACAGCCGTTTCGGGGAGTTCTCGGCCGGTAGCGGGGTGCCGCCAGCGTCGAAGGAGAGCGTGTGGCTGTGTCCGGCCGAGCCGGTGCCGGAGCCGTCCGCCAGTTGCAGCGAGGGGAACCGCGTCTGCTTACCGTGCACGCCGGCGACGAGTTGGTCGACGGAGATCCGGTTCGAATAGTCGCTGCCGGGCACGGCCTTGAGGTCGGCGGCGGTCAGCCAGGTGTCGGCCCCGCTGTGGCCGCCCTCGCTCGCCGGGTGGCCGCAGCCGGTGACGACCGTGAAGTCGTCGCGGTGATCCTTCAGCATCTCCAACGTCGGCGAGAGCGTGTAATCGGCGCCGGAGCCGGTGGGCATCCATGCGAGGATGTTCACGCCGTTCGGCACGTAGCAGCAGATCATCCGCGGCTGCACGGCCAGCGACGCCGCCCGCGGGGTGAACTTGGAGGGCGCCCCGAAGGCCAGCTTCGGCCCCATCGCATCGAGCAGCGGCAGTGTCAGCGCCGCGCCGAGGCCGCGGAGGACGTGGCGACGCGACAGCGAGCCGTTCGGGAAAGTCATCGGGGGCGTCGTGAAGAAGGGCTTGAAACGCGCATTTACTAACCCGAAGCGTCAGCGAGGGAGGCGGCTGGAAGCCGACCCCGTGGGGAAGCCCTCGCTGACGCTTCGGGTTGGTGTTCTTGGCGGCGTCACTTGGTGCGGAAGGGTTCCGACGCGGCGACGTGGTGGATTAGCGCACGCAGCGTGCCGCCCTCGGCCCGCATCTGGGCGACGGCCGCGTCGACGGCGGGCCGGTCGGAGACGCCGAGTTCCCGGCCGAGGGCGTAGGTCAGCAGCTTGCCGGCGAGGCACTTCAGGAACAGGTCTTCCTGTTGCATCAGGGCATTCTGCAAACCCTCGACGCCGACGAACGCCGTGCCGTCGGGCAGCGTGGCGGAGGCGTCGATGTCCGGGTCGCTGCTCCCGATCCGGCCCTTGTAGCCGAAGCCCTCTTTCTCGCGCCACGAGCCGGAGGCGTCATAGTTCTCGAGGGCGAAGCCGAGCGGGTCGATTTTGTCGTGGCAGCGGGCGCACTGGGGCAGGGAGCGGTGAATCTCCAGCCGCTGCCGGACCGTCGCCTTGTCCACGCCCGGCACCTTGGGGGCGATGTCGCCGGCGTTGGCGACCGGCAGGCCGGGGTCGGTGCCGAGCACGTTCTTCAGCACCCACGTCCCCCGCTTCACCGGCGAGGTGCGGGTGCCGTTGGAGGTAATCGTCAGCACCGAGGCCTGCGTGACGACCCCGCCGCGACGCACGCCCTCCGGCACGGTCACGCGGCGGAAGGCGTCCCCCTCCACCCCCGGGATGCCGTAGTAGCGGCCGAGCCGTTCGTTGATCACCACGAAGTCCGACGACACCAGGTTCGTCGCCGGCAGGTCGTGCCGCAGGATCTCCTCGAAGAAGGCCTCGGACTCGCGGACGATAGAGACCTCCAGGTGCCGGTCGTACCGCGGGTAGAGGTCTTCGGCCGGCGGGTTCGCCCCGACCTCCCGCAGCCCGAGCCACTGCCCGGCGAAGTTCCGGACGAACGCCGCGGACTTCGGATCGGCCAGCATCCGGTCGACCTGCTCCGCCGTTACGGCCGGGTCGGACAGGCGGCCCTCGTCCGCCAGGTCCGATAGTGCCTCGTCCGGCATGCTCGACCAGAGGAAGTAGGACAGCCGGCTGGCCAGTTCGTGCCCGTCCAGTGTCCGCGGCGCCGCCGGCCTCCCGTCGGCGGGTTCGGTCGGCTCGGCGAGGTAGAGGAAGTGCGGCGAGACGAGCGTGGCGATCAGCGGCGTCTTGATCGCCTGCACGAAGGAGGCCGCGTCCGGCCGGACGGCGTCGTACAGGGCGAGCTTGGCGTCGATCTCCGCGTCCGCCACCGGCCGGCGGTAGGCCCGCCGCAGGAACCGGGCCAACATGTCCCGGGCGTACTCCCGTTCGTCCGCCTCCCGCAGGGGCGACTCGGGCAGCAGGTTCGTGTGGCTCTCCGGCGGCCAAGACTCGTAGAGCGGGCCCTCGATCTCGATCCAGTCGACCAGCAACTCCGGCCGGGCGAACTCGTCCTTGCCCTGCATCCAGAAGTTCTCCAGCACGCTGGGCACGCTGTAGTCGTAGTGGACCGTCACGCCGGCGCTCTCGGTCGTCATCCGGGTGCGGGTCTCGAAGACCTGCGGGTCGGCCGGGCTAGCCTCAACGTCGTATTCGTCCACCGTCGCCGGCTGGCCGCCGAGCGTTTTGACGAGCTTCAGCCGCGGCGGGCCGTAGTCGTACATGCGGTCCGCTTCGAAGTGTTTCAGGTCCCGCTCCATCTCCTCGCGGAAGTACTTCTCGCCCTTCGGATTATCCTTCATCCGCTCCTGCAAACGGCCGGCGTGGATCTGGCGGGCGGACGCCACGACCGCCGCCCGGTCCGGCACCCGACCGGCGGCCCGCACCCGGATGGAGTACTCGCCAGCGTGCGGCAGTTTGAAGTCGCGGGCGTTCAGGTTTTTGTTCCACGACTCGTGATGCAGGACCTTGAACGGCCCCTCGACCGGGTTCTGCCCGCCGTTCACGATCACCCGCTGGCCGTCGTATTCGACGCGGTTCGAATCACCGTCCCCCGTCTCCGGCTCGAACCGCCACCGCAGCGACGGCGGCCGTTCGCCCTCGACCAGGGCCAGATCGAGCGCCTCCCGGGCGGCGCCGAGGTACAGCTCGACCAGCAACGGCGAGAGCGTCAGGGCCCGGCCGTTGTTGTCGAACCCGCCGGAGGCCGGGTCCTGCGGGAAGCCGGAGACGTCGATCCCCACGCCCAGCAGGTCGCGGATCGTGTTCTGATACTCGTCCCGGTTGAGCCGCCGCAGCACGATCGCGGTGTCCCGCCGCAGCAACTCCGCCCGGGCGGACTGCTCAACGATCCAGTCCACCACGCGGGCCACCTCCTCCGCCGACGGCTGAGGCATGTCCTCCGGGGGCATCTCGTGGCTGTTCAATACGTTGATGACCTCGCCCCACTTTTCCTTGGCGGAGAGATCGAGGAACGCGTTCGGCAGGTGCTCGTCGACGCGGAAGTTCCCCTCGTTCAGGTCCGGCCCGTGGCAGTTCACGCAGTGCTTCGTCAGGAACGGCGAGACGACCTCCCGGAAGCCCGCGGCGTCCGGTTCCCACTGCGGTTCGTCGCCGGCCGCGGGGGCGCCGGGGGGCGGGGCGGTGGCCGGGGTGAGGTCCGCGACCCGCCGCACCACCGGCCGGACGACGACCGGCGGATCGGCGGCGGCCGCCGGGGACGCGACGGGGGCGGGTTCGTGCGCGGGCGCCGGGGCGACGGCGAGGGCCAGGGCGTCCGGGAGCAGGGCGACCGCCATGGCGACCGCGGCGAGCGCCGCCCCGCCGAGCCCGGCGCCCAGCATGAGCGGCCGGCGATTCCGCGTGCCCTTGCGGTTCCCCCGACCGGCCCGCGGCGGCGGGGCGACCGTCTGCCGATCCCGCGGGGCGCGGACGGTCAGCCGGGCCGAGCACTTCGGGCAGGCGATCGTCCGGTCGGCGCTCGGCGCCGTCTTGAAGACGATCGCCGCCTCGCAGGAGGTGCAGCGGACTTTGAGGGGCACGTGCAAAGCGGACCTTCCGGCGGGCAGGGCCGGGAGCAGGAGGCGAGAACCGGCCGGCGGCGGGGGCAGATCCCGCCCCACGCCGCCGTGGCGGCGAACCGTGAACGCGGGCAGTATCGCACACCTCCGATCGGAAGTCAGTGATCCATCACGCACCGTCCGGGAAGCGCCCGGGTCGCGGGGGCGTCGGCTTGGAGGGGCCGCCCCGTTCCGTCGCGGATAGGATGGCCCGTGCGGCCTGCCGCCCCGCCGCGACATGGCTCGCGTCTCCCCGTTCGCCCCCTTCCGATTCGCCCCCGCCGAGGCCCGCCCGATGAGATTGCCCGTATCCTGCGTCGCCCTGCTTTGCCTCGCGGCTCCGGCGGTCGGGGCCGAGAAGTTCGATTGGCCCCAGTGGCAGGGGCCGGACCGTGACGCCGTCTCCCAGGAGACCGGCCTGCTGCAGGAATGGCCGGAGGGCGGCCCGCCGCTGGCCTGGCGGGTCGAGGGGCTCGGCGGCGGCGACTCCGCCCCCGCCGTGGCCGACGGCCGCGTCGTCGGCATGAGCGCCCGGGACGGCAAGGAGATCGTTTGGGCGCTGTCCGAAGCGGACGGCAGCGAACTCTGGGCGACGCCGCTGGGCTCGGCGGTCGATCAGGACGCCCGGCAGTCCCAGGAGGGACCGGGCGGCACACCGACGATCGACGGCGACAAGCTGTACGCGATCGGCATGGGCGGCGCCGTCGCCTGCCTGAACGTCGCCGACGGCAAGATCCTCTGGCAACGCAGCATGACTGAGGACTTCGGCGGCGTCGTCCCGCGGTGGAGCTACCGGGAGAGCCCGCTGATCGACGGCGACAAAGTCTTCTGCACGCCCGGCGGCCCGGAGGCCCTGATGGTCGCGCTCGACAAGAACACCGGCGAGACCGTCTGGACGACCCCGCCGCCGCCCGCCGCCGCGCCGGCGGACGACGACACTGCCCCGCAAGGTCGCCGGGGCCGCCGGGGCGGCGGCGGGCCGAGTTCCGGGGCGGCGTACGCCTCCCCGATTCTGGTCGAAGCGGCCGGCCGGCGGCAGGTGGTTCAGCTCGCCGCGGAGGCCCTCGTCGGCGTCGCCGTCGACACCGGCGAACTGCTCTGGCAGTACGCGGCCCCGGCCAACCGGAACAAGATTAACTGCTCCACGCCCCTCTACGAGGGCGGCCTCGTGTTCGCCTCCAGCGCCTACGGCAACGGCGGCGGGGCGGCGAAGCTGACGGAAGAACCGGGCGGCGGCGTCCAAGCCGAGGAAGTCTACTTCGCCCGGGAAATGCAGAACCACCACGGCGGCATGGTGGTCGCCGGCGGAGCCCTGTACGGAGCAAACGGCGGCAACGAGGGCGGCTTCCTGACCTGCCTCGACTTCGCCACCGGCGAGATCCTCTGGCGGGACCGTGACGCGCCCAAGGGCTCCCTGATGATGGCCGGGGGGCGGATCTACCTCCGGGCCGAGGGCGGCGAGCTGCTCCTAATCGAACCGTCGCGGGAGAACTTGATCGTGAAGGGCCGGTTCGACCAGCCGGACCGCACCTCCTCCCCCGCCTGGGCCCACCCGGTGGTGGCGAACGGGACGCTGTACGTCCGCGACCAGGACACGCTGTTCGCCTACGACGTGACGGCGAATTGAGCGCGGCGTGAACCGAGGACCGCGGCGTCGGACGTCGTGCCGCCGCCGCGGTCCCGTCGGCAGCCAACAAAAAAGGCCCCGCCGTGCGGCGGGGCCTAATGGTTCGGGTGGGAATCGAACCCACGACACCAGGATTTTCAGTCCTGTGCTCTACCAACTGAGCTACCGAACCCCGGTTTACTCAACCAGGTCCGACACCGACCCGGGTGGGGCGGTTCGGGGAGGGAAATCTAGAACCGGCGCCCGCAAATCGCAAGCCGGGGACTGAGTTCGAAACCCAACGGCCTGGGGCGAGCCGGCCGGGCGAAGCCGCGGCGCGACGCTAAGATGCTCCGCCGCCGCCGAATACTGCCCCCGCGACCCCCCGTCTGTCGGAAGATGCGCCGCACGCTGCTGAACGCCAAAATCCACCGGGCCACCGTCACTGACGCCGACCTTCACTACGAAGGCAGCCTCACGATCGACGTCGCCCTGTTGGAAGCCGCGGACATCCTCCCGCACGAACGGGTGGAGGTCTACAACGTGACCCGCGGCACCCGCTTCGCCACCTACGCGATCCCCGGGCCGGCCGGGCGGGGCGACATCTGCGCCAACGGCGCCGCCGCCCACCTCGCCGTGACCGGGGACCTCGTCATCGTCTGCACCTACGCGGAGTTCGAGGAGGCCGAGGCCCGCGCGCATCACCCGACCGTGGTGCTGGTCGACGAACGCAACCGCGCCCGGCAGTCGCTGGACACCTCGCCCTCCGAGGCGGGCGTCGTCGACGGTCATCACCACCTCTAACGCCGAGGCCCCGCGGGACCTCGGCGTTAAGGCTGCTCAGAAATCCTTGAGAACTTCGCCGCCGGCGATCGTGCCGGCGCCGGCGAAGGTTTCCTCGTCGATCGACTCCGTCACGAACCGCACGCTGCCGTCGCCCAGCAAGACGTTCGCCCCGCCGGGGTGATGGCTGGAGAGGTCCTCGGGATGCTCGCCGGCGTTGGGGGAGTGATCGGTGAGGGCCAGCACCCGCGTGATCGCCTCTTCGCCGCCGGGCACCACGCCGGCCCAGCAGGAGGGGAAGATCTCCAGTTGCGGGCCGGTGGGGGTGTAGGCCTGCGTGACCCGCTCGCCGACGGCGACGGTGTGGGTGGTCCCGTCGCGGAGGTCGCGGAAGCGGGTGGCGCTGTTCTGGTAGAACATCCCGTCACCCTTCCGCTGGACGTTCTCGGCCCAGTCCTCCATGGCGTGCAGATCGGTGAAGCCGCCGAAGATCGCCGCGTAGTTGGAGGACCCCAGCACGACGTGCTCCTCGCCGTGGTCATGGCCGTCCTCGTCCTCGTCCTCGTCGTGGCCGTGCTCGCCGAGTTCCAGCTCGAAGGTCTCCGGGCCGTCGTCGGAGGGGCAGCGGAAGAGCCCCAGCGGGTGGGCGATCAGTTCGAGGTTGCTGCCCTCGCCGATCGCGTGTTCGTCGTCGTCATGGTCGTGGCCCTCGTGCTCCTCGTCGTCGGTCAGCATGTGGCCGAAGTCGAGGGACCGGTGCAGCGGTTCCTGATCGAGTTCCGGCAGGAGGAACGCGGCCCAGCCGAAGCCGTTGTTGCCGTCCAGGTGATGCCGACCGGCGGCGTCCACGGCCAGGAAGCCCGGCGGGAAGGCGTTCGCCCGGCTGTGATAGTTGTGCAGGGCGAGGCCGATCTGCTTGAGGTTGTTGGTGCATTGGGCCCGCCGGGCCGCCTCGCGGGCCTGCTGCACCGCGGGGAGCAGCAGGCTGACCAGCACAGCAATGATCGCGATCACCACCAGCAGTTCGATGAGCGTAAAGCCCCGCCGCGTCGGGCGGGGAAGCGAGAAATGAGTCATGGGTGGGGGAGAAGCTCCGCCGGGCGGGCGCGGGGTGCCGTTCGCTCCGGGCGGAGCGGGAACGGAGCCACGTCGCAGTCCGCCGGGCAGCGGGGAACGCGGGCCGGCGCTCAGCGGCGCCGGGAGAGGGGGAGGGCGGGTCGCCTCAGACCCGCGGCGGTCCCCGCGCGTGCTTCGTCCGCAGAAAGACGGCCCGACGATCCGGCGCCGTCGGGATTTGGAGCGTCGGCAGCGCCGCCCCCAGATCGCACACGGCCGGTGCCGTCACCGGCGTCGCGGCCGTGGCGAGCAATTCGCAAATCGGACAGGTGTGGTGGCCGTGCGGCGCCTCGTCCGCCCGCTCCCCGCACGCCGACGGCGCCTCCGAGGGTTCGTCCCCGGTGTGGTCATGCCCGTGAGGCTGATGGCCGGCGTGTTCGGGCCCGGCGTGTTCGTGTCCGTGCCCGCAGCAGCCCGCGGGCGTTGCCGCGGCGTGCTGGTGGCTGGCGTGGTCGTCATGATCGTGGCCCGCGTGATCGTGGTGGTGCCACGCCGGGGCGGTGACGACGACGAGCAGATACGCCGCCAGGGCCGCCAGCGAGGTGGACCCGCGGCGGTCAGGCCGCGACAGGCCGAGGCGCCGACTCCAGCCGAAGCGCAGTCCGCGGGCGAACCGGCGGCGACCGGGGCGGGCGGCGGCGGCGGTGCGGGCTGGGGACACGCGGCGAAGTTTACCGCCGAAACCGGACGGAACGAGGGCGGGGAACGCTTTGTGGTACGTCGTAAGGTCGCGGCGCGTGGGATTCAATCTGAATCGGCCGTCGGCCGATGCCCTCGTTCGCCGCCGGACGGAACCGGCCCCCCCACCGCCACGGATGCGCCCCCGCATGACGGCTCCTTCCGAGTTCGCCCCCGCCGCCCCCGCCACGATCCCGTTCGGCCGGCCGCACGCGGCCCGGTCGGCGGGGGGGCCGCGAATTCTGGCGTTGATGAATCAGAAGGGCGGCGTCGGCAAAACCACGACCGCCGTGAACCTCGCCGCCGGCCTCGCCGAGGAGGGGGCCCGCGTGTTGCTGGTGGACCTCGACCCGCAGGGCCACGCCAGCCTGCACCTGGGCCTGGAACCGGTGGGCAGCGAACCGACGGTCTACGACGTGTTTCGCGGCGATCTGGAGGTGGAGCGCTGCGTGCGGCCCGTCGATCGCAATCTGCACGTGCTGCCGGCGAATTTGGACCTCGCCGCCGCGGAACTGGAACTGGTCGACGCCCCGAACCGGGAGACCGTCCTCCGCACCGCCCTCACTCGGCACTCCAATCAGGCGACCGCCGACGGACTGCCGTACGACTTCATTCTGTTCGACTGTCCGCCGAGCCTCGGCGTGCTGACGATCAACGCCTTGGTCGCCGCCACGGAAGTCATCATCCCCCTCCAGCCGCACTTCTTCGCGCTGCAGGGCCTGTCCAAGCTATTCCAGACGACGGCGCTGGTCGCCCGCCGGCTGAACCGGGGGTTGGTCGTCTCCGGCGTGGCCCTCTGCCTGTACGAACGCGGCACCCGCCTGGCCGCGGACGTCTGCGAAGACCTGACTGCGTTCCTGGAGGACGCCGACCCGAGCGCCCCCTGGGCGAACACGCAGATCTTCAGCACCCGCATCCGGCGGAACATCAAGCTGGCGGAGGCGCCGAGTTTCGGCCAGCCGATCTTCAAGTACGCCCGCGCCTGCCCCGGGGCCAAGGACTACGCCGCCCTCACCCGCGAAGTGATTGCGATGGGCGCCCAGGCGCAACTGCGGGCCGCGGCGTAACGGAGGCGAGCGGGGGGCGTCAGCCCCCCGTGTGTTCGCACGCCCCCGAGAACACGGAGGGCTGACGCCCACCGCTCGCCTTCACTCCCCGCCCGGCGGACGCGTCATCAACGCGTCGACGGTGTCCGCGGCGGGTTTGCCCTCGAACAGCACGGCGTGCACTTCCCGGCAGACGGGCATCCGCACGCCCCGTTCTTTGGCCAGCGGGAGCACGCTGCGGACGGTGTTCACGCCCTCGGCGACCTTCGGCTGATCCTCGGTCACGGCGGAGGCCGGCTCGCCGCGGCCCAGTCGTTCGCCGACGGCCCGGTTGCGGCCGTGCTGGGACACGCAACTGGTGATGAGGTCTCCGATCCCCGCCAGCCCGGCGAACGTCTGCGGGTCCGCCCCGAAGGCGGCCCCGAACCGGGCGATCTCCGCGGCGCCGCGGGTGATGAGGGCGCTCTTCGAGTTGTCCCCCAGCCCCAGCCCGTCGCAGATGCCGGCGGCGACGGCGATCACGTTCTTCAACGCCCCGGCCAGTTCCACGCCGACGAGGTCGTCGTTCGTGTAGACCCGGAAACGGTCGGAGTTCATCAACCATTGCACGGCCTCGGCGTCGCCGGGCGTGTCGGAGGCGGCGACGACGCTCGCCGGCAGGCGCTTCGCCGCTTCCTCCGCATGGCATGGCCCGCCCAGCGCGGTGATCGGCCGCTCGCCGAGCGTTTCGCGGATGATCTCCGAGGGGCGGCGGAAGGAACCGAACTCGATCCCCTTGACCACGCTCAGCGCCGGCACGCCGGCCGGCAGGTGGGGGGCGAGTTCGGTCAGGCACTCGCGGAGGTACTTCGTCGGCACCGCGATCAGCAGGCGGTCGGCCCCGGTGCTGGCCTCGGCCGGGTCGGCGGTGACGACGAGGCCGTCAGGAATCGTCACGCCGGGCAGCAGCCGGCGGTTCTCCCGATCCCGCCGGATCGCGTCGGCCTGATCGGGATCGCGGGCCCACAGCCGCACCCGGTGGCCGTTCTCCGCGATCAGCTTCGCGCAGCAGGTCCCCATCGCCCCGGCCCCGATGACGGCGACGGTTTCGGTGACGGGGCGGTCGCGGGAGCGGGGCGGGGCGGGGGCGGTCATGGCGTTCTCCGGCGGCGAGGCGAGCGGCGGGGGCGAAACGGTAGGCGATTGCGGTCCGCGGAGCCCGCACGGCGCCCGCACGAACCGCGAAACCCGCGGGGAACGCCCCGTTCCCGCGGGCGCGGAGGGATTTTCGGCCCCGCCGCCCGCCCGGCGGCCCGGGGCGGGGCAGGGTGGAAACGTCCGTCCGCCCCGCCCCCCGACCGGTCCGGTTTCATGTCCGCCCTCATCGACGCCCCGACCGTCGCCCCGCCGCCGATCTTCCCCGTGACGACCGCGTCCCGAGACCGTCGCCGCGACGACTCCGGCCCGCAGGGTGGATCGGAGCGTCGGCAGTTCGGCTCCTCCCAGGACTCCGGCCGTCCCGAGGTGGACGAACTCGCCGCCGCCGTGGACCGCTACAAGCTGGAAAATCGCCGCCGGTTCATCACCTACGCGGAGCTGTACGACGTGGTGACCTCCCTGGGTTACGAACGTCCGTAGGCCGTCCGCCGGGTGGTCGAAGAGCGCCCGCGGCTCCCGTTGACCGGGGCGGTGTGTGAAATCTACAACGCCGCCCCGCGAACGCTTCGCGGGCGAAGGATCGTGCGTTTCGAGAGCCACGGATGACCGCACCGGCCGCCCTGTTGCTCGCCGCGCTTGCCATGGGACCGGGCGCCGCCGGACCGGGCGCCGCGCCCGCGGAACTGATCGCGCCGCCGGAACTCGCCCCGGTTCTGCCTGCGACGCTGACCGGCTTCAGAGCGGCGCCCCCGGCGCCGCTCGTCGTCCCCCTGGCGCTGCCGCCGGCAGGTTCCGGCTCCGTAATCCGCGGGCAGTCGCCCAGCGGCTGGGGCGCCGCGACGCCGGCCGGCCCGGCGTACGGTGTCGGCCCCGGCTACGGCGGCGTCCCCGAATACGGGGGCGGCCCGGCGTACGGGGCGCCGGTCGGGCCGCCGCCGTCGTTCGGTCCCACCATGCCGGTCGGGCCGGAGTTCGCTCCGCCGCAGTTTCAGGAGACCTACGGGGTGAACGGCCCGCAGCCGTACGACTTCGCCCCAGAGTTTCGCTTCGACGCCGGCTACCTGTTTCCCGCCGACGCCGAGGGGCGGGGCGATCGCCTCGCGGTGACGGAAGTGGACGCCCAGTACGAGGCGGATTCGCCGGGGCCGTTCGGGACCGTCTTTACCATCGCCCCGAACTACCGATTGCGGCTGCTGGACGGGCCGTCGGCGGACGTCGCCGCCGGCCAGCCGCGGCTGCCGGGGGCGCTGCATCGGCTGGGCAGCGACTTCTCCCTGATGACACCGAAGTACGGCCGGTTCAGCGCCACGGTCGGGTTCGCGCCGTCCACCAACACCGACTTTGAAGACGGCCTGACGGAGCTCGGGCGCCAGTACGACGGCCGGGCGGCGCTGTTCTACGACGTGGCCCCGGACCTCACGCTGGTCGCCGGGGCAAAGTATTACGACCGGGTCGACGACCTGCTCCTGCCGTGGGCCGGGTTCGTCTGGCGGCCCGGCGACCGCTGGGAGATCCGGGCGGTCTTCCCGGAGCCGCGGGTGGAATACTTCTACGGCCCCGTCCTGGGCAAACCGATGTGGCTCTACGCCGAGGGGCAGTTCCGGCGGGAATCCTGGCAGTTCTCCCCGGACGTTCCGGGGGGGCCGGAGATCGACGAGGTGCAGTTCGACGACCTGCGGCTGCTCGTCGGCGCCCGCAAGGAGCAGGGCTGGGGCCGCACCTTCCTGGAGGCCGGCGTGGTCTTCAACCGGGAGGTCTCCTTCAAAAAGCAGCCGGATCAGAACTTCGACGTGGGCGAAGCGTTGATCTTCCGCGGCGGCGTGCGGTTCTGATTCGCAACGCCTAACCTGAGCCGGACGCAGGCGTCCGGCTTGGGCGCGTTCGTTTCCGCCGCACTTCTCTCTGCCGATCGATGTCGACCGCCGCCGTAATCCTCGCCGCCGGGAAGGGCACCCGGATGAACAGCGAACTGCCCAAAGTCGCGCATGAGGCGGCCGGCAAGCCGCTGGTGCGGCACGTCGTCGACGCCGCCCGGGCGGCCGGCTGCGACAAGCTGATCGTGGTGGTCGGCTACGGCGCCGGCTTCGTGAAGGGCCTGTTGCTGGACGAGCCCGGCGTGGAGTTCGCCGTGCAGACTGAACAGAAGGGGACCGGCCACGCCGTCCTGATGGCGGAGCCGAACCTGCGCAACCACACCGGCCCCGTGCTGGTGCTTTACGGCGACATGCCGCTGGTGACCGCGTCGAGCCTCAAGAGCCTGCTGGACGCCCGCGAAGCAGCGGACGCCGCCTGCGTCGTCGGGTCCGCCGTCACGGAAAACAACCACGGCCTCGGCCGGGTGATCCGCAATGCGGACGGCGACTTCCTCCGCATCGTGGAGGAGAAGGACGCCACCGACGAGGAACGGGCCGTCACCGAGATCAACACCGGCTGCTACGCCTTCGCCGGCCCGGCACTGCTGAGTTCGCTAGCCGAACTGGCGCCGAACAACGCCCAGCGCGAGTACTACCTGACCGACTGCCCCGCCATCCTGAAGGACCGCGGCGAAACCGTCACCGCGGAGACCGCCCTCACGATTGAGGAAGCCCTCGGCGTCAACACGCCGGAGCAACTGGCTGAGGTCGAGCGCGTTCTCGCCGGCCGGTCGTCAGAAAATTCCAAGCCATAAGAGACGAGAACCAAAGCCGGCTGATGGAGCCGCTTTGGTTCTTGCCTCTTAGTATTTGGAGCTTCCCGCCGCAGGCGGGCTCAGTCTTCCCCGTCCTTGGTCTTCTTCTTCTTCTTGCGACCGGCGACGGTGCGGACGATGCGGACTTTGGGCAGGCCGATGGGGCTCTGGCCTTCGTCCCAGCGTTCGATGGCCTGCAGGCGGAGGATACGTTCCTCACGGCTGTAGACGTTCCGCGCCCGGACGAGGCGGCTTTTCCGGCGGAGGCTTTTGTCGAGGGACATAACGACGGGCCGCGAAGGGCGAACGGCGGTGCGAGGATCGGCCCCGCAGCTTAGAGGCTTGCCGCCCGCCCCGCAACGGCGCCGCACCCGGCGTGAGCGAACCGATACGCATTAACAGTGGTGAACGCGCCGTTAATGAACGCGCGTTCGGTGGACCGGCGTACGCCGGTTAATTTCCCTAAGTCCCGCTCTGACAAGGGGCTGGGAAAGCGCGAACGCGCCCCGTACGCTATTCTCTCCCATCGCGCCAGCCGCGCCAAATCGTGAGATCGCGCCAGTCGCGCCGACGACCGCCCGGGCCGGCAGGTCGCTCGCCGCCGCGTGTGGCCCCCTCGCCCGTCGCACCGTTCCCGCTCGGATCGCCCCCGGATGAACTGCCCGTTCTGCCGCGACAACGACACCAAGGTGATCGATTCCCGCCCCTCTGGCCCGGAGGCGATTCGTCGGCGGCGGGAATGCCTCGGGTGCGGCAAGCGGTTCACGACCTACGAGAAGATCGAGACCACGCCCTTGCGGGTCATCAAACGGGACCACTCCCGCGAGCCGTTCGACCGTGAGAAGGTGCGGGCTGGGGTGCTGATGGCCTGCCGCAAACGGCCCGTCACCAGCCTGCAGATCGACGCGCTGATCAACGATCTCGAAGCGGATCTGCTGGAAGAATACGAACGCGGCGACGTGCCGAGCCGGTTCATCGGCGATCAGGTATTGGATGCCCTGAAGGAGCTGGACGACGTCGCCGCGGTCCGGTTCGCCAGCGTGCTGCACGGCTATGAGGACGCCCGCGACTTCGCCCAGAGCCTCGAATTGACGCGGCGCAGCCGCTGAACGGCGCCGCTCCGGCTTCGGGTGCGGCGTCGGGGCGGTGTTGCCGGGGGCGTGAAACGGTCGATGCTGACGGGGTGAACGATTTGCCCGCCCACCCCGTCGACGCCGCGTTCGCCGAACGCGATCCGTTTGCGGACGCCCGTGCCGTCCGTGAGCTGAACTGGAGCGACCACCCCGCCCAGCGGCACCCGTGGTCGCTGGCGTTCCTCGCCGCGGCGACGCTGACGGTGGCCGTCGGGGCCGCGGAGATCTTCGATTCGAAATGGGCCGGCGTCGCGGCGGCGGTCGCCGCGGGGGTCGTCTTCCGCGGGTTCCTGCTGAAAACGAGCTTCACCCTCGACGACTCCGGCGCCGAAGCCCGCGGCACGCTGGGCGCCCATGTGCTGGCCTGGTCCGAAGTGACGCGGTTCCGGCACGACCCCGCCGGGGCCACGTTCAGCACCGCGGCCCGGCCGGGCCTGTGGGACAAGCTGACGGCGATGCGGGTCTCCTTCCCGCACAGCGGCGCCCGCCGCGACGTCGTCCGGTTCGTCCTCCCCCGCCTCCCGCCGGGCACGCCGGTGGTGGAAGAGGAGGAGTGATTAGCTCACGGTCTCCCCTCGCCCCCTTTTGGGGGAGAGGGGCCGGGGGTGAGGGGGCAGCGGCTCCCACACGCTCTTCACCGTCCGCCTCGCTCGCCCTTCGTTGGCGTCGGCACTGCATGGGCGGAGACGGGTGAACCGTGCGTCACCCTCACCCCCGACCCCTCTCCCTCAAGGGAGAGGGGGAACCGGTCTGCCGCCGCTCACCCCGCCGCGGCGAGGGGGGCGGCGGCGTTCTCCTCCACCCGCTCCGGCCCGCCGGGGACCAGCCGCAGCACGCTGGTGCCGCTGAGCAGGTCGGCGTCGTGGGCCAGCTTGTCCGCCCAGCGGCGGCTCAGCCGGCAGCGGACGGTCACCCGGTCGCCGGCTTCGGCCCAGTCCTCGCCGTGGACGTCGGCGTGCTCCTGCAGGAAGGAGAGCAGCCGGCCGTTCGCCGGGGTGGTGTCCACCGCGGCTTCGACATACCCGCCGGCCAAACGGCGGGCGACCGCTTCCTCCAGGTCCGCCAGCCCCTCGCCCTCGGTGGCGGAGACCACGACGGCCTCCGGGTGATCGTGCACCAACCCGTCGAGGATGCTGCGGTCGTTCGCCCGGGCGGCGTCCGCCTTGTTGAGGACCAGCAACATGTTGTCAGTCGGTACGCCGATCTCTTCGAGTACCTCGTAGACCGTTTCGATGTGCTGCTCGGCCTCGGCGTCGCTGCTGTCCACGACATGCAGGAGCAGGTCGGCCCGACGGGCTTCCTCCAGCGTGCTGCGGAAGGAGGCGACGAGGTGGTGCGGCAGATCGCGGACGAAGCCGACCGTGTCGCTCAGCAGCACGGTGTCGAAATCCGGAATCGTCCAACGCCGGGTGCGGGTGTCGAGCGTGGCGAACAGTTTGTCGGCGACGTACACGTCCGCCCCGGTCAGGGCCCGGGTCAGCGTGCTTTTGCCGGCGTTGGTGTAGCCGACCATGCCGACAGTCGTTTGCAGTTCGGTCCGGCGGTCGGCCTCCCGCTCGCGGCGGCCCTCGATCTCGGTGAGTTTCTTTTTCAATTCCGCGATCCGCTTCTCGACGAGCCGGCGGTCGGTTTCGAGCTGCTTTTCACCCGGGCCGCGGCCGGAGCCGATGCCGCCCTCGATCCGCTCGAGGTGGGTCCACAGCCGTTTGAGGCGGGGCTTGAAGTAGAGGAGCTGGGCGAGTTCGACCTGAAGCTTTGCCTCGTGGGTCCGGGCGGTGCCGGCGAAAATGTCGAGGATCAGCTCGGAGCGGTCCACGATGATCGATTCGGTTTCCTTCTCCAGATTGCGGCCCTGGGCCGGGGAGAGGTTGTTGTCGAACACGATCAGATCGCAGCCGGTCGACTTGGCCAGCGTGGTGAGTTCCTGAACCTTGCCGGTGCCCAGACAGAGCCCCGGGTGGGGGTTCGGGCGGGACTGCGTGAGTTCGCCGACCACCTTGACGCCGGCGGTCTTGGCGAGCCCCTTCAGTTCGTCCAGCCGCCGATCGACGGGGCGGGCGTCGTCGGGGTCGTAAACTCCGACCAGCACCGCCTTACGGGCGCGGACACGGAGGTTGTCACGTTTCGGATCGGACAAGCGGCGGTTTCAGTTCGAATACGACATGGGGAACGCGAGCATTCTACGCTCCGCGGACCCGGCAGACACGGGGGATCGCCGATGCGTTCGCCCGGGGCCCCATCGCCTGTCGGCGACGGCGAAGCGGGGGACCGAGCGCGAGACGGAGCCACGACGAGGCCGGCGCAGAGAAACGGCCCGGTCGCCGAGGGGCGAGCCGGGCCGGTGCGGTAACGCGGGGGGGGAAGGGGTCGGCAGGCGGGATGGGTCGAGGGGCGGCGCCGAGTCGCCCCACCGGTCTCAATGACGCTCTGCGGTTCCCTCGAAACCGTGTTGCGGAGCGTCGGGTGTCACTCTCCGCCAGACCGAAATGCAGCGGACGTGCCAGTTCGATGGGAAATGTCGTTGCATTGACGGAAGTCCTTACCGCGTCGCAGGATCCGGGCTCAAGTTTCCGCGGTGGCGAACCGGGGGGCCGGGTCGGATTGTCGATCTTGCAAGCCCTTCGCCCCGCCGCCGGCGGTTTTTGCCGACCGAAGTCCGCCGTGATCCGGCGGCTCGCGGCGCCCGTTCCGGGGGCGCGGGGGATACAATCTCCCGCCCCGGCACCCGTTGGATGAATCGCCATGCGCTCCCGCCTGCTCGCCGCCGCCCTGCTGCTTTCGGGACTGGGCGCCGGGACCGCCGCCGCCCGGGCGCAGGAGGCGGCCCCCGCCGCCGACGCCACCAAGGCGCCGCCCGCGGCGCTGGTGAAGGTCGGCAGCCCGGTAGACGAGGCCGTCGTCGGCACCGTGCAGAACGCTGCCCTTAAGCTCCAACGACAGAGCGAAGACGCCGGCGTCCGCGGCGTGCTGGTGCTCGAACTCACTCCCGGCTCCAGCCGCTTCGGCCCGGTGCGGGACCTCGCCCAGTTCCTCACCTCCGCCGAACTGTCCGACGTGCGGACTGTCGCCTGGGTCCCGGAGAGCGTGGACGGCAACAACGCGATCGTGGCCCTGGCCTGCGAGGAGATCGTCCTGCACCCGGACGCCGAACTGGGCGATCTGGGCCGCGGCCGGGCGCTCGAACCGGCGGACGAGGCGTTCGTGCTGGCGTTGGCGGAGAAGCGGCACAACCGGCTGGTCTCCCCGGCGCTGGTCCGCGGGCTGGCGGACCCGGGGCAGGCCGTGTTGAAGGTCACGCTGGGCGAGGGGGCGAACGCGGAGACGCGGCTCGTCACCCCCGCGGAGCTGAAGGAGATCCGCGAGTCCGCCCCCGGCGACGTGCAGGTGGACCGCATCAAAGAGGAGGGCGTGCCCGGCCGCTTCAGCGGGGAGCGGGCCCGGGCGCTGGGGATTCTCGCCGCCGCCACGGCCGAAACCAAGAACGACGTGGCCCGGCTGTACGACCTGCCCACGCTCCGCACCGCGGCGGCGGCCGGCGGCGTGCCGGACGTCGCCTACATTCGCATCGACGAACCGATCGAGCCGATCATCGGCGAGTTCGTCAAACGGCAGATCGACCGCAGCGTCGCCCGTGGGGCGAACCTGATCGTGTTCGAACTGACCAGCCGCAGCGGCTCGCTGGTGACGGCCCAGGACCTCGCCACGCGGATCGCGGACCTGTCCGAGCGGAACGTGCACACCGTCGCGTTTGTCCCGCAGGAGGCCTTCGGCACCGCGGCGATGGTCGCGTTGGCCTGCGACGAGTTGTACATGGAAACCGGCGCCCGCATTGGCCGCGTCGGCCGGCTGACCGAGGCCGACGGGGAGGCCGCCGCCGAAGACGTGGCTCTCGCCCGGCAGGAATTGAAGTTCCTCGCGGAGCAGAAGGGCCGCCCGCCCGCGATCGCCGAGGCCCTCGCCGACCCGGCGTTGGAAGTCTTCGCCGTCACCAACGCCCGCACCGGCCGGGAGTGGTACCTCACCGACGCGGAGATCCACGCCCAGGGCGACGAATGGCGCCGCGGCCCGCTCGTGCCGGAAACGCGGGCCGGCGAGGCGGTCGTCCTCACCGCGGACCGGGCGGAGGAACTGGGGCTGGCCCGTCCGCCAGTGGCCGATCTGGACGAACTCAAGCAGCGCCTCGGCGTGCCGGCGGACGTCGCGCTGAATCCGGTCGGCAAGACGTGGATGGACACCCTCGTCTTCGTGCTGAACACCAGCGCGGCGGTCTGGTTCCTGCTGTTCGCCGGGGCGGCGCTGCTCTATCTGGAGCTGCACTTTTTCACCGGGATCCTGGGGATCCTGTCGGTCACCTGTTTCGCCCTGTTCTTCTGGAGCCAGTTCCTCGGCGGGACGGCCGGCTGGCTGGAAATCACCCTGGCTCTGCTGGGGCTGGCCTGCCTCGCCATCGAGGCGTTCGTGATCCCCGGGTTCGGGGTGTTCGGCGTCACGGGCGGCCTGTTGGTGCTGGCCTCGTTGGTGATGGCGATGCAGACCTTCGGCGTGGGCTTCTCGACCGATCGCATGGCGACGTCGCTGGCCACGGTGGTCGCGGCGCTGGGCGGGGTGATTGTCTTCGGGATCGTTTCGAACCGCTTCCTGCCGCGGATGCCGTTGTTCAATCAGATGATCCTCGCCCCGCCGGGCATGGAAGTCGCCGGCCCGGCCCTGCGGCCGGACCTGTTGGAGGAAGTGGAACGCCCCGTCGGCCCGCGGGTCGGCGACGAGGGCGTCACCCGCACCGCCCTGCGGCCCAGCGGGAAGGCGGAGATCGGCGGCGATTACCTCGACGTCGTCAGTGACGGCCCCTTCGTCGATCCGGACACCCCCGTCCGCATCACGAAGCTCGAAGGCCCCCGCGTCTTCGTCCGGGCGACCTGAGCACGGACTTGGCCGGGCAGCGTCTCCCCTCGCCCCCCTTTTTGGGCAGCGGCGCCGGGGGTGAGGGGGCAACGGCGCCCGAAGGCTCTTCAATGCTTCATTCTCCCTCTCCGCCGGGGCGAGACAGGCTGAGCGGACCCCGGCGAACCGTGCTTCGGCCGCTCGCCCCCGACCCCTCTCTCTTGAGGGAGAGGGGGGAAGAAAATCTCCGAATCCGCTCTCGACGACCGGCGCGGGAAATGCGTGGCGGCGGATCGTTGCCCTCTGCGGAAAAACCGGGAACGGTGCGGCCGTTCGCGGCGTCCGTATCGCGACCGTCCGCGTTCCCCCCGCCCCCCGGTATTTCGCCGTGTCTCGCCCGATTCTTGCCGTCGCCGCGCTGCTGGGCGCGTCGCTCGGACTGCTCGCCATGACCTCCGCCGCCCAACCCCCGGACCCGGCCGGCCCCCGTGAGCGGGCCGCGGCGCTGTTGAAAAAAGGCGACTACGCCGACGCCCTCAAGCTGTACGAGCAACTCCTCAAAAGCGGCGAGGCGAAGGGCCAGGTCGCCGCGGACGATCTGCGGGCCGCGCTGCGGGCGACGGACCAGCTCGGCCGGCAGGAACTGCAGGACGGCCTCCGCGAGACCGCGTTGGCGGCCCGTCCGAACGACCCATTCCTCATCCGGGCCGCGGCCGAGTCGCTGCTGAACGGCTTCCACTACGGGTACGTCATCGACGGCGAGTTCACCCGCGGGCAGCAGCGCCGGGGCGGGAACTGGACGCAGGTCTTCGACTGGGACCGCGTGCGGGCCCTGCAATTGCTGGTGGGCGGCCTGCCTCACGCGACCGCGGAGGCGATGGGCGGCGACGGCGCGGCCGGCAGCTACCGCGTGACGCTCGCCGATGCCGTGATGAACGGCCGCGAGGGCAACTCCGCCTGGTTGCTCCAGACCCTCACCGACCTAGAAACCCTGCCGGACCGAGCCGATCCGGACCCGATCCGCCAAGCCGCCGACCCCTCCGGCGCCCCGGTGACGGCGGACGGTGACCCGGTGTTCTACGGTGTGCCGGCCGCCTGGGAGGCGGCAAGCAGCGACGGCGAACGCTGGCGTTGGGCCTTGGCCGAGGCCGCGAAGTTCGGGCCGGACTGGGCCGCCGCCGCCGACCTGAACCGGGCGCAGTTCCTCGAAACGCAGTTCGGCGTCGGCACGCTCTCCGGCCAGTTGGACGGTCTGCTGGGTGAGGACGGCACCGAGGACGCCGGCCCTTGGGCGCTCTCCACGCTGAAGGACACGGAGACGATCGCCCGCCTCGCCACCGGTCCCAAGCGGTTCCCGCTGCCGGAGGAGCACAACCATCTGGCCCTCTATCAGCAGGTCGGCGGGGGCGAAACGGATTCCGCTGTCACGGCGCTGAACGGACTCGCCGGCGTCTATCAGAACCGCCGCCAGTATCCCGCCGCGGTGAAGGTCTGGGATCGGGTGATCGAACATCCGAAGGCCGCCCCGGCGGAGAAGCGGAGCGCCGAGATTGCCCGGGAGCAGATCGTCGGCGCCTACGCCGCTTTCGAGCCGGAACCCGTCGGCCCCGCCGGGACCGAGGCGTCCGTCGCGCTCACCTACAAGAACGCGGAGAAGGCCACCCTGCGGGCCTACCGCGTGAACGAGCGCAAGTGGTTCGAACAGACCATGCGCGAACTGACGAAGGCGGCCGGCACGGACTTTCAGAACGAGATGTCCGGCGATCTGCTCAACCTGTGGTGGGCCGGAAAAGAGGCCTACACCGAGGGGCCGATCGGCGAATGGACGATCGAACTGGACCCGCCGGCGGACCACACCCCCGCCCGGAAGACGATCGAGACCCCGCTGAAGGAGGCCGGGCTGTACTTCGTCGCGGCGGAACTGCCCAACGGGCGGACCTACGGCGTCTCCGTGCAGCGGGCCGATCTGGCGATCGCAGTCAAGCCGCTGGTCGGCAGTCGGGCCCTGTGGATCGTCACCGACGCTGCCACCGGCGCCCCGGTCGAGGGGGTGAAGCTCGATCTGCTGGGCTACGGCTACGAGTGGATTCGCCCCCCCGGCCGCCGGGCGCTGAAGACGATCCGCCGCACCGCCGTCACCGGCCCCGACGGCGCCGCGACGGTGCCGGAAGGCAACGATTCGCAGCAGATCTACCAGTGGTTCGCCACCGCGTCGAAACCGGCCGGCGGGGACGAACCGGCCCGCTTCGGCGCCTTCGGGTTCTCCGACCGCACCTTCGGGGCGGAGCAGATCGGCGGCCCGCTCGGCGACGTGCAGATGAAGGCCTACGCCGTCAGCGATCGCCCCGCCTACCGCCCCGGCGACACGGTGAACCTGAAGGGCTGGTACCGCCGGGCCGGCTACGCCCTGCCGACCGACGCCCAGGAGCCGCAGCGCCGGCTCAAGGTGGTGATCAACGACCCGCGGGGCGAGGAGCTGCTGTCGCAGGAAGTTGAGGCGGACGAGTTCGGGGCGTTCCAGGTCTCGCTGGAACTCGGTGGGGAGGCCACGCTGGGCCAGTACCACGCCAGCGTCGGCGAGGCTCGGAACTTCCCCAGCACCCAGCAGCACGCGCTGAACTTCCGCGTCGAGGAGTACCGCAAACCGGAGTTCGAGGTCACCGTCGACGCCCCCGCCGAGCCGATCGTGCTGGGCGAGGAGTTCACCGCGACCGTGCGGGCGGAGTACCTGTTCGGCGGCCCGGTCGCCGGCGGCGTGCTGAGCTACAAGGTGACCCGCACCGTCGAGGACGCCGGCTGGCATCCCTACGACCCGTGGGAGTGGCTGTACGGCCCGGCCTACTGGAGCTGGGCGCCCGGCTATCAGCAGCCGGACCCCTACGGTTACGGCCGCATGGGGGGGCCGTGGCGGGGGAACGACCCAGAGGAGGTCGTCGCCGAGGGCGACGCCGCGCTGGGCGAGGACGGGACCTTCAAGATCCCGCTGGACAGCTCTCTCGCCAAGGCCCTGAACGCCGACGCCGACCATCGCTACACGATCACCGCCGAGGTGACGGACGCCAGCCGCCGCACGGAGACCGGCGGGGGTTCGGTGCTCGCCGCCGCCGTGCCCTTCCGCGTGTACGGCTACGCCGACTACGGCTACGCGGTCGCCGGGGAACCAATCGGCGTGAACTTCACCGCCCGCACCGCCGGCGGGGAACCGCTGCGTCAGGTGGGCGAACTGGCCGCGTTCCGCCTCACCGGCGGACCCGACGGCAAGACCGTCGCCACCCCGCTGGAACAGACCCCCGAACCGGCAATCGACGCCGACGGCGTCGTCTCCGCCCGCTTCCTGTTCCCAACCCCCGGCCAGTACCGAGTGGACTACCAGGTGACCGCCGACGGCCACACCGGCAAGGAATCGGTCGTGCTGAACGTCGTCGGGGCGAACGGCGAAGCCGGCGCCGCGACCGTGGCCGACGGCCTCGAACTGATCCCGAACCGCAAGACCTACGCCCCCGGCGACACGGCGAAACTGCTGCTGAAAACGGAGGCGGAGGTCGTCTACCTCTTCCCCCGGGCCGAGAACGGCACCGTGCCGGAGCCGGTCCTGCTGCGTCCGAAGGGCGGGGCGGTCGTGTACGACCTGCCGATCGGCGACGCCGACGCCCCCAACATCTGGGTGGAGGCGCTGGCCGTCTCCGGCGGGCGGCTGCACTCGGTCTCGCTGAGGATCGTCGTGCCCCCGACCGAACGGCTGCTGACCGTCGAAGCGAAGCCCTCCGCCGACCGCTACGAACCCGGCGAGGAGGCCGAGGTGACGGTCACCGTCACCGACGCCACCGGCGAGCCGGTGCAGGGCGACGTGGCGCTGACGGTCTACGACCGGGCGATCGACGCCCTCGTCGGCGGCCCGAACGCCCCGGACATCCGCAAACACTTCACCGATCTGCTGCGGTATCACAACGTTCAAGTCGCCCACAACCTGTCCGGCGTCGCCTACGGCCAGGTGAAGCAGGACGACGACCGCATGCCCACCGTCGGCCTGTTCGGCGGCCTCGTGCTGAGCGACGACTCCGAGATGGAGATGCTGGCGTTGGAAGGGACGATGTATTTCGGCACCGTCGGCGGGGGTATGGGCGGCTTCGGCGGCGGCGCGATGGCGGAGCCGCAGATGGCGAAGACGTTTAGTCGGAGTGGGGGCGCCCCCGCCGCGCCTATGGCGGCGGCCGCCTTGGAACTGGACGCCGGGGTTGGCGATCGGGCGGAGAAGCTGGAGGCACTGGCCGACGGCGGCGCCGCCGCCCCGGCCCCGCAGGTCCGCGAGAACTTCGCCGACACCGCCCTTTGGACCGCCAACCTCGACCTGAAAAACGGCGTCGGCACGGCCCGGTTTGCGCTGCCGGACGACCTCACCGGCTGGCAGATCCGCACCTGGGCGGTCGGCCCCGGCTCGGCGGTCGGCTCCGCGGACGGCCGATTCGTCACCAAGAAGAGCCTGCTGGTCCGCCTGCAAACGCCGCGGTTCCTCACGGAGACGGACGAGATCGTGCTCTCCGCCCTCGTCCGCAGCGAACTGGAACAGGCCGTCGAGGCCGAGGTGCGGTTCGACTTTGGCGAAGGCAGCCCGCTGGCGAACCCGAACCTCGGCGACCTGACGCAGACCGTCGCCGTGCCCGCCGGTAAGGAGGTGCGGGTGGACCTCCGCGTCGCCGCGACCGGGACCGGCGAGGCGAACGTCACCGCCGTCGCCACCACCACGCTGCCGGACGGGACTCCCGGCCCCGGGGACGCGGTCAAGCAGACGTTCCCCGTGCTGGAGCACGGCACCCTGCGGACCGAAAGCTTCGCCGGCACCGTCGAGCCGGGCCAGACCGATTCGACCGTCAACTTCACGGTGACCGAGCAGCGGGACCCGCAGCGCAGCGCACTGGCCGTGCGGTTCAGCCCCTCGCTGGCCGTCGCCGCCGTCGACGCGTTGCCGTATCTCGCCCACTACCCCTACGGCTGCGCCGAGCAGACCCTCAACCGGTTCCTGCCCGTGCTGACGATGCGGCATCGGCTGGAAGAGGCCGGCGTCACGCTGCCGACGCCGGAGGAGGTCACGGCGAACCTGAACGCCTCCCGCCGCGGCCGGCCCTTCGCCGAATGGGAGGAGAAGCCGAACCCGGTGTTCGACCGGGAGCAGGTGTTCGAGATGACCCAGGAGGGCGTCGACCGGCTGGCGACCTTCGCCCGGCCGGACGGCGGCTTCGGCTGGTTCCCCGGCGCCCGCAGTTCCGACGTCTATATGACGACCCTCGTCACGCACGGCCTCTGGCTGGCCAGCCAGCGCGGGGCCGACGTGCCGCAGGACCTGATCGCCGGCGGCCAGCGGATCCTCGCCCAGCATCAGGCCCGGGAGGTCGCCGAACTGAAGCGGGGCGAACTGCCGGAGAAACAGCGTGAGGGCGCGAACTACAAGCTGGTTGCCGACAGTCTGGACGCCCAGATCTTCCGCGTGCTCAGCGACCTCGGCGCCGACCCGGACGACGCGACCCACGCCGCGATGGCCGGCTACCTGTTCCGCGACCGGCTCAAGCTGCCGATCAAGGCTCAGGCCCTGCTCGGCCTCGCCTTCGCCGCCCTGCAGGACGGCCGGCTGGAGACCAGCCTGTCGAACCTCCGGCAGTACTTGGTAAACGACGAGGAGAACCAGACTGCCTACCTCCGCCTGCCGAACGACGGCGGGTGGTGGTACTGGTGGAACAACGACCTCGAAGCGAACGCCCTCTATCTGGAGCTGCTCTCGACGGTCGGCCAGACGGACGGGGCGGCCCCGAAGCTGGTCAAGTACCTGTTGAACAACCGGCAGAGCGGCTCCCGCTGGGCGAGCACCCGGGACACGGCCCACGTGATCGAGGCGTTCGCCGCCTACCTCAAGGCGACCGGCGAGGCCGCCCCCACCGCCGACGTGATGATCACGCTGGATGGCAAGCGGCTGCACACGGTCTCCATCACCCCGGAAAACCTGTTCACCTTCGACGGCACGGCCATTCTGGAAGGCGAGGCCGTGACCGCCGGCGAGCACGTCCTCAGCGTGCAGCGGGCGACCCCGGAGGGGGCGAAGCCGGCGCCGCTCTACTTCACGGCCCGCGTCACGACCTTCGACAAACGTCCCTTCATCCCCGCCGCGGGGCTGGAGATCAAAGTCACCCGCAGCGTCCGCCGGATCACCGACGTGGACGAGACCCGCGCCTTCGCCAACGATGACGGCAACGTGGACGAGCGGGAGGTCGATCAGAACGCCCGCGAAGACCTCGCCGCCGCCCCCGGCGCCCCGGCCGAGGCGACCAGCGGCGACCTGATCGAGGTGGAGCTGATTCTCGAAGCGAAGAACGACTACACCTACGTGATTCTCTCTGACGCGAAGGCCGCCGGGTTCGAGCCGGTCGGCAGCCAGCCGGGGACCGGCCCGCTGAGCGGCTGGGTCTGGGACGGACTGCACGCCTACCGCGAGTTCCGCGACGAGCGGACGGACTTCTTCCTGCCGAACCTGCCCCGCGGCCGGCACTCGCTGCGGTACCGCCTGCGGGCGGAGGCCCCCGGCACGCTGCACGCCCTGCCGGCGGTCGCCGAGGGCATGTACGCCCCGGAACTCCGCGGCAACAGCGACGAATGGACCGCCATCGTCGCCGACCGGGAGGACCTCACCCCGTAGGCGCTGACCGCATCTGACGCCGTCGAGCCGTTGAGCGACCCGGACGCTTGAAGCGTCCGGGTCGCTTTGCGTTCGCGTCCAGCCGGACAGCCCTCACCGAGCCGCGGAGAACCCGCCGACCGGCGGCCACAGCGGCATGTCCGCGGACGACTTGGGGCCGGCCGCGGCGGGCACGAACGTGCCGCCGTCGCCGATCCCCGGCTCGAAGTGCAACTCCTCCGCGGCGCCCGAAGCCGGGGCGCCCGAGGCCGGGGCGCCGCCGAGGCCCTGCCATGTCGTCAGGTCGCCGGTCGGCGGGGCGGGGGGCGGCACGTGGGGCGGTTCGATCTCCTGCGGCACGGAGCGGGCCTCGGCGGTCCGCACCGCCGCGGGGCCGCCGACCGCCGCGGCGGGCGTCACGGCGGGCGTCACCGGGGAGACCGGCGTCATCAGCAGGGAAATCGGCCGTTCGCCCGGCGACGCGACGGCCGCAGCCCGCACGCTGCCGGAGTACTTCGCGGCGACGGGGGGCGCGGCAGAGGGGGCGGCGGCGACGGTGGGCACAGGAGTGTCCGGCGTCAGGCCCGCCCACAGCGGGGCGTCGGTCGGCACGACCGGGCCGCGGCTCGGGGGCTTCGAGGGGAACAGCACGGCCAGCTTCGCCTCCACCTCCGCCTTCGTTCCGGTGCGGGCCAGCACCGCGGCGGCGCGGGTGCGGTCGCCTTGCTTGGCGTACAGCAGGCCGAGGTTTTCCAGGCACCGCAGGTGATCCGGCTCCTGGGCCAGGGCGGTGCGGAAGCGGTCCTCCGCTTCGGCGACGCGGCCTTGCAGGAGGAACGAATAGCCCACGTCGCACAGTAGATCGACGTCCCCCGGCCGGGCGGCCAGGGCGGCCTCGTAGTGCTGTTCCGCGGCCGCGTAGCTGCTGGTCTGATCCAACAGCACGGCGAGCCGGTGGTGGGCCTCGACCGCGGACGGGTCGCTCCGGAGCGCCCGGCGGTAGTGGTCCTGGGCGAGGTCGGGGCGGTTCGCCCGCTCGGCGGCGTGGCCGGATTCGATCGCCCGCCGGGCCACCAGCGCCGGGCCGGACGTCGGTCGGTTCGCTGCGGCCAGCGGACAGCCGGCGCCGCACCCGCCGGGGCCGCAACTCGGGCAGCCGGCGCCCGCCTCAAGGGCGGGGGAGCCGGGCAGGAACGTGCCGGCCTCGGGACCGTAGAGGAAGACGTCGTCCGCCAGTTCGCCCGGCGCCGCGATCCCTTCGCTGCGGCCGAGGGCCCGCGTCATCGGGTCGAAGCTCTCCCCGGAAAGGCAGCCCTGTTCCCGGAGGTGGGTGCAGCCCGTCCCCAGCGTGCCCAGCGCCCCGGCGGCGCAGCACAGGCGGGCCGCGATCAGCAGGCGACGGGCGGCGGGGGTGGGGCGCATCGGCAGCGGTCCGGTCGGTACGAGACTGCCGGCGCTATCGGTCGGGACGAAGCCGCGGGTTCAAAGCAGAGGCGCCGCTCAGGGTGATTTTGTCGAATCGGGCGAGAATGCCGGTCGCGGGGCGGGTTTCGGTGATGCCGGCGCCGCCGGCGGGCCGATGCTCGATCACGGACCTCCCCGATCCGCCGTGGGATTCTCCTGATGAGCCTTGCCGTGCCCCGTTCGATCCGCCGTTTCGCCCTGTTCGCCCTGCTGGCCGGGACGCTGTCGCAGGCGGTCGGCTGTCACAACCTGCAGGAGCACCGCCGCGCCCGCTGGAACTACGGCCCCGGCATGAGCGCCGGCAGCGATCCGTACGCCGGCATGCTCGAACTGGACGCGGTGAAGGACCTCGTCTGAGGCCCCGTCGCCGCTTGCGGGTTCGCGGCGGCCGAAAGCTGACGGTCCCCGCGAAACCGCAAGCGTGGCGGGGCGCCGTACAAAGCGCGCGGGACGGCCCCGGCCGTTACAGCAGCGCCGAGCCGCCGCGTTCCAGCAGGCTCTCCGCCACGGCGACGCCGACCGCGCGGGCGTCCGGGCCGGTCGCGTTCGCCTGCAAACAGGTCTCGCCGTCCAGCGAGAGCAGCGCCGCCGTCAGTTCGATCGCGTTGGGATTCTCCCCCCGCCCCCGCACGCCCACCGGGGCGTGGCAGCCGGCGCCCAGACGGTGCAGGCAGGCCCGTTCGGCGTCAGCCTCGGCCCGGGCAATCAAGTGGTTGAGGGGCGCGAGCAAGTCGACGGCCGGGTCGTCGGCCCGGCATTCGATCCCCAACGCCCCCTGACCGACGGCCGGCAGGATTTCAGTGTCCAGCCGCTTCGAGATGCGCCCGGACAGCCCCAGCCGGTCCAGCCCGGCTTCGGCGAGGATCAGGGCGTGAAAATCCCCCGCGTCCAGCTTGGCGAGGCGGGTCTCGACGTTCCCGCGGGCCTCGGCGAAGGACAGATCGGGCCGTAATCGCAGGAGTTGCGCCCGCCGCCGCGGCGAGCCGGTGCCGACCGTCGCCCCCTCCGGCAGATCGTCCAGCGAGCCCGCCCCGGCCCCGTCCGGCAGGACGAGGGCGTCCCAGCGGCTGGCCCGTTTCGGCACGGCGGCGAGCGTCAGCCCCGGCACGGGGCCGGTCGGCAGGTCCTTGAGCGAATGCACGGCCACATCGGCCCGCCCGTCCAGCACCGCCCGCTGGACCTCCTTGGTGAACAGCCCCACGCCGTTCGCCCCGCCGCCCGGCGTGCCGTCCTCCAGCGCCCGGGCCATCGTCGGCAGCGGGTCGACACGGTTCCGGTCGCCGGTCGTTTTCACCTCGACCAGTTCCACCCGCAGCCCGGGGTGGGCCTCGCGCAGCAGTCCGGCGACATGGTTCGCCTGCCAGAGGGCCAGCGGGCTGTCGCGGGTGGCGATCCGCAACGTCTGGCCCTCGGTGGAGGAAGCGGGGCCGTCAGTCACGCGCCGCCCCCATCAACTCCATGGGGGCGGGGATCGTCTGCGGGGCGGCGGAGCCCGGCGGGGTGCCGTTGATGCGCGCCTGCGGCCCGAGGGCCTGCTGCGGGGGGACGAGCACGCCGCAGCTCAGGCAGAACTGGAAGGCCTGTTCGACGGTCAGGTCTAGTTCCCGCACCTTGCTGCGGGGGGCGGAGATCGTGAAGCCGGTCATCGGCATCGGGGAGGTGGGCATCAGGATCGAGTACAGCGGTTCGCCCGCCGCCTCGACCGTCTCCCGCATGCCCTCGCCGGTGACGAAGCCGATCGACCACACGCCTTCCAGCGGGTACTCGACGGCGACGACGCTGTTGTATTCGATCTGCCGCTCAGCGAAGAGGAAGTCCGTCACCTGCTTGACGGAGCCGTACACCCGGCTGACGACCGGCAGCTTGCCGAGTACGTCGTCCTCGATCTTCTTCACGAACCACGCCCCCAGCCGCACGCCGACCAACCGACCGATGAAGTAGATCGCCAGCAGCGCCAACGCCACGGCGAGGGCGCTGAGCAGGAAACTGCTGCGGAAGTAGCGTTCGGTGGCGAGTTCGGCGTACAGCCCGGTGGCGGAGCCGGGCATCTCGTCGGCGGGCAGGCCGCGGGCGACCAGTTCGTAGTCCCGGTAGGGCACCGCCCGGCGGCGGCTCATCCGGACGAACACGTCGTCCGCCAGACCGGCGGCCGCCAGGTCCCGGGTCGTGAGGACTCGGCCGTCGACGTCCAACGCGGCGAGCTTCTCCACGGCGTCGGGACGCACCACGTAGCTCGTCCCAGCGAAGTCCAGTTCCGGCCGGTCCGCCGGCCGGATCAGCCCCTCGGCCGGGACGTCCGCCCGAATCGCCTGGCCGATCGAGTACCGCACCGCGGCGCTGACGGGGTTCACGACGTAATCCATCACCGTGCCGGCGGCCCACAGCAGGATGGCGACGGTCAGGATGCTGGGCAGCGTAATCGCCAGCCCGCGCAGGAAGATGGCGCCCACGCCCCGGCGGTGCGGGGGCGAGGCGACGGGCGTCTCGGGGCGGGACGAAGCGGGGTGAGACACGGCGGAGGGGGCGGGCGGAACGGCCAGGGAGGGGCAGGATACGAGGCGACCGGCGCCCGGCTACCGACACGGAGCCCGTTCTCCCCGGTTCGCGGCGTTCTTCCCGCCGAGCCGGCCGCGGGAAGCGTCCTCACCGCCCGCCGACGCCCCGGGCGAAGACGGCGACGGCCACCTCCCGCGCCCCGGCGGCCCGCAGCGCCGCGGTCACCCGGCGGGCGGTGGCGCCGGTCGTCAGCACGTCGTCGCACAGCAGGACCCGCCGCCCGGCCGCCGCGGCGGGCCGCGGCACGACGAACGCCCCCCGCAGGTTCGCCCGGCGGTCGGTGGGGGTCAGGTCCGTCTGCTTTTCTGTCCGGCGAACCTTCCGCACCAGCCGCGGGCGGCCCGGCAGGTGCAGACCGCGGGCCAGCGTCGCGCACAGTTCCGCCGCCGGGTCGTGGGCAGTGCGCAGACGGTCCGTCCAGTGGTGCGGCACGGCGGCGACGAGGTCGAACCCCGTCAGCCGCTCCGCCCAGCGGTCGAGTAGGTCCTCGCCCAGCGCCCGGGCCGTCGGGCGGCCGCCGTCGGCTTTGGCGTACAGCACCGCATCCCGCAGGCGCCCCTCGTGCAGGCCCAGGGAGACGGCCCCGGCGAAGGGGAACGGGTCCTCCCGGCGGCAGTGGGGGCAGTCGTCGCAGTCCGGCACGTGCGGCCCCGTCGGCGCCCCGCAGGCCCGGCACCACCCGCAGGCCGGATCGGCAAAGGCGGTTCGGCAGTCGCAGCGCGGTGTCAGCCGGGGCGGGTCGAGCGTCCCGTCCGCCCCGCACAGCGGGCAGGCCGGCGGCACGCAGAGATCCAGCAGCGAACGCCCGAACCGCTTTGCCCCCTCCCATCCGACGCCCCTTCGGCGTGAAGCGCCGGGGAAGGACGGCTCGGCGGGGGCGATCGACACGGCGGCGCCTAGGATGCCGCTCCGATGACCGCCCCCGCAACAGACAACGCCGATGCCCGTTCAAGCGACCGGCGCCCCCGCGTGCTGATCGTCGGCGGCGGGCTGGCCGGGCTCGCGGCGGCGGCGGCGCTGGCACCGCGGGGCTGCGACGTGACGGTACTGGAAAGCCGCCCGCGGCTGGGCGGCCGGGCCAGTTCCTTCCTCGACAAAACGACCGGCGAACGCGTCGACAACTGCCAGCACGTCGCCATGGGGTGCTGCACGAATTTTCTGGCGCTCTGCGACGACGCGGGCCTTACGCCGTATCTCGCGGAGCAGGGCGAGGTGACGTTCCTGCTGCCGGACGGCACCGTCAGCCGGCTGAGCGAACTGCGGCCCGGGGGGCGTTCGCTGCCGGCGCCGCTGCATCTGGCGGCCTCCTTCGCCGGGCTGAAACACTTCACCCCGGCAGAGAAGCGCCGGCTGGCCGCCGGGGTCCGGGCCTTGGCGAAGACGCGGAGCGGGGAGGCGGAGGACTTCGCCGGCTGGCTCGCGGCGAACGGGCAGACGGAGTGCCTCACGACCCGGTTCTGGGAGCCGGTGCTGGTCAGCGCCCTGTCGGAGACGCCGGACCGCATGAACGTGGCGGACGCCCGCAAGGTGATCGTCGACGGCTTTCTGACCCACCCGGCGGCGTGGCGGGTGTTCGTGCCGACGGTCCCGCTGGACGTGCTGTACGGCGAAAAGTTGCTCGGCTGGCTGCGGTCGCTGGGCGTGACCGTCCGCACCGGCTCCGGCGTGCGGTACGTGAAACCGGGTCGCGAGGGGGAGCCCGCCCGGGTGGTTCTGCGAGACGGTGGGGAGGTCGAAGCCGATCACGTCGTGCCCGCCGTGCCGCATCACCGGGCGGCGGGGCTGTTTTCGGAGGAACTCGCCGAGGCTCTGGGGCTGAACGCCGCCGCCAGGCTGGAGACCGCGGCGATCAGCAGCGTGCACGTCTGGTTCGACCGGGAGATCACCCCGCTGCCGCACGCCGTTCTGCCGGAACGCACCAGCCAGTGGGTGTTCAACCGCACGCGGTTGCACGAAACGGGGGGTGAGGAGGGAGGAGGGAGGAGTGAGGGGTGGTACTTTCAGGTGGTCATCAGCGCGAGCGACGCGCTGAAGGAACGGCCGCAGACGGAGGTGATCGATGAGGTGCTGAACGAACTCCGCGACGCCTTCCCCGCGGCCCGGGAGGCGACGGTGCAGCACGTCCGCATGGTGACGGAGCACAAAGCCGTGTTCGCCCCGCTGCCGGGGCATCACGCCTTACGGCCGACTTCCCGCACGCCGCATCCGCGGGTGCATCTGGCGGGGGACTACACGGCGACCGGGTGGCCGGCGACGATGGAGGGCGCCGTCCGCAGCGGATTCGCCGCCGCCGAGAGCGTCTTACAGACGGAAAAGCGGCCGGAGCGAATCATGCGGCCCGACCTCCCGAGCGGGCGGCTGGCCCGCTGGCTGGGGTTCGCATCGGGGTCGGGATTCGCATAGGGGCAGGGGAGCGGTCACACTGCTTCGCCGTCCCCCGCGACCCCGCCGTGCCGAAGCTCCCCGTCCGCCTGTCGCCCACCGTCCGTCAGTTGACGGCCGCCGCGGCGATGCTGGTCCTGCTGACGGCCGCCGGGATCGTCGGCTTCCGGGTGACGGAGTCCTCCAGCTGGCTCGATTCGGCGTGGCTGGCGGTGGTCACGCTGACGACGCTGGGAGCCGACAGCCCCTCGACCGCCGCCGGCAAGCTGTTCGCGATGGGCTACCTGCTCTGCGGGCTGGGGGTGGCGTCGTACAGTCTGTTCGCGCTGGGCCAGATGGTCGTCAGCACGGAGTTCCGTCGGATGTGGGAGCAGAGAAAAATGGACGAAGCCATCTCCGGGCTATCCGGCCACAACGTGATCTGCGGGCTCGGCCGGATCGGGCAGGGCGTGTGCGGGTACCTCTCCGACCGGCAGCGGCCGTTCGTGGTGATCGATCAGGACCGCGAATTGTTGGAGCGGGTCTGCGACGGCCGTGGTTGGCTGTACGTGGTCGGCGACGCCGCCGACGACGCGGTGCTGAAAAAGGCCGGCGTGGACCGGGCCGCGTCCCTCAACACGGCCCTGCCGACCGACGCGGAGAACATCTACGTCGTCCTCAGCGCCCGGGGCCTGAGCGATCGCCTGCAGATCGTCGCCCGCGCCACCGAGGAGCGAGCGATCGGCAAGCTGGAGCGGGCCGGCGCCGACCGCGTCGTCAGCCCGCTGGCCAGCGGGGCGGTGAAGATGGCCCGGGTCATGTTGAACCCGCACGTGGAGGACTTCCTCGCGATCGCCGACGGCCGGGAGAGCGACCTCGAACTGGCCGACGTGCAGATCGCCGAGGGCAGCGCCCTGTGCGGCAAAACCCTGAAGGACAGCGGGCTGTCCGGGAAGGGGCTGATGATCGTGGGCATCCGCCGCGGCGACGGGAAACGCATCATGCCGCCCGCGCCGGACGCGGTGATCCAGGCCGGCGACTGCCTGTTCACCTTCGGCAAACGGGAGACGATCGCCGCCCTCACCCACGAGGACGGCGTGCGGGACGCCTCCCACCCAGACGCCGTCGTCCACGCCTTGCGGGGTAAAGAGGGGACGCGGGGCCACGACAGCACGTCGCCGGGCTCCCGAGCGTCCGGCTGAACGAAGCCCCCGTGTCTGCGGGCCTCTGTGTCTGTGAGAGACGCTTGCGGTTTCGCGGGGCCAGAGAGCCGTCGGGCGCCGCGAAACCGCAAGCGTGTGAACGGAACTCGGAGCGTGCGCGAGCGCCCGCCGAAGTTCTGACGTCGCGCCGCTACGCCTCCAGTTCCGCCCGCAGGGCGGCAAGTTCGAGTTCGATGTCGTCGTCCGGTCGGGCGGCGGCGGGGGCCGTTTCGACGAACGGCCGGGGGGCGTCGGCCCCGGACGCGCCGGCGGCGAGGGCGGCCCGTTTGCGTTTCGCGTCGTTCAGCCGGGCCTCCAGCGCCCGGGCGGTCGTTTGCAGATGGCGGTGCAACTCCTCCGCGCTGGAAAGTTCCTGCCGGAGCCCCGCGATCACGTCGGCGGCGTCGCGGCGTCGCAGCAGCGCCGTGCGGGCCTCCGCCTCGCGGCCGGCGGCCAGTTCCCGCTTCGCCTCAGATTGCCAGCGGTCGGCCGCGGCCTGCTGTTCGGCGATCTCCCGGCTCAGGCGGGCCGCGGTGTCCGCGGCAGTCGCCACGCTGCGGGCGGCGCCCCTGCGGCCGAGTTCCATCTCCGCGATGATTTCCCCCAGCGCGGCGTCAGGATCGTCCACGCCCGCCAGCAGGTCGGACAGCGAACAGGTGACGATATCCGTCAGGCGGCTGAAAAACGGCATCGGGGGGCTCGGAAGGGGACTTGCGGGGTCATCCTAGGCGGCCCCGGGCGTGCGGCGGCAGGGGGGCTAACTCTCGTCCGGCTCGAACGGATCACGGACGCCCCGCTCCGCCAGCTTGGCCCGCAGCTTTTCCCGGGCCAACCGCAGCCGACTTTTCGCCGTCGACGTGCTCACCCCCATCGCCTGCCCGACCTCCGGCAGCGGCACGTGGGCGAAGTGGTGCAGGGTGAACGTCTCCCGCTGATCGTCCGGCAACTCCGCGAGCAGTTCGTCCACCAGCTCCGCGAAGATCCGGCGTTCGGCGACCGCGGCCGGGCCGTCGCCCTCCGCGGCGATGCGGTCCAGCGGGGAGCCGTCCCCGTCGGCGTTCGCCCGCACGCTGCGAACCAGCGCGTCGCGGCGGGAGCGGCGGGCGGCGTCGATCATCAGGTTCCGGCCGATCCGGTACAGCCAGCCGCGGAAGCGGCCGGTGGGCAGGTAGTCCCAGTTCTTACGATAGACCTTCAGCAGGGTGTCCTGCACGAGGTCCTCGGCGAGGGCCCGGTTGCGGACGTTCTTCAGGAAGAACCCGAACAGCGGGCCCTCATGCCGGGTCACCAGTTCGTCGAACGCCGCCCGGTCGCCGCCCTGCAGGCGGATCATCAGCGTGTCGTCCTCGTCGAAGTCCTCCGGCGGGCCGACGCCCTCGCCGGCGGTCTGCAGGGAATCGGCGTCCGCGGTGACGGCGGCGACCGCCTCGGCGACGGGGGCGTCGGCGAGGGGGACGGGAATCACGGCGGGCGGTGCGGGCTGCGTGGGGCGGGGACGTTGAACGACCGACGGGGCCCCCTACGATAGCGGCCCTCCGCCGCGCGTTCGCGGCCCGTTCGCCCTCCGTCTGTTTCCCGATCCGGTTCGCCCCGCCCGTGCCCGAAGCTCCCGCCGCCACTGCGCTGACCTTCGCGGCCGGGGCCGACGGCGCCTTTCCCCTGTCGGCGGGCGCCTCGCTGACCGTCTGCCGCCCCGGCCCGCCGTCGGTCGCCGACCCGGTCGCCGCCGTCCGCGACGCGTTGGCGAACCCGATCGAATTCCCCAGCCTGTCCCGGTCCGTCATTCCGGACGACCGCGTGACGCTGGCCCTGTCCCCGGACCTGACCGATCCCGCGGCGGTCGTCGGCGGGGTGTGGGGCGAACTGGCGAAGGCGGGCGTCGACCCGCAGCGGCTGGCCCTGATCCGCGGGGCCGGGCCGGGCTACGGCGGCGCCGCCGACGGCCGCTTCGGCGGCGACCCCCGCGGCGGTCTGCCCCGAGTCGCCGCGGAGGCGGCGAGCTTCACCCGGCACGACCCCGAGGAGAAGGAGGCCTGCGGCTACCTCGCCAGCACCGCGGCCGGCGACCGGGTCTACCTCGCCCGGCCGGTGCTGGAGGCGGACGTGGTCGTCTCCTGCGGCGCCCTGCGGTTCGACCCGCTGCTGGGCGTGGCGGGCGCCAACAGCGTCTTCGTCCCCGGCCTGTCCGACGAAGACGCCGTGCTGAAGGCCCGCGGGCAGGGGCACGCGGAGCTTGGCCCGGAGGACGACCGCCCGCTGCGGCAACTCGCCGACGAGGTCGGCTGGCTGCTGGGCACGCAGTTCACCGTGCAGACGATCCCCGCGGCCGACGGCGGCACCGCCGTGGCGTTGGCCGGCGGGACCGAGGCGGTGCTCCGCCGCGGCCGGGAACTGCTGGACGAACTGTGGCGGGTGCGGGCGCCGGTCCGCAGCGAAGTGGTGCTGGTCGCGGTGGCGCCGGGCTCGCCGGACCGCTGGGCCGCCACCGCCCGGGCGCTGGACGCCGCCCGCCGACTGGTGGAACGCGGGGGGAAGATCGTGGTGCTCACGGACCTCGCCGGCTCGCCGCCGCCGGGGCTGGCGGAGCTGTCCCGGGCCGAGGAGCCGGCCGACGTGTTGCGTCCCCTGCGGCAGTTCCGCCCGCCGGACCTGCTGGCGGCGACCGCCTGGGCGAACGCCGCGGACCGCGCCCGGATCTATCTGCTGAGCGGCTTGGAGGACAATCTGGCCGAAGACCTGTTCACCGTGCCGCTGTCCGAACCGGGCGAGGCGGCCCGCGTCGTCGCCGCGGCGAGCAGCGTGGCGGCGGTCGGCGGCGCCCAGTACGCCTGGTGCGAAGCGGCCTGAGGGCCCCGGTTCGATTGAGCCGGGGCGGGGCGTCGCTGGCGGTTTCGCGGTGCCCGAGAGCCCTCCGACGCCGCGAAACCGCAAGCGACCGTTGTAGGCGTCATCTTCCAACGCTTCCCCGGTCACCGTCGCCCCGTCGGCCCATTGATCGGGCTTGATTCGTCGGGGTACGATGGCCCGTTCTCATTCCCGCGCCCGGAATCCTTGATGTCGCTGCCGAACGCTTCCCGTCGGTCCTTCCTCCAGACGGCGTCCGTGGCCGCCGCGGCGGCGGCCGTGGCTCCTTACGCCGCCTACGGCGCCCGGGCGCCCCAGGGGCCGAACGAGACCCTCCGCGTCGCCGTGCTGGGCCTGCGGAACCGCGGTTCGGACTCGCACATCGCCAGCTACCTGCGGGCCGGCGAGCGGGACGGCAACGTGGAGGTCGCCGCCGTCGTCGACCCGGACTCCGCCCTGCTGCAAACGCACGGCGTGAAGCGGGTTCAGGACAAGACCGGCAAGAAGCCCACCGCTTATGCGGATTACCGCGAAGCGTTGGCCGATCCGACGATCGACGCGATCTCCGTCGCCACGCCGAACCACTGGCACGCGCTGCAGAGCATCCACGCGATCCAGGCGGGCAAGGACGTTTACGTCGAAAAGCCGGTCTCCCACAACGTGGTGGAGGGCCGTCGGATCGTGCAGGCCGCCCGCAAGTACAACAAAATCTGCCAGTACGGCGCCCAGTGCCGCACGATGCAGGGCACCCGGGAGATGGTCGAGGCCGTCCTCGGCGGCGAAATCGGCGAGGTGAAGCTCGCCCGGGGCCTCTGTTACAAGCGTCGGCCGAGCATCGGCAAGTCGGCCACGCCGCTCAAATGGCCGAAGCAGCTCGACCGGAACCTCTGGGTCGGCCCCGCCGCCGACGAGGAGCTCTACCGCCCGGAGAAGAGCAGCATGGGCATCTACAACCCGCACTACGACTGGCACTGGGACTTCAACACCGGCAACGGCGACCTGGGCAACCAGGGGATCCATCAGATGGACGTCTGCCGCTGGGGCCTCGGCGTCGACGGCCTGGGCGACGGCGTGATCTCCTACGGCGGCCGCCTCGGCTACGAGGACGCCGGCAACACGCCCAACACGCAGGTCTCCGTGCATGACTACGGCGACAAGCGAATCATCTTCGAAACCCGCGGTCTGGAGATCCACGGCCCGGACGGCAAGAAGAGCGGCAACCGCATCGGCGTCGTCTTCTACGGCACCGAGGGCACCGCGATTCAGCACGGCTACAACTCCAGCTCGATCCTGGACCCGGACGGCAGGCTCGTCCGCAGCATTAAGGGCGGGTCGGACCAGGACCACTACGACAACTTCCTCGACGCGGTCCGGGCCGGCGACGCCTCCAAGCTGACGGCGGACATCGAGGACGGCCACCTCTCCAGCGCCCTGTGCCACCTCGGCAACATCTCCTACCTGCTGGGTCAGCAGACCTCGCTGGAGGAGATCGCCGCCGCCCAGCGGGACGCCACCGAACGCGAAACGCTGGCGGACACCGTCGAGCACCTGAAGTACAACGGCGTGACGATCGCCTCCTCGCCGATGCGGCTTGGCCCGATGCTTTCGCTGGCCGGCGAAACCTTCACCGGCGCCCGGGCCGACGAGGCGAACGGCCTGCTGACCCGCGAGTACCGGGCACCGTTCCTGCTGCCCAGCGAGTCGGAACTGTAGTCGTCGGTCCCTCTGGGCGTTCGCGCCCGATGTTGCTAACACCCCGGGCGGTTCCCACGCCGTCCGGGGTCTTTTCGTGTTCGTGCCGTCGCCCGTGTTCGCCCGCCGTCTCCGCCGCTGCGCCCCGCTTCTGGCCGCGGCGCCGCTGTGCCTCGCCGGGGCCGCCGCGGCGTTGCCCGTCGCCCCGCGGGAGGCCGCGGCGATCGAGCGTTCGCCGCTGGGCGTCAGCGGTCACGTCGCCGCCAACCCCGCCGTCCCCGGCGGGCGGCACATTCACGCGCCGTTTCACCTGACGAACAGCGGGAACGAACCGCTGACGATCACCGCCGTCCAGCCGGACTGCGGCTGCCTCACCCCGCTGCTGAACCGCGAACTGTTCGACCCGGCCGCCCCGCCGACGATCGAACCGGGCGGGGCCGTGGAACTGATCGTCCGGGCCGACACTGCCCGCGAGGCCGAGGGCCCGCACGAACATGAGGTGACCGTCGTCTGCGCCACGCCGGCCGGCGAGTCCCTGCGTCAGACCGTCAAGCTGCGGTACGGCGTCGACCCGCACGAGATTCGCATCGAACCGCCCGCGGTAATGGTCTACCAGCGGGAAGGGCAGACCACGACGGCGACCGTCACGGTCACGGATCGTCGCCTCGACCCGCTGACGGTGCTCGCCGTCCGCAGCCCCACCGACCGCGTGCACGTCGCGGAACTCGACCCGGTCGAACGGGCCGACGGCGGCTGGGACTACCCGTTCGAGGTCTCCGTGATCGGCTGCGAGGGCGGCGGGAACGAGGTGGTCGTCGCCTTGGAGGTGGACGACCCGGCGGGGCGGTATCGCCTGCTCAAGATCCCGGTGACGGTGCAGTCGCCCGACCGCCTGCAACAGGCGGCGCTGGAACGGGTCGCCGCCTTGCCGCGGGAGTCTTCCGGAGACAAAAGTGGCGAGCGTGACTCCCGCTGACTCTTTCGCAACGCCCTTGCCGTGGCCGAGCCGCTGGCGGCGGCGGGGGGCGGGGTGGGCGTCGCTGTTGCGGGTGCCGGTCTGCCCGGTGGGGCGACTGATCCGGGGGCGGGCGCCGGCGTTGGACGACCCGGCCGCCCAACGGCAGGGGCTGACGATCGTGCTGCCGGGCATTCAGGGCCGCAGCTTCGCCGAGTACGACCTCGCCGTCGGGCTGGCGCAGGGCGGCGTGCCGGGGCGGATCACGGTGGTCGACTGGACCAGCGGGTGGTTCTTCCGGGCGTTCTGGCACCTGCGGGACGTGGCGATGCACGAAGCGGGCGGGGAAGAGGTGGCGAACTTGGTGGCGGAGCACCGCCGGCTCTACCCGCACGCCCCGGTGTACGTCGTGGGCTACAGCGGCGGGGCGTCGGTCGCGTTGCACGGGCTGGCCCGGCTGCCGGCGGGAACGACGGCGACCCGCACGTTGCTGCTCGCTCCGGCCTGCTCGCCCCCGATCGACGCCGCCGCGCTGGCCGACCGCTGCGACCACGGCATCGACGCCGTGTGCAGCCGGCTGGACGTGCCGATTCTCGTCGGGCTGCTGACCACCTTGGGGACCACGGACGGCCGCCACCGTCCCGGCGCCGGCTGGGGCGGCTTTGAACGGACCGACGTGCCCGCCTTCCGCGAGCACCACTGGCGGCCGGGGTGGGTCCGCCGGTTCCACTACGGCGGACACTTCGGAGCGGTGAACCGCGTCTTCGCCGCGGAGGCCCTGGCCCCGCTGCTGCTTTCCCACAGGGCGAGCGAGGGGGCGCCAGCCCCCCGTGCGAATAACCTTCCGGCACGGGGGGCTGACGCCCCCTCGCTCGCCTGAGACCGCCATCGGGACGCCGCCGAGGGCGGTCTGGGGGAATCCCGTTGCAAATCCTGCAAATCGGTCTTCCCGGCGCGCGAAGGTTCGTCTACCGTGGCCCCGTCAGCCGCGGCGTCGCTCTCCAAGACACCTCGGCGTTGCAACCACTGTGCCAGGCAAGGATGCCGCGATGTCGAACGCCACCCCCGGTCCTGCCCCGCTGCGCGTGCTGTGCGTGGACGACGAACCGGGCATTCGGTTCGTTTACGAAAACGAAGTCCCGCTGATCGCGGAAGGGTCCGTGACCGTCGTGGCCGACGGGGTGAAGGCGATCGCCGCCCTAGACGCCGCCGTCGCCGAGGGCAAGCCCTACGACGCGGCCCTGATCGACCTCCGCATGCCCGGCGGCGTGGACGGCTGGGGCGTGGCCGACCACCTGAACAACGTTTCGCCGAACACCAAGTTCGTCATCTGCACCGGCCACGGCGATCTGCCGGAGGCGAAGCGGGCGATGGAGTACGGCGCCCTGCGGTTTCTCGAAAAGCCGCTCCAGATGCCGGAGCTGGGCGAGGCCTTCGCCCACATCCGCGAACTGAAGGCCCTCGAGCAGTGGCCCGAGGAGGACCGTCCCAAGCCGGTCAAGCTGAAGACCGACGACCGCGACTTCATCGGCTCGACGCCGGCGATGCTCGCGCTGAAGAAGAAGATCGCCAAGTTCGCCCCGACCGACGCCAGCGTGCTGATTCTGGGCGAAACCGGCACCGGGAAAGAGGTCGTCGCCAAGGCGATCCACGCCAGCAGCAAGCGGGCCGGCGGGCCGTTCGTCGCGGTCAACTGCGGCGCCCTGCCGGAGCACCTCGTCGAAAGCGAGTTCTTCGGCCACCGCAAGGGCGCCTTCACCGGCGCCGATCAGCCCCGCAAGGGCCTGTTCGAAGCGGCCGACGGCGGCACGCTGTTCCTCGACGAGTTGGGCGAACTGCCCAAGCCGATGCAGGTCAAACTGCTGCGGTTCCTCGAAAGCAGCGAGATCCGCCGCGTCGGCGAGAACGAAACCTTCACCGTCGACGTCCGGATCGTCTGCGCGACGAACAAGGACCTGGACGAGATGGCCCGCGACGGCGAGTTCCGCGAGGACCTCATCTACCGGGTCAACACCTTCGAACTGGACCTGCCCCCGCTGCGGGAACGGGCCGAGGACATCCCGGCCCTCTGCTCCTTCCTGCTCTCCCGGCTGGCCGGCAAGCGGGTGGGCGAGGAGGCGATCTCCCCGCGGGCGATGGACCTGCTGCAGTCCCACGAGTGGAGCGGCAACGTCCGCGAACTGGCGAACGCCCTGGAGCACGCCTCGATCCTCGCCGAGGGCCAGATTCAACCCGAGGACCTGCCCACGCCGGTCACCCGCCGCAGCGTCGCCGGCAACGTGGGGCTGAAGCTGGCGAACACCGGCGACTTCGAGGGCTACGCCAACGCCCCGGCCCCCACCTACGGCGACGTGCCGAAAACGCTGCGGGAGATCGAGCAGGAAGTGATCCTGCACACCCTCGACCGGCACGACGGCGACAAACCGGCGACCGCCAAGGAACTCGGCATCGCCCTCAAGACGCTCTACAACAAGCTGAACGCCTACGAGGCCAAGCGGGCCGCCGGCTGAGCCCCGGAGCGGATCGGGTTCGTGCGTCGCTTGCGGTTTCGCGGGGGGCGGGAGACTCTTTCCCCACCCGCGAAACCGCCAGCGGACGTTCGCCCCCGTGCCCTCGCTCCGTCGATGATCGAACTCCGCGACCTCCAGCGGAGTTTCGGCCACGGTCCGGCCGCGGTGCACGCGGTGCGGGGGCTCTCGCTGCGGGTCGAACCGGGCGAGGTCTACGGCTTGATGGGCCCCAACGGTGCCGGCAAGACGACCGCCCTGCGGATGGTGCTCGGTCTGCTCAAACCGACGAGCGGCGACGCGGTCATCGACGGCGTCAGCGTGACCGAGAACCCGAACGAGGTGAAGCGGCGGATCGGCTTGGTCAGCGCCAGCGCGGGGCTGTACCCGTGGCTCACCCCGCGGGAAACGCTGCGGTTCTTCGCCGACCTGTACGGCGTGCCGAGCGACGTCGCCGAAGCCCGGGCCTTAGATCTGGCGGAGCGGTTCGGCCTCACGGCGTTCCTCGACCGCCGCTGCGCCGGGCTCTCCACGGGGCAGACCCAGCGGGTGAACCTCGCCCGGGCGGTGATGCACCGGCCGCCGGCGATGCTACTTGACGAACCGACCCGCGGGCTGGACGTGGTCGGCACCCAGCGGGTGTTCGAGTTCGTCCGCCACCTGCGGGACGAACGCCGGGCGGTGATCCTCTGCACGCACCGGTTGGCGGAGGCCGAGCGCTTCTGCGACCGCTTCGGCCTGCTGCACCGCGGCACCCTGCGGCACGAGGGCACGTTGGCGGAACTGCAATCCGCCACCGGACGGGAGACGCTGACGGAGATGTTCGTCGACCTGCTGGCCGAGGACGAAGGGTTCTTGGAACGACCCGCGAAACCGCAAGCGGGGGCGCCGACGTGAGCGATTTCCGTCCCCCGAACCCGCTGCCGCGGATCGCCCTGAAGGAACTGCGGGAGAGCCTGCGGGACCGTCGCACGACGATCACGCTGGTCCTCATGCCGCTGCTGGTTTACCCGCTGCTGGGGGCGCTGTTCCGCAACGTGCTGATCGCCACCAACCCGGCCGAGGCCGGGCCGGTCTCGGTCGTGTTCGAGTCCGAAGCCGACGCGGAAGCCTTTCAAGAGGTCTTTCAGGAAGGCACCGCCCTGTTGGAGCGGGCCGGGGTCGTCGATCGCAGTTCGGGGTTGCTCGAACTGAATCTGACGATGCCCAAGCGGGCGAACGATTCACTGGAGGCCGTCGTCGCCCGCGGCGAGGCGGAACTGGGGCTGCGCGTCGCAGAAGGGGGCGAGGTCGACGACACGGACGGCGAGCCGGCGCCGCGGTACACGATTCTCACCCGCTCCGGCTCGCCGCTGTCGGTCGAATCCGGCCGGCGGATCATCGCCCGGCTGCGAGCAGTGAACGAGGCGGCGATCGAAGCCCGCCTGCGGGAGGCCGGCCTCAGCGCCGACGTGCCCGCCGACTTCGTCACGGAGGCGATCGAACCGACCGGCGGCGGGGCGATCAGCCTCGCCACCGTGGTGCCCCTCATCCTCCTGCTGATGACGGCGACCGGGGCGGTCTATCCCGCGATCGACACCACCGCCGGCGAGCGGGAACGCGGCACGCTCGAAACGCTCGTTGCGGCCCCGGTGAGCCGTCTGCACGTGCTGCTGGGCAAGTTCGTGGCCGTCTGGGCCGTCGCGGTGCTGACGGCGGGGGCGAACCTGATCGCGATGACCGCCACGGTGTACGCCGTCGGGCTGGATCGAGAACTGTTCGGCGAGAACGTCCGCTGGTGGAGCCTGCCGGCGACCGCGGGGCTGCTGGCCCTGACGGCGGGGTTCTTCGCCGCGGTGCTGCTGGCCGTCACCAGCGCCGCCCGCAGCTTCAAGGAGGCTCAGGCCTACCTGATCCCGCTGATGCTTTGCTGCCTGGCGCCCGGCGGGCTGGCCCTCACCCCGTCGATCGAACTGGACCTCGTCTGGGCCGCGGCGCCGTTGATGAACCTCGTGCTGCTGGCCCGGGAGGTGCTCAGCGGCACGGCCCCGCTGCTGCCGGCGCTGGTCGCAGTGGTCTCGACCGTCTGCTACGCCGGGCTGGCGCTGAGCGTGGCGGCCCGCATCTTCGGGACGGACGCCATCCTCTACGGCGGCCCCGGCGGGTGGAGCGAGTTCCTCAAACCGCCCCCCCGCCCGAACGGCGTTCCCCCGCTGGGGGCGGTCCTGCTGGGCACGCTGGCCTGCGTCGCCGCGTTTCTGGTGCTGGGCGGCGTGCCGGGCAAGCTGGCGGGGCTTACGAACGAAGAGAGCCTCGCCAACGTCGATCTGCCCACGCTGCTGATCGCCAACGCGGCGGTCTCCGTGCTGGTGTTCGTCGGCCTGCCCTGGGCGATCGCCCGCTGGGCCGGCGGATCGACCCGGCGGACCTTCGCCCTACGGACACCCACGCTGTTGGGGCTGCTCGGCGGTCTGCTGTTGGGGCTGGGGGCCTGGGCGGGGGTGTTCGAAATCCTGCTGGCCCTCGGCGCCGCGGACCGCATCGGCGACGCCGGCCGGCTGGCGGAGTTCGGCGAGCGGATCGAAACCCTGCCGTTGCCGCTCGTCCTGGCCTGTCTGGCGATCGTGCCCGCGCTCAGTGAGGAGTTCGCCTTCCGCGGCTTCGTGCTGACCGGCCTGAAGGTCCCGTTCGGCGCCGTGTCGGCCGTGGTCGCCAGCGGGCTGATCTTCGGCGTGTTCCACGTCATCAAAGACTTCGGCCTGTTCGACCGCCTGATCGGCACGACGCTGCTGGGCCTGCTGCTCGGCTGGGTGCGAATCCGCACCGGCAGCCTGTGGCCGGGCATGCTGCTGCACGCCGTCAGCAACGCCGCCCTGCTGACGATCGCCAGCTACAAGCAGGAGCTGAGCGAACGGTTCGACATTGAGGTCTCCGAGACGACCCACCTCCCGGCGGAAGTCCTCGCCGCCGCGACGGCCTGCGTGCTGATTGGGGCCGCCTGCGTGTGGTTCGCCGGCCGGCGGAGCGGGGAAGTCGAGGCGTAACGGAAAGGGCGGTCGGAGCGGTCTCCCCTCTCCCTCAGGGAGAGGGGCCGGGGGTGAGGGTGACGCCCGGTTCACCCGCATCCGTCCTAGTAGTGACGAGCCGACCGGCCGGTGAGGGACCGGACCGTGAGCGGTATTTGGGAGTCGCTGCCCCCTCACCCCCGACCCCTCTCCCCCAAAAGGGGGCGAGGGGAGATCCGGGCTTCGGACCCGGACCGAGTGCCGCCCACCGGCCTCACTCCAGTCCGACGTCGCGGTCCGGGACGACGCGGATCTCTGTCGGCTTCGCCTCCCGCTGCCAGTGCTGGCGGTCGGTGGTCAGCACGCCGGTGCGGACGGCGCAGTTCAGACAGAGCTGCGACTCGCCGTCGTCGAGGTAAATCTCACCGCCGGTGAGCAGGTGGTAGTAGTCCTCGCCGGGCATCTTGGCGTGGCAGTAGAGCTTGGCGAAGTCCTGCTTGACGACGGCCTTCCAGTTCTGCATCTCGCGGACGTACAGCCGGCCGTCGAGGTGGAACGACGGCGGGCCGGGCGGGTCGGCGGAATCGCTCATGCGTCAATCTTAGCGGCTCGACCCGGCGCCGGGCGACGGTTCTGCCGACGGCGCCGGTCGGCGGCGTGGCGCCGCTTCGTGCGGCGTTGACGGGAACGCGGCCCGCCGGCGGTTCGCCCCACCGGACGCCGTTCGTCGGCCGATGCGGGCGTTCGTGCCCGACGCCCCCGCTCCCGCCGCCCCGACGCCCAAGCCTTCAGTGCCGAAGGCCGCGGCGCCGCGCACGCCGGAGCAACTGCACGCCTACGTGCACGAGACGCTGTGCGCCCGGGAGAATCTGCTGTCGAACCAGTTCCGCACGGTCGCCGCCCCGCTGACCCGGGCCGGCAAGCCCTGCGGCTGCCAGTACACGCTGCTCGGCCCGCGGAGCGTGCGGCTGACCGCCGTCTGGGACGCCGTCCGCAACTGCCTGTTCCTGTTCGACGCGACCGGCGCCCGCATCGAAAAGCGGATGCTCCCCCAGCGGATTCGCCTCGCCTCCTGACGCCGTAAGCCCGGAGCGCAAGCTCCGGCCGCGCGTTTCACGCCGGCTGCGCCGACGGCCGGAGCTTGCGCTCCGGGCTCACGGAGCCGCGCCGGCTCTCACCCCAGCCCGTACAGCGCCCCGTACTTGGCGTTGAGGTGGGCCAGCAGCGGGGCCGGGGTGGGCGGGGAACCGGCGGCGCGGGCGATCAGGTCGGTCGGGGCATAGCGGCGGCCGTGGCGGTAGACCTTTTCCGTCAGCCAGTCCCGCAGCGGGGTGAAGTTTCCGGCGGCGAGTTGGCCCTCCAGATCGCCCAACTCGGCCAGCGCCGCGTCCCAGAGCATCGCCGCGTAGACGTTGCCGAGGGCGTAGGTCGGGAAGTAGCCGATCAGCCCCGCGGCCCAGTGGATGTCCTGCAGACAGCCGTCCGCGGCGCTCGGCGGGCGGAAACCGAACATCGCTTCAAACTTCTCGTCCCAGGCGTCGCAGACGTCCCCCGCCGGCAGGTCGCCGGAGATCAGCGGCTGTTCCAACTCGAACCGGAGCAGGACGTGCAGGTTGTAGGTCACTTCGTCGGCCTCCACGCGGATCAGCGTCGGCCGCACGTCGTTGACCGCCCGGTACAACTCCTCCGCGGAGGCCTTGCCGAGAGCCTCGGGGAAGAAGGCCCGGGCCTCGGGGGCGGCGTGCTCCCAGTAGGACCGCGAGCGGCCGACGAAGTTCTCCCACAGCCGGCTCTGGGATTCGTGCACCCCCAGCCCGCAGGCTTCGCCTAAGGGGGCGCCGAACCACTCGGCGGGCAGGTTCTGCTCGTAGATGCCGTGCCCGGCCTCGTGCAGCACGCCGAAGTAGGACTGCGAGAAGTCGTTGGGGTGATAGCGGGTCGTCAGGCGGCAGTCCGCCGGCCCCAGCGTGGTGCAGAACGGGTGGGCGGCGGTGTCGAGCCGGCCGGAATCGAACCGAAACCCGAGCCGCTCCGCCCCGGATCGGCAGAACTCGTATTGAGCGGCGACCGGATAGTTCCGCGTCAGCAACGAACGATCCGGCGTCACGCCCGCTTCGGAGATCGCGGCGACCAGCGGGACGAGCCCGGCCCGCAGTTCGGCGAAAACCGCCGACACCTGATCGCTTTTCGCCCCCGGTTCGTAGTCGTCCAGCAGGGCGTCGTACGGGGCGGCGGCGGCGAGGTCCTCCCGACCGGCGGCGACCGCGGCGGCCTCCTCCCGCTTCAGGGTCACCACCGCTTCGAGGTGCGGACGGAACGCGGCGAAATCGGAGCGTTTCCGCGCCTCCGCCCAGTTCTGCTGGGCGAGCGTCGTCACTCGTGACAGTTCCTCCACCAACCGACGCGGCAGCGTGGTGCGGCGGTCGAAGTCCCGCCGGGCCTCCTGCACGCAGGCCGCCGCGGCGGAGTCCGCGGGGCGCACTTCCGCCTCGGCGGCGAGCAGCGCGTCGCGCAGCTCCGGGCCGGTCAGCCGGTCGTGCGTCAGACCGGCGAGCGCGGCGAGTTGGTCCGCCCGAAACTCCCCGCCGCGGGGGGGCAGATAAGTTTGCTCGTCCCAGGCCAGCACGTCGGCCGCGGTTTTCAGGGCCGCGGCCTCCCGCAGCACGGCGAGCAGATCGGCCAGTGGCCCTTCGGGGGGCGGGCCGTCGGGGCCGGGGGTGGGGGCGGTCATCAGGCGCAGCTCCGTCGGCGGGGGGACGCGGCCATCGTTCCGTGCGAGCCGGCGGGGCGAAAGTCAGCCCGGGGTCCCCGCCTCCCGCCCGCGGCCGAGATGGGCGTTGTCGGTTTGTCGACAGGGAATCGCGGGGTGTGTTGTCGATCTGTTCGATCCGCCGGACAGGATGCTGGTGAAAATGACACGGTCCCGCCTTGGGCGCCCGCGGGCGGTTCTGCCCGAACCGCTTGCGGCACAGAGGTTCGGGAGCGTACCCGCCGCGGCGGGCGCAGCGATTGCGTCACGGATTAATCGGACCGGCCGCTGGCCGTTCCGCCTTTCCGAACCCCCTGATGCGAGTCGCACGATGAAGACCTTCGTTCTTTCCACCGCCGCCGGCCTGCTGCTGGCCGCGGGCGCCTCCGCCCAGGGCCCCGCCAGCCACGACCATGTCGGGCACGACCACGCCGGACATGATCACGACGGGCACGATCATGCCGGTGATGAACGTCCCCGACTGATCGGGGCCGACTTCGCCGCGGACGATCACGCTGGGCACGAGCATGCGGGGCTGGTCGCGGACGAGCACGCCGGGCACCGGCACGGGCCGCACGGGGGGGAGGTCGATTCGTTCCCCGAGGTGCGGGTCGAAACGCTAATCGACCGCGACGGGCTGCGGTTCTGGCTGACGGACCCCGCCGGTCGCCCGCTGGCCTCGCGGGGACTCGGCGGCCAAGCAGTGATGCGGGTCGAAGGGGCGGAGAAACGCTACTCCTACGACCTCGCACCCCCGGCGGCCCCGACCGTGCGGGATCGGGAGGCGCCGGGCGTGCGCAGCGGCGAGGCGGACGCGGCGACGCTCGCGGTGCCGCTGGCGTTGTCCAAGGTTGCCGGGCGGCGGGTGGCCGTCGCGGTGCGGCTGACGGGCGTCTCCGGAACCGGGGCGGACGGGGTGATCGTGCGGCAGATCGCCCGCATCCCGGCCCCGTCAGGGTTGGAGGCCCCGGCGATTCAGACCCTGCGGCCGGTACGCTGAAGGAGGCGGCGAGGGCGGACCGACTTCGGCAGGCGTCCGGAGCGTGCGGGGGTCCGGTTTGCCCGGACGGCGCGGGGAGCGATGGGCCGGATCGGTGAAACAACAACGCCCCCCGCGTCCGGGGACGCGGGGGGCGAGGGCGAGAGCGGCGGCGTGCGCCGGCGCCGCACCGCGGTCGTGGCTGGACGCCGTGTCAGACGGCGTCGGCGGCGGGGATTTCGAAGCCCTTCCGCTGCGGGTCCTGGAGCAGCCGGTTGGCCTCCTCGGCCCGTTCGCCGGTGAAGCGTTCGGTGTCGGGGTCGAACTGCAGCATCGGGCCGACGGTGTACTGGGTATCGGCGTCGGCCAGCCCCACGCCGTCCCGCATGATCGCGTGCAGGCGTTCGAAGTGCTCCGTGGCGTCCGAGTTGGCGAACTCGATCTTCTCGACCGGGGCCGGCTCGCCCAGGCGGTAGGAGTTGTTCATCACGTGGCCCAGCACGCAGCCGTAGTGGGCTTCGAGGGCGTTGCCGTTGGCCATGTTCGGGTCGTTCGCCCGCACGGCCCGGATGAAGCTGCCCCAGTTGCCGCCGGGGGTGACGGCGCCGCGTTCGATCTTTAGCGGCTCCGCCTTGTCGCTGCCGGGGCGGTAGATCTTGTAGTTACCCTCGCCGACGATCCGGCTGCCGTCCTCTAGGTAGTACTCGTTATAGACTTGGTGCTCGTAGCCTTTGTAGTTCACGTTGCGAACGTCGAACATCACCATTTGGCCGTTGGGGTATTCGGCCACGGAGAACATGGTGTTGGGCGTTTCGCCCTGGTCGTCCCACTTGAAGCGCCCGCCGACGGCGGTGGTGCGGACCGGGTGGGTCTGATCCGGGTCGATCGCCCAGCGGGCGACGTCCAGCTGGTGGGTGCCCTGGTTGTTGAGGTCGCCGTTGCCGGTCTCCCAGAACCAGTGCCAGTCGTAGTGGACGAGGTTGTCGTGGTACTCGTCGATGACGGCCGGGCCCTGCCAGAGGTTCCAGTCGAGGTTCTTCGGCGGATTTTCCGGCTTGGCCGTGCCGATGCTGCCGCGGGGTTTACAGCAGTAGCCGTAGGCGATTTTGAGCCGGGGCAGCTTACCCGCGTGCAGGGCCTCGTGCAGGCCGGCGACGCCGGAATCGCTCCGCCGCTGGGTGCCGTGTTGGACGACCACGCCGTATTTCTTCTGCGCCTCCACGGCGACGCGGCCCTCCGCGATGTCGTGGCTCATTGGCTTTTCCACGTAAACGTGCTTGCCGGCCTGACAGGCCCAGATCGTGATCAGCGAGTGCCAGTGGTTCGGCGTCGCCACGCTGATGGCGTCCAGGGTCGGGTCGTCCAAGGCCTCCCGGACGTCGGCGACCCCCTTCACGTTCTTGGCGGCCTCTTTCCCCTCGAGCTTTTTCAGCGTCTTGGCGAGGACGTTGGCGTCCGGGTCGATGACGTAGGCGATCTCGACGTTGTCCTGGCCCATAAAGCCGGACAGGTGGGCGTTGCCGCGGCCGTTCAGGCCGGCGACGGCAATCCGCACGCGGTCGTTGGCCCCCTGAACCGCCCCGGAGGCCCGGGTGCCGGCGAGGATCAATCCGCCCCCGGCCGCGGCCGACGCGGCGAGGAAGGAGCGACGTTGCATCGAAGCGTGATCGGGCATCGCAGTGAGCAGAGTGTGCAGAAACGGCGGCGAGGACTCAGCCCCTGCAATCTAACGTCGCCGACAGGTTGGATCAACAACCGCCAATGTCTGCCCCCTCGGCGCCGTCGCGGGCGCGGCATTGCCTGCGGCGCACGAAAAACCGCACCGGGTCGCCCCGGTGCGGCGTCGAACGGTCCGGGATCAGGCCGGGGTTCAGAAGGCGTCTTCCACCACCTCGTTGCCGGCCCGGCTGCCCAGGGCGCCCCAGACGCCGTAGCGGGACTTCCCACGGGTCATGCGAGTGCCGTCCTGCTTGTAGTTGCCGCAGTCGATCGTGTCGCTGATGAACTTGACGGCGCCGTCCCCCAGCACGACCTGCACGCCGCCGGTGTGGTAGCTGCCGGCGGAGATGATGGAGTCGCCGGAGTCGTCGCCGCCCTCCATGCAGTTCGGGCCGTTCGGCGGCATCTGCGTGTTGAACCCGGAGTGCGGGGCGGCGCCGTCGGCCCAGCGACTGCCGCGGCTGAACAGCGTCACACTGGTGTTGTAATAGCCCGGGTTCTCCGGATCCTCGACGGCCTGCCAGCAGTTGACGTAGGGGTTGTTGTGGATCGCGTCGCCCTGGCTGCGGGCGACCCGCCCCTGGAAGGCGCCGTCGCCGGCGCTCCGGCCGATCTCCGCCATCAGCAAGGTGCTCGTGGTGCCGTCACGCATGTCGCGCATCCCGGTGCTGTTGGTGCGGGCGAACATGCCGCGGGTGTCCGAGTGGGTGCCGATGCCCTCGTTGTTGCCGTTGCCGTTGTCGCCCCAGTTAAAGCCGTAATTCGTATCGCCTTCGTCCCTGACTTGGGCGCCGTCGGAGGGGCACAGCAGGGACGAAATCTGCGTGGCCCAAGGCGTGTACTCTTCCCGCCACGGATGAGCTCCCATCGCCGGGAACTCTGTGGGGGTGCCGCCGACGTCGATCGTCAGCGGCCTGGAGATCTGGTTCCACAGAGCCGTCTGATCGAGGTACGGCGTCAGACCCACCATGGCGCTGAGACGACCGGAGTTGTTCTCGAAATCGTCGCCGCTGCCGGTGCCGTCCGTGCCGGCCCGACCGATTGGGAAACTCTTGTACGTGCTGTGGTAGTTGTGCAGAGCCAACCCGAGCTGCTTGAGGTTGTTCTGGCACTGACTCCGCCGAGCCGCTTCCCGCGCCTGCTGGACCGCCGGGAGGAGCAGCGAAACCAGGATCGCAATGATCGCGATCACGACCAGCAGTTCGATCAGCGTGAAGCCGGACCGGACCGGTCGACGAAGGGGCGTCTGCATTGAAACAGGTTGTGAGTTGAGGATTGTGCGATGCAAGAGAGCCGTCGAACGACGAGCATCGGTTCGAACTGATGGGACGAACGCCCACTGGAGTTATCGAACCGGACCATTGTGTCCCATTTTCAGACGCCGGGCAACACAGGACTGGCCGCGAAGTAATGCGGATTTCTGGTAGAATCTGGATTTCTCGGGGGAACGCAGATTCTCGCCTTGCGAAAAGGACGAGATTAGGAAGTTGCCCCCACCGGCCGGCTGGCATTTATCCCGGGGGAGCTGAGAGCGGAACCCTGCAACGGGCCGACTTCACCGCGACCCCGCCGCTTGCCACACTGCAAACGGCCCCGCCGCGTCAGCCCTCTCAGGAGGCGCCAATGCCGACGGCGGCCGTTTTTCATGACTCGGCGGGACGTTTGTCTCGCAAGCTCGTTCGAGCTTGAGGCGTCCCCGCGGATTCTCCTTCACCCTGTCTCGACTCAACCGCGTAGGCCTTCCATGTTTTCACGCTCCGGTTCCCGTGCCGTTCCCGGCCGCCTCGCCTTGGCGGCGGCGGCGTTCTGTCTGTCGTTCCCCCTCGGCCTGACCGGTTGCTCCGACGATCGCGGCGGCGTGATCGAACAGGAACCAAAGACCGCCGAGGAAATCGCGGCCGACGAGGCCTACAGCGAGGAGGCGGACGCCGCCGCTGATCAGATGGGCGACTGACTCCCGGAACTGCCTGCAACAGGAAAAAGACTCTCCTGCCGGTCGGTGGGGGAGCCTTCTCACGTTTAGGGCGGGACGTCGCGGGCCGGGGCAGGGGCTCAGGAGGCTCCCTCAGCGACGTCGCCGGCGGTTGCGGCGGTCGTTGAAGGAGGCGTCCAGTCCCGTGGCGGGAAGGCGTTCGGCGCCGTCGTCCGACGTCAACGAAAACGGCCCCCCGCCCAGGGGGCGGGGGGCCGCAGAGCTTCTCCCGGATCGACGGATGCCGGCTCAGAATCAGAACTCGTCGACGACTTCGCCGCCGTCGCGGCTGCCCAGTGCGCCCCAGATTCCGTAGGGGCTCCGGCCAAACGTCGGTGCCAAGGCGGTCTGGTCGCCGACGTCGATCGTCTCGTTGATCATGGAGACCGACCCGTCGCCGAAGACGACCTGAACCCCGCCGGAGTGGTAGCCGCCGGCGGACATGATCGAGTTGGCGGAGTCGCCGCCGCCTTCCATACAACTCGGGCCGTTCGGCGGGAGCATCGTGTTGAACCCGGTGAAGACGGTCGAACCGTCGGCCCAACGGGTGCCGCGCCACTGGTCGCCGCCGGTATCGACCCGGACGGTGGTGTTGTAGAAGCCCGGGTTCTGGGGATCGTTCACCACGTCCACACAGTTCTCCTGCGGGTTCTCGAAGATCTCCGTCAGGTCACGCGCAAACGCAGCCTGATAGTGCCGGGAGCTCCGACCGCGGCCGATCTCGCCCATCAGCAGGGTGGACGTCGTCCCGTCCCGCATGTCGGCCAGCGTCGAGGACCGCACCCGACCGAACATGCCGCGAACGCGCCCGTCGGTCCCGAAGTGGTCGTCGTTCCCGTCGCCGTTGTCGCCCCAGTTGACGGCGTAGTTCGTGTCCCCCTCAGCGATCACGGGGGCGGGGTCGGACGGGCACAACAGGGTAGCGATCTGGGTCGCCCACGGGGGGTAGGCTTCGTCCCAGGGGTTCGGCCCCATCGCCGGCCACGGGTTGTCTGCGGCGCGGGTGGTGCCGTTAGAGTTGAGGAGCGACGGCTTGCTGATTTGGTTCCACAGGGCGGTCTGGTCGAGGTACGGGGTCAGCCCCACCAACGCACTCCACCGCCGGCCGCCGTCGTTGTCGCCCCGCCCAATGGGGAAGGCCTTATGGGTGCTGTGGTAGTTGTGCATCGCCAAGCCGAGTTGCTTCAGATTGTTCTGACACTGGCTGCGGCGAGCGGCTTCACGGGCCTGCTGAACGGCCGGGAGCAGTAGGCTCACGAGAATCGCGATGATCGCGATCACCACGAGTAGCTCAATCAGCGTGAAACCGGCACGGAGTTTCGAAGGTCGCGACATAGGTCGGGCCTGAGATTAGGGGAGGGAATGAGGAAACGAAGCTGCGGACCGCGAAGGCGGCTGAGAACAGGGACGATTGTCCCATCGGCGCAAACTTATCGTCTGATTGTACGCGATTCATCAGGAAAGTCATCGACGATTCGTTTGTCAACGAAATTTCTTGTAGGAAAACCGGGGCGCCGGACGGATTTGTTCGTCCAACCTCGACAGATCCCCACGGGGTTTTCGAATATCCGGACGGGATCAGGGGGCGGACCGGACGGCCGGGCGGACGGGACAAGCGGTTGGAGGCGTGGCAGCCAGTCCATCCGCCCCGAGTGGTTGACAATCCCCGCCCGCGGTCTTCTGCTCTGTCACTTCCGATCCGAGTTCGACCGACGCTCGTCCCGATGACCCTCCCGAAATTCGCCGTGATCAAACCCACCGCCGTTCGCTTCGCCGCGTTCTCCTCGATCTGCCTGCTCGCCGGGGCGTTGGCCGGGTGCGGCGGCGTCGAGTCCGGCCAGGTTCAGCTCGACCCGGCGACGGAACAGGAGCGGGCCGCCCAGAACGAGGAAAACGACCGGCTGTATGAGGAGCAGATGCGGCAGGAGGCGCGGGAGAACCGGTAGGCCGCGGGTCCGCGTGGGGCGGACCGCCCGCATCGGCCGCGGCTCACCCGCGCTCGAAGCTCAGCGGGTGGTCGCCCTTGGCGTCGGCGACGCGCATCGCGATCTCGCCGTCCAGCAGGTCGGTCAGCAACTGGCCGCACAGTTCCTTGCGCCAACCGGTGGCCAGCAGCGGGACCTCGACGCCCTCCGGCCGGCCGGCGGTGTGCCAGCGGACCAGTTCCCGCAGGTCCTTCGCCGTGCCGGCGATCGTGCGGGCGACCTCGTGCTCGTTGCACAGGCTGCTCAGGGCGATGCCGAGCAGCTGGCCTAGCACGTGCTCGTCCGGGTTCTTGTCCGGCCCCTCGCGGCGGACGCGTTCGGGCAGGTCGTCGTCGGACACCGCCTTGCCCCGCTCGATCGCGGCGAGGAGGTCCTCGGCGCTGCGGCGGATGTCGCCCCGGTTCATGTCCCGGGGGGCGAGCAGTTGCTCTTCGGTTTCCGGCTGCCGCTTGGCGATGTCGATGACGAGGTCGTCCCGCAGAATCCGGCGGACCGGGCGGTTCTTCTCCTCGGCTTCCGCCTGGCGCCAGATCGCGACCTCCCGCGCCACGGCGAGGTCCCGGCGGGAGAGCTTCGACAGGCCGGAGAGCCGCTCGTGCGGTTCGCGGCGATGATCTTCGGCCAGGCTGCGGACGAACCGCACGAACTCCGCCGCCGCCCAGGCGGTGCGACCGCGTTCCTGCAGATCCTTCCGCTGAATCTCCCAGATTTTCGGCAGGAACTCCGCATCCCGCAGGGCGTAGGAGAGCTGGTCCGCCGACAGCGGCCGGCGGCGCCAGTCGGTGCGGGTCTGGCTGCCCTTCGGCGCCCGCACGTTCAGCACCCGCTGCACGAGGGCGTCGTAGCCCAGCGGATAGCTGGTGGACCGCAATCCCTCGGCGAGCTGCACGTCGACCAACCGCCGCGGCGCCTGGCCGGTGGCCTCCAGGCAGAACTTCACCTCGGCCTGCCCGCCGTGCACGATCACGGTGGTGCGGTCGTCGGTCATCAGATCCCACCAGGGGGTGAGATCGGTCAGTTCAAACGGATCGACGCCGACGGTCTCCCCCGCGGCGCTGAACTGCATGAGGCACAGTTCGGGGCGGAAGGTGGATTCGGAGACGAACTCCGTATCGAAAGCGACGAGGCGGGCGTCGCGGGCCCGCTGGCAGAAGTCGTCGAACTCCGCCTGATCGGTGATGAGGGCGTCGTCGTCCGCCGGTCCGCCGGTGCCGACGCCGCGCCGGAAGCCCCCGCCGGGGCTTGAAGAGGAGGTCTCGGCGCCGCGGGCCGAATCGCCGCGGCTGTCGGAACGGGACGATCGGCGGGAGCGGGGCATTCGGGGGAGCCGCGGCGGGCGTTTTGCGGAGTCGGCGGCGGGCCGGCCCCGGGGGGCGGTGGGCGGAGGTCGACGGAGCGCCGACGCGAGCGTTTGAGGGCGGGAAGGTTTGGATGGTCCACCCCCCGCGTTGCGACGCAACCGCCGTGCCGCCTACGGGAGACGGTCCGGTCGGAACGGTTCGCTCACGCCCCTTCAACCCGCACGGTCCGACGGGCCGATGCTGGCCGCGGACGCCGCGCCTTCTCCCGTCGCCTCGCCGCCCGCCCCCCGTCGCCTCGCCGCCGGCCGCGCTCCGCCGGCGCCGCCTTTTCCGCCTGCACCGAACCGCCCGATGGACGACGACGCACCGCCCGGCGTGCCGGAATGGGTCGTCACCTACGGCGACATGATGAGCCTGCTGCTGACCTTTTTTATCATGCTGGTGAGCATGTCGGAGATCAAGGAGAAGTCGAAGTACCGCGAGGTGCTGGCGAGTTTGCACGACCGGCTGGGCTACCCCGCCGGCGCGCTGTCCGCTCCGGGGGACGAGACGGCGGGGACGGTGTCGGACTCGATCGAGGCGGAGGCCGGCACCCCCCCGGTCGCCGAGCCGGGCGACGGGGGCACCCCCCGTCCCACCAGCCCCGGGGCCGAGCCGATGTTGACCCGGGAGCCGGCCGGCCGACCGGTGCCGGCCGGGGCGCCGGCGCTGTTCGAACCGAACACCGACCGCCTCGCCAAGGGGGAGGAGGCCCGGCTGGACGCCGTCGCCGACTCCATCGCCGGCAAGCTCCAGGTGGTGGAGCTCCGCGGCTTCGCCCCGGCGGACGAGGCGAACGACTTCGACACCCTCGCCTACCGGCGCGCCCGGATCGTACTGGGGGAACTCGTCCGGCGCGGCGTGCGGCCGGACCGCTTTCGGCTGCGAACCGGCGGCGTCCCCATGAGCCACGCGACCTTCGGCCCGGACGCCCCCCCGCCGGACCGCGTGGAGATCTGGGTGCTGGATCGCCTCGCCCCCGCCCCCCGCGGCGGCCGCTGAGCGGCCCGCCGGCCCGGCCTCAGTTCGCGTCCCAGCCGTTCGGCTGGCGGCGGCGCCAGGCGATCAGTCCCCAGATCGCCGCGATCGTCAGCGCCCCGCCGACGCCCACCGCCACGTCGAGCGCCCACGACCGCTTCGCGGACCACTGCGCCTGCAGGCTGTTCGGCCTCGCCGAGGTGTCCCCCACCCGCAGCACGGCGACGCCGTACTTCTCCCGGAACCGGGCGTCCGGGTCGGGGGAGACGGCGACCCACAGCTCCTCATCCTCGCGGACCTTTTCGAACCAAGCTTCGGTCTCGGCGAACTCGCGTTCGAGCCGTTGAGAGAAGTCTTCGAAGTCGATCCCCTTCCCGTCCTCGGACTGCCACGCCAGAGGGCGAACGGCGAGTTCGCGGTACTCCTCCCGCGCCTCCGGAGCGGCACGCCCCGCGGCGAGGTACGCCCGGCCCGCCAGCCGCCGCGGCAGTGACCCGTCAATCTCGCCTGATTTCCCCGAGGTCGACAGCAGATCGCCTAACGCCTCCAACAGCACGGGGCTGCGGTAGTCGCCGAACCGCATCATCCCCTCGACGCCTTTGCGCCCTTCCGCGATCGACACTCCCCGTTTGTGCAGGAAGACTGCGAAATTCGTCTCAGCGTCGGACGGAGCCAGCGGCAGCGGGACTTTCTCCGCGTCGCCTTTGCGCTCCAGCAGGTATTCGACCAGCAACTTCTGGATCCGCTCCCGGCCGAAGTGGGCGTCCGGGTTGAGGGCCAGCGCCCGGTCGATCTCCTTCAGCCCCTCCTCGTAGCGGCCGGCGTGGATGAGGACCGTTCCGCGGTTCGCCGCCGTTTCGTAGGCGCCGACTTCGCCCACGTCGGCCTGTTTGCGGTCCAGCGCCGCCAGCGCCTCGTCGCGGCGGCCGAGTTTGTCGAGGGCGACGGCGAGGTCGTCCCAGGCGGCGGCCCGCTGTTCCGGGGTCATCTCCTGCTCCCCCGCGGCGTGCAGGCGGAGCTTCGACTGCCGGTCCTTCACGCGGTGTTCGTAGAACTCGTCGGTGTGCCGGGGGAACTTACCGACGATCAACTCCAGCGTGCCGGGCCATGCCTGACGTTCCTGCCAGAGGGTGTCGGTGTCCCATAGACAGGCGGACGCCGGGGGGACCAGCAGCAGCGCCGAGAGCGCCGCGAGGCCGGCGAGGGAACGGGAGGCGAACATGGCGGCAGGCGGGAGCGACGCGCGGGCGGCGGGGGAACGCCCCATCTTAACCGGCCCCGCGGGGCGCAAACCCCCCGGACGGTCGCACCCCGCGGCGGACGCTCTTACCGTGCCGATTGCGTTCCTCTCACCGATCGAGTCTCCCGCAATGTCGCGTCCCACTTCCATCCTCGGCCTGCTGCCCGCCGCCGCCCTGTTCGCCTGCCTCGCCCCGCTCGCCGCGGCCGCCCCGCTCGCCGCGGCCGCCCCCCAAGACGGCGACAACGCTCCCCAGGACGGGGACAAAGCTCCTCAGGACGTCGCCAATGAGGCCGCCCAGGACGCCAACCCCTACCGCAAGCCGACGATCGACGTCGGAGTGATCGTCTCCGACGGGGAGAAGTCCGAGAAGTTTTATGTGGACGTGCTCGGCTTTAAGAAGGCGCGGGAATTCCGCGTCGACAAAACCGTCGCCGGCGACAGCGGCCTGACGGACTACCGCCCGCTGCACGCCCGGGTGATGACCCTCGGCGAGGGCGAGGACGCCACCCAGATTAAGTTGGTCGCGGTGCCCGGCGCCCCGGCGGCCCGTCAGGACAGTCGGTTTATCAACAGCACCTACGGGCCCAGCTACCTGACCCTGCACGTGCTGGACATGGATCCCATCCTCAAGGCCGCCGCCGGTCACAAGCTCAAGCCGCTGGCTAAGGGCCCGGTCGCCCTCGGCGGGGATCGCTACCTCGCCCTGCTCCGCGACCCGGACGGCAACTTCATTGAACTGGTCGGCGCCCGCCCGAATATGAAGGTCGAGGAACCGAAGGTCGAGGAACCGAAGGACGAGCCCAAAAAGGACGGCGATCAAGTCGAGATGAAAAAGGACGAGCCGAAAAAAGACGAGCCCAAGAAGGACGACGTGAAAAAGGACGAGGCGAAGCCGGATCAGCCCGCCGAGGAGGCCAAGGACGACGCCAAGGCGGCTGCCGAAAAGGCCGGCGACGCGGCGGCGAAGGCGACGGACGCCGTCGAGGAGGCTGCGAAGGACGCCGTCGACGAATAATCCGCCGACGAGGCTCGTCATATCAACACGCCCCGGACGGGTCTCCCGTCCGGGGCGATGTCGTTCACGACGGCTCCTGTCAATCAGGCGACGGTCTTCACCGCGATGGTGCGGCGGAGCTGTTCCTTCGCCTTGGGCAGGGTGACGGTCAGGACGCCGCGGCTCAGTTCCGCCTCGACGCCGTCCCGGTCGACGGTCTGGCCGAGCCGGAAGGTCCGGTGCCAGTCGCCCTCGGGATAGCCGTTGCCGCGCGTCGTCAGCGAATCGCGGTCCCGCCTGGCGAGCGGGCCGTCGGGAACCTTGGCCCACAGCGTGAGCACGTCCTTTTCGACGGTCAGTTCCAGGCCGTCCTCGCTGGCGCCCGGCACGTCCGCGGTCAGGCGGAAGGCGTCCGGCGTTTCCAGCACGTCCACCCGCGGCAGATACCGCGACCGCAGGGCCTCGCCGTCCCCGTCGGAGGAGGATCGCTCCTCGTTCTGGCCGGCGTCGGTTTTGGTGAGGGCGGTCTCCTCGGTCGTCTGATCCGCGGAGGTGTTCGTGAGATTTTGCTCGCTCATCGCTAAGTCCTTGAAAAGGGGGTTACGGATGAGAACCGGGCGGGAGATAACCCCGCTTGGTTCTTGAATTCTTATGTCTTGGAGTTTCCGCCGCCGGCGGTCACCGGGACTTCACTTCGATGCGGCGGGCCTGCCGTTCGGCGGGCTTGTTCAGCACGAGGGTGAGGACGCCGCGGGCGAACTCCGCCTCCACGCCGTCGACCGGCGGGGTGAACGGCAGGCGCACGGTGCGGGAGAACTCGCCGCGGGGCCGTTCGCGGCGGAGCCAGTGGCCGTTCTCCGGCGTCTCGACGGCGGGCCAGGCGCCGCGGACGGTGACCTCGTCCGCCTTCACGGAGACCTCCACCGCCTCCGGGTCCAGCCCCGGCAGTTCGGCGGTGAGGATCACCGCGTCTTCGGCCTCGTGCAGGTTGAACGGCGGCAGGGCGGCGTCGGCCGCGGCGGAGGGGTTCGACAACGCCCGGTCGAAGGACCGCAGCAGGCCGTTCATCTCACGGCGGACGTCGTCGAGCTCGGCAAAGGGATGACGGGTGACGAATCGCATGGCAGTGGCTTTCATCCAGAGAAACAGGGGGAAACCGCTACGGCTGCCAACTTGGGCGGCCGGGTTGACATCCTGCAAGCAGCGTGCCGAACCGCTCAGGCGTACACCCCGGAGCCGCCCGTCCGAACGGGCCGGATTCTCGCGTCGGCGGGGGGCGGAACCGGCGAAACGGAGCGACCGGCACGGTCCCCGCCGCCGGGGCGATCGACGGGAGCGACACGTCCGGGGGCCGTTTCCGCCGGCCGGTCCGACGGAGCGACCGCCGCTCACCGAGGCCTGCCCGTTCGGCCGATGCCCGCTGCGTCCCCCGTTTGTACGGGGGCTCACTTCCAACACTCCGCACAGCCGCACGGACGGGGCAGGGCGATGACCAACACTGCTGCACGCACTTCCAAGACCGCTTCCTCCCCGATTCCGGAGGTCGCGGCCATCCGCCCCGCCCGCCGCGGCGGGGTCTCCCGAACCTTGGGGCGCCTGTCCCGGCTGACGCTGGGCGCCGGCGGGGCGGCGCTGTTGCTGGCGCCCTCCGCCGCGATCGCGACCCAGGCGGGGCCGTGGGCCGCCGCGGAAATCACCGCCGGTTGGACCGCCGCGGAGGCCGCCGGCGCCGGGTTGCTGGTCGTCGCCGGGTTGTGGGCGGTCGTCGCCCTGGCCCGCCGTCCCCGCTGGGAGGTCGCCCCCGCCGCCTCCCGCGACGCAGCTGTCCCGGCCGAGGCTCCCCGGAGCCTCGCCCTGGCTGAGCGGACCGTCGCCGGCTCCGCAACGAAGAGCGAGACGAAGAACCCCGCCCCCAAGCGGGTGGACGACGTGGACCCCGCCGCGGTGCGGTCGACCTGGTCGGCTTCCGCGTCGAAGAAGGTCGCCCGGCCGGAGGACGCCCCGGCGACGATTCCCTTCCCCGCCGCCGCCGTCGCCGAACGGGCGGAGGAGGAGGAGGAGCCCTCCTACCGGCAGGAATGGCCGGAGGAGTGGGGCGACGAGGGGAACGAGCCCTCGGTGATCCGCTTCGAAGACGTGCCGAAGACCATCCAGGTCGGCGAGCGGGTCATCGACCTGACGGAGATGGACTTCGACGGCGGCAAGGAGGACATGCTGAAGGGCCTTTCCAAAAAGGAGCGGCGGACCGTCCGCAAGGCCCTGCGGACTCGCGAACGCATGCTGATGCGGGCCGCCTGAGCCGCTGACGCGGGCCGCGTGAGCCGCCCGTTCCGCAGACCGCCGACCCGGCGCCGGGCGCGAGGACCCTCGCCCCGGCGCCGGGTTGTCGTTCGTGCCGGAGCCGGGTCGGCGTTCGTGGGAGACTGCGTGGGGCTTGTCGGAAACCGTCGGTGCGGTTTTTCCCGGGTCGGAAACCGTCCCCGGCGGGTTTGACGCGGCGACCAAACCGCCGGCAGGATCAGCGGGTCGCTCCCGGTCCCGCCCGGTCCGCCCGGACGCCGCCGGCCCGCCCCGGTCCGTCGCCCCCGTCGCCATGTCCGCCTCCATCGTCGCCGCCCGCGGCAACACGATCTTTCCCGTCGAAACGTTCGGCGACACGCTGATCGTCCTGCCGAAGGGGGACAAAGCCGGCTTCGGCGAGGCGGACTTCCGGGTCGAATGCGGCCGCGTCTCCGCCGCCCTGCGGGACCCGCTGTACAAGAACCTCGTGCTGGACTTCACGCTGACGAACTACGTCGGCGGGAACGTGGTCGAGGAGTTGCAGGCGTGGGTCTCCCAGGTGCGGGAGCAGGGCGGACGGGCCGTCGCCTGCGAGGTCAGCCCCGACATGCGCAAAGGGCTGGAGGTCTCCCGCCGGGCCGACGACTGGGAGTTCTTCGACACCCGCGACGACGCCCTCCGCGCCGTCGCCCGGGAGACGGCGGGCCAGAAGCTGACCCGCTGGGCCCCCTCGATCGCCACCGCGCTCACCGTCCTGCTGCTGATCGGCCTGGGCGCCTGGCTGCTGACCGGCCGGCAGGCCGAGCGGCGGCAATACGCCGCCTTGGAGGAGATCTGGCAGGATTATGCCAAGATTCGGAAACGGAGCCCCGACGAACGCGACTGGCAGGTGCAGGCCGAGCCCCTGGTGAAGCGGTTGGACGCGCAGATCGCCGAGCTTCAGGCGATGCTCCCGAGCCAGTACGCGGCCCGAAACACGCTGCTGGCCGTGGCCCGCCTGCGGATGAAGCCGATTCTCCTCGAACCCCGCGCACCCGATCCGCGGGCGGAGGGCGTCGAAGCCGGGCTCGCCTACATCCGGGCGAATCTCGCGGGCGGCGCCCAGACGGATTACAAGGAGCTCGAGGCCCGTTACCTCGCCACCCGGCCCAGCCTGGGGTTCGGGGCGCCCGCCGTGGCGACCGATTCGTCCGCCGGCAGCGAGGAAGGGGCCTCGTCCGAAGCCGCCGACCCAGCCGTGGAGTCCATACCGATCCCCGAGCCCGCTCCCGTGGTGGAGCCCGTCCCCTCGCCCGAGCCCGGATTGTCCGGGGAGCCGGTCGCCGAGACCGTCTCGCTGGAGTCGGTACCGCCGCCGTCGGAGCCCCCAGCCGAAGAACCGGCCGAGGAGCCGAGCGCCGAGCCGGTCGGCGCCGCGGAGAGCGGCGAGTCGGACGTCGCGGCGTCGGCCTACGACCCGAACCGCCGCCTCATCCCGGTGGCGACGGGGCGTTCGCCGGACTGACGCACCCCGCCGCCGCGATCGCCGCGCAGCAGGCGACGCCGACCCAGCGGGTCGGACCGTTCTCGAACACGATCGCCCCGTTCACGGCGATGAACCCGAGGAACGCCCCGACGGTCACGTCCAGCCAACGCGGCCGGGCGGCGTGGCGGTCGGGCCGGAGCAGCCACCAGGCCGCGTCCGTCGTCCAGACGGCGGCGAACAGGTAGTTGATCCAGACCCCGCCGCCCCAGTCGATCCCGGTGAGGGCCTGCGTCTGCCGGGCCGTCTCGCGGACGGCGTCCGCGTGGCTCCAATCGTGCGCCACGCTGAACGCGGCGGCGAGGTGGGCCCACATCGCCGCCGCCCCGGCAGCCCAGCAGCCCCGGGCGAGCCGATCGAACCGCAACCGCCGGGCGACGAACCCGGCGGTCAGCAGCCCCAACGAAACCCGCACCGTCCAGACGACGACGGCGTCGTCGAACGCCGCGGCGCCGGTCACGGCTGCTCTTCGACGTCCGCTTCCGGCGTCTCGTCCTCAAGCATCTCGCCCTCGAGCGTCTCGCCCTCAAGCGTCTCGTCCTCAAGCATCTCGCCCTCGAGCGTCTCGCCCTCGAGCGTCTCGCCCTCAAGCGTTTCGCCCTCAAGCGTCTCGTCCTCAAGCGTTTCGTCCATGAGAACGTCCTCGGGCGCGTCGGCGTCCGGTTCGACGCCCTCCGGCGTCCCCTCCAGCAGGTCGATCGCCGGCTCGCCGGGGATCTGCACGCTCATCTCGCTGTACTCCCAGTCGCCGCCCGGGGCGGCGGTGCCGACGACGTGCACGGTGCCGCTGCCGTTCGGGCCGGAGATTTCGTAGGTCAGGTCGGCGTCGCTGTTGCCGTTTGTGTTGTTGAAGGAGCCCTGCACCAGGAAGGCGGGTTCGATCGGGGCGCCCAACGCCTCCTGCACGTCCGCGTCGGCCTGGGCCGCGGCGAGCGACTCGGCGTACGGCGGGGAGGACTTGAGGGCGCCGAACGCCCCGCCCACCACCGCGAACAGGCACCCGCCGCACAGCACCAGCGGCGTCAGGCAGCCGACCGGCGCCGCCCACAGCCAGTTCCGCGACCACCACCCCCGCTGCTGCGGACGGGATGCGACGGCGGGATCATCAAACGAATCAGCGGACGGCATGGCAGGCGGTTTGTGGCAGGGGGGTTGGGGGCAGGAAAAACTCCCCGCGGGGAACGCGGGGAGAACGTCTTCAAATCACCGAGTCCGGATCGCCCGGGGCGCGGCACGGTCGCAGTTCACACAGTCGCAGGTCACACGATCGCAGATTGCGTCGCCGCCCGCGCCCAACGATCGACCTCCATCAGGCCGGCCAGGGTCGGCTCGGCCTCGAAGGGGTGTTCCTCCAGGGCCCGTTCGCAGAGGCGGGCGATGTCGGGAAAGCGGATCTCGCCGTGGAGGAAGCGGTCGACGGCCACCTCGTCGGCGGCGTTCAGGGCGGCGCCGGCCGTGCCGCCCCGCTCCGCCACCCGCGTGCCGAGATTCAGGCCGGGGAAGGCCGTGCGGTCCGGCGGTTCGAACGTCAGTTCGAAGGCCCGCGACCAGTCGAACTTCGCCGTCGGCCCCGGGCGGCGGTCCGGGTGCGTGAGGGCGTACTGAATCGGCAGTTTCATGTCCGGCGGGGACAACTGGGCCAGCACGCTGCCGTCGACGTACTCCACGAAGCTGTGCACCACGCTCTGCGGATGGACCGTCACGTCGATCCGGTCCGCCGGCAGATCGAACAGCCAGCGGGCCTCGATCAACTCGAACGCCTTGTTGAGCATCGTGGCGCTGTCGATCGTGATCCGCTTGCCCATGTCCCAGGTGGGGTGAGCGAGGGCGTCCGCGGGGGTCACGTCGTGCAGCGACTCCGCCGGGCGCCCGCGGAACGGGCCGCCGCTGGCAGTGAGGATCACCCGCCGCACCTGATCGCGCCGCCCCGCCAACAGAGCCTGGTAGATGGCGTTGTGCTCGCTGTCGACCGGCAGCAGTTCGGCGCCGGTCTCGGCGGCCCGGGCCGTCACCAGCGGGCCGGCGACCACCAGCGTTTCCTTGTTCGCCAACGCGACCCGCTTGCCCGCCTCCACCGCCGCCCAGGTGCCCCGCAGGCCGGCGGCGCCGACGATCGCGCTGAGGACCGTGTCCGCGTCCGGGTGGGCGGCGACTTCCTCCACGGCCTGCTCCCCGAACCGCAGTTCGCAGCCGGCGGGGAAGGCGGAACGGTCCACCTCCGCGGCGACCGATTCGTCCGCGAGCACCGCGATCTTCACCCCGTGCCGGCGGCACTGCGCCGCGAGCGTCTGCCAGGAGCGGTGCGCGACGAACGCCAGCGGGATCAGCTCCTCGCGGGCCGCGAACACGTCGCAGGCGCTCGTGCCGATCGAGCCGGTCGAACCCAGCACGACGACCCGGGAGGAATGGACGGACAACGGCGGAACCGGGGGCGGGCGAATCGAGCGGAGACCGCACGATAAAAGGGGGCCGGGCGCCCCACAACGTCCGCGGGCCTCGGCGCCGCGCGAACACGGGACGCGGCCCTGCGACGGGTCGGCCGATTGACCGGCCCCTGCCTTCGCTTAGGGTTATCCGCCCGGCCCGCGGTCGCCGTCGTCCCTGACCGTTCTCCCCCCAAGCCGACCGCCGTGCCCGACGCCCCCCGCGACCCCGCCGGCGATCCCCCCCCGCCCGAGCCCGCCCCCCGTGCGCCCGGCGACCGCGGCGGCAAGGGCAAGCCGTCCGGCAAGGGGAACCGCCCCGGCCCGGGCAACCTGCTCTGGTTGGGCCTCGTCGCCGCCGCCGTGCTGGGGCTGATCGCCCTGACCACCGGCGGCCGCAGCGGCAAGGAGATGTCCGTCACCCGCTTCCGGGCGTTGATCGACGACGGCACCCTCACGGCGGAGAGCACGAAGAACGTGCGGTTCGGCCCGACCGCCGTCAGCTTCCTCGGCCCCCCGGGACTGACGCCTGACGCCGACGGCGAACCCTCCCCCGCGGAAGTCGCCGCGGAACCGGACGAGTCGGAGCCGAACGACGGTGCTCCGGACGCCGCGGAGGCCCCGCTGTCGACCGCCTACCGCGTGCCGATCTATTCGCTGCCCAGCGAAACAAAGACGGCGCTGGAGGAGAAAATGGGCGCCGCGGGGCTGGATTACTCCGCCGCGGAGCCGCAGCCGGAGTGGGTCGGTCTGGCGATCCTGTTCCTGCCGGTGCTGTTGTTAGTGGGCATTTTAGTGCTGGTGCTCAAGAAATTCGGCGGCCCCGGGGCGGCGATGAGCTTCGGGAAAAGTCGCGGCCGCCTCGCCGCCCAGGACGACGTGGAAGTGACCTTCGCGGACGTCGCCGGCATTGACGAGGCGAAAGAGGAATTGAAGGAGGTCGTGGACTTCCTCAAGACGCCGCAGAAATATCAGGCCCTCGGCGGCCGCATCCCCCGCGGCGTGCTGCTGGTCGGCCCGCCGGGCACCGGCAAAACCCTGCTGGCGAAGGCCGTGGCGGGCGAGGCCGGCGTGAGCTTCTTCAGCCTCTCCGGCAGCGACTTCGTCGAGATGTTCGTCGGCGTCGGTGCCGCCCGCGTGCGGGATATGTTCAAGCAGGCCGGCGAAAAAGAGCGGGCGATTATATTTATCGACGAATTGGACGCCCTAGGAAAAGCCCGCGGCGGCGGCGCCCCCGGCGGGCATGAAGAGCGCGAGCAGACCCTCAACGCCCTGCTGGTGGAAATGGATGGCTTCGACAGCGGCCAGTCCGTCATCGTGATGGGCGCCACGAACCGCCCGGAAACGTTGGACCCGGCGCTGCTCCGCCCCGGCCGGTTCGACCGCACCGTGACCGTCGACCGCCCCGATAAGGCGGGGCGGCTGGCGATTCTCAAGGTGCACGCCAAACGGATTCGCCTCGGCACGGGCGTGGACCTGGAACGCATCGCCGGCATCACCCCGGGCTTCGTCGGGGCGGACCTGGCGAACCTGATGAACGAGGCCGCCCTGCTCGCCGCCCGGGCCGCGAAAACGGCGGTCTCGATGACGGAACTCGAGGAGGCGATCGAACGCGTCGTCGCCGGCCTCGAAAAGGGCACCCGGCTCATCCACGACGAGGAGAAGGAGCGGGTCAGCTATCACGAATGCGGCCACGCCCTGGTCGCGTGCAGCCTGCCGCACACGGATCCCGTGCATAAAATCAGCATCATTCCCCGCGGCATGGGGCTGGGTTATACGCTGCATTTCCCCGCCGACGAGCGGATGCTGACCACCCGCACGGAGCTGTTCAACCGCATCTGCTGTTTCCTCGGCGGCATCGCCGCGGAGGACCTTGTCTATGAAGAAGCCAGCACCGGGGCTCAAAACGATTTGCAGCGCAGCACGGATATCGCCCGCCGCATGGTCACGGAGTTCGGCATGAGCGAGGTGCTCGGCCGAGTGCATTATTCCGACGCCCGCACCAGTTTCCTCGGCCCCCAGGCGGCCGGCGAGACGTTCCACGCCGAGCAAACCCTCCGGCAGATCGACCTGGAGGTGAAGGCCCTCATCGACCGGGCCGGCCAGACCGCCGCGGAGATCCTTACCGCCCGCCGCCCGCTGCTGGACCGGATGGCGAAGGAATTATTGGAGGTGGAAGTGATGGACGCCGCCCACCTCAAACGCCTCCTCGACGAGGACACCACCGGCCCGCGGCTGAGCCTGGGTACAAAGATCGGCGCCAAGAACGGCGTGCCGACCGAGATCGAACTGCCCTCCTCCGACGAGGCCACGAACGAACACGAGGGCATCGACGTCGCGTGAGGGCGTTATTCTCGGCGGCATGTCCGCCGAGCCGCCCCTCCCCGACGTCGCCGCGTCCTCGCGGGCGCTCGCAGAGCGAGAGCCGTTCCCCGTAAGTCGGGCGGCGGGGCCGTGGGTGTGGGCGCTCGCGGTCTTGGGACTGTTCCTGGCGGTCCTGCCGTTCTACCGGTACGACGCGCCGGCCTGGGACGTGCTGCGGGTCTGGTGGCCGTACGACCCCGACGGCCCTCGGCACCCGATGGACCTCCCGTTCCACCTCCGCCGCGACCATCCGCACCCGGACCCGCAGCGGGAACTGGAGCCGACGCGGCTCGGCGTACGGGTGGCGGCCCCGCCGGGAGGGGGCGCCGCGATCGCTCGGCACTGGCGGGCGCTGGAGGTTCGTTGGAACGGCCCGCCGTTCGCCAACGTCAACGACGCGTCCCATTACGACGACCAGCGGACGGGCGACCCGTATTCGATGGAAGGCGCCCCTCAAGAGGTGAAGGACTGGTCTCTTTGGGAGTCGGAGCCGGCGTGGGGCGTCAGCGTCCGACGAACTTTCTGGGGTCCGGGCGCTACCTTATTGCCGACGGAGGGGCGGCTCGCCTGGAAGCAGTTGGACCTGACGGTCGGGATTGTGTGGTTGCTCGGCCCGCCGCTGGTTTGGTCGCTGGTTCGCTCCGTCTCGTTTCTCCGCAGCGCCCGTCCGCCCGCTGAACCGTCTCGCTGGAGGCTGGCGGCGCGGCCGTGGGTCGGCACGTTCGCCGCGATCGGCGGGGGCATGCTCTTGCTGAACGGGACGTGGGATACATCCGGCCGTGAACACGGACCGACAATCCGTGACACCCGCGTCACGCTGGTCGCCCGCCGCGATCGTTTTTCGGCGATCCACCCCCTCTTCCTGCGGCTCACGTTGGACCTGCCCCGGGAGGCCCGGCAGACCGGCGTCGACGTGCCGTCCTGGGTCGTCGGCTCCCGCCGCTGGGGATTTCAGGCCGATCGACGCGACTCGGGCCGCACTCTCCCGGGATATGCAGTATTCGATCATGACGACCCCCGCGGCGGGCGCCCGCGGGTCGCGTTTAACCTCTCCCTCTGGTACGTCCTGCTGCCCGCGGCGTTGTGGAGCGGCGTGAGCCTGTGGCGGACGCGGGCCGGACGCATGCGTCCGGCTTAGGCACGGCCTATCCTGTCTCGCATGGCCGCCGAGATCGAGAACACTTACGCCGAAGCCTTCCGCAGTCTGTTTGCGGAGGTCCTCGTCACTGCCCGGGACCGGACCTGGCTGGACCACGCCTGCGCCAACGCGACCGGGCACGCCAGCAGCACGATCCTGTGCGACTGCGAAGCGGGCGTCGCCACGTACCTCAACCCCGCCGAGACCCCCGACGGCCGGCCCGGGGCCGTGCTGCAATTTCACGTCCCCCGCTTCCGCAAGGACCGGGAGGAGGCGCTGTATCAGTCGCTCCTCAAGCGGGTCAGCCAGAATATTCTCACCTGCCCCACCGCGGCGGCGTTCAGCCCGATGGGGGAAGATATTGAAGCCGGGCGGTCGATCCCGCTGGGGCGGAAGATCGCCTACTTCGGCGACGGGTACGAGTTTGAAGACCGCCGCCACGGCCGCGACGTGTGGGTGATCCCGATTCTGGCCGGCGAATTTATGCTGGACCGGGACTTCGGGTTCCGCGACGGAATCATGGGCGGGAACCTCTGGTTCTTGGGCGAAACGGCCGACGCCGCCCTCGACGCCGGCACGGCGGCCGTCGCCGCGGTCGCGGACTGTAAGGGCGTGATCGCACCCTTCCCCGGCGGCCTCGCCGGCTCCGCCAGCAAGGCGGGGTCGAACTATAAATTCCTCATCGCCAGTACCTTCGCGGAGTGGTGTCCGACGTTAAAGGGGAAACTCGGGGAGAAAAGCCTCGTGCCGGACGGCGTGGCCGCCATTCAGGAGATTATTATCAACGGCCGCGATCTGGAGAGCGTGACGGCCGCCACCTACGCCGCGATCGACGCGGCCAAGAACACGCCCGGCCTGCGGTTGATCCGGGCCGGCAACTACGGCGGCCGGCTCGGCAAGAGTTTTATCCCGCTGATCCCGGGCGAGACGCCCTGGGAGGAATAGGAGTTGTGTTCTTACTAACCCGAAGCGTCAGCGAGGGATGCGGGCACAGCCCGCCCCCGCTTCGCGACGCCCCTCGCTGACGCTTCGAGTTGGTATTCGAAGAGGTTCCACAATCACTCGGCCGCCGGTCGGGCGTCGTATTCCTTGCCGGGCCAGCGTTCCCACCAAGCCTGAAAGCGGCGGAGCTGCGCCTCCGCGTAACGGGCCTGGCTGGGCGAGAGCCGGTCCGAGACGTTCAACTGATGCTCGTAATCAGCGTCGCCCGTGAGGAACAGGAGATATTTGTAGTGGAGGACGAGGTCCGGTTCCTCGTCGAAGCGGGACAGGACCGCCAGCGCCTCGGCCAGTTCCCGGGCGCAGCGGTCCGCGTCGGGATCGCCGCCGGCGGCGGCTTTGCAGAGGCAGACGAGCGTCAGGACTTCCCGCGGCAGGCAGTTGCCGATGCCCGTGATCGCCCCCGCCGCCCCGCAGCGCACGAAGCCGTGATAAACCTGAGTATCGACTCCCGCCAACAGCAGCAGATCGTCGTCGGCGGAGGTGATGTGCTCGGCCGCGTAGCTCAGCGACGCCGCCCCGCCGAACTCTTTGAATCCGACGAGGTTGGCGTGGTCGCGGCGTAGTTCGAAGAACAGCTCCGCCTTCGTTTCAAAGCCGTAATAGGGGCTGTTATAGATCACCGTCGGCAGGTCCGGGGCCGCGGCGAGGATCGCGTCGAAGTGGTTCCGCTGGGCCGCGGGCGAGGCGCCGCGGGAGAGCACCCGGGGAATTGCCATCAGCCCCGCGGCCCCGACGGCCGCGGCGTGCTCCGCGTGGGCGACGGCGAGGGCCGAGTTCTGGGCGCCGGTTCCAACGACCACCGGCACGCCTGCCTCGACCAGCCGGGCCACGCCCTCCTGCCGCTGTTGATCCGTCAGGAGCGGCCAATCCCCCATCGACCCGCAATAGACGACGCCCGTCATCCCCGCAGCCGTCATCTGCAGGCCCTTGCGGACCAGCGCCTCGTAGTTCACGACGCCGTCCGCCCCGCAGGGCGTCATCAGGGCGGGCATGCAGCCGCGGAACACGCGGGCGTCGACGGGCGGGCGGGGGACGGACATGCGGGCGGCGGAGCGAGGACGGGACCTGCCGCACAGGGTAACGCTCCGGCCGGCCGGCCTTCATCCCGCCACGCCCTGACAGCGCCGGCAGGCGTACATCGTGCGGCCGCCGAGTTCCCAGACGTGGGTTTCGTCCCCGCAGCGGGGACAGCGCGGCTGCCGATAGATGCGGAAGCGGTCCATCCCCGTTAATTCCGCCCGCGATTTGCCCGCCTCGCGGGCGGTGCGGGTGACGATCTTGCCGTACTCCAGACCGGTCTTCATCTGCCGCTTGATCGTTCGCCAAAGGGCGGCGAACTCCTCGTCGGAGAGGCTGTTCGCGGGGCGGGCGGGGTCCATCCGTAGTTCATAAAACGCCTCCGCCCGGAAGATATTGCCCACGCCGCTGACGACCGGCTGATCCATGATCAGCGCCCCCGCGGGCTTCTTCGACTTGGCGAACGCGGCCCGCACCCGGGCCTCGTCGCCCCGCCGCGGGGCGAGCGGGTCCGGGCCGAGGCGGTCGTGAATCGCTTCGACCTCATGCGGCGCGAGCGTTTCGCAGGCGGTCGGGCCGCGGAGATCGAAGCCGACAACCGGGCCCGGGTCCTGCGCACCCGGTGTGGGGGGCAGCCGGCCGGCGCCGTCGTCGGTGCGAACGAGCCGGACCCGCACCGCCCCGACCGGCTCCGGCACGGGCCGCGTCAGCGGGGCGAACTTGCCGTAGCGACCCAGATGCACGTGCAGGAACGACGAACTGCCCGGTTCGTCCTCTCCGCCGAACTCATAGAACAGGTGCTTGCCGTGGGCGGAGACGTCGACCAACCGGAGGCCGTCCAACTCCGCGGCGCCCGTTCTGAACCGTCCCTGCGGGCTGCTGACGGCGTAGTCGGCCCCGGCAAACGCCGCCCGGTGCTGGGCGGCGAGGTGATGAACCTTGTGACCCTCGGGCATTTTTAAGGCAGATGGCGGAAGGGCGAGGGCGGCAGGACACGGTGTTATAGCGCACCTCCTTCCGCCTTCCGCCCTCTCCCTTCCGCCTTGAGCGTCAGTCGCCGCCGACGCCGCTGAGCCAGACCAGGAAAGCTACGGCGAGCACGACCATCCCCACGATCTGAAGAATCCCGCAAAAGACCTCCCCGCCGGGGACGAACAGCAGGAGCAGCGAGGCGCACATCGCCGCCACGGTCACTTCCGCGATGCGGGCGCCGAGTTTGCGGCTGTCGGCCAGCAGTTGGCTGCGGGCCCGGTTGACGATTTTGTCCGCCTGATCCGGGTCGCAGCCGGCGGCGATCAGGCGGGCGCGGACCTGGTGCGGGGTGCCGCGGGTCTTCAGCGCCCGCACCGCCGCGGCGATGCGGTCCGCCTCGGTCGGGGTGCGGCGGGTCGCTTCGCCCTCGCCGTCGCCGTCGGGGGCGTCGGACTCCGCGGCGGCGGCGGTCGCGGCGTCGGCCTCGAACGGGTCGGAGTCGGACTCGGGCGGCAGGGCGACGGCGGCGTCATTCATCGGCTTCGGCCGGTTGGTCCTGCGGTTCCCCCGACGGCTCCTCCCGCACGACCCGCACGCCGGCGGCCTCCAGCGCCTTGATCTGCTCCGCGGCGGCGTTCCCCAGCGGGTTGCCGGCGAGGTAGAGCCGCAGATACGGGGCGAACCGGCGTTCCCCGGCGGCGTCCTCGGTCGCGGCGGCGGCCAGCGGGGCCAGGTCGGCGATCTCGTTCTCCTTCAGGATGAGGAACCTCAGGTCCTTCAACCCGGCCAGCGGGGCGACGTTCGTGATGCGGTTGCCGGAGAGCGTGACCGCGCTGAGCCACTTCAGGTCCGCCAGCGGGCCGAGATCGGTCAGGTCGTTCTCCGCCAGATCGAGGGAGGTGAGCCGGTCCAGATTCTCCAGCGGGCCGAGGTTCGTCACCTTGTTGCCCGACAAATACAGGGCGGAGAGCCGCTCCAGCCCGACCAACGGGGTGAGGTCCGTGACTTCGTTGTCGTCCAGCTTGAGATATTGCAGGCCGGTCAGCCCCTTCAGCGGATCGAGCGACGTGATGTTGTTGGCGGACAGATCCAGCGATTGCAGGCTCGTCAGCTGGGTCAGCGGGTCGAGGCTGCTTACCTCGTTGCCGGACAGGTCGATCAGGGAAAGGTTGACCGCCCGCTCCAGCCCGTCGAGCTGTTTGACCCCCTCGCCGGGCGCCCGCAGGAAGAAGAGGTTCCGCAGGGCGTCCTCCTTCAGCTCGGCCTTGGCGTCGAGGCGCAGCTCCCGGCGGACGGCGGCCTCCAGGGCGTCGTCGGGGATCAGCTCCGGGGCGGGCGCTTCCTTGGGCGCCTCTGGCTTAGGCGCCTCCGGGGCCGGGGCCGGTTCGTCCGGCTCCTGGGCGAGAGCCGGGGCGACGGCGACGGCCCACGCCGCGGCGAGCAGTCCGAGCGTCGCCAGACGGAGAGAGGCGAAACGGAGCGGCGGGGCGGGTCGGCGGGCCATCGGCGGTCGGGCGAGGCGTCGGACGGGGACGGGCCTGTTAGTCTACGAGCCCGTTTCCCGGCCCCACAACCGGCGTCGGCCCGCACGGTTCGCCGCCTCCCCGGCCCGTCGCCCCCCTCGACCGTCGATCCACCCGACCGTGCCCAAGCGCCCGCTCCTCGGTAATCATCAGAAGTGCTGGATCCGCGGCCGCCATGCGGTCGCGGGCGTGCTGCGGGTGGGGTGGGAGCCGTACGAGGTCCGCATCGCGGAGACCGCCGACCCCGCCGCCGCGGACGAGGTGACGCTGACCTGCGAGGCCCGCGACGTGCCGGTGATCCCCTCCCACGCGGCGAACCTGACGAAACTGTGCGGCGGGGCGGACCATCAGGGGTTCGCGGCGAAGATGCCGCCCTTTCCTTACGCCGACGCCGCCGGGCTGTTCCGCAAGCCGCCGGCCCTCACGGTCGTGCTGGACGGGGTGCAGGACCCGCACAATCTGGGGGCGATCCTGCGGGGCGCCGCGGAGTTCGGGGCGAACGCGGTGTTACTGGCCGAAACCGGGGCGGCGGGGGTCTCCGCCGGGGCGGTGCACAGCGGGGCGGGGGCGGTCGGGGCGGTGCCGATCGCCCGGTCGGCGGACCTCGCGGAGACGCTGGCGGATCTCAAATCGAGGGGCGTGCGAGTGGCCGCGGCGACGCTCGCCGGGGACGCCGTCGCCCCGTGGGAGGCCGATCTCGCCGCCGCCCCGGACCGCCCGCTGGCGCTGGTGATCGGTGCGGAGTGGCGGGGCGTCTCCCGGCCGATCGCCGAGCTGGCGGACGCCCGGTTGCGTCTCCCGACCGGCCCGGTGGGCAGCCTGAACGCCGCGGTCGCCGCGGGGGTGCTGCTGTACGAGATCCGCCGCCGCGCCGAGGTCTGATAGCCCGAGGCGCGGGGATGCGCCGGATGAGTGATGAAGAAGGTTTGAAGACCGAGCGGCCGGCCGCCGGCGGCTTCCGGCGTTCGACCGCCGCCGACAGGATGCCAGTCCGCTCCGCCCGTCGTCCCGCCGGTTCATGCCCGTTCGCCCGTTCGCCCCGCTGCTGGTCCTTGGAGCGCTCGCCGTCGGCTGCGACGCCGGCCGCGACCCGGAGCGGGCGGCGCCGGTCGGTTCGCCGGTCGTCCCCTTGGCGGACCGCCCCGCCGCCGCGGCGACGCCCGGTGAGTGGCTGACTTTGCACGGTCCCGGCGGCCGCAACGTCGCCCCGGACCGCGGGTTGAACTGGGACTGGCCGGACGCCGGCCCGCCGGTCGCGTGGCGGGTTCCCTGCGGGACCGGCTACGCCTGCCCAGTGGTCGCGGAGAACACGGTAATCCTGCTGCACCGCGTCGGCCCGGACGTCGGGCCGTTCGCCGACAGCGCCGCCGAACTGGGCGGCGATCGGCCGATCGAACGCCTCGCCTGGTTCGATCTCGACACCGGCGCCCCCGTCGCCGACGCCCCGGCCCGATTCGAATCGGACTATCCCGGCCACAGCGGCGCCCCCTACGCCACCCCCGCGATCGGCCGGCGAGGAGCCGACGGCGTGCGCCGCGTCTACGCCTACGGCGCCGCCGGCGGGTTGCGGGCGGTCGATTTCGACACGGCGGAGGAACTGTGGAGCCGCGACCTCGCCGCGGAGACGCAGCCGGAGGAGAAGCCGTTCGCGACCTCCGCCAGCCCGGTCGTTTTTCAGGCGGACGACGGTGCCGAGCGCGTGCTGATCGCCACCGGCGGGACGGTCCCGAACACCGGCCTCACGCTGCTCGACGGCGCCACCGGGGAGACCGTCTGGCAGGCGGTGGACGCCCGCGAAAGCTACTTGACGCCGCTGCTCGTCACGGTGCACGGTCGCCGGTTCGTCGCGGCGCTGATGAAGACCCGCCTGCTGATCGCCGACCCGGCGACGGGGGAGGAACTCGGTTCGCTGCCGTTCGAACTCCGCACCGTGGACGCGATGAACGCCGCCAGCCCGGCCGTGTGGGGCGACGTACTGTTCGTCGGCAGTGGCCCCAGCGGGCGGACCGCCGGCTGCATGGCGGCCCGGATCGAGCCGGACGGCGCCCTCGCCGAACTGTGGCGGAACCGGCGGGGGCTGGACCCGCAGTACAATTCGCTCGTCGCGGCGGACGGCTTCGTGTACGGGTTCGGTTCGAACCTCAACCAGCAACAAAAACTCCGCTGCCTGGATCTGGCGACCGGAGAACTCGCCTGGCTGTGGGACGACGATCTGCGTCGCGGCCACCTGCTCGCCGCGGACGGCAAGCTGGTGGCGCTGGGCGAACGCGGTCTATTGGCGGCGCTGGCACTCGACCCGAGCGAACCGGCCGTCGTCGCCCGCTCCGCGGAACCGGTGATCGAGGGCGTCTGCTACACGACCCCGGCCCTCGCCGACGGGCGCCTGCTGCTCCGCACGGAGTTGGAGATGGTCTGCCTCGACCTGCGGTAACCGGCCGACGGTCCGCCCGCCGCCGCTCACTAACGCGTATCCCGGCGAATCATCTTTTCATACCTGCCCGGAGCGCAAGCTCCGGCCGTGCGTCATTCCATTCGCCCGCTGTGCCGACGGCCGATGCTTGCGCATCGGGCCGGTAATCGCTCCGCCGTTCCGCCGGCCTCGCCTCACACCCGCAGCGCGTCGATCGCCTTGCCGTCGCGCTTCTTCGGGCCGAGGCGGTCGGCGACGCCCATGCCGGCCAGCAGGGTGTTGTAGACGTCGAGCCCCTCCGCGTTCGCGTCCAGCACGGCGCCGGTGCGGAAGCGGCCGCCGGCGCCGGTGATCGCGTGGAATACGCCGGACAGCTCCCGTTTCACGTCGTTGTGCCGGCCGTCGCCGGATTCCGTGGAGATCGTCACCAAGGCGTTCTCCAGCACGGTGCGGCCGTTCGCCTCGCGGGCCTCCTCGCCGGCGAGCAGGTTCAGGAAGTAGGCGACCTCCCGCATTTTCAGGTGGGCGTGGGCTCGCAGGGCTTCGTTCGGGCGATCCTCGCGGAACTGGTGCCACCACTCGTGGCTGCACCCGGCGGCGCCGGATTTGCCGAGCTGTTTTTTGTCGTCGAAGGAAAAGATTTTCTTGCCCCCGTACTCGTAGTCGCCCGTCAGCCGGATGCGTTCGCCGGCGGCGAGGTAGGTGAGCGAACCGAACCGCACGCGGTCGGTGAGGATCGCGTGGGCGTACAGGTCCGCGACGAGCCGCCACTCGGTGGTGAGGTCCGTCAGGGTGATGTCGACGCCCTCGCCGCCCGGGTCGGCCTCGTCGCCGTGGCGGAGCTTCGACTTCGGCGGGGCCGGCGGGAGGGCGGCGGTTTTGGCGGCCTTCTCCCCCTCCAATGCGAGCGTGCGGCGTTCGTACTCCCGCACCCGATCGAGGTGGTCGGCCAGCCGTTCCCGGCTCGCCGCCCCCAGCGGGCCGCGGGGGCCGGAGAGGTACTTCGCCTGGGCCGCGACGGCGTCCAGCACGCTGCGGGTCAGCCGCTCGCTCCGCGGATCGGCGGGGGCGGCGCCGTTCGTCCCGGGGGCGGCGCCGAACACCCGGGCGAACAGTTCGCCGGGGCTCTCCTGCATCGGGGCGGCGACGGTGCCGTCCTCCCGATAGCTGTGCACGTAGCGGCTCAGCCGGCTGCGACGGAAGAAGGTGCCGGCCACCAGCGTAGGAATCATGCCGTCCGGCGTGCGGCCGTCCGGGTGGGCGGCCCGGCGGATCAACTGATCGAGGCTCGGCCCGCCGCTCTTGGCGTCGCCGTCCGGCGGCTCGGCGGTGAAGGCGCCGCTGGCCCCGTCGAAGTGGGCGTTGATGCCGCTCTCGTCGCACCGCACCTGATCGACGTTCCGCAATACCGCCAGCTTGTCCGCCAGCGGGGCCAACGGCTCGAGCACGCCCTCCAGCTTGCCGTTCTTCGTCGCCTCCGCCTGCAACGGGGCGGGAATGCCCAGCCCGAAAAACAGGTTGAAGGCCCGCACCGGCACGCCGCCGGCGGCGGTCGGGGCCGCGGCGAGGGCCGGCGCCGCGGCGAAGGCCCGGGCCCCGAGCATCTCCTCGAAGAACGGCAGCCCCACGGCGACCGCCCCGAGGCCCTTCAGCACCGCCCGCCGGGGCACCGGCGTGCGGGAGGTCGCGGATTGCGGGGCGATCATCGGGGGGCGGCGTTCGGAGAGGCGGAGGAGAGGGAGGCGGGCTCGGTGGGGGCGGTCAGCGTCAGCTCGCTGCCCGCGATCGCGGCCATCACGGCGCGGTAGGAGCCGGGTCCGTGCGGGGCGTCGGCAGACCAGGCGGCGTCGTGAATCGCCTGCACGGCGGGCTCGTCGGCGGGAGTCAGCGGGCGGCCGAGGGCGAACTGCGTCAGCTTGCGGGTCAGCCCCCGCCGCACCGGCTCGCCGGCGGCGATTAGGTCGAGGAACTCCGCGGTTGTCGCGAAGGTCGCCTGTTCCCCGCCGGGCAGCTTGACCGCCCCGTCGGTCCGCAGGGCGTTGCCGTGGTGGTCCTTCGTGCGGAACCCGCCGAGCCCGTCGTAGCGTTCAAAGGCGAAGGCGAACGGTTCGAACTGCACGTGGCAGCCGGCGCAGGAGGCGTCCGCGAGGCGCTTCTCCGCCATCTGCCGCTGCGAAAGCCCCGGCCCCGCGGGGACCGGGGTGGTGTCCACGCCCGGCGGCGGGTCGCCGATCGAGCCCAGCAACAGGTCCCGCAGGACGAACAGCCCCCGGGAGACGGTGCTGGCCTCGTCCCCGCCGACGGTCAGCGTGGTCCCCTGCGTGAGCAACCCGCGGCGGGGGGCGTCCTCGGGCAGATCGACCCGCCAGGGGGCGCCGGCCCGCTCGGCGATCTCTTCGTCGCTCAGCGCCCGGTCGTAGATCGCCACCCGGTGCAGCGTGCCCCGCCACGGCCGGTCGTCCCCGATTTCCCCGGCGAGGGCCAACCGAAAGCCGTCGTCCCAGTTGCCGAAGGAGCCCTCGGTGCTGCGGTTGCCCCGCATCGCCCCGTCCACCCACAGCCGGGCCAGCCCGGTGGAGCGGCGGGTGAACACGACGTGCGTCGGCCGGTCGGTTCGCACCGCGTCGTCCGTGCTGGTGGACGGCAGGCCGTTGTTGTCGGCGTTCGAGGTGGTCCGCAGGCGGGCGTCGTACTTCTTCCCCTCCTGGGCGAGGGTGACGTTCCGCTTCGACGACCCGCCGGAGAGCGTCACGATCCGGGCCGGGCCGGCCTGCTTGGCGTCGGCCGGGGTGAGCCAGACTTCGATCGTGACCTCGCCGGACTTCTTCAGTGCGGCGGTGAGGCGCTTGGCCGGGCGGGGGGCGGAAATCTGGGAGGGGCCGTCGATCCGCAACCCGGCGGGGGTGCGGCGGACCTTCGCCCCCTTGCCGATTTCCAGATCCAGCGGCTCCCCTGTCCCGAAACCGTCCTGGCCGGAGAGGTCCCGCACGATGTTGCCGTCTCCGGCGAAGTCGTAGACAGCGACCACGCCGGCCGGCTCCGGCGGCGCCAGCAGCACGGCGTTCTCGGCGAGGGCCCCCCAGTCCTGCCCGTAGTGGGCGGCCAGTCGGGGGGTGAGGAAGGCCGTGCGGTCGGTCAACAGGGCGGTCAGCGGCCGCTCCGACCAGGCGACGTGGTTGAAGAACGCCCGCGTCTCCCGCCGCATGTCCCCCGCGAGCGCCGGGTTCCAGTTCGGGAACCGCTCGGCCGCGGGGCTGAGGGCGTCCAGCCGATCGAGGTTCAGCCACTCATGGGCGAAGCGGGCGGAGCGGTCCCGGGCGCGGGGGTCGTCCAGCAGCCGGGCGATCTGTTTCTGAAGGGCCGCCCGGCCGGCGGGGTCGGCGGTCAGTTCGCCCCGCTCCGCGGCGGCCCGCAGCGCCGCGTCCGGCGGGGCGCCCCAGAGGGTGTAGCTCAGCCGGTTCGCCAGTTCGTGCCCCGTGACCGGCCGGGTCGTGCCGTCGCCCCGCTGGGTTTCGATTCGGTAGAGGAACCGCGGCGATTGCAGCATCGCTTCCAGCACGAGGCCCAGCGCCTCCTCCTCGGTCCCCCCCTCCTTCCGCATGGCGTCCGCCACGGCGAGGAAGGGGGCGGTTTCGTCCTCAGACAACGGCCCCCGCAGGGCCAGTGCGCCCAGCGCTTCGATCCGCTCCCGCGGCGTCTTCCCCGGGGCGTGTTGTTTCAGCAGGGCCGGCAGATCCGCCCGGGCGACCGCGAGGCGGGCCAGTTCGGCGTAGGCCCGGACGTGCTCCAGGTCGACGGCGAGGTTGTACGCCGTGTTGTGAAAACCGTCCGCCCGTAGGTCGGCGGGCAGCAGGCGGGCGGCGTCCGCGGCGAGGTCCACGCCGGTGACGGCCCGCACGCTGGCGAGGTACTCCGGCGCCGTCAGCCGCCGCACCCAGCCGGCGCCCGCCGCCTCGCCGCCGGCGGCGTGCAGCACGGCCCACGGCTCCGCCTTCGGCCACGGGGCGCCGGCGTCGAGCCACTTCTTCAGAACCGCCTTCTCCGCTTTTGAGAGCGGCGGACCGTCCGGGGGCATCGTGTCGGAGTCGACGTATTGCCACAGCGGGCTGTCGTCCGCCTTACCGGCGACGACCGCGGCGCCGTTCACCCCGCCGGCGGCCAGCCGATCGCGGTGCGACAGATCGAACCCGCCCTTCCGCGAGGTGGGGCCGTGGCACTCCAGGCAACGTTTCGCCAGGACCGGGGCGACCTCCGCGAGGAACCGGCGTTCCTCCCCGGTCGTGGCCGGCGCGCCGTCGGCCGCTCTCAACCCGCCGGCGACGACTCCGCACCACAACGCCGCAACGACGAACGGACGGCACGCGTCAAGCACGCCTGAGCCTGGAGTGGAGGAGCGAGACCCCGGAACGGAGTCCTTCGATGCGAGCGTATCGCTCCCCCGATTCCGAAACAATCGCCGGGCGCCCCTCCCCGCGGGGCAGGGCGGGGCGGGGGTCAGCGGGGCGTTTTTGCGTCCACTTCGAAGATCGCCTCGACCTCCACGCAGACGCCGCCGGGCAGGCTGGCGATGCCCAGGGAGCTGCGGGCGCAGCGGCCCTGACTGCCGAACACCTTCGTGAGCACCTTGCTGAAGCCGTTGACCACCGCCGGGATGTCCGTGAACTCCGGCGTGCAGCGGACGAAGCCGGTCACCTTCACCGGCCGCACGACGTGGTTCAGGCTGCCGATCTCTTTCCGCACCGTGGCGAGCATCTGCCGGGCGACGTATTCCGCGGCCTGCTGGGCGGTCTCCACGTCCACGTCCTCGCCCACCCGGCCGACGTAGCGCACGTCCGAGGCCGGGGGAATGTGGCCGGAGAGGTACAACAGGTTCCCGCACCGCACGATCGGCTCGTAGACGCCGGCCGGCTCCGGCGGGGCGGGCAGGTTGATCGATTCGTCGAGCAGAACTTCTTCGGGCGTCATGGGGAAAGGCAGAAGGGGGAGGGCGGAGGGTGGAAGGAGGGCACGATACCAAAGTGCCGCCGGGTCTCCTCTCGCTCCACCACCTCTTCCTTCCGCCTTCCGCCCTCTATCCTTCCGCCTTGGCGCAAGGGTGCGGCGGCGGGGACGCTCGCACGGAGCCTGCCCAACCGGAATACTTTCGCTCCGGGAATGATCCGCGTCGCCTCCGGCGCCGTTTCGCCCGACACGTCCAACCGCCCGAATCGCCGCCGATGCCCGCTTCGCCCGCACTCCCGCCGGTTTCGCTGATGAGCGTTTCGCCGCCGCTGGCCCAGTTGAACGACCTGTTCGAGGGCGGCGGTCTCTGGGCGATCGTGGTCATCGCCGGGGTGGCGATGGCCGCCCTGCTGGGCTTCGTGTTCCTGGTGCTGTTCGCCCGGTACTTCAAGCTGTGGTTGCGGGCGTTCTTCAGCGGCGTGCGCGTCTGGCCCTGGACGCTGGTCTTCATGAGCCTGCGGAAGGTGAACCCCTCCGTAATCGTGGACAGCAAGATCATGGCGGTGCAGGCCGGCATCCCGCCGATCTCCACCGACCAGATGGAGGCCCACTATCTGGCGGGCGGCAACGTGCGGAACATCATCCGGGCCCTGATCGCCGCCGAACGGGCCAGCATCGACCTCGACTGGCAGACCGCCGCCGCGATCGACCTCGCCGGCCGGAACGTGCTCGAAGCCGTTCAGACCAGCGTCGACCCGAAGGTGATCGACTGCCCGGACCCCCGCCGCCACGGCCGCAACACGCTCGACGGCGTGGCGAAGGACGGCATCCAGCTGAAGGCCCGCGCCCGCGTGACGGTGCGGACGAACATCCAGCAGCTCGTCGGCGGGGCGACGGAGGAAACGGTCATCGCCCGGGTGGGCGAGGGGATCGTCTCCGCGATCGGGTCCTCGGCCTCCCACAAGCTGGTGCTGGCGGACCCGGTGATGATCGCCAAGGCGGTGCTGGCGAAGGGGCTCGACAGCCAGACGGCCTACGAAATTGTCTCGATCGACATCGCCGACATCGACGTCGGCGACAACGTCGGCGCCCGCCTGCAGGCCGACCAGGCCGAGGCCGACATGCGGATCGCCCGGGCCAAGGCCGAGGAACGCCGGGCGATGGCCGTCGCGAACGAGCAGGTCCAGCGGGCGGTCACGCAGGAGAACCAGGCGAAGGTCGTGCTGGCCGAGGCGGAGATTCCCCTCGCCATGGCCGAAGCCTTCCGCCGCGGCGGCCTCCGGGCCGACGAGAATGGCAACGTCCACGAACCCCGCGGCCACGCCGGCAACGGGCAGGCGTCCGTCGGGGCGTGAACCGTGGCCGAGTACCAGCTGCTCCTGTTCGCCGGATGCCTGCTGGTCGGTTCGACGCTCGGGGCAGGTCTGGTTTTCTGGAAGCCGCGGTGGCTCTTCCCGCCGCCGGAGAAGCTGAAGGCGGTCGAGCGGTTTCATCAGAAATACGACTGGATCGTCTTTGTCATCGGGGTCCCCTTCGGCCTCGTCATGGCGAAGGGCGCGTTTGAACGGTCGTTGGATCTGTTCGCATGGTTCTTCGTCGGGATGGCGCTGCTCAACGTCGTCGCCCTCGCCCTGACGGTCGGCGGCCGTTTCACCACGCAGCGCAAGTCCGAGGACAGGCCCCCCGCGGAGCGATAGGCGCCGGTCGCCGCGGCGCCGGCCGGGCTCCGAGGGACTTCGTCCCTCGCTCCGCCTCCGCCGTGCCCACTCCTTTTATCTGTTTCTGCTCGGCCTGCACGTCTGCTGCACGGTCGTCGCGGCGGTCGATACGTGGCGCGTTCGGGAGGACGTTCCCTGGGCCGGCGGGCTGACTGACGCGGTGGTCCGTGACGCTGCTGTTTGCGGGGCTGCTCCTCTTAGATCTACTTGTCCTGCCAGCGGGGCTGATACTGGCGATGACTAGCCGCAGCGGCACCGTCGGGCAGGCCGCATTGGAACTGAGGATGTGGGGCTTCGGGCTGGTTCTGCCCGCGATTCCGTTCACTGTGTCGGGCGCTCTTGCGGCGGGAATCGCGGCGGCGGTGCGGGAGGCCCGCGGGATCGGGGGCGGGGGGGCGTCGTTCGCGGCGTGGGTCTTTGGCAGGGGATTGCTGTTCGCCCACCTCGTGCTCTGGGTAATGTTCGGGGCGATTCCGACGGTCTGACGCCGCAAATCGGACAGCGAACGGCGAACCGGCGCGTGCGGACGCGGGAGCCGGCCGGGACGACCGCCGGCAGGTCCGGTCCTGTGGGTCCGATCGGGGAGGATGAATGCGGGGGCGCCGAGGGCGGCGGAGCGCCGCGTTCCGGCGCCCCGCCGCTATGACCGGCGGGCGGCGGCGTTAGTCTGGGGGCGACCGCTCGCTTCTCCCCCCGCTCCGCATGGCCGATTCGCCTGTTCGCAACGTCCCCGCGACCGGCCCCCGCTCCGGTTCGGCCGACGCCTCCGCCGCCGCCCGCGGCGCCCGGGCCGACGTGGCCTGCCCCACCTGCGACGAACTGGTCCGTCCCGGACTGGTGCGCTGCTGGAGTTGCGGCGGGTTCATGCGGTCCGACGTCGCCGACCGCTACGCCGAACTGCAGGGGGAACGCGCGGAGGTGGCGTACCAGCCGCTGCCGGAGCTGGATCAGAACGCCGCCTCGAAACTCGCCTCCGAGGCGCAGGCCGCCGCCCGCAGCGCCCCGGACGAGGACGCCGACTTTGAACTGACCGGCGAGTTCGCCGTCGGGGGCGGCGACGCCGGCGCTGCCTCGGGCGTTGCCGACGCCGCGGGCGATGATCCCGAGGACGAGTTCACGATGGCGGACGTCGAGGACGCCAGCTATTCCGCCCCCCGCGTCGGCAACGCCGCGTCGAAGTCGAAGGCCAGGAAGCCGGTCGAGAAGCCGGCCGGGGAAGAGGGCGACACCTTCTCGATCTCCGACGCCGACGACGCCGACGACGAAGCGCCCGCAGCCGGCACGCCCGCGAAGAAGTCGGCCCGCCCGGCCAAGCCGCCGGCGGAAGGGGACGACGTGGCCCACTCCGAGGCGACCGGGGGCGACGTGCTGTTGGACATCGCCCTACAGGAGGTCGGTCTGGATCGCGGCGGCAAGCGTCGCGGGCTGGTGGTCAAGGGGGACAAGATCCTGCTGCACTGTCCGGCCGGGCATCCGGTAAAGGTCGCCCGCAAGCATGGCGGCAAGGTCGGCCGCTGCCCGCACCCCGGCTGCGGCCTGCGGTACCTCGTCCCCGTCGTGCCGCCGGACCCGACCGAGGAACCGGACGCCGACGCCGCGACCCCCGACGCCGCCGCGGACGCCGCCGCCGCCCCGAAGGCCCCGGCCGGCCCGCCGGACGAACTCGCCGCGGGCGCGTTCACCCGGTACATCGACGGCGTGCGGCTGCACACGGTCGTGCCGGCCAAGGTGAAGTCGAAGGCCGATTCGCAGGCCAAGGCGTTCGAGGAAGCGGACCTCGCCCTCTCCCCGGCCTCCCTGCTGGTCGTCACGATGGAGGGTAAGAAGGGCGCGTTCGGCCTCGGCGGCGAAAAGCCGGCCCAGGTGCGGGTCAAGGTGCGGGAGCACCTCTCCGCGGAGGCCCCGGACCTCGCCGCCCTGCCGGTCCCGCACGTGTTGCTGGCGGGGGAGAACGCGGGGGAGGTCGCCGTCGAGTACCCCTCGAACCTGCCGCACGAATCCAAGTTCGGCGGGGAGCCGGTGTTCGGCACCGGCCGCATCGCCCTGCGGCTGCCCCGCACCGGCGGGGAGAAGGACGCCGATCAGCCGCCGGAGAAGCAGTCGTTGCGGTTCGTCTCGCTGACGCTCAGCCAGTACCGCCGCTTCGCCGCGGCGATGGAGGAGTTCGGCTTCGCCCCCGGCCCGGGCGGCCGCTACGCCCCCGACGCCCCGATCCCCCGGACCGACGACGCCCCGGTTCACACCGGCCACTACACGGACGCCCCGGTGCCGGAACTGCCCCGGCCGGACCTGTACCAGGCCGACCCGAAACTGAACGTCGTCGTTTCCGGCTACCGCTGCCAGAGCTGCGGGCTGATCGTCTCGGAGGATGGCCGCAAGAAGGAGAAGCTCGGCGGGGCGAACGGCAAGGGCCTGGCGAAGGCGAAGTGTCCCAAATGCGGCGAGAAGTTCGGTAACCAGCCGCTCTACAAGCTCGCCGACGCCAAGCCGGACGCCAAAGCCTGACCCGGGGACGCACCGGGCCGAATCACGATTCGGCCCGGTGCGTCAACTGTCCCCCGCCGGCCCCGCGAATGGGGCCGAGAGGCGGCGGGCGGTGGGGAAGCGGACGGTTCGCGGGGCGCGGGGGCTTGGGTCAACATCGCTGCGGGCAGCGGTGCGCGAAGCGGCGGGGAGGCGTAAGATGATGCCGGCCGGACGGTTGCGCTGCCGAATCCCGCGCCGTCCCGGACAGGGCACGCTTGACCCCGCGGCTGTAGGATTTACGGTTGTGAACCGGCGGACCTTCCGCGGGCGAACGCTTCGGACCGCAAACGTCATCTCCTCACCCGCTCGCGGGGGGTTGACGAACCCCGGCCGAGCGTACGCTCGTATCATGGGACGGGCGCCGTTTCCCCGCGCTCCGTTCCCCCTCCCGCCTCGCCTCGAATGTCGTACGGTCCGTCAGACCTCGGGCAATCTACGAGCGGGTCGTATCACACCGGCGCCGACGACTTCAAGGAGCAAGTCCGCGTCCGCAGCGACATCGCCCAGGTCATCGGCGAGTCCATCTCCCTGAAGGCCCTCCGCGGCGGGGCGGAACTGGCCGGGCTCTGCCCGTTCCACGACGACCGCAACCCCTCGCTGAAAGTCTACCCGGACCGGCAGACCTTCCGTTGCTGGTCCTGCGACACCGGCGGGGACGTCTTCTCCTTCGTGATGAAGTACGACGGGCTGGACTTCTACTCCGCCCTCAAGCACCTCGCCCAGCGGGCCGGGCTGGAGATGCCTGAGCGGACCGGTCCCCGTCCGTCCTCGGACGGCCCGGACCGCAGCCGCCTGCTGGAGGTTCTCGCCTGGGCCGACCGGCAGTGCCACACGCTGCTCACCCGCGGGTCCGAGGCGAAGGTCGCCCGGGAGTACCTGTCCAGCCGCGGCATCCACGCGGACCTCGCCAAGACGTTCGGCCTCGGCTACCACCCGCCGAGTTGGACGTGGTTGGTCGACCGGGCGAAAGGTCTGTACGACCGGGACGAACTGATCGCCGCGGGCGTGGCGGGCGAGAAACGGGACGGCAGCGGCCTGCGGGACCATCCGCTGTTCCCCGGGCGTGTCATCTTTCCGATCCGCGACGAACGCGGCCGCACGATCGCCTTCGGCGGCCGTCAACTCCCCGGCGACGACTTCGGCGGCAAGTACATCAACAGTTCCGAGGGCGTCCTCTTCCACAAGTCGAAGGTGCTGTACGGCCTGGACGTGGCCCGGGACGAGATCCGCAAGCCGACCTGCGACACCGCGCTGGTCGTGGAGGGTTACACAGACACCCTCGCCCTGCACCACGCCGGCTACCCCAACGTCGTCGCCACGCTGGGCACCGCCCTCACCAAGGAGCACGTCGGCGTGCTGCGGCGGTTCACCAATCGCATCGTGCTGGTCCTCGACGGCGACCGGGCCGGGCAGGACGCCGCCGAGAAGGCGTTGCAAAAATTGCTCGCCGAAAGCGTCGACCTGCGCGTGTTGACGCTCCCCGCGGGAACCGATCCGGCGGATTTCGTGTCCGAACGGCCGGAGGAGTTCGGCAAGCTCGTCGCCGACGCCCCGGAAGCCCTTGACTTCAAACTCTCCCGCGTGACCGCCCGCCACGGCGGGGACGCGTTGCAGGCCGGCGACGCGGCCACGAAGGAGATGCTCGAACTGCTCCGCACCGACCCCGGCCTCGCCGGGACGCGGCGGGGCGACCTCGTGCTGATGCGGACCAGCGAACGCTTCGGCGTGCCCGAACGCCGCCTGCGGGCCGACCTGAAGGCCCCCTCGGCCCAGCCGCGCCGCTTCGAGCCCGAGCCGCCGCCGGAACAGCGTCGCCCGCAGGAGCCGCCGGTTCCCAAGCCGACCGGCGACGAACTCGCCGAGGCCGAGCTGCTGAAAATCTTACTCACGCGGCCGGACCTGTTCCCCGCGGCCCACGCCGTCGTCGGCTCCGCCGATCTGCGGCACCCGGGCCTGCGGCGGCTGTTCGAACTGTGCGAGGACGCCGAGGAATTGGACGGCGAAGTCACCCTGCCCGGCGTGCTGAACGCCGCGGCCCCGCAGGGGGATTCGCCGCTCAAACGCTTCGCCGTCGCCCTCATGGCCGAGGCCGACGCCCAGCAACTCCGCGGTCGGTTGGACGGCACGGTCGCCGGCGGGCTCGTGGAGTCCGGCACGCGACGTGCAGCCTTTTCTGCCGACGGACTTGCGGCGGGCGCGGCCACGACGGCCCGCGACGCGGTTCGTCGCGAAGACGGCTCCCAGGAGGGGACCCCCGCTCATCACGCGGCCGGCGGCGTGCCGCCGCTGCTCGCGTTGGCGTTGTCGGCGATCACCCGCCGGCGACGCGCCCGGCAGGCTCGCGGACAGCGGGCCGACCTCGCCCACGCTCCGGTCTCCGCCGGCGGACTCGACGAGGCCACCCGCGCCCTGCTCCGCCGTCAGGCGGACCTGCACGCCGCCCGACACGCTCGTCCCGGCTAGCCCGAACCTTCCCCGGCCCCGCGCCGGACTCGTTTTCAATCCCGTTTTTTTCGTCCTCCCGCCGCCCTGCCCCCGCCGCGTTTGCGACGGGCTTTATTGAACCCCGCCCCGGAGAATCCTCATGCACCAGCTTAAAGAAGACATCAACGCCCTCGTCGAGATTGCCCAGGAGCAGGGCGGCGACGGGCAGGGGTGGGTGCTGTATCGGCAGGTCAACGATTATCTCCCGGATGAGGCCCCGAACCCGGAAAAGCTCGATCACCTGTTGGAGGCCTTGGACGCCCACGGGATCGACATCAAGCACGAGTTTGAAGTCGGCCTCCCCACGCCGGAGCGGGCCCGCAAGGCCCACCGCAAGCCGAAGGAATTGATCGGCGACGACAGCGGCAAGAAGATCGACGACCCGATCCGCATGTATCTCACCCAGATGGGCGAGATCCCCCTGCTGACCCGCGAGGAGGAGATCTACCTCGCCAAGACGATCGAGATCACCCGCAAGCGGTTCCGCCGGGAGTTCGTCAGCAGCGAGTACGCGATGCGGGAATGCATCGCGATGTTGGAAAAAGTCAACGAGGGCAACCTCCCCTTCGACCGCACCATTAAGGTCTCCGTCACCGAGGGGCTGGAGAAGACCCAGATCCAGGGCCGGATGCCGCACAACCTGAAGACGCTCCGCGCCTTCGAGGGGCAGAACGAGGCGGACTTCCATGTGATGATGGACCCCAAGTCCTCCGACAAGAAAAAGGCCGAGGCCAAGCACAGCTGGGACTGCCGCAAGCGGAAGATGACCGTGCTGGTGGAGGAATTGAGCCTCCGCACGCAGAAGATCATCCCGATCATGAAGCGGCTGGAGCAGATCGACGAACGCATGCAGGCGATCGTCCGCCAGATGGGCAAGCTCAAGAATTTGAAGAGCGCCGCCGAGGAGCGGGCGAACCTCCAGCGCGAGCTGGAAGATTTACAGAATATGACCCTGGAGACCCCCGAAGGGCTTAAGGCGAAGTGCCGGCTGATCCGCCACCGCTTCGGCGCCTACGAGCAGGCGATGCGGGAGCTGTCCGGCGGCAACCTGCGGCTGGTCGTCTCCATCGCCAAGAAGTACCGCAACCGCGGGCTGTCGTTCCTGGACCTGATCCAGGAAGGCAACACCGGCCTGATGCGGGCGGTCGATAAGTACGAGTACCGCCGCGGTTATAAGTTCAGCACCTACGCCACCTGGTGGATCCGCCAGGCGATCACCCGGGCGATCGCGGACCAGGCCCGCACGATCCGCATCCCGGTGCACATGATCGAGACGATGTCCAAGCTCCGCAAAGTGGCCAAGGCCCTGCTGCAGGAGTTCGGCCGCGAGCCGACCATGGAGGAGACCTCCGAGGCCGCCGGCATCACCCTTGAGGAGACGAAGCGGGTGATGAAGATCAGCCGTCACCCGATCTCCCTGGACCGCCCGGTCGGCGAGAGCGAGGACAGCTACTTCGGCGACTTTATCGAGGACGAAAGCTCCGACAGCCCGGTCAACGCGGCCACGACGGAGATGCTGAAGGACAAGATCGACGTCGTCCTGAAGACCCTGACCTACCGCGAGCGGGAGATCATCAAGCTCCGCTACGGCCTGGGCGACGGCTACACCTACACCCTCGAAGAGGTCGGCCGCATCTTCAAGGTGACGCGGGAACGCGTCCGCCAGATCGAAGCCAAGGCCGTCCGCAAGCTGCAACACCCGATCCGCAGCAAGCAGCTCAAGGGCTTCATGGACGTCGTCACCACCGCTGCCGGCGAGTGACCGCAGATAAATGAAGAACCGCGACCGTCAGGGAGCCGGCTCCCTGACGGTCGCGGTTCTAAGCTTCGGAAGCGACCCGCCAATGGTTGAACAGTCCATCATCACCGTTGTGACGTGGATGTTTCTAGCGGGCCTCTACTGGCTGGTGCGGCGTGAGTCGAGGACAGCTCAGGCCGGCGTCGCTGAATACGCCGACGCACTCAAATGGTTCGTTCGCGTCGGATGGTTGCTGACTGTCGGGGGCGTATTGTTCGTCGGATTGACGCTGCGAGGACAGGATTACTGGGCCGCGATGGGAATGGCGGGATTGTTCGCGGCGTTAATTCTCATCCTCCACTTGGAGGCGTTTTTCGTGCGGGTCGCCTTGGACGGTGAGTTTCTGCTCACCAGTTCACCGTGGAGGCGTGATCGGGTGATCCCGGTTTCCGCGGTGACCGGCTGCGACTATTCACCGTCCATGCAGTGGTACCGGGTCTATACGGCGGGCTACGGCGTCGTCCGCCTACACTGGATGATGAAAGGGATCGGCGGCTTGCTGGCGGCTTTGCCTGTGCAAGTTCCGAAGGGCCCTTCAAGTCCCGGACAGGACGCCCATGAGATGAACTCTGGGGCCGCTTCCACAGGGGCAAGTGCCGTTGGTCGGAACTTAGAGCCCACCCCGCCGCCGTGAACCCGCCGCTCGGTTGGGAGTTCGCCCTTCTCGCGCTCGCGATCCTGGCCTGGGGGCTGTTTATGCTGGTCACCGGCCGATACCTCGGGCCCCGCACGGGGACCGTCCGGCTCCGCCGGGGCACGACGGTCCCGCCGCTCTACGCCCGGACGATGGGGGCGGTGGTGGCGGCGTTCGGGGCGTACCTCTCGCTGTTCGCCCTCGGCCTCGTGCGGTGAGAACTGGACCCGCTCCACTGGGTGCCGCGGGGCGATCCGCAGGCGGGTATGATCTGGCCGGGCGCTCCGCAGTGGGGATGCGCCGCTCATTCAGGGCAGGACAGTGGACTGGAACGACATCGCCTCGGCCGCGGTCACGCTGTTTCTGATTATGGATCCGCTGGGGAACGTGCCGGTCTTCAACGCGGTGCTCTCGAAGTTGGAGCCGGAGCGTCGGACGGCGGTCGTCGCCCGGGAACTGGTGATCGCACTGGGCATCCTGCTGGGGTTCCTGTTCGCGGGGAATGCCATCCTGGCGTTCCTCGGGCTGACGGAGACGTCGCTGAATATCGCCGGCGGGGTGCTGTTGTTCATTATTTCGCTGCGGATGATCTTCCCCGGCCGCGGGGACGCGAACGTCGAAACGGAAATTGAAGACCCGTTCATCGTGCCGCTGGCCGTCCCCCTGATCGCCGGCCCCTCGACGATCGCGGCGCTGCTGCTGTTTCGGTCCAAGGAGCCGGATCACATGCTCGAATGGACCGCGGCCCTGTTGCTCGCCTGGCTGGGCACGACTGTGCTGCTGGTGGGCTCGCCGAAGATCCTCGCCGTCGTCGGCCGGCGGGGCGCCCGGGCGTTGGAACGGCTGATGGGGATGATCCTCGTGCTGCTCGCCACGCAGATGTTATTAAACGGCGTCGGCGACTTCGTGCGGAGCCTCTGAGGCGGCGTGTCGGGGCCTTCGGTGCGTTCCCGTCCGTGGCGATTGGGGAACGCTCCCCGATCTGGCGGGCGAGCCGCGAAACGGCTGCCGGAACGGCTCAGAATCGCTGGCGACCGGCGGCGGCGGCGGTTCTGATGGGGGCATGAACGACCCCGCAGATTGCCGCTTCCGCCGTCTCCGGTCGCTCGGGCTGGCCGCCTCGCTGTGGGCGGTCGCCTGGGCGGGGACCGTCGCCGCAGCGGCGGAGGAGCGACCGAACGTCCTGGTGATCCTCGCGGACGACCTCGGGTACGGGGACGTGGGCTGCTACAATCCGGAGTCCCGCATCGCGACGCCGCACCTGGATCGGCTGGCCGCGCAGGGCATGCGGTTCACCGACGCCCACGCCCCGTGCACCGTGTGCACGCCCACGCGGTACGGGCTGCTGACAGGCCAGATGCCGTTCCGCGTGCCGAACGGCGGCCGCGTATTCTCGGGCGCCGGCGGGCCGTCGCTGATCGCCCCGGGCAAACTCACCCTCCCGGAGATGCTCCGGCAGGAGGGCTACACGACGGCCTGCGTGGGGAAGTGGCATCTCGGGCTGACGTTCTATGACGAAGCGGGCGCCCCGATTCACGACGGCGGTCCCGAGGGCGTCCGCCGCATCGACCACGACCGCCGCATCGACGGCGGACCGCTCGATTGCGGGTTCGATTCGTTCTTCGGAACCGCCTGCTGTCCCACGACGGACTGGCTGTACGCCTACATCGACGGCGCCCGCATCCCGGTTCCCCCGACCGGCCTGCTCGACAAGTCGACGCTCCCTAATCACGACTACTCCCTCGACAACCGCCGCGGTTTGCAGGCCTCGGACTTCGACCTGGAAACCGTCGACCTCGAGTTTCTGGAGCGAAGCCGGACGTTCCTGCGGGAACACGTCGCCGAGACCCCGGAGCGGCCGTTCTTTCTGTTTCACTCCGCCCAGGCGGTGCACCTGCCCTCGTTCCCGGCGGACCAATACAAAGGGAAAAGCGGCGCCGGCCCGCACGGCGACTTTATCCTCGAACTGGACGACGTCGTCGGCGAATTGATGACGACGTTGGACGAACTGGGCGTGGCGGACGACACGTTGGTGCTGTTTACCAGCGACAACGGGCCGGAGGTCCCCTCGGTGTATCACATGCGGCACGACCACGACCACGACGGCGCCCGCCCGTGGCGGGGCGTGAAGCGGGACAACTGGGAAGGCGGCCACCGCGTGCCGTTCCTCGTCCGCTGGCCGGGGCGGGTCGCGCCGGGCGCCGTCTCGGACGCACTCGTCTCGCTGACGGACGTGATGGCGACCGCCGCGGAGATCGTCGGCTATGAACTGCCGAACGATGCCGCGGAGGACAGCTTCAGCCTGCTGCCCGTCTTGTCGTCGGAGCCCTCGGACAACCCGGTCCGTCCCTACCTGCTCGTGCAGGGGTTCCGCGGCCGGGGGACGCTGGCGTTGCGACGCGGCGATTGGGCGTACCTCGACCACCCCGGCTCCGGCGGCAACGACTACGCCGGTCACCCGCAACTCCGGGAGTATCAGCTCCCCGAACCGGCGCCGGAGGCCCGGTTCTCCCTCTACAATCTGGAAAAGGATCCCGGGCAGCGGGACGACTTGGCGGACGTGGAGTCGGAGGTTGTGGAGGAGATGCAATCGCTTCTTCAGAAGACGAAAGCGGAAGGCCGCAGCGCCCCGACACGGGACTGACTACCCCAAGACCGACCGGGACGGAACGGACCGCCTCGCGATCGGGCTCACGCCGGGGCGTTGAGGCGTTCCTGGCGGTCGTATTCCAGCAGGCCGCTGATTAATTCTTCGAGGTTCCCCTGCATCACCTGGTCGAGCTTGTGGATGCTCAGGCCGATGCGGTGGTCGGTGATGCGGTTCTGGGGGAAGTTATAGGTGCGAATCCGCTCGCTGCGGTCGCCGGAGCCGATGAGGGTGCGGCGGGACTCGGCCCGGGCCTCGTTCGCCTCGGACTCGCGCAGTTCCAACAACCGGCTGCGGAGCACGCGCATCGCCTTGGCGCGGTTCTTGTGCTGGGATTTTTCGTCCTGAATCTTCACCACCAGCCCGCTGGGGATGTGGGTGATGCGGACGGCGGACTCCGTTTTATTTACCTTCTGCCCGCCCGGCCCGCCGGCCCGCATGGTGTCGACCTGCAAATCTTCCGGGTCGAGCGTCACCTCCACCTCGCTGGCCTCGGGCAGCACGGCGACGGTGGCGGCGCTGGTGTGCACGCGGCCCTGCGTTTCCGTCTCCGGCACCCGCTGGACCCGGTGGCCGCCGGATTCGAATTGCAGATTCAAAAAGGCGCCGTCGCCGGTGACGCTGAAGGTTAGTTCGCGGAACCCGCCGAGGTCCGTCGTGCTGCTGTCGATCACTTCGATCTTCCAGCCCTTGGTCTCGCAGTAGCTGCGGTACATCTCCCACAGGTCGCGGGCGAACAGGGCGGCCTCGTCGCCGCCGGCGCCGCTGCGGATCTCCATGATGAGCGAACCGCGCGTCGCCGCGTCGCCGGCCGCGGCGAGCTCTTCCAGCTCCGCGGCCATCTTCTTTCGCTGGGACTCCAGTTCGTGCACCTCGGCCTCGGCGTAGGCCCGGGCCTCGGCGTCGGTCTCCTCCTCGGCCATCTCCCGGGCCGCGGCGAGGTTCTCCTCCAGTTCGTGATAGGCCCGGACGGGAATCGCAACCTTTTGCAGGCCGCCGTGCTCCCGCTGGAGCTCGATCATCCGATCGATGTCGGAGGTGATGTCCGGGCTCTGGAGCAGCCGTTCCAGCTCCTCGAAGCGGACGAGTTTCTGTTCGAGGGAGGGGAACATGGGCCGTAGGGTCCGCTCTGCGGACCGTGTGCGAATCGGGTGGGGCGGCGAAAGACGGCCCGCACAGCGGACCCGACGGTCGGCGCATGAAAAAGCCCGGGCCGTCGATCACGGCCCGGGCGACGAGTCGCGGCGCTACTCCGCGGCGACGGGCTGCTGCGCTTCTTCGCCGGCCGGCTTCTTCTTGGCGAACTTGGCGTACTTCTTCTGGAACTTCTCGACGCGGCCGGCACTGTCCACGTACTTCATTTTACCCGTGTAGAACGGGTGCGACGTGCTGGAGATGTCCACCTTCACCAGCGGGTATTCGCTGCCTTCGAAGGTCGTCTTCTCCTTGGACGCCATCGTGGAGCGGGTGAGGAACTCCTCGCCGCTGTTGGTGTCCCGGAACACGACCGGGCGGTAGTCGGGGTGGATGTCTTTTTTCATCGAATCAGCAGGGCGTCGGCCGGAAGCGCGGGGTCATCAGGATATTCCGCGGTCGCGAAACCGCAACCCGGACGGGGGTCGGGCGGGGGAACGAAGAGCGAAGAGTCGGTTCAGGCGACGCGACGCTGCGGTTCGGCGGTCGGCAGGACGGAGTCCGCGGCGGGTCGGGAGCGGCCCGTCACCAACTGCCCCCAGCGGGTGCGGCGGGAGAGCGGTTCGGCCGCCCACGTCAGCCCCAGCGCCACGCAGAAGACGGCGGCGAACTCCAGGTCCGGCGGGGCGTCGACGAACCACAGGCCCAGATGCAGCGAACCGACCAACGGCTGATGGACGATGTAAATCCAGAACGACGCCCCCGCCAACGCCGTGACGATCCTCCCGGCCGGCCGGCGGGAGCTGGCGCCGTGCACCAGCGCCGCGGTCGTCGCCAGACCGGCGCACAGGGCCGCGGGCAGGACGAAGCCCCGCTCCGAGCCGTCCCGGAGGACCGCTTCGCGGACCGTCAGCACCAGCGGGACGGCCGCGGCCGCGGCGGCGAGCGTCAGGGGGAGGAACGTCGACCCGGCGGTCGCCAGCGAGGCCCGGTTCCGCCAGCAGAGCCAGCCGAACAGGAAGCACACGCCCGCATGCAGGAACTTCGCGGGGTGCGGGAACCACTGGTGCTGGAAGCCGAGATAAATCTCCGGCTCGACCGCCAACACGACCGCCAACCCCGCGGTCGGCAGCGTCCAGCGCCAGCCGGTCCGCATGATCGCATCCAGCCGGCCGAGAACCCGCGCGACAAGCGGTTCCTCGCCCCGATCCGCGGCGGCGGCGAGGGCGTCCAGCGGGATTTGGAACAGGGCCCAGAGGAAGAGAAACTGCAAGTACCAGAGGTGCGACGGCCCCCAGAGCACGTCTTCGATGGAGCCCGGCAGGTCCAACTCGCGGAACTCGTCCCAACTCAGCCGGCCGGTGAGGGGCAGCGAGACGACCCAGATCACCAGCGAGGCGGTCACCACCGTGGCGACGCCCACGACCAGCGGCACGAACACCCGCCGCACCCGACCGGAGACGAATCCCGCGACGTCTCCCCGTTGACCCAGCCGGGCGCTCCAGAAACCGCTCATGCCAAAGAACAGCGGCATGATGATCGCCTCCGCCGTCCAGAACAGCGGGTCCGCCAGCAGGCCGGCGCTCTCCTCGCCGACCGGCACGGTCCACAGCAGGCCCGGCAACTCGCCGCAGGCGTACGGCAGGGCGGCGTGAAAGGCGACGACCAGCAGCATCGCCGCCGCCCGCACCCGTTCGAACCCTGGCATCCGCCCGTCGTCGACGGCAGTGGCCGGGGCGACCGGGAAGAGCGGCAGCGTGGCGGTGCGGGCGGACACGCCCCCTATGTAGTTTGAGCGGCGGTGATTCGTCAGCGCAAAACTTGAGAGAAATCTCCGGGCTGAACGATCCGCCGGCTCAGGAGGCGCTCCCGTCGGCCGCCGCCGCCGCCGCCCGGCGGAGCTTGGCGAGGAAGGCGTCGCTCATCCCCGCCGCCCGCCGCGGCGGTTCGAGGAACGTGCGGCCCACCGCCCGGGCCGGCTGATTCGGCATCTCCAGCCGCGACGCCCACACGTCGAACTCGTCCCCCGTCCCTCCGGCAGGCGCCGGGGCGAACCGCCCCAGCCACCGCAGGCCAAAGGCGACATGTTCGATCTCATCCTCGTGGATCGCCCGCATCACCCCGGCCCCCTTCGGGTCGCCGGCGGCGTCGAACAGGGCGGCCAGCTCCAGCGACTCGTCCAGGTTGCGGGCCTCGAAGACCAGCGGAAGCACGCAGAGGTACTCCGCCTCGTCCCGAAACCGGGCGGCGCTCCGCCAGACGTGGCCGTTGACCGTGTGATCGCCGAACCGCGTGCCGCAGGCCTCCGCCCGGGCGAGGTGCATGCGGGTGTGCCGCAGTTCGTCGCACAAGATCGCCCCCAACTCCGCCCGAAACGCCGCCGGGGCCCGGGGGAAGGCCAGCAGCACGGCGGCCATCACCTCGGCGGCCTGCAACTCGTGATTGGCGAGGATGTGGTGGGCGACGCCCCGCCGGCCGCGGTCCCGCAGGGCGTCGCCCCGCGGCAGCTTCGGGCCGTTCTTCCGATAGCGGAACCGCAGCCCCCGCGGCCGGGCGGGCAGGGCGACGCGCACCGCGGAGCCGGGGCTTTCGTCGGTCAACGGCCCGCGGGGCGGGCGCAGTTTGCGGTCGATCTCCGCCGACAGCAGCACCCGGGCGGCGAGAGCGGACAGTTCCATGACGACCCGATGTTAGCCGCTCTCTTGAAGAGAGCGACTAACCCACCGCCTCCACGCCGACCGGGACGGTGAAGTTCACCATGTAGGCCCGGCGGAGCGGGTCGTGTTCGGCGGGCTGGGTCTCGCCGGCGCTGTCGGTGGCCCGGCTCATCAGGGTGTAGGAACCGGCCTGCGGCGGGGTCCAATCGAACCGCCAACGGGTCCAGACCAGCGGCTGCGGCTCGTCGACCAGCTTCGCTTCAGCCCACGTTTCGCCGCCGTCGGAGGAGAACTCGACCTTGGCGATCGCCCGCTCGCCGGCCCAGGCGGCGCCGCGGCAGACGTAGGCTTCGCCGGCCTTCACCCGTTCGCCGCGGGCCGGGCGGGCGAGGGAACTCTTCACCTGCATCCCGGTCAGCGGCACGAGTTGCTCGCCGGCGGGGGTGCGTTTGAAGATGGCGTAGTCGAACGTGCTGAAGAAGCCGTTGTCCGGTTCGTTCGTGACCGTGACGCGGTCAAGCCACTTCACGCTGGCGGCGCCGTACCAGCCGGGGACGATCGCCCGCAGCGGATAGCCGTGGTGGGGGGGCAGGGGCTCCCCGTTCATGTGCGTGGCGAGCAGCACGTCGTCGAGCGCCTTGGCGATCGGCAGGCCGCGGTTGTAGTGCAGCGGGGCCGGGTAGGCGGACAGCTTGCCGTGGTCGGCGCCCTGGAGCATCACGTGGTTCCGGTCCGAATCCTGGCGGGCCTCCGCCGTGGGATAGCCGCAGGCTTCCAGCACCTTCCGCAGCGGCGTGCCCTTCCAGACCGCGGTCCCGACGCCACCGGTCTCCCACAGCAGACCGCTCGGCTTGGGGACGAGGAAGATCCGGCCGTTGCCGGCGCACTCCATCGTGACGGTCTTCTCCTCAGTGCCCAACACCTCCAACTCTGCGAGGGTGAAGGTGCGGGGGGAGATGCGGACGTCGCCCAGCCCGCCGCCCGGTTCGCCGGGCATCCCGCCGACGGTCAGCGTCCAGGTCTTCGGGTCCGCCGGCGGGACGTCGAAGTGGCTGCGGACGTAGAACTGGTTCGTCGGCGTGAGCGGCCCGGAGAGGCTCGGCAGGGGGTACTCGAGGTTCCGCGGCTCCCACTGCCGGACGATCACCCCGGGGTGCGGGCCGGCGCCGGGGCCGCCGGTCGCCGCGGCGTCGACGGCTTCGCGGCCGGTGAGGGCGTCCGGCCGCACCGTGCCGTCCTGGGCGACGGCGGCCCGGCGGCCGGCGACGAGGGGGCCGGCGACGAAGGGACCGACCGCGGCGCCCGCGGCGGCGCCCTTCAGCACGGCCCGGCGGGACAGCAGCGAACGGCGGGAGGGGGGGGCGATCGGATCGGACATCGCGGCGGCCAGGGCGAATCGGGCGGCGGGAGAACGGATCGACGGTAGCGAATCCGGGGGTGAACCGCCCACCCCGCGGCGACGTTCCCCCGGTCAGCGACCGGCCGACCGCCTCCCACTCGCTACCGAAACGCCCCCCCGATGACGACACTCACCCCGCCCGCCCCGCCGCCGGACCCCGCCGGAACGTCGGCCGGGCCCCCCGCCGGCGTCTCTCCGAAGCTGGGCCGCCCGTCCGATCGACTGCTCCGCCGCGCCATGACCGACTCCGCCGACCCCGTCGCCCCCCGGCCGGTGAACGCCCCCCCGGGCGTGCCGGACAGCGTCAAACTGGTTCCCTATCCCAAGGCGATCCTGCTGTATCCGACGCTGTTCGCGTCGCTGATCGCGGCGATCTGGCTGACGGTCTCCCCGGCCGAAACCGTGACGACGCACATCGTCACCGCCGCCTGGCTGGGGCTGTTCACGCTGAACCTGGTGGTGCTCTCCTTCGACTTTCCCCGCACCGCCAGCCTGACGCTGTTCTTCCTGCTGTTCGGGGTGGGAATGGGCCTGATCCTGCTGAACACCGCCCGCCCGGACTGGTTCCCGGCGGCGTTCGACGTGTTGGCCCGCATCAAGCCGTTCGCCAACGCGGCCTTCTTCTGGACGTTCAGCGGCGTCCTCGGAACCCTGTTCCTGTTCATCTTCCTCTCCACCCGATTCGACTACTGGGAGGTGCGGCCGAACGAACTGCTCCATCATCACGGGGCCCTGTCGAACCTGAAGCGGTACAGCGCCCCGAATCTGAAGATCGAAAAGGAGATCAACGACGTTTTCGAGTGGTTCCTGCTCCGCAGCGGCACGCTCATCCTGCACCCCAAGGACGAACCCCGGGCGATCGTGCTGGAGAACGTCCCGGGCATCAGCAAGAAGGAGGCGAAGATCACCCGGATGCTCTCCGCGTTGCAGGTCAGCGTGCGGCCGGACGAGTGACGGTTGCGGGCGCCTAAGCCGGACGCATGCGTCCGGCTTAGGCGCCGCCTACACTTCGTCGCCCCCGCCGAAGGAACGCCCCGTGACGACGCAGACCGCTCCCATGACCACCGCCAACGAGGGCAGCGATTCGTCCAGCGGCGAGAAGGTCTGGACCGTCAAGGCGATCCTCGAGTCCTCCGCCGGCTTCCTGAAGAAGAAGGGCAGCGACTCGCCCCGGTTGGAAGCGGAGATTCTGCTGGCGAAGGTGCTGGGCTGCGAGCGGATTCAGCTTTACGTGAAGTTCGCCCAGCCGCTGACGGACGACGAACGGGCCGCGATGCGGGACCTCGTGAAGCGGCGGGCGAACGCGGAGCCGGTCGCGTACCTGGTGGGCTATCGGGAGTTCTTCAGCAAGCGGTTCGCGGTGAACCGGCACGTGCTGATCCCCCGCCCGGCGACCGAATCGCTGGTGATGGAGGCGCTGGACGCCGCCAAGCCACTGGACGCCCCCCGCGTGCTGGACCTGTGCACCGGGAGCGGCTGCATGGCGGTGAGCGTCGCTGCGGGGCACCGCGGGGCGCAGGTGCTGGCGACGGACCTGTCTGACGACGCCCTCGCGGTCGCCAAGGAGAACGTGCAGACGCACGGCCTGGAGGACCGCGTGACGCTCGCCGGCGGGGATCTGTTCGCCGCGGTGCCCGGTTCGTTCGGCAAGGGGGGGAGCGAACCGTTCGACCTGATCCTGTCGAACCCGCCCTATGTCCGCGACGACGAATGGGACGGGCTGGACGCCGACGTGCGGGACCACGAGCCGAAGCTCGCCCTGCTCAGCGGTGCCGACGGGCTAGATCACGTCCGCCGCATCGTCGCCGAGGCCCCCGCCCATCTGGCCGAGGGCGGCTCGCTGATGTTGGAGGTCTCCGCCGACCAGACGAAGGCCGTGTCCGGCCTGCTGCGCGACGCGGGGTTCGGCGGCGTGCGGATCGTCAAAGACAGCGACGGGTTGCCGCGGATCGTGATCGGCGTGCGGGGGTGAGGGGGCGCCCTTTCCCCCCTCTCCCTCAGGGAGAGGGGCCGGGGGTGAGGGTGACGCACGGTTCGCACGTCTTCGCTCCTGCGGCGACGGGCCGGTGAGGAGGCGGGCCGTGAAGGGGCAGCGGGCGTCGTTGCCCCCTCACCCCCAGCCCCTCTCCCCCAAAAGGGGGCGAGGGGAGTGACGCAAGCACCTACTCAAACAGCCCCAGCCCGAAGTCGTCGTCGCCCGCTTCGCCGCCGTGGGTGAGGGTTTCGAGTTCCGTCTCCGTCGTCTGCGGGTCCACGGCCCGGCAGGCGAGCGTCAGTTGGCGGGCGACGTCCTTCAGTTCGTTGCGCCACTCGGTCGGGTCGAGGCCGTCCGGGGTGAGGCGGGCGAACTCGCCGCAGAGCAGCACGAGCCGCAGGCAGTGGCGGAACACGCAGCCCTCCTGCTTTTGCAGGCCGCGGGCGGTGACGTAGTCGTCGAAGTTCGCCCCATGCTTCAGCAGGTCCCCGGCGCACCAGACGGAGCGGATGTGCTGATCGTCGACGTGCGGGTATTCGTGCCGGAACAGCAGATCGACCTTCTCCGCCAGCGTCGGGGCGAATTTGCGTTCCCAGTCGTTGGCGAGGCGGTTCTCGTCGTCCTCGATGGAGGCCGGGTACAGTTCCTCCGGGGAGAGCACGCCGCGGGCGATCAGTTCCGGGTCCACATACTCGGTGGCGAGGGAGCCGGGCGGCATGAAGTCCGGCTGGGGCACCCGCACGCTGCGGGCCGTGCTGCCGGGGAACTCCAGGGTCGATTCGAGGATCTGGAGCCATTCCTCCCGCTCGGCTTTGCCCAGGATCGTCAGCAACCATGACCCGAACACCGGGTTCACGGTGCGGAACGCGGTGAGCTGGGCGGCCTTCTCGGTCGGCACGGCCCGCTCGGGGGAGTAGCGCTCCGGTTCGTCGGACGGCTCCGGCTCCCCGGCCTCCTTGCGGCGGGCCCTGGCGAGCGGGGTGTCCTTCTTCGCCGGCTCGTCAGCCTCCTCGCGGGCCTCCTCCAGCGCCTCGCTGAGCAACCCGCCCAGCATCCCGCCGCCGGCCGGTTCCGGTTCGGGCTCCGGCTCCGGTTCGTTCTGCTCCGCCGCCGCGGCGGCGGGCCTGGGCGTCTCGCGGGCCGGGGGTTCCGGTTCGAGGTCCACGAACCCGCCGTGATGCAGCGTGAGCAGCATCCGGTCCAGCTCCTTGAGCTGCCCCTCGACCCGGCCCTCGTCCATCAACCGCTTGCGGACGAAGGCCCGCACGGCCTCCACCTCTGGGTTCCGATTCAGCAGATAGGCCAGCAGGCGCCAGGGCAGACGGCCCTTGCTGGCCAGCTTGCCCGGCGGGGCGGCGATCAGCTTCTGGAACTGGTCGTCGTTCCAGTACTGCGTCTTCGGATTGCGGCTGGGGCGCTTCTTTTTAAGCCGCTTGGCCATCTTGAGGATGTTCGGATCCTTCGACTGCTCCAGCGAAGCGAGGTCGTGCTTGGCGTCCCAGCGGGCGATCTTCACGTCGTCCTCGTGGGCCAACGCGTAGACGTGACCCTGATCGTCGTACTGCGGCCGCCCGGCCCGGCCGAACATCTGGTGGGCGCCGCTGGCGTCCGCCACCTTTTTCTTCCCCGGAGGGCCCTTCAGCAGGGTGGTCAGCACCACGGACCGGGCCGGCAGGTTCATCCCCGCTGCGAGCGTCTCCGTGCAGACGACGACGCTCAGCAACCGCCGTTGGAACAACTCCTCTACCGCCCGCTTGTACTTCGGCAGCACCCCGGCGTGGTGCACGCCGACGCCGCGGAGCAAAATCGGCTTGAGCTTCGGCCCGGCCCCGGTGGTGAAGTCGTATTCCTCCAGGGCAGCGGCCAGTTCTTTGCGAAGCCCGTCGCTGATGAGGTGCCGGCCCTTCAGCGTCTCGGCGATGCTCCAACACTCGTCCCGGCTGAACACGAAGATCAGCGCCGGCGTGCGGCGGTGCGGGTTGTTGGTGCCGGGGTCGTCGTTGTCGGCCATCGACTCCGTGAGGTCCGGCAGCAGTTCGTCGTCGGTCCAATGGAACTGGAGCGGCACCTTCCGTTCCGTGCCCTGCACCAGCCGGATCGACCGGCCGTGCGACTTCGACAGCCACATCACGAAGTCCGCCGCGTTCCCCACCGTGGCGCTGAGGAGCATCAAGCGCACGTGCTTCGGCAACAGGGCGAGGGCCAGCTCCCAGACGATCCCCCGCTCCGGGTCGGCGAAGGAGTGGAACTCGTCCATCACCACCGCGGAGACGTTGTCCCAGTCAAACTTCTCGCCATCCAGCAGGCGGTTCACCAGAATCTCCGCGACGACGACCAGCACGGTCGCGTCCGGGTTCACGCTGCGGTTGCCGGTGACGAGGCCGACCGACTCCCGCGGGAAGCCCCAGCGCTCGGCGGCGTCCTGCACCTCCTGAAATTTTTGCTCCGTGAGGGCGATCAGCGGGGTGGTGTAGTAGGCCGTTTTGCCGGTGTGCAGGGCTTCGTAGAGGGCCGCTTCCGCGACGAGCGTTTTCCCGGTGCCGGTCGGGGCGCAGACCAGCACGCCGGGGTCGTGCTCGAAGTAGGCGAGGAGGGCTTCCTCCTGCACCGGATACGGCTCGAACGGCAGGCTGTCGAGGTATTGGAGGCAGAGATCCTCGCGGGAGGGCGGCGCAGATTCGTCGGACATGCCGCCAGCATCCGGGCCGACCGCGACGGGGGCAACGCGACAGCGGCGAGACTCCCCTCTCCCCCCTTTTGGGGGAAAGGGGCCGGGGGTGAGGGGGCAACGGCACCCGAAGGCTGTTCACGGTCCGTTCACTGGTGCCTCACCGCAGAGAGCGAAGACGTGCGAACCGTGCGTCACCCTCACCCCCGACCCCTCTCCCTGAGGGAGAGGGGAGACGCTGCGGGCGGAGGTCGTAAGCTGCCGGCATGAACGACGACGCCTTCGCCGCCCTCCGCGAGCAGATGCCGGTCACGCAGCGGTACGCTTACTTCGACCACGCCGCCGTCGGCCCGCTGCCGGCCCCGGCCGCCGCGGCGATGGCGGAGTACGCCGCCGACTTCCGCGACCACGGCGACGTCCACTGGCCGAAGTGGCGGGCGATGACGGAACGCTGCCGCGGCCGCTTCGCCGAACTACTGAACGCCTCCGAATCCGAGATCGCCGTCGTCCGCAACACGACCGAGGGCATCGGCCTGGTCGCCGAGGGGATCGATTGGCGGCCGGGGGACAACGTCGTCGTGCCGGCCAGCGAGTTCCCCTCCAACCTGCTGCCGTGGCGGAACTTGGCGTCCCGCGGCGTCGAGGTGCGGGAGGTGGAGGCTCCCGACGAACGGCTGGACCCGGCGAAGGTCCGCGACGCCTGCGACGGCCGCACGCGGGTGGTGGCGGCGAGTTGGGTCGGCTACGCGACCGGCTGGCGGAACGACCCGGCGGACCTGTGCCAGATCGCCCACGACGCCGGGGCACTGTTCCTGCTGGACGCGATCCAGGGCCTCGGCGTCCTGCCGCTGGACGTGAAGGCCGTGCCGATCGACTTCCTCTGTGCCGACGGTCACAAGTGGCTGCTCGGCCCGGAGGGCGCCGGCGTGCTGTTCATTCGGCAGGAACGGCTCAACGACCTGCGGCCGCTGTTGGTCGGCTGGAACAGCGTAGCGACGGCGGGGGCGTTCGGTTCGACGGACCTCTCCCTGAAGGAAAGCGCCGCCCGCTACGAGGGCGGCACCTACGCCGCGGCCTGCGTCGCCGGGCTGGCGGCGAGCCTTGATCTGCTCGCCCCGATTTCGCCGGTACAACGTGGCGAACGGCTGCTCGCCCTGACGGACCGGCTCGTCGACGGCCTGACCGACGCCGCCTGCACCGTCGCCAGCAATCACCGCTATGACCGGCGCAGCGGGATCGTCGCCTTCACCCCGCCCGACGGCGACAGCGACGCCTGCGCGAAGCGGTTGCTGGCCGAGGGCGTCGTCGTCCGCGTCCGGCACGACCGCATCCGGGCGGCGCCGCACATTTACACCAGCGACGCGGAGGTGGATCGGCTGATCGCCGCGCTCTGACGCCCGCCGGTTCGCCGTCGCCGCTAGGCGGCGCGCGTTTCAGGGTAATTCGCGCCGCCTAACGGCGACGGCGAACCGGGGGGCGCCGGCGAGGATGTCAGTCCTCCGCCCGGCTGCCGTCGCCGCACATTTTGACGACCCTTGGGTCGAACCGAGCCACAACGTCCACCAGGTCCGTCTGGGCGGCCATCACCTGGCGGATGTTTTTATAGACGCCGGGGACCTCGTCGCTGCCGGCGGAGATCACCCGCACGCCGCGCTCCGCCAGCGTCTTCTTGACCGAGCCGAAGGTGTACTTCGCCTTGGCCTTGGTGCGGCTCATCCGGCGGCCGGCGCCGTGGGAGGCGCTGTCCAGGCTCTCCGCGTTCCCTTTGCCGCGGACGATGAAGGCCGGGTCAGCCATGCTGCCGGGGATCACGCCCAGCACGCCGGCGCCCGCCGGGGTCGCGCCCTTGCGGTGCACGTAGATCTCCTTGCCGCCGTGGGTCTCCTTCCAGGCGAAATTGTGGTGGTTCTCGACCCCGGCGATCGCTTTGGCGCCGATCAGGTCCATCACGTTTTTGTGCAGCACGGCGTGATTCGCGGCGGCGTAGTCGCCCATCAGGTTCATCGCGGCCCAGTATTCCTGGCCCTCCTGAGAGTCCATATCGAGCCACGCCAGCCGGCCGAACCGCTCCTGCTGCCGCTTGCCGAGCTTGTTGCGGGCGATGGCGGAGTAGGTCGAACAGACCGCCGCCCCCACCCCCCGGCTGCCCGAGTGCGAGAGCAGGGCAAGGTACTCGCCCTTCTCCAGGCCAAGTTCCTCGTCCCGCTGATTGAGGGTCAGCAGACCGAACTCCGCGAAGTGGTTGCCGGACCCGCTGCTGCCGAGCTGGGCCCAGGCCTTGTCCTTATTCTCCCGGGTGATGCGGGTGATGGACCAGTCCTGATCCATGACCGGGTGATGCTGCCGCCCGCTGCGGCCGTAGCTGGACCCGACGCCGAACCGCGTGCCCTTATTGAGAGCGGTCTCCAGTCGGTCCGGGACCGCTTCGAGGTAGCCGGCCGGCACGTCCAGCACGGACAGCTTAATTCGGCAGGCGATGTCCACGCCGACGGCGTAGGGCACGACGGCGTTCTCCAGCCCCAGCACGCCGCCGATCGGCAGGCCGTAGCCGAGGTGGGCGTCCGGCATCAGCGCGGCGCCGCGGGCGCTGGGCAGGCTGCACGCCTCCCGCATCTGCTTATGGGCCTCGGCGTCGATATCGTCGCCCCAGGTCCGATAGCCGATCGGCTCCGGCGGCGGGGCGAGATCCTCGGCCTCTGCTGTCATCACCGCGGTCGCCAGCGGGCCGAAGTGCGGGTCGTCCGCGTGCTCGGCCGGGTTCTCCATCAGGGCCGGGAGGAACTGCTTGAGCTTATAGCCTCGCAGTTCCTTCGCCTCCGCCGCGGAGCGGATGCCGGCGAGGGCCTCGGCAATCAGAAAGTCCGGCACGCCGAGCTTGCGGAGCTGGGAGTTGTTCATGGCGAAGCAGACCCGGGAACAGCAGGTTGGTTCGGAGAACATTGATGTAACGCAGAGGCCCCGCGGGGCCTCTGCGTTACGAATCATTCTCCTTTGTCGAATGCCGCCACGCCCAGACCACGCCGGTGGCGGCGAGGTACAGCAGGAACTGCGTGAGGAACACCGGCCACGCCAGCGGGCCGAGGTGGAAGCCGGCGTTCGGGGCGTACAGGGAGGTGACGATCGGCCAGCCGAGGTTGAACACCGGGGCATCACTCGTGCGCCCCGGCGCCTCGAAGGCCGGCGGACCCTCGCTGGGGAAGAAGTCGAAGAACAGCGCCGCCCCCATCAGCAGGGGGGTCGCCATCAACCACAGCGTCCAGGTGTGGGGGTGAAAGCGAAAGAGGGGCTTGGCCGTGGGCGGGCGGACGGGCGCCGGCGGGGGCGTTTCGACGGTCATCGGTTCAGCCCTCGCGCGGGGGGATCAGGTCGGCCCGTTTCATCAGGGCGAGTTGGGCGGAGGCGATCGGCTTGCCGTCCGCCTCGCCGGCTTCGAGGTCGCCGGCCGTCAGCCAGCGGACGGCCCCCGGTTCCGAAGCCAACCGCTCCTCCAGCTTCGCCCGACCGCGGCGGAACAGTTCGCAGAGGTAGAACTGCACGATCGTGATGTCCCCCTCCGTCGGCCCCTCGCATTGGTCGGCGAACTGCAGGTGCGCCCGCGGGGCGTGGCTCACCAGATAATCCTTGCCGCCGTCCAGCCCCGCGGCCCAGGCGACCTCCCGCACCAGGGCGTCGCGGTAGCTTTCGCCCTCCAGCTTCTCGGCCTGCGGCAGAGTGAGCACGCCCTGGGCCGAGTTCCAGACGGAGAGCCACTCGCTACGGAGGGCGGGGTCGGCCACGTCCCGATCGCCGGGCTCAGCGGCGTCGCGGCGGACCAAGGCGATCGCTCCGACGTAGTGCGGCATGCGGGGGCGGGACATGGGGGGAGAACGGGACGCGGCATCATACCCGGCGCCCGCAAACCTTCCCCCGGACCCGCGGCCCGCGGGAGTTTTCGCAGAACGCGGAGGCCCCGCGGGGCCTCCGCGTTACGGGGCGATCAGTGAGCCGAAGAGAACGACACGCTCTTTCGCCCCCGCCGACGGACCGGCCCCCCATGACGACCCTCGCCCCCGCCGCCGACCCCGCGGTCGACCCCGCCGGCGCCTCCGCGACCGCCTGGCCGGACGCGACCGCGGCCCTGCGGGCGGAGAACGACGCCCTCAAGGCCCGCCTCCGCGACGCGGAGCGGCTGGCAGCGGTCGGGCAGCTGTCCGCCTCCGTCACGCACGAGTTCAATAACGTCCTGATGACGACGTTGAACTACGCCAAGATCGGGCTGAAACGCTCCGACGACCCGCACGTCGTGAAAGCCTTCACCCGCATCCTCGAAGCCGGCGAGCGGGCCGCGAAGATCAGCGAGTCGCTGCTGTCGTTCGCCCGGGGCGGCGAGGAGCGGCGGGACACCGTGCGGTTGGCCGGCCTGCTGGAGGACGTGCTCGTCCTGACCGGCAAGGACCTGCAGGCGCACCGCGTCCGCACCCAGACCGACGCGAGCGGCGATCCGCGGGCGAGCGTTTGCGTCCCGCAGGTCCAACAGGTGTTGGTCAACCTGATCCTCAACGGCCGGCAGGCGATGCCGGAGGGCGGGCTGATGACCTTCACCCTGACCGACAACGCCGCCGACGGCACCGCGGAGATCAGCGTCCGCGACACCGGCGCCGGCATCCCGCGGGAGGCGCTGCCCCGCATCTTCGAGCCGTTCTACAGCACGAAAACGCTCGGCAACGGCTCCGGCGGCGGCGGCGGGCTGGGCCTGCCGCTCTGCCGCGACGTCATCGAGGCCCACGGCGGCCGCATCCGCGTCGAAAGCGCCCTCGGCCGCGGGACCTGCTTCACCCTGAAGTTCCCGCGGGTCGGGTGAGAACCGTAGGCGAGCGGTGGGCGTGAGCCCTCCGTGTACTCACTCGGCTTCGATGACACGGAGGGCTCACGCCCACCGCTCGCCTACTGCATCAGCAACGCCCAGATCGTGCCGAGGACGCCGATCACCCCCAGCACGAACATCCATCGCGGCACGTTCGCTCCGGCAGGTCGTCGGCCGGGAGTGATGTAGTCGCCGCAGGACGGGCAGACGTCGGCCTCCTCGTAGACCGGCTCGCCGCAGGACGGGCAGGGGAGCTCCTCCCCGGCCCCGTCGTCGTACGGCTCGAAGTCTTCGCCGGAGTCGTCCGGATCGTCGTCCCACGGCATCGGCGAGGCCTTATTGCTTCTTGCCGCCGGACTTTTTCGCTCCGGCTTTCTTGGCCCCGGACTTCCCGCCGCCGTTCTTCGCCATCAGTTCGAGGACCTTCTCCGCGATCGCGGTGACGTAGGGGTCGTCCTTCAGCGGCGGGGTGGGGGGCAGGTCGCCCGCCTTCTTGCCGGCCGGTTTGCCGATCGGGCCGAACTTCGGCGGGGGGTTGAACGCCTTGGGGGAATACAGCCCTTCGGCGTCGCCGTCGTAGACGCCGCGGAAGGCGGTGTTTCCCACGAGATCCGCGTCCGGGTAGTGGAACCGGGGGTCGTCGAAGCCGAGCTTCTGCTTGAGCTCCAGCAGTTCGCGGGTGTGCCGCTCGGCGAGGTAATCGATCGGGCCGAGCTGCTTGGCCAGCATCAGGATGCGGCAGTAGGCGTCCAGCACCTCGGTCTTCCAGTACGCCTCCTCCAGGCTGGGGCCGAAGGAGATCGTGCCGTGGTTCTTCAGGATGATGTGGTTCGTGCCCTTCAAGAAGGGCAGCACGGTGTCGGCGAACTCCTGCCCGCCGGGCGTCTCGTAGGGGGCGAACGGGGTCTCGCCGAGGAACACCTCGACCTCCGGCAGCACGCCCTGTGGGACCGGCTCGCCGGCGACGCTGAAGGCGGTGGCGTGCGGCGGGTGGCAGTGCACGCAGGCCTTCACGTCCGGCCGGTTCTTCATGATGGACAGGTGCAAGAGGATCTCGCTGGTCCGCTTGCGCTGGCCGTAGATCTGGTTGCCGTCCAGGTCCACGCCGCAGATGTCCTCGGGGGTCATGAACCCTTTGCAGATCATCGTGGGGCTGCACAGCACCATGTTCTCGCCGACGCGGACGGAAATGTTCCCGTCGTTCGCCGCGGCGTAGCCCCGCTGGTAGACGCGGCGGCCGATCTCGCAGATCTCCTCCTTGATCGCGTCGTCGTTCAGTTCGGGGGCGTCGTTGGGGAAGTCGACGCGGAGGTGCTCGGGGATCGCCATGTACTGTTCGGTCCGGATTCCGGCTGGGTGGTGTTTCGGCGGGCAGGGTACCGGGGGAAGGCGGAGCGAACCGTTTCGTTAGCGGGCCGGTTCTCCGAACCTGCGCGCAAGCCGAAATGGTTGCCGCCCGATCGCTACAAGCGGTCGACGCCCGGGGTGAAGTCGCTGTCAGCGGACAGCGACAGGCAGAACTCGCACAGCAGGTCGGCGGCGGCGTCGAGGTCGTCCATGGAGATCACCTCCACCGGGCTGTGCATGTACCGCAGCGGGATGCCCACGATGCCCGTTGCCGGGCCGTTGCGGGTCAGCTGGATCGCGTTGCCGTCGTTGGAGGCGCCGCGGCTGAGGGCCGACACCTGCACCGGCAGGTCGTGCTCCTTGCCGAGCTTCGTCAGGCTGCGGAACAGCGGCGTGTTGATGTTCGGTCCCCGGAAGGCGACGGGGCCGCGGCCGATGCGGACGTCGCCCACCTCGCCCTTCTCCACGGTCGGGCAGTCGGAGGCGTGCGTCACGTCCACGGCGATGCCGACGTGCGGGTCGATCCGGTGGGCGGCGGTGTGGGCGCCCCGCAGGCCGATCTCCTCCTGCACGGTGGAGACGGCGAAGATCGCCGCCTGCGCCCCGTTCTTGGAAGACTGCCGGGCGGCGGCCCGGCGGGCGGCTTCGAACACCACCCACACGCCCACGCGGTCGTCCATCGCGGGCCCGGCCAGCAGCCCGCCCCGCAGCGCCCGGTAGCCCGGCCGCAGCGTGATCGGGTCGCCGACCGCGACCAGTTCCAGGGCCTCGGCTTTGCCCTCGACGCCGAGGTCCACCCACAGGTCCTTCACCTCGGGCACCTGCTTGCGCTCCTCGGCGCCCAGCAGGTGAATCGCCTTCCGGGCGATCACGCCGGCGACGGTTTCGTGGGCGCCGTGCACCTCCACGGCCTGCCCGATGAGCGTCTGCACGTCCCACCCGCCGACGGCGGAGACCCGCAGGAAGCCGTCGTTGTCGATGTGCTGCACGACCAGGCCGATCTGGTCGCAGTGCCCGGCGAGCATCACCCGCAGCTTGTCGGTTCCCAACCCATCTTTGCCGGCGTTCACCGCTGCCGTCAGGTTCCCGTGCCAGTCGGTAGAGACCTTCCCCCAACCCGCGGCGTACTCGGCGACGACGGCCTGAACCCGCTCCTCATACCCGCTGGTGCCGGGGGTGGTGAGCAGCCGGTCGAGAAACGCGCGGGCGTCGTCGTTCATCGGCGCAACGATGGGGACTGCGGGGAGAAAAAAAGGATGAGCGAGGCGGCCGCCGGTTATACCCGGCCGACCGCGGACCGGCGACCGAGGCGCCGACGCATCAAATCTCTCAGGGGCTTGCCTGCCCGAAATCGCACGGGTAGATTTCGATGAGACGGTCCCAATCCAACGAGGCCCGCCTCGGGTTGATTCGCCCGGCTCCGCTTCATGCCGCGGGGCCGCCCCTCAGTGCCGAAGGACGCGGCTGATGATCGCAAATCGCTACAGTTTGGACGGCGAAACGTCCCGCCCCCGTCAGGACGCCGTGCGGTCGGCGGTGAACCGGCTGGTCCGCGATCGCACCGGCGCCCTGCTGAGCGATCTGCGGGTCGACGTCGCCCCGGAACCGACCGACGAACGAGAGTTCTCCGTCGTGCTCACCGGACGGTGCGGCACGTTCTACTGCAAGCAACTCGCCGGCGTCGCTGCCATGGCCGCCGCCCCCGGCGGCGTGGTCCGCAACCGCATCGCCGTCGGGTAGAACGAGCTTTGGTGAAACGGCCCCGCTTCCTGTTTCCCCCCTCTCCCTCGAGGGAGAGGGGCCGGGGGTGAGGGTGCGGCGCAGCCGGAGGAGTGACGCCGCACATCTTGCGGGAACGACCCGCGTGGTTCGGAACGTGCTGCCGCTACGCGGACCCCCTCACCCCCGACCCCTCTCCCCCAAGGGGGAGAGGGGAGAACCGTGAGGGAGAGACGGCCCTTGGCAGTTCAGTCCGCCCCGGCTTCTCACCACCCCTCCGGCGAGATCGGGCGGGCCGACAGCCGCGGGCGGTGACTTTCGCTGAGGATCGTCGTCGCTCCGCCGGGCGCCAGCGCGACCACGCGGCCGGCCGTCTCCACCCGCGCGAGCGGCAACTCGCGGGGGGCGGGGGGCGGCTCCCTCATCGTGGTCAGCGAACGGGTGGCCAGCGACAGCGGCCAGCGGGAGGTCGGCTCGCGGCGGACCGTGCGAGGTTCTTCCTCCTGCGAAGCGGCGAAGGTGAGCGTGAGCGGGTCCGCCTCGCCGAATCGCACCGCCAGCCGCACGCTGCCGTCCGGGCCGGGGCCGAGGTCGGTGAAGCGGATCGCCTCGCGGTTCGGGTCCGGCCCCTGAGCGACGACCAGCGGCCGCAGCGCCTCGCCCTCGGCCGCCTCCGTGGTGCGGAAGACCGCCGACGGCAGTCCCCACGCCCGGTCCGCGGTGAGGATCACCCCGTGTCGGGGATCCACGGCGACGGAGACGCTGTTTCGCAGGGCCTCCGCGGCGACGGCGGGCAGTTCGCCGTTCACCGCCGCGGCGCACCGCACCAGCGCCGCGGGGGGCAGGTGGGCGACGGTCCGCGGGTCGCGGAGACGTTCGACCAGCTTGGCGTCGGAACCCTCCAGGTGCGTGCCGGCGTCTGCATAGACCACGCACAGGGCGGCGGAGGACTGATCGGACTCCAGGTCGCCGTCGAGGTTCCGCAGCACGGCGTCCTCCGCGGCGGCGTAGCGGCGATGCTTGGTGAGTACGCCGGCGGCGGCGAGGTTCACCTCCCAGGCGTCGCCCCCGCAGGCGAGGGCCTTCTCCGCAGCGTCGGCGGCGCCGGCCAAGCCGGAGTGCTCGCGGATCATCGCCACGTTCGCCCAACTCGCGGCGAGCATCTGATCCCGTCGGAAGTGCCCGCCGCCCAGTTCGTCCAGCCTGCGGTAGGTGCGTTCGGCGTCCTCGAACAGCCCGAGCCGCTGCTGCGTACGGCCCAGGGCGTACCAGTAGGGCGGGTGGTAGGTGAGGTAACGTTCCAGCCGTTGCAGTCGCCGCAAGCGCGCGTCGGCGTCCGGGTCGGCTTGGGCCTCGGCGAGGCGGCGGAGGTCGTCGTCCCGCACCAGCCAGCCGTCAGGGATGTTCCGCTTGCGGGCCAGCTTCCAACTGGTGTCGAGGAACGCCCCGCTCTTGTCCAGCACGCCCTTCATCCGGTCCCGGTCGACCTTCCACAGGCCGGTGTCCCGATCCACCTGCATCCCCCGCAGGTCCCACCAGCTGCCGGCGCCGGTGCGGACGGCGCCGGCCACATCCGCCGTTGCGGCGTGCGTCAGCAGGGAGAAGCTGGTCACCGTCGCGTGCCGGGAGACGCCGCGATGGTGCGATTGCTGCAGCACCGCGCGGTCCCGGTCCGCGATGCGGACGGCGGCGATCTCGTCCAGCACCGCGGTGTAGAGCCGCAGGACTTCCTCGTCCTCGATCGCGGCGAGGTTCAAGTTCGACAGGATGTGCGCCCGCTCCTCGGAGAGCACCTGATCGGTCGGGGAGCAACGGATGCGGTACAGGCTGGCCCGGCAGTAGTTCAGCGTGACGGCGGCGGACCGGCGGCCGGCCTCCTCCGCGTCGAAGCTGCTGCCGACCGACCCTTCAGCGACCACTGCTTCGGCAACGGGGCCTTCAGCGACGGGCATCTCGGCGACGGGCGCCGCGGCGACGGGCGCCGCGGCGACGACCGGCGTGGCGACGACCGGGGCGGCATCTGCCGAAGCGGGCTCCGCTGCGGCAGGATCGACTGCAACGGGATCGGCTGCGGGCGTGCTCGTTTCCTCCACGGGGCAGAGCACGGCGTCGCCGGTCGCCTCGTCGGCGAACAGGGCGGGGGCGGACAGCAGCAGGGCGCAGGAAAACAGCAAGCGGGACATAGCAGTTCCGGAGGGGAACGGGCGGGCGTCCGGGCGGCGGCGTCCTTCGCCGGCGGACCATCGTCGGGCGGGCCGCCCCTCATGGGCGGTGAGCGGTCTCCGCAGTCGGCGGAGCGTCGGGAGACCTAAAGGCGAACGGCGTGCCGAAAATGGCGGGATCGCGTCTGGGCCTATCTGGAAAGAGCGGAGGCGTGTCCCCCGGGGCGTTCCCCCAACTGTAAATCCCACAACGCCGCCCCGTCGGATTCCAACCCGTTCGGTTGCGAAGAAGCCCGCGGCGACCCTGCGGGCCGTGCGGCGCCTGCGACGTGGGCAAGCCGCAGCGGCGGCCTGAAAGAAGTGAGCCCGAAGCGCAAGCGAGGCGGAGCGGCGGCGCCTCAGAAATCGGGTGCCGAAAGCCTCGCTTGCGCTTCGGGCTCACTTCCCGGGGGGGGCGCACGAAAGCGCCCCGACCGGGGGGCCCGGCCGGGGCGTTTTCGTGTCGCTCGTCAGACCGCTCGTCCGGTCGCTCAGGCGGCGGCCCGCAGGAGGCGGGGGCGGCTGGGGACGGCTTGGCGGCCGAGGCTCTTGCAGAGGGTCTGCACGACGATCTCCTGCCGTTCCTCGCCCAGTTCCGCGAAGATCGGCAGGGCCATCACTTCGTCGCAGGCCCGCTCGGAGACGGGCAGCTGGCCCCGCTTGTAGCCCAGGTCCGCGAAGCAGGTTTGCAGGTGCAGCGGCTTGGGGTAGTAGACCGCCGCCCCCACGCCCGCGGCCCGCATCTTGCCGATCACGCCGTCCCGCTTGCCGTTCGGCACGCGGGTGACGTACTGGTTGTAGACATGGCGGCGCTCCGGCAGACGTACCGGCGGCTGGATCGCGTCGGCGACGCGGTAGTCGCTCAGCAGGGCGTCGTAACGCTCGGCGTTTGCGCGGCGGGCTTCGGTCCAGTCGTCGAGGTGGCGGAGCTTCACCTTTAATACGGCCGCCTGGAGGGCGTCCAGCCGGCTGTTCAGGCCGACTTCCACGTGCTCGTAGCCGCCGACGTCCCCGTGCACGCGGAGGCGGTTCAGGCGGGCGGCGATCTCGTCGTCGTCCGTGGTCATCATGCCGCCGTCGCCTGCCCCGCCGAGGTTCTTGGTGGGGAAGAAGCTGAAACAGGCGACCGTGCCCAGCACGCCGCTGCGGCGGCCGCGGTACTCGGCGCCGATGCTCTGGGCGGCGTCCTCGATGATGTGCAGATCGTGCTTCTGGGCGATCCGCCAGATCGGGTCCATCTCCGCGGTCTGGCCGAAGATGTGCACCGGCATGATCGCCTTGGTGCGGTCGGTGATCGCGTCCTCGATCGCGTCGGGATCGATGTTGAAGCCGTCCGGTTCCACGTCCACGAACACCGGCGTCGCCCCGACGCGGTGAATGCTGCCGGCGGTGGCGAAGAAGGTGAACGGGCTGGTGATGACCTCGTCGCCCGGGCCCACGCCGCAGGCCATCAGGGCCAGCAGCAGGGCGTCGGTGCCGCTGGCGCAGCCGATCGCGTGCCGGGCGTCGCAGTATTCGGCGGCGTCGGCCTCGAAGTTGGAGACCTCCTCGCCCAGCACGAAGGCCTGCGATTCAAAGACGCGGCTGACCGCTTCCATGACCTCCGTGCGGATGGTCGCGTGTTGCGCCTGCAGGTCGATGAACGGAACCGGGGTCGAACTGTGAGACATCTGGCGGACGTTTCGTGACGCGGATGGGCGAGGGATCGTTGCGGGCGACGCGGGGGGTCTCATAGGTCCGTCGCCGTTGCGCGCGAAACCCCGGTCTGCGTTTCTTTCGACGGATTCGTCATTCGTCCGAACCGCCCGCCGCGGCGCCGGCGGGCTGGGCGCTTTGGGCACGTTTGGCCCGGTACTCCGCGAGCGTGCCCTCCGGGTCGGCCTCGAAGGCGGCGACGCAGCCCGTGCAGCACACGTAGTAGGTCTTGCCGGCGTGTTCGACGGCGATCGTGCCGAGCCCGCCGGTGACCACGCACTCCGGCCCGCCCAGCGAACTCTCCGCCAGCCGTTCCCCGGCCCGCGTGTAGCCGACCTCCGCCACCCGCAGAAAGCGGCCGGTCGGGGAACTGCGGCGTTCGATCAGCAGGGTGAACCGCTTGTCGCTCAGGCGTTTGAACGTGAGGCGGTCGGAGCCGTCCTCCTTCGGCTCAAACGTGACCGTGTCGCCCAACGACGCGGCCGAGAGCGTCGCCGTCTTCCCGCCGGGCGGGGTGAATTGGCCCACGAAGCCCTTGCCGACGGCGCCCTTGCCGTCCGACGCCGGCCGGACGAGCAGGCGGAGGGTTTCCTTGCCCTCTTCCACCTCGAACCGCACCGCGGGGCGGTTGGGATCGGAAAAATCCCAGACCCATTCGGCCGTCTCCCGCCACGCCCCCTCGCGGGAGCCGCGGCGGACCTGCCCCACGCCCCGCCACTGCCCGACCAGCGGGTTCAGCGGGGCGAGCGCGGCTTTGGCGGCCGCCACGTTCGGCCCGTCCGCGTTCGCATCGGCCACAGCCGTCGCGTCCGTCGGGCCGTCGCCCGGGGGCAGGAAAAAGACCATGACCAGCGGGAGGGCGTTCATCTTCCCTATCCTACCGCCCCGACCGTCGCAAGTTGCGCGGCTAACTCAAGTCGACCTCGATTTCCCCCCGGGTCAGGGCCCGGAAGTCGGCGAGCAGGTCGTTCGTGATCGGGCCGGGTTTGCCGTCGCCGATGGGGCGGCCGTCCAGGGAGACGGCGGCGATCACCTCGGCGGCGCTGCCGGTCAGGAAGCACTCGTCGGCGGTGTAGATGTCGTGGCGGACCATCGCCTCCTCCCGCACCTCCAACCCCCGTCGCTTCGCTAACTGAATCACTGCGGCCCGGGTCAGGCCGGCGAGGATGCCGGCGTCCAGCGGGGGCGTTTTGATCACGCCGCGCTTGATGACGAAAATATTGTCGCCGGTGCACTCGGCGACCTGGCCGACGTGGTTCAACATCAACACCTCGCCGGCCCCGGCGGCGAAGCCCTCGATCTTGGCGAGGATGTTGTTGAGGTAGTTCAGCGACTTCACCCGGGCCGGCAGGGCCGCGGGGTGATTGCGGATCGTCCCGGAGGTGATCAGCTTCAGGCCGCTCTGGTACAGCTCTTTGGGGTAGAGGGCGATGTCCGCAGCGATCACGATCACCTGCGGGTTCGCCGTCTTGCGGATGTCCAACCCCAGCGCCCCGCTGCCGCGGGTCACCACGAGGCGGACGTAGCCGTCCGTGACCCCGTTGGCCTCGACCGTCTGTTCCACCGCGGCCTTTACCTCGGCCGGGGACATCGGGATTTCGAGGTGAATCGCCTTGGCGGACTCGAACAGCCGGTCGATGTGCGCGTCGTGCAGGAAGACGCTGCCGCCGTAGACGCGGATGCCCTCGAACACGCCGTCGCCGTAGAGCAGGCCGTGGTCGAAGACGCTGACGGTCGCCTCGGCTTCGGGGACGAGACGGCCGGCGAGGAAAACGTGCTGGGTCATGGACGTAGTGTAGGGTCCGCTGAGCGGACCGTCGCCGGCACGTCCGGACCACTTTGCCCGGTCCGCGGAGCGAACCCTACGCGGCGCGGCGGAGCGGCTCGACGCGGTCTTCCACCCGACCCCGCAGCAGGCGGACGGTTCGGTCGGCGGTGGCGGCGAGGGCGTCGTCGTGGGTGACCATCACGACCGTCAGGCCCTCGTCGTTCAACTCGCGGAGCAGGGCGATCACCTCGGCTTCGACCTCGCCGTCGAGGTTCCCGGTCGGTTCGTCGGCCAGCAGGATCTGCGGTTCGGAGATCAGCGCCCGGGCGATCGCCGCCCGCTGCATCTCCCCGCCGGACAGTTCCTTCGGGGTGTGCGTCAGGCGGTGACCCAGGCCGACGCGGTCCAGAATCTCCGAGGCATGCGCCCGGTAGACCTTGCGGTTCTTCCAGTAGACCGGCATCGAGTGCCGGATCATCAGCGGGGTGAGCACGTTCTCCAGCAGGGTGAGTTCCGGCAGGAGGTGATAGAACTGAAAGACGAAGCCGAACACGCGGTTCCGCAAACGGTCGCGGGTGCGGGCGGGCAGGTGGTCGATGCGGTCGGCGCCGAGGCGGATCTCGCCGACGTCCGGGGAGTCCAGCAGGCCGAGCAGGTGCATCAGCGTGCTCTTGCCGCAACCGGACTGGCCGACGACGGAGACGAACTCGCCGGGAAGGACGCTGAGGTTCACGCCCCGCAGCACGTCCACGGCGTTCTCCCCCTTGCGGTAGGCCTTCTCGACCGCGACGGCGTGCAGGGGTTGGGGCTGTTCGTTCATCGGGCCGGGAGTTCGATGTTGTGGGCTTACTAACCCGAAGCGTCAGCGGGGGACCGAACCCGAGTAATAAACCGGCCCTCGCTGACGCGTCGGGTTGTTGGACCGGCGACAGCGACTCACTCGTACCGCAGGGCCTGGACGGGGTGCAGGGCGGCGGCGCGGCGGGCCGGCAGGATGCTCGCGGCGACGGCGATGAACACCGCCCCCAGCGCCACCCAGAAGACCGTCAGCGGGTCGACCCGGGTGGGGATCTCCGGGAAGTAGTAGATCCGCTCGTCGAACACTTCGCGGCCGGTCAGGTAGGAGATGAACTTCTCCACCTCGTTGATGTACCGCACGAACAGCAGGCCCAGCACGACGCCGGCCCCGGCGCCGACCAGCCCGAGGCTGATACCGTAGCTCAGGAAGATGCTCATGATCCCCCGCGACCCGGCGCCGAGGGCCTTGAGGATGCCGATGTCCCGCGTCTTCTCGACGACGATCATGTAAAAGATCGCCAAGATCCCGAAGCCGGCGACGGCGACGATCAGGAACAGCAGGACGTTGAGGATCGTCGTTTCCATATCGACCGCGGCCAGCAGCGGGCCCTGCTTGCTCTCCCAAGTGCCCACGCTGAAGCGTTCGGCGGGGAAGGCCTGTTTGAGGGCGGCGACGGCGACGGCGGGGTCCACGCCCTCCTTCAGCTTGATCTGCACGGTGGTGACGCTGCGGGAGAGCGGCAGGCAGTCGGTCTTGGGGAGCGTGATCTCCTCGCCCGGCTCGTGCCAGCTGCCCAGCCGGACGACGGCGTAGGGGCCTTCGAGCCGCACCACCTGCCCGGACTGGCCGGCGTGCGGGCCGCTGAGGGCCTTGATCTCCCGGCCGACGGTCACGCTGCGGTCGTTCTCGTCCGGCACGAGCATCCCGCGGACCTCCTGCAGGCGCTCGATGTTGCAGAAGACGACGCGGCTGTCGTACTCGCTCATGCCGCTTTTGAAGACGTCCGTGACGGTCGCGTTCATCGTGGCGGACTCCGGCGGGCCGTTGCTGCCGGCCTTCACCGTGGTCAGGGTGACGCGCTGGCCGGGCTGGACCAGCAGGCGTTCCTCGATTGAGCCGTCGGCGGTCTCGATCGGCACGCTGATGAGCTGCTTCCCGATCATCACCCGGCCGTCCAGCAGCCCGTCGCGGCTCTCCGGGGCCTGGGCGGGAGCCGGGGCGACCGCGGCGAACGGGTCCGGCACCAGGGCGGAGCCGCCTTCCGAAGCGTACGGCTGGCTGTCGCCGACCCACTCCTCGCTGTCGGCGCCCCAGTCGGCGCCGGCGGCGGAGGCGGGCAGGATCCCGCCGCCCTGCGAGGCCGACTGGGCACTGGCGAGGCGGTGGCGGAGCACGTCCAGATCGTGCATCCGCTGGCAGAGTTCCATCGCCTCGGGCGTCAGGTTCCAGCCGAGTTCCTCCTCCAGGCTCCGCTGGGCCGGCTCGACGACCTTGCCGTCCTTCATCACCGGCTGGTAGCTGGCGAGGTTCTCCTTGAGCGGCCCGACTTTGCTTTTGCCGCGGGGGTCGATGCCGATCAGCTGCACGGGGCGATGGATCGGCTCGCCGCCGTAGTCGAAGCTCATGACGGCGTACATCTCCACCGTCGGGGTGGCCGCCTCGATCATGCCGGGGGCGGCGGCCATGGCCCGGGCGATCAGGCCCTCGGGGTTCTCATGGCCCTGCAAACTGTGCGTTTCGATGACCACGTCGGCCAGCAGGCCGCGGATGCGGTCCTTCATCTCCGTGGTGAAACCGGCCATCACGGAGTTCACCACGATCATCGTCGCCACGCCCAGCGTGACCGAGATGATGCTCGCCAGCGCGATGTAGCGGGTGCGGAGATACCGCAGGCAGAGGAGCAGCTTGTACATCGCATCCGTGCGAGCGGGACGTGGGGGTTCCCCCCGCTTGAAGGGAACTGCCGCGGGAAGATACGGGAACCGGGCCGGTACGGAAAGATCGGTTCGGGCGCGGACGATTGAGAGGCGACGGATCTGTCCCGCCCGGCCGCTGCGTTAGGGGAAGGCTGGAAGAGTTTTCCGGTTCGTCCGCCGAACGGGGCGGACCGCCGGACGCTCACGCGGGCCTGCCTCGCGGACCGAACACCGGGATCGGGCACGACGCCCCCGCCGTTCGGCGCGCTTTCGTCGATCGCACACCGCATTCCCCGGGCAGGACGCCCCGCCGCATGTCAGCCTCCGGCACCGATCGCCGCCCGGATCGCGGCTCCGCCCACGCCGGGGGGCCGGTGCTGCCGGACGCGCTCCGCACGATCACCGCGGCGGTCGCCGCGGCGCCCAAGGTGGTGTTGCTGCTCGTCCTGATGGTCACCGGCGCCAGCGTGGGGCTGACGCTCTGTTACCTGGGCTTCCATAGCGAGCGGGGCGATCTGATCGACCCACGGGCCCCCACCCGCGCCCACTGGGACGCCTACACCGCCCGCTTCGACGACGGCAACGACTTCGTCGTCGCCATCGAGGGCGAGAACCCGGGCGGCGTCCGGGCCGCGATCGACGATCTCGCCGACCGGCTGAACCGCGAGCCGAAGTTCTTCGGCTCCGTCCTCTCCCGCATCAACACGACCCGCAGCCGCCGCAAGGGCCTGCAAAGCCTCTCCCCGGGCGAGTTGGAGCGGGTCTCCCAGCGCGTTGCGGAGCTCTCGCCGATCCTGGGCGGAGACTCCACGAAGGCCCGGCTCGACTGGCAGGTCCACGACCTGACGGTGAAGCTCGCCGAAGCGGTGAAGAGCGGTCAGGACGCGAAGGTGCGGGACGTCGCCGGCCGGGCGGAACGCCTCGCCGACGGGCTGGCCGCGCACGTCGCCAACCCGAACGACTTTCGCTCCCCTTGGCCGAGCCTCGTGGGCGGGGACAACGCCGCCACGATGGCCCGCCAGTTGGAGGGCGCCACCTACTTCCTGAACGACGCCGGCACGCTGGGGCTGATCCGCGTGGCCCCCGCCCGCACGGCGGAGGGTCCGGCGAGCCCCGAGGAGGTCCTCGACCGGCTGCGGACTGTGGCGAAGGCCGTCGAACACGATCGCGGCACGATCACCGTCTCCGTGACCGGCGTGCCGGCGCTGGAAATCGACGAGGTCCGCCGCGGCCGGGCGGACATGCTGCGGGCCGGCGCCGTCGCCTTCGGGGCCGTCGGTCTGCTGTTGCTGATCGGCTTCCGGGGCGTGAAGCACCCGGTGCTGGCCCTGTTCGTGCTGGCGGTCGGCCTGGCCTGGAGCTTCGGGTTCACCACCTTCGCGGTCGGGCACCTGAACATCCTCAGCGTCTCCTTCGCGGTCATCCTGATCGGGTTGGGGATCGACTTCGGCATCCATTACCTCGCCCGCTACCTCCAGCACCGGGCCGAGGGGCTGAGCCTCGAAGACGCCCTCTGCGAGACCAGCGCCGGCGTGGGCGTGGGCATTACCACGGCGGCGGTGACGACGGCCTTGGCCTTCTTCTGCGCCACCTTCACCCGTTTCCTGGGCGTCGCAGAGTTGGGCATCATCGCCGGCGGCGGAGTGCTGCTGTGCGCCCTGGCGACGTTCCTGTGTCTGCCGGCGCTCATTGCCCTGGCAGACGAGCACGTCCCGGCGAAGCGGCTGCCCAAGCCGATGGGCTTCGGTTGGCTGCGGACCGGCACCAGCCGGTTCCCGGCGATCGTGACCGTGCTGGGCTTCGCGGCGGTGATCGGCATCGGCCTGCAGGCCGTGCAGGTCGACCAACACGGCGCCGGCAGCAAGCTGCACTTCGATCACAACCTCCTCGCCCTGCGTCCCGGCGACGCGGAGAGCGCCGACGGCCGCGCCCGGCTGCGGGAAGCCGGCGGCCCGAGCCTGCTGTACGCCGTCGCCATGGCCGACAGCGCCGAGGAAGCCCGTGAGTTGGCGGTGAAGTTCGAGGCCCTGCCGACCGTCGCCCGGGTCGAGGACCTCGCCCGGCGCCTGCCCGGCGGCGATCGCTCCGAGACCACCCGCGGCATTTCCCAGGTGCGGGGTCAACTCGCCTCGCTGCCGCGGAACGCCGGCGTCGGCGAACTGCCGGCGCCCCGGCCGTCGGACTTCGGCCGTCGCACGGACATGCTGCGTAAGGTCGCCCTGGACAGCGGCCGGGCGGACCTCAAGCCGCTCGCCGCCAAGTTGGACCGCTTCGCCGATTCCTTCGAGAAGCTCAGCGAGGGCGAATCGACCGGGCACAAGCAGGTCGTGGCGCTGGACCGCTACCAGACCCGGGCCGCCGGCGAACTGGTCCGGGAGTTCCGCGAACTGTCCATCGCCTCCAGCGACTCGACGCCGCTGGGCCTGGGGGACATCCCCACGGTGCTGCGGAAGCGGTACATCTCCGAGGACGGCAAGTGGCTGCTCCAGATCTTCCCGAAGCAGGACGTCTGGGAGTTCGCCCCGCTGGGCCGGTTCGTCTCTGACTTGCGGACCGTCGACCCCGAGGTCACCGGCACCCCGGTGCAGAACTTCGAGGCCGGCCGGCAGATCATGCACAGCTACCGCAGCGCGGCACTGTACGCCCTGGCGATCGTTAGCCTCGTGCTACTGAGCGACTTCCTGGCTCAGGAGAACAAGCTCCTCGTGTTGTTCCCGCCGCTGTTGGTGGTGGGCTTCACCGCGATGACGCTGCTGACCCGCGGCATCGAACTGGATCCGGTGCTCTGCGCCGGCGGGTACGTGGCGATGGTGCTGGTGGTCGGGGCGATTCTCGACTTCACCAACATGCGGGACGCGATGCTGGCCCTGATGCCGCCGCTGGCCGGCGGGGTGATGACCTTCGGCGTGCTGAGCCTGTGCGGGATCCCGTTGAACCCGACCAACCTGATCGTCCTCCCGCTGGTGCTGGGCATCGGCGTGGACGACGGCGTCCACGTGGTGCACGACTTCCGCAACCGCTTCGCCACGAACAGCCTCGGCAAACGGAACGCCTACCAGCCCAGCGCCAGCACGGCGGGGGCGATCGTGCTGACGAGCCTCACCAGCATGGTCGGCTTCGGCAGCCTGTGCATCGCCGGTCACGCGGGACTGTTCAGCGTCGGCGTGACGCTGGTGACGGGGATCGGCTGCTGCCTGTTCGTCAGCCTGTTCCTGCTCCCCGGCACCCTGGCCCTGCTGAGCCGCGACCCGAAGGAGGCCAAGGCCGCCGTCGCCGGCAAGGTGGGCCAGAAGGACGACGACGAGGAGGAGGACGAACGCCCCCGCCAACGCCGCCGCGCCGCGTGAGTGACGTCGCCGGACCGAGCGTTCGTCCGGCATGGCTCCCCGCTTGCGGTTTCGCAGCGTCCGCCTGTTGAGCGGCCCCGCGAAACCGCAAGCGGCGCTCCCCCCCGTCGCCACTACCCCGGCGGGGCGTCGGACGACTTCGGCAGCGCCGCTTCGATAATCATGATCTTCTGCCAGATCTTGCGGGACAAGCCGCTGCACAGGTTCTCCACCTCGTTCACGGCACTGAGGGCCGTCGCGTCGTCGAACCGCTGGACGTACAGCGCCGCCACCTTGCCGATCAGGCTCAACATCTCGCTGCAATAATCCAGATACCGGCACAGATCGAACGCCGACAGCCGGCGGTCCTGGCCGTTGGGCTCCATCAGGATCAGTTCAGGGTGGAGGATCCGCTCCGGGTCCTTATTGAGCTGGTGCATGTCGATAATGTGAGCCATCGCCCGTAACTCGTGGATCGCCGCGAGGACCCGGTGGCGCTTGATGCGGTTCTCCAGCGTGGTGAGGAACAGCAGGGCGGCGCCGATCAGCACGACGTCGTTGATGCCCGCCTCAAGGACTTGAATAAAGTCGATGATGCCTAACGACTCCGTCGTCGGCTTGGCGAGCAGCGCCACCGTCGCCAGCAGACTGAGCGCCACCCCGATCACCAGCGTCCACACGACCGCCCGCAGCCAGAGGATCGGCCGGCCGAAGGAGGTCGACCGCTCCCCGGCGATCAGGGAGATGCTGTGCAGCTTCCGGCAGACCCGCCGCAGCCCGGCGTTCGGGAAGCGGTCGGCGATGCGGGCCTCGATCCGGACGATCGTCTTGACGATCTGATCCGGGTCCAGCAAATCGAAATGATCGCTCTGCACATCGTCCGTCGGCGGCGGCAGGAACTCCGGCACGCCGTCCAGCCGAGGCGAGCGGGGGACGTCAGCCCTCTGAGCGGCGGGCGCTGCGACCGGGTGGGATGGGGGCGGGGCGGCGGACACGCCGTCGATCATCGCGTTCATGGCTTGCAGGGGACAACGCGGCCGGGCGCCGCGCGGCTCACGCCCCCGGCTCGCCGGAGCGAATCCACCCGCCGCCGAGCACCCGATCCGGCTCCGAGCCGTCATACAGCACGCAAGCCTGCCCAGGGGCCACGCCCTCCTGCGGCTCGTCGAACCGCACCCGGAACTCGTCCCCGTCCGTCTGCACCTCGCAGGCCGCGGCCCGGTGCTGGTAGCGAATCTGGGCGAAGCACCGCAGCGGGCCTGTCGGCCGATCGACCAGCCAGTTCGCCCCGCCGGCGGTCAGGTCGTCGCAACGCAGATCCTCCCGGGAACCGAGCACGACGCGGCGGCGGTCCGGCTCGATCCGCAGCACGAACCTCGGTTCCCCGAACGCGATACCGAGGCCCTTCCGCTGGCCGACGGTGAAGCGTTCGTAGCCCGGGTGCTCCCCGATCACGGCGCCGGCCGGGTCCACGAACTCGCCGGCGGTCTCCTGGTGGCCGCGGTGCCGGTTCACGAAGCCGGCGTAGTCGTTGTCCGGCACGAAGCAGATCTCCTGCGAGTCCGGCTTGTCCGCGACCCGCAGCCCGGCCTCGGCGGCGAGCGCCCGGATCTCCGGCTTCGTCAGCCCGCCGCAGGGGAAGCGGGTTTCGGCCAGCGCGGTTGGCGAGACGCCGAACAGCACGTAGCTCTGGTCCTTCTTCCGGTCGACGCCCCGCAGTAGCGCCGGCCGGCCGTCGGCGGCGGTCTCCACCCGGGCGTAGTGCCCGCTGGCGACGGCCTCGGCGCCGACGCTGCGGGCGAACTCGTGCAGCCGGCCGAACTTCAGCCAGTTGTTGCACTGCACGCAGGGGTTCGGCGTGCGGCCGGCGAGGTACTCGTCCGCGAAATAGTCCTTGATGCGGCCGAACTCCCCCGCGAAGTTCAGGGCGTGGAAGGGGATGTCCAGCCGGTCCGCGACCCGCCGGGCGTCCGCCGCGTCGCTCGCCGAGCAGCACCCCTGCTTGTGGGCCTTGGCCGACGGGAGCACGGTGAGGGGCGAATCGGTCGCGCAGACCTCTGCCTCGGCTCCGCTGCGCATGAACAGGCCGACGACTTCCCAGCCCTCGCGCTTCAGCAGCACGGCCGCGGCGCTGCTGTCCACGCCGCCGCTCATCGCCAGCACGATTCGAGGCATGGGGTAAGGCGGAAGGGGGAGGGCGGAGGGCGGAAGGGGGCATCATCGCGGAGGCGGCGGCGCCTTCAACACCAACCCGACGCGTCAGCGAGGGCGAACGGTGACGAAAGACCCTCGCTGACGCGTGGGGTTAGTGGGGGGGCGTCGGCCAACCCCGCAGGGCCGCGTCGATCGTCGCCCGCAGGGCCCGTTCGCTGCGGCCCAGACGGGCCTGCGTGCTGAGGGCGTGGCGGACCCCGTGGTACAGATCCGCCAGCGGCCCCGGCGGTTCGCCCGCGGGCAGATTGCCGTCCGCTTTCGCCCGGATCAGCCGGTCCCGCAGCCGGCCGTGCAGGCGGGCGTCGGCCGCGGCGATCGCCCGCTGCGGGGCCTCGTCCGACGCGCCGGGCTCCTCCTCCAACCCCGCGGCGTGGGCGGCGATCAGGCAGCCGGGGGGCCGGTCGGGGTCGGTGAACCGCTCCGCGGAGGCGACGAGAAACGCCCGCACCGCGGCCCGGCCGTCCGGTTCGTCCTCGAGGGCGGCGAGCGCCGGGGCGACGAACTGTGCCTCGTACCGCTCCAGCGCCGCGAGAAAGAGCCCCTCCTTGTCGCCGAACGCCGCGTAGAGGCTCGGCCGCGACCCGCCGCTGACGCCGGTCAGTTCCTCCAGGCTCGCCCCGCGGTAGCCCCGCGACCAGAACACGCGCAGCGCCGCGTCGAGGGCCGCGTCGGCGTCGAAGGTGCGGGGGCGGGCCATGGAGCAGGCGAGCGGTGGGCGTCAGCCCTCCGTGTCATCGGGAGCGTGCGAGTACACGGAGGGCTGACGCCCACCGCTCGCCTACGAACCCATCTTCAATCCGACGGCCTCGGCGACCTTGCCGCAGGTGGTCATTGCCGCGGCGAAGGCGTCCGGGGTGAGGCTCTGGGGGCCGTCGCTGGCGGCGTTGGGCGGGTCGGGGTGCACCTCGACCATCAACCCGTCCGCCAGACAGGCGACCGCGGCGTGCATCATCGGCGGGACGAGGCTCGCCACGCCGGTGCCGTGGCTGGGGTCGATCACGACCGGCAGGTGCGTGCGGGCGTGCAGGTAGGGCACGGTTGCCAGCGGCAGGGTGAAGCGGGTGTGCGACTCGAAAGTCCGCACGCCGCGTTCGCACAGCATCACCCGTTCGTTGCCGCGGGACAGGACGTATTCCGCGGCCAGCAGGAACTCGTCCATCGTGGAGGACATCCCGCGTTTCAGCAGTACCGCCGCCGGCGATTCGCCGCAGGCTTCGAGCAACCGGTAGTTCTGCATGTTGCGGGCGCCGATCTGGAGCACGTCGGCGTACTCGGCGACCAGTTCGACGTCCGTGGGCGTCATCACCTCCGTGACGATCGCCAGCCCGGTCTCCTCCCGGGCCGCGGCGAGCAGCTTGAGGCCCTCCTCCTTCATCCCCTGGAAGGCGTACGGGCTGGTGCGGGGCTTGAAGGCCCCGCCGCGAAGGGCCGTGGCCCCGGCCGCCTTCACGGCCCGGGCGCTCTGCATGATCTGCTCTTCGCTCTCCACGCTGCACGGGCCGGCGATCACGCCGCAGACCCCGCCGCCGATCGTCAGACTGCCGACCGTCACCGCGGTCGGCTCCGACTTCATCTCCAGGCTGGCGACCTTGTAGGGGGCGAGGATCGGCATGACCGACTCCACGCCGCGCATGCTGGCCAGCGTTTCGCGATGGGCCTCGTCCTCGGAGCCGGTCGCGGCGATCACGGTGCGCTCCGTGCCGTTGATGACGTGGGCCGTCATCCCGAGGGCGGCGACGCGGGCGGCGACGGCGTCGACGTCCTCCGGCGCGGCGGAGCGGTTCAGAACGACGATCATCGCGAGGTCGGGTTCGGGGCGGACGCGGGGCGTCTGCGGAGCGGGAACGAACGGGGGACGGTACCGGCCCCCCGTCCCGCCGACAAATCGCCCGCCCCCCGGGTTCGCCCCGCCCGTCACGGTCTCCCCCACCGCCGGCCGCCCCACCGCCGGCGGCCGGCGGCCGCGCGACGGACGAGCCGTCAGGGAGGGAGTGAAGTTTCGGTGAGGATCGCCTCCGGGCCGGTGACCGGGGCTCACCGGGCGCCGACGCGTCACTAGTCTCAGCCCCGCACCGGGGAATCTCCCCGCTCCCTCCCGCCCCCGAACCGGCCTCCCGCTCATGAGCCCACGCCCGCACGGCGCCCGCCCGGCGAGACGGGACTCCGACGATTCGTATGGCGAATCGGCCGGTTCGGTGATGGAACTCTCCGGGTTCGATCTGCCGACCTTCGACTCCGAAACCGCCGCCGCAGGGTTCGACCGCGCCCGCCCCGCTCTGGACGACGCCCCGCCCACGCTCCCCTCCGCCTCCCGCCGCCTGCCTGCAGCCGGGTTGATCGACCTGGACGACGATCTGGGGAACGACGCGGAGGACGATCTGCCGGATTCGCTCGTCGGCACCGAGGTGGAGTTCCTCGACGCCCTTCAGCTACCGGAGGTGAAGCGTCGGCCCCTCTCGAAGACGGGGCCCCGACCGAGGCCCGCGGCGTCGAGGCCCGCGGCGTCGAGGCCCGCGGCGGCTGCCTCCGCCGGGGCGGCCGCGGATCTGTTGAGAGAGCACGGCCTGGACGAGGAAGACGACGGATTCGACGACGAACCCCTCGCCGACGGCCCGCTCCCGCCGCGGCGGGGCCGCAGGCGGCAGTCGACCGCCCCGCAGGCCGCCCCGGCGAAGGGCGTGAACCCGAACGTGCTGGTCCTCGCCACGGTGCTGACGATCCCGGCGCTCGTGCTAGGGCTGAATCAGGCCTTCGGGGAGCGCCAGTCGACCCGGGCCGAGTGGCGGGAGGCGTTCGACGATCTGGACGATCTGATGAACGAGTTCGTCGACGTGGCCCACGCCCCCGAGGGGGAATGGACCGCTTGGAAAGTAAAGTTCGAAACCGCCCGGCCGGCGCTGCGGGACAAGACCTCCGCGGCCCCGGACGCCTCCGCCGGCGGCGAGATCGACCGGGCGATCAACACGTTGGAGCAGGCCGTCGAACTGCGGGCGGACGGGGCCTCGCGGGAGGTGCTGGACAAGACGGTCGGCCGGGCCGTGGGCCATGCCCGGGAGGCCGCCGGCCGGCTGGGCATGACGAAGTTCGAGTGGGCGAAGTAGGATGGGCCGCGTCTAGGATGACGCCCGTTCGTCCGCCGTCGCTCCCGTTCCGCCCGTTGCCCGTATGCCGCCGTCCGGGTTCATGGCGGTCGGTTTCGTGGACTGGACCGGGTGGGCGGCGCCGACCGGCGAGTGGCTGACGGGCGCGTTGCGGGCCTTCGTGGTGGCGTGGTCGTTCGCCCTGGGGGCGAGCGTGGGCAGCTTTCTGAACGTCGTCGTCTACCGTCTGCCGGCGGGGATGAACCTCTCCCGGCCGAAGAGTCGCTGCCCGCGGTGCGGCACGCCGATCCGGGCGACGGACAACCTGCCGGTGTTCGGCTGGCTGCGACTGCGGGGCCGCTGCCGGGCCTGCGGACTGCCGATCGCCGCCCGCTACCCGCTCGTGGAGGCCCTCTGCGGCACCGCCCTGGCCACGTTGGCGCTGACGATCGTGCTGATGGGCGGCGTGAACCTGCCGATCGACGCGGGGCGGGCCGGCCTGTCGTCCCTCTTCCTGCGGTCGCTGGAACCGGACGGCATCGCCCTGTGCGGCGGGCTGTTCGTCGGGGCGGTCACGCTGCTGGGCGCCGGGCTGATCGCCCTCGACGGCCACCGTCTGCCGTGGCGGTTCGTGCTGTTCGGCCTGCTGGTTCCCGCGGCACTCGCGGCGGTCTGGCCGGGGCTGCGGGTCGGGGCGGCGGCGGTCTGGGGCGGTCGACCGTGGAGTCTGGCGGGCGTGGGGGAGGGCTTCGACCTGGGCTCGTACCGGTTCGTGCCGAATCTCGCCGGGCCGCTGGACGCTGCGACGGGGGCGCTGATTTGCGGGGCGTTGGGGGCGGTCCTCGCCCCGCTGCTGCGGGGACGGATCGACCGCCTCAACCTCGCGCTGATCGCGGCGACGGCCGGCGCGTGGTGGGGTTGGCACGCCGGGGCGGTGGGCTTGGCCGCCGGCGGCGCCGTCGCCTTCGCGGCGCCGATGCTGTACGCCGCCGGGGCGCTCCGCACGCGGGTGCCGCCGACGGCGTTTGTGGCGTACGCGGCCGCCGCGGTCCCGTTCACGTGGGGGGCGATCGGGCTGAACCCGGCTGACGATTCGCTCTGGGGAAAGGCGGCGACGATTGGTCTCGCGGCGGGTGCGCTCGCCGCGGGCGCGACCGTGGACCGACTATTTTTCTCGGCGACGGACCCGCAGGCAGACGCATCGGCCGACGCCGGGGTGTAATCTGGCGGCGTCCGCCCACCCGCCGCCTTCGTCCCGTGCCTGATTCGTCCCGCCACTCCGCCGACCGTTCCGCCCAGGACGACGTCGCCCCGTTGAACGCCGGCGGCACGGTGATGGACCTGTCGGATTTTGCTGATCTAAACGATCTGTCCACGGTCGGCTCGGAGGAATCAGGGAACGATTCGAAAACGGCGATGCCGTCGATCGACGATTTCGAGATCACCGGCGAGGGGGACGGCGGACGGGCCGCCGCCGAAGCCGCCCCCTCCATCGACGACTTCGACGTCTCCGGCGGAGAATCCTCCCCCCCGCCGTCCGAGGCCCGGCGCCAGCCGGCGCCAAGCCCCCCGCTGCGGCCGGAACCGGCGCCCAAGTCGCAACCGGCGCCTAAGGCGGAGCCGGCGCCCAAGGCGGAGCCGGAGCCGAGCATGGCGGACCTCATGGCGCAGCTCCGCCGCGAACTGCGGGAGGAACTGCTGGCGGAGTTGCGGGCGAACCGCGACCTGTCCTCCCCGGCGGCGCAGAAGCTCAAGGAGGAAGCGGAGGAGGCGGGGGTGTCGCTGGACGACTTCATCGTCCTGGACGGAGATCAGAGCGACGGCGACGACTTTCAACTGGCCGGCGGCCGCGCCCCCTCGCATCACGCCCCGCCGCAGCACGGGGGACAGGCTCCGCCGCAGAGCTACGCGGCGTCCCCGCAGTACGCCCCGCAGCAATATTCGCCGCCGCAGGGGCAGTATTCGCCGCCTCAGGGGTACGCCGCGCAGCAGGGCTACGAGGCCCCGCCCGCCGCCCGCCAACCGGAGCCGCCGCCCGAACGTCCGGCCCCCAAGCGGCCGGAACTCAAGCTGCCGGAGCCCCCCCAGCGCAAGCGCGAGACGCCGGTCCCCGCATTCGAGAAGCCCACGCCGGCCCCACGCTCCCTCGCAAAGCCCGAACTCGAGCCGGAACCGACGCCCGCCCCGGTCGCCGCTCCGGCGCCGCCCCCCCCGCGGCCGACCTACACGCCGCCGGCGAAGTCCACCTATGCGCCGCCGAAGGCGAAGAAGTCGTCCGGCGGCGGCGGCGGCGGCGTCAGCATGCCGAGCATCGAGGTGCCGGACGCCCTGAAGGATCCGAAGGCCCTCGGCGGGATCGCGGTGGCCGTCGCGGTGGCCTGCTGGTTCCTCTTCTCCAACCCGGGCATGAATCAGGGCATCGGCTGGGTCGAGCAGATCGCCGCGATGCACAAGGAATACGAGGCCGCGGCCCCCGCCGGCGGGGCCGGCCTGACCGACCTCAAGACGCGTCAGGAAGCGTTGCAGGAGGAGATCTCGGCGAACCTCGAGGGCGCCCTGCTGGGCGGCGCCCGCCGGACCGCCGACGGTCTGAACCGGGACCTCGGTCGCCTGATCGACCAGCGCATCGGCGGCCTCACGTCGGCCGACGTGATCAAATCGCAGGAGGAGAAGTTCGTCGAAAGCTTGCAGACGAACATGCAGAAGCTGGAGATGACCCCGCAGTGACCGCGGCGCCCCGGTATCACGGGGCGTCCCGGTCCGGACGATCGAGCTACGGGAACAGCGGCAACCGGCAGAGGGCCGCGGCGCCGCCGAAGCAGACGGAAACGTCCGACCCCTCGGAGGCGCTGCGGTCCGGATAGCTGCCGCCGTAGCGGTAGCGGGCCACCACGCTTCCTTCCGGAACCGCGGCGGAGCCCTCGCCCTCCACCGCCTTGAAGCTCACCGGCAGCGGGCCGGCCTCCGGATGGCAATGGACGACCGCCGGCGTGGTCCCGGTCGGCACGTCCGGCGGGTGCGGCAGGTTCGCGTTCCAGTAGGCCCCCGGCCCCGGCGGTTCGGCGAGAATCTCCGTGAGCACGCGGTCCAGCAGTTCGACGGAATCCTCCCACGGGGCGTCGCTGCCCCGGCGGAAGCGGCTCAGCGCCGCGGAGGCCACGCCGGCCAGGGTCGCCTCCCGGGCCGCCGCGGCGGTGCCGGACAGGAATACGTCCACGCCAAGGTTCCCCCCGTGGTTCACCCCGCTGAGGACCCAGTCGAACGGCCCGCCGCGCTCGCCGGGTTCGCGGAGGTCGGCGAAGTGGTGCAGGCCGATCCGCACGCAGTCGGCGGGGGTGCCGTCCAGCGAGAACCGCCGCACCCGCACGCCGCCCGGGCCGGACGGGCCGTCCTCCTCGCGAATCAGGGTGAGGGTGTCGGCGACGGTCACGCGGTGCCCGCAGCCGGAGTGCTCCCGGTCCGGGGCGACCACCGTGACCGAGCCGTTCGGCCCGGCGTGGCGGACCGCCGCCGCGGCGAGGGTCGCCAGACCCTCCGCGTGGACGCCGTCGTCGTTCGTCAACAGGATGTGCATGCCGCCGTTCTAGTCGCCGGCGGCTCCCTCGCCCACCGGCGAACCGGGGCGGCGCCCTGGGGCGATTACGCCTTGAAGCCGCTGAGGTACGGCACCCGCTCCCCGGCCGTCTGGACCTCCGGGGCCGCTTCGAGCAGTTGGGCGAGGAAATCGTACTGCCCGGTCAGCAGGGCCTCGCGGGCGCTGTCGGCCATGGCGACGGGGAACAGTTCACCGCTGAGGGCCACCGTCAGCGCCTGCAAATCGAGGGTCAGTTTCGCGTCCGGGTTCGCCCGGATCAGGCGAATGAGTTCCGCCCGCACCGCCGGGTCGGCGGTCACGCAGGCGACGCCGAGGTTCGTGCAGTTTCCGGCGAAGATCTCCGCAAACGATCCGGCGACGATCGCCTTCACCCCGGCCCGCATCAGGCTCTGGGGGGCGTGCTCCCGGCTGGAGCCGCAGCCGAAGTTGTTGCCGGTCACCAGCACGCCGCCGGCTCCTTCCAAATTCGGAGCGTAGCGGGGATCGTCGAAGGGGTGGGTCGCGTCCTGTTGGCGATCGTCCTCGAAGGCGTGCGCGCCGAGGCCGTCGAACGTCACGCACCGCAGAAACCGGGCGGGGATGATGCGGTCGGTGTCGATATCGTCCCCCGGCAGCGGGATTCCGGGGGCGACGATCTGCGTGACGGGGGACATCGAAGCGAAAACAGCGGTGCGAGGAACGGTCCGACCGCACGGGCGGCGGTCGCGGGGATGCGGACAGATCCGTACATTAGCAGGTTCGCGTCCCCTCCGACCTCCCGCCTTCTCCTTCCGACGTCACTCCGATGTCCGCGCTGCAAAGCCTGATCGCCACCGGCACCAAGCTGTATCTGGACAGCGTGGACCCGAAGGAGGTCGATCAGGCGCTGCAGGACGGCGCCGTGGGCGCGACTTCGAACCCGGTGATTATCGGCGGGATCATCGCCCAGGGCGGGTTCGACGACGACATCAAGCGGCTCGCCGGCGAGGGCAAGGACGACTCCGAAATCGCCTGGGCCCTGTGCGACAAGCTTGTCGCCGACGCCCAGGCGAAGTTCCTCCCCATCTGGGAGTGCACCGGCGGGGAGGCCGGCTGGGTCAGCTTCGAACTCGACCCGCTGCTGGAGGACCCGTCGGAGAAAATCTCCGAGGCGGACCGGGCGGCGAAGTACGTCGAACTGGGCAAGCGGTACGCCGAGGGCCATAAGAACCGGATGATTAAGGTGCCCGGCACCCCCGGCGGCATCGCGGCGCTGGAAGAATTAGCCGCCGCCGGGGTGACGCTGAACATCACGCTGCTGTTCAGCGACGATCAGTACCGGGCCGCCCGCGACGCGGTCTGGAAGGGCGCCAAGAAGCGGGCCTCGCTGAACGGCTTCAAGAGCGTGTATTCGATCTTTATCTCCCGGATCGACGTGTATACCTCCAAGCACGTCGACCTGTCGGACGCGGCTCAGGGGCAGGTCGGCCTGTTGAACGCGAAGCGGATCTGGCGGGAGAACTGCGACTTCTGGGCCGGCAAGAAGATCCCGCTGGCCCAGGAGATGATCTTCGCCAGCACCGGGGCGAAGTTGGAGGGCGACCCGCCGGAGAAGTACGTCGCCGCCCTGGCCGGCAGCGACATTCAGACGAACCCGCCCAGCACCAACGACGCCCTGCGGGAGCTGGACAAAACCTTCACCCGCACCGTCGATCAACTCCCCCCGCAACCCGTGCAGGACGAGATCGACGCCAAGGTCGACGCCGCCGCGATGCACGAGTTTCTGATGGAGGAGGGCCTGCGCAAGTTCGCCGAACCGCAGCGGGACCTGATCAAGCTGATCGCCAAGAAGCGGGCGGAACTGACGTAAATCCTAATGGCGAGCGGTGGGCGTCAGCCCCCCGTGTGTTCGAGACCGTGCGAGCACACGGGGGGCTGACGCCCACCGCTCGCCTGACGCCTCAATCGCAGTCGCAGGGTTCGTCGCGCAGGAACCACAGGGCGGCCCAGACCTTCGGGTCGACGAGGCGGTCGTCGGTGGTCGCCCAGCCGGCGATCCAGGCCTCGGCACAGTGCAGCGGGACGCGGTGGACGGTGATCTCCTCGCCGTCCACCCCGCCGCCGTCGCCGATGCGGGTCAGGTTCGTCGCCTTGAAGAAGTGCACCACCTCGTCGGAGAGCCCGGCGCTGGGCGGGCCGACGGCGACCTGCTCCAACGTTTCGGCCTTGTAGCCGGTCTCTTCCTCCAGCTCCCGGCCGGCCGCGGCGGCGGGCACGTCGTCGGCGTCGGTGTCGCCGACCAGTCCGGCGGGGACCTCCAGCACGCAGACCCCCACCGGCGCGCGCTCCTGCTCCACGCAGATCAGGTGCCCTTTATGCACGGCGAACAGCGCGACGATCGCGGAGGCGTTCGGGCGATGGGCGTATTCCCACGTGCCCTTCGCCCGCAGTTCCAGGTGCTTGCCGGCGTGCAGCAGGCGGTCTGCGGGTTCTGCGGAGTCCGGGGACGGGCGGGACATGGGACCGTGGCGAGCGCTGAGTTGAACGCCGTACCCTACCACGTCCCGCGGTCCCGCCAGGGTCGCGTTCCCACCCCGACGTCCCTTCCGGCCCCGTGCGGCCGCCCCCACCCCCCGACTCGCCCATGACCCGCCGATCCCTCCTCGCCCTCCTCGCCGCGGCCGTGTTCGCGGCGCTGCCGGCCTCCTCCGCGCTCGCCGCCCCCCAGGAGAAGGCCGACGCCGCCAAGCCGACGCGCATCCTGTTCGTGACGCAGTCCAAGGGCTTCAAGCACGGCAGCGTCGACCGCGACAAGCCGGGCCGGGAATTAGCCCCCGCGGAGATCGCCATGAAGCAGCTCGCCCAGCAGAGCAAGCTGTTCACCGTGGACCTCACGCAGGACGTGGCCGCGGACCTGACGAAGGAGAACCTGCAGAACTACGACGTGGTCGCCTTCTATACGACCGGCATGCTGCCGATCGCCAAGGAGGATATGGACTATTTCCTGAACGACTGGCTCAAGCAGCCGGGCCACGGGTTTTTGGGCTTCCACTCCGCGACGGACACCCTCAGCGATAACGAAGCCTACCGCAGCTTCATCAACGGCCGGTTCGCCGGGCACCCGTGGGGCGCCGGCAGCACCGTGACCTTCAAGGCCCACGTGCCGGACTTTCCGGGGGTGAAGGAACTCGTCGCCAGCGACGCGCGGACCGACGGCTTCACCTGGACGGACGAGATTTACCAATATAAGGACCACGACCCTGCCGCCGTCCGCGTGCTGGCGAGCATCGACATGGCGGAGACCGACCTCAAGAAGCCGTACCACGTCCCGGTGATCTGGGTGCGGGAGTGGGGTCAGGGCAAGGTGTTCTACAACAACCTCGGCCACCGCGAGGACACCTGGACGAAGCAGCCGTTCCTGGATTCGATCCTCGCCTCCCTGCGCTGGATCCGTGGCGAAGCCAAGGGCGACGCGACCCCCAACCCGGAGGTCTCCGCCGCCTGGGACGACGCCAGCCGCAAAGCCGCCCCGGCGGAGAAGTCGGACAGCTGAGCAGGAAGTTCCTGAGCCCCGACCGTCAGGGAGGGGCCGTTCCCCCGCTTCCGAACCAGAGCGAGTTGAAGAGCGTCCCGGACCCTTCAAGGGTCCGGGACGCTTTTTCATAGGTACGCCTCCATGGCAGCCCGAGGCGCAAGCCAAGGCCGGGTGACGTGGACCACGCTGTACCGCCTCGGCTTGCGTCTCGGGCTGCCGATGCTTGACCCGAAGCCCCGATCAGCGTGGGGCTTTGCGCCCGGTCCGCTGTCGGCCGTCGTTCCGCCTCGCTTGCGCTTCGGGCTCACGGCGACAAAAAAAGCGCCCCGGACCCTGCGAGGGACCGGGACGCTTGATTGATCGGTCGCGGGTGAACGGCCTCTTCCTGACGGCCGGGGCTCGGGACCTGATCGCGGCGGTCAGTCGGCGGTGACGTCGAAGCAGTAGAGCTTGGAGCGGTCGGAGACGAACATCTTGCCGTGGGCGATCGTCGGGGTGCTGTAGACGGAGGAGGCGAACATTTTCTCCTCGATCACGTTCTCCTCGCGGCCCAGTTCCATGACGGTGAGGTCGCCGTCCTCGTCGCCGATGAAGATCTTGCCGTCGGCGACCATCGGGGAGCCCCAGCAGGCGGCGAACATGTCGTAGACCCAGAGCCGCTTGCCGGTTTCGGCGTCGAGGCAGTGGACGAAGCCGGAGAGGTCCGGGGCGACGACCAGGCCGTCGTGGACGGCGACGGTGCTCATGGTGCGGCGGAAGATCAGTTCGCCCTTGCTGCCGGTCACGCTGCCGTCCGTGTCCTCGCCGCCGTAGTGCCAGACCTGCTTGCTGTTGGGGTTGGGCTTGATCTCGCCGTCCTCCAGCAGCGTCGGGGAGACGTCGCCGGAGCCGGTCGGGTCGATCTTATAGAAGTGACCGACGCCCTCGCCGTGCTCCGGGTCCTGGCCGACGCCGAGGTACACGAAGCCGTCGGCGAAGACCGGGGTGGCGATGATCGCGTTGCGGGTGCCGCGGCCGCCCAGTTCCCAGTAGCTGTCCTTGGGGTTCAGGTCGAACTGCCAGAGGATCTTGCTGCCGCCGTCGCCGTCGCCGGCCGGGTCGAAGCTGTAGAGGATGCCGTCGCCGGCGGGGAACAGGATCTGGGCCTGGCCGTCGACGAGGGCGACGCAGGGGCTGGACCAGTGGCCGTGCAGGATCTTGTCGAAGGGGGTGTTGTCCTCCCAGATGATCTCGCCGGTGTTCTTGTTCAGGCAGAGGAAGCAGGGGGCCCGGGGGGCGGGCACTTCGAGGTGGGCCTCGTCCACGCCGTTGCCGGTGACGAAGTAGACGTATTCGCCGAGGATCAGCGGGCTGCTGGTGGCGAGGTTATGGGGGAACACGCCCAATTCCTCGATCAGGTCGAGGCTCCAGACGATGTCGGCGTCTTCCTGCTCGGCGTCGACTTCCTCAGTGAACTCGCCGTCGTTCGTGCCGTCGCGGAAGCCGTCCAGATCCAGGCACATCATCTCGCAGCGGTTGGTGAGGATCCACACGCGGTCGCCCTCGACGACCGGCGTGCTGCAGATGCCCTGCTCCGGCCAGTCGTGGACGCGGCCCTGGGGCAGCTTCTCGCGGGTGAGCTGCCACTGGAAGGAGCCGTCGGCCTCGTCGAAGCAGAGCAGGACGCCGCGGTCGCCGACGTGCTGGGGGCGGTACTCGCCGCCGTTGTTAGTGCCGACCAGCACCTTGCCGCCGCTGACCACCGGGTTGCCGTAGGTCTGGGAGCCCAGCGGGGCGGTCCAGAGGACGTTCTTCGGCTCCTTGCGGCGGGTTTCCGGTTGAAACGCCGCGCTGACCTTCGGGGCGGGGCTGACCATATTGCGGAGCGGATCGCCGCCCCACATCGGCCACTTGCCGTCCGCGGCCCACTGGGCGACGGCGGCGGCCGGGTCTTCGACGACCGCGGCGTCGCCGTCCTGGGCGGCGACGGACGCCGGCATCGCGAGGGTCAGCAGGGCCAGCGGCGGCAACGCCGCGAGAGAAAATAACGAGCGACGGAGACGCATATCGATCCGCGAAACGAGGGCGAGCGGGATGGAAGGGGGCGGTTCCGGGGTTCGCGACGCGGGCCGTTCCGCACCGCGAACCCCGGACCGAATCGGTCCGCACAGCGGACCCTACGGGTGGGTCATTCCGCCGGCAGAACGGCGAAGTTGTCGATGTAGCTGTCGGCGAGACGGTAGGCGTAGATGCCGGCCGAGCCGGTCACCGTGGGGTGCGGGTCCTCGGCGGTGAGGGTCCAATCGGCCGGCTCCTCCTCGCCCCGCGGCCAGACCTTGCCCCGCACGATCGCGGAGCCGTCCTTGTCGGCGTCGGTGGGCGGGATCTGCTCGACGGCGAGCTTCAGCGTGTACCACTCGCCCGGCTCCATGTTGAACTTCGTGTTGGCCTGCAACCGCAGGTGGGCTTGCCAGGACTGAAGTTCCAGCAACAGACGGTTCGCCTTGGAGATCAGGCTGTACTTCTCGTTGGTGATTCCGACGCTGGCGAGCCGCCGGCGGCCTTCGACCATGAAGTCCGCCTGGACGACGTAACCCGTCATCGCCGGCGGGCCGACCCAGACGTCGAAGCTCGGTTTCCCCTTGGCCGCTTCGCCGCCGGCCATCAGCAGGGAGACGCCGTCCCCCTTCTCGACCGGCTGGAACTTGCCCGCGGCGCCGACCCACGCCGGGAAGGCCGGCCGGCCCTCCAGCGACAGCTCGTTGAAGTCGTACTTCCAGGGCAGCGGCGGGTAGAACCGCACCTGAGCCGTGTTGGTCAGGTCGCCCAGCTTGGCGGTGATCACGCCGTCGGCCGGCACGTTCGGGCCGCCCTGGACCGTCACCTTTCGGCCGTCGATCGTCAGGCCGGGGAAGGGCTTGCTGACCGACAGTTCCGCGTCGGAGACGGTCCGCAGGAAGCGGCCGTGTTCGTTATAAGCCCGGACCTCGAACTCCCGGCTTTCGCCGGGCTTCAGCGAGACGAGGGAAGGCACGAGCCGCAGCGTCGCCGGCGGGCCCTCGACGTCGGCCTCCATCGGCAGGGGCGGGACGTCGACGACGACCTTCGCCTTCTCCGGGGCGCCGATGCAGTAGGTCCGGTCCCGGCCGACCAGCAGGATGCGGCCGTCGGAGATCGCGGGGCTGGAGGTGACCTCGTCCGGACCGCTGACGGTGTCGGCCTGCAGCACGACTTCGCTGAGGACTTCGCACTCCTCGCGGGACGGTTTGAGAATCCAGACGCGGCCGGCGTTCTCCATCACGTAAATCTTGCCGTCCGCCCAGACCGGCGAACCCTTGCCGACGGTGCCGAGGGTGAAGGCCCACAGCCGCTCGCCGCTCTGGGCGTCGTAGGCGTGCAGTTTGCCGACGTCGGTGACGACGAACAGCATGTCGTCCTGGAGGAGCAGGCCGGTGTAGCCGGCCTTGGCGCCGTTCTCCCGCCAGACGGAGGCCTTAGGGTTCTCGGTGAGGTCGCCGCTGGCGAGTTCGTCGGTGCCGAGGGTCGGATCGATGCACTGGACGCGGCCGAGGCCGCCCTCGGTGGTGTCGATGTTGTCCTCACCGTGGGAGATGTAGACGAGGCCGTCCGGCCCGACGACGGGGCTGGCGTTGAGGCCGCGTTTGCTCATCTGGAAGGTCCAGAGCACCTTGCCAGTGCGGGCCTCAAGGCTGGAGACGCCGCCGTCGGCGTTGCCGCTAATCAGTTGCCGCACGCCGCCGATCACGGCGACGACGGGATTGGTGTAGATGGTGTCCTCGGCGGGGCCGCCGGGGGTGCTCTCCCAGAGCACGTCGCCGTTCCGTACGTCGAAGGCGTAGAACCGCTGCTTCGGCGGGGGGGCGCCGAGGGCGTAATCGGCGTTGGCAATAAAGGAGACGATCACCCGGTCCTCGTCGACGATCGGGGTGGTCGTCCGGCCGCCGTAGCCGCTGATGTGGCCGAGCAGTTCGTACATCTGCACCTCCCACAGCCGCTTGCCGTCGGGGGAGTAGCAGATCAGCAGGCCGTCGACGGTGTGCACGAAGACGTTGCCGGTCTCCGCGTCGACGGTCGGGCTGGCCCAGCCGACGCGGTTGCTGGGGATGTCGGTCTGGGCGACGGGGAACACGTCCCGCCACAGCTCCTCGCCAGTTTCCATGTCCCAGCAGAGGGTCATCTGCTGGGCGTCGATCAGCTCGTCGCTCTTGCGGACGTCCGCCTCGGTGCGGGTGTTGAGATAGGCCCGGCCGTCGAAGATCACCGGGGTGGCCCGGCCGCCGGTCTCGCTGGTCCACAGCAGGTTCTTCGCCTCGGCGTCGCCGTAGCCGGGGTTCCAATCGTCGATCAGGCCGGTCTCGCGGGAGACGCCGGTGCCCTCCGGCCCGCGCCAGTAGGCCCAGTCGCCGGCCGCGGCGGACGTCAGCGTTGCACCGAGCGACAGCCCGGCGGTCAGGAGGAGCAGCGGAACGAGGCGGGCGATCATCGGCGGGCGCAACGGGGGGAGCGGTGAGCGACGGATAAGGCTAGCGGGGTGAGGGGGCCGCTTCCAACGGGCGGCGCTCTGGATCGACTGTAGGGCTTCGCCGGCCGGGCCGGCCGATGCGAAATTCGTTTCGAGAATCACTCCGCCGCCCCGAGGGTGACGGTGAGGGTTTCGGTCTGGCCGTCGCGGTCGACGGTCACCTCGATCGTCTGTCCGACCTTCGCGTCAGACAGGGCGGCGGAGAGGCCCACCGCGTCGGCGACCGGCACGCCGGCGACCGCTTTGATCACGTCGCCGACGCGAAAGCCGGCCTCCACCGCGGGGCCGTCCGGGGCGAGCTGGTCGACCTCCACCCCGCCGCCGGTCGCCGGCAGGTCCTTCGGCACCACGCCCAACACGGGCCGGCCCTCCGCCTGCTTGCGGCCGTCCAGCCGGGACATCGGCGGCTCGGTGAACTCCAACGGCTCCGAGCCGGCGAGAATGCCGTCCGTGAGGACCTCGGCGAAATCGGCCAGCTCGGCGATTCCCTTCAAATTGACCTTTTCCACATCGTCCTCCGGCTTGTGGTAGTCCGGGTGCAGGCCGGTGAAGAAGTGGAACGCGGGGATCTTCACCTTAATGAAGTCCCAGTGATCGCTGGCCGCCAGCACGCCGTCCACGCGGTCGACGACCACGCCGGTCTTCGCCGCGGCGACGTCCACCAACGGCGGGAACTGCGGGGAACTGCTCATGCCGTGCAGTTGGAAGGCGTTTTCCCCGTACTTGCCGACCATGTCAAAGTTCACCATTGCCCGGGTCGAATCCAGCGGGAACAGCGGCTCCTTGGTGACGTAGTGAATGCTGCCCAGCAGCCCGCGTTCTTCCCCGCTGAAAGCGATGAAGACCATTCGGCGGGGGGGCTTCTCGCCGGCCGCGGCCCGGGCGCCGTAGCGGCGGATCAGTTCGAGCAGCAGGCTCGTCCCGCTGCCGTTGTCGTCCGCCCCGTTGTGCACCGCGTTGGAACCCGGCGTGCGACTGCCGACCCCGCCGTAGCCCAGATGGTCGTAGTGGGCGCCCAGCACGACGGTCTCGTCCGCGTGCGGCCCCTCGCCCTCCAGGACGCCGACCACGTTGTAGACGTTCGCCTGCTTCGGCTCGAACTTGAAGTTGAGGTCCGCGGAGTACCACATCGGCCCGCCGATCGGGGCGAGGGCGGCGTCGATGCCCTTCTCCAGAGCCGCGATCGAGTCGAACTTCAGCCCGGACTTCGTCCCGATCGGGTTCGCGGCCAGCAGTTCGTCCGCCAACTGGCGGGTGATCTGGCCGAACGGCAGCTGGAACGCCGGCCCGCCGAAGGCGCCGGGTTCGCTCAGCACGTCGCCTTCTTCGGCGACGGTCTTCGAATCGTTGACCAGCAGCACGGCGGCGGCGCCGGCGTCCTCGGCGGCCTTCAACTTGCTGCTGATGTAGGCGAACCGGCTGGTCTTGTCGCCGTCAAAGGGGCTCTCGGGGTCGTCCTGCCGGGGTTCGCGGCGGAGGATCACGGCGATCTTGTCCTTCACGTCCAGGCCGGCGAAGTCGTCGTAGCCGATCTTGGGGGCGGTGATGCCGTACCCGGCGAAGACGAGGTCCGCCCGCACGGAGCCGCCGGCGCCGTAGGCGAGCGGCTGGACCTGCTGGCCGATCGTCAGTTCCCGCTCCCCGCCCTCGGGGCCGACGAGGGTGAGGGAGGTCTCGGCGGCCTGCGGTGCGCTGCCGAGGGTGATGTCGAACGGCTGGAAGTACCCGCCGTCCGCGGCGGCGCCGGACAGCCCGGAGGCTTGCATCTGGGCCCGGATCAGGTCGGCGGCCTTTTTGATGCCTTCGGTCTCCGGCCCCCGGCCTTCGAACTCCTCGGAGGCCAGCTTCCGCAGGTCCGCGGTGATCCGCTCGGTCGCCGTGCCGGGCAGGGTCGCGACGGGATCGTCCTGCGCCCAAGCCGGAACGAGGCAGGTCAGCAGGGCCAGGGAAGCGAAGCGAAGCGGCATGGACTCGATCGGGCGGGGGCTCTGGGGCACGGGGGCGAGCGACGGCAGGATACGACGCCGGGCCGCTCCTCACACCCGGGCAGGCGCCGCGGGCGGCGGGCGGCCCGTCGGGGCGACGTGACACGAACTCGCCGGGGCGGCCCTCGAACCGGGGGGGCGGGGGCCTCCCCCGGGGGACCGTGGGGAGATCGGAGCCTGACGACGGCGGGTGCCGGGGGAACAATTTGGCATGCTCGCCGACCTCCGCCGGTCTCCCGACCGCTCGCTGTCCTGCCCTTTTTCTCGGGGGGGCGTCCTACCGCCGGACCCGCCCGGGTTCTTCTGCGCCCCCGACGGCGCCGGCGGGGTCGTCGTACCGCGGGAGCGAGAGGATCGTCGAGCGGAGGCGGAGCGGGCGCACGACTGGTTGCTGGAGCGGGTCGAACCGGATCGGCACCCCTGCCTCGCCGCCCGCAGCGCCTTCAACACGGACAGCTACCGCTTCGGCCTCTATCCCGCGTTGGCGAGCGCCGACGCGACCGCGGGGCTCGCGGCGGACCTTGAACGCTTCGCCCAAGGCGTGGGCGAGGAGGACGGAACCGCGGCGGCGGACGCCTCCGACTTCGCCACCTTCGTTGCGATCTTCGACGCCCCGCTGCCCACCGTCGCCGACGAAGCGGCGGAGCAGACCTTCGAGCGGCGCCTGTGGGCCCAACTTCAGGCCCTGCACGACGCCGACGCCCACGGCTGGGACCCGGCGACCTCGCCCGATCCGACGGATAAGGACTTTTCCTTCAGCTTCGCCGGACGGAGTTTTTACATCATCGGCATGCACCCCGACGCCAGCCGGCCGGCCCGGCGCTTCCCCCGGCCGGCGCTGGTCTTCAACCTGCACGCCCAGTTCGAGCGGCTCCGCGAAAACGGCTCCTACAACAAGATGCGGGATCTGATCCGCGAACGCGACACGGAGCAGACCGGCGGGATGAATCCGATGCTCGCCGACTTCGGCAAACGCAGCGAGGCTGTCCAATACAGCGGCCGGGCCGTGGACGGCCCGTGGCAGTGTCCCTTTCATCCCGCACACGCTGACGGCGAGACCGCCCAATGACGACGACCGCCCCGACGCTCGACCTGCCCCCCGCCGCCGATCCGGCCGACCCCCGACCCGTCGGCCGGCGCCGCATCCCGGCGAAGTGCGGCACGGCCTTCCGTTTGAACGCCGGGGAGCGGCTACGGGTGATCGACCCGGGCGGGCAGCAGGTTTCTGATTTGATGTGCTATGCCGCGGACGACGTGCGGGAATATCTCTCCGGCGGCCGGACCTTTGATTATGAGGAGACAATCCTGCTGACGGCCGGCAACACGCTGTGGAGCAATCGCAGTCGGAAGTTTTTGAAGATCGCCAAGGATACCTGCGGCCGACACGATTTCCTGCTGACCCCCTGCAGCCCGGAGATGTATCGGATCCTCTACGGCTTGGAGGACCACCCCAGTTGTTTCGTCAATTTGCGGGACAATCTGGCGTCCTACGGGGTGAAGCCGGACATGATTCCGACGACGTTTAACTGCTTCATGCACGTCTCGTTTCAGCCGGACGGCAAGATCAGCGTGGACCCGCCGCTGTCGAAGCCGGGGGACGTGATCGAGTTCGAGGCGCTGGTCGATCTGGTCGTCGGGCTGACGGCCTGCCCCAGCGAGACGACGAACGCCGGCAGCGTGGGGCCGATCGATTTTGAGATTGTGACGGCCTCGCGGCGAAACGCGTGAAGCGGACGGAATTCGGCGGCGTAATGCCCCCTGCGTCGGGGCGAGCGGACCGGTAATCTCACCGGGCCGTTCCCCAGGCGTCGCCGTTCCTGCACCCCGTCCACACGCCCCGCGAATCGATGTCCCGCTCCGCCGCCCCGCCCCGTCGGCACGCCGTTCGCCCGCCGTGGTTCCCGCTCGCCGCGACCGTCGCGGCGCTGCTCTGCGTCATGCCGTCAGTTTCGTCCGCCGGTCCCCCGTCGGTCATCATTGAAGAGCCCGGCGGGGCGTCGACCGCGCCGCCGGTGATCGTCGATACGGCCCCGTCGACCGCCGTTCCGGCGACGCCCCAGCGGGCGGACGGCTCGCGGACAATGGCCCCCAGCGAGGTCTACCGGCACGTCCTCAAGAGCGTCGTGCTGATTATCAACGAGAAGACCGACTCCGAGGGCAACCGCAGCGTCGGCTTCGGCACGGGCTGGGTGATGGACGTCAGCCGCGGGCTGATTGTCACCAACCAGCACGTGGTCGGCAGTTCCAACGAGGTCCGGCTGATCTTCCCCCTGATGCAGGGCGATCGGCTGCTGACCGCGCTGGAGGTCTACGGCCTGAGCGCCGACGGCCTCACTTTCGACGACGACACCCCCCGCGGTGAGGTGCTGCACTCCGAGAACGACCGCGACCTCGCCCTCATCCGGGCTCTGCCGCGGCCTGACGGCCGGCGACTGCCGGACGGCGCCCAGGCCCTCACGCTGGCCGACCGGCAGGTCTGGCCCGGCGAGCGCGTCCACACCATCGCCGGCTGGCCCCGGGGCAGCGAGAGCCTGTGGATCTACGGCACCGGCACCGTGCGGCAGGTCTCCCAGCGGACGCTCGCCAGCGGGGCGAAGACGACCGTGATGGAGTCCGACGCCCTCATCAATCAGGGCAACAGCGGCGGGGCGGTCGTGGACGACTCCGGCGAGGTCGTCGCGGTGGTCGAGGGCTTTTCGACCGACGCCCGCGGCCTGAGTCTGTTCGTCGGGCTGGACGCCGTGCGGTCCTACCTCGACGGCGCCCTGCCGCTGATCGACCCGCAAAGCGCCGAGGATCGCGTCGCCTTGGCGAAGAGCCACATGGAGGCCGGCCGCTACGACCGCGGCATCCTCACGATGAACGAAGCCATCGCGCTGGAGCCGACGAACGCCGGCTACATCGCCGTGCGGGGCCTGATGTTCGCCTTCAACAGCGACTTCGACACCGCCAAGCTCGACTTGGACGAAGCCAACCGGCTGGCCCCGAACGATCCGCTGGTGCAGGGGAACCTCGGCCAGTTCTACCTGCTGTTCGGCGACTTGGATCAGGCTGTCGAATCCCTCACCCGGGCGATCCGCAACGACCCGACGAACGCGGAGTACTACGGCTTCCGCGGCCTGGCTCGCAAGCAGGCGGAGGCCTACGACAAAGCTGTCAGCGACCTGTCCCGGGCGATCCACTTCGCCCCGAACGACGTCAACCTGCTGATGCGTCGCGGCGAGGCCCACCGACTCAACGGCGACTACGACGCCGCCATCGCCGACCACCGGGCCGCCGTCGAAAAACTGCCCGCCAGCCCCGAACCGCTGGACGCCCTCGGGCAGGACCTGTACGCCGCGGGACGGCACCGCGAGGCCGCCGAGACGTTCATCCAAGCGGTGGTGAAGGAGCCGACCGAGGGGATGTATCACTTCCGCCTCGGCGACGCCCTGCAGGAAACCGGCGACTGGGCCCGCGGGCTGAAGCCGTTGGAGAAGGCGATCGAACTGATGCCCAATCACGCCCCCAGCCGGTACTACGCCGGCCTGTCGCACCACAACCTCGGCGACGACCGGGCCGCGGTGCAGCGCTACCGCGAGGCCCTGCAACTGGACGATAGCGACCCGTATCTCCGCTATAACCTCGGCATCTCGTTGCGGGCGCTGGGTCAGGAGGACGAGGCCCGGGAGCAGTTCGCTCTCGCCGGGCAGGCCAACGCCGACCTCGCCGACCCCAACGGCGAAGCCGCCCTCGCCGGAAACGACGGCGGGAACATGGCGGCCGGTGACGGGGCCGCCGCCGGGGCCAACTTCCGCCGGATCGGCAACGTGAAGGAGCTCGCCGGCACATGGAAGGCGGACTTCACCTACAACGGCGAGATTCGCGTGCAGGACACGACCACCATTCAAGCCTCCGGGGCGATGACTTCCGACCGCACCGTCTCCTCCACCGATCCGTCCAACAGCTATGTCGAACGGACCAACGAGAGCGGCCGGATCCTCGTCGACGGCGATCAGGTGCTGATCGGCGAGCAGGGCAAGCCCTTCACCCGGCACAATTACAAGTACAGCGGCGATGAGTTCCACATTGAATACAAGGAACTCGGCGGCACCGTGATCTGGTATCGCCAGTAGTCGCCGCCGCTCGGCGTCGACAATCCGCCGCGTCCCGGACGTTCCCCGCGTCCGGGACGCTCCGTTGCGCGGACCGTCGGGGCCTCGGGGGCGATAGAATGATCTCATGCCCGACTGGCTCGCCTCCCCGACCCTCCCGTCCCTCTCGCTGCCCGGCGGGTGGTGGACTCTCGTGGGGCTGGGGGCCGCGATCCTGCTGATCGCCGCGGTCGCCTTCGTCCGCCGGCTGCGGCGGCCGGCGACGACGACGTATGTCGGGGAAGGGCAGCGGGGCGAGTTGCTGGACGCCCGTCGCGGCCCGTTCAACACGACCGGCACGCAGGAGGGCCGGCATCCCTCCCCGCCCGGCCTGCCGCCCGGCGAGGAGGCCCGGCTGCGACGGGTCCGGGCGGTCGCGGACTTCCTCGACAACTCGCTGAAGATTCCCGGCGTCGGCTACCCGATCGGCTGGGACAGCGTGATCGGCCTCGTCCCCGGCGCCGGCGACGCGATCACCGGCACCCTGGCGGTCTGGATCATCGTCCAGGGCCATCAACTGGGCGTGCCGAAGCGGACGCTGGTCCGCATGTGCGGCAACGCCGGCATCGACCTCGCCGGCGGGGCGGTCCCCGGGCTCGGCGACGCCTTCGACGTGATCTTCAAGGCGAACCGCAAGAACCTCCGCCTGATCGAAAAGCACCTCGCCGACCCGCCGGCCGACCGCCGGGCGCTGCGGTAAGGCAGTTACCACGCGATCCGGTTCGCCGCCGCCGCTAGGCGGCGCGGAGCGAAGAGTTGCTCCCTCGCCGCCTAACGGCGACGGCGAACCCGTGAAATTCAGCCCGGATCACGGCGGTCGGCGTCGGCTCGGTTCAGGGCCTGCAAAAAGGCCCGGGCCCCGGCTTCGATGATGTCCGTGGAGACCCCGCGGCCGTGGCGGTCGCGGCCGCCGGCGTACAGGCGAACGTCCACCTGACCCAACGCGTCCTTCCCGCGGGTCACGCTCTTCACGACGAAGTCGTCCAGCCGGCCCTCGATGCCGATGATGCGCTCCAGGGCGTTGAAGCAGGCGTCGATCGGCCCGTCGCCGATGGCGGCGTCGCGGTGGATCTTCGTCTCCCCGCCTTCCTCGGCCGGGGCTTCGATCAGTTCCAACGTGGCGGTCGGCACGCCGGTCGTGCCGCTGGAGGTGTGCAGACTCTTGATGGTCCACCGTTCCCGGTTCGAGCCGCTGCCGGACAGCTTGGCGTCCATCAACGCGGCCAGGTCGGCGTCGAAGACCTCTTTCTTGCGGTCGGCCAGATCGATGAACCGATCGAACACCTCCGCAAAAGTCGCGTCGTCCGGCGTGTAGCCCAGCTCCGTCAGCCGGGCCTTCACCGCCGCCCGGCCGCTGTGCTTGCCCAGGACGAGGTCGGTGCCGACGAAACCGACGTCCTCCGGCCGCATGATTTCGTAGGTCGCTGGGTTCTTCAGCATGCCGTCCTGATGAATGCCGCTGGCGTGGGCGAAGGCGTTGCGGCCGACGACGGCCTTGTTCCGCGGCACGCCCTGACCCGTCACCCCCCCGACCAGCCGGGAGACCGGCGAGAGCTTGCGGGTGTTGATGCCGGTCGTCAGCCCGTAGTGGTCGCTGCGGGTGCGCAGGGCCATCACGATCTCCTCCAGAGCCGCGTTCCCGGCCCGCTCGCCGATGCCGTTGATCGTGCATTCCACCTGCCGGGCGCCGGCCTCCAGGCCGGCCAGGGTGTTGGCGACGGCCATGCCCAGGTCGTCGTGGCAGTGGGTGGAGATGACGGCCCGGTCGATATTCGGAACGCTCTCCTTCAGCATCTTGATCACGTCGAAGTACTGCTGCGGCGTGGCATAGCCGACGGTGTCGGGGATATTGACGGTCGTCGCCCCGGCGTCGATCGCCTTCTCCACGACCTCGCAGAGGAAGTCGCGTTCGGTGCGGTAGGCGTCCTCCGGGCTGAACTCCACGTCCTCGACCCGCTCCTTCGCCCGCTGCACGCTGGCGACGGCCCGTTCGACGATCTGTTCCGTGCTCATCCGCAGCTTGTGCTCGCGGTGGATGGCGCTGGTGGCCAGGAACACGTGCACCCGGCCGCGTTCGCCCCGGGTGACGGCGTCCGCGGCGGCGTCGATGTCCCCGTCTCGACAGCGGGCCAGCCCGCAGATCGTGGCCCGGTCGCCGAAGCGTTCGGCGATCTTGCTGACGGCGTCGAAGTCCCCCGGGCTCGCGACCGGAAAGCCGGCCTCGATCACGTCCACGCCGAGGTCGCACAGGGCCTCGGCGACGCGCAGCTTCTCGTCGGTGTTCATGCTGCACCCGGGAGATTGCTCCCCGTCGCGCAGCGTGGTGTCGAAAATGGTAACGCGGTCGTCGGACATGAGTTCAGGCAGGCGTGCGGGGGGCGTCAGCCCCCTGAGCGATGGAAAGGTGAGGGTCCGACCCCGGGGCGAGTCCACGAAAAAACCCCGGGGCGAGCGGCCCCGGGGTTTGGAGTGTGACGGCGCTGGCCGAACTTCACACGCGTCCCGGACCCGCCGCGGGGGCGAGTAGCAGGAGGGCGAGCGGAAGGCGGGCGACGGTCACGGGGGGAGTGTGGACCCGGGGGGGCGTTCCGTCAAGGTCTTTCCTCCTTCCGAACGCAGAGGCTCTGCGGGGCCTCTGCGTTATAGGAACGCTCAAACCTTCGCCACGTCCACGCGCCGCCCGGTCTCCGCGGCCTTGTAGATCGCCTCGATCGCCAGCAGGTCCCGCAGGCCCTCCTCGCCGGGGCATTTGAAGGGCTTGTTATCCTTCACGCTTTGGCTGAAGGCGTCGATCTCGATCGCGAATTGATCGGGCGTGTCGAGGTTCATCGGCTCGCCCTTCACAAAGCCCTCCAGGCCGGTGTAGCTGTAGGCCGGCTTGAGGAGCACGGAGCCGTCGGGGCCGAAGGCTTCGCCCTGATTAAATCCGCTGAAGTTGTAGGTGGTCGCGCAGCTCGCCGTCACCTGGGCCCGCAGGGGTTCCGGCAGGTCGTCGCCGAGGACGGAGGGGAACGTCATCGTCCAGCCGAGCGTTTCCTCCACCTGGCGGAACTTCACCGGGTCCGTCAGCGTCGTCTGGGCCGTGACGGAATCCGGCTCCCGGCCTGTCATATAGCGGCAGAATTGGAGGGCGTAGATGCCCACGTCCATCAGCGGCCCGCCGCCGGCGAGTTTTCGATTGAGCCGCCAGTGCAGCTTTTGGTCGGGATCGGCGTCGGCCGGCATTTTAAATCCGAACCCGGCGCCGAGCCCCCGCAACTCGCCGACGCCGCCGGAACGCACGACCTCCATCGCCCTCAGGTGGTGCGGTTCGAACTGGCAACGGTAGCCGATGCCCAGCTTCACCTTGCCCTTCTCGCAGGCGGCGATCATCTGCCGGCACTCCTCGGCGGTGTTCGCCATCGGCTTTTCGCAGAAGACGTGCTTGCCGGTCTCGGCTCCGCGGATCGTATATTCTGCGTGCAGGCCGTTCGGCAGGACGATATAGATCACGTCCACCGCGTCGTCGTCCGACAGGCGGTCGAATTGCTCGTAGCTGTAGACGTGCTCGCCGAGGTCGTATTTCTTTCGCCACTCCTCCCGCTTGGACGGCGTGCCGGAGACGACCGCGGCGAGCTTCGCGTGCTCCGTCTTCTGCAACGCCGGGGCCAGTTGCCCCGTGCTCAGCCGCCCCAGCCCAACGAGGGCGTAGCCGAGTTTTTTCTTCCCCTCAGCACCGGCGGCGAACAGCCGCGGGGAGAGCGACGCGGCGGCGGAAAGCGCCGCGGAGGTTGCGAGAAACTGACGGCGGGTGGACATCGGGCGGCTCCGGGCGGACGGGACGCTCGCACCGTACCGGGCGCCGCATCTCGCCCCACGGGGGCGTTTCCGAACCCTCCTCCCGGGAACGCTCGCCCGTGGTTCTTCAGCCGAAGCCGAGGACCGGGCAGCAGATCACCGACGAGAGCGCCCCGGCGACGTGCGGCCCGACAAACGACGTGCGATCCTCCGACCACTCCGCGTGCCGGCAGCGTCGCACCCGCCGGGCGACCGCGGCGCCGACAAGTCCCAGCGGGATGCCGAGGCCGAATCCGACGAGCGTCAGCACGGCGACGACGGTGATCCTGTCCTCGGGATCGAGCCCGCCCGGCCCACCCGCCAGGAGGAACTGCCCGGCGATCATCCCGGACGGCAGCGTGACCACGCCCAGCGGCCCGCCGAGACACGCGGTGAGGGCGCCGGGTTTGAGTTCTCGCTCCGGCGTCGGCTCCGGCGTCGGCTCCGGCATCCGCTCACCCGCCGATCTTCACCGGCTCGCCGCTGGCGGCGCTGTCGTAGAGGGCGTCGAGGAGGTACTGCACCGTCAGGCCCTCGCGGCCGTCGGCGGGGTGGGGTTTGTCCTCGCGGATCGCTTCGATGAACTCCCACATCGACGGGTGCGGGACCGGGGCCGGTTCGTGCAACTGGTCGTCCCAGAGGGCGCCGGCCCGTTCGCAGGTCAGTTCCGCTCGAAAATCGTAGCCCTCGCCGACGTTCTCGTGCACCAGCCCGCCCCGGGTGCCGAACAGGCGGGTCTCCATGCGCTCGTTCTGCCGCTGATTGGCGGCCCAGCTGGCTTCAATGCTCAACATTTGGCCGGTTTTGAAGCGGATCGTGCCGGCGGCGAAATCCTCCACGTCGAATTTATTGCCGGTATCGGCGACGGCGTCGCCGGTGATGCCGTTCCAGGCCTGACCCAGCACCCACTCCGGCTCCGGGTAGCCCATCAGCCAGAGGGCCAGATCGAGGCGGTGCACGCCGAGGTCGATCAGCGGGCCGCCGCCGGCCAGCTTCTTCTGGCCGAACCAGCCGCCCCAGCCGGGCACGCCGCGGCGGCGGGTCCAGACCGTGCGGCCGTAGTAAATGTCGCCCAGATCGCCGGCGTCGACGCGGGCCTTCAGCGCCGCCGCCTGGGCGGTGAAACGGAACGAAAAGTTGATGCCCAGCCGTTTGCCGGCGGCCTCGGCGGCGGCCAGCATCGCCTCGCCGTCCTCGGCGGTGGTGGCGATCGGCTTTTCGCACAGCACGTGGCAGCCGTGGGCGAAGGCCTCCTCGGCCAGCGGGCGGTGCAGGCTGTTGGGGGTGCAGATGGAGACGACGTCCAGCTTCGCCTCCGCGTACATCGCCTGGGTATCGCGGTACTTGCCGGCGATCCGGAACTCGTCCGACAGGTTCGACAGGCGGTTCTCGTCCAGATCGCACAGGGCGACGACCTCGCAGCCCGGGTGGGTGCGGTAGCCTTCGATGTGCTTACGGCCGATGCCGAGACCGATGATGCCGACGCGGAGGGGGTTCAAGGTGCCAGGTCGAAGTTTGAAGGGAGGAAAGGCGAGCGGGGGGCGTCCGCCCCCTGAGTCTGCGGGAGGAGGCGTCAGCCCTCGGTGCGGTATTTCTCGGGCTGCTCGTAGCCGGGGATCGCGATGCGGGGGGCGTCGTTCTTCGACTTGGGCACGGCGGCGGCGGCCCGGGGGGCGGTCCAGCGGACGGCGTTGCCGATCACCCGCAGGATCTGCGGGTTGCGGTACATCGGATAAGTTTCGTGGCCGGGACGGAAGTAGACGATCCGGCCGTTGCCGCGGGTCCAGGTCGCTCCGCTGCGGAAGACGTTGCCGCCGGCGAACCAGCTGACGAACAGCAGCGATTCCGGCTCCGGGATGTCGAAGCGTTCGCCGTACATCTCCGCGGCCGGCAGATCGATGCAGTCGCCGACGCCCGCCGTGACGGGATGGTGCGGGGCGAGGTTCCAGAGCAGTTCCCGCTCTCCCGCTTCCCGCCAGAGCAGCGAACAGGTGGTGCCCATCAGTCGCTGAAAGATCTTCGCCTCGTGCCCGCTGTGCAGCACGACCAGGCCCATCCCGGCCAGCACGCGCTCCTGCACGCGGGTGACGATCTCGTCCTTCACCTCCTTGTGGGCCATGTGGCCCCACCAGGTGAGGACGTCCGTCTCGTCGAGGACCGCTTCGGTCAGGCCGTGCTCGGGTTCGTCGAGAGTCGCGGTGCGGATTTTCAGGTCCGGCGCGGCGAGGCCGCGGGCCAGTTCGGCGTGGATGCCGTCGGGGTAAACGGCCTTTACGTCGTCCCGTTCGCGCTCGTGGCGAAACTCGTTCCAGACGGTCACCCGCAGCGGGTCGGACATCACAGGCTCGGCGGGCGAGGGGGCGTCAGCCCCCCGTGAACACGGCGGGCGGTCGGCCGGAGTGTGCCGAGGCTCCGGCGAAAGCGAAAGGGCGGGGCGGATCAAAACCCTCGCATGAAAACCCGTACGAAAAGAGCCGCGGCGGGCCGTTCCCCGAGGGATCGGCCCGCCGCGGCGGGGACGTTCAAGTTGTGGCCGACCTCAGGTCCGAAGAACCCTGTCGCAGCGAAAGGGAGCGGTGAGCTCCGCGACGTCGACGCTTCTGGTTGTCGCCTTAAGGTTCGGTTCGATTCTTGGACGAATCAGCGGGGCGACTCGTCGCTCCGCACGCCTCTTAGACTCGACTCAACCCAGTCGTCCGGAGGGACGGACCAGATTCAGTTGCAGCCGCAGGGGGCCGCACAGGTCGGGGCGACGTAGCCGGCGCCGTTGCCGCAGGCGTCGCCGCAGCCTTCGCCGCAGGGAGCGGCACAGCTGGGGGCAACGTAGTCGCCGCAGCTGGAGGCACAGGGGGCCGCACAGGTCGGCACGGCGCCGCAGACGTCGCCGCAGCCGTTGCCGCAGACGTCGCCGCACGGGGCGGCGCAGGTCGGGGCGCAGTAGGTCGGCTGGCAGCAGCAGTCATCCTTCTTGAAGCAATCGAAGAGGCCGAAGCCCTTCTTCGCGCCGCCGAAGAGCCGTTCGCACAGGCTCGGCTTCTCGCAGCAGTAGTTGTACGACGGGGCGTAGCTGGTGCAGCCGGTGTCGCAGGTGGAGTAGGCCGGGGCGGCACAGGTCGGCGCACAGGGAGCGGCGCAGCTGGCGTCGCCGTGACCGAACAGGCCGGCGTTCGCGACGCTGCCGGAGCAACAGAGGGCGGCGACGGCGACGAGGGAGAACATCTTCATGGGGAACAATCCTCTAGGGACGTCTTGAGACCGGGAGGGGAAAACGGCTCGCCGTCCCGTCCCGCCGTCTCGTCGGGCGACGCAATCGTGCGTCGCTCGGCGGTGGGTCGCCCTGGGGGGCGGCCCGCGTGGCGGGTCGTTCGTTCGTCAGTCCCTTGGGGCCGGCGAGCGGTGGTTGGCGAACCGGAGCAGGTTCACCCCTCACTTCGACCTGATCGCCCCGAAGACTGTGACCCCTGTCGCCGGTTCCGCCCAGATCCGCGGGCGACCGGTGCGTCCTCCGGTTGGTGTCGGTCGTACCGGGCGTGCGCTTCGAACCGCCTGCGAAATCGGGCGCTTCCCCTCATCCCGCCGCGCACGCCCGCCGGAGGCGCGCCCCGTGAGCAGATCGATCCCGTCCCGGCGCCGACGTGCTCGCCACGCCGCTCTCACCCGAGGGATAGGAGGAGACCGCGTTACCGCAGCGCCAGCCGGCAGCACTGCTCGTACAGCAGCCCGGCGGAGACGCCCGCCGCCGCCGCGCTGCGGGGGACGAGGCTGGCCGCGGAGAACCCCGGAACCGCGTTCAACTCCAGCAGCCAGGGCGACCCGTCCGGAGCGACCCGCAGGTCGACCCGGCAGAGGCCCTCGGCGTACACCGCCTCCGCGGCCTTCACCGCCAGCTTCGCCGCGGCGGCGGCGACCGCCCGGTCGCCGGTCACGGCGACGCCGGCTTCCGGGCCGACGGGAAGCGCCTCGATCCGGGTGCCGCCGTCCTCGTACTTCGCCGCGTAGGTGAACAGCGCGTCCGCCCCGCCCGGCGGGGTGATCCGCAGCGGGGGCAGGGCGACGCCCTCCAGCACCGGCACGCTCCATTCCTCCCCGGGGATGTACTGCTCCGCGACGGCGAGTTCGTCATGGGCGTGAGCCGCGGCGACGGCCTCCCGCAGTTCGTCGAGTGAATCGATCCGCGTCACCCCCACGCTCGAACCGCCGGCGTCCGGCTTGATCACGAACGGCAGCGGCCAGTTTCCGCAGTCCTCCGGCGGCTCGTCGTCGTCCTCGTCCCAGCCGCCGCGGTACAGCTCCGCCCAGGGGGCCGTCCGCAAACCGAGTTCCGCCCAGCGGGCCTTCGCCAGCCGCTTCCGCCAAGACAGCACGCTGCTCCAGATCCCGCTGCCGGTGTACGGCAGCCCGAGCCGTTCCAGCACCGTCTGTACGCGACCGTCCTCCCCGAACGCCCCGTGCAGCGCGACGAAGGCGACGTCGAACGCCCCGCCCGCTTTTTCCCCCGTGGCGAAGGGGCCGTGGACCGGGTCGAGCGTCATCAGGGCGTCGACGCAGTCCTCATGCGATTGCGGCAGTTCCAGCCGTACGGCGTCGTGCCCGCGGTCCTTCAACGCCGCCTGTACCGCGGCACCGCTGGCGAGGCTGATTTCCCGCTCCGGCCCCATCCCGCCGCAAAGGACCGCGATCCGCAGCGGGTCGTCCGTCACGCCGCCGGGCCGCAGTTCCTCCGGGGTCAGGCCGAGGGCCGCGGCGTACCGGGCGACGATCGCCGTCTGCACGTCCACGGTCGGGGCGTCCACGGTCGGGGCGTCGGCGGAGTCCGCGGTCGGAGCGTCGGTGAGGTCCGGGGCGCTCACCAGATTCGAAGTTCGGTTTCGAGCTCCACCCCAGTGCGTTGCAGCACGGTGTCCCGGCAGAGGTCGATCAGCCGCAGCACGTCGGCGCTGCGGGCGCCCTCGCCGGTCACGATGAAGTTGCCGTGCCGGTCGGAGACCTCCGCCCCGCCGACGCGGGTGCCCTTCAGCCCGGCCCGCTCGATCAGATCGCCGGCGCTCTGGCCGCGGGGGTTCATGAACACGCAGCCGGCCGACTGGTGCGAGAGCGGCTGACTGCTCTTCTTGAGGATCCAGGTTTTGCGGGCCCGGTCGGCCAGCGCGTCCGGGTCCGCCGGCCGCAGCGTGAACGTGGCCCGCAGCAGGCAGAGTTCGTCCAGGCTGCTGCGGCGATACCCGAAGGAGAGTTCGTCCCGGGTGCGGGTGAAGATCTCGCCGGAGCGGGTCATCACCTCGACGGATTCGCAGACCGAACCGACGTCCGCGTGCCGGCCGCCGCTGTTGCCGTGCAGGGCGCCGCCGACGGTGCCGGGGATGCCGACCAGCGTTTCCAGGCCGGCGAGCCCGGCCTTCACCGTCTCCGCGACGAGGTGCGACAGCGGGGCGCCGCAGTCGACGGTGACCGTGCCGGACTCGGCATCGATCGTCAGGTCGCTCCAGTGCTCCTTCGGCAGCCGGATGACGAGGCCGCTGACGCCCTCGTCCCGCACCAGCAGGTTCGACCCGCCGCCCAGCAGCCGGCAGTTCGTGCCGGTCTCGGCACAGCGGGCGACGAGGGCCTGAAGCTGCTCGCGGCTGGTCGGTTCGGCGAAGTGCTGAGCCGGCCCGCCGACCCGCAGCCAGGTTTTCGGGGCGAGCGGTTCGTCGGTGACGACGACGGCCCCGGCGAGGTCCACGTCGGCGAACGGCTCCGCCGGCGGCTCCGCGGACGATTGGACGGCACCGTCTTCGGCGTCAGGCTGATCGGGGGCGGGAACGTCCGGGGGATTCATGCGGCGCAGAGCGGTCAGGTTCCCGGGGCGGTCAGGTGCCCGGGGAGGGGCGGGCGCCGGGGACGCCGGGAAAAAGGAGGTCGCGGGCGCGATCGATGTCGCCGGCCCCGGCGAGCACGAGGGCGTCTCCCGGCCGGGTCGAATCGTCCGCCCAGCGGGGGAGAGCGTCAAGGTCGGGCAGAAACGTCGCCCCCGCCGCTTCCGCCAACCGGCGCGAGAGAGCGGCGCACTGCTCGCCGCTCGCGGTTTCGCGGGCGGGGAAGACCGGCAGGACCGCGGCGGCGGCGTAGCCGCTCAACGCCCCGGCGAACTTCATGAACAGTCCCTCGGTGCGGGCGAGCTGGTGCGGCTGAAACAGGACCGCCGCCCGGCCGGACGTGCCGGCCCGCTGCGCCTTGGCCCGCGTCTCCCGCAGGGCGGTGGGGTGATGGGCGTAGTCGTCGATCACGGTCCGTCCGTGCCAGTCGCCCAGCGTTTCGAACCGACGACGAAGGGCCGGCGCGGAGCGCAGGGCGGCGGTGAAGCGGTCAACGAGGTCCCCGTTAGTCGCCGCGGAGACGTCGCCCCGCAGAAAATCCCGTGTGCTCACCAAGTGGTGCCGCCACAGCCCGTCCGTCCGGCGGAGGAAGTAGTCCGCCGCGGCGATTGCGAACCCGACGTTGTCCGGATGAGAGTGCTGGGGGACCGGAAAGCGGAGCGGCTCGCCCTGCTCCGGAAGAAACAGACGCATGGTCACTGCAGAGCCGTCGGGCGCCGGTTCGTACCCGCCAGCCTCGCCGTAGTCGCCGTACGCTTCCCCGCGAACGAGCGTTTCGCCGCACGACTTCGCCGCCCGGCGGGCGCCGGGGGAGTCGTTTGAATACAGCAGAAAACGGGGGGCCTCCCCAAACGCGAAACAGTCCTCCTGCCAAAACTGCACGGCACGGCTGTGGATCTCCCGACAGAACTCCTCGAACGCCGCTTCCAGTTCCGCCGCGTCCCGGTAACTGTCCGGGTGGTCGAACTCCACCCCGGTCATCACCGCGTGCGTCGGCGAGAGCCTTAGAAAATGGCGATTCCATTCGCAGGCCTCGACGACCAGCAACTCCGGGTCCGGGTCGGCGAAGCTGTAGTTCGGGTCGACCGGCTCCGCCCCCACGAACCCCGCCACCCGGCGGCCGGAGCAGCGAAGGAGGTGCACCAATAGCGCTGCGGTGCTGCTTTTGCCGTGGGTGCCGGCGACGGCGATCGTCTCCCGGCGCTTCGTCAGCTCGGCCAGCAGGTCGATGTGCGTCGCCTGCGGGACGCCCTCCGCCGCGGCTCGCTGTCGGGCGCCGTCCGTCGACGGGACGGCGGGGGAGTAGAGGAGCAGGTCCGGCCGCTCGTCCCAGCTGCGACCGCCGGAATCGTGCGTGACGGCCAGCCCCTTCGCCCGCATGCGGGCCAGCACATCCGGTTTGCCACGGTCGGTGCCGGCGACGGTCCAGCCGAAGCCGTGCAGCAACTCCGCCATCGCCCGCACCCCACTACCCGCGGTGCCGACGCAAAACACGCGGCCGGGAGTGAACGGGTCGAGCATCGCCGCACTCTACCAGCCCGATGCGCCAGCATCGGCCGTGCGGCTGAGTTCTTCTTCCGCAACACGACGCAGGGCCGGAGCTTGCGCTCCGGGCTCACGTCACACCGCCTGCAACACCGCGGCGGCGGCCTGGCCGGTTTTAGTGGCGTTCACGCTGACGGCGGAAGTCCCCTTCAGCGACAGCGGGCCGCCGTGCACCACGTCGATTCCGCACAGCGGGTCCGGCGTTTCAAAGCCGAGCGTCATCGGCAACTGCCGGTGCCGCAGGGCGAGCACGCTGCCGGCCAGTTCGATCGCGCCGCTGCCGGCGTCGGTGTGGCCGAAGTGGCTCTTCAGCGCCGTGACCGGCACGCCGGCGAGGTCGTCGCCCAGTAGGGTGTGATAGGCCCGGCTCTCGATCAGGTCGTCCCACTGCGTGCTCTTGCCGTGGGCGTTGATGTGGCCGATACCGGACGCCTTCTCGATGCCGCCGCGGTGCAGGGCCGACTTCATGGCATTGACGATGCCGGCGCCCTGATCGATCCGCTTGCCGCCGCTGGCGGAGGCGGCGCCGAGCAGTTCGCAGTAGATGTCCGCCCCGCGGCGGACCGCGTGGTCGTAGCGTTCCAGCACGAACACCGCGGCGCCCTCGCCGGCGACGGTGCCGTCACGGCGGGCGTCGAAGGGCCGCAGGGCGTGCTCCGGGTCGTTCGTCTGGGCGGACAGCTCCCCGGCGGACCGCATCTTGGCCAGGTCGAAGGCGTCCGTGTTGCTGGAGGAAGCCCCGGCGATCATCACGTCGGCGGCGCCGCGGGCGATCGTCCGGGCAGCCTCTTCCAGGGCCAGAATCGCGCTGGCGTCCTGGCAGGTCAGGGTGTTGTTCGGGCCGCGGGCGTCCAGGGCGATGGAGACGTGGCAGGCCGGCATGTTCGGGAGTTGGCGCAGCAACCAGAGCGGCGGGACGCTCGGCAGGCCCAGTTCGCCCCAGATGTCCGGATTGAACGTGCCGTCCGCCCGCATGCAGGCTGCGACGCCCTCGACCAAGGCCAAGGGCCCCGGGGCGATCCGGCCGGCGCCGTACACCACGCCGATCCGGTCCGGGTTCACGGCGCCGGCGGACAGCACCGCGTCCTCAGCGGCCAGATCCGCCGCCAGCACGCCCAATTGGACGTCGCGGCTCATCGTTTTGAAGTGCTTGCGACGGCCCGCGAGGTGCGTGTTCGGATCAAAGTCCGTCACCTCGGCGATCAACCTGCCGGAGACGCCGAAGTCCTCTTCGCTTACGCCCACAGGCCGGGCGGCGGCGTGGATGCCGCCCAGGCCGTTGCACAGGCCGTCCCAGAAGGCGACCCGGCCGATGCCGACCGGCGACACGACCCCCACCCCGGTGACGACGATCCGCGGCGTGCCGTCCGCGCGACGGGTCTTGGCGACCAGCCGGGGACGCCGCCCGAGGGGGCGGGGTGAACGCGAATGGGGATGACTGTGGTTGGACATGGTGTCCCGCTCGCCGGAGACGGACCGCGCCCCACGACCGAGCCTCGGCCGCACGCGGAGCCGGGGACGGTGTAGACCGTCGACCGCAGCCGGGTGAAGACGAATTACGGAACGGGGCGCCTGTGACACCCATCGGCCGCGAACCGTAGACGGCATGACCCTTCCCGATCCGACTGACGCCGGCGGGTCGGGCCGGCGCGTCACGACCGTCCGCGTCCGGACCACCGGCCGGGCGGTCGCCGGCGAACCCCGCCAAACGGCGGAATCCATCGACGGCCGGACGAGACCGGTAGCGACGAGCGTCACGATGTGGGCGTCTGAGCAATCTGGAACCCCGGTCGCCCGCGTCCCACGGCGGGCGGAGAGGATCCCAGGCTTGCGCAGCCTGACTAACCCCCATTCGACGTTGCGGGCGGGGGCAGGTCAACCTGTCCGTTGCCACGAAGAATCACCTGCGACAACTTTCCGGCAATCCCCCAGGTCGAAGTCGTCACATCCGCGGCGATCCCGCTGTAGATGCCGGCATTGGAGCGGGTTAGACTGCCGCTCGCCCGGGGCTGTGGCGGAACTGGCAGACGCGCCGGATTTAGGATCCGGTCCTTCACAGGGTGCAGGTTCGAGTCCTGTCAGCCCCAATCTTCTTGCAGTGTAACGGGTTAGGTCGCGGAGCGGTCGGCAGGTGATTGCCGGCCGCGACTCGCGAGGCGAGAATGGTGCCTCATAAGTGCCTCAGGAGGCGCTCATGTGGTACGGCGTGGCGCCGCCCGGCGGGGCAGCGTTTCCGCCCCATTTGAAGTGTCTCCAACCCCTCGTGCTTTCGTCATGGCGAATCTCGGCCAGAAGGACGGCATCTACCTCGCCCGGTTTCGCTACGGCGGCCGTGAGTACAAGAAGAGCTTGAAGACCCGGGACCGGAAGGAGGCCGAAAACGGGCTGAAGGTCGTGGAAACCACGATTCACCGGCTGACGACGGGGACGCTGGCCGTGCCCGACGGCGTGAACCCCGGAACGTTCATCCTCTCCGGCGGCACTGCTGCTGCGACGTCCGTTGCGCCGAAGGTGCCGACGTTCCGCGTCGCAGTGGGACGATTCGAGGATCGCCAGAAGCCGCTGGTCGCGGAGTCGTACCTGAGCAGCCAAATGCTGCACCTGCGTCACTTTGGCCGACACCTCGGGGGGCGGGCTGATCAGCCGGTCGATCGGGTCACGTCCGCCGACGTGCGGGAGTTTCTGCAGATCCGCTTGAAGTCCCGCCATGCGAACACGGTCGAGCTGGAGCGCCAGACCCTGCGGCAGTTCTTCAGTTGGGCGACGGAGGAGCAGTTGACCGCGGATGATCCCGCCGCCGGCGTGAAGCGGGTGGGGGCCAAGCCCGCTCAGGAGAAATTTCACACCTGCGGAGAGATCGAAGCGATCGTGGCCCGCGGCGGACTCAGCGATGAGGAGCATCGAAAGCTCTGGGAATCTCTGTTCCTGCTGCCGGACGAGATTGGCGAACTGTTGGCCTTGGCGAAGGAGAACGCCGACGATCCCCGGAGCGCGCTGCTGCACGCGATCCCGGCCTACACCGGGATGCGGCGGGGGGAGGTTATCCGACTGGAGTGGCGGAACGTCGACCTCTCGAGCGGCACGCTCACCGCCCACAGCCGGAAGCAGAGCCGCCGGCAGAAGGAAACGCCCCGCACCGTCGACATCCACCCGGATCTTGCCAAACTGCTGGCTGCGACTGACGACGCAAGGGGGCGGTACGTCGTGCCGGACGACGACGCGACGGAGTTGAATCGGGATCGGGCCAACCGGCTGTTCTGGCAGCCCATGCGCGGCACGAAATGGCAGTTGCCCTGGAGCGGCAACACGTTCAAGGTGGGCTTCCACACCTACCGCCACTCCTTCGCCAGCAACCTCGCCATGGCCGGGATCGACCAGCGGGTCATCAACGAACTGATGGGCCACACCACCGAGGAGATGGCCAAGCGGTACCGCCACCTGATCCCGGCGAAGACGAAGGCCGCCGTCGGCGTGCTGGACTACGGAGCGGCGGCGTGACCAGTCGCGATCCCGGTACCGCCCTAGGGTTCCGTCCGAAGGCCGACGGCGGCAACGGGAAGGCCCAACCCCTCCCCCCCGAGATGGTCGCGGCGCTGCTGAGGAACGGCGGGGACGGACGGGAACGATTCGTCTGCGAGAGCGTCGGGCGGTTCGTGCTCGCCGCCGCCGACGCGGTTCCGACGGCCCGGGACGCCCTGTTCGCCGCCGTCGCCGCCGGGCAGCTTGTCGACGCCGACCTGCTCCTCACGCGCGTCTCTCTGACTCATCCTGAGGAGGCTGCCGCGGCGCCGGAGTGGACGGACGCCACGGCTCGAAGCCTGATCAATCAAGCCGCGGAAACGGTCTTGGTCGACGGCGACTTCTACCAGCCGCCGGGGTACGTCGCGGACGCGACGCTCTCCGTCGCCGCGGAGGTTCTCCGGAGAGCGGAACTGCGGCTCGACCGCACTGCCTGCCGGAATTTCCTCGACGACTACGACCGGAAATTCGAAGCGGCCCATCTCGATTTCCCGAGGGTCGGTGGCAAAACGCACCTGCCGCTCTCACAAGGACTGGTCAAGCGCGGCGATTCCGGCGAGTTGGCGGTCTCGCGTGACCAGGAGCGGGCGTTCCTGAAGGATCGCCTCGACAAACTCAACGACCATTTCCGGCGTCCGCTCTCGCTGCCCCCCGCCGCCGACGGAGGTCCGCCCCGCCAGGCGGCCGGGTGGGGACCGTTCGCCGCCGTGGACCCGGCGCTGCGGGCCTGGTTCGCGATCAAAGGGCTCGACCGGCTGCGTACCTCGGTGGAAATCGGTGAGTTCCGCCCGGCCGTCGACACCGTGCCGACGCTGTCGGCCGACGCGGAGCCGCCGCTGGAAGGCCCGCAAATGCTGTCAGACGAGCGCGGCGTTCGCCCCGTCGCTGTCCGATATCCGGAGTTGAATCTCCTCGCCTACCGAGCGTGGGCAGACATATATGGCCGCCGCGACTTCGAGCGGGGGGAGTTCGACGTCAAGGCATGGCGGCGGGCGGCGGGCGAACGGATAAAGTTCTTGTCCGCGGGGATAACGCGGACCTGTGCATCTCCTGAGCTGGCCGACGTCGCGGCCGAGTCGCTGATCTTCGGGCTGGGCGACGACGACGCGGTCGAGTTAGCGCAACGGCGCGGCGCCGACGGGACCGATCTGGCCGCCCGTATGTCCGGAGCCCGCGAATCCCTGCTGCAGGCCGGCTGGAACGGGTTCGCCGCGAACCTCTCCATCGACCCCTACGAGTACCTGCCCCGCGTCGCCGGACTCGACGAGTCGTCCCCGTTCGAGGAATATAAAGAGGCGTCGAAAGCCTTCCGGGCGGTGTTGCCGGGCGGGGGCGGCTTCGGCGCCTCGGCGTTCCACGTCTTTACGAGCGACCGTGGCGGGGAGAACCGCGAGGTCATGTTCCGCTTCCTCGCAAAAACGGCGGCGGAGTCAGGCGACGCCGCCGCCCCCGCACGCGTCGAGCGCTTTCGCCAATCCCCGAAGGCCGCCGCGGCGGCACTGCGGGAGCCCGTGTGCGGGGCGGGCGGCGCCCCCGCCGGGCCCGTGGCGTGCTGGATGCGGTGCCCGGCGGGCGTGACGCTGACGCGCGGGGAGATCCTTGCGGCGACGGTCTTCGAACTGGAGAGGGCGGGCGCCCGGCCCTCGGGGCTGTTAGCCGACGGCGTACTCTGCCGCCCGCCGGACGAAGACCCCGCCGACGGCGTGCTCCGCTGTCGAAAGGCCGCGGCCACGGCTCTGGGAACGCCGCTCCCCCGAGTGGAGACGCAGATCCGTCTGAGAACGGTTCCGATTTTCTGATCGCCCGACGCCCACGGGGCGTTGACGCGGCATGACGTAACGGTATCTTTCAATGCCCGGTCCCCGCGTTCCGCCAATGCGGGGGTTACCGGTCTCTCCAGCCGCAAGGCCGGAGTGAGTCCCATTCGGCGGATCGTGAAGACGGGTACTAGCCCCGCACGATCTCTTTCTGCACCGACGCTTCTCGTCGGCGGCTCTCTCGTCTTCCGGTCCGCGTGGATCCTATTCCCGCACCGAGGAAGACCAGTGCCCGTTTCCCCCTCCTTGGCCGACGCGATCGCGTCGACCCCACCCGCCGAGTTGGCGAGCGAAATCGTCTCGATCAAGCAGATGGTCTGCGAGCTGGTCGAGCACGCCCGCGGCAAGGCCAAGCCGCTGCTGACCGTGGAGGAAGTCGCCGCCGAAGTCGGCCGGGCGCCGTACACGGTTCGCACCTGGATCAACAACGGCCGCCTGAGTGCCACCCGCGTGCACGGCACCGGCCCACGCGGCCGGCTGCTGGTGCGCCGCGAAGACCTCGAAGAACTGCTCGCCGACGGCTGAGCGGGCCCCGAGCCCGCTCGAACGCTGCGCCGCCGGCCTGAAGCCCGCGGCGCCCCCGAACCCCCGGCGCCGGACCCTCGCGGTCGGCCCCGAGCCTCCCCTTGCTCCCGCTCCGCGGGTGCTCCACCCACGTCTCCCCAGGAAGTTCCAGATGCAACTCTCCACCAAGACCGCCATGACTCAGACCGGACTGACCGCCCGGGCCAACGCCTTCGCCGCCTGCGCCGGGACGATGGCGTTCCGGATCCGCCGGGACGTGTTCTTCGACCAGGTCACCGGCCTGATCGCGTTCGCCGACAACAACCCGGACGAGGGCCGGCCCGAGCGGCTGTCCGCCCTGCGGGAGAGGCTCTCCGCCGAGGGCGTCGTCGAGCGGGCCGTCGGCGGGTACGGCGACCCGGAAGACGATCACCCGTCCTACGCCATGCCCTACACGGTCGTGCTGCTGCTCGAAGTCCCCGTGAAAGACGGGATGAGCCGGCGGAGCGGCGTGTGGCCGGTGCGGGACGCGGTTCAGGCGACCGTCGGCGAGATCGGCCTCACGCACGTCGGCTAGTCCGAGTCGCCGCCTGACTACCCGTCGCCCCGTACCGACGGCGTCGTCGCCCTTTCCGGGCGCGGCGCCGCCGGACGGGGCCTTCGGGGTGCCGCCGGAGCACACCGCCCCAAGACCGGCGCCGTCACAACGTTCCCTGCTGAAACGCGAAACGACCCCAGATGAAATCCACCACGACCACCCTCGCCGCGCCCCCGCCCCCCGAACCGGCGGCGAGCCCGATCGTCGACCCCAGTTACGACCGCCCGGACCCGGTCGGCCCCGACACCGCCGGGGCCGAGATGGAGTTCTATTACGCCTCCAGTCCGTTCGGCGTCCACGACCACGAACTCTGGGAGAGGCCCCGCAAGTTCTACAACGAAGAACGGCCCGTCCACCGGAGCGTGCATCCGTATCCGTGGTTCGGCGGCGTCGAGGTGTACGACAACTTCGCCGCCCCGGCCCGGCACCTCGCGATCAACGAGTTCGAGGCCGCCGTGTATCGGGCGGGCGGGATCGTCACGCACCGGAGCGCCTCCGTGGAAGAAGGCCCGCTCAAGTGCTACCCGCACGCGCTCTTCGGCCGCCCGGACGGCGACGGCTGGACGGTGTTCTGGCTGATCTCCCTGCTGCCGGAGCACACGGTGCGCGAGCTGGTCGAGAAGCACCTCGGCCCGCTGGACGTGCCGTGGGGGGGCGTCCCCGCCGCGTAGTCGGCCTTCGGCATTCCTAAGCCCCGCCGCCCCGTACCGCCGCCCTGCCGCTCCCTCACGGGGCGCGGGCGGCGGACGGGGTCTTCGGCGTGCCGGCGGAGCGTCGCGTTCTGCAGCCGACGCCGTCCTCCATTCTCGATCACTCGATCCAACTGAGGTTCTCCATGAACACCACCTATGCACCGCCCCCACGCCCCTCGGCCGGCGGACCGGTCCGTCCGGCTCGCAGCCACCGGCCCGGGCCGTTCACGCGGCATCGGCACCAAAGCTCGCCGCCCGAGGCGCCCCGCCCGAAGCTGGCCGTCCGCACCCTCCGCCGCGGCGCCCGCGACGCCACCCTGGCGCTGGTCGAGTTCTCGCTCCCCCGACCCGACCGCCGCCTGCCGCACCGGGCCGCGGACTTCCTGAAGATGCTGGCCGCCGACGAGCTGCGGGTCCTGTACGCCGCCGGGGCGGACACGAATGACCCGGCCGCCGGCTCCCACATCGGCTTCACCGTGCTGGCCGAGGCGCCGGGCAAGTCGCCGGAGGAGCTGACGGCGCTGCTGACCGAGCAGGCCCGCGATCTCCTCGGCGGCGACCTCGAGACCGTCTGACGGTCCAGGTCAACAAAACCTTCTGGGCCACCGCCGGGGGCCTTCAAGTCCCGGCACTGACTGCAACGCACCCGCGTCGCCCGCCCACGCTCTTGCCGGGGCCGGGGGGCGACGCGGGCGCTCCTCAACGACTTCCATGTTAATTGACAGATCTGCGGGGCGCGACCCCGCCGCAGCCGACGGCGTCTTCGACGACGTCCGCACCGCCGAGCGGTTCTACGCGAACCTCGGCTGGGTCACGCTGCCCACAAAGCCGGGCGAGAAACGCCCATTCTTGCCCTACGCCGATCGCCGCGACGCCGGCACGGTGACCACGCCCGAGGAGGCGAAGCGGTGGTGGGGGATCAGCCCCCACTACGGCGTCGCGATCGGCCTGGGCGGCGACGGGCCGACCGTAGTCGACGTCGACTCCGCCGCCGCCGGCGCGGCGCTGGCGGACCGGCTGGGCGGCACGCCGGGCACCTGGACGGTGGACAGCGGGTCGGCCGACCCGGACCGGTTCCACCTGTACTTCGAAACCCCGCCGGACCTGCCGGCAGCGGCCAAGATCACGCCGTGGCATGCCGAACTGGAGTTCCGCGGCGGCGGCGGGCTGATCCAGGGGGCGCCGTCACTGCACCCGTCCGGCGACCGCTATCGCTGGCGTGACGGCCGGTCCCCGCTGGATCTGCCGCTCGCCCCGCTGCCGGCGGCGATCGCCGCGGAGTTCTACGCGGACGCCGAGCGCAAGGCCGTCGGGACGCACCGTTCCGCCGGCGCCCGGCCGGTCACCGCCGCCCCGCCGACGGCGATGACCGCCGCCTACCGGCTGCGGGTCGAACACCTGCCCGGCGTCTGCCGGACCACCAAGCGGTTCTTGCTGGGCGAGTTCGCCGAGGGGCCGGACTGGAACGGCCGGCTATTCCGCGCCGCCTGCGATCTCGCCGGCAACGGCCGCGACGACGCCTGGGCCGAGGCCGCCCTGCTGCTGGGCGCGGCCCCGTGGGACGCCGCCCAGGAGGAGAAGGCCCTCGCCACGATCGAGAGCGCCCTGTCGCAGCCCCGGTCGCCGGCGGTCGAGCGGCCCGACTTCGCCGCACAACTCCGCCGCCGGGCTCTCTGAGCGGCCTGCTACGCCGACCATTTACCACCGTTTCTCATGACGCTCAACGCGAAAACAATGCCCATGTCCTCTCCCACGCTCCGGCTGCACACCGACCAGCCAGACGCACCGCCCGCCGAAGGGGCGTCGCCCCGCGAGGAGGCCCCGGCCTGCGACCTGCTGTTCATTCCCTCGCTCCCCCACCCCGGCCACCTGGTCGGCTCGGTGCTGGACCCGGACGGCGAACCGCTGCACGCCGGAACCCTTGACCCGAACGACGTCGACTCCGTCGCCGCGTTCTTGACCGACGCCGAACGAGCCGCCGCCGACAACGGCCTGACGTTCGACGCCCGAGCCGGGCGGAGGGAGGCGCTGCGGGCCGGACTCGAGCTCAACGCCGGCGCGGCCCCCGCAACGACGGCGGCCGGGCCGGCCCCGGACGCGGTGCTCGACGCCCTGCAGCTTCAGGTGATCGCGGAGACGGCCGGCGGGGCGGCGCTCGTCTACAGCAAGCGGACCGGCAAACTCTCGCCGCTCCCTAACTTGGGTCGGCTGAAAAAGGCCGACCTGGTGCAGGTCGCTGGCCCGCCGGCGACGACGCTACTGGAGAAGCCGAGCTCCGACCGCCGGCCCGGCCAGTACCTCTTCGGTGAGGCGGTCCAGGCGATCGCCACCGCCGCCAGCGAGGCCCCCCGCCAAGAGGCCGGCAACGTCTGGGGTCAGGGCGTCTGGCGGGCCGGCGAGGAGCTGTTCGTCGTCAACGGCGACGTTGTCCTCTGCGGCGACCCGGACGGATCCTGGGCGGAGTACGCCGGGCACCGGGTCGGCGGGAAGGCGCTCGCCCGGGACCGGTCGGCCGCGTGGGCCCCCGCCGACCTGCTCGACCGCCTGCTTTCGGCCAGCGATACCGACGCCGCCGATCAGCTTGCGAGACTGCAAACTGCCGTCCGCGAGTGGTCCTGGCTCCGCCCCGGCGACGCCGACGCAGCGGCGGGCCTGATCGCCGCCGGGTACGTGCCGGGGACGCTGTCCTGGCGGCCGCTGGGGGAGATCGTCGCCACGAGCAACAGCGGGAAAAGCGTGTTGGTCCAGCGCCTACTGCTGCCGCTGTGGGCCGGGCCGTCCGGCCGGGCGGTCTGGATCAACCCGTCGACCGAGGCCGGGCTGCGGCAGCACATCGACAATACCGCGATGGCCTACGTGGCCGACGAGTGGGACAGCTGGGGGAAGCACGGGGAGCGGGTCCAGCAGTTCCTGCGGAGCGCCGGCCGGGGGGGCGTCACGCTCCGCGGCACGCCCGGCGGGAAGCCGCTGTCGACCCGGTGCGACTCGATGGTGCTGCGGGTTGGCGTCCACGGCCTGCGGGGCGCCCCGCAGGACGAAAACCGCCGGATGGTGATCAACATGGCCGCCCCGCCGGTGCACCGCCTGCCGGACCTGCCGCCGGAGTCGGAGTTGCACGAGTTGCGGGCCGGGCTGATCGTCTCGGCGGTCCGCCTCGCCCGCCCGGCCGACGCCCTGATCCAGTCCTTGAACGGCGTGACGGTCGAGGGCGTGCACACGCGAGTGGCAGAATCGTTCTCGGTCGCCGCGGCGTTCCTGACGGTCTTCAAGCACGGCGCGGGCGCCAGCCGCGATCAGGCCGAGGCCCGCCTGCTGGGTCTGCTGGAAGGCCGGGCCGGGGAGCTGGACACCGTCACCAACGAGGAGTCGATCCTGCACGCCATGATGTCCGCCCCGGTCCGGCTGAGCGGGTCGCTGAAGGAGCTCCCCGGTTCCGACCGCGACTCCCGCCCGACGGAGTATCCGCTCGGCCGCCTGCTCGGGGCGGAGGCCGGCGTGAAGTTCTTTACGGGGGTCGCCCGGGTGGACCTGCGGCATCGGGAGGTTCGGCGGGAGTTGGCGGCGAGGGGATTCCGTGTGTTCCACGACCAGGCCGAGCAGGGGGAGCCCCGCATCTTCGTGGTCGGCAAGGTGGTGTGCGAAAAGGTGCTGAAGGGCACTCGGCACGAGCACGCGGACCTCAACCAGATTCTCCGCCGGGTCGACGGGGCCGAAGCATCCAAGCAGCGGCTTGGCCCCGGGCTGCCGTCCCTCAACGGCGTGATCGTGCCGCTGGAGGCCTTCGACATCGCGGTGGTGGAAATGGAGGGCCGCGAAGGCGACGCGTCCTGACCGTCGCCGGCCCAGCCCCCGACTCCCTCCGCGGGGGCCGGGGGTTTCTTTTTTGTCGAGCGGACCATCAAGTTCCATGCTTCGGGGGAGCTCTCGATCTGCACGATCGCCGGCCGGACGAAGGCGGCGGCCGGTGCATCGTTCGTCTTTGATCGAGGTGCTGCGGGCGGAGCGTCGCGGGCACACCACGTCCCCCACACCCAGACTGAGGATCCGTCAGGCTCCGACACCGCCGAGCCTCGACGCTGTCAGGCGCTCCTTGCCCCGTGCGAGTTGGCAACGGGACGGCGGCGTATAAAGGAATGAATCGCGAGTCGGCATTGCAGCGGGGCGCCGAACTCAAGCAGATCGGGCGTTCACCCGATCGCCTCTCCGGTTCGGGTCGGATCGTGCGCCGGGGCGAGGCCGCAGGAGTTTTCCAAAGCGGCTGCTCTCGATAGGGGTGCGTTTTCAGGAGGTGCCGAGAATAGAACGTGTCGAACGGTCTGGTCCGCTACGGGAGCCCCGCTCGCGTCCCTTCGAGCCTGAACACTGGCACGGCGAGGGCGAGATCCCGCGGCAATTTTTAATTGACGACGTGAGCCAGCGGGAAGGCTCCGCCGCAGTCAGCGACGCGTTATCGAACGCCCATCGACGGCGAGGACGTTCTGACGGGACTTACGCTGCGGGCTGTACTGAAACCCACACAACGATCTGTTTCGCAACGCAGCGGCCTCGCCGCTCGCCCCAACGCCCCGTCACGCCGCTGGAGGCGCCGTCGCTAAGAGGCACGGAACTGTTCGGACGATTCGTCCCACGGCGAGAACGTCTCAAGGCTCGCTGAGAACGTTCCTTCCTGCTGAACGTCGCCGGTGCGAACGAGACGATGCGTGGCCGCCGATCAACTCTGACGTTAGAACGGGGCTCCGCTCGGCATCGGGGGGCATACGCGTTGCGGTCGCCAAACGGGTTGCCCCTCAAGGAAGTCGCTGCAGGACAAATGGGCACACGAGTTGCCATCGAAGTTGCCGCCGGAAACGCTGTTCAAGTCCTACGCCGCGGTTCGGGTGACGAAGCACCTGTCGGCAGCGTTCCACCTGTTCCGGCCTGTTCCGGCCGGCCAACCACCGCCGGAACGACGCAAGCTATGCCTCTCCAAGGGTTTACTGCCTCCTGTTCCGTTGTTCCGTCGCTTTTTAAAAAGAGAGTAAGGGTGGGGAAGAAGTACAGGTGGGGGGGCTCTTCCTCGACCGGAACAGTGGAACGGCGGAACGCTCCCTAGGACCGGTGGCTGTTCATGTCGTGATGTTGGGCAGCAAGCAGAGTCACAGACGGAATCTCCCTGTGGCTCGACGGGCACTCTCCGCCGCGGGAGGTCGACAGTTTTTGTTAGCGGGGCGGTGAATGGCCGGTAGACCTCCGCCACGGCTCTCCAAGGGGACGCATGGGCCGCCGTCGCCATCCCGACCGCGGATCGATCGGCGGGCTTCGGAGGGGACGTCGGCGGGTACCAGAGGCGCGGCCCTCATGGCTTTCTCGCCATCCATGGACGGACGTTCGCCACCGGCCGCCGCCTGTGAGACGCAACGGACTTGTTCAGATGCCGACGTAGGCAGAGCGAGCGGCCCGCCGCCGCCCGGCCTTGGGCTTCGATGCTCCCGCGTCGCAGTCCGCCTTCTTCACCAGTGCAGCCACGAGGCCGGGCGTGCTCTTCACGAGTCCCCGCGGCAGGACGGCGAACAACTCGCGTCTGACGGCGTCCACATCGCTGACCTGGATGACCGGCGGCTCGCCGTCGGCGCCGGCCCGGCCCTTGGCCAGTCCCGCCGCGGCCTCGGTCACGACCCGCTGCAGGGCGTTCACGCAGTTCGTCAGGGCCTTCGCCGCCTCGGGCGAGACCCGCGTTCCCTCCGGGCCGAAGGTCCTGTACGAGTTCGGCAGGCCCAGCTTCCGGCGACGGCTGTCCGCCGCGCCGGTGGTTCGCCCCGTCGCCTTGGCGAACTCCGCGTCGGTCATCGTGAGGAGCATGGCTTCCTCGTCCTCGGCCCAGGGCTGACCGGCCTTCGAGGCGGCGTTCATCGTCATGCTTCTGCTGGGCGTCGGGCGTGTAGCGAAAGTGATCGGTCCATTGTCGCCTGGCAGAATGCCTGCGCAAGCCGGCAGGGTCTCTGGCAGGGTTTGCAGGCGCACAGGGTGCTGGCTCCAGGTCCCATTTGGGTACGCCACGCCGCCGTTGCCCCTTGATGCGACCGGAGAAATCTCGCCGACCTCGAGGAAGCCAGCTTCCGCCTTTCCATAAACACCGCGGGTCGGCCTCCGGCCGCCCCGCTCGCGTGCCTCTCGATCGCTAAGCCAACTCGCTGCCGACCTCGGCGCCATGCGCCCGAGCGGCCTCGGTCCACAGCGTTGGTGCCCCGAGCGTCGTAGAGGTTGCGGCGGCGGGCGAAGCCAGACACGCCGCTCCTGCGTCGCACCGAACGTGGCCGTGCCGCCATTCACCAACAGGCTGCAGGCTTCCTGTGGGCTCACCGGCAGGCCCCGCAGGTCTTCTCGCTCTCAGGGGCCCTCGCTCTCCCCGACGCTGGCGCTGCTCGTCACGGCGGCCTGATAGGCCGAGCGTTGCGGCAGCGACGCGCCCCTGGCGTTCAGCAGGCGATCTCCCCGGTTCGTTCGGCCCTAACGGCCCGCTGCGATGCGGACGAGCGGGAGGTCGATCTACCAAAGGTCAGCCCCCCAATCGAGACCGCGTCGGCCCTGACAGTGTCGTGGGTCCCGACCATCGGCGGCGTCAGGAGTTTCGCCCCGGTTGCTGACGTGCGCCGACGATCCAATGCCGCGTCGTCCGAGAGAGCCCTCGCGGACATGGACAACCCGTCCACTCCTCGGCTCTCAGGCCCACTTCTAACGCCACATCAGTTACTGACGAGATCGTCGACCTGCATTGTGTTCGCTGACCAGAACGCACGGAATTGGATCTTCTGTTTCGCGAAACGTAACGTGATTCCCGATAGCGGTGCGGCGGCGGGGTGCGGCGCCATAGGCTGTCTGGCATGCCCTCCGCCAGTCCCGCAGACGATCCATCGCCGAATGCCCAGAAGCAGCGTGCGGACAGGCCGAAGCGGAAGCCCCGTTCGGCTCGCCGATCAGCGCCGGAGGGGCCGCACGCGGCGTTGGCGAAGCGGGTCGCGGCGACGCTGCTCACGCTGCACGGCAGCCAGTCCGCCGCGGCCCGGGCCTGGGGCGTGCCGCAGCCGCGAATCAGCGACGCCCTAGACGGCAAGACCCCGCCCGCGGTGTGGCTGCTACAACGACTGGCGGCGGAGGGGGCGGACGTCACCGCCCTGCTGACCGGCGAACCGGCGCCGGCCATGGCGATCCCGCTCGTCGACCGGTTCCTCGCCGAACGTTCGGCCGGGGCGACCATGCTTGGCGCACATCACGTCCCAGCGGAGTTCGTCGCCGTGGGAACCTACGCCGTTCGGTTGGACCGGGTGTTGGCCGAGGCGACCCTGGGCGGGACGGCGGCGAACCGGCCGCGGGCGTGCGACACGGTGGTCGTCGTGACCGACGTCGAAACCGTCCTGACCGTGGCATGGGAGGCGAACGAACCCAACACTCGCCGGTCCCGGAAGCGGGTCTCGCTCCCCCCGCCGGTGGTGCTGATGGGCGACGTACCGACCCTGTCGCTGGCGCACCGGGTCCGCTTGACCGGGCGGGCGGAGGGGGCGTCGTTCAAACTTCCGCTGAGGACCGACCCGCCGGCCGACGCCGCCGGTCTTCCCGGACCCGCCGCGGGGGCGCTGGAGGCGGTCGGCTTCGTCGTGTCCCGCACCGGCCCGCTCTCGAGGTAACTGGCGTTTCGATCGAAGCACGCTCGCCCCCGTCCAGTAAAGGACCCAGCGAAGGCGAGGGTTGTATCCCTCGAACCCATTCGTGCCCGCCTGACTGTTGCCCATCCGGCCGGTCCCGCCGCCTCGCAGCAGGCGCCGCGGCGGCGGGGCGGATTTCCAGCACGAACCGAGAGCGAAACCTGAGGCGCCCCGGCGGCCGCCTCCCGCCGCCCGTCAGGATCCCGCCGGCCGAACCGCCGTCAGCCGCCGTCCCACTCCCCCGGACCGCTCCGACAGGTCGCGCCGCACGTGCCACGCCGGCCTTGGCGACGAACGAGCCGAAGTTGGCGGACTTGCGAACGCCGCAGCCGGGGCGACCGCGGCGGGCGCTCGCGGTTCTGGCTTCTCCCACTGCTCGCCGGATCGACGGCGGCTGTTTTGCGGTATGGGAACCTCCGTCTGCCGCAGTCCTCCCGCCGCTGCCGGTTCCGTCGACGCCATGTGGCCTGACGCTTGGGCGAAGAGTTCCGCTCGATGGCGACTCTCAGGTGGCTCGCCTGGCGACCCTTGCTAGCGGAGGTATCCGGAAGGAACCTCTCGCGGACCGACGCGGTCGTCGGCCGGCATGCGTTGGAGACCGCCCCTTCGCCACACCGAACCGGACCGCTCCCTGATGCAACGGCTCGCCCATTACGCCCTCGACCTGCCCGACGGCGGTGACAGCGGCTTCCAAGAGACGATCAGAGTCGTCGAGGACTGGCTCGCCTTCCGGAGAGCGAACGACGGCTCGCCCCCGAAACGGTCCGTCGGGAAGCGCCGGGAACACCGCCGGGTCCGTTGGACGATCCGCCAGCCGCACGAACGCGGGTTCCAGTGCGAGACCGTCGTCACCGTCTCGCAGGCGGAACGGGACGTCGGGCTGACGTTCGACTTCTCCCAGGACGGGCCGCCTTTCCGCACCAGCCCCGTCAAGTTCTACAGGCCCCGCCTGATCGAGGACCTGGTACGCGGCCCGCTCACGTGGATGTCCGCCGGCGCTCCCGTCCGGCGGGAGCCCGAAACGTTCAGGGGGCGTCAGGCCGGCCGCCGACTGTCACAGATCCTGTTCGACGAACGCAGGGTCTTTCCGGTCGTCGTGTTTTCCGAGGTCAGCGGCGGGTTCCCGGAACACGACCTCGATCGGGTGGTCGCGTCCGACCTGCTGGCGCTCGCCCGCGTGGTGCGCATCGACACGGCGGCCGGCTGGGGAGTTGTCGGCGAGGGCGACAGTCGATTGTCGTGCTTCGGCGGCGCCGTACGCCTGTTCTGGCCTAACGCGACGGCCGGCGACTCTCCCTCGGATCACCCGCTCTGGAATCCGTCGGTCCCGCGAAAGCGACTTCGGCGGGAGCTGAGGGAGTTGATCTTCCCGACGAGCTGCGTCATCGCGAACCGGTCGGCGGCGGACGACGCCGTCCGGGGCGTGCTCCGCGCGGAGCGGCAGGAGGAGCAGCAGGCCGCACTGCGTCGTGCGCGTGCCCAGGGGGTCGACGAAGGCCGTGGCGAGACTGACGATCTGCTCGAAGCGGCCGTCTCCGCGGAAGACCGGGCCGACGCCGCGGAGGAACTCGTCAAGCAACTCAAGACCGAAGTCTTCGGCCTTAGGCAGCAGATCGTCGGCCTTCTCAAAAAACAGGGCGAAGGGAGAGGCTCGGCAAACATTCCGCCCTCCGCGCCGACCTCGGTCGCCGAGGCGGTCAGGCGGGCGAGAGAACAGTTTTCGGAAGACCTCCTGTTCGGGAAGGACGTCGAGCGGGGCGCAGCGGACCTCGACCCCGGCGCCGGCCCGCCCGAGAAGATCCTGAAGTATCTCTCCGTGCTGGCCGATTTTTCTCGGCGGCGGTCCGGCGAGTCCGCCCTGGGGCAGGACCCCGTCCGCTGGCTCGCGGAGCGTCTCGGCGGGAGCGGGGCCGTCTCCGGCGAGTCTGAGAGCGGAAAGAACGATCCGCAGCTGGCACGAAAAACGACCTTCCACGACGGAGAGACACGTCGGCGGTTCTTTTTCCACCTGAAGGTTTCCGACGGCACGGCACCCAGCCGGTGCGTCCGCATCTACTTCGAGCCGACGACGAGCCCGGTGATCGTAGGGTGGGTCGGGCGGCACCCGTAATGGCCCTCCGTCCGACGATCATCATCGGCCGAGGCGGCCGAGCCGTGGGCCGGGGGCAGGGCGGGCCCGTTCGCCGACTGACGCCCCGGCAAGCACAACCTGGCCTGTCCTCGTAGGGCTGCGATGGCCTCGGCCCAGTGCCGCCCGTCAGTCGGTGGTGGGCGCTGACCCCTGGAGCAAAACGGTAAGCAGTACGGCCGTCGTCCCCCCGAACGGCTCCGCCGGACGGCGCCTGTGCCGCGGCGAGACGGGCCAGCTGACGGGCCCGGAGCACGTCGTCGTCAGCGACTTCAACCCAAATGACGAGTCACAGTACAGCAGCTTGGAGGTGGCGATCCTCTCCCGTTACCCGCTGACGGACGCCGTGGAGTTCGACCGCGGCACCGACGGCAACAGCCGGCCCGGCTACCCGCCGGAGCGGAAACTGGAACGGGTGGACATGGACGGGATCGCCGACATGGGGGTGGGCCGCGGGTTCCTCGCCGCGGACGTGCCCGCCTCGGGCCTCGTGGTGGCCGTGACGCACCTGAAGTCGTCCTCCGGCCGATCGGGCGACCCGGACCGCGACGACGCCCGCAAGCGGGAGCTGGTCGCCGCGGCGATGGCCCGGCACGTCGCCGAGCGGCTGGCGGCCGACCTGTTGGACAATGCCCCTTCATGCTGCGGAGGGAGGCTAAAAGCGGCCTACGGCACATTCTCGGCAACACCCTCAAATAGCCCGCCGCGGGGGCCGATCCAAGGGCGACGCTGCCGGCGACTTCCGGCTACGAGCGTCTCGTGAAGCGTCGCGTGGTGGGGCCGAGCCGATCGCGGTCCCGGCATAAACCTCCGTCGTTCGGTCCCGCTCGCCTTCCTCCCGCTCGCCGTTGGCTGCTCGCCTGACGCCGTTCCCGGCTCGGCGGCCCCGGCACCGGTTCCTGCGTCCGCCGGGGCGGTCGCTTTGCCATCCCCCGTCACGCCGGCCGCCCCTCAGAACGCCTCCGCTCCGCGAACCCACACCGACCCGGTCTCGCGGTCGGGAAGAACGGGGGGGATCGTCAGGCCCCGGAAGGCACCGGGCGCGGCGGGCCTTGCAGGCGCGGGCCGGGGATCGCGGAGCGATCTTCGGGGGGGAACGCGTCGGGGGCGGGCTCGGCGACGACGAGTTCGTCGTGCGTGCCGCGCGGACCGCCGCCGAGTTTACGAAGGGTTGTGTAGAAGACCGGCGTGAGGACCAGCCCGAACAGCGTCACGCCGACCATGCCGGCGAAGACCGCGGTGCCCAGCGCGACCCGCATTTCGGCCCCCGCGCCGGTGGCGAGCACGAGCGGCAGAACGCCCAGGACGAAACTGAAGGCGGTCATCAGGATCGCCCGGAACCGCAGGCGACAGGCTTCGATCGCCCCCTCCACTCGATTCCTCCCCTGTTCCTCCAGTTGAGCGGCGAACTCGACGATGAGGATCGCGTTCTTGCAGGCCAGCCCGACGAGCACCACCAGCCCGATCTGCGTGAGGATGTTGTTGTCCAGCCCGCGGAACCAGACGCCGCCGAGCGCCGCCAGCAGGCTCATCGGGACGATCAGCACGATCGCCAGCGGGAGGATGAGGCTTTCGAACTGAGCCGCCAGGGCGAGGTAGACGAACAGCACGCAGGCGCAGAACACGGCGATCTGTTGGAACGTCGTGACCTGTTTCTGCTGGTAGGCGATGTCCGTCGCCTCGTAGCTGAAGCCCGGCGGAAGCATGTCGCGGGCGATCCGCTCCACTTCCTGAAGCGCCTGCCCGCTGGAGACGCCGGGGGCGGTGTCGCCGTTGAGGTCCGCGGCCGGGTAGAGGTTGTACCGCACCACGCGGTCCGGCCCGCTGCGGAGCTCGACGTCCGCCAGCGAGCCCAGCGGCACAGGGTCGCCGGCGGCGTTGCGAGTCCGCAGCCGGGCGATGTCTCCCGGTTCGTCGCGGAACTCCTCCTCCGACTGCACGTTCACCTGGTAGGTGCGGCCGCCGAGATTGAAGTCGTTGACGAACAGGCTGCCGAGGTAGACCTGCATCGTTTCGAACACGTCGCCGACCGCCACGCCGAGGATCCGGGCCCGCTCCCGGTCGAGGTCGACGTAGTACTGCGGCGTGCTGGCCCGGTAGGTGCTGAAGACCTGCGCGAGGTCCGGGTCGGCGTTTGCGGCGGCGACGATCCGTCCGACCGCCGCCTCCAGCTCCGCGGGCGTGATCTCCCCGTCACGGGCCTGGATCTGGTACTTGTAGCCGCCGCCGTTGCCTAACCCGCGGACCGGCGGCGGGGGGATCACGACGATGCCGGCGTCGGGGATCGCCGCCATCCTCGCCCGCATCTCGCTGACGATTTCGTCGAACGTCAGGCCGGCCTCCGCCCGCTCCTCGAACGGGGCGAGCACGGGGAACATCGCCGCGGAGTTACTGGCGTTCACCCGCGTCGCCCCGCTGAAGCCGGCGAAGCTCACCACGCCGGTCACGCCCTCGACCTCCCGGGCCGCCCGCACCGCGGCCTTCGTCACCGCCTCGGTGCGGTCCAGGCTCGCCCCGTCCGGCAGCTGGACCGCGAGGATGAGGTACCCTTGGTCCTGCGCCGGGATGAAACCGGTGGGGATCGTGGCGAACGAGTAATAAGTCAGCCCCAGCAGGACCGCGTAAACGCCCAGCGTGAGCCCGCTGAGGCGGATCGCCTGCTTCACCGACGCCGCGTAGGCCCCTGTGACGGCGGCCAGCGCCCGGTCGAACAGCCGGAACAGCCAGCCGAGCAGGAATTCGAAGGTCCGGTCCAGCCAGCCGTGGTGTTCGCCCCGCTTCCGCAGCAAGAGCGTCGACAGCGCGGGGCTGAGGGTCAGCGAGACGAACGTGCTGACCGCCGTGCTGAAGGCGATGGTGAGGGCGAACTGGCGGTAGAACTGCCCGCTGATCCCGCCGAGGAACGCCGTCGGCACGAAGACCGCGATCAGCACGAGCGTAGTGGCGATCAACGCCGAGCCGACCTCCGCCATCGTGGCCCGAGTGGCGTCCCGCGGCGAGAGGCCCTCCGAGAGCTTGCGCTCCACGTTCTCCACGACCACGATCGCGTCGTCCACCACGATGCCGATCGCCAGCACCAGCCCGAACAGGCTCAGGCTGTTCAGGCTGAACCCCAGCGCCAGCATCGCCCCGAACGTGCCGACCAGCGCCACCGGGATCGCCGCCGCGGGGATGATCGTCGCCCGCCAACTGCCCAAGAACAGGAACACGACCAGTACCACGAGCCCGACCGCCTGATACAGCGTGACGAACACCTCGTCGATGCTCTGTTCGATGAAGTACTTCGTCGGGTCGTAGACGATCCGGTGCTCCAACCCCGGGGGGAACGGCAGCGAGTCGGCCATCTCGTCCATCGCCTCGCGAACCTCCGCGGCCGTCTGCAGGGCGTTGGAGCCCGGCCGCTGGTTGATCAGCAGGGCGACGGCCGGGTCGTCGTTGAGGTAGCTGGCGACGGAGTAGTCCTTCGCCCCCAGCTCCACGCGGGCGACGTCCCGCACGCGGACCAGTCGGTTGCCCTCCCCGCCGCGGACGACCACCGCCCCGAACTCCTCCTCCGTGGTTAACCGGCCGAGGGTGGTGACGGGAATCTGGAACGCCCCGGCGCCCTCCGTCGGCTCCTGCCCGATCACGCCGGCGGCGACCTGCACGTTCTGCTCCCGCAGCGCCGCCACCACGTCCCCGGCGGTCATCGACAGGGCGGCGAGTTTGTCCCCGTCCAGCCAGATCCGCATCGAGTAGTCGCCCGCCCCGAAGATCCGCACGTTGCCGACGCCTTCGATCCGGCTGAGTCGGTCACGAATGTTCTGGAGGGCGTAATTCGCGATGTCCAGCTGCTCAAGCGAACCGTCCGGCGAGAGCAGGTGGACGACCAGCAGCAGGTTCGGGCTCTCCTTGGTGGTGACGACGCCGATGCGACGGACGACGTCCGGCAACCCTGGCTCCGCCGCCCCCACGCGGTTCTGGACCTGCACCTGGGCGGTGTCGAGGTCTGTACCGAGGGCGAAGGTCACGGTCAGCGTCATCGAGCCGTCGTTGGCCGACTGGCTCTCCATGTACAGCATCCCCTCGACCCCGTTCACCTCCTGTTCGAGCGGCGTGGCGACCGTGTCCGCGATCACCTCCGGGGTCGCCCCGGGGAAGGTCGCCCGCACCACGACCGTCGGCGGGGCGACCTCCGGATACTGGGCGACCGGCAGCGACGTGTACGCAATTCCCCCGCCGACGAGGATCACCACGGACAGCACGCCGGCGAAGATCGGGCGGTCGATGAAGAAGTTCGAGACGGTCATCCCGCCGCCCCCGGCCCGCTCGCCGCCGAACCGAACACTGCCGGCTCGACCGTCTGGGGCTCGACCGTCTGGGGCTCGACCGTCTGGGGGGCGACCGGCTGGGGGGCGACCGGCCCCGGCGCCTCGGCGGCGCCCGCGGTCGGCAGTTCGTACTGACCCTGGGCGTTTCGCCGGGCCCGGACGGCTCGGGCGAGGTCGAGGCGGGCGTCCCGCTCGAACGCCGCTTCGTCGATCTCGATCTCCCCGTCCGTCAGACGCACCGGCTCGCCGGGCCGCGCCTTTTGCAGGCCGCGAACGACCACCCGATCGGCGCTCGACAGTCCCTCCCGCACGACACGCAACCCGCCGATCAGCGGGCCGAGCGTCACGGCACGCGGCTCGACGGTAAACCCCCCGCCCCCGGAACCAGTGCCGTCCCCGTCGCCGTCCGCGGGCGGTCCGTCGCCGGCCAGATCTGCCCCGGCGTCCGCGGTCCCGCCCGCGGCGGCGTCCGATTCGGAACGCGGGACGACAACCAGCACCGTCGTCCCGGTCTGCCGCAGGGCGACGGCGGAGTCCGGCACGAGCGTCGCGTCGTACAGCCCGCTGCCGAGGATCTTCACCTTGGCGAACAGTCCCGGCGTCAGCAGGCCGTCCGGGTTCGGGAAGCGGAGGCGGCCGGTCATGGTGTCGGTGCCGGCGTCTAACGTGTTGTCCACGAAGTCGATCGCCCCGACGTGCGGGTACCCTTCTTCGTCGGCCAGTTGCAGCACCGCGGGGTTCTGCACGTCCCGACTGCTGGGCCGCTCCCCGCGCGCCGACTGCCGGGCGTACTTCAGGAAAGCCCGTTCCGGGGCGCTGACGAACGCGTGGACCGGGTCCTGCGAGACGACGGTCGTCAGCAGCGTCGCGTCGCCGCCTTCGCCCGCCACGAGGTTCCCCGCGTCCACCAGGTGACGCGACGTGCGACCGGCGATCGGGCTGCGGACCTCCGTGAAGGAAAGGGTCAGTTCGGCGGCCCGTTCGGCGGCCTCGGCGGCGGCGATGTCGGCCTTGGCGGTTTCGAGGGCGGCGTCGGCCCGCTTGATCTGGGCGCGGGCGGCGGCGACGGTCGCGGCGGCCTGCTTCCGCTCGGAGGCCCCGATGTCGTAGCTCTCCTGCGTCTCCACCCCGCGATCGACCAGCATGTTCATGCGGGACAACTGCGACTCCCGCAACTCGAGCTCCGATTCCGCCTGCACATTGGCCGCGACGGCCGAAGTCTTCATCGCCTCCGCTTCCTGCAGCGAGGCTCGCGCCCCGGCGAGCCGCCCCCGGGCCTCCGCGAGGGCCGCCTCGAACGGACGGGGGTCGATCGTGAACAGCAGCGCGTCTTTCTCGACCGCCGCGCCGTCGGTGAAGTGGATCTCCTGCAGATAGCCGCCGACCCGGGGGCGGATCTCGACTGTGTCCAGCGCCCGCAGGCGGGCAGTGTAGTCGTCCCACTCCACGACCTGCCGGACCAGCGGCTCCGCGACGACGACCTCCGGCGGCGGGGGAGCCTGCGGGACAGCCTTCTCTTGGCAGCCCGCGACGACGAAGCTGACGAGGACGCAGACCCCCGACGGACCCAGCAGCCTACCCCGGGGCAGACCCCCGAGCGGACGAAAACGCCCTGACGGACGGACGGACCATGGCGGGAGCATGCGGGACCGGCAGGACGGCAGGAGGGCGAACCACGTCAGATCGGGGGGGCGCGAGCGACTCCCGTTCCAACAGGCAGTTGCATGGTACTGCTGCTGCTCAGAGTTCAAGCCCGGCGGCGGATGGGCCGACTCCGCCCATCCGCCGCGCTTTTGCGAGAACGCCCGTTTCGGAGGCGTGATCTTCAGCGGACGGCGCGCTCCCGCGGGGCAGTCTTCCCTCGAGCCGCCGGTGGTATTCATCGCTCCACTCCCGCGTTCAGGGCCGTGGTCGGCGGGGACATCAACGTCGGTGAGACCGACGCCGGCAAGAGCGGCCTCGACCTCCCCGACGCCCGGACCGACGGCTACAACGACACCTACGCCCTGCTGACGCGGGGGCTGGTGGACGGCCTGCGGCTAGGGAGCCTCACCCACGAGATAGGCAGCACCGACGACGACACCCCCGGCGACGGCGTGTTCCCGTGCCCGGGCGCGGGGGCGATCGACGCGCCGTACGTCGGCGGGGCTGACCGCTCGGACGGGCTCAATGCAACCCGTAGCGGCTCATCTTGTAATGCAGCGTGCGGACGCTGACGCCGAGCAGGTTCGCGGCGCGTTCCCGATGATCGCCTGACGCGGCCAGAGCCGCCCGCACGGCGGTCTTCTCGGCCTCCTCCACCGCCTCGGCGAGCGTCGCCGGGGCGGGAGCGCCGGGGGGCGCTGTGGAAGGTGCGAGTTCCTCCGGCACGTCGTCGGCGTGGATCACGTCGTCAGGGACCGTAATCACCAGCCGCTCGACGACGTTCCGCAACTGACGCACGTTGCCCGGCCAGCGGGCGGAGGCCAACCGATGCATCGCGTCGGCCGCGACGACCTTCGGCGCCCGATTGTGGCGCTGGCAGAAGTGGGCGAGGAAATACTCCACCAACAGCGGCACGTCTCCCTGCCGCCGACGCAGGGGCGGGATTTCGATCGGTACGACGTTCAATCGATAATAAAGATCCTCGCGGAAGGCGCCGCGTTCAATCTCTGCCTGGGCGGATTTATTCGTTGCGGAGATCAGCCGCACGTCGGCGTGTAGCGTCTCCTCGCCGCCGACGCGGGTGTATTGACCCGTTTCTAGTACGCGCAGCAGGTCGATCTGGCATTTCGCCGGGATTTCCGTGATCTCGTCGAGGAACAGCGAGCCGGCGCCGGCCCGTTCAAAGCAGCCCGGCTTCCGCCGGGACGCCCCGGTGAACGAGCCTTTCTCATGCCCGAATAATTCGCTTTCCAACAGGGTCTCGGGCAGAGCCCCGAGGTTCACGGCGACGAACGGCTTTTCGCTGCGGTCGCTGAGGTCGTGCAGGGCCCGGGCGACGAGTTCCTTGCCCGTGCCGCTTTCGCCCTGGATGAGGACGGTGGCGTCGGTCGCGGCGATCTGCCGGATCTGACGCAGCACGTCGCGCATCGCCGCACACTCGCCGATGATGCCGGAGATCTCGCCGGCGTCGGCGAGGCGACGCCGCAATTCGCTGTTTTCCCGCCGCAGCCGATGACGCTCCCGGGCCTTGCGGACCTGCTGCCGCAGGAGGGCCAGGTCGAGCGGCTTGGTGACGAAGTCGAACGCCCCCGCCCGCATCGCCTCGACGGCGGTCTCCACGGCGCCATGGGCGGTGATCACGATCGCCGTGGTCTGCGGGCGGCTGCGGAGCATCTGCTCGATGAGTTCCAGCCCGTTCATGGGACTGGGCAGGCGTACGTCCGCGATCACCAGTTCGGGCGGATCGGCGCGGAACTTGGCAAGGGCCTCCTCAGCGTCGGCCGCGGTGGCGATGCGATCCGCCTCGTGGATCAGGCCCTTCTCCAGCCCGGCCCGAATGTTGGGTTCGTCGTCGACGATCAGGATGCCGAATTCGTCGTCGCTCATCGTCTGGCGTCGCTCATGAGGGGCCGCTCCGGGGCAGCGAGACCGTGAAGGTTGTCCCGCCGGGGCCGGTTCGGAAATCGAGGGACCCGTGGTGCTGGCGGACGATCTTTTCGCTGAGGGCAAGTCCCATGCCGGTGCCGGCGCTGCGGGTGGTGAAGTACGGGTCGAAGATTTGATCGCGGAACTTTTCGGGGATGCCGCCGCCGGTGTCGGCGACCTCGAAATCCACGGAGTCCGCCGTCGGCTCCAGACGCAGCGTGAGCCGTCCGCCCCCCGGCATCGCGGCGAACGCGTTGAGAATCAGGTTGAGCAGCACCTGCTCGATGCGGCCGGGGTCGGCGACGAGGCGGGCCGAGCCGTCCCGCGCATACTCTCGTTCGATCCGCACGCCGTCCCGCGTCGCCTGCGGCTCGATCAGGCGGACGAGCTTGTCCACCAGCTCCGCCCCGTCGACCTCCGTCAGCTCCAGTGTGGCGACGGAGGCGAAGTCCCGGAATCCCTCCAACACGCCGGTGATGCGTCGCGTCTCCGCGTTGAGGACGTCCAGCATTTCCCGCACCTCGGGCGTCGACCCGTCCTCGCGGAGCGCCTCGTCCAGGAGTTGAACGTGCAGCGAGAGGGCGCTCAGCGGGTTCTTGATCTCGTGCTGCAGGCCGGCGGCGAGCGAGCCGAGGCCCATGTAGCGCTCCATCCGCCGCAGCCGCTGTCCCATCAGGTGGTTCTCGGTCACGTCGCGGAGGTGCACGACCGAGCCGAGACGCCGGCCTTCGTGATCCCGCAACGGGCTGCCGTCGGCCCGCAGGTGGCGGAGGTGCCCGTCGCGTTCGACGGCGTAGTCGCGGTCGTGCAGCGGCCCCGGCTCGGCGATCGCTTCGCGGCAGAGTTCCCGCAGCGGGGCGTGCTGCGGCGGTAGCTCGTCCAGGGCGTCGCCGGGGCCGATCTCGCGCAGGTCCAGCAGTTCCCGGCCGTGCGGGTTGATGCTGAGAATCACGCCGTCGCGATCCGTGGTGATAATCCCCTGATCGATGCTGGCGAGGATATCCGCGGCCAGCACGCGAACGTTGCGCAGCGAGCGTTCGCTGCTGAGATAGGCCCGCACGAGCAGCGCGAGCGCTACCGCCGAGGCGACGATATTCAGAATCAGCAGCGCCGACAGGCGCCATTGCAGGCGCAGGTCCCCTGCTAACTCCGCGGCTTCGGGCAGATCGTCCGCCGGCAGGTGCGAGGCGAGTTCTTTGACGATCTCCTGCTCGCGACCGACGTCGGACAGGATACCCAATGTGACCAGCAGCGCGGTGAGGCTCAGCAGAGCCAGTCCGGCGACGGCCCACTGGGTGCCGCGGCTGGCCGGCGGCGGATGCTGATGAAACATGCGACGGGAGAGGCTTAGCGGTCACGCGTCGCGGGAGGTTCTGCAAGTCTTTGCAGAGGGCCTGCAAGACGCTGCAGGCGGACAGGGGTCGGGGCAACCCGTCGTCCGCGGCGCCCTCCGGCGTGCGTCGACGTCCGAAGAGGCGCCCCCCTGAGGTGTTCGCACGACGGCGCCGGCGCGGGATCATCATCGCGGGGGATGCTGCGCTCAACCTAGGCAGCGCCTTAAGGGCCCCCAGCAAGAAGTTCGCCCCGACGCCTCACGCCCGACAGGTCAGGCGGGGGCCGCGCCTCCGTGGCGACAACAAGGAGCTTCGCGGTGCTTCGGCCCGCGAGTTGCAGATCAGCCGTTCGCCCGATGTTCTAAGCGATCCCCACGCCTCGGGGGGCCGTCTCGAGGCCGCCCCGCAAGATGTTCTTCATGAATCGTATCGCCTTCTCGATTGCGCTCACGTCGCTCGTGCTGACGCTTGCCGGATGCGAGCAAGCCGGAGAATGGGCCGGCGACCTGACGGGCGAGGACGTGGCCCACGGGGGAGAGCAGCAGGCGCACGGCGAACACGGGGGCCACGGCGGCGAACACGGGGGCCACGGCGGCGAACACGGGGGCCACGGCGGCGTAGAGGGGCACGGCGGCGGGGGGCACGGTCACCCGGTTCATAAGATCCTGGTGACCAGCCCGGTCGTCAAAGACGTCGTCAGCACCCAGCAGTACGTCTGCCAGATTCACTCGCGGCGGCACATCGAGGTCCGGGCTCTGGAGGGCGGATATCTCGAGGCCATCAAGATTGACGAGGGGCAGGCTGTCGTTCGGGGGCAGACGCTCTTTGAGATCCTCCCGACGCTCTATAAGGCTCGGCTGGATTCGGACGTCGCCGAGGCCCAGGTAGCGCAGGTCGAGTACGACAACACCAAGAAGTTGGTGGAGCAGAACATCGTCTCGCCGCAGGAGTTAAAGATGGTCCAGGCCAAGCTTGCGAAGGCGGAGGCCAAGGTGCGACTGGCCCGGGCCGAGCTGGACTTCGCCAACCTGAAAGCCCCGTTCGCCGGCATCGTCGACCGCCAGCTCGCCCAGGAAGGCAGCCTGCTGGAGGAAGGCGACGTCCTGACGACGCTGTCCGACAACAGCGTCATGTGGGCGTACTTCAACGTCCCGGAGGCCCGTTACCTCGAATACAAAAGCGAACTCGACGCGGCCGCTGACGAGCCGTCGGACGACGACGACGACGGGGACGACGACGACGACGACGGGGACGACGGGGACGACGGGGACGACGACGGGGACGACGACGGGGACGACGACGACGCCTATGGGCCGGCGTTACGGGTCGAATTGGTGCTGGCGAACGGGCAGACGTTTCCGCAGCCGGGCGTGATCGGCGCGATCGAAGCGGACTTCAATAACGAGACGGGCAATATCGCCTTCCGGGCGGACTTCCCGAACCCCCGCGGTCTGCTGCGGAACGGCCAGACCGGCACCATTTTGATCCACCGCGACTTGAAGAACGCGATCGTGATTCCGCAGCGGGCGACCTACGAGATTCTGGCGAAGCGGTACGTGTACGTCGTCGGGGAGGACGGCGTGGTGCGTCAGCGCGACATTACCGTCTCGAAAGAGTTTGAGGACCTTTTCGTGATTGAATCCGGGGTCGACGCCGGCGATCGGATCGTGCTGGAGGGAATCCGGCAGGTCCGCGACGGCGATCGGGTGGACTACGAATACCGGCCCCCGAGCGAAGTCCTCGCCAACCTGAAGTATCACGCCGAGTGAGCGCCCCCGCGTTCGACGAAGCCGGCGCTGCGGCGGGAGGCGTCTCCCCGAAGATCCGCCGGCGTTCGTTGCGAATCCCGCCGCGCGCCTCCGCGGCGCCGTCTCCTGAATTGATCTGATGTTCGGCAAATTCCTGCACCGGCCCGCCCTGGCCATCGTCATCTCGCTGCTCATCCTGTTCATGGGCGGCCTGGCGATCACCGCGTTGCCGATCTCGCAGTTCCCCTCCGTGGCGCCGCCGAGCGTGCGGGTCGCGGTGTCCTACCCCGGCGCCAGCGCGGATATTCTCGTCGACTCGACGTTGGTGCTGTTGGAGCAGTCCATCAACGGCGTGCCGAATATGCGGTACATGATGGGCGACGCCACCAGTGCCGGCGAAGGTACGATTCAGATCGTTTTCGAACCGGGAACCGACCCGGACGTGGCGGTGATGAACGTCAACAACCGGGTGCAGATGGTCCGCAACAACCTTCCCCCCATCGTGGACCGGGAAGGTATTATCGTGATGCAGAATATGCCCAGCATGTTGATGTATCTGAACGTCTACAGCGACGACCCGAACGTCGACCAGAACTTCCTCTACAACTACGCGACGGTCAACGTCCTCAACGAGATTAAACGGATTCCTGGCGTCGGCAGCGCCATGATTCTGGGGAACCGCTCGTACGCCATGCGGGTGGAGTTGGACCTCGACCGCATGCGCGTTTACAACGTGAGCGCCGAGGACGTGATGAAGGCCCTCGACGAGCAGAGCATGATCGGCTCCCCCGGTCGGCTGGGGCAGGCGACGGGGGAGACGTCGCAAACGCTCGAATACGTCCTGACGTGGGTCGGCCGCTATAAAACGCCGGAGCAGTACGACGAGATCATCCTCAAGGCGAGTTCGGAAGGCGAGATCCTGCGGCTGGGCGACGTCGCGGACGTCTCGCTGGGCTCTTCGTTCTACGACCTCTATTCCGACATCGACGGCCTGCCCTCCGCGGCGATCGTCTTGAAGCAGACGCCCGGCTCCAACGCCTCGGAGGTGATCGAACGGGTGAAGGAGAAGGTCGAGGAGATTAAAGAAAAGTCGTTCCCGCCGGGGATGGACTACGCCGTCACCTACGACGTCTCCGACTTTCTGGACGCCTCGATCGAGAAGGTCGTGCACACGCTGTTCGAAGCGTTCGTGCTCGTTTCGCTGGTGGTGTACCTGTTCCTCGGCGATTTTCGCAGCACGCTGATCCCGACGCTCGCGGTGCCGGTCTCGTTGATCGGCACCTTTTTCTTCATGCTGATGTTCGGGATGTCAATTAACTTGATCACCCTGTTCGCCCTGGTGTTGGCGATCGGCGTGGTCGTCGACGACGCGATCGTGGTCGTAGAGGCGGTGCATGAAAAGATGGCCGCCACGCACCTCGGTCCGTATCAGGCGACGCGGGAGGTCGTACACGAAATCGGCGGCGCCATCGTTGCCATCACCCTCGTGATGACCGCCGTCTTCATCCCGGTGACGTTTATGACCGGGCCGGTCGGAGTCTTTTATCGGCAGTTCGCCCTCACGATGGCGATGTCCATCGTCATCTCCGGCGTGGTGGCGCTGTCGCTCACGCCGGTGCTGTGCGCGATGATTCTCAAGCCGCACTCCGCCCACCAGGAGCAGGGCCGGTTGGTCGGCGGATTGAACCGCGGGCTGGCCCGATTCGGCCGGGCGGCGGCGGTCCTCCGCGGCCTGCTGTGCCTGTCGCTCGGCGTCGCCGTCGGCGCCGGGATCTATTTCCTGCTCCACGTCGAGATCGTGCACGAGGTGCTCTCCGAACAGATCCCCCTGAACGAACGGACGACGCGGATCATCGCCGGCGCCGTCGCGGTTCTGGCGGCGCTCTCCTTCCGGGCGACGTTCTCCGGATACGGCGGGACCGAGAAGAAGCGCGGCCCGCTGGGGATCTTCCTGCACGCGTTCGACCGCGGGGTGGAGATGATCACCGGCGGGTACGCCGCAATCCTGCGACGCATCGTGACCCGCCGCGTGATGACGATGCTCGTGATCGGCGGTTTTGGTTACGGCATTCTCGCCGTCAACGAGGCGCTTCCGACCGGGTTCATCCCGCTGGAGGACCAGGGGATGATCTACGGGATCGTGCAGACGCCGCCGGGGTCGACGCTCGAATATACCAACGCGAAGTGTCATGAGTTGCAGGAGATCTGCGAGGAGATGGACGCCATCACCTCCGTCTCCTCGATCGCCGGCTACGAAGTGCTCACCGAGGGTCGCGGGTCCAACGCAGGCACCTGCATTATCAACCTCAAGCCGTGGGCTGATCGCGAACTGACCTCGAAGGAAATCATTGAAGAACTGGAGGAACGCGGCACGGAGATCGCGAACGTCAAACTGGAGTTCTTCGAACCGCCAGCCGTGCCGGGCTTCGGGGCCGCGGGCGGGTTTTCCGTAAACCTGCTCGACCAGACGAACAGCAGCGACTACACCGCGCTGGGGGAGGTCACGGAAGAGTTTATGGAGGCGCTGGGGAAGCGGAAGGAATTGAAGGGCCTGTTCACCTTCCTCGCGGACGACTATCCGCAGTACGAAATCGTCATCGACAACGACGCCGCCATGCAGAAGGGCGTGTCGATCCGCGACGCGATGGACAACCTGTCGATCGTCGTCGGCAGCACGTGGGAGCAGGGCTTCGTACGCTTTGGGCAATTCTATAAGGTCTATGTGCAGGCCGCGCCGGAGTTTCGCCGGTACCCCGAGGACCTGGAGAACATGTTCGTGCGGAACGACCGCGGGGAGATGGTTCCGTACTCGTCGTTCATGAAGATCGAAAAGAAGCAGGGCCTGAACGAGATTAGCCGCTACAATCTATATCCCACCGCTCCGATCCAGGGGGCGCCCGCCGCGGGGTACAGCAGCGGCGAGGCGATCGCGGCGATCCAGGAGGTCGCCGCGGAAACGCTGCCCCAGGGGTTCGACATCGACTGGCGCGGCCTGGCCTACGACGAGGCGAACGCCGGCGACGCGGCGACCTATATTTTTGGGGTGGTCGTCGTGTTCGTGTATCTGGTGCTGGTCGGGCAGTACGAAAGCTTCCTGATCCCGCTCGCGGTGATCGCCTCGCTGCCCGTGGGGATCTTCGGGGCGTTCCTGTTCCTGCGGGAGATGGGATTGGCGAACGACGTGTACTGTCAGATCGGCCTGGTAATGCTCGTGGGTCTGCTGGGCAAGAACGCCATTCTGATTATCGAATTCGCCGTCCAGCGCCGGCAGGAGGGCCTGAGCCTCAAGGAGGCTGCCGTCGAGGGCGGGCGACTGCGGTTCCGACCGATCCTCATGACGTCGTTCGCGTTTATCGCCGGCCTGATCCCGCTGGTTCGCGCCACCGGCCCCGGGGCGATCGGCAACCGTACGATTGGCACCACCGCAGTCGGCGGCATGTTGATGGGCACGCTGATCGGCGTGCTCGTGATCCCCGGACTGTACTATTTGTTCGGCAAGCTCGCGGACGGCCGCAGCCTGATCCGGGACGAACACGACCGGCCGCTGAGCGAGTTAATCGAGGGCGATCTGGAAGAGATCAAACCGGACGACGCCGAACCGGCGGCGGCTGTTTAACGCCCGCTTTGCGGAGCGATCGGACTGCCTGTCGGGGGCGGCCGCACTGACGGGCCCCGCGGCGGCGGGATATGCGATGTCATGCCGCGCCGTCGGCCACGGAGGGTTTGGCGGGCGTGAACTCGGGGGATTATAGATCGGTCCCGAGCCGGAGGGGGACGCTGCGTGGCGTCCGAACGAGTCGCGGGCGGAGCATGATGGAGCGCACCGTGGCGTTACAGCCTTCCCGACCGGGGCGACCGCCCACGTTTTTTCGGTAGATTCAACACAGGAGGAACGATCTGTCCGACCGCCGCGGAGAACGCCGACTCTGAAAACGCTGGTTCTATCGACGGCAAGCCCTGCCGGCGTTCTGCCGGCGCTGCCGTCTCGGCAGGAACCGACCCCGACGGACGCTCCGGCCGCACGCCGCAGCCTTCACGCTCCCCCGGATTCCGATGAACAGCCGCCCGTTAGAATCTTCGTTCGCGAAGGCGCCGCACTCCCGTGTTCGCCTGGGCGTCCTCTGCCTCGGCGCCCTGCTGCTGACGCCGGGATGCGGCATCCCGGAGAAGCGGGGTCCAATGGCGGGGCCGCCGCTGCCGCATCATTTTCATTTGAACAACGGACTGATGCCGCGGATCCCCACCGCCGCGGACCTCCTGGGGACGGAGTCCGACCCTGCCGACGTTCCGCCGGCCCCCACTGGCGAAGAGGCGGACGAGTCCGCGGCGCCGGATCGCATGGCCGAGATTGATGATGCATCGTTCACCGACGCCGACTCGTTCGCCACGCCGGTGTTCGACGGGCCGGGACCGATTGAATTGATGAGCCTTTCCCAGGCTTCGTCGCCGGTTCCCATGCAGGACGCCGAAGGTCCGAACGAACCGAACGCGCTCGTCGAGGGCGAACCGGAGACGGCTGAGACCGACGACCCCCGTGAATCGCCGGTCAACCCCGACGAGGCGACGTACGGGTATGACGGGACCGGCGGCGTCCCGACGCTCGGGGCGCCGCAGTCGAGCCTGCCGGCTCCGGCGCCGCTGCCCGTTCCCCCAGAGGGGACGGTCGGCATGTGGGGAGACGCAACGCCCGGAGCCGGTCCGTGTCCGGGCGCCGCACAGATCCCGCTGACCGCTTTCTTTAACGACCCGAACCTGGTCAACCTGATCTACCAGGCGCTGGCGGGCAACCAGGAGCTGCGGATCCTGGCCGAACAGGTGAATATGGAGCGAAATGAGGCCTACGCTCGAAGCGGCGAATATCGGCCCTTCGTGAGCCTGGACGCCGGGGCAGAGCTTGAAAAGGCGAGCCGGTTCACCCGCGAGGGCGCCGTCGAGGAAGAACTGACGGCGGCGCCCGGCCGGGGCTTCCCGGACCCGCTGCCGAACTTCCTCGTCGCTACGAACGTATCCTGGGAGCTGGATATCTGGCGGCGGTTGCGGAACGCCCAGGACGCCGCGGCGATGCGGTTCCTGGCCAGCCAGGAGGGGAGGACCTATGTGGTCACCCGGTTAGCCGCGGAAATCGCGGAGAACTACTACGAACTACTGGCGCTGGACAACCGCTTGGAGACGCTGCGGAAGACAATTGAGATCCAACAGCAGAGCCTCGTGACGGCCGAGGCGAAAAAGGAGGCGGGCCGCGGCACCGAACTGGCCGTTCAGCGCTTCCAGGCCGAGGTGCGGAAAAACCAGAGCGAAATCCTGATTCTCCAGCAGGACATCGTCGAGGCCGAGAACCGGATCAACCTGCTCGTGGGCCGCTATCCGCAGCCGGTGGAGCGGACGTCGGTGGACTACCTCGACCTGAACCTGGAGACGCTGGGGGCCGGGTTGCCGGCGGAACTGCTCCGCAACCGCGGCGACATCCGCCAGGCCGAACGCGAGATCGCGGCGGCCGGCCTGGACCTGGAGGTCGCCCGGGCGCGGTTCTATCCGTCGCTGGGACTCCGGGCGGGCGTGGGCCTGCAGGCCTTCAACTCGCGGTACGTCTTCTCGACGCCGGAATCGCTGATTTACAACGCCGCGCTCGACCTAGCCGCCCCGTTGATCAACAAGCGGGCGATCCAGGCGGAGTATCGCAACGCGAACTCGCGGCAGCTGCAAAGCGTCTACGAGTACCAGCAGACGGTCCTCACCGCCCATATGGAGGTGGTCAACTACCTGTCGAAGGTGGAGAACTATCGCCAGAGCATTGAGGTTAAGAAGCGTCAGCTGGAAGCTTTGCAGGCGTCGGTGGACACCGCGAACCAGTTGTTCCAGAACGCCCGCGCGGAGTACGTCGAGGTCCTGCTGGCCCAGCGCGAGCTGATGGAGGCCCGCATGCTCCTGATCGAAACGAAGCGGGAGCAGCTCACCGCGGTAGTGAACGCCTACCAGGCCCTCGGCGGCGGCGGATTCTGAACGACGGCAGGCTCAAGCGGTTTTAGGAAGGTTTTCCTCCCGATCCCGGAGCGGCTCCGACGCCTCCCTCAACCGTTGCAGGCCGGCGTCGGTCGCCGCTCACAGGGCCCGCCGGGAGTGAAACAGGAAATGCCGCCCCGCCCGGGCCCGGGCGGGGCGGGGTTCAACGAGAGACAGATTGCTCAGTTTCCAGCCCGCTCCTTCAGCCCGTCGATGGCTTCGCTCGCCTGCCGCCGCGACAGCTCCTCCGCGGTGGTGAGGCCGAACCGTCGCCGGAGTTCCTCCGTCAGTTCAACCCCTGCTCGGCGTGAGAAGGCGTGCAACGCCCGCACCTGCTTCTCGGTGCAGGGCAATCTTCCACGTCCGTTGGACGACGAGCCGGGTCGCCAGGGCCAAACCGGCGGTCGCCCTGCAGCGCCCGACCGGTAATCCGCCCCCGAACCGTCAGCACGCACGCGAGGCCGCCGACCGGCAGGAGTTCGCCAGTCTCCAGTCGACCGGCCGCTGCCCGTCCGGAAACGCCGCGGGGCACTATTCGGCAGTGCCGCGGGTCGCCGTTCCGGCCTGTTCCGCCAGGTCGGCCGCCTCCGGAACGCCCTAACCTTAAGTCCGGCAACGGGTTTCACCCTTCTGTTCCACTGTTCCGTCTTTTTTGAAGGAGGAGAGAGTAAGAGAAGGAAACTCACGTGGGGGTGTTCTCCCTCGCCCGGAACAGTGGAACGGCGGAACGCAGAGGCGAATCCCGACGCGGCGGCGACCGGCGACCCAACCGGCAGAATCCCGCCGATCTCGAGGAAGCGTGCTTCCGCCTTTCCATAAACATGCGGGGCGGCATCCGGCCGCCCCGACGGGTGCAGTTTCCTGGCGTAACCAGCTTTACTGTCACGCGTCCCCCGGCACGGCCCGCCTGCCGCGGCCGGTCGTTCTTCACGATTTGACGCCACGGTCCCGCCCATGTGAGACCGGTGTGAAGCCGTTCCTCCAAGCCCGATTGGCAGAAGCTGACCTCTTCACACTTTCACACCATTTTTGAATTAAGAAGATTAAGAAGGGCTTGGTCTCCCTCTCCCTCTGTCACTCTCTCTGTGACCGTGAAATGTGAAATCGGCCACGCCGCGATCCCTGGGCCCAACTCGCCGCGGCCCGAACCCCCGGCGGCTAAAAGGAAAAGGCCCGCCCCGCCCGTCCCCCGGGCGGGGCGGGGTTCTTCTCCGATAGGTCAGATCAGTCTCCAACTCGGCTCTTGAGCCGGTCGATCGCCTCGCTCGCCTGCCGCCTGGTGAGGACGTCGGCGGTGACGACGCCGAACCGATCCCTCAACTCGTCGGCGAGTCCCACGCCGGCCCGGCGGGCGAACGCGTGCAACGCCCGGACCTGCTTCTCCGTGGCGGGCGGCCCGCCGCGGTCACTCGCGGCGTAGCCGGCGGCGTTGGGGACGTGGCCGTTGTCGCCGCCGTTTCGCCGTACGTCCGCGGTCGGGCGCCAGCGTTGCTCCTGCGGATCGCCGCGGTCGCCGGGCGTCACGCCCAGCTCCTCGTCGACGGCGGCCCGCAGCGTCTCGAAGCAGCCGCGGACCTGCCGCCGCAACTTGTCGGAATCCTTCAGCACGTCGGCCGGCAGTTCGATCTCCACGTTCACCATCGCCCCGCGGCTGCCGTAATTCGGCAGGCCGATCTTGCGGGACAGGCCCGCGTTCAACTTCAGCATCTGCCTCTCCTTCGTGTTGCGCGAAACAGGAACCGGTCAGGCGACCAGCGAGCCGAGCCGCTTCAGCCCGGCGAGGGCACTGGTAACGGTGCGGTTGCGGCGTTTCAGCTTCCGCAGGTCCGTGGCGAGGCTGCGGGCTTCGCTCGCGGCGTCCGACAGCGTGCTGCCGAGGGCGGAGACCCGTTCCAGCAGTTCGTCGTGGTCCGGCGCAGCGTTGGGTTCATCCTCGCCGCGGACGGCGTGGCCGTTGGCGCCGTTGATGGTGTGGCCGTTGGTGCCGTTTACGGAGTGGCCGTTGGCACTCTTGGCGATGCGGTTGTGGGGCATATTGGGCGTGGTCCTCGTCTGGGCGGTGGGGTGAGGGACACGGTCGTTGCGGGCCGCGTCAGGGGTGTCAGGGGTTGTCCGCCGGTCAGAAGCGGCGGGCAGGTCGGCGGTCAGCCGCACGGCTCCGTCCGCGGGCACGGGATCCCCGGCCAGCGTGGCGAAGACCACCGTGGTTCCGGGCTGGCCGTCGCCGGCGGGGGCGTCGCAGCGAACCGGCTCCTCCGGCCCGCAGAGCGCCCACTCCGTGCAGCCGCTCGCCAACGCCCGGGCGACGAACCGCCGGTCGGCGACGCAGACCGCGGACCCGCGGGTTTCCGAGGACGCCGTCGCCAGCTCTACCGGGGCGCCGCCTTCTTCGGCGGCACGCACCAGGAAGACCCCGTCGCGGATCTCCAGCGTGATCGGGCGACGATCGGCGCCGGCGCCCGGCAGGCGGTCCAACCGGTCGGCGAGGAAGGCGGCGTCGGCCGCAGACAGCGTGACGCAGGCCGTGCCCTCGCCGCCGGGCACGACCCGGTCCAGGTCGGGGAACCGGGCGTCGCGGGCCTCCAGCGACCAGACCGTCCAGTCGCCGCACCGCAAGGCGATCAGGCCGACCTTGGACCCGTTCGGGACGAACGCCACCAGCGCCTCCTCGCCCCGCAGCGGAGCCGTGGAGAGTACGTGCGGGGCCGGCAGCAGGACGGGCTCCTCCCACGGGAAGGCGAACCCGCGGGCGATCAGCAGGTGATGACTGTCCGTCGCCTCGATCCGGCCGGCGTGCGGGTCCAGCCGCACGCAGCCTAGGGCGTAGCGGGTCGACTCCGCGTCGGTCACGGCACATGCCGATCGCAGCGCCGCGGCGAAGCCGGGGCCGGGGTCGTGGAACTCCTCCACCGACGGCACGTCGAACTGGATCGCCCGGTCGCGATCGGCCTTCTCGACCGTGCCGCGGGCGCTGCGGGGCACGCCCCGTTCGTCCCAACTGGCGACGACCGCGTCGCCGCCGTCGGCCTCGGCGAGGAAGACGTCGCCGCTCCGGGCGGCGCCGGCCTCGGTCAGGAGGTCGAAGGGCAGGACGAGGTCGCCCGGGGGGCGGTCGCCGGGGACGGGCAGGCTGACGCCCCGACCGTCGGGGCCGATCGACGTGAGGCGGGTTCCGCCGTCGGCGCCGGCGTCGATGCGGACGGGCGGGCCGTCGTCGCGGGCTTTGAGCCCGAGGTGTTTCTTCAGCGCCGTGCGGAAGCTGTGCAGCGTCCGCCGGGGCAGGATGATCGGGGGCATGCGGCCCTCTCGTGTGCGGGGATGGATTGGTGAGGGAAAAGGCCGGCGACGGGGATCAGCCCGCCGCCGGTCGTGGACGTCGCAGCCTGCGGATCAATGGAAGGCGACGCGGCCCTTGCCGCAGCGGGCCAGGTCGCTGCGACGACTGGCCTGCTCGGCGTCCCAGTCAATGGGGCCGAGGTCGTCGCCCGTGTGGGTGAACGACGGGGGGCCGTCGATCTGGAAGCCCATCCGGGCGATGTCGCCGACGCTTTCGCCGGTGGCGGCCGCGATGCGGCGGTTCAGTTCGTGCTGGGGCATGGAAAGCTCCTGTTGTTGAAACGAGGGTGGGAAAGGAAAAAGCGGCGAACCGGCACCGGGCCGATCCGCCGCTTCGGGGAGGTCGCAGTGAGTTCTCGCCGGGCGTTTCAGCCCGGCCCGTTCAGCAGGTTGCGGGTCAGCCAGTCGGCCTCCGCGGTCAACGCCTCGCTCCGCAGGGGGACCGGCCCGAGCACGGGCCCGCCGACCGGGGAGAGGTCCGCGGTCCACCCGCCGTCGGGGTGCGGCTCGACGTGACTGGCGCGGGCGATCGAACATTTGCCGATCGCTCCGGCTTCGATCAGTTCGCCGTACAGGCCTCGGGCGGTCCCGTCGGCACCGACGAACAGTTCTTGCAAGGCGCCGCTCATCGCGGGTTCCGCAGCACCCGTCGGCGGGGGGCGTCGGCGACGAGCGGGTCGAGGGCCTCGGCCACGCCGGTCAGCCCCTCCCGCACGCGCGCCTGCAGCCAGCCGACGCCGGTGCTGGCCCGCAGGTCGACGGGGTCCACGCCCCGCATCAGCCCCTCCGCTTCGGCGACGACGGCGTCGAGATCGGGGCTGCTGCTCACGTTCAGCCGGCGGAAGCGGGCGAAGAACTCGGTGAGGTTCTCCACGGCGGAGTCCCGGAACACCCGGGGACCGCCGTTCTCGCCGCCGGTGAGCCGTTCGCGGAGGTGCTCGACCAGCGAGGCCAACTCTTGGGCGAAGGCGGACTCCGCCAGTTCCACGGCCTGCTCGAACCGTTGCCGGACGCGGTCGCACTCCTGCTGATAGAGCCGGGGCGAAAGGCGGCGGAGGTAGTCCGGCGGTTCCACGGCGGGCAGGTCCCACGACAGCCCGAACAGCGGAGCCAGCGAGGGCGGGTAGTCGGCGGGATCGAACAGATCGCCCAGCCGCAGACGGGCACGGTTCACCAGTTCGTCGCGGCAGCGGTCGACCTCCGCGGCGGCGTCGGCCAGCTCCGCCTGCAGGTCGCCCATGCGACGCTCGAAGGCCGGCAGGTCGGTCCGGGGCAGCAGGCGGACGCCGGGCTCCGGGTACGGCAGGCTGGCGCTCTTCCAGTGGCTGACCGCGGCGTGCCGCACCTTGGCGGCGGCTCGTAGGGCCGGATGCTTCGTGTCCAGCAGCTTCTTGCTGGCCGACAAGCTGCCGCTCTCCGCGTCGAAGGGGGACGCCGCCTCGTCCTTCTGTTCGGCGGAGAGCGTTCGCCGCAAGCCCGGCCACGAGATGTGCAGCCGGACGGCCGCGGCGTCTTGGCGAAGTCGGTCGGCGGGATCGCGTTCGTGATGGTCCCGCTCCTCGTCCAGCACGGTGACCTCGGCGGCCCCGTGATCGGTCTCGGCGTCCGGCAGGTCCGGGTCGTCTGTACGGGTACGCCCGCGTCGCGGCGGGCTGATCAGCAGGGTCATGGGCTTGTTCCTCAGGTGGGGAAACGAAAACGCCCCGGCGTACTGCCGGGGCGGGGGGAGAGAGATGCCGGCGGTGACCGGCGTCAGTTCAGCGAGAAGTTCCCGCCGTCCGAGCGGGTCCGCTGCGTCTTGCGGCGGGGGGAGCCGCCGTCTTCGAGGGCGTTTTCGCGGGGGCGGTAAACCCCGCCGGCCTCGGCGTCGAGGCACCGACCCGACGCCCACCGCCGCAACTTCGCCAGCGGCTCGGCGGCGGAGACGCTCACCGGCACGACGTGCGTCGCGGCCTCCGCCAGGCTCACTCCCAGCAGCGCCGACAGTCGACAGCAGGATTCGATCTCGGCGCCCGTCCAGCCGCCGTCGGCGGGCGTAGACTCGCCCGCGGCGACGCCGTAGCGCTCGCGGTACGTCTCCCAGATGCCGCGGCGTTCCTCCTCGCCGGGCAGGTCGAGGAAGAAGGTGGCGTCGAACCGCCCGCTGCGGGTCAGCTCCGGCGGCAGTTTCGAGGCGTCGTTGGCGGTGCAGACGACGAACACCCCCGCCGGCCGGTCCGCGAGCCACGAGAGCAGGGTGCCCAGCAGCCGGGCCGAGACGCCGCTGTCCTGGGCCCCGCCGGAGGTCCCGGCCAGCGCCCGCTCGACTTCGTCGACGAACAGCACGCAGGGCGCCATGGCCTCGACCGTCGCCAGCGCCCGGCGGGTGTTTTCCTCGGTCGCCCCGACGAGGCCGGCCATCAAGCCGCCCACGTCGAGGGTCAGCGTCGGTCGATCGACCTCGCGGCCCAGCGCCCGGGCGAAGGAACTCTTGCCGACCCCGCCGGGGCCCAGCAGCAGCACGCCCTTGGCCTCGGCCCGCGGCGAACCGTTCGTCAGGGCCGTCCGGCAGAGGCCCTTCAGGGCATTCATCCCGCCGAGGGCGTCGAAGCCGGCGCCGCCGCGGTGGAGCGAGAGCGGCCCGCCCGCGGCGAGCTGCTTCGCCTTCAGCTCCCAGAGCGGCCCGGGATCCAGCTTGCCGTGGCGGACGAGGCTGAGGGCGAAGGCGTTCTCCGCTTCCGAGCGGGTGAGGCCTGCGGCGGCGTCCAACACAGGGGTCAGCGGCTCCGGCAGTTCGCCGGCCTCGGTGGCGACGCCGCGGGCCACCGCCTCCAGTTCCTGCCGGTCCGGCAGCGGGTGGGCGACGGTGACGAAGTCCCGTCGCAGTTCCGGCGGCAGGTCTCCCGTCGGCTGGATCAGGATCAGGTGCGTGCGGCGGGTCTTGCCGGCGGCCAGCGCCGTCCGCACCGCGGCGAGCAGCTCGGGACTGTTGAAGTACCGCTGCGGGTGCACCATCGCCAGCAGGCTGGGCGTCTCGCCGTCGCCGGACTGCGGCAGGGCGGCCACGGCGCTCTGCGGGTCGGTCGGGCCGCCCTCGCAGTTCCCGTCGGCGGACCAGCTGACGAGGTTCCACTTCCGCCCCGAACAGAGCCGGGCGAGGTCGCGGAGCACCTCCTGCGGCTCGTCGCTGGTCACCAGCACGCCGGGGAAGGCGGCGGCGATCAACTCGGCCAGCCTCCCGACCAGCCCGGCGGCCGGGGCCGGCGGGGCGGAATCGGATCGGTCGCGGCGGGAGCCGCGGTCTCGGCTTGGCTTCTGCGGGGACTGGCCCCGCGATCGACGCGGCATCGGCGTCTCCTTGTTGTGGGTGGGGGATGGGAAAGAACGGACGCCGAACGCTCGGCGTCAGGCCCGCTGCTCGACCGTATGGGCGACGGCCTCGGTCGCGTGGTACTCCGGGGTGAGCCGCTCGGCGCTCTGGCTGCCGAGGGCGTCTTCGTAGGGCTTGCTGGCGGCCTTGCAGGCGGAACCGGCGAAGCCCTTGGTCTCGACGCTGGTCTCACCCTCGGGCATGACCGTGATCTCGATGCGGGGGGTCATCAGGCGGCGCCTCCGTACACCTGTTGCGGGGCGGCGCCGAAGCCGGCGGCGCCGGCGGTGACGGTCAGCTTCACGCCGCCGTCGGGCAGAGCCGTCTCCGTGATGCGATGGCCGCGAGCGTTCGCCTGCAGCTTGGCCGCTTCGACGGCGTAGGCCTGCTTCAGCCGGCCGAGGAAGGCGTCGTCGCCCCAGCGGCCCTCGTAGGTGTCGCAGCGGACGGCGCCGTCGGGCTGGACCAGCACCGGGTAGACGAACCCGGGCGGCCTCACCGCGAGGCCGCTGTGTTCGGCGCCGTCGAAGAACTTGACGGTCTCAGGTCTGGGCTCCGGCAGCTTCAGCCGGACGCAGGCGGCGAGGAGCGCCGCGGGGTCTCTCAGTTTCGTCTCGATCGTAACGACGTGACTCATGGGGCCGCGTCCTTTCGTGTGGGGGGATGAGGGAAGGCCGATCCGCTACGGCAGCCGCAGCGGGCGGCGGAGCGGGTCCGGCGGGGGGCCGGGCGGCCGGGCGTGCGGACCGGGCGGGCGGCCGCGGTCCCGGCGGCGTCGCGGCGGGGAGTACAAGACCTCGGGCTGCCGCGGCGGCTCCGGCGGCGGGGGTTGCGGCGGCGCCGGCGGCTGGGCGAGCCGGGCGAGCCAGGCCCCGACCGCGACCAGCGCCGCCCCGAGGGCCAGCAGCAGCACGGCGGGCAGCAGGTCGTTCGCCCACGGCCCGGAGGGCGGCGGGGCGGGGGGCTCGGCGGGGACCGCGGCGAGCAGGGCCGCGATTCTCAGCGGCGGGTCGGGCATGGCGTCTTCCGACTGGGGAGCGGGGCCGGCGGCTAGGCCGGCGGGACGCCTCACAGTGCCGCGGAACGCCGCCTTGTTTAGCTCCCGGCCGGCCGGTTCGACGCGGGTCGCGGCGGCGGCGGGGCGGCCGGAGGGGGAAAGTTTCCGCCGGCCGACGCCTCCCGCTCCGCCCTCCCGCGACCGGCGTTCCGGCCTGCCGCCCGCCGTTCCACCCGGGCGGAAGAAAGGTGCGATCCGCGTCGCCGCGGGGGGCGACGCGGGCCGCGGCGGTTCAATCCACGCCGCCCGCGAAGGGTCGAACGGGTCGTTCGCCCGCGGTCCGGAGGCCGGCGGGGGCGGGCTCGGCGAAGTCGGGCGGCTGGACCGTCGGGGACGTCAGGGGCCGTTGAGCGGCCGGGAGCGGCGCCGGCCCGAACATCCGAGACTCCGACCGGGAGCGGAGCCGGCAGGCCAGGCCGGCGGGTCGTTCGACCGCGCCGCGGGTCGCCGCCTGGCGTAGGTTCCGGCCGTGACGGTCAACGCGAACGCTCGGCAGCGGCGACGCGGGGGGCGATCGACGAAGGACGCAGGCGGCGAGCCCGTTTGGGACGCCCCTCCAGCCGGTCGAGGCCGTCGGTCGCCCCGTCGGCCCGCCGCGCCCTGCACGGTGGGCGACGTGCTGACTTCCCTCCCGACGGGCAGGCGACGGCCCGCAGAGGGACTTGCCGGCCGTTCGACGTTTCGCCGACCGCCGCGGAGGCTCTTGGCCGGCGCCGCCGCTCGCCGGTACCGTGGAGAGGTGCGGCACCGGCGACGGCTCCGACGCATTTGAGACCAACCCGAAGAGAGCGACGTATGGCGCCGCGTTCCTGCGACCGATCCCAAACCGGTCCGCAGCCGCGGACGTTTCGTCGGAGGGGCAGGCTCCTCGCGGCGGTCGCGGCGCTCGTCTGCACCGTCTCGGCGAACGGGGTCGTCGCGGGTCCGCCGGACAGTCCGACGGCCGGCGGGCCGACGGAGGAACAGGCCGCGGCGGGCGGTCCGGCGGCGGCGCCGGTCGACTTCGCTCATCAGGTCGTGCCCGTGCTGCGTCGGCACTGCGCCGCCTGCCACGGCGGCGGCGAGGCGAAGGGCGGGTTCTCCATCGACACCCGCGAGCGTTTCCTCGAAGGGGGCATGGCGGATCCCGGCAGCCCCGACTTCTCGCACTTCCTGACCTTCGTCGCCAGCCCCGACCCGGCCCTGATGATGCCGCCGCCGGAGAAGGGCCGCGTCCCGGCGGCCGACGCGGCCCTGCTGCGTCGGTGGGTGGAAGAGGGCATGCTGTGGGAGCCCGGGTTCCGGTTCGGCGAGCGGGCCTACGAGCCGCCGCTGCGTCCCCGGCGGGTCGCCCTGCCCCCGGCCGTCGACGGCCGCACGCACCCGATCGACCGGCTGATCGGCGCCGCGGACGTGCCGGCGTCCGAGCCGACGGACGACGCCACGTTCCTGCGTCGGGCGTCGCTCGATCTGGTCGGTCTGCTGCCGACCGCGGAGGAGGCGGAGGCGTTTCTCGCTAACCCGTCCCCCGACAAGCGGGAGCGGCTGGTCGACGACCTGCTGGCCCGCGAGATCGATTACGCCGATCACTGGATGACGTTCTGGAACGACCTGCTGCGGAACGACTACGCGGGGACCGGGTTCATCACGGGGGGCCGCACGCAGATCAGCGGGTGGCTCTATCGGGCCCTGCGCGAGAACAGGCCGTACGACGCGATGGTCCGCGAACTGGTCGCCCCCGCCGACGAGACCAGCGCCGGGTTCATCAACGGCATCGAATGGCGGGGTACGGTCAGCGCCGGGCAGACGCTGCCGATCCAGTTCTCGCAGAGCGTGTCGCAGTCGATGCTGGGTATTAATATGAAGTGCGCCTCCTGCCACGACAGTTTCATCGACCGGTGGACGCTCGCCGACGCCTACGGGCTGGCGGCGATCTACTCCGAGAAGCCCCTCGAGCTGTACCGCTGCGACCAGCCGACCGGGCGGACGGCCGGTCCGGCGTGGCCGTTCCCGGAGATCGGCCAGATCGACGGCGACGCCCCCCGCGACGAACGGCTGAAGCAGCTCGGCGACCTGCTGACGCACCCGGAGAACGGCCGCGTGCCGCGGACGATCGTCAACCGCCTGTGGGGCCAGCTGATGGGGCGGGGCGTCGTGCATCCGCTGGACGCGATGCAGACCGAGCCGTGGAACGCCGACCTGCTCGACTGGCTGGCCGCCGACTTCCAGGACCACGGCTACGACCTGAAGCGTACGCTCCGCCTGATCGCCACTTCGGAGGCTTATCAGAGCCGGTCGCTGCGGCTCGAATCCGACGACCCGCTGCCCCAGGCGGGGTCGGCCGTCCCGCTAGTCAAGCGGCTGACCGCCGAGCAGTTCGTCGACGCGGTCTGGCAACTGACCGGCACCGCCCCCGCCCAATACGACGCCCCCGTCGATCGTCGTCAGCTCCGTGACGACCCGCCCTCCGGCCCGGCCGAGGCGAGCCGTTGGGTCTGGCACGCCTCGGCGAACGGCGGCCCGCCGCCGGCGGGGGAGCAGGTCGTGCTGCGTCGGTCGTTCACCCCGCGCGGCCCGGTCAGGGCCGCCGTGCTGCTCGCGGCCGGCGACAACGCGATCAAGGCGGCCCTCAACGGGAGGAGCCTGCTGGAAGGGGACGACTACACACGCCTGGAGCGGGCGACGCTCTCCAAACTGCCCGCCGGCGAGAGCGAGATCGTGGTCCTCGGCCGAAACGGCGGGAGCGGGCCGAACCCGGCCGGCGTGTACGTCTCCCTCAGGATCCTCTACGAAGACGGCGGGACCGAACTGCTGGTGATCGACCCGACGTGGGAGGCGGCCCCGCTGGACGCCCCGGCCGCGTGGCCGATCAAACAGGAGACGCTCGCCGAGCTGGACTGGAGCCCCGCGGCGCCGGTCTCGCACCCGGCGTGGCAGGCGATCGACCCGCAGATCCGGGCCGAACGGCGGTTCGATCCGACCGAGCCGACGACGCGGGCGGCGCTGCTGGCGAGCGACCCGCTGATGCGATCCCTTGGTCGGCCGAACCGCGACCAGATCGTCACGTCGCGGCCGAGCGAGGTGTCGACCCTCGAAGCCCTGGACCTCAGCACGAGCGAGACGCTCGTCGCGAACCTGCGCGTCGGGGCGGAGCGAATGCTCGCGGCCTCCCCGCGGCCGTCGCACGTCGTCGACGACCTGTTCCTGTCGGCGCTGACCCGGCGGCCGACGGAGGAGGAGCGGGCGTTGATCCGGGATTACCTCGGGCCGGCCCCCGACGCGGACGCCCTGACGGACGTGATGTGGGCCCTGTTGATGAAGCCGGAGTTCCTGCTGATCCGTTAGCCGCCGCCCCGGGACCGCGGTTCAAGACGCGCCCGGACAGTTCGACCTTTCCCGACCCCGCCCGCCCGCCGTGACTCCGTTCATCGACCCGACCCTTCCCGAACCGATCGCCCGCCGGACGTTGCTGAAAGGGCTCGCCGCCGCGTCGGCGGTGGCGTGGGCGTCCGGGCCGGTCCGTCCGCTGCGGGCGGCGGATCAGGACGTCGAACAGCCTGAACCGAAGGCCGACGCCTGCATCCTGCTGTGGATGGCCGGCGGGATGGCCGCCCCGGAAACGTTCGATCCGAAGCGCTATGCCCCCTATTCGCAGGGGCTGGCGATGAAGGACGTGCTCAGCACCTTCCCCGCGATCCAGACGAGCGTCGACGGCGTGGAGTTCTGCGCCGGGCTGGTACGGATCGCCGGTGTGATGGACCGGGGGACGTTGATCCGCTCCGCGGTGCAGCCGGACCTCGGCAGCATCCTGCACTCGCGGCACCAATACCATTGGCACACCGGCTACGTGCCGCCGCAGACGGTCGCCTGCCCGCACCTCGGGGCCTGGCTGGCCAAGACGCTCGGGCCGCGGCGGGAGGTGATGCCGCCGTTCATCAACATCGGACAGCGGCTCGAGGGCGTCGGCGAGAAGGAAGAACTCAAGGCGTTCACCACCGCCGGCTTCTTCGGCAGCGAGTACGGCCCGCTGAACCTGCCGTTTCCGGAGCAGGCCGCCCGCTCCGTCCGCCCGCCGGCCGGCATGACCGGCGACCGCTACGCCCGCCGACAGCGGCTGTTCCGGGACCTCGTCGACCGCAGCCCGCAGCGGGACCGGATCAGCGAGGACAAACGCGACTCCCTGCTGCGGTCGATGGAGAACGCCCACCGCCTCATGAGTTCCAGGGAACGGGAGGCGTTCGACATCGAACGGGAGCCGGCCGACGTCCGCGCCGAATACGACACCGGACGGTTCGGCCGGGGCTGTTTGCTCGCCCGGCGGCTCGTGGAGAACGGAGCCCGGTTCGTCGAGGTGACGACCGAGTACGTGCCGTTCCTGCACTGGGACACGCACGACAACGGCCACGCGACGGCCGCGCGGATGCACGGCGAGATTGACCGGCCGGTCGCCCGGTTGATCCTCGACTTGGAGGAACGAGGCCTGCTCGACCGGACGCTGGTGATCCTGGCCTCGGAGTTCAGCCGGGACGCCCTCATGGAGGGGCAGCCCGGGTCGGACGCCCGGGACCAGTCGCGGGCGAAGGTCGACCGCATCACCGAAGAACGGCACTACGGCCTGCACCGCCACTTCACCGGCGGGAGCAGCGTGCTGATGTTCGGCGGCGGGATGAAACGCGGGTTCGCGTACGGCCGCACGGCCGACGAACGGCCGCTCGTCGCGGTCGAGAACCCCGTCTCCGTGATGGACCTGCACGCCACGATCATGACCGCGATGGGCGTCAGCCCGAAGACGGGGTACGAGGTCGAGGGGCGGCCGTTCTACGTGACCGAGGACGGCGCCGGTCGCGCGGTCGACGCCCTCTTCGCCTGACGCCCCGGCCGGGCCGGCAGACCGGACGAGGTTTCGTTCCCCCCCTCGCTTGACGGCCGACCGCTGGAAGGTCGATCACTACGGGGCTCGGCACGTCAACGACGGTCCGTGCCCGCGGACCCGCCGCGGGCAATCAACAGGAAGAGCACGATGAACGCCGTCGAGATCGAGGAGGCCGTCGAGGCGTTGGTCGCCAAGCCGTTCGAGCCGGAGGAGTTCCCCTACGACTTTCTCGCCGCGTTCGGGAACAAGCCGACCGCGATCAAGCGGCTGCGGAAGGGAGCCAGCAACAAGACGGACGTGCCGGGGGCCGTCCTGTACCGCAACAACGTGCACCTGAAGACCTGCGGCGAGGGGGAGGCGACGGAGACGCTCGCCGCCCTCGCCGCCAGCCCCGCGGCGAAGAAGCAGAAGGCGAAGTACGCACTCGCCACCGACGGCGTGACCGTCGAGGCCCAGCGGCTCGGCGACGGGGCGGTGCTGGCCTGCGACTTCGACACGCTGCACCACGAGTTCACGTTCTTCCTGCCGCTGGCCGGCATCACGACCGTCCAGCAGATCCCCGAGAGCGAGGTCGACGTCAAGGCGACCGTGCAGTTCGGCGCGGCAAGGGGGGCGACGAACAGGTCGTCGCGGGTGATGGCGCTGAAGACGTTTCAATCCACGCCCCCGCGAGGGGGGCGACGGTCAAACAGGGGCCGGGCCTTCGCCCGCTGGTAGTTTCAATCCACGCCCCCGGTGAAGGGGGCGACCGCCCCGATCGGCGGACGTCGCCGGCCCGCCGCACGTTTCAATCCACGCCCCCGGTGAAGGGGGCGACGCCCTGGCGGTCGCTGCCCCGGCCCCCGCCGCGGCGTTTCAATCCACGCCCCCGGTGAAGGGGGCGACGCTTCGATCGCGAGGATCAGGCTCCGGAGGGCGGTGTTTCAATCCACGCCCCCGGTGAAGGGGGCGACCTTCCAGTTCCCGCCGCATCCGTTCCGACAGCGGGTTTCAATCCACGCCCCCGGTGAAGGGGGCGACCGACCCGCTCCTCGATGCCGTGCTCCTTCGTGACGTTTCAATCCACGCCCCCGGTGAAGGGGGCGACGGGCGGGGCGGCGATTCGTGCCCGAGCCGTGGCAGGTTTCAATCCACGCCCCCGGTGAAGGGGGCGACTTGGGCGAACCAGTCGTAGTCGTCGCTGGGGATGTTTCAATCCACGCCCCCGGTGAAGGGGGCGACGGCCAAGCGGCGGGAGACGGCCACAGGAGCAACGTGTTTCAATCCACGCCCCCGGTGAAGGGGGCGACACAACTGCCGCGGGTCGTCCACATACTCCCGGCCGTTTCAATCCACGCCCCCGGTGAAGGGGGCGACCCCCGGCCCGGGGAAGCGGCTGACCGTGCGGGACGTTTCAATCCACGCCCCCGGTGAAGGGGGCGACCCGACCGCAACGAGCGATCGGGGCAACGCCGTAGGTTTCAATCCACGCCCCCGGTGAAGGGGGCGACGCCGCGACGGTCACGCCGTCCGAGCGGGTCCAGTTTCAATCCACGCCCCCGGTGAAGGGGGCGACGCCAGACGAACGGGCCTTGCGTCGCGCTGCCAATGTTTCAATCCACGCCCCCGGTGAAGGGGGCGACCGCCGGTCACGCCTTGGCGTACGTCGGACAGGGCGTTTCAATCCACGCCCCCGGTGAAGGGGGCGACGGTCCGGGCTCGGGTGGGGATGGTGTGGGGGAAGGCGTTTCAATCCACGCCCCCGGTGAAGGGGGCGACGACTCGCTGCCGGGCGAGGGGGGGCACGGATGACGTTTCAATCCACGCCCCCGGTGAAGGGGGCGACGCCGCTTCTTCTACGGCGGCAGCGGCCACCATACCGGTTTCAATCCACGCCCCCGGTGAAGGGGGCGACCCCGCAGGCCGGCGTGACCTACGCGATCGGCTACGACGTTTCAATCCACGCCCCCGGTGAAGGGGGCGACGATCTCCGCCGTCCGGCCCCATGCCGTGCAGCTCAAGTTTCAATCCACGCCCCCGGTGAAGGGGGCGACAAATCAGCCCGGCGCTGCCCACCGCACAGTTGATGTTTCAATCCACGCCCCCGGTGAAGGGGGCGACTGTCGCTGCGGCGGGCTTCGTCCCGGTACTCCTCGTTTCAATCCACGCCCCCGGTGAAGGGGGCGACTGGGCGCCCTCGGCGCCCTGCCGGAAGGCAAGAAGTTTCAATCCACGCCCCCGGTGAAGGGGGCGACGTTAGAGGGGGAGTCAGGCGGGCTGGTCGGCGAGGTTTCAATCCACGCCCCCGGTGAAGGGGGCGACGTCATATTGGTCTTCCCTTTGCGGGTCGTGTTGGTTTCAATCCACGCCCCCGGTGAAGGGGGCGACTCGTCCCGATCGACCTGTTCCCCGAACTGGGCGTGTTTCAATCCACGCCCCCGGTGAAGGGGGCGACGGCGGAAGCCGCTGGGGCACGACGTTGCCAACGCGTTTCAATCCACGCCCCCGGTGAAGGGGGCGACGCGGAGCGACGATACCCGCCGCCGGCCGGGCTTGTTTCAATCCACGCCCCCGGTGAAGGGGGCGACAGCCGAACGCCAGCAGCAGCGAGAGCGTGATGACGTTTTAATCCACGCCCCCGGTGAAGGGGGCGACGTCGGGGCGTAATACATCCAGCCGGTCCCCTCGATGTTTCAATCCACGCCCCCGGTGAAGGGGGCGACGCGGCTGGTGCTGCTGTACCTGTCGGACGTGGTGTTTCAATCCACGCCCCCGGTGAAGGGGGCGACAAGACGGCCCAGGCGTACGCGGGCCGGTTCAGAGTTTCAATCCACGCCCCCGGTGAAGGGGGCGACGGGCGACCGTCAGTTCCACCACCGGCGTGACGGGGTTTCAATCCACGCCCCCGGTGAAGGGGGCGACCGTGACGGGCATTGGGGTTTCCCGGGGGTTCGTGGTTTCAATCCACGCCCCCGGTGAAGGGGGCGACCGAGGCGGACGGGTGGAAGTTCCTGCTGACGCCGGGGTTTCAATCCACGCCCCCGGTGAAGGGGGCGACGTTCCCCCGGGCCGGGAGGATCGACGGGAAGGTGTTTCAATCCACGCCCCCGGTGAAGGGGGCGACCTGGCGCAGCTCCCGTTAAACCTGTATCGCCGGACCGTTTCAATCCACGCCCCCGGTGAAGGGGGCGACCGCAGCCCCGGCGGCCCCCACGGTGAGGACGAACCGCAGGTTTCAATCCACGCCCCCGGTGAAGGGGGCGACCCTCGGCAACCTAGCTCTTGACGACACAGCAGTTCCAGCGGCCGGGGCCGCGAACCCCGCCGATCGTCAGGGTCGGCGGGCGAACGTCGGAGCGACTGTTCATCCATCGTCTTGTCAGAGAACGCACTTGCGCCGATCGCGAACCTCCCAGGGACAGGGCGGACGCTTCGGGTTCGCGGAGTGCCGGCCCGCGGCCGGCGGCGCCGTCGCAGCGTCTCACACGATCAGCGGACCGTCCACGTCGTACCCCGGCTTCGCCCCGTGGTGCTCCACCTTGCTCTGCCAGTTCCTCCCCAGCCGATAGAACCGCAGGCTGTCGGTCGCCGGGTCGATCAGCGCCAACAACTCCGCCCGCAGCGTCGCCCAGATCGCCGGGTCGACCTTCATCTCGAACACGCTGTTCTGCACCCGCTGGCCGCGGTTCTCGCAGGCCTTCGACACCTGCCGCAGCCGCTTCTTTCCCCCATCCGTGACGGTCGAAACGTCGTAGGTCACCAGCACGTACATGGCTTGCAGACGGGAGGCGGAAAGTTAAAAGCGGAACGTTGGAGGGGGGGGAGACGAGAATTATTTCCAGAGCAGCGGGGGCCAGACGTCGAGGTCGCCCCGTAGATGCCGGGCGAGCAGGCGGGCCTGGAGGTGAACCAGCAACCCCGCCGTCACCTTCTCGCCCAGGAACGGGTGGGTGACGGTCTCCTGCTTCTTGGCCTGCCAGGCCGTGAGGACCGTCTTGCGGGTGGCCTCGTCCATGGTCACGGCGCCGGTCTCGGAGATCGTGAACCCGCCGGGCCGGACCTGTCGGCGGTTGATCAGGGTGAGGGCCGTGCGGTCCGCCAGCAGGGGGCGGAACTCCTCGATCAGGTCCAGGGCGAGGCCGGGCCGGCCCGGGCGGTCGCGGTGCAGGAAGCCGACCTGGCAGTCCAGCCCGCAGCTCTCGGCGGCGCTTTTGGCGTCGTGCGTCAGCATCGCGTACAGGAACGAGAGCAGGGCGTTGACCGCGTCCCGCGGCGGGCGGCGGGAGCGACCGGCGAACGTGAACGCCGGGTCGCCCGCCAGCAGGTCGCCGAAGGCGGCGAAGTAGGTGCGGGCCGCCTCCCCCTCCACGCCGCGGAGCGTGTCCGTGGCTCCCTCTGCCCCGTCGTGCCCGGCCCGGCGGGCGCCGTGCAGGTTCGTCTCCAGCCGGCGGGCGGCGTCCCGCAGGCGTTCGGCTCGCTCGGCGTCCGGGGCGTCGCGGGCGGCCCGCAGCAGGACCTGCCGGCAGTTCGAGACCTTGCCGAGCACCGCCGAGCGGGCGATCGCCAGCGTGGCGGCGGGGTCGTCGGCGGCCCGGTACTGGGCCCGGCGGAGCAGCACGTTGCCGGGGGTGAAGCCCACCACCCGCGCCCGCAGCCGGCCGTGCTCCGAGAGGAACGAGACGCTGACCCCCGCCTCCGCCGCCGCCCCGAGCAGTTGCGGGCTGGCGCCGACCCGGCCGAAGCAGCAGATGCCGTCCAGGTTGTGCAGCGGCACGCGGAGCTTCGTCTCCTTCCGTCCGGTCGGCTCGCCGGCCGCGTCCAGCCCGTCCGCCCGCACCGCGACCGCCGCCCCGTCCTGCGCCAGGTACGTGCCGTCGGTAGTCACGAACAGCGTATTGAGATGCTCCTTCATGCGGCCTCCCGATCGAGCGTGTTGAGCCGCCGGTCGATCCAGGCCGCGGCCGAGCGGCCGGCGGCGACCTGGGGCAGGCAGAGTTTCACTAGCGAGCAGTTCGGGCAGCGGGCGTCGTTGACCGCCGGCGGGGTCTCGCCGGAGGCGAGCAGCGCGTGCAGGCGGGCCACCGCCCGCCGGGTGAGGTCGCGGAGGGCGCCGTCGATCGGTACGTCGGTGCGGCGGCGGGTCTGGCCGTAGAACAGCCGGCCCTCGGGCACCTCCACGCCCAGCATCTCCTCCAGGCAGAGTGCTTGGGCACACAGTTGCACCCGGTCGCAGTCGCCCCACTCCGGCGAGGTCTTCGACCGGCCGCGTTTATATTCCACCGGCAGCACGCCCCACCCGACCAGCGGCGGCCCTGGCCCCGACGCGGCGGCCCGGACGGTCTCGGCGATCGGCCCGTGAAAGGCCTCGAGCGGCGTGAACTCGACCACGTCGGATTTGCCGACGAGGTTCAGCGCCTCGCTCCGCATGTCCAGTCCCCGGGCGACGCGGACTCCCCCATGCGTCTCCGGTCCGGCCTCGTGGGCGTTCTCGTGCAGCACGGTCCCCTCCGCCGTCAGCCGGTTCTCCGCCCACAGCCCCTCGGTGTGAATGAGAGCGCACTGTCGCTCGCAGAACACGAGGTGTTGGAGAGCGGAGATCGGGAGGGGCTCGGGCATCGGATCAGATCAACTCCTCCACCGTCACCCCAACGGGGAGGTCAGCGAGGTCCACGGCAATCTGCGGCTCGTAGTCCTCGAACCGCCGTGGCGGCGTCTCGCGGGCGGAGTCGGCGAGGCCGGGGGTCTTCACCCGGGAGAACAGCTTGTGGGCCGGGGCGTTGCCGAGGGCGCTGTCGTGCTTGAAGGCGATCAGCCGCCGGGCGGTCATCTGGCCGCGGGCGGCGGAGCGGTCGTACTCGAACATCTGCTCCAATGATTTCCACAGCAGGGCGAGATCGTCGTCGCCGAAGCCCGTCTGCTCCGCGAGGTGCGGGTTTACGAAGCCGTGGGCCCGGTACAGGCCGTAGGGCAGCGTGAACTTGCGGCCCATCGTGCGATTGTCGCCGGACTGCTTCTCGGCCTCCGCCTCGGTCGTGACGGCGCAGCGGGTGACGGCGTGTTCCAGCGTGACGACCGGGTCCACGCTGCGTGCGAAGGTGAGCTGCACCGGGCCACGCACCTGCCCGCAGTTCACCCCGGTGGTCATCACGGCGCCGAAGGTGCGGACGTCATAGAAATTCCCGCACATCCAGTCTTTCAGGCGGGCGGCCTCCCCGTCAGTTCGCTTCTTCGCCTTAGGGTCGAGGTCGCAGGCGACGTACGCCCGTTCGTGCTGGGCGTTCAGCACGGCCTTCTCCTTGACGTAAATCTCGTGGGGCGGCGTCTCCCCATGCACCAGGCCGACGTAGTTGCGGATCTTCCGTTTGAGGCAGACATCGGTGACCAGCCCCGCGCCCGTCTCCGGATCGATTCGCGGCAGGTTGCCGGCGTCCGGGTCGCCGTTGGGATTTCCGTCCGTGACGTCGAACAGGAAGACGAAGTCGTAGCGGTGCATGGAAGCTTGGGTGCGTTGTAGAGAGAACGAACTGGAGGGGCCGAAGGGGAATCGTCGGCAGCGTCAGTCGGCGGCGACGGCCGTCTCGGCGGCGGCTTCGCGGTCGGCCTTCGACAAAAACAGGTCTTGCCGCTGGTGGTAATAACCCACGGCGAACAGCCCCTGGTCCGGCAGCGGAAGATGGCGGGGGAAGCCGTCGAGGCGGCCGACGATCTCCTGAACGCGGCGTTCATGGGCGACCTTGTGACCTGCGTTCTCCAGCTTGGCGGCGTGGTGCTGGCTCATGCGGACCAGCCGCGGGAACACCGACGCCGGCGTCGCGGAGGCCGCCCCGAAGTATCGATCCTTAATCGTCGCGTTGACGTTCGGGAACGCGTCGCTTTGCACCTTCTCCAGCGCCGCGAACAGGCGGCCGAGGTGATAGGCCGGCTCCGGCCGATCGGGGTCGAGGGCCACGGGCAGTTCTTTCGCGAGGGGAGAGGAACGGCGGGCTCGAAACTCTCGGTTCAAGCAAGCCTTGAGGGCGCCGGCCCGCACGCCGCGGACGTCGCGGTCGGCCCGGGTGCGGCGGACGAGGGCGGCGAGAAACGCCCGGGGGTACGGCGCGCCGTTCAGCAGGGCCGAGAGCAGCCCCGCGGACAACAACGGGGAAATCTCCTTCGTTTCCCGGGCGGTCTGGATCTGCAACCGCCAGAGGCTCGGCAACTCCGGCTCCTTGTCGTTCCGTGGCCGAATGATCTTGAGGTCTGCGAAGTGCCGATGGGCGTTGCGGACCAACTCGCCCAGCGTGCCCTGCGTCCAGAACCGCACGCTCAGGCGGGCGGCGTTGGGGGAGAGGCCGAGCAGATAGAACAGCGTCGCTGGGTCGCCCCACTCCGGGGGGCATTCGCCGGATTTCAGGGCGGCGAGCGCCGCGGCGACCTGCCCCGCCGTCTCGTCGTCTTCGGTGGGCGGGTCCAGCGCGAGGCCGAGGAAGTTCTCCGCCGGGCTGGGGCGTTCCGTCCAGAACACGACCGTCGCGTCGCCGACCTGCACGCGGCGGCCGCCGTCGCGGTCCAGCAGGCGGTTCAGGGCGACGGCGTACTGAAACGCCGCTGCCTCGCCCACCGGTGCGTTCGCGCCCTGCTCCCGGCCGTACGACTCGGTCGATTTAAGGTTGAAGCCGACGAGGACGGCTCCCTTTGACTTCGCCCCGAGAACGCCTTTGATCTCCGGCTCATGGGTTCTCGCGATCGGCCCAACCTCGCCGGTGACAAGGCATTGCGCGATCCCCCCACCCGAGTTTTGATCCTCAGCCCCGCTTTCCCACCACGTCTTGACCGCAGGCCGTTCATGTACGTGTTGCTTCTCGCCCACGAGATGAAACACGCCGAATCCGTGTGCCACGTCCGCGAGCTCTGGGCAGAGCCGATTCGCGTCAGACGGCACCCAGGTTTCCAAGAATCGGACAACGGCCGAAAACCCTTCGTCGTTCAGTTCGTCTTCCAATGCGACGTGCCGGTCCCCGAAGGCGGCGAAAGTCTTTAGCGTCCGCTTAGGGTTAGTATCATCTGGTTTGTAGCCGAGCATGTACCCGCCGTTGTCCCAAAGGAAACCAGGGTTCATGCCCACGCCGGGTTTCTTTGTCTGCCCCGGGACAACCATCAACTCCGGCGTCCGCTTCTTGCCCTTCACCTCCCCCAGTGGCTCGATGCCGACCAGCGTCCCGTCCGGCCTGAGGTTCACCCGGAAGGCGATCTTCTGTCGGCTGTACCCGGCGGGGATGACGCCCGATTTCGGGTCGTTTTCCAGCCGTTGATAATACTGTTGCAAGGCGGCGAGAATCACGGAGCGTCCCCTTCCGCAGCGACGGCGACGTCCGGCTGCGGCGTGCGTCTGGGCGGCGGTTCGAGCCAGTCGGGGTAGGGCACGTCGATCACGCCGTCGGTCATCGTCGGTCGATAAAAACGCGGCTCCATGCCGTTGTGAAAGTCGAGGTCGTGCAGCATCCAGCCGAGATCCTTTTCGCCCCGCAGTTCCTCCGGGACCGGCGGGAGGTCGGCGAGGTCGGCCGGCTCGAAATCGCAGGCGAACTCTCGCGTGCCGAGGTACGGCCGGTGAAAGCACTGCCCCTTCTCCGCCCGGCGGGCGAACATCGCGGCGTGCTTTTGGGCGTTGTCGGCCCCGCCGAGCACCTCGAAGCGGGCCTCGATGACGTAGTCCACGTCCCGCAGCAGCGTGGCGGCCCGCTGTTGGCGGTCGTCTTCAATGTTCAGGCCGAGCCGGCCGGTCCCGCTCTTCATCGCGGCCCCGACGCCGAATTTTCCTTTGGTCGGGATCTTGGAGGCGACCTCGTTCCGCCGTACCGTCGTGAACTTGATCGGCTTGAGCGCCCGCAGCCGGGTGACGATCCAGCGGATCTCCGGCTTCCAATAGATCGCTTCCAGTACGCCGCGAGCGCCGGAGGGGGTGAGCACATCGTAGGAGACCCGCTCCGCCTTCATCTCCGGCCTAGTCCAGCAGGCGAAGTCGCCCCAGACGCGGAGGGCGACGGATTGGGGATCGGGCGGAGTCCCGGACGGGGGCGCGGCGGGCGGATCGGCCATCGGCGGGCTCCAGATGTATGACAGATGCACAGTGGTGACGGGCGCACAGTAGTGCAATCGGGAACGGATCGCGTCGAGGGCCACCCTGAAGGAGAAGAGCCTCCCCCGCTTACGCTCAAACCACCAACGTCCCCGGTTCGTACCAGCCCGGCTGGTCCGGGCGGAGGCCGAGGGCGGCGTCGTACAGGTCCGGGTTCGCCAGCACGGCGAAGCCCTCGAAGTCGGTCGCGGCGTACAGCCGTTCCACGTCGCCGCTTTGGACCAGCGCCGCAAAGTTGCGGTCGTGCACCCCCACCGCGTACCGACGCAGCTTGCGGAGCAGTCGGCGGTCCGGCGGGTGGCGCCGCAACCGCTCGATCAGGCGTTCGCCCTCCGCCCCCCACGGGACGAACACCGGCGTGGCTTCGTCCGGGATCATCCGGAACCGCTCGTCGGCCGTGGCGTAGTCCGCCAGCGGGGCGAGGTCGTTGGCGAGCTTGAAGCAAGGCAGCACGGGCTTCTCAGCGTCCCAGTCGCCGCGGCGGCCTTTCCTTGCCCAGAGATGTAGCTCGAAGAACGTGCGAACAGCATCGGGCGAGAGGAGATCTGAATAGTCGCCCGTCGCGATCACTTCCAGGGTCCTATGCGCAGCACTGGCCAGCAGGCCCGGCGGGGCGGGGCGGTCCGGCTCGAACAGCGTCAGCACGCCCTCCGCCGGCTCCCCGTCCGGACCGAGGAGTCGCCCCTCCCGGTTGCAGCGGCCGGCGGCCTGGGCGGCGCTGTCTAGGCCGCACAGGGCTCGGAACACCGCCGGGAAGTCCACGTCCACGCCCGCCTCGATCAACTGCGTGCTCACGACCCGGCAGGGCTCGCCCTCGGCTAGCCGACGGCGGATCTCTGCGAACCGCTCCGCCCGGTGCGCGGCGCACAGGTTCGTGCTGAGGTGGATCAGTCCCTCGGCATCGTCCCCCAACTCGCTCCGCGTCGCCTCGAACAACTCCCGGGCGTGCGGGCGGCTGTTCACGACGCACAGGACCTGGGGTTCGGCCGCGAGGCGTTCGGCGAGCGCCACGTCCGGCAGCGGGCCGACCCATTCGCACCGCACCCGCCGCATCGCCGCGTGCAGCGCCGCCGGGGCGGGGACGATCTCTCGCACCGGGGCGGGTCGACCGTCCGTGAGATTCTCCAGACCGATCGAAAACTCCTCCCGCTTCTCCAACGCCGGCTGGGTGGCGGTGCAGAGGACGACCGTGCAGCCGTAGACCTCGACCAGTTCGCTCAGCGCCCGCAGGCAGGGGGCGAGCAGGTCCGGCGGCAGGGTCTGGGCCTCGTCCAGGACGATCACCGAGCCCGCCAGCCGGTGCAGCTTGCGACAGGCCGCCTTCCGTGCGGCGAATAGGCTCTCGAAGAGCTGCACGTTCGTGGTGACGACCAGCGGGGCGTCCCAGTTCTCCGCGGCCAACCGGGCGGTCAGGGAGTCGCCCTCCGGATCGCGGGCGGAGTGGTGTTCCAAGACGATCTCCGCAGTCCGCTCCTCCCCGAAGGCCGGGGCGAACACGTCCCGGTACACGCCGGCCGTCTGCTCGATGACGGAGGTGAACGGAATCGCCGTCACCACCCGCCGCAGGCCGTGCCGGGCCGCGTGCCGTAGGGAGAACGCCAGCGAGGCCAGCGTCTTTCCCCCGCCGGTCGGCACCGACAGCGAGAAGAACCCCGGCGGCCGATCGGCCGCCTTCCGGCAGGCGGCGAGAACCTCCGCCCGCCGGGCGTTGACCGGAGTGGACGGCGCGGCGGCGGCGAGGTGAGCGAGATGGGCGTCGAGGATCGCGGCCAAGTCTCCCATCGACGGCGCCGCGGCGCCGTTCGGCCGGGCGGCGGACGTGACCCGGTCGCCGAACCGCTCGGATTCCAGCGAATCCGCGTCGCACAGCGCGGAGAACAGCATCCGCCCGAGGAACGCCAGCCGGAAGGCGAGACGGTCCCGGTCCTGCGCGGCGGCGTCGCGGCGCAGCGCCGCCGCCAGCGCCGGCGGGAAGGCGTCCAGTTGCGGGGCGGCGAGCGCCGGCGGGGCGGCCCGCTCTGTGGCCGGGGCGGCGGACCAGTCGGGCACCGACTTCCGCAGTCGATCCGCCAACGCGGTACGGCCGGCGGTCTTCGCCTGAGCGTCCGCCAGCCCCGCGTGGTGCCCCGCGATCGCGTAGGCCAGCAGCCGGCCGGCAGGCCCGGGCAGCGTCCCGGCGGCATGCTGCGCCCCGGCGGTCGCGTGATCGACTTGGGACGGCGTCACGAGGTGATCTTGGAACTCCCGCGAGTACTTGCCCAGATCGTGCCACCGCCCCGCCGCTTCGCCCCAGGCCGCCGCCCCGTAGGCGTCGGCGAACCCCGCGGCCCGAGCGGCGACCGCGGCGAGGTGATCGGGAAGCCGCTCCCAGACCGATTGCGGCTGGCCGTCGACGCTGCGGGAGAAAAACATCTGAAGCTCTTCAAGCCGTTCAGCGTCGCGCCGCCCTGGCGGGAGAGCAGCCGGCCGTGGAGGGCGAAGCGGACGGCGGGGGCGGCGTCGGCCACGAGACAGTCCAAGAACTGCTGTACGCCCGACACGCTATCGGCGGCCCGAGCCCGCCGCACGCCCACCCGGGACAGCCGGCGGGAGGGTGCGCCTCACAAGGAACACTCGGCGGGGCCGTCATCCTGTCTCACCCCACCTCCCGCATCACCCGCTCGGCGGCGGCGAGGTCGCGTTCGGCGTAGATCTCGCTGGTCCCGGTGTCGCTGTGCCCCAGCACGGTGCGGGTCAGCTCGATGCCGTACTGCATCTGGTATGAGGTGACGCGGGTGTGGTGGAGTTGGTGGCCTGTGGAGCGGCAGGCGAGTTCAAGCAATGTTCTGAGCCTCCGAAACGGCATCCGCTCCCCGTTTGCGAGACCTGCACCGGCTTCGCCTTTTCAGCCGGCGACGCCCGGAGAGCTGGACGGCTCTTGGAATGGGCGCCTCGGCGGGATACGCTTGCTTCGCGGTGGTTCGGGCGTTCGGGACAGTGCCTCATAAGTGCCTCCATGTGGCGCCACAGCGGCCGACATGATTGCCACACGGCGACACACCGCCCCGGCCGCATCGCTCCTCGCGATAACCACTTGCGACCGTTTTTGCCCTTGTTGCACAGGATTTGCTGACCGGTGCCTCCCCGGATTTAGGATCCGGTCCTTCACAGGGTGCAGGTTCGAGTCCTGTCAGCCCCATTTTTGGGTTCTCGCGCGGTCGGTCCTGTCCTTCGTTCCCGTCGCCTCTCTTCGAGGGAGTTCGCCTGAGTGTCCATCGGTCCGATTACGCTGATCCTGAACGGGCGGGCGGCGGTGGACGAGCGGCTCCGTGAGGCGGTCGGCAGCCTGCGGAACGCCGGCTTCCAAGTGGACGTGCGCGTCTGCTGGGAGCAGGGCGACCCGGCCCGCTACGCCCGGCAGGTCGCCCAGGCCCACGCCGCCCACCGCAGGGAGAACCCGGACGCCGCCCGCAACGCGGTGATCGCCGCCGCCGGGGGCGACGGCACCCTCAACGAGGTCGCCGCCGCCCTGGTCGAGTGCGGCGGAGACGGCAAGACCGACGAAAGCGGGCCGATCCTCGCGGTGGTGCCCTACGGCACCGCCAACGACTTCGCCACCGCCGCCGGCCTGCCGGTCGACGATCCGCCCCGCTGCCTGCTGCAAATTCCCGACCTGTCCTGCCACCTGGCCGACGTCGGCCGCCTGAACGGACGCCCGTTCCTCAACGCCGCCAGCGCCGGCTACGCCGCCCGGGTGACCACCGAGGCCGACCCGATGGTCAAGAAGCTGCTCGGCGGCATGGCCTATTGGTGGACGGGGCTGAAAAACCTCTCCGACACCGTCGGCGCCGAGGTCGCCGTCACCGCCGACGACGATCGCTGGCACGGCCGGGTGCTGGCCGTGGTGGTCGGCAACGGCCGCTACGCCGGCGGCGGCATCGCCGTCACCCCCCACGCCCGCATCGACGACGGCAAGCTGGAGGTGACGATCGTGCCGGAGGTCGGCATCGCCGGCTATAAGCACCTCTACGACGATCTGCTCGCGGTCGGGGAGGGACGGGACCCCACCGTCCTCACCGTCGGCCGGGCCGAGACGGTGACCATCGAAGCGGACGAACCGATCCAGGTGAACCTCGACGGCGAACCGCTGACCGATCGCCTGCTGAAGTTCGACGTGCTCCACAAGGCGATTCGGGTGCTGCTCCCCGCGACCTCCCCCCTGCTGAGCCCCCCGCCGCAGCCGGACGCCGGTGACGCCCGGGGCGCGGGCAACGAGCGGGACGCGGGCGCCGGGCGGGGCTGATCTGTGTCGGCTGACCGCGTGTGGGAGGCGCTCGGCGCGTTCGCGGATCGAAACTCCACCGTGCTTTCGATCGCGGCGGGATTCAGCCTCCTGGCGTTTGTCGGCGGGCTGCTCGCCTTGCCGTGGCTGGTCGCCGCCATTCCGGAGGACTACTTCGTCGGGGACCGTCGCCCCGTGCCGGTCTCCCGCCGCACTGGTCGGCCGCGTCATCCGGCGGTGGTCTGGAGCGCCCGCATCGGGAAGAACGTCGCCGGGGGCACGCTGATCCTCGCCGGGGTCGCCATGCTGGTGCTGCCCGGACAGGGCGTGTTGACGATCCTCGCCGGCGTGGTGCTCACCGACATGCCCGGCAAACGGCGGCTGGAACGGGCGATCGTGCGGCGGTCGCTCGTGCTCCGGGCGCTCAACGCCCTCCGCCGTCGCCGCGGCGTCGGGCCGCTGCGGGTCGACTGACCGGCGGCGTCGCCCTCGAGAACGCCGGCCGCCCGGTTCGTCAGTACCGCATCATCAGGGACGCGAACCACCCGCCGCGGTTCTCGTCGCCCAGATTCAGCTTGTCGTAGCCGGTGCGGAGTTCCGCGGAGCCCAGCACCCAGCCGCCCTCAACCCGCCAGCGGAAGAGTTCGTCGCCCTCGATCGCCCCGTAATCGATCTCGAAGCCCGCCGTCGCCGGGCCGAGGAGGTTCGCGTCGAGGGCGATCGTGGCCTGCGGGCCGAAGACGGTTTCGCCGGCGTCGTCGTGGACCCACGCGGCGCCGAGGCCGGTGCGCATCGTGCCGCGGGGATGGCTCACGACTTGGGCGACGAGGTTCACGTCGCCGGTGTAGTACTTGCCGCCGAAGCGTTCGCCGGGGGCGGCGGGGTCGTCGGAGTCCCAGATGTAGGCCTCCGTGTCCAACGCCGCCCGCAGCCAGGTGGTCGCCACCAACTGGCCCCCGAAGCGGGTGGTGTCGTCGAAGTCGGACCAGGCGTCGAACCGCAGTCGGCCCCGGCTGGCCAGCGCCCGGCCCAGCGCGGACGTTTCGTGGAACACCAGCCCCCCCTGATCCGGCGCCAGGAGCGCGACCGGGCCGCGTCGCTCCTCGGCGGGCGATCCGAACACGTCGGGCAGCCAATCGGGGCGGCGCCAGAAGGAGTTCGGGGCGTCGTCCCCGGGTCCGGGCGCCGGCGGGGCCAGCAGGTCGAAGGGGAGCGCGTCGACCCACGAGCCGTCCGCCGCCGACTCTGCTTCCCCCTCGGCCAACGCGAGCAGGTCGATCGGCCGGTCCGCAAGCTCCGCCCGTGCGACGGGCGCAACGAACCCCAGCGTGGCGCAGACCGCCACGAGGTGAACCAGCGGGGGCGGGCGCAGACGGATGGGGCGAGTCTCCGCGGAGGCGAACCAATCGGTCGGACACCCTAGGACGAATCGCTCCGAGGCGCACAGATCAACCGACCGCTTCTGGACCGGGACCGGCGCCCCCGGTCAGTTCAGGTTCCACGCCTTGCTTTCCACCCCCGGAACGCCCCCGCGCGTCGCCGTTCTGCCGTTCGCTCCGCCGCCGCCCTTCCGTCGTGTCGGCGGGCGCTGGGCGACCCCGGGCGGCCGGGGCCGCCGAGTTGGGCGGCGAACTGCGGATCGCTCACGAGCGCGGCCGCGACACGGCGCTGCTCGACGGCGTGCTGGCTTTTCAGTTGAAGAAATGGCGTTTCGCACGGCTTGAGACGCCCCCGAGAGCCGGGCGACGCGGCCGGGCCGGGATCGGGGCGCCGCCCACATCGCCGCGGCGGCGGCGAACGGCGCCGCCCCGCGGGGTGTCGGCCGCGTACACTGGAGGCGGGCGGTGAGTTTCGCTCGCCGCCCGTCCCCCGCCGACCTCCCCCACAAAGGGCCCGGATGCTGTTGCAAAGCTGGCTGGATCGTCTGCGGCAGGACTTCGCGCATTTCGCCCCGAACTGGGCGGAGGCGACGGGGTTCGGTCGTTCCCTGAAACCCGCCGTGGCGCCGGCTTGGAGCGGCGCCCCCGGTGACGTTCGCCGTCGCGGCGGCCGTCGCTCCCGTCGCCGAGTCTCCGTGGAGCCGGTCGCGGCAACGGACTGGCGGCCGCGACAGCGCCTTGCCTGACGAAGCAGCTCTCGGAGCCGCCCGTTCGGGCGAACGGTTCGCCGCATCGCGTGGGTTCTGCGGGCCGACCGCCCCCGCGGCGGGTTGCCGGACCGGGTTGTACCGCAGGGCTGGAGCGGGGCGGGTCGATGAAAAGCGACGTCCCGTCCCGTTCGAGAGGCGTCTGCCCGTGTTCGTCGAGCGTCCGTCGACCGATCGCCGGGCGGCTCCGCGTCGCGTACACGCCCGGCCGACCGGGGCTCCGTCGGGAGCGTTCCCCCGTCAAATGCTGCGGACCGCGAAGGTCGCGCTGGCGGCGGGCGCCGTCGTCGCCGTCACGCTGGCGGTTCTGCCCTCCCCGCCGGCGTCGGAGGAGTTTCAGGTCGCCTTCGCCGACTGGCGCCGCGGCGGGGCCTGGTACGTCGACGACGGCCGCGGCCGACCGGCCCCCGCCGCGGAGCCTGTCGTTCCCGTCAGTCCGACCCCCGCCGGGCCGCTGATGATTGCGGACGGGGGCGCCGCTCCGTCGACGTCGACCGGGCCGGTCGGGCGATTGGCCCACCTGCCGTCGACCGCCGGCGGCCGGCTCACGGACGTCTCCTCGGCGCCCCTCGGAACGAGTCGGCCGCGGGGCGAACGGGAGGACCGGGGCGCCGACGCCGCGCCGGTCCGGGACGGCATGGCGGAGTACGGGCCGCTGACGCCCCCGCCGACGTTCGCCGACACGCCCGCGGACGACGCACCAACCGCTTGGCCGACCGAGTTCCCGCTGCTCTCCCCGCAGCCGCCGGACGCCGACGATCGACAGACGCGGCGGGAGATCCTGGAGGAGTTACGGGGACTGCGTGAGGAGGTCCGCGGGCTGACCGAGCGTTGGCGGCAGCTTCGCGCCCCGCTCGGCGACACTCCGGCGGAAGTCGGGGCGGACGCGCCGTAGCGGCTCAGCGGGTCGGTCGGGCGTACCGCTCGATCGTCCCGCGGTATTCCGGCCGCGACCGCCATTCGTCCAGGAACGGGGCGTACTCCGGCGAGGCGGCCCACTGCCGCGGCTCAGCGGTCGCGGGGATCGCGTCCGGGCCGTAATCCCTCCCCGCGGCGCTGGCGTCCACCTCCGCGGACCACCGCTCGAACGCCTCCGCCAACCGGCTGACATCGGCGGGGCGCTCGGCGGCGAGGTCCCGCGATTCGGTCGGGTCGTTCGCCAGGTCGTACAACTCCCAACGTCGGCCGCGGTTGGCCGGCTGGTTGCGGCGGGATGCGAGCAGCTTCCAATCCCCGTCGACCCAGGCGACGGAGCCCATTTGCCGAAAGCCCAGCGGGCTCGGCCGCTGCCACTCCGGCGCCGCCCCAGAGAGCAGGGGGAGCAGGTTCACTCCATCCAGCGGGCGCTCCGGCGGGGCGACGCCGACGGCGGCGCACACCGTCGGCAGGATGTCGCTGGTGACGGTCAGGGCCTCGGAGACGCGGCCCGGCTCGATCGCCGCGGGCCACTCCACGATCGCCGGGACCCGCAGGCCGCCCTCGTAGATCGTGCCCTTATTGCCCCGCAGCGGGGCGACGGGGGACGGTTCGATCCGCGGTAGGCCGCCGTTGTCGCTGCAGAACCACAGCAGCGTGTTCTCCGCGAAGCCCGCCTCCCGCAGCCCGGCCCGCAGGGCGCCGACGCTGCGGTCCATCGCGGCGATCTCGGCGTGATGGTTCTGTGAGCTCTTCTCCAAGTCGGCGAAGGGGGCGGCGTCCTCGTCGCTCGCCACGAACGGGCTGTGCGGGGAGCCGTACCAGACGACCGCGAAGAACGGCTCCTCCGCCGCGGCCCGCTGTCGGATGAACGTGAGGGCCTCGGCGACGATCACCTCGGAGGAGTCGCCGGCGAACTGCTCGATCGCTCCGCCGCGGCTCATCAGCGGGTCGTGGTCGAAGAAATTGGTGACACTCAGCCATGTTTCGAACCCGAAGTTGCCGGGGCTGAGCGGGTCGTCCTCCAAGATCGGCACGCCGGGGCCGCGGAAGCCGTCGAGGTGCCACTTGCCGAAGTGCCCGGTGGCGTAGCCGGCGTCCCGCAGCAGTTGGGCGAGGGTGATTTCGTTGGGGTTGAGCGGGTAGCCGTGCTCCAGCACGCCGGTGCGGTCGTTGGTGCGGCCGGTCAGCACGCTGGCCCGGGTCGGGGAGCAGGTGAAGGCCGCGGAACGGAACCCGTCCAGCCGCAACCCGTTGGCCGCCATCGCGTTCAGGTGCGGCGTCTGGAGGACCGGGTGCGGTTCGTCCCGCAGGCCGATCGGATAGCCGACCTGGGCGAAGCCGAGGTCGTCCGCCATCACCAGCACCACGCCCCGCGGGGGCTGGACCGAGGCGGCGTCCGGTGCTGGCGGGTTGGCACCGAGAACCCAGGCGGCGGCGAGGAGGGCGGCGGGACTCATCAAGCGGCTCCGAAGCGTGCGGACGCGGCGATGCTACCGACGCCTGCGGTTCGTTGCCGCCCCGTAGGGACTCCGCCGCGAATGGGGTATGACCCCGGCATGCCCGAGCCGCCCACCCCCGCCGCCCCGGCGACCGCCGCCGAGTTCGCCATCGCCCCGCCGGCGGCGCCCGCGCTGCCGGGCGTCCCCCCGCGGGGGGACGGTTCCTCGCACGCCGGGCCGCCGCTGACCGACCCGGTGACCGCCCACCTGCGGACCGACTACGCCCGGCTGCCGGCCGAGGGCACCGTCGGCGAGGCCCTGGCGGCGGTGCGGAAGAACCCGCCGAAGCACACGGTCATCTACTTCTACGCAGTGCGGCCGGACGGCACGCTCGCCGGCGTGGTGCCGACCCGGCGGCTGATCCTCGCCGAACCGGAGACCCCGCTGCTGGAGGTGGCATTCCTGCACCCGATCACGATCCCCGCCGCCGCGACCGTCGAGGACGCCTGCGAGTTCTTCATTCTCCACCGCCTGCTGGCGTTCCCGGTCGTCGAGCCGGGCGGCCGGCTGCTGGGGGTGATCGACGTGAATCTTTACACGAACGAACTGGTGGACCTCGCGGAAGGGGACGCCAAGGAGCTGACGAACGACCTGTTCCAGTTGGTCGGCGTGCACCTGGAGGCGGTCCGCAGCAGCGAGCGGGCGGGGGGGATGGCGGCGGCGTTCTCCCCGCTCAAGACGCGGTTCCCCTGGCTGCTGACGAACGTCGCCGGCGGGCTGACGGCAGCGTTTCTCACCGGGATGTTCGAGGCGGAACTGCAGAAGGCCGTCGCGTTGGCCCTGTTCATTCCCGTCGTGCTGGCCTTGGCCGAAAGCGTGGCGATCCAGTCCGTCAGTCTCTCCCTGCCGGCGCTGCGGAGCGGCCGGCCGGGGTGGCGGGCGGTGTGGCGACGGACCCGCAGCGAGGCGGTCGGCGGGCTGGTGCTGGGCGTGGCCTGCGGGCTGCTGATCGCCGGGGCCGGCGCCGTCTGGCTGGGGCCTGGAGACGTGACGTGGTGCCTGCTGGGCGGGGTCGCCGGCGGGGTGACCTGGGCCGCGGCGGTGGGGGCGGCGGTGCCGAACCTGCTCCGCCGGGTGCACCCGGACCCGCACGTCGCCAGCGGCCCGATCGTGCTGGCGACGACGGACCTGGGCGCCCTGCTGATCTACCTCTCCCTGGCCCGCGCACTGCTGTGATGTGAAGAGGAGGCCCGATTCTCGGGGCGACGCCCGCCGATCACGCTTGCGGTTTCGCGGTGCCAGACGGCTTTTAGGTGCCGCGAAGCCGCAAGCGGAGGGTCAACCTCGCCGCGATTGCCGGGGTCTATCCGCCCAACCGGCGGCGGACCTCGGTGTTGCTCAGGCCCTCCACCCGGATCGTTTTGCGGGGGGACGTGGGGCCGGCGGCGAGGGTCACGGCCTGCTGCGGCACGCCGAGCGCCTCCGCCAACAGGGCGAGGACCGCGGCGTTCGCCTTCCCGCGTTCCGGCGGGGCCGCCACGCGAACCTTCAACGCCTCCCCCAGCCAGCCGACGACCGCCGAGCGGCTGGCGCCGGGGACGACCTTGACGGTCAGCGTCGCCGCCGGGGCGGCGGTCATTCGGGCGGGAGCAGCGTGCCGGCCTCGTCATCCGACCGGGCCGGGGCGGCGGGGGGAACGGGGGGATCGGAGCGGCCGGCTTTCTTCGCGGCCCGCTGGGCCGTCCACTGGTTCCAGCGCCGCTTCCGCCGCTCCGTCCAGCGCCGCACCCGGGAGGGGGTGAGGTGGGCCGTCGTTCCGTGGAAGCGACGAGTGACCAGGTTCAGCAGATCGCCGCGGGTCAGGCCGCCGAAGGCCATATCCCGCAGGACGATTTCGTCCTCGGTCAGTTCGCCCTCGGTCAGTTCGTGCGGGTTGAACTCGACGGTCTGCCGGGTACCGATCCGCACGCTGCGGGTCAGCAGATCGGCCAGTTCCTCACGGGTGAGGTGCTCGAACGCCTCGGCGCTGAGGGCCGCCTCCTCGGCATTGAGCTGAATCCGCTCTCGGTACCGCAGCAGGCGGGCGATCTGGATCAGGTTGATGCCCACGAACGCCGCCATCCAGGCGGTCGGGCCGAACATCGGGACCGACCCGCAGGTGAAGAACACGATCTGCAACGACATCCCCACGCAGGTCAGGATGCGCAGCCAGAGCATGTCCCGCGTGAGGTAGGACGCGAGGTAGCAGAAGTTCGCCGCGTGCAGGCACAGATCGGCCGGCGCCGCGTCGCTGAGGAAGTTCGTCACGAGGCGGGCGGGGCAGGACGAGAAACGGCGGACGACGGCGGCGCGAGCATGCAGGGTTCCAAGGGGCGGGGCAGCGTGCCCGACGACGCCGGGCTCGGACAAGCGCCATTTCCACGCGTCGTTTCCGGGGAATCCCCCCGACCGGCGGACCGACGCCGGATCTCCCCCACCGGACCGCAGGGCAGGCGGGCCGGCCCGCCGCGGGAGGCGGGGTCAGGCCGTGGGGAACCAGCCGCCCCACCCCTCGGCGGCGGCGGCGGCGGCCGGAACCCGGGCGAGGTCCCGGGCGTCGGGGACGAGCGCCTCCCAGACGACCAACCCGCAGGCGTTCGGGTCCATCCGATCAATCGGGTCCCCGGCGAGCTCGGCGATTCGTTCGCAGGCCGGGTGGTCGGGATCGGCGAGGAGCCCCGCGGCGGCGGCGGCGTCCGCCCCGTCCCAGTCCTCGGCGACGAGGCAGAGCCCCGCCCGTACCGCGTGGGCGGCGGCGCAGGCGGGATCGCGGTCGAGGGCCGCGGCGGCGAAGACCTCCGCGGCCTCCGATTTGCCCGAGAGCGCCGCCACCGCCGCGCAGACCAGCGCCGCCCGGGGGTCGTCCGGGGCGTGCCCCTCGCCGCGACCGGCGGCGACCAGCGCCATGCCGGGTCGGCCGCTCGCCGCCAGGCCCAGCGCCGTCAGCCAGTGCGGTTCGGCCCCGCCGGCGCCAGCCGCGGCGGCGGCTTCCGCCTCCCGCACCGCTCCGAGCGGATCGCGATGGGTCAACGCCGCCCGTGCGGCGGCGAGGTGAGTCTCGGAGGGGGTCATTGTGGACGGCGCCGTGCGACGGAGGAACCTCTCAGTCTGGCCTACGGAACTGTGCCGCGTCGGTTTCGTTCCTGATCGGAAGACGAAAGATCCCGCCCACCGACCTCCGCGGGTCGGACCCTTCGCGACCCAGCGAGACGACGCGGGGGGATGTTTTCGCTCATGTTTTTCGGTCGCGGGCGGCGTCCGGCAGAACCGGCATGGCGGGCGAAATCGAGGCGAGCGACGCAACGCGAACTGCCGGCGCTACCGGTTGGCGCCGGCAAAGACCCGGACCGATTAGGCCGGGCGGCTCAACCGCCGGCGGCCGTCGGGCCGATCGCAAGGGCACCGGCCCGCTGCTGGCTCGACCTCCACGACGGGGACGAGCCGGCGACCTGCCGCGGCTCCCGCCGCGGCGTCCCCGCGGACCGCACGCGTCCCGCAGACACGACGTCGGCGGGGCTTCCGCAGCTTGGCGACCCGATGGAACGGGTTCACGCGGGACGGAACGCATTTGCCGCCACACCCGATGACTTCTTCCCTTCGGTTCGACGGCCCTGCCGGGCGTCCGCCGGTTCTTCTGCCACCTGCACCCTTCAAACGGAGTTGTCCATGATGGTTTCCCCGCGCCTGCTGCTCGCCGCCTGCACGATCGCCCTGGCCCTGCCGGCCTCCGCCAGTGCCGGCCTGTTCGGGCACGGCGACGGCAGCTGCGCCGCTCCGGGCTACGTCGACTACGGCTGCGCCCCGACCTGTGCCGCCCCCTGCGGCGACGTCTGTGCCCCGACCTGTGCCGCCCCGGTGTACGGCGACGTCTGCGCCCCGATGGGCTGCTGCGAGTCCTACTGCTGCCCGCCGCGGGAATCCTGCCTGAAGCGGTTCGGCCGGAAGATCGTCGAACTGGAGCATCGGAAGAACGCCTGGCTGCTCTCCAAGCTGCACGGCCTCTGCCACCACAACGACTGCTGCGAAACGGGCTGCGTGGACTACTGCTGCGAGCCGACCTGTGCCGCCCCCTGCGGCGACGTCTGCGGCGACATCTGCGCCCCGTCCTGCGGCGCTCCGGTCTACGGCGAGCTGTGCTCCCCGACCTGTGCCGCCCCCTGCGGCGACGTCTGTGCCCCGACCTGTGCCGCCCCGGTCTGCGGGTACTGAGTCCGACGCCCCGCCCGCCGGGGTCCGTCTGACTGGGACGCCTCCGTCTGAGGCATCTTGACCGACCGGAGCCGGTCGCCCCCCCGGGGGCGGCCGGCTCTGTTCATGCGCGCCGGGCGACCTCCCGCAGGCGTTCAGGCGCCGTCGTCGTCCGTCGCGTCGTCGGTCTCGGCAAACCGCCCGCCGCGGCGGGCGAGGCTCGGCGGGGGGGCCTCGCCGAAGAAGGCGGCGGCCTGCCGGGCGGCGGTCTCGCGGATGTCGTCCGTCACGTAGCCGGAGATCGTCACCAGCGCCGCGGCGATCACGCCGAGGTCGTCGGTGAATCCGATGCCCGGCAGGAAGTCCGCGATCGCGTCGATCGGCAGGATGAAGTACGCCAATGCCCCCACGATCGTCGCCTTGGCGGCTTTGGGCGTCTCGGGCCGTTGCAGCGTGTGATACAGGATCAACGCCTTCTCCACGACCTGCCGCCCCGCCAGTCGGGCGAACCCGACCAGCTTCGCCTTAAAGGCCTCCGGGGAGTAGGCGTCCGGGGAGATGGGGGACGAATCGGCAGAGGCGTTCATGACTCAATGATACGCCCTCGCCGTTCGGGCGTCAGTCGGGCAGGCCGCCGTCGGACCGGCCGTAGAGCGCCACCAGCGTTTCGAAGTTTGTGGAGTCGGAGAGGAACCGGACCGATCCGTCGGCGACGGCGACGTTCGCCCCTCCGGGGTGAAATGAATAGATGCCGCGAGAGTTCGATTCGTTCACCCCCACGCCGTCGGCGTTGATCGACCACAGGAACGTGTTGCTGGCGGACCAGCCGACTTGGCCCGGATACAGCGCGTTCGGGTTCCCGGAGGTGACGGCGGGCTTCCCGTTGAGCAGCTCCGTCGGCTTCCCGGCCCGCTCCACTAGGGAAATCGTGTTCGAGAGCCCGTCCCGCACATCCGCGAAACGGCCCGCGCGGTAGGAGGACAGTCGCGAGCCCGCCGTCGTCCTCTGCTCAAAAACCGGCCACCCCCAGGCGCCCCAACGGACGAAGTCGACGGAGGAGGAATCCGCCTTCTCGGGAAACGGATCGGGCAGCGTCTGGATCCCGGCCATCGCGTCGTAGTCGCTCCGCACGACGGAGTAGCGGTCCTCGTCGGGGATCTCCTCCAGAGGAACGTCTCCGAGACCGGCGAGCCGATCGTGTTTGAGGCCCCACCCCATCACCGTTGGCGCGTCGCCGCTGGGGCAGAGGAAGGTCGGGACCGGCGTCTGGGCCGCGGCTTCGTTCTCCGGCCCGGTCGCCAACGCGGCCAAATCCAGCCGCGCCGCCAGCGGGGCCTGATCCAGGTAGGGCAGGAGCGGAGTCCGCCACGAATGAAGATGGAACAGGTCCCACTCGCCCAGCGGGTATTGCAGCGACGTACCGTTGTAGTACGACGGCAGCGAACCACGGGCGGCGTGGTGGTTCTGTAGCGCGAGCGCCGTCTGCCGAAGGTTGTTCCGGCATTGGGTCACGCGGGCGGATTCCCGCGCCGAGTGCACGGCCGGCAGCACGAGCGCGACAAGCAGCGCCACGACTCCGATCACGACCAACAGTTCCACCACCGTGATCCCCCCGCGAATCGAGAACGATTCCTGCGGACGGCGGGGCGGGCGTGTCATTGAAGGAGTCTATCGCACACCGGCTGTACGCGGGGGAACGTCTTGAACTGAAGGCGTCACGCAACGCCAGCGCCTCGTCAACGCAACCGCGACCGTGTCGTGCTCACCCCACCGGGCGCGTCAGGCGTCTCCCTCCGCGGCGTGCCACTCCTGCAGGCTGACGACGCGGGGCGTCGGGTCGGCGGCCTGGGCTTCGAGCGCGTCCACCACCGCCACGCAGCCGGGCAGGGTGGTCACGCAGGGCACGCCGTAGGCCACGCTGGCCGCCCGGATCTTGCCCTCGTCGGTGCGGGCGCCCTTGCCGCTGGGCGTGTTGAAGATGAAGCCGACCCGGCCGTTCGCCATGTGGTCGATGAGGTTCGGGCGGCCCTCCTGCACCTTGCGGACGATTTCCGCCTCGACCCCGGCCTCCTTCAGCACCGACCCCGTGCCGCTGGTGGCGAGGATCTCGTAGCCGAGGGCGGCCAGTCGGCGGGCCGGTTCGACGATCGCCGCCTTTTTGCCCTCGGCCATGCTGATGAAGATCGCCCGGCCGCCGCCGCCCTCGGTCCCCGCGCCGGCCGGCGGGAGCGGGTTGCCGGCGCCGATCTGACTTTTGGCGTAGGCCGTCGGGAAGGCGTGAGCGATGCCCATCACCTCGCCGGTGGACCGCATCTCCGGGCCCAAGACGATGTCCACGCCGCTGAACTTGCTGAAGGGGAACACGCTCTCCTTCACGCTGAAGTGCTTCGGCGGCGGCCCGGCGTCGGCGACGCCCTGCTTGGCCAGGGACACGCCGGCCATCGCCTTCGCGGCGATCTTCGCCCACGGCATGCCGGTCGCCTTGGAGACGAACGGCGCCGTCCGGCTGGCCCGCGGGTTCACTTCCAGCACATAGACCGTGAAGTCGTCGCCCTCTTTTTTGACGGCGAACTGCACGTTCATCAGCCCGCAGACGTTCAACGCCTGCGCCAGTTTAATGGTGGCGGCCTCGATCTCCTCCACGACCGCCTTCGGCAGGCTGTGCGGCGGCAGGCAGCAGGCGGAGTCCCCGCTGTGCACGCCGGCTTCTTCAATATGCTCCATCACCCCGGCGACGATCGCGACCCCGCCGCCCTCGACGCCGAAGTCGGCGACGCAGTCCACGTCCACCTCGATGGCGTCTTCCAGGAAGCGGTCGATCAATACCGGTCGGTCCGGGGAGGCGTCGACGGCGGACTGCATATAACCGGACAGCGCCGGGCCGTCGTAGCAGATCTCCATCGCCCGGCCGCCCAGCACGTAGCTGGGGCGAACCAGCACGGGGTAACCGACGCGTTCCGCGATCTTGCGGGCGCCGGCGGCGTCGGTCGCAGTGCCATTCGGCGGCTGGCGGAGGCCGGTTTTCTTGAGGATCTCGGCGAAGCGGTCGCGGTCCTCGGCGACGTCGATCATCTCCGGGCTGGTGCCGATAATCGGCACGCCGGCCGCTTCCAGCCCCTTGGCGAGGTTCAGCGGGGTCTGCCCGCCGAACTGCACAATCACCCCGTCCGGCTTGAGCCGATCGACGACGTTTAAAACGTCCTCGGTCGTCAGCGGCTCAAAGAACAGCAGATCGCTGGTGTCGTAGTCGGTGGAGACGGTCTCCGGGTTGGAGTTGACCATCACGCTTTCGACGCCCAGTTCCTCCAGGGCGTAGGAGGCCTGACAGCAGCAATAATCGAACTCGATCCCCTGGCCGATGCGGTTCGGCCCGCCGCCGAGGATCATCACCCGGCTGTACGGGCTGAGCCCCTCGGGATTGACCGGCCGCCGGGGGCCGGGCGATTCGTCCTCGGTTTCGTAGGTCGAGTAATAATAAGGGGTGACGGCCTCGAACTCCGCGGCGCAGGTGTCGACCTGTTTGAAGACCGCCTCGACGTCGAGTTCTTTCCGCTTGGCCCGCACTGCGGCTTCGCCGGCGTTGAGCCAGTAGGACAGCTGCTGATCGCCGAACCCGGCCCGCTTAAACCGCCGCATCTGCGCCGCAGTCACGGCGGACAGGGAGCCGACGGCCCGGATTTCGTCCTCAATTTCGACGAGCTGTTGCAGTTGATCGAGGAACCAGGGATCGATCGCAGTCAGGTCGTGGACCCGCTCCAGCGTCATGCCGCTTTTAAAAGCGTACCGCAGGAAGCTCATGCGGTGCTCGTTGGGCGTGGCGAGCCCGGCGACGATCGCGTCCTCCCGCGGCCGGTCCGGCGTGTCCCACAGATCTTTCTTGCCGCCGCCGAGGCCGAAGTGCCCGGTTTCGGTCCCGCGGAGAGCCTTTTGCAGGCTCTCTTTAAACGTGCGGCCGATGGCCATGGTTTCGCCGACGCTCTTCATCTGAATCGTCAGCGTCGGGTCCGCCTCCGGGAACTTTTCAAAGGTCCAGCGGGGGACCTTCGTGACGACGTAGTCGATGCTCGGCTCGAAACAGGCCTTCGTCTCCCGCGTGATGTCGTTGGGGAGTTCGTCCAGCGTATAACCGACCGCCAGCTTGGCGGCGATTTTGGCGATGGGGAAGCCGGTCGCTTTGGAGGCGAGGGCCGAACTGCGGGAGACGCGGGGGTTCATCTCGATGACGACCATGCGACCCGTGTCAGGATCGATGGCAAATTGCACGTTGCTGCCCCCGGTTTCGACGCCGATCTCTCGCATCACCGCCAGCGTGGCGTCCCGCATCCGCTGATATTCTTTGTCGCTCAACGTTTGAGCCGGGGCGACGGTGATGCTGTCGCCGGTGTGCACGCCCATCGGGTCGAAGTTTTCGATGGAGCAGACGATCACGCAATTGTCGTTGCGGTCGCGCATGACCTCCATCTCGTACTCCTTCCAGCCGAGGATGCTTTCGTCCAGCATCACCTCGTTGACCGGGGAGAGTTTTAATCCGGAGGCGACGACGCGTTCGAACTCCTCCTTATTATAGGCGATGCCCCCGCCCGCGCCGCCGAGGGTGTAGCTGGCCCGGCAGATAATCGGCAGGCCGAGTTCCTCCAGCGCCTCGCGGGCCTCGTCCATGCTTTTGACGATGCGGCTCTTCGCCACGTCGAGGCCGATTTTCGCCATCGCCTCCCGGAACAGCTCGCGGTCTTCGGCCTTTTTGATGACGTCGCGGCGGGCTCCGATCATCTCCACGCCGTATTCGTCCAGCACGCCCATCTTTTCGACGGCGAGGGCGGTGTTCAGGCCGGTCTGACCGCCGAGGGTCGGCAGCAGGGCGTCGGGACGTTCACGGCGGATCACTTCCGCGACGTATTCCGGGGTGATCGGTTCGATGTAGGTGCGGTCGGCGGTGCCCGGATCGGTCATGATCGTGGCCGGGTTGCTGTTCACCAGCACGACCTCGTATCCCTCTTCCCGCAGGGCCTTGCAGGCCTGGGTGCCGGAATAGTCGAACTCGCAGGCCTGCCCGATGACGATCGGGCCGGAGCCGATCAGCAGGATCTTTTTGATGTCGGTGCGTTTGGGCACGGGCGCTGTATTGGGAAGGCAGGGGCGGCGCAGACGGGGAGCCGAACGGGCGGGGCGGCCCTCGCCGGTGACGCTACCGGCGGGCGGCGGCGTTGCAAAGTCGCCCGCCGGGCCGCAGCGCCGCATGGCGCGAAAAGGCGGCGCACGTCCCATTTTTGCAACGTCGGCCGGTCGGTGAACGCCTCCCGCTCCCACCGCGGCGATTCTGCCCCGGCCGCGGCGATTCCCCCGGCCCGTCGATCGGCTCGCCGGCCGCGCGTTTCGGGACCGCGACGGTGGAACCGGCGCTCCGACTGCCCTTGCTGCGGGATCTGGTCAATGCGCCGGCATGCCGGCGGGGCGGTCAAGTTGGCCGGGGGATTGGGGCCTCCCCCGTGGCGGGCGGCGGCGGCGGCGATACGGTGTGACGGCCCGCCCGCGACGCCGTTTCCCCGCTGCGCCGCCCCCTCCCCGCGTCTTTTCGATCCCGTGTCTTCTTCGATGGCCCCCCCGCAAGCCGACACCGCCGTCCCCGTCACTCTCAACGGTCGCGGCCCCGTTCCGCTGACGCATTCCCCCGAGGGCCGCCACCGCGTGGTGGTCATCGGCGGGGGCTTCGCGGGGATGAACGTCGTCCGCGGGCTGCGGAAGGCGGACGTGGACGTCACGCTGATCGACCGCCGCAACCATCACCTGTTCCAACCCCTGCTGTACCAAGTGGCGACGGGCAGTCTGAGCCCCGCCAACATTGCCGCCCCACTGCGGGGAATGTTCGACCGGCAGAGCAACACCACGGTGCTGCTGGGCGAGGCGGTCGGCTTCGACATGGACCGCCGCGTCGTGCAACTCTGCGGCAAGAACAACCCCACCACCGCCGGCGGGCCGGAGGACGAGATCCCCTACGACACGCTGATCGTCGCCTCCGGCAGCACGCACAGCTATTTCGGTCGGGACGAGTGGGCGCCGTACGCCCCGGGGCTCAAGACGATCGAGGACGCGATCGAGATCCGCCGCCGCATCCTGCTGGCCTTCGAGGAGGCGGAGCGCGAGCCGGACCCGGACCAACGGGCCGCCTGGATGACGTTCGTGCTGGTCGGCGGCGGCCCGACCGGCGTGGAACTGGCCGGCAGTATCGCGGAGATCGCCCGCAACACCCTGAAAAACGACTTCCGCCGCATCGATCCCTCCGACGCCCGCATCGTGATCGCGGACGGCGGCCCGCGGGTGCTGAGCTCCTACGACGAAGAGCTGAGCCGCTACGCCGCCCGCGATCTGCGGGAGATGGGGGTGGAAATTATCACCGACACCCGCGTCACCGACGTGACCGCCACGGAGGTGACGCTCAGCCCGGAGGATCGTTCGCCCTCCTATACGTTGCAGGCCCGCACGGTGGTCTGGTGCGCGGGGGTCCGGGCCAGCCGGCTGGGCAAACGGCTCGCCGCGGCGACCGGCTGCCCCGCCGACCGCGAAGGTCGGGTGAAGGTCGAGCGGAACCTCACCGTCCCGGGGCGTCCGGAGATCTTCGTCCTCGGCGACCTGGCTCACTTCGATCACGCCCCGGAAGATTCCAAAGGCGGCTGGAGCGAACAGGGCGGCGGGAAGGGGACGACCCCGCTGCCGGGCGTGGCCCAGGTGGCGATGCAGCAGGGCAAGCACACCGCCAAAACGCTGCGGCGCCGTCTCCGCGGACTGCCGGACGAATCGTTCGAGTACACGGATCTCGGCACGATGGCCGTCATCGGCCGCGGCGCCGCGGTGGCCGATCTGTTCGGCCGCTACCACGCCACCGGCGGGTTCGCCTGGCTGATGTGGCTGGCGATCCACGTGATGTACATCGTCGGCTATCAGAGCCGGCTACTGGTCATGATCCAGTGGGCCTACCACTACGTGACGATGGACCGCGGCGCCCGCCTGATCACCGGCCAGACGCTGCCGGTGAGCTTTCCGGCCGAGACGAAGGAGGACGGCGAGAATCCGCTGACGGCCCGGTTGAACGCCGCCCCGCCGCAGCCGGACCCGCACGGCGTCTCCGACGCCACCGAAGCCGCAGAACGGGTCTTGGAAGCGACGCTGCCGGCCGCGACCCGCACCCCCGCCCCCGCCGGCAGCGCCGCCGTCGGGGCGCAGCGGTAACGGGCCGGAGCGAGCCGCGTTCCCGTTGGAACGCGGCTCCGGACTTGGGACGCCAATACAAGCCCGACGCGCAAGGGTCGGACCCGTGTCCATTCGAACGCCTGTGCCATTCGACCCCGTCGGCTGCGCCGACGGCCGACGCTTGCGCGTCGGGCTGGTATTGAAACGGCTCTACGCGGCCGCGGCGGCGCGGCGTTTCACCACCTCGCCCACCGCGAGGGCCACGGCGAAGGCGACGGCGACGGCGATCAGCCCCGGCCAGCCGAACGTCATGCCCAGGAAGGTCGAGTCCCGGATCGCCCAGCCGGCGGCGAAGAACGCCACCAGCGTCGCCGTGCCCAGCACGAGGTTCACCGCGATCCGCTTGCCGCCGGTCGGCATCGCGTCGCCCAGCAGTTCCCGGCGGTTCATCAACAACAGGAAGGTGAGGTAGGCGACCGGCAGCAGGGTCAGGCCGAACACGCTGGTCGGCACGGCCAGATAGACCGCCGCCCCGCTCCAGTAGAAGGGCCCCAGGGCCCCGAGGCACGGCAGCAGGGCGCCCAACCGGAAGTACCAGCCGGTCGCCGGCACGTTCAGCACCTCGCAGACGACGAACCCGCTGACGAGCATCAGCAGGGTGATCGTGCTGCACGCCATCCCCAACACGCCCAGGCCGAACACCACGTCGGCGAACCGGCCGCCGCCGAACACCGGCGTCAGGCTGCTGGCGAGGGCGTCCGCGTCCCGCTCCACCAGCGCGGCGGCGAGCACCCGCTCGTCTTCGGAGAGCGTCGCCCGTTCGACGCCGCGGGCGTCCACGTTCTTCAAGAACGCCGACTCGGATTTGGTCAGCTCGCCCTCCGGTTTCTCCAGCAGAGCCGCGTAGCCGGCGTCGTCGATGCGTACGTCGGCCTTCGGCTGTCCGTGGAACTGCGAGGCGGAGGCGATCACCACGCAGGCGGTCGCCAGGAAGAAGGGGATGAACATGCCGGTGGCGAGGTCGAAGATGCCCAGCCCGCGGTGCTCCCGGCCCCAGCCGCGGCCGAGCATGCTGTAGGGCAGCAGGAAGGTCATGTTGATGCCCACCGCCGTGGCGAAGGCGGCCATCATCTTGTCCCGCTGACTGCCGACGATCACGTTCGACCAGTAGTCCCGGGAGGCCGCGTCCGGCAGGGCGTCGACGAGCGCCTGCATCGCCGGCGCCGGCCGGAAGATCGCTCCGAGGTCCGGTACGAACCCGGCGAACACCGCCCCCCAGTCCAGTTCGCCCGCGATCGCCAGCCGGGCCACCACGGCGATGAAGCAGGCCACGATCAGGCCGACCACCACCTTCAACATCACTTCGTAGACCCGCACGCCCCAGTGCCCGCTGCCGTAGCTCCAGGTGACGGCGATCGAGAGCACGAGGATCACCCCGGCGATAATCACCTTGGCCGTGGTGTCCGAGAGCTCGCCGCCCCCGCCCAGCAGGTCCGGCATCAGGTTCTGTTGGAGGGCACCCGTCGCCAACGAATATTGCGGCAGGGCCCAGACGACGTTCGCCAGCCCGCTGGCGGCCAGCCACAGCCAGCCCAGGGCCGGGTTGACGTGCTGATTGATCGCCCGGAACGGCCGCAGGCCCGTGGACAGGGTGACGTAGCCGATCGCCGAGAGCATGCAGATGCCCAGGATCATGGCGACCGGCTGCAACCAGAGCAGCCCGAAGCCGGCGATCACGCCGAGGTACAACCCGCCGGCCAGCGAGCCGCCGCCGAGCGTCAGGGCGCTTTGCAGCCAGCCGGGGCCGGACAGTCGCACATAACCGGCCAGCCGGCCGGGCAGGGACCGGGAGTTGATCTCACGGAGCATCTCCCGCTCGCGTTCGATCGCCTCGCCGCCGACCGGCTTGACGAGCGGTTCGTCCAGCGCGAGTTCGCCGTCCGGGGAGAAGGGCGTCGCCGCCGATCGCGCCGCGCGCACGTCGCCCGCCTCGCTGGGAGAACCGGCGGGGGCGGGGGGCGGGGGGGCGGCGCTCATGCGACGGTCGGATCAGTGGGGGCGAATCCACCGCACGCTACGGTCGATCGCCACGCCCCCGCAACTGACGCGCCCTCTCCGCTTCGTTTCCCGGGGACCGCCCGTCGCGCCGCCTGCAGAACCGTGCGACGCCGGTTCGCCCGCCCGCCGCCGGACCGCCGCGCACGCCGCGAGCGTCCCGGACGCCTGGCGCGTCCGGGACACTTCCATTCAGGATGCGTCAGGGCAGGGGCAGTTCGCCGCGGGCGCCGGCGCTGATCTCGGCGACGCTCATGCGGACCACCGTCTTGCTCGTCTCGCGGTAGGCGTCGCGGGGTTCGCTGAGGTCCTTCGATTCGCGGGTGAGGGTCACCTCCCACTGGGCCGGCCCGAACGGCACGTCCGGGCTGACGACGAACTGCCCCACATTGGTGACGCGGGCCCGGTCGCTCTCCTCGACGACCCGGCCCTGATACCGCGTACCCTCGAACTGCCCGGCGGGGGTGTCGGCGGCGGCGGCGCCTTCTTCGGTGAGCTCCGCCGGTTCATATTCCTTCAGCAGGGTGAGCGTCGGGTAGGCGCGGAGGACCGGGCCGTACTCCGTCGGTTCGCCGTTGCCGACCTGCTTCCACCCGCGGATCACCGGCAGGAACGCCTGCGGGATGCCATTGTCGTCCGCCGGCCGACCGATCACGCCGGACTCCGGCACGAGGACCTTGTAGAGCACCCGCCCGGCCGGGCCGGTTTCCAGGCCGCGTTCGCCGGGGGCGCCGGTCTCGGAGACGATCTCCAGCCAGCGGGCGGGAACCTGTTCGCCGTCGACGGTGGCGGTTTCGGCTTCCAGCGCCCGCAGGGTGATCTGCCGGCGGCGCTCGACGGTGGTGACCTGGTTCTGCTCGTCCGTCAGCGTTTGGGTGTAGGAGCCTTCGTGCCGCACCTGCGTGCCGGGCTCCGGGAGGTTCCAGACGAGTCCGCCGGCGGGGGCGGGGGCGGCGAACAGCAGCGCCGCGCACGCCGCGGCGGAAAGGCGGGCGACGGTGACGGTGTTCATGGACAGCGGGGCCGCGGTCGGCGGAATTGAATGCGGGGGCGGAGTCCTCGCATTCTTCCCCCCGTCGGACCGCCCGCAAGCGGCGAACGCGGGGACCGGGCGGATGGACCGCCGCCCCACGCGCCCCTACCGTGCCGGACCGCCCGATCGGTCGAATCCTTCGGCCCCCCCGGGCGGTATCCCCCGCGCACGACGCGTCTCGTGCCCGTGTCGCCGGTCGCCGATCCGCCTCCGTCGTCAGACCGTTCGCCCTTCGGACTCCCCAGCCCCGCCGACGATGCTCCGACCCACCCCCCGCCGGTTCTCGCCGGCCGCGTTCGTCTCCGCCGCCCTCCTCGCCCTGACGGCCGGCGTCTCCTCGCCCGCCCTGGCCGACGACGGCGACGCCAAATCGAAAGACGTCAAGCCGGCCGACGCCAAACCGGCGATCGCAAAGGCGAACGTCGCCCACATCAAACTGACCGGCTCCTTCCCCGAGGCCCCGCAGCCCGAAGGCCCCTTCGGCAACCTGACCCAGACGTTGGAGAAGGCGAAGGGCCGCATCGAGAAGGCGGCGACCGACGATCGCATCAGCGCCGTGCTGCTGGAGATCGACGCCCCGTCCGTCGGCTTCACCAAGGCCCGCAGCCTGCGGGCGAGCATCAAAGCCGTCCGCGACGCCGGCAAGCCGGTCTACGCCTACTTCGAGGACGCCTCCACCCCCGGCTACCTCGTCGCCTGCGCCGCCGATAAGGTCATCGCCCCCGAAAGCGGCGGCGTGATGATGGTCGGCCTGCGGGCGGAGGTGGAGTTCTATAAGGAGCTGTTCGACGACTTTCAGGTGCAGCCGGAGATGCTGCGCGTGGGCAAGTTCAAGAGCGCCGCCGAACCCTACACCCGCAGCTCGATGAGCCCGGAGTTCCGCGAGGAACTGACCGAGGTGCTCGGCGACATCTACGCCAACATCCTCGCCACCGTCGCCGAGACGCGGGGGATGGAGCAGGACGCCGTCGACGCCGCGATCGACAGCGGCCCGCACACCGCCCTCGGCGCCAAGGCCGCCGGTTTGATCGACGAGATCCTTTATGAGGATCAGATCGCCGACCTGATCAAGAAGGACCTCAACGCCGGCGAGGTGCGGGTCGTCGAGGACTACCTCAAGCCGAAGCCGAAGAAGTACGAGGGCTTCTCCGGCCTGATGGATTTGCTGAACGATCTATCCGGCGAGACGGCGACCTCCGCCGCCAAGGGTCCGAAGATCGCCGTGATCTACGCCCTCGGCCCGATTATCTCCGGCAAAAGCGTGGAGAGCCCGTTCACCGGCGCCCAGTCGATGGGCTCGGAAACGATGATCGAAGCGATCGACGAGGCTCGCGAGGACGACGACGTGAAGGCCGTCGTGCTGCGGGTCGACAGCCCCGGCGGCTCGGCGCTGGCCAGCGATTTAATGTGGCGGGCGCTGGTCCGACTGAAGGCCGAGAAGCCGCTGATCGTCTCCATGGGCGAGGTCGCCGGCAGCGGCGGGTATTACATCGCCATGCCCGGCGACACGATTATCGCTGACCCGTCCACGATCACCGGCTCGATCGGCGTGGTCGGCGGCAAGTTGGCCTTCGGGGAGACCTTCAAACGCTTCGGCGTGACCCACGACGTGGTGCAATTCGGCGACAACGCCGGCACCCTCTCGCTGCTCACCCCGTTCGACGAGTCCGAGGAAGCCGCGATGCGGAAGATGCTCGCGGAGATCTATGAACTCTTCACCAAAAAGGCTGCCGAGGGCCGCGAGATGGACCTCGAAAAGCTGAAGGAACTGGCCGGCGGCCGCATTTACAGCGGCGAGCGGGCAAAGGAACTCGGCTTGGTGGACGAACTCGGCACCTTAGAGGACGCGATCGCCCTCGCCGAGCAGGCCGCTGCGAAACGGTTCGACGACGTGGACGAGGGCGATGAATTAGGCCGGCTGAACCTGCCGAAGCCGGTCAACCCGTTCGAGGCCCTGTTTGAGAACGGCCTGCCCGGCATGATCCGGATGCAGCAGACCGCCGTCGCCGAGGCCGCCGTCGCCGCCGCCGTCGACGCCCTGCCGGAGCCGCTGGCCGGCGTCGCCGAACGCCTCGGTACGCTGGAAACCCTCGCCAAGGAGCGGGCCCTGGTCGTGATGCCCTTCGGGCTGAAGGTGAAGTAGTTCAGCGGACGCTTGTTCGTCGGCGCAGCGAAGCGTCCCGGACCCTCCGAGGGTCCGGGACGCTTTTTTCGTTCGATCGTTCAGGGACTCAGGCGATCGCGGCCCGCAGCTTGTCGATCCACTTGGCGGCCTCGGCCTTCACGTCGCCGCCCTCCTCGTACTCCAGCACCAGCCAGCCGCGGTAGCCGGCGTCGCCGAGGATGCCGACGATCCGGTCCAAGTCCGCGTCCTCATGTTTGCCGTTGGGGCGGACCTTCACCTTAATCTGGGCGTTGATCGCGTACGGGGCGATCGCGGCGAGGTCGCGGTAGGGGTCGTCCGTCTGGAAGTTGCCGCTGTCGAAGTTCACGCCGAAGTACGGGCTGTCGTCCACCTGCTCGATGATGGAGAGCATCTGCTTCGGCGTGGCGGTGATGCCGCCGTGGTTCTCGAGGGCGAGGTGCACGCCCTTGGCCGCGGCGTGCGGCAGGCATTCGTTGATGCCGGCGGCGCAGCGGGCGATCGCCTCCTTCTCGTCCCCGCCCTTCGGCACCTTGCCGGCGAAGATGCGGATCACCGGGGCCCCGAGGGCGCTGGCGGCGTCGATCCAGCGTTTGCACGCGGCGATCTGCTGATCGCGGGCGTCGCCGGGGGGCAGGGCGAAGTCGTTGCCGATCGCCGTGCCGGAGACGCTCAGACCGTTGGCGAAGCAGTGGTGGGCCAGGTCGCGGACGTATTTCTCGCCCTCGCCGCCGGCCTCGAAGTCCTGCACGCTCTGCGGGAAGTAGTACCCCGTCAGTTCCACGCCGGGCAGGCCCAGCGACGCCGCGTAGTCGGCGACGTCGTACAGGTCCATTTCCGTATCGGTTTTGCTCCCGCGCGGCAGCATTTTGTTGAACGAGTACGCCGCGAGGCTCAGCTTGAACAGCGGCCCGTCCGCCTGGCGCTTCAGCGGTTCGGCGGCGACGCCGGAGGCCGGACGCGCGGCGAGGGCGGCGGCCGACGCGGCGGCCGCGGACGCGAGGAACGTACGGCGGGAGGGACCGGACATGACGGCTTTCGAACGGAACACGAGCGGAACGTGTCCGATCCTACAGCCCCGGCGGACCGATTCGTACACTCCCCGGCCCGTTCCTGTTCGCTTCCCACCCACGCCCAAGCCGAAGGCCTGCCTCCGGCTTAGCACCTGATCGCTCATGCCCCGCTACGACCCCGCCCGCATCGAACCGAAGTGGCAAGCCTTCTGGGACGAGAACCGCACCTTCGCCGCGCCAGCCGTGGCGGAGGCCCGTGACGCGGCCGGGAAGTTGTACGTCCTCGATATGTTCCCCTATCCCAGCGGGAACGGTCTGCACGTCGGCCATCCGGAGGGCTACACCGCGACCGATATCGTCGCCCGCATGGCCCGTATGCGTGGCAAAGCGGTGCTGCACCCGATGGGCTGGGACGCCTTCGGCCTGCCCGCCGAACAACACGCCGTCAAAACCGGCGTCCACCCGCGGGAGACGACCGCCAAGAATATCGACACCTTCCGGCGTCAATTAAAATCCCTCGGCTTCAGTTACGACTGGGACCGGGAACTGTCCACGACCGACCCGGACTATTTCCGCTGGACGCAGTGGATCTTTCTCGAACTCTACGACACCTGGTACGACGCCGAGGCGAAGAAGGGCCGCCCGATCGCCGAACTGCCCGTCCCGGCTGAAGTGAAGGGGCAGGGCGAGGAGGCCGTGCGCCGTTATCAGGACGGCAAACGGCTGGCCTATCAGACGCACGCCCCGGTCAATTGGTGCCCGGAACTGCGGACCGTGCTGGCCAACGAAGAGGTCATCGACGGCAAGAGCGAACGCGGCGGCCATCCGGTCGTGCGGTTGCCCTTGCGCCAGTGGATGCTGCGGATCACCGCCTACGCCGACCGGCTGCTGGAGGATCTGGACACGCTGGAATGGCCGGAGAGCCTCAAGTCGCTCCAGCGGAACTGGATCGGCAAATCCACCGGCTGCGAGGTCGACTTTTATATCGGCGTTCTAGACGGCGCGAGCGACCCGGCCGACCCGGAGACGTTCAAAACCTGGCAGGCCCAGCGGTCGTTTAGCGGCTTCCCGGAGGAGGCCCCGGAGGACGTGCTGCGGGTTTATACGACCCGGCCGGATACGCTGCACGGGGCGACCTATATGGTCCTCGCCCCGGAGCACCCCGCCGTCGAGCGGTTGACGACCGCGGAGCAGAAAGCCGCCGTGAAAGCCTATCAGCAGAAGGCGAGCGAGAAGAGCGACCTTGCCCGCACCGATCTCGCCAAGGAGAAGACCGGCGTCTTCACCGGCGGCTACGCAATCAATCCGGCGAACGGGGAGCGGGTGCCGGTCTGGGTGGCGGATTACGTGCTGATCTCCTACGGCACCGGCGCCATCATGGCCGTGCCGGGCCACGACGAGCGGGACTTTGAATTCGCCAAGCAGTTCGATCTGCCGATCCGTCAGGTCGTCCGGCCGGGCGACGCGGAGACGTTTGAATCGCTCCGTGACACCGACGTGGATGTCTTCATCCACGAGGGCACGGCCGTCAACAGCGGCCCGTTGGACGGCCTGCCGACCGCCGAGGCCAAGACTCAGATGATCAACTGGCTGGGGGAAGCCGGGACCGGCGTCGCGGCGGTGAACTATAAACTTCGGGACTGGCTGTTCTCCCGCCAGCACTTCTGGGGCGAGCCATTCCCGCTCTGGCACGAACTGGATTCGAGCGGCAAGGAAACCGGCCTGCTCCGCACCGACGACGCGGCCGAACTGCCGGTGATGTTGCCGGAGAACTTCGAGTTCAAGCCCCACGGCCGCCCGGAGCCCCCGCTGGACGAGGCCCCGGACGAGTGGCTCTATAAAATGGCCGCCGACGGCGTGAAGCTCAAGCGGGAAACGAACAGCATGCCGCAATGGGCGGGCAGTTGCTGGTACTTCCTGCGCTTCTGCGACCCGCACAACGACGACCGCTTCGTCGGGGCGGAGGCGGAGAAGTTCTGGATGCCCGTCGACCTCTATATCGGCGGCGCGGAGCACGCCGTGCTGCACCTGTTGTACGCCCGCTTCTGGCACAAGGTTCTGTACGACCGCGGACACGTCTCCACGATCGAACCGTTCGCCCGGTTGGTCAATCAGGGCATGATTCTCGGCGAACCGGAGGTGACCGGGTATCAGGACGCCGGGATGAATTGGGTGTCCGCCGACGACGTAAAAGCGTCCGAGGCCGAGGACGAAGACGGCACCGGGTTCGTGCGGCAGAGCACGGAGGAGCCGGTGCAGGCGGTCAGACTAAATGCCGCCCAGGTGACGAAGAAGGGCGGCGTCCTGGCGCTCGCCGCGGACGAGTCGATCAAGGTCGACAGCCGCGCTCACAAAATGAGCAAGTCCCGCGGCAACGTGGTGAACCCGGACGCGATCGTCGCCGACTACGGCGCCGACAGTCTGCGTCTCTACGAGATGTTTATGGGGCCGCTGGAGCAATCCAAACCCTGGCAGATGAGCGGCGTCGAGGGCGTCGCCCGCTTCCTGGCCCGCGTCTGGCGGACGATCGCCGACGAAAACGCCGACGAACCGACCCTCAACCCTGCCGTTCAGGAGGTCGAGCCGACGGAGGAGCAGGATCGCTTGCTGCATCAAACGATCAAGGCCGTCACCAACGACGCCGACCGGCTGAGCTTTAATACGTCGATCAGCCGGATGATGGAATTCACGAACGCCTTCAGTTCGATGGAGACCCGGCCCAAAAGCGTCTGCGAGCAGTTCACGCTGTTGCTGGCCCCGTTCGCCCCGCACCTCGCGGAAGAATTGTGGAGCCTGCTGGGGCACGACGGGTCGCTGGCCTACGAACCGTGGCCGACGTGGGATGAGGCGAAACTGGTCGAAAGCAGCGTCGAGATCCCCGTGCAGGTCAATGGCAAGGTCCGCGGCCGGGTGCGGGTGCCGGCCGACGCCGACCGCGACGCCATGACCGCCGCCGCCCAGGCGGACGAGGGCGTCCGGCCCCACCTGGAAGGCAAAACGATCGTGAAGGCGATCGCCGTGCCGGGGCGGATGGTCAACTTCGTCGTGAAAGGTTGATCCGGTGACGGGGTAAGCCGCGGAGGATGACGCCGCGGCGAGCCGTCATGGGGCGAGCCCGGTGGTGGGGCCGGCGGGGCGTCGGCACAATCGGCCTCACCGGACCCCGGTTCCTCGCAGCCCGCACCTGACCTCCCGCGTCGCCATGAGACTCCTTCCCGCCGTCGCCGCGGCTCTCGCCGCGGTCGCCTTCGCCCCGCCCGCCCCCGCCGCCCCGCAACAGGACGTTCCCATGGTCGAGGGCGTGCAGCACGTCGCCACCGTCGAGGGCATCAGCGAATATCGTCTGCCCAACGGATTAAAGATCCTGCTGTTCCCGGACGTCTCCCGGCCGACGGTCACGGTGAACTGCACGATCTTCGTCGGCTCCCGCCATGAGGGTTACGGCGAAACGGGCATGGCCCACCTGCTGGAGCATATGGTCTTCAAAGGCACGCCCACCTTCGAGGACGTGCCGAAGGAACTGAAGGACCGCGGCGCCGTCTTTAACGGCTCCACCTGGCTGGACCGGACGAACTATTACGAGACGCTGCCCGCCAGCGACGAGAACCTGGAGTTCGCCATCCACCTGGAGGCGGACCGCCTCGTCAACTCCTACGTCAAGCAGGAGGATCTCGACAGCGAGATGACCGTCGTCCGCAACGAGTTCGAACGCGGCGAGAACAGCCCGCAGCGGATTCTCATGCAGCGAATGCTGGCGACCGCATTCGAGTGGCACAATTACGGCAAGAGCACCATCGGCAACCGGGCCGATATCGAGCGCGTGCCGATCGAGAACCTGCGGGCGTTCTACGAACGCTATTATCAGCCGGACAACGCGATGCTGATCGTCGCCGGCTCCTTCGACCCGGAAAAGGCGCTGCAATACGCCAAGGAGCATTTCGGCGCGATCGAAAAGCCGACCCGCGTGCTGCCGCAGACCTATACGGAGGAGCCCCCGCAGGACGGCGAACGCACGGTCATCCTCCGCCGCGTCGGCGATGTGGCCCAGGTGGGGGCGGTCTATCACGTGCCCGCCGGCCCGGACCCGGCCTTCGCCGCGGTGGACGTGCTGGAAAGTATTCTGACGGACAACCCCTCCGGCCGGCTCTATAAGGTGCTGGTCGAGACGAAGCGGGCCGCCAGCGTCTCCGGCGGGACCTTCGCCCTGCACGACCCCGGCGTGCTGCTGTTTACCGCCGAGGTGGCGACGGCGAACGAACCGCAGGACGTGCTGCGGCTGATGCTCAACGTCACCGAGGGCGTGCCGGCCGAACCGGTTACCGAGGAAGAGGTCGCCCGGGCCCGGGCCCGCCTGCTGGCTCGCCGCGAACGGGCCGCCAACGACACCTCCCGCATCGCCGTGCAGCTCTCGGAATGGTCCGCCCAGGGCGACTGGCGGCTGTATTTTCTCTACCGCGACCGACTTGAAGAGGTGACCGCCGCCGACGTTCAGGACGTCGCCGAACGCTTTCTGCAAAGCGACAACCGCACCGCCGGCCTGTTCCTGCCGACGAAGGAGCCGCAGACGATCGAGATCCCCTCGCGGCCGGATCTCGCGGAGATGTTGAAGGACTACGAGGGCCGGGATGTCGCCGCCGCCGGCGAGGCGTTCGACCCGGACCCGGCGGCGATCGAGGAGCGGGTGGTCCGCACCGAACTGCCCTCCGGCCTGGAGGTCGCGCTGCTGCCCAAACAGACTCGCGGCGACACCGTCGACGCCCGCCTCAGCCTACGTTACGGCACCGAGGACACGTTACAGGGACTGTCCGGGGCGACGAACATGCTCGGCCCGCTGATGATGCGGGGCACGGCGGAGCTCTCCAAACAGGAGATTCAGGACCGCCTGGACGAACTGCAAGCCTCCCTTCGCCCCGGCGGCGCCGACGGCAACCTCACCTTCACGATCACCGCCAAGCGGGACACCCTGCCGGCCGTGATGGAGCTGTTGGGCGAGATTCTCAAATCGCCGGCGCTGCCGCCGGAGGAACTGGAGTTGCTCCAACAGGCGACGATCGCCCAGATCGAGGCTCAGAAAAGCGAGCCGCAGGCTCTCGCCCCCACCGAGGTGCGGCGGGCGCTGTCCAACTATCCGAACCCGGAGGACCCCCGCTACGTGCCCACCCTGGAGGAGCAGGCGAAAATGATCGCCGAAGTCACTCCGCAGGAGGTCGCCGCGGTTTATAATACCCTGCTGACGGACGCCTCCGGCGAACTGGCCGTCGTGGGCAGCTTCGATCCGGACGCCGTGCTGGAACTGGCGAAGGAGAACCTGACCGGCTTCGGCGCCCCGGACGCCCCCTCGTTCGCCCGGCTGCCGCAGGTTCCGAACCCGGACGCCCCGTCCGGCGACAAGGAAATCGCCACGCCCGGCAAACAGAACGCGGTCTATTACGCCGCCCTGCAATTGCCAATTTCGCAGGAACACCCGGACTATCCGGCGTTGATGATCGGCGATTACATCCTCGGCTCCAGCGGTCTCTCCAGCCGGCTAGGCGACCGGGTCCGCCAGCAGGAGGGCCTCAGCTACGGCGTCGGTTCGCAGCTCACCCCGCGGGTGAAGGATGAATTGACGACCTTCGGCGTCTACGCGATCACCAACCCGGGCAACGTGCCGAAATTGAAGACGGTGATCCGTGAGGAACTGGACCGCCTGATCGCCGAGGGCGTCACGCCGGCGGAGGTCGACGCGGCCAAGACGAGTTACCTGCAAAAGCAGCGGGTCAACCGGGCCAGCGATTCCCAGCTGGCGACCAAGCTCGCTTCCCAGTTGTACAACGACCGCACGATGGCGTTCACCGCGGAGCTGGAGGCGCAGGTCGCCGCCCTCACCGCCGAAGAGGTGAACCGGGCGTTGCGGGAGCATCTCGACCCGGCGGAGCTGTACGTCGTCGTCGCCGGCGACATGGACGCACCGGACCAGGCCCCCGCGGACGTGCCCGTCGGCGTGCCCACCGACCCGGACGCCCCGGCCCCGGACGGTGCGGCCGGTCCGGCGTCGCCGTAGATCGCGTTGATGGGCGGAGCCGGCGCCGGTCACGGCGTCCTTTCGATGACGACCGCGGCGGCCGGGGGCGTTCCCCCGACCGCCGCGGTTCGCTTTCGGGGCCGCGTTCCGCGGCGTTAGGTTGCGGTCGTGCGAACCGGTTCGCACGCGTTCGCGTCGCGCTCCCCTTTGCTCATAGGCGTCCCTTATGCTCGCTCGCCCCTTCGTCGTTGCGGCGCTCGCCGCGCTCTCCGGAACCGCGTTCGCGGCGGAGGCGCCGGAGCCGACCGGCGACCCGGCCGTGGTGACGGAGACGCCGGGGCTGGTCGCGTTCTGGACGTTCGGCGAAGCCGCCGGGGAGCCGCGGCGGTCCATTGCGACGGACGAGCCGTTGCCCCTGGAGGAAGTCAGCGGCCCGATCGCCCGCGTGCCCGGCGGACCGTATTCGGGCGACTCCGCGGAGTTCAACGGCAAGCAGTACCTCAAGATCCCCTACGCGGAGACCGGCCCGCTGAATATCTCCGGGCCGGAGGCGCAGGTGAGCATGTTCGCCGCCGTGCGGATCGTCGATTTAAATCAAAGCCGCACGATCGCGGGGATGTGGAGCGAGGGCAAGGGCCGCAACGACGACACCGGCACCCGGCAGTACGCCCTGCTGATGAATATGCCGACCTACGGCGGGCCGCGGCAGCTCGTGCCGCACATCTCCAGCGAGGGCGGCGTCACCCGCCGGGCCGACGGCAGCGCCTTCCCCTGGTGCGCCGACTACGCCGCCTCCGTCAGCGAGGTTCCCACGGACGAATGGTGCACGCTGGGCTTCACCTACGACGGCGACTATATTCGCTCTTATGTCAACGGCGTGATGGAGCCGCGGGAATTGGATCCCGAGAAAGACAAGCGGGACGATCGCTATTTCACGCAGGAAGGCCCGGACGGCGGGGACCGCGGGATGAACCCGTATTATCACGGCCGCGGGATCTTCGCCTACGACCCGGGGAAGCACGCGGAGTCGAAGCCCGGCGGCGGGTCGGACTTCACCGTCGGCGCCCGCTACGCCGTCGGTTCGTTTACCCGGGAGGCGACGAAGGGCCGCTTCGGCGGGCTGGCGGTGTTCGACCGGGCCCTCACGGACGCGGAAATGCTGCGGCTGCACGAGTCGGCGAACGTCCCCGCATTGAACGCCGCGGACTGACGGTACAGTTGATACGAGCCCGATGCGCAAGCATCGGCCGTCGGCGCAGCCGTCGAGCGGAACGACGCACGGCCGGAGCTTGCGCTCCGGGCTGGGATCGAGCGACGCTTCGCCGAGAATTATCTCAACGTGTTAAACGGCGTCGTTATCCGGGGAGGCGTCGGCGGAAAGTGTGTTTTCGTCCTCCGTCGTCGGCGGGGCGAACAGCGCCTGCAGGCTTTCGACCGGCACGCAGTCGCGGAAGACCATTTGCAGATCCCGCTGCTGGCCGCCGCGTTCGCTGTAGTAGACGGAATCGGTGGTGGTCACGATGCCGACGACGGCGCCCTCGACGTTCACCATCGCGGCGCCGCTGCTGCCGCGGGCGTAGTCGGCGGTGACGGACAGCCGGGGCGTCTCTTCGCCGTGCCGGCGGGTCATGTGGCGGCGGGTCACCACGCCGCGGGAGTAGCTGAAGAACCGCCCCGCCGGGTGCGAGATGCAGTGCACGTCTTCCCCGAGCCGGCCGGCCGCCGCCAGCGGCAGGGCCGACAGCGTGCGGCCCTCGGGCAGCCCCAACCGCACCAGCGCCACGTCCGCGGCGGGGTTCGCGGCGACCACCTCGACGATCGGCCACGCTTCTCCGCTGCGGGTCAGAGCGACGAACCCGGCCCGCTGGTCTTCGTCGTCGTCCTTGGCCCGACCGTGCTGCGGGGCGGCGTCCAGCACATGATAATTCGTCACGGCCAGCCCGTCCGCGGAGATGACGAAGCCGCTGGCGTTATTGGACTCGAAGCGCTCGCAGTTCCTGCAGTAGTGGACGCAGGCGATAATGAGCGTCGCCGCCTCCGCGTCCGCCGCCGGCCCGCCGGGCTCGGAAAGCCCCGACGCCGGGGCCGGGAGGGGCAGCGGGCAGGCTCGGCGGTCCATCTGCTCGCGGAGCGTCGCCAACGGCAGCGTCTGGCCGTCCTCGACCAGCCGGCGCCCCTCGGCGACCACCGCGTCCCGGATCGCCCCGTCGTTCAGGAAGGACGCGGTGAGCGGGTTCGCCGCCTCCCCGGCCTGACCGGTCGGCGTCGCGGCGAGCGTCAGACCGAGGAGCAACCCCGCACAGGCGACGGGCGAGGCGAACGGGGACGCGAACCGGGGGATAAGGCGGTGCATCGCGTCACGGTAAAGCGTGCGAGCGGCCCACGCTCGTGGAAAGTTCCTGACCTGGCCCCCGCCGGACCGGGGCGGCGTTCGGCATTCGCTGACCGTTTTGATCGGACTTTGGACCGCGACCGCGCCGGTCGGTTGCCGGCGTTGCGGGCGACCCGTCAGAGTGGGCCGGCCCGCTCGCCTTCGGAAAATCAGCGCCATGACGTTCTCCCCGCCGCCGTTCCTTTCGCGGTTCGCCCCGCTCGCCGCCGCGGTTCTGTTGTGGGGCGGAGCGACGCCCGCCGCCGCCGCGGAGCGGCCCAACCTCATCTTCGTCCTCAGCGACGATCTCGCCCAGGGCGACGTCGGGGCCTACGGGCAGGAGTTGATTCAGACCCCGAATATGGACCGCCTCTGCGCCGGCGGGACCCGATACATGTCGGCCTATACGGGCACCAGCGTGTGCGCCCCGGCCCGGTCCTCCTTTTTCACCGGCCTGCACATGGGCCACTGTCCGACCCGGGCGAACCGGGAAATCGGCGCCGAGGGCCAACGCCCGCTGCCGGAGGGGCAGGTCACCGTGGCGGAGATTCTCCAATCCTCCGGATATCGCACCGCGACCGTGGGCAAATGGGGGATGGGGATGTTCGATACGTCCGGCAGCCCGTTCAAAACCGGGATCGACCGCTTCTTCGGATATAACTGCCAGCGTCACGCCCACCGCTACTTCCCCGACTATCTTTACGATAACGAGACCCGGGTCGAACTGCCGGAGAACGCCGACGGCCAACAGGGAACCTATGCTCAGGACCTGATTCAAAACGCGGCGCTGAGTTTCGTGAGCGACGCCGCGGCCGCCGACGAACCGTTCTTCCTCTTCTACGCCGCCACGTTGCCGCACGGGAAGTTCGAGATCGACGACCAGGGCATCTACGCCGACAAGCCGTGGAGCGAACTGGAGAAGAATTACGCCGCGATGGTCACCCGGCTCGATCACGACCTCGGCGAGCTGGTCGGGCTATTAGAGGAGAAGGGGGTCGCGGAGAACACGCTCATCGTGTTCGCCGGCGACAACGGCTCGTCCTTTAATCCGAACACGCCGATCGGCAAGCGGTTCGATCAGGCGATGGGCGGCACGCTGCGGGGTTATAAACGCGGTATGTACGAGGGCGCGCTGCGGCAGGCGGCGTTCGCCTACTGGCCCGGCACGATCCCGTCCGGGCGGGTGACGGACGAACCCTGGGCCTTCTGGGACCTGCTGCCCACCTTCGCCGAACTCGCCGACGCGGAGTTGCCGGAAGATTATGAAACCGACGGCGAATCGTTGGTCGGGTTCCTCAAGGGCGGCCCGGCCCCGCAGCGGGACTACTTCTACTGGGAACTGCACGAGTACGGCCCCGGCCCGATGCAGGCGATCCGCTGGGACGACTGGAAGGCCGTCCGCCCCGTCGCCAGCGGCCCGGTCGAGTTATACAACCTCTCGAAAGACCTTGGGGAGAAGGACGACCTCTCCGACGAACGCCCCGAACTGGTCGAGAAAGCGGTCGCGATGATGAACGCCGCCCGCACCGCTCACCCCGACTGGCCGGACCCGGCGACGGCCGAACCGCCGAAGCGGCGGCGGAACTGAGGGCGCCGCCGGCCGTGCGGCAGGGCGGGGAGCCGCTAAGCTGCGGAGGATGCCGCCCGCGACTCGCACCAGTGATCCCGTTCGCACGCGGCCCATGCTCACGCGGGACGACGCCGAGCGGTTCCTGCTGAGCCGGGTGAACTACGAGCGCCGGCCCATTCCGCCGGACGCCCTGCGGTTGGACGGCATCCGGGCGTTGCTGGGGGAGTTGGGCGACCCGCACCGCCGCGTGCCTGCGGTTCATATCGCCGGGACGAAGGGGAAGGGGACCGTGGCCTCGCTTGTCGCGGCGGGGGCGACCGCCTGCGGGCTGCGGTGCGGGCTGTTCACCTCGCCGCACCTCGTCCGCTTCGAGGAACGGCTGACCGTCGACGGGGCCGAACCGGACAAAGCGACGTTCGTGCAACTGGTCACGGACGTCGCCGCCGCCGCGGAGCGGGCCGAGGCCGGTGGGGCCGCCCCGGCGACCTTCTTCGAGATCAGCGCCGCCCTGGGCTTCCTGCACTTCGCCCGGTCCGGCTGCGATCTGGCCGCGCTAGAGGTGGGCCTCGGCGGGCGGCTGGACGCGACGAACGTCTGCGAGCCGGTGGTGTGTGCGATCACCACGATCAGCCGCGATCACACTGCCCTCCTGGGGCACACCTTGGCGGCGATCGCAGGGGAGAAGGCGGGCATTGCCAAACCGGGCGTGCCGCTGATCTGGGGCGGCGGGCCGGGCGAAGCGGGGGAGGCGATCCGGGCCCGCTGCGAGGCCGTCGGCGCCCCTTTCCTGCCGGTCGATCCCGCGGGTCCGACGGGCGACTGGGCCGGTCTCCCGATCCCCCCCGGCGGGCCGCACCAGCGGGCGAACGCGGCGACGGCGGCGGCGGTCTTCGAGGCACTCCGCACCGCCGGCTGGCCGATCACGCCGGAGGCCGCGGCCTCCGGCGCCGCCGGCGTGCGGCTGGCCGGCCGGGCGGAGCGGTTCGCCCTGCCGACGAACGACCGCGGCGAACCGGCCGGCCCCGCGCTGCTGCTGGACGTCGCCCACAACTGGGCCAGCGCCAACGCCCTCGCCGCCACGCTACGGGAAGCTCCCGAACAACGTCGCAGTCTCGTGCTGGCCTGTGCGAAGGATAAAGACGTCGCTGGGGTGCTCCGCACGCTGCTCCCGCATATCGACGACCTGACCTGCACGCAGTTCGTGAAGAACCCCCGGGCCGTCCCGCCGGACGAACTGGCGGCGCTGGCCCGGTCGTTGACGGACGCCCCGATCCGCTGCGACCCGGACCCGCACTCCGCCTGGGCGGGCGCCGTCCGCCGGGCGGGCGCCGGCGGGCTGGCAATCGCGGCGGGGTCGTTCTTCCTCATCGCCGAACTGCGGCCGGGCGTGGCGACGACTCCAGGGTGAGGGCGCCGGGCGAGCCGGCGAAGCGCGGTTTTTTCCACTTTTTTGGGGAACGGCTGAGCACGGCCGAGGCCAGGCGGCGCATGGAAGCGTGTGACGCACCTTTCCGCCGCCGGATCGCTCTCGATGTTGTCCACGTTCCTTCGGACCGCCTCCGTCACCCTCGCCATGTTCGTCGCCTCGGCGTGGGTGGTCGGCGGCTCCAGTGCTGAACTCGACTCGGTTGAGTTCGACTCGGGCGAGTTCGACGAGCCCGCAGTCCTTGCGGATGTGGTCCGGAGGTTGGCGGAGCGCGAGGGACCGCCGCGGGGCACGCTACGTTGGACGACCACGCACTACGTCGATCCCGCGTCACTGGGGGAGGGATCGATGGTGCGAGGCGTGGAGGAAGGAACTTCCGTCGACACTCCGTCCGGCTGGCGGACGGAATCGACGATGACCGAACAATTCTTATTGGAGGACCGCGGCTCGACCGCGCGGGGCGGCCCGGTTGACGACCCCGACGGGACGGTCGGCACGCTGTACGTAGCGGGGGCGGAGAGGCCGGTTCGCTTCATCAAGCGGCCCGGTCGGGCGACCGCCCCGCCCGACCCCTACACGCTGATGCTCGGCGGTTCGGACGCGAGCGCCACCCTGTCGCAATGGCTGGCGGACCGTTTGGACGCCCCGCCGCAATCGGCCGCGGGTCCGTCGGGCCTGCGGTATGTCGGCGTTCGGGAGCGGAACGGCGTGACGCTGGACGTCCTGGAGGCCGAGGCGAGCGACCGGACCGGGCTCCCGGCCGATTTCAGGGCCGTCTGGACGATCGCCCTCGCCCGGGGCCGGGATTCCCTGCCCGTCCGGGCGGAGTTGTGGGTGCGGTCGGAGTCGGAGGCGTACAGGGTGGAGAGCGTCGCGTTGTTCGAGATCACCCAAACCCCGGACGGCCGCTGGTTCCCGAACTGGGTCTTTCACGATCGCTTCGACCTGGCGGCGGCTCGGAACGGCTTGGTCGAACGGCGGGAGGTGACGATCTACGAAGTGACGGTCGTCCCGGAAGATTAACCCGTCAGGCCCACCGCACCGCCACGTCGCAGAGTTCGTAGCCGGCCAGGGGGACGCGGACGGCGTCGCCCTCGCAGATCAGTTCGGCCTGGGTCTCGCCGGCCAGCGTTCGCTTCGCCGCTCCGGTGGGGCGTTTGAAGAACCGGATCGCGGCGGTGCGGGTGCGGCCGTCGCTCTCCTGCACGCGGAGCGTCGTCTCGCCCCCTTCGCCCCGGATCGACAGCACGCGGACGCCCGGGCTGTCGCAGGCCAGCAGCCAGCCGACCGGGCCGGAGGACGGCGGCCCGGCGACGGGTACCGGGACCGGCTGCGTGAGGAAGGCGTCGGCGGCCCGCATCGGGTGCGGGTCGTCCAAGGCGATTCCGAACCGCCAGACGCGGTCGTCGTTGGTCGGTTCCCCGGCGATCAGGAGCGGGCTGTCGAGCATCCGCCGGCCGCTGCGGGTTTGAAACGGGGCGTCCGGGGTGAGGACGGCGGTCCGCAGCTTCTTGTCGCCGTGCAGGCTCGCTAATTCCCAGAAGTGCGCCGACTCGAACGTGCCGGAGGCGGGCGCCGCCTGCCGGGAGCCCTGGATGGAACGGGCCAGCTCCGCCGTTTCGTCGTCCCAGGCCCACCGCAGCACGAGGTCGCCGGCCTCCAGGGCCGTCGCCGCGTCGGTGAAAGAGGCCTCGACCAGCGCCGTACGCGAACCGCGGTCCAGCCGGACCCGCAACGTGAACCCGCACAGCCGGGCGCCGCCGGCGGGGTCGATCAGCGCCCCGCGGCTGACCAGTTCCCCACGGGCCGGGCCGGCGTCCACGAGGTCCCAGGTTTGCCCTTCGATGCGCACCGCCCGGCTGTAACGTTCCGGTTCATGTCCGTCGTCGGGGGCGCCCTTCAGCGTCCGCGGGGCGTGGAACCGCACCGCCGGTCGCATGCCCAGCCGAACGGGACTGCGGCCGTAGGTCTTCACCGTGGCGATCCCGCCGGTCGCGGGGTCCATGCGGACCTCGAACCGCTCGTTCCGCACCATGCCGGGCTCGGCGGTCTTCGCCTTGGATTTGGAGACCGGCGCCGTCTTCGCGGCTTTGTCCGGGAACCAGACGAAGCCGCAGGGGGGAATCTCGAAGGTGAAGGACCGCTTCCCCACGACCTTCACCGCCGGGTGATCGGCCGGCGGGGCGGGGCCGACGTTGAGGTCGCCGCACTCCGTGCCGACCGTTTGGGGCGTCGGCAGCGGATTGAGCCAGAGCGTGCCCGGCCGGTCGCCCCCGCCGCGGCCGATCAGGGCAGCGAGTCGCTCCGCGGCGTCGGCTTCTCCGCCCGGCGAACCCAGCAGCCCGCAGAGGCCGGCGAGGAGCCCGTCCGTCCGGGCCTCCGCATCGGCACGGATCGCCCGGCTGTGGGAGGAGAGCGGCTCCGGCGAACCGGCCGCTGGCCCCGGGGAGCGGTACTTCCGCGGGTCCGCGGCGAACACCCGGGCGAAGGGGTCGTCCTCGGCGAACATCTCGGCGAACGTGGCGAACTCCCCCAGCGCCGGCGAGAGCGCGGTGAGGGCCTTCAAATCGTCCAGCAGCGGGCCGGGGGCGCCCGGCCAGCGGGCGAAGGTGACGGCGACGGTCTGCTCCGCCTCGAACGCCTCGGCGAGGATCTCCGGCAGCTCCCAAAAGGAGGCCGCCGAACCCGCCGGCAGCGGATCGCGGGCGTGGGCGGGAATCTCACCGCCGGCGCCCGCCCACCGCACCCGCCCGGCCCCGTCCGGCGGCACGTCGCCGGGGCCGAACTTGAGGTGTAACGCCGCGTTGACTCCCATTGACTCCAGCAGTTGCGGCGTCAACGGGGTAAAACCGAAGTCGTAACGCCCCCAGACTCCCGGCGGACTCCCGAACAACTCCCGGAACGTCTCCCGGCCGGCCGTCAGGTCCGCGACGGCGGCGGGCACGTCCCGCAGCGCGACCGGGGCCTCCGTCTGCTCTCCCCCCACGGGTTCAACGCGGTCGCCGGCCTCGCGGATCGCGGCGATCAGGTCCGGCGAAGCGGCGGCGATCGTGCGCCAGTCGGCCCCAGTTCCGAGCAAATTCAGCGGCGGCCCGCCGGCGGCCGCGGCGGCGACTTCGGTTTTCAGCTCCGCTCCCGCCAGCCGCGGAATGACGAAGCAAAGGTCGCAGAACTTCGCCGGGGTCGGATAGAACCGCTCCCGGGCTTCGCGGAGCACCTCGGCGGCCTCGACCAGCCGGGCGTGCGCTTCCTCCCGGTCTCCCACGAACAGGGCGTCCGCGGCGGCGACGACTTCGGTGCGGAGCCGCGTTTCATCCAGCGTGCTGTAGTAATGCGTCCTGCGTGTGAGTCGTTCCACCCACAAATGGCCCAGGCCCAAGGCGAAGAACGGGTGCAGATCGGCGACCGGCACGTCTCGCCGATCCGGCGGCAACAGCGGGGCGAGTGCCGACAGGCTCGCGGCGCGGTCCGGGCCGACGACCGCCAGGCGGGCGCCGGCTTCGGTTTCCCAGCCGTCGGGCAGCGTGTCGCGGACGAACTCCGGGATGAGGAACCGCCGGCCGCCGACGGGGCGGGGCGGCTGGTCGGCCATCACCAGGCGGGGCAGGGCCCGGGCGGCGGCCAGCAGGGCGGGGTGCCAGCAGAGGGCGAAGGCGTTCAGGGCCGCGGCCGCCCGGCGTTCGGGCAGGCGCTCCGGCAGGTCGTCCAGCCCGTGGGAAGGCAGCAGCAGGACGGTTTCGGCCGGTCCGTCTGGTTCGGAGACCGTCGTCAGGTCCGCCGTTGGGGCGGGCGATGGCGGGGGGCCGTCGGCCTGCGGGGCGTCGCGGTCCTCGGCGGAGTCGTCGGGTGCCACGGCGGGGGCGGGGGCTTGGGGCGCGGGGGGAGGGTCGTTCCGGCCGCGCGGGCGGCGGGGGGCGGGGCGACCGCGGGCGGGCGTCGGGCCGGTTCCCGGAGAACCGACCGATTGACCGCACCGGAGACGGGGGGGATGATGACGGGCCGTCGGCCACTCGGGAACTCTCCCCCCTTTGGGCGACGCCCGGCATTCGCCGATCTCCATCCTGATTCCCCGACAACGTACGAACTCGACCATGGCCGACGATCAGCCGGTATGGGGCATTGAAGTCGGGCAGGCCGCCCTCAAAGCGATCAAACTGCGTCCGGACCCGGTCAGCGGCCGGGTGGTCGCCGAGGCGTTCGATCTGGTTCAGCATCCGAAGATTCTGAGTCAGCCGGACGCCGTTCCCGCGCAGCTGATCGCGGAGGCTTTCGAGACGTTCCTGTCCCGCAACAGCCTGAAGGGCTGTCGCGTCGCGATGAGCCTACCGGGGCAAAGCGCCCTGGCCCGGTTCATTCAGCTCCCGCCGGTGGAGAGCTCCCAGATCGCCAAGATCGTGGAGTACGAGGCCCGGCAGCAGATCCCCTTCGCCCTGGAAGAGGTGATCTGGGACTACCAGCCGCTGGGCGGCGGGCTGGAGGAGGGCGGTTATACGCTGGAGGCGGAGGTCGGCCTGTTCGCCATGAAGCGCGATCAGGTGGAGATGGCGATGGCGCCGTTCCTCGATCGGAAGATCGAGGTGGACCTGGTGCAGATCGCCCCGCTGGCCCTCTATAACTTCCTGACGTTCGACCGGCTGGGGATGCGGGAGGGCAAGGAGTTCGACGCCCCCGACGAATACACGATGGTCTGCGACCTCGGGGCGGACAATTCCACGCTGTTGATCTCCAACGGCGATAAAATCTGGATCCGCAACGTCAACGTCGGCGGCAATCACTTCACGCGGGCGCTGGTCAAGGATCAGAAGCTGACGTTCGCCAAGGCGGAGCACCTGAAGTGCAACGCCACCAAGGCCCCGGACCCGCGGGCGGTGTTCCAGGCGCTGCGGCCGGTGTTCAACGACTACGTCGCGGAAATTCAGCGCAGCATCGGCTACTTCAGCTCGGTGAACCGCGAGGCGAAGATCACCCGCGTGCTGGGCGTCGGCAACGGCTTCAAACTGGCCGGACTGCAAAAGTTCCTTCAGCAGAACCTGCAACACCCGGTCGAGCGGGTGGATCAATTCAAGTCCGCGGTCGGCGACGAGGTGCTGAACGACGCGACCTTCCGCGACAACGTCGCCGGGTTCGTCGTGCCCTACGGCGTGGCGTTGCAGGCGGCGGGGCTGACCCGGATCACCACCAGTCTGGTGCCGCCGGAGATCATTCAGGAACGGAAGATCCGCAAGAAGAAGCCGTGGGCCGCCCTGGCGGCCGGCGTGCTGCTGGCGGGCGTCAGCCTCGGGGCGGCGGGCTACGGCAACTATGCGGAGAGCGTCAGCGAACAGCTCTGGGCGGAGCCGCTCGCAAAGGTGCCCGAGTTCAAGACGAAGGTCGACGGCTTCCGCAGCGGCTACGACGAACAACTGACCAAGATCGAGGATATTAAGTCGGTCGGCGAAGAGCTCACGAAGCCGGCCAGCGGCCGCATTTACTGGCCCGAGGTGCTCCGGGCGATCGCCGCCGTCGTCCCGGCCGACCCGACCGAGGAGCTGACCAAGCCGATCGAGCAGCGGGAATCCGTGCTGATCAAGGCGATCACCTTCAAGAAGGAGCCGGACCTCTCCACCTGGTACGCGACCCTGCCGCCGCTGACCAAGGAGGTCATGAACGACATGGCGAAGGCGGAGCAGGAAGAGCGGAAGAAGGCGAAGGCCGCCGCCGACGCCGCCCAATACGCCGCCGAGAGGGCCGCCGCGATCGCCCGGGGCGAAGACCCGCCGCCCCCGCCCGAACCGGAGCCCGCCCCCGAGCCCGCCGCGGACGGCGAGACCGATCCGGCTCTCGCCGGACCGACGGGCGAAGGTTACGTGGTGACGCTGAAGGGCGTGCATTACCACGACGGGTCCTCCCCGGAGGATCGCGACGCCGGCTACCTCCGCCGCACCGTGCTGGCCAACCTGCGGGAATGGACGCTGAACACCCCCGTCGGCGAGGTTCCCGTGGCGAAGCTGGGCATCCGGTACCCGGCGCTGCTGCCGATCACGGCCCGGCAGATCCCCTACGACCCTGAGGGTCGCACCGTCCTCGGCACGCCCGCGTTCGGCGGACGCGGCGGGGGCAGCGAGTATGGGGAGGAAAGCTACGACGGTCCGCCGGACTCCTCCTTCGGCGGCCGCGGCACGTTCGGCAGTGAGGAGTCCGGATCGGACTACGGTCCCGCCGGGCAGCCGGCGGGACGTCCGCCGATCGACATCTCCGCCCTCGACTCCGAGGAGCCGGAGAAGAATCTCAAACTGGTGACCGAGTACCCCTTCACCATCCAGTTCGTCTGGAAGAAGACCCCCCCGGCGGAACGGACCGAGCTCCCCAGCGAGGACGTGCCGGGCGCCGAAGGCGAGGCCGCCGCCTCCGCGCCGACTTACTCCGAAGGGGCCTGACCCCCGCCCGGCCCCCGGGCGCCTGCCGCCCGCCGGGCCGTTTCCCGTTCGTGTTCGTCCGTCCCCGTTTCCGCCCCGCCGCCCCGGACCGTCCCCGTGGACAAGCTGCAACCGATCCTCACCCACCGCTTCTGGGTCGTGCTGGGTCTGACCGTCTGTCTGGCGCTGGGCGCCTGGTGGGTGGGCACCGGCTCGCTCGCGGAGCAGATCGCCGCCGCCGAGGCGAAGGTGAACGCGCTGACCGTCCCGGAGGGACAGAACGCCCCGAACGAGGGCTGGATCGAAAAAATCGAGCAGGAGCGGATCCAGCGGGAGGAGGAGCTGCGCACCGCCGCTCGCACGCTGGCCGTCACGCAGGAGGAACTGCGCACCTGGCCGGAAAGCTACCGCCCCTACGTCGAGGGCCTGGAGTACTTCGAGCCGATCGGCATCCGCGGCCGTGAGCAGTATCGGTTCGCCTACGAAGAACAGCTCGAGGCGCTGCGGCAGTCGTTGCGTCCCTACGACTTCGAGACGCAAACCGGCGTGGTCAACGTCCCGCAGGGCGTGTTGCCCCAGTTCGACACCTCCGATTGGCAGCGGCAGGCGCCGTTGGCGATGACCGTCTGGAGCGCCCAGGAGGACATCTGGCTGACGCGCGAGTTGCTGAAGCAGGTCTCCAAGGTCAACGCCGGCTCCAGCCTGATCCTCGACGCCCCGCTGAAGGAGATCCAATCCTTCACGCTGCGGGGCGGCTCCGGCCCCCCCTCCGCCGAGGAGGAGGGCGCCGATCCGACGCTGAGGGACGGCAGCGACAGCTACTCGGAGGAATCCTCCCCGATGGACTCGTCAACCGAAGAGCGCTTCGGCGGCAGCGGCAGCGGCTCCGGCGCCGCGCTGGACGCAGACCTCGATTTCAGCCTCGACGACGACATCGGCCCGGAGGACGGGCTCGACGAAGACCCGACGCTGATCGCCCCCGACCTCGCCGCCGCCGCCGCCGCCCTCGGCGACCCCGCCGCGGCGGGCAGCGAAAGCGGAAGCGAAAGCCGGGAGTCGTACAGCGACGACTTCGGCGGCGACAGCTACGGCGGCGGCCGCACCCGGACGAAGGAGTACGTCTCCCCCGGCGGCGGACGGCGCTACATCACCAGCGCCCCGGAGGTGCCCTACCGCACCCGGGCCTTCAAGATGCAGCTCGTGCTGGATCACCGCGAACTGAACAACGTGCTGGCGGACCTGTCCAACTGCGAATGGCCGGTGGAGATCATCCGCGTGCACATGGTCGAGGGCGCCAAGCCGATGGGGCAGCGGGCCCCGACGGCGCGGAGCGGCCGGCCGGAGGGCGGGTTGCGACCCACCTTCGGGAACGCGCTCGGCGGCATCGGCGGCGGACTGACCCGCGGCGGCCTCACTCAGCGTCCCCGGGGGCTGGGCGGGCCCGCCCGCCGTCCCACCGGCATGAACGCCCGCACGACGCGTCCGGCCGTGGATCCGTCCGATCCGTATCAGGTGGCGATGACGAACCCGTACCTCGCCACGGTGGTGGTGGGCGGCGTGATGACCATCTACAAGCCGCGGACCGAGGCGGAACTGGCCGCGGGCCTGGGCGATCCCTCCGCCGACCCGGCCGCCGCGATCGACGCCGAGACCGGCGAGCCGGTCGCGCCCCTGGACGCCGACGACGCCGCGGTGAACCCGCTTGATCCGAACGCCCCGGCCGGTGAGGAGGAGTTCGGCGTCCTGCCGCCCGCCGACCCGGCCAATCCCGTCGCCGGCGAGGACGCGGCGATGGAGGACGGGGCGGACGCCGCCGGCTTCGGCTTCGACGGCGGCGGCGACTTCGACCTCAACGCCACCCCGGCGCCCCCCGGCGCCGAACCGACGCCCGGCGGGACTCCCCCGGGCGCGGCCCCCGACGCCGCGGCGCCCGGCGCCCCTGAGCCCGGCGCCTCCGAGCCCGGCGCCGGCGAGGCCCCGGCCGAAGACCCGGCCGGCGACGCCGAGCCCGTCGCCGCCGGCGGCGTCTAGTTCCCCGATCCCCCGCGGGGCCTCCGCCCCGCCGGTCCCCGCACTTCCCCTTCGCCTCCCCCGCCGCCGCAGAGTCCCATGAAGTTCTCACTCGATGGACTGAAGAACGCGAACTGGAAACAGCTCGCGGCGGATCACGCGGAGAAGGCCGGGCTGGTCGTCGCGGCGTTGCTCGCGGCCGTCCTGCTGTACTCCGGCGTCTCGAAGGGGCGGTACACGGAGAAATCTCCCAACGAGGTGATGCAGAAACTTGACGAACAGCAGCGGGCCCTGCGGGTCAGCTCCTGGACGCCGGAGCAGCGCCAGGCCGACCTGCCCGAGTTTGACGTGCGGGCCGAGGTCGAACGCGTTAAGGAGACGATGAACCCCGGCGAAACGGCGTGGCCGGCCTCCCTCCTCGGCCCGATGCACCGACTCCAGGAGAAGGGAAGCGAACCGACCTGGCTGCCTGTGGAGTCCGTCCTCGCCGAGTACCTCGCCCTGCCGGTCCGCCTGGCGCCGGAGGACGCGCTCCTCGATGCGGCGTCCGGCGAGCCCGGGGCGGACGAGGACGAGGAGTCGAACGAGTTTGATCTCAATCTGGGCGCCGGCGGCGCCCCCGCCGGCTTCGGCGGGTTCGATTTCGGGGGATCGTCGGAATTCAGCGGAGGAGAAATGGGCCGTGGGAGAGGGATGTTCGGCAGCGACGAATCGTCGCCGGATTCCAGCGAAGGAGACTTCGATCGCGGGAGAGGGGTCTTCGGCAGCGAAGAGGGCGGCATGCCGTTCGGCGAAGAGGGCGAGTACGGCAACCCCGCGACGATCAACGCCCGCGGTAAAGGCGTGAAGATGGCGGCGATCCGCGGCGTCTTCCCCTTTCGCCGTCAGGTCCAGGAGATGGCCCGCTCCATGAACGTGCCCATCGCCGACGCCAAGGCCCGGCTGGAGTTCCTCGATCTGCAGGTCGAACGCCAGCGGATCTCCTCCGGCGCCAACCCCTACAGCGAGGACTGGCATCCCGTCGACCGCGACGCCGCCCTCGAACTGCTGGGCGAAGACCTCTACGCCTCCTCCGGGCGGCCGATCGAAGTGGTCTCCCCGGCGCTGACCGACCCCTCGCTGACGATGCCGCTGTTCACCCCGGCCTACGGCACGTGGGACAACCGGCCGGCGTCCCACCCGCGGCTGAAGGAGTTCGACCTCATCAAAGAGGACCCGGCGCTGCGGCAGAAGATTGAGGAACGGCTCCGCGAGGAGGCCGTCGTGCAGCAAGAGGTGCAGGCCGCGGTCGGCCCGCAGAAGAACCGGTTCCTGCCGGAGCAGAACCGCGGCTTCGACCGTGGCGCCGCCATGCGGGCGATCGTCGATCGCGGCCCGGCCGAGGGCGAGGCCAAGGACCCGGTGCGGGCGGCATTGGAGAAGATGAGCGCCGCCGACGTCCTGCTCCTCACCCGGTTCTTCGACATCGCCGTCGAGCCGGGGCAGGCCTACCGCTACCGGATGCGGGTGCAGCTCGCGAATCCGAACTTCGGCCTCGGCGCCGCGGACGTCTCCGACCCCTCCGCCCTGGAAGGCGAAACCCGCTGGACCCCCTGGAGCGAGCCCAGCGGCGTCGTGTCGATCCCGCCGGACGAACTGTCCTACCTCACCGCGATTTACCCCAAGCCGAACGACAGTCTGCCGGAGGCCCGCCTCGAAGTGACGGAGTATTCCCGCGAGTACGGCACGCTGGTCTCCAAGGACACCCGCGTGGACGCCGGCGACCTGCTGGTGTTTGAGGAACGCAACACCTACACGCTGGACCCCTTCAAGCAGGAAAAGAACGAACGGGCGACCTACCCGTTCGTCACCGAACACGTCGTCATCGGCGTGGACGCCCTGCCGGAGGGGGCCGCCGCGTTCCACCCGGACCTGAACCTCGGCAACCGCAGCCTGCCGCCGGGTCGCGTGCTGTTGATGTTGGACACCGGTTCCGTCCGCGAGATCGACGCCGGTCTGGAACTTCAGCGGCAGGCCGTGGCGAAGAGCGTGAAGGCGGAACGCGACGGCCTCGGCCCGCAGATGACCGACGTGAACGCCCCCAAACCGGACCCGAGCGGCGAGTTCGGCGAAGGCTTCAGCGAAGAATTCTTTGGGCGGGGCGGCCGCGGCGGCAGCAGCGGTCCCTAAACCCGACCCGCCGGGGAGCGGCCTCCGGCCGATCGGCCGCACGGCCGTTCGCCGGGTCGGGTTTCGGGCGGATTCGGGTAAGCTCCCGCCCCGAATCTCGTTCCCGCGCGTCGCCCCATGATCATCACCCTCGACGGCCCGGCCGGGTCCGGCAAAAGCAGCGTCGCCCGCCGGTTGGCCGACGAATTGGGGTTCCGGTTCCTCAACACCGGGGCGATGTACCGGGCGGTCGGACTGCTGTGCGAGCGGGCCGGCACGGACCTCGGCGACGCGGACGCCTGCGGCCGCACGGCGGCGGCGGCCCGGCTGGCGCAGGACGGGGACCGGCTGTCCGTCGACGGCGAGGACTGGACCGAACTGGTCCGCACCCCCGCCGCCGGCGCCGCCGCCAGCGCCGTGGCGGTGCATCCCCCCGTGCGGGCGGCGCTGGTCGCCCTGCAGCGGGCGGTCGGCGAGGCGGGCGACACCGTTACCGAGGGCCGCGATCAGGGCACCGTCGTGTTCCCGGATGCGGCCCTCAAGGTCTTCCTCACCGCGGACGCCGAGGCCCGGGCGGAGCGGCGTCGGTTGGAACTGCTTGCCGCCGGCCGGGACGTGCCCCTCGCCGAGGTGCTGGCGGAGGTGACCGGCCGGGACGATAAGGACGAACGCCGGGCCGCCGCCCCGCTGAAGCCGGCCGCGGACGCCGTCCGCTACGACACGACCGGCAAACCGCTGGAGGCGGTCGTGGCGGATCTGGTCGCCCTGGCCCGCGAGCGCGGTGCCTGATCCCCCCGTGCTCCCGCACTGCCCGTGAAGACGGTCCGAAGGTCGCCATGAATCGCCGCCAGTTCGCCCGCCGCTCGGCCGGGATCGCCGCGTTGCTCGCCGCGCCCGGTTTCGCCGCGACGGGCCGCGGCGCCGCCCAGGACCCGCTCGCCCGGGGTTCGGAGGTCCGCGACCCCTTCGCCCCGGAGCCCGTGACCGGCGCGATCCTCCTGCCGGCCAGCCCCGCCGCCGCCTTCCGTCGCCCCGCAGATGGCTGGGAGGAAGCGGTCGACCCGGACGAAGCGGCGGCGGACGCGTCCGCCGCGGACGCCGAACGTCCCGCACTTCCGCCTCCCGACGAACTCCCGCCGGGGGCTCGGCCGCCGTTCGACTGGCCGGCGTTCGCCGCGTTCCCCGCCGGGCCGCGGGTCCCCGGGTGGGGCACGACGACGCTGCGGTTCCCCCCGCTGCCGGAGGGCCGCCGGACCGTCGACGTCGTCGCGGTCCGGTTCGCCGTCGCCTTCGCCCCCCCGGCCGCCGGCGCCGTCGGCGTGCATTCGCCGGTGACGGGGACGCTGCGGGGCTCCGTCGACGTCAGCTTCGCCCCGCCGCTGGGGTTGTTCTCCGTACCGCTCTCCTCGGTCGGCGGGGAGGCCGCCCTCCGCGAGGGCCTGGCCCTGCGGGTCGTCGGCCCCCCGGCGACGGTGTGGGTGCTGGGGGCCGAGGACGAGAACAGCGAACCCGGCGCGGGCGAGGGCGACGCGGCCGCCGTCGGGGCCTCCGGCCTGCCGCTGGAGTTGCGCCCGCATCTGCTCATCCTTGGGGCGGACGATGAGTGGACGGAGTTCTTCCGCCGGCTCGATTCCGCGGCCACCGTGCAGCCGTTCGGGTGGCGGGAGGCCGCCGTGATGGACGGGCTACTGGACCTTGCCGAGCTCCCGGAGCGGGCGGCGCTGCGGGACGCGGCCCGCCGGCACTGGGCGCTGTTCACGAACGCCGGCCCGGGCACCGCCGCCGTGCCGACGGCCGGCCCCCCGACGCTGCGTTCGGTCTCCCTCGCCGAGGGCCGCGACGCCGCCCCCTTCGCCTCGCTGACCCGACTCGACCCCGATCACCCGCTGCTGGACGCCCTCCGCGACCGCTGGATCGCCCGCCGATCGCCCGACGGCACCGTCCCCGACGAGGGCGACGAAGTCACCGCCGCGGGCGCCCTCAGCGTCGCCCTCCCCATGGCGACGCTGGCCCGGGCGCGCGGGGACGAGGCGATGTTGGAGGCCGCCCTGCTGCAACTCCGCCTCCGCCTCACCGCCTCCATCGACGAGGAGGAGACCGGCGAGGAACCAGCCGACACAGAACCGAACCGGGAGGACGCAGAGCCGGGCGTCGAGGGGCCGCCGCTGCCGCCGGGCGCCCCCGCGGCCCGGCGGGAACGGCTGGCGATGCTCCGCCTGCTGGGCACGGCCCGCACGCTAGCCGTGGCGGGCAAGCGGGAGGATACGGGCGACCTGCTCGCGGAGTTCCGCCGCCTGGCCGACGCGGCGCTGCCCCAGACTGAACCGCCCGCCGGAGACTCCGCCGAACGGCCCGCCGACGGCCTGCTCGCGCCGAACCTGACGAACGCCGTCGGCGTGGCGGCCGCGTGGGCGATCGGCGTGCGGCAGGGGTGGCTGGACCGCGAGCACGCCGCCGCGGCGGACGCCGTGCGGGAGGCGTTGACGGCCCGCCTCACCCCGGACGGCTTCCTGTTCGAACCCCCGCCGCCCGGCGGCCCGGCCGGCGTGGCGCTCGATCCGACCGCAATGGGCTTCGCCGCCCAACTCATCGCCGCCCGGCAGCCGATCGCCGCCCCGGCGCCGATCCCGGCCACCGCCCCGGCGCCGCTGCCGCTGCGGTGACGGGCGTTCGCCCCTCGACCCGCCCGCCTGTGAGCCCGAAGCGCAAGTGAGGCTGGACGGCTCCGAGCCTCGCTTGCGCTTCGGGCTCACAGGCGCCGCAACACATCACCGCCGAACGCCCTATCGGCAGACGACGGCCGGGCGGACGGTCAGCGGGGAGGTCACGGCGGCGCGGAGGCCGCCGTCGGCGGTGACGGTCAGTTCCGGCCGGGCGGAACCGGGATCGACGGCCCGGGCGATGAAGGAGGCCGTGCGGACCTCGCCCGGTTCCATCTCGCCCAGCAGGCATTGCACGACCTTGCCGCGGGGGTGCCGCAGGCGTTCGGGCACCGGGCAGGCGATGGTCACCGCCTCCGCCGGGCCGGAGCCCTCGTTCGTCACCGTGACGGTCAGCCGGACGTCTTCCCCGGCCCGCACGCCGCGGGGACCGGCCAGCACGACCCGCAACCGCGGCGCCGCAGCGGGCTCCTCGGTCGGGGTGGGTTCCGGCGGCGGTTCGGTCTCGAGCGCCGGGGCCTCGTCTTCCTCATCCAATTCGGGGCGGAGGATCTGGGCGGGCCGAACCGCCGGGTCCGGCAGCGGCTGCGGTTCCCAGGCCGGTTCCTCGAAGGGCTCCGGCTCCGCGGCGAGGGGTTCGTCGAGCGGTTCCTCCTCGAACGGTTCCTCCAGCGGGAGGTCGGTCGGTTCGTCGGGGAAATCGTCGAAGTCGTTCACGATCGGCGGGTCCGAGGGCCAATCGGTCTGCCAGCGGTTGACGGGCTCCGCGGGCGGCGGCGGCTCCGGCGTCGCCATGACCACGGTCGTCCCGGCGACGGCCCAGCGGCCGGTCACGCGGGCGTCGGTGGTGAAGGCGATCTCCTCGCCGTTCCCCTCGGCGTTCGCTCCGGGCAGCGGGTGCACGGTGACCGACAGTTGCCGCACCGCTCCCGGCGGCAGCGAGGCGAGGTCCCAGGTCAGAATCCCGCCGCCGGCGCCCGCCCCGGCCGCCAGCGCCTGTGCAGCGCCGTCGCCGGGGAGGAAGGAGGCGGGGGGCACGGCGTTCGTGACCCGCACGCCAGGGCCGACGGCTTCTTCCAGCACGGCGGTCGCGGGGGCGTCGCCCTCGTTCTTCACCCATAAATCGTAGGTGTAGGGGGCGCCGAGCGTCGCCGCCCCGTACGCCGTCCGGGTCACCGTCAGCCCGGCGCCCGCCGCGGCGGGCACGCCGTCGGCCGGCAGGTCGAGGTCGGTCTGCGCTTCCTCGTCCGGAAAGGCCGCGGCGCCGCCGTTATCGTCGAACGAGGCGCCCCCCGCGGGGGCGTCGTCGTCGGGAGCCAGGCCAAAATCGTCCGGGAAGTCCGGATCGAAGGAGGGGTCGTTCAGCCTGTTTTCGACGGACGGGGCGGCCTCTTCCCACGAGTCGACAGGCGAGTCGGGGGGCACGCCGACGTACTCCGGCGGCAGGGCGGGGGCGGCCGGTTCGCTGCGGCGGCGTTCCTCGTCCCATCCGCCGGGATCGGCCGGCAGCGGGGTGCGCACCGGGGCGGCGACGGCCTCGGCGGGGGCGTCGTCGTCGGGCGGTTCGTAACCGGGCAGATCGTCGCCGAAGTCCGGCTCGGCCCGCCGCAGGTCGATCGTCAGCGCCGGCAGCGGGCGGACGTACGACTCCGGGGCCGGTTCCAGGGCGTCCATCCCGCCTTCTTCCGCGAACGGATTGGGCAGATCGCCGAACATATCGGCGTCGCTCTCCAACGTCGGGTCGGAGTTGCCGCGGGCGATCAGCGTGGGATCGTCGGTCGCCGGCGGGTCGCCGGGCTCCGAGCCCCACAGGTCATCTTCAAACAGTTCGTCGGCGGGGGCGTTGAAGTCCGCCCGGTCCGGTTCGAGGGCCGCGTCCGGCACGGCGGGGGCGCCCGCTTTGGTGGATTTCGGGGCAAGGGCCGCGACCGCGTTCACCTCCGCGTTGGCCGGTGCGCCCTGCAAAAACAGCAGGCTGGTCAGTGCCAGACCGCACATCCCGGTGCCGCAGGCGAACCACCAGCCGCGGTCGTCATGGCGGCCGGTCGGGTGGAACAGGCGGTCGAACCGCGTCGCCTGGGCCTGCGTCCAGGCCAGTCCGCGGCCGGTGCGATCGCCCACGGCGGCCAGTTCCGCGGAGAACTCCTCCTTCGCCCCGGCGACCGCCGCCCCGGCGCCGGCGGCGGCAAGGGCTAGGGCGTTCCGCCAGTCGTTGCGGAACTCCCGCGTCCACGTCCGCACCGCCGGCCAGCGCCAGATTGGGTTGAGGTCCGCGCAGGTGGGCACCGTGAAGGCGACGTGCGGACTGAGGACCTCCGCGGCGCTGAACGGAATCCGCGTCGGCCGGCTGCGCAGGTCGCGGAACGTCAGCGTGACGGCCCGGGTCGTGCGGTAGTCGACGTGGCTGGCCCACATCCCCACCAGCCGGGGAAAGTCCACCAGCCAGAGCAGCGCCGGCTTGGAGTCCGTCGCCGCGTTCGGTCCCACGGTGTGGTACCGATGGCCGTACGCCGTGAGGTTCTGCCGCAGTTGGCGACGGAACCGGCGGTAGCCCCGCAGCGTCCAGGCGACCGGCCCGTCCCGCCGCACTTCCCGCGGCGTGCGGAGCGAATACCCCCGGCGGGCGTCGGCCGTTTCCGCAGCGACCGCGACGGTGTTGCGTTGCCGCGGCGTCGGCGGGGCCGCGACCGGCCGAACCCGGCTCGGGGCGGGACCGTCGTCGTCGTCCGCGTCCTGCTCGAACACCGCTGCGGAGAGCGCCGGGTTCGGTCGGGAGGCGCCCAGCCCCCGGCGGGCCGGATTCAGTCCGCGCCCGGCGTCCGCCGGCTCCTCGTCGTCCCCGTCGCCCTCGGCCTCGGCCTCCGCGGCCCAATCGCGGTCGGACCAATCCTGTTCGTCGTCCTGCTCGGCGGCCGCGTCGTCGGTCCGACGATCACGGTCCCGGCGGGGGCGGTCGTCCCCGGTCTCCTCACGGCGGGCCTGAATCAGGGCGTCGCGGCGGCGTTCGTACTCGGCGAGGGCGTCCGCGAGCGTCCCGTCGTCGGCCGGTTCGGCCGGCGAAGCGGAGCGGGCGTCGCGATCGGTTTGGGAGCGGGGGGCGCGGGCTTCGTACTCCGCCCACGGGTCCCGCTCGCCGTGCGACGGGGCGGGGGCGGGGGCGGGCTCCCGATCGTCGCGGGAGGGGTCCGATGCGTTCCGAAAAACGTCCTGCGGGCGGTCGGACCCGCCGGAGTGGCGGCGACGGCGGCGGCGGTCGGACACGGGCGGTCGTCCTTGACCGAGGGAAAAATCGCGTCGTCGAGACGACGCGGCGGGGGCGGAACGCGGGCAACTCCTTCGCTCACGAACCGTCTGCTTACCATATCCCCCCGACCCGCGGAAGGGGCAGCCCCCCAGCGCCGCAATCCGCCCCGACGCCCCACGCCGGGGCCGTGAACGACGTAGGAGGGGGGAACGCCGTTGTGCAGGGCGGCCGCCCCGCGGGCCGCACGTCGCCGGGCGGGGGACGATCGGTCGTGACCCTCCGCGGCCGGCGATCTACACTGCGACTCGCCCTCCTCGCCCCGGTTCCCCGGACGAACTCCCATGCCCGCCCGCTCGCCCGTCGCGGTCGCCCCCCGGTTGCTGTCCGCCCTCGCCCTCGTGCTGGGCGGCCTCGCCCTGAGCGCCCCGCCGGCGCTCGGGCAGAGCCTCAGCGAGGTGTTCGACCTGCCGACCGCCAAGCAGGAACGCCTGGCGATCTCGGCCGGGTTCGTCGACGCCGACGGCGCCCCCCTCGCCGAGGCCCCCGCCGCCGGCGAGACCGTCACGCTGGCGGTCACCGCCCGCATCCCGGAGGGCTTCTATCTGCTCAGCCAGACCAGCCCGGCCGGCATGCCGGCCAAGTTCCGGCTCTCGGAGACGGTCGGCCTCGAACCGGCGGGCGACGGCTTCACGCCGGATCACGAACCGAAAAGCGCCTTGGACCCGGCCTACGGCGGGCTGGTCGAAAAGTTCACGGCGGAAGTCACCTGGACCCGGCCGTTCAAAATCACCGGCGACGCCGAGGGCGGCACGCTCCGTGTCGCGGGCGAACTGCGGGGCTCCTATTGCAGCGCCGGCGTGGGCGGCGCCTGCATCCTGCTGGGCAAGGGGGACGCGGCGTTCAGCGCCGAGTTGGCCGCCGCTGAGACGGGCGACGGGCAGATGGCGACCGGCGAAGACCAACCGGCCGAGCCTGCAGCCGAACTCGCCGGCGAGAAAACCGACGCCGCGGACGTCACCGCCAACGACACGCGGGTGCCCGAGGAGACGTTCGCGTTCGCCGTCAACCCGCAGGTCCGCGGTAAGGACGGGCCGGTCTCGCTGAACGCCTTCCTGCCGGCCGGAGCCGAGGTCGGAGAGACGGTCGAACTGACCGTCATTCTCACGATCGACGAGGAGTACCACGTCTACGCCCTGCGGGAGCCGGGCACCGCCGCGTTGCCGACGACCCTGGAAGTCGCCGCCGTCGGGCTGGAACCGCGGGGGAACGTGACGGCGTCACAGCCGGCGGAGGCCGTGTCGCACTCCGGCGTCGTCCTGCGGGAGCACCACGGCACGGTGACCTTCACCCAGCCGTTCGGAGTGACGGCCGAGAACTACGGCCTGCTCGCCTCCGTCCGCTATCAGGCCTGCACGGATCAAACCTGCCTGCAGCCGGCGACGGCCACGCTGCCCCTCGGCGCCGCCCCCGGCGACGACGCGGAGGCCGTGACGCTCACCCCCCCGCCGCTCACCCCGGCCGACCGTGCGGCGCTCGCCGCGTTGACTGGCGAGCCGGCGACCGGCGACGCGGTCGCGGGCGGCCCGGCGACGGGCGATGCGGCCGCCGAGCCGTTGGCGGATTCGTTCGTCCTGGAAAAGAGCTGGATCGAGGAGACCGGCCTGTGGGCGGCGCTGCCGATCGCGTTTTTGGGCGGCCTGATTCTGAATTTCATGCCCTGCGTGCTGCCGGTGATCGCGCTGAAGGCCATGAGCTTTGCCAAACAGGCGGGCCAGAGCCGGTCGCGGGTATTGGCGCTGAACCTCTGGTATTCCGCGGGCGTGCTGAGCGTGTTTCTGGTGTTCGCCGCGCTGACGCTGGGGCTGGGCGCCTTTATGAACATCGAATCGTTCGGCTGGGGCGATCAGGTGAACTCCAACCCCGGCAAGGTCATCGCGCTGACGCTGGTGTTCGCTCTGGGGCTGTCGATGTTGGGCCTTTACGAGATTCCGGTGCCCGGCCTGGTGGGTAGCGCCGCCGGGGCGACCGGACATCAGGAAGGCGCCCTCGGGGCCGTCCTGGGCGGGATGTTCACCACCCTGCTGGCGACGCCCTGCACCGGGCCGTTCATCGGCGCGGCGGGCGGTTTCGCGGTGGCGTTGGCGGAGTCCAACCCCCTCGGCAGCGTGGCGATGTGGCTGGCGATGGGCCTCGGCTTCGCCAGCCCCTACCTGCTGATCGCCGCGATTCCCAGCGCGACCCGGCTCCTGCCCCGGCCGGGCGACTGGATGGTGCGGTTTAAGGAATTCGGCGGCCTGCTGCTGCTCGGCACGGCGCTGTATCTGTTGCGGGGCGTGCGGCCGTTGGAGCTGTGGATGCCGATCCTCGTCGGCCTGCTGGGCCTGACGATGGGCCTGTGGATCGTCGGCCGGATGATCCGGCACAACGACTCCTTTAATCGCAAATACGGCATGCGGATTGTCGCCGCGGGGGTGACGGCGGCGGTCGTTGCGCTGGCCGTCTGGATCGCCCCGGAAGGCGGTTTGAACGCGACCGTCGTGGCGGAGCAGGAGGAAGGGTGGGAAGAGTTCGACGTGGAGCGCCTGAACGAACTGCGGGCCTCCGGCCGGACCGTGCTGGTCGACTTCCGTAGCACGATCTGCCCGAACTGCGACATTAACGAGGCGACCGCGATCGACACCGTCGCCGCCCACGAGGCCTACCGGGAACTGGACATCGTCCCGATGAAGGGCTGGATCGACCTCTCGGACGAGGCTTACGAGTGGATGAACCGCCTCGGCGGCATCGGCGTGCCGCACCTGGCCGTCTTCCCCGGCGACCGGCCGAACGACCCGGCGGTCTATAACGGCGTCATCACGCAGGGGGCGTTCTTGAGGATGCTGGAGGAAGCGGCCGGCAAGGAATTGCCGACCGAAACGGTCCGCACCGCCGCCGCGGGGACGCGGTAAGCGCCGCCCCGCCGTGCTTTTGCTTGGACGGTAAGGGAACGTGCCGTTCCTTGTGAGCCCGAAGCGCAAGCGAGGTAGGGCGACGTCTCCCCTCGCTTGCGCTTCGGGCTCACTTAAGTATTCGCACCGTGGAAGAATCCGCTAGCGGTCCAGTTTTCGCACCGACACACGCCGGATCAGGTACTTGTTGTAGACGTCGCCGTCGGACTCCAGGATGAAGTTGAAGCCCCAGTAATTCACGAACTGCGGGTCGTCGATCCGCCAGGTTTTCGTGTGCCACTGCTGATTGTCCGGCACCGTGTACCAGCCGCCGGCGGTTTTAAAACCCTCGGGGGACTCGTAGACGAGTTTGAAGCCGGAATTGACGTTCTCCGGGTTGCGCCGCACCTCGACGGTAATTTCGATCGGCGTCGGGTCGTAGGAGAGAAAGTGCGGGTCGACGATGAAGACGTTCCCGCCCGGCACGTTGCCGGCGCGGGCGGAGCCGCCGTAGGTCACGACCGCCTCGGCCAGCCCGGCGGCGGAGCGGGTGTGCAGGCCGCGTTCGACCGCCTCCTCGCCAAACTCGAGGAACACTTCGTTCGCGGCGGCGTACTCCGCCGGCGATCCGGCGTCGTTCCCGCCCCAGGGGAACGCCTCGTCGCGGTTTAATTTCGCCTGTTCGATCAGGGCTTCCGGCACGTCCAGCACGAGGACAGGGGCCGTGGTGAGCGCCAGCGAGCGCTGTGGCGTGACGTGGCCGGTCAGCGGATCGACGACCGGCGCCTCCCGGCCGAAGTCGTATTCGTCCTGCACGCCGGCGTCGCCCCACGCGGCGAGGACTGGGCCGTCGGCGCCCTTGAACAGGAAGGCGTGGTGCCGGTCGTTCAATAACACCCAGCCGAGCGGTCGGGGGAGCTGGCCCAGATGCTCAATCAGCGTGGCGAGGGCCGTATAGGCCGGGCGGGCGATGCCGTTGCGGTCCAGCAGACCCATTGGCCCGCTGTCGCCGTCGCGGCCCTCGAACCACTGGACGCACTCCACGCCGGAGGCGATCCCCATCACGTACGCCTTGACCAACGCGTGGGCCTGCACGTCCGCCCCCTTGTTCTCCGCGTTGACGCCAAGCTCCGTATAAATGATCGGCACGTCGACCTTCGCCGGATTGCGGGCGGCGAGCATCCTCCGCACGACGGGGACGACGTTCATGAAGACCGCCTCCGTGCCGGCGTTCTCGGCGACGCCGTCCAACGCCTCGTAGGGGTGCAGCACGATAAAGTCGAAATGATCCTTCGCTCCCGCGAGGATCGTCTGCTCCAGATAATTGACGTGGGCGGACTTCGCCGCCAGGCCGATCTGGGCGTCCGGGTCGACGGCTTTCACGGCGTCGTAGGCGGCGACGACCAGTTTCGCGTAGTCCGCGGGCGTCTGATCCTTCCCCGTGAAGTTGGGCGGTTCGTTCCAGACCTCGTACCGCCGCACGTGGCCTTTCAGATGGGTCGCTAATCGCGTGACGTAGTTCGACCAGCCCTCGACGTTGTTGGACGGCAGGTGTCCCGGCAGGTCGGCTTCGTTCCAGCGGGGATTGCCGATCAGCAGGGCGCCGTATTGAAAGCCGCGCCGCTCCAGATAGTCGATCTGGGCGTCCAGCGTCTCCCAATGCCAGACGCCCGGCTCCGGCTCCACGGACCCCCAGTTCGTATTGGGCGTGCGATAGACAGCGAGGTCGATCGCCGCCATCTGCGGCATCCAGCGGGCAAGGTCGTTCGCCGACCGGCCGTTGATATGACAGGCCCCGATGCCGAACGGGCTCCATTCTGCCCCGGCGGCGCCCCCGGCACCGTTCGCGGGCGGGGCCGCGGCGGCGGACGGGCCGTCGATTAGGCCGACGGCGGCGAGGAGCAACGCCGCAACGAAACCCGCGGGACGGCGGCGGGGCATGGGGATCTCCGAAGCTGGGCGGGGCGGGGACGAATCAGGACCCGTCACCCTATCCGCCCGCCCGCCGTGTTGCCCGGCCCGCGTTATTCGGCCGGAGCCTTCTCCGCCGGGGCGTCGGGCCACAGGCGGCCGCTGAGGCGATCGCAGTGCTGCACGAGGGCCCGCAATTCCGGCGTGTCGGGGGAGTCGCTTTGGTAGAAGGCGACGCCGGGCATCGCGGGATAGCGGTCTTTGATCTCTTCGGCCCGCTCCGTGAGCTGCTCCGGGGAGAGCCGCTGGCCGTGGATGTGCGGCTCGTCGGTGATGTGGCCGAAACTGAAAATCGTCTTGTCCAGCGTGTTCGCCTCCGCGGCGGCGTCGCAGCGCCGCAGGCAGGTCGTCCAGGCGAGATAGGCCCCCGGCCCGAACCGCTCCGGCGTGTGGGTGTAGCCTTCCACGATCGCCAGATCGACGGTGCCGTCTTTAATCAATTCAATCAGCGGCGGGCGGAGGTCGGTATACCACACGCAGAGGAACAGGTTCGGGTCGGCCTCTTTGGCGGCCCGGAGACCGTCGGTCAGATATTGTTCCACCCCGGGCCGCTGGGGCGGAACCCATTCGTCGATCGCCACGCCGGGACCGACGAATTGTTCGCCGAGGTGCGAGGAGGTGCGGGCGGGCGGGGCGAGTTCCGTCGTCCAATACTCGGGACTTTCCGCATATGGGTTCTGCGTGCCGTACACCCAACGCAGGCCGGAGCGGCCGGTCAATTCGCACAGCGCCGGGTCGATCCAGCCGCTGGCGTCGATCGTCATGTGCCGATACAGGCTCATGTCGCGATGAAATTGACGGGGCTGAAACCAAACCCGATACGGCGGCTGCGGCCGTTTGGCGGTCGGCGCCGCCGCGGCCCGGGCCGTGCCCGCGCCGGCGAACGCCAGGGCGCCGGCGGAGAGGCCCAGCAAATTCCGGCGGTTCATCATCGGCGACGGTTCCATCAAGGATTCAAGTCTTCATCAGAGGGAGAACGGCGGGCGACGCCGTCCGCTGGTACGGCGCACGGTCGATCCCGACGATACCAGAATGCGGGGGGCGGTTCAGGCGCCGAAGCGACAGTTCGGCAGGACGAAACCGCGGCGGGCGAGCGCGGCGAGGATCGGCTCCCAAAACCCCGGGCAGGGCGGCTGGTCGCGACGCAGCCCGGCGCCGAGGCTTTCGGCCTGACGACGGAGGCGGCGGGCGGCCCTCTCGTCCGCGCCGGCGAGATACAGCCAGCCCTCGACGCGGGCGCAGCCCAACTGTTCGAACCGCGCCTCAAAGCCCCGGTACGGCGCGATCAGGAGCGTGCCGGGCCGCACCTGCTCGACGATCCGACGTTCTAAAACATAGAGCTTCTCGTCGTCGCGCATCGGGCGGTAGAAATAGACCGCGTCGAACCGGCGATAGTCCGGAAACTCGAGGGCGTCGCCGTGGATCAATTGAACGTCGGCGTTCTCCACGGCGCAGACGTTCGGCCGGGTGCGGCGCACGCCGCCGTCGAGCAGGCGGCGGCCGGCGGCGGCGTAGCGGGGGTCGATTTCAATCCCCGTCACCCGGTCGAAGAACGGGACGGCCGCGAGCAGCTTGAGTCCGCACCCGCAGCCGACGTCCAGAAACGCGATCGGTCCGCCGCCGGTTCGGACCAGCGCCGCCCGGCGGGCGGCCTGGACGAGGGCGACGAATTCGCTGTGCGGGAGCGGGATGTCGGCGAAGCAGCCGTGCTCGGCGCCGGCGGGGTCCTGCTCCGCGGTGAGGCGGTCCTGCAGGGCGGCGATCAGGTCGTCGGTCGACCAGGTCTGACGGGCCCGCAGGCTGTCCGACGCCGGCGGGCGGGGCAGGAGTCGCCGTCGTCGGCCGGCGGCTTGAGCCTTCACGAGACCTTGCACCGCCGGCCACTCAATTCCCGCCCTCCGAAGTTCTTCAAAGCGGCCGCGTGCCTCCCGGGAGAGCGTCGGATCGGCGGCGAAGACGGGTAACTCACCGCGAAACCGGTTCACCAAACCGAGGACGGCGTGGCAGGCCGCGTCGATGCGGGGGTTCGTCGCGCTCCGCGGCCGCTCGAGTTCCGCATTGAGCAGTTCCCGCTGTCGCGTGAGCTCCTCAAAACGCCGCTGAATGCGCTCCGCCGTCCCGGGATCGGCCGCGGCGGCGTCGGGAGAGGGCATCGGCCGGACCGGGGGCGGGAGCGGGCGCCGAGAAAGGCTATCCGTCCGCCGCGTTCTTGAATACGAACGGCGGCCTCAGCGGCAGAGTCTTAACGAGCCGCGTCCTTCTCCGGTTCCGCGATGCAATACAGAGCGTCCGCGGAGCGGAGGTACAGTCGGCCGTCGACGGCGGCGGGGCTGGCCCAGAACAGGCCGGGAGTCTCGTTGCGGACGAGCACTGTCACGTCGTCCGCGGAGGCCGCCGAGTCGACGACGTGCATCGTGCCGGTTTCATCCAATGCGTACACCCGCCCGCCGGAGACCAGCGGCGAGGCCCAGAAGGGGGCGGAGGCCGCCATCCGCACCCGGGTCCGCTGTTCGCCGGTGGCGAAGTCGAGCAAGTGGACGATCCCGCCGCGGCGTTCGAACAGGAAGATTGTGCCGTCGGCGACCGCCGGGGAGGCCATCTGCAGGCCGGCGCGCTCCTCCGCCCATTTCACGCCGTCCGCGGGGGATTCGACGGAGCCGAGGTCGCCGCGGGCGTCGGCCTGAATCGCGGCGAGGTAGCCGCCGCCGTCGTCGGAGCCGCCGCGGTCGCGGAACTCCGTGCCGATCAGCAGCACGTCGCCGTAGGGGGCCGGAGTCGCGGAGCTGCGGCCCTTCGCCATGTCCAGGCTCCACAGTTCCTCGCCGTTCGCCGGGTCGTAGCCGCGGGCGACCTGCCCCCCGGCGACGAGCTGAGCCTGACCCTCGTGTTCCCACACGACCGGCGAGCCGTAGGAGGAGGGTTCGTCCCGCGGGATCCGCCACAGTTCCTCGCCGGTGGCGGCGTCGAGGGCCCGCAGATCGGAGGCGTCCTCGGTGTCGGTTTGCAGGAACAGCCGACCGTCGTGCAGCGCCGGGGAGGAGGCGCTGCCCCAGCCGGCCCGCATTTCCCGGGGCTCCAGTTCCTTCGCCCAGACCGGTTCGCCGTCGAGGGTGAAGGCGTAGAGCCCGGTGAGGCCGAACAGGGCGGAGACGCGGTCGCCGTCGGCGACGGGCGTTTCGGTGGCGTAGGTGTTCGTGCGGTGCCGGGGCAGCGGCGGCGGGCCGGTGCGGGCGACGCGGGTCCAGAGCGTCTCGCCGGTGCGGGCGTCGAGGCAGCGGACCTCGTAGCGATAGGCGCCGTCGGTCGGGCCGTTGTAGGAGTCGTCCCCGCGTTCCTGGCCCGGCGGCGGGACGTCGTCCGCCCCGACGGGCACGGCGGCGGTGAGGAACAGGCGGTCGCCGACGATCGCCGGCTGGCTCCAGCCCTCGCCGGGCACGTCCACCCGCCGACGGACGTTCTCGCCGGTTTCGCCGTTCCAGGTCGTCGGCAGGGCCGGGCACGACGCCGTTGGCGAGCGGCCCGCGGAACTGCGGCCAGTCCGCCGCGGTCGCCGGTCGATCGCCGCTCCCCGCCCACGCGGCGAGCAGGAGCGCGGAAAGCCACAGCGGGGAGCGAATCATCGGCGGCGGGCGGGGCGAGGGGCGGGGGAGCGTATCGCCCTCCCCCCGAATGCGTAGGGGCGGACCGGGGGGTCAGCGGTCGTCCGCGAGGCTGCGGGCGAGGGCGGCCGTCGCCCAGGCGGCGCCCCAGTAGGAGGCGGTTTCAGTGACGCGACCCCGGCTCTTCTCCTTCGTGCCGCGGACCGGCCAGGCGCCGTCGGGGCGTTGGGCGTCGACGAGGAACCGCCGGGCGGCGAGCGCCGCGGGGTCGTCCGGGGCCACGCCGCTTTCCAGCAGGGCGTACAGGGCGAGGCCGGTGCCGAGGGCGTCGCTCTCCTCCGACTGCAACCAGCCCCAGCCGCCGTCGGGACGCTGGCGGGCGCGCAGGTCGGCGATCAGACGGTCCTGCACGGTCGGTTCGTTCCGCTCCGCGGCGAGCAGCAGGCGGGCGGCGGGAACCTCCACGCTGTCGGCCGCCCCCGCGGCGTCGACGAAGGCGGCGGCCCGCCCGACGGCGGGGTCGGCGGCGTCCTCGCCGTGCAGGGCGAGGGCCATCCAGAGGGCGGAGGCGACGTCCGTTTCCGCCTTCGGCCGCTTCTGCATCGGGAGTTGCCCGCCCGCGTCCCAGCCGCCGTCCTCCCGTTGCCCGTCCCGCAGCAGGGCGACCAGCGCCGCCCGCTCGGCGGGGTCCGGCACGGCGCCGGGGGCCAGCAACAGTTGGGCGACGCCCTCCCGGTTCGCGGCCCCGGCGGGCGCGTCGTCGTCCCCGGCGGGCGCACCGTCGTCGGTCTCGGCGGGCGCGTCGTCGTCAGTTTTGGCGAGCGTCGACGCCACGGCCCAGGCGGCTCGCTCCTCGAACCGTCCGTCCCCCGCCGCCCCGATCCCGGCCGCGGCGCCCAGCGCCCACAGTTGATTGCCCACGCGGTGGCATGAGACGCAGTTCTTCTCCTCGACCCAGCGGTCCCCCGCCGTTTGCAAGTACGGCGTCGCCCGCTCGACGGCCGCCCGGGTCGCGGCGTCGTCGTTCGGGAGAGCGGCGGACAGAGCCAGCAGGGCGGCGAACACGGGGAGCCTCGCGGCGAAGGGGGAGCGACGCCGCAGTATAGCCGACCCCGCGCCCGTCCGGCGCCGGCCCCGCTGGTACGGCTCGGCCTCGGTGGGAACGATGGGAGCCGCTCGCCCGTCCCACTACGGTTCTCCCATGCTTCGTTCGCCTCTCCCGACGCTCGTATTGCTCTCGGCCCTGCTGGCGGGGGCGACCCCCGCCGCGGCCGACGGCCCGGTCGTTCCCCCCGCCGGCTGGACGCAGGGCCGCGTGCTGACGGAGGACGGCGCCCGGCTGAACTACTGGCGAACCGGCGGCGACAAGCCGCCGCTGCTCCTGCTGCACGGCTTTTCCGACGACGGCCTGTGCTGGACGGAGGTCGCCGCCAAGTTGGAAGCCGACTACGACGTCATCATGACCGACGCCCGCGGCCACGGCCTCTCCGACCCGCCGGCGGCGGGCGATCAAATGGCCGCCCAGGTGCGGGATATCGGGACGGTGATCGCGGCGCTGGAATTAAAGAACCCGATCGTGATGGGGCACTCCATGGGCAGCGCCTCCGCGGCGACGTTCGCGGCCGCCTCGCCGGAGGCGCCGCGGGCCGTCGTGCTGGTCGATCCCCGCCTGACCCCCTGGCCGCAGCGCGACGGCGAGGGGAACGACGACCCCGACCGCGAACGCCGGGCGATGCGGCAGATCCTCGACCGCAATAATACCTCCTACGAGGACCTGCTCGCGACGTGTCAGCGTCAGGACCCGGGCTGGTCGCGGACGGAGAGCGAATACTGGGCCCGCTCCAAGCAGCTCTATCACCCGCACCTGGCCCGACGCAGCAAGGGCGAGCGGCAGTCGATGGGCGAATTGTTTTCGAAGATCACCGCCCCCACGCTGATCCTCAAAGCCGACGCCTCCGCCGAGGAACAGACGGAGAATCAACAGATCGCCGACGGATTAAAGAACGGCAAACTGGTTCATGTCCCCGACGCCGGCCACAGCGTGCACCGGGACGAACTGGGGCGGTTCCTGCAGGAACTCGACGGGTTCCTCGACGGGCTGGAATAGCGGCCGAGGCGGCCCCGCCGGCGGCGCTCAGGCGTCGTCGGCGTCGCCGTTGGTCGCGAGGCCGCTCAGCGGGCCGCTGCCGCGTTTGCGGGCGACGATCGCGTAATAATGCAGCGGCGTGCCCTCCATCGACAGCCGGTGCTGGTAGCGTTCGAGGTGATGCACGTCGAGCCGCCCGGAGGCGATCAGCCGGCGGACGCACCGCGAAAACCCGGAGCGGTCCGAATTGTCCAGGAACGTCTCCTTGATGTTAAACGCCGCCCAGCCGTCCGGCTTGACGAAGTCCAGCGCCCGCAGGAAGGCCTCCGGCGGGATGTCCCCGAAGCCCAGCGCCGCCACGGTCGTCAGGCAGTCGATCGACCAAGCGTCGATCCGGTCGGCCTCCTCCTGCGGCAGGTCCGTGAAGTCGGCGACGAAATAATCGTCGTACAGCCCCGGCCGGTCGCGGTAGCAGGCCTCCCGGGCCTCGGGGATAATATCCGCCCCGATGAGCCGGGCCACGCCGGAAGTTTTGAGCACGTCGCCCATCATGCCGTTGCCGGCGCCGAGGTCCAGCACCCGCAGTTCGGTCACGTTCCGCCCCACGGCCGTGAGCGTTTGCCGGAGCAGGTCGCCCACTTTTTCGGGGGAGCAGCACCGCAGCCGGTCGTAGAAGACCTGCTCGTACAGGCCCGGCCGGCGATAAATCTCGTCGTAGTCGTGAAAGCGGAGCCGCACCGGCCGATCGCCCTCGACGACTTCGAAGCGGACCTCGTCCTGGGCGAGATCGTCGGCGCTGGCGGAAGGAAAACGAACGTGATGGCGTTGGGGCATAACGTCGGTCGGCGCCGGGGACCCGCGGTCGCCGAATAAAAATGAAGTTGGAAACAGGGCGGACCCCGACCGTAACGACCCCGGCCCGCCTCCCCAACCCGACGCCTCACCCGGCCTCCCGCGGGGCCTGGCCCGGCATGGCCAGGACCCAATCCGCCCCGCGGGGCCGCGTCGCCGCGTCAGTCCCCCTCCGGGGAGTTGTTGTACCTTTCCTCCTCAGCGTTCATCGCGGCTTCTTCTTCCTCCGAGATGTCCGAAAGGGTGGATTGGAATGTTTCCGTCTGCTCAGAACAGCCGATCAGCGGCGCCGCGCAGCAGGCGGCGAGGACAAAGACCCCGGTGAACACGGCCCGGTGAACGGCTCGGAACGGGGCGGAGGAGACGACGGGCATCGGTCGGGTCTTTTCTGGGGAAAATGGTACGGACGGCGGCGTGAAGTCGGCGCGAACGCGCGGTCCGTGCGGGAGCGGCCGGGTCCCTAGGGATTTCTCCGGCGGCGCTGGCACGGAAAAAGCCTTGAGTAACCAAACCATCCACTTTAGGTTAGCGATCAGTCGCTTCCGATGCGACCTCCCGGGGACTCTCCAAAGGCCTTTCGGTCAATCCTCCCCGGCGTTCGCTTTGGCGAACGTTTTTGTCCCGCTTCTCCTTCTCAGACCCGACCGCACGTCATGACGTCCTCCACACCGAGGCTCCGGAAGTCGACCCGGGCCGGCTTCACGCTGATCGAACTCCTGGTGGTGATCGCGATCATTGCGATCCTAGTTTCCCTGTTGCTGCCGGCCGTGCAGCAGGCGCGCGAGGCCGCCCGCCGCAGCCAGTGCCAGAACAATCTGAAACAGCTCGGCCTGGCCGCCCACAATTATCACAGTACCTACAAGGTGTTCCCGCTCAGTTACGGCGGGCCGTCCGCCGCCAGCGAGCGACTGAGCATGTTCGTCGGCCTGCTGCCGTACCTGGATCAGACCTCCCTGTACAACCAGATCACCAACCCGCTGACGACTTACAAGGCCGACGGCTCCGTCAATCGCGAGTGGCCCGCCTACGGCAGCGCCCCGTGGGACCAGAACTATCCCCCGTGGCGCGTCCAGCCGGCGTCTTTCCTCTGCCCCTCCGACGGCGCCCGCGTGATCGACGAAGCCGACACCAACTACGCGATCAACTGGGGCGACAACGCCAGCGGCGCCGGCGACCCCGATGCGGACGAGGCCCGCGGCGCCGCGATCCACGGGGACTCCTTCGGCTTCCGCGACTTCCGCGACGGGACGGTCTCGACGCTGCTGTTCGGCGAAGTCTGCCGCAACGACGGCTCGGACGCCTACCAGACGAACTGGGCCCTGGGCCTCTCCGGGCTGAATCACGGCGCCCGCGGATACGACACCATCCCTGAGGAGTGCATCGAGGCGGTCGCCGACCCTCAAAACCCGGGGTACTACAACACGTCCGTCACCTTGGGCGGAAGCGGCGGCAACGGCCGATACCGCGGCGACCGCTGGATGGACGCCTGCATGACGGCCACGCAGTTCATCACCGTCATCCAGCCGAACGGCCCGTCCTGCTCCGCCCTGACCGGCAACAGCGAGAACGGCCTGATGACCGCCGGCAGCTGGCACACCGGCGGGATTCAGGTCGTGATGGTGGACGGCTCGGTGAACTTCATCAGCGACACCATCGACAACGGCGACCTCGGCCGCGCCCACGTCACGCGGGGTAAGAGCCCCTACGGCGTCTGGGGCGGCCTCGGCACCCGGGCCGGCGGCGAGGTGAGCGACGAGTACTGAGTTCATCAAAGGATTCCCCCGAATCCGACGCATCGAAAACGCGTCCCCCGCGGGGCGGCCGGTTTCCCCCGGCCGCCCCGTGTTTTTGTTGAGCCCCCGACCGCGCACCCCGCGTCCTGCGAGTCCTGCCCCGGCAGAGCCCAGACCCAGTACGCCCCGCGGTCCCTCGCCAGTGCCACCCGCCCGAAAGCAGGCTGCCCCTCAAAGGGCTCACAACAATTCCCCGATCTCGGCCTCTGGGAACGCCCGGCGGGGGCCGCCCGGCGGGCCAATGGGGGAGCCAGCCCAAGAATCGCAGGGCATTTCTTCGGATTACCCGGAAAACCAGGCTCGTAGCCTGTGGGTAAGGAGCCGCCGGGGTTCGCCCCGGAGCGGTTCCGTCCCGGCGGTTCGCCCCGTCGCAACTTTTTCTCTCTTACGAAGGAGGCTCCGATGAACTCCGTACGACTGCGGATTCGAACGCTGTTGATCTCCGCCGCGGCCCTCACCGGCATGGCCCTGCTGCCGACCTCGGCGAGCGCCCAGTACGGCTACGGACTGGGAAACTACGGCTATAACTACGGCGGTCTGGGCTATAACTACGGCGGTCTGGGCTACGGGGGGTACGGCTACAACCCCTACTCGTCCTACGGCTACAACCCCTACGGTCTCGGCGCCTACGACGCCGGCGGCCTCTATGACGACGACTGGTACTACGACTCTTACGGCGGCCTCGGCTACGGCGGACGCGGCTACGGCGCCCGCGGTTACGGCGGCCTCGGCTACGGCGGACGCGGTTACGGCGGCCTTGGTTACGGCGGCTTCCGCGACGACGACGTCTACGGCGGCTACTTCGACAGCGGCGAATCCTTCGACTTCTGAGAAGGACTTCGGCCTCGACCCCGCCCCCTCTCACGCCCCGAACTCCGACTTCCCGCAAAGCGCTCCCACACCAAGGCGTTCAAAATGATGTTGCAACACCCAATCGCGCGCTGGACCCTCGGCCTGACCGCCGCCGCCCTCGCCGCCGCCCCGCTCGCCGCGCAGGACGACGACCGTCCGCCCCGCGACCGCGACCAGCCCCGCGTCCAACGCGACCGCGACCAGCCCCGCGTCCAACGCGACGGGGAACGACCGGACCAACCCGCCCGCCCGCGCGACGGCGAGCGACGCGACGGCGAGCGACGCGACGGCGAGCGGACCGCGGAGCAGGAGGAGGCGATGACGCACTTCCTCGCCGGCTACTACGCCGGGTACTCCGACGGCTACGGCGACGGTTCCGACGACTGGGTCCTGTACGTCACGGAGCGGCAGCGGCGGCAGCGCGACCAGCGGAAGGCCGCCGGCCGCGACTCGCAGCGGATGCAGGAGGGACGCCGGAATCTCCGCGAGCAGCAGCGAGACCGCATGCGGTCTGAGGCCGAGGGCGTTCGCACCGTCTCCGTCGAGGGGAAAGTGATCGGCACGAAGACGGTCCCGATCCGCGGCACCGACGTCGAACACCTGGTCGTGCGGATCGAAACCGAGTTCGGCGACCGCCGCGTCGCCGACCTGGGGCCGACGGACGCCACCGCCGACCTGGACCTCTCCGAAGGAGACGAGGTCCAGGTGACGGGCCATCCGATCGCCGCCCGCGGCATGCTGGTCGTCGCCGCCCGCAAGGTGACCTCCGGCGACCAGACGGTCGAGATCGAGTACCGCCGCCCCAACCGCAAGAATGAAGACGGCGCAGACCGCGAGGCCGGCGCAGATCGCGAGGCCGGCGAGGAGACCGATCGCCCACGCCGCGGCGGGAACCGTCTCGAACGGCAGCCCTGATCGCGCCCGACGTGAGGCCGCCCCTCGAGTGAGGCCGCCGCCGACGACGCCCGTGCCCGCCCGCCCCCCGCAGGGGGGCGGGCGGGTTGTTTCGTGCCTGATCTGTTCCGTGCCTGATCGCAGATACGGCTCCAGCGCCGCCAACGCCGCCCCGACCTCCGGCGTCCTCTGTTCCCCGTCGTGCATCAGCCCTTCTCGGATCGAACCTCAAACGGCCCGAGTCTGAACCCCGCCGGCCGGCTCTGATAGAGGAACTGACGTATTTTAAACCCGGCCGGGCGGAATGTTTGAGAACGCGGGACGACGGATTTTCGCGGGTTCGGTTCCGGCCCCCCGAATTCCTCAACGCCGGGGTGGCCGGGGCGCCCGAGCGAAAGCGGATGCGAAGTGAGAGGCCGCCCCGGGCGCCCGGCCGCGTCGCGTTTTCGGCGCCGACATGTTATGCCGCTCGGGATTCGGCCCCCGCGCGGGCCGGCGTCGCCCCGCCGGTCCGGCGGGCGGTCTGCCGCCGACCCCCCGCCCGGTTCCGCCGATGCCCAATCGCAGTAAGAAAAAGTCTCTGAACTCCCTGCGGATCGACCGAGACGGGATCACGAAGCGGCGGAGGTCGCCCCGATTCAATTCGCGCTACCTCGAGTCGGCGTTAAAGAAGCGGAGGATTGAGGAGGCGGCGGAGGAGGAATTGCGGGAGCTCGATCCCGAAATCGACTGTCTGGTCTCCGACTCCAGCCTCGACGCGGACGGCGACGGCGACTTCATCCTGAAGATTCCCGGCCGTCCCGGGAAGCCGGCGAATACGTGGAACCTCGTCTACGGCCACCGGGCGGTGCGGAGGATGAACGGGTTGGCCGTCGGGTTCACGGTCCCGTGCGACGAGCCGGGCTGCCCCGACCGCCTGATTGTCCTCAACGGCAAGGGGCAGGAAGTTCCGGGGATCACCAGGAAGCCGCTCAAGCCGCCGGTCTGCCATATCGTCCCCTGGGCGGCCCTGGAGACGGAACTGATTCAGAAGGAGAGCCAGGCCAAGAAACGGCTGCGGGACGATTTTCGTAAGGCGGTCTGCTGGGAGCCGACCAACCTGCAACCCGGTCACGCGGCGTGCAACCTGCGGGGGGTCAAGACGACCGCCCAAACCGTGACGGCTACCGAGGCGAAGGCCGCCCGCCAGGTCATCGCGAAGGTGGAACAAGACTACGCGACAAAGAAACAGTCGATCTGGGCCGGCTGACGCCGGGGCGCCCGGCCCGCACCGGTCCTCCGCGTCGGGAGGGCGACGACCGCGTTTTGCGCGCCCGTCGTGTGCTACTGGCTCAGCCAGTGCCGGAGTGACGTGCGAGAACTTCGGACCGGCCCGAGCCATCGACAGCCGAACGCACTGGCAGAGCCAGTGGCACCCGAAAGGGCAAGGCGCCGGCGGACCCTCACCAGTGCCACCCGCCGACGCGGCCGGCGGAGCGATCGGGCGTCACGGGTTCCGGGGGCGGCCCGGCCCCTGCCACTGCAAGGAGGCACGCCCCCCGCGGGCCGACCCCGGCCACCCACGGTTTCGAATGAGCGGACCCTCCGGTCACCCCGGCCACCCGCCGCCCGTCGAACTCAGTAACCGGCTAGTCGCTCGATTTCATTTCGTTGCCGTCTGGCCATCTGTCTAATGAATTCCCAGATGTCGTCTTCGCGTGGGTCAGAATCGCGAATCGCATTGGCTATATGGTTCGCCCATTCGGCTTTCTTTTTCTTGCTAGGCCCCCCTGACGTAAGCATTTCGGCCCAGTCTTCGAGTTCGCCTACAGGTACAAGAAATACTCCCGCACCCCTACACTTGCTCAGAAAGGCTGTCAGGTTCGAATAGACGCCGTACGAATGGAACTCCTCTAGACCCTTCTTAAGTCGGGAGGTCTGTGAGAGACCCGCGCTAAGATCTCCAAGTGTACGCCGCGTTTGGTTTAGCTGAGTCTCGTCCGTCCAGTCCAGTTTGGCAGAGAGGATCGAGGTAAGTCCGGATCGAACTGCCGCTTCATCGTAAACAGGGCCAAGTGCCTTCACCTCTTCAACCAGCTTTCGGCAGTCCTTAGTAAGATCTTCGGCGACGGGCCCGGGTGCTAGTGCAGAAACAATCGATTTGAAGATGTCAGGCGATCGGATGATGTCCAAGTCGACAATGACGCAGATAGGTATGCGAAGCCTTGCGTAAAGTTCGCAGGGATCTGCGGCACCGCCCATGCCGCCAACCGACACGAAATGAACATCATGTTTAAACTCGGCTGACACTTTTTCCCAAACAGTTCCGTAGACCAGTCGGTCTCCCTCGCCTTCAACCACGGTCACGGCCTCCGCGAAAAGGCCATCTAGAATCGCTTCCGATTTTGTGCTCGGCTTGCGAATTGACGCTCTGAGCAACTCGCTTTCGATCCGTTGCCCGGAGAAGTTTGTTCCCGCCCTTGAAAGTCGAATGACGTCTAGATACTCAGTCTCCTCGATGATTCCTCGAAGAACGTGGCTGCTATGTGTCGCGACAAAGGTTGTGCCCGCGTCGGAGGTGCCGTATCGGCCGATGAACTTTCCAAGCGAATGGGCTTGTGGCGGGTGAAGGCACAACTCGGGTTCATCAATTAGGATGACTGGGCGCTGGCCGAGCAAAAGCGAGATGCAGATCGCCACATACGATTTAAACCCGTCTCCCTCGTTCTCGATCGTCCTAAACTTTGTCATCCTAGATGGCTGTGTTCGATCTGCGTCCGGGGGCAATGCCGGGCCATCTCCAACCCGTAAGCAGAGCACGCCCCCGCGTGTTGGATCTACCCAGATGGATCTGCCGAAGGTTCTCTCTGTCTCTGCGGTGAGGGCATGTTGGGCGTCTTCGTTCAAGTATAGCGCTTGTATTTCTTTCTCGGGTGTAGTCTTCTCGTAGTCAAAGCTTGGGACTTCGTTTAAGGAATTTAGTCGACCTCCGAGGAAAAGGGACGCTATGAATGACCGGCCAAACATTGAGAGGAATTCGTCCTTTCCGCCTTTCCGGCCATTTGTCGATGTTCCCATTCTGGTGTAGTAGAGCTGGGCGAGGTTGCTGTCGGCCTGCCATCTGTCACTGCTGCCCCCAAACTCGAATACTCGACAACTAATGTTGTGATTTGAATTGCTGCCGGGGACCACGCGGATGTGCTCCGCCTCTTCAAGGGCCGCTATGATTTCGGGTAGCGTACCCTTGCGAGTAAGGGAGATTTCCTCACAGACCACGAGGTCCCTTGGCTTGCCGAGCATCCTGTAGTGGATGTCTTTAAGGAATTGTGTCTTTCCAGCCGAGTTCGGCCCGATTACGACATTGAGCCCTTTTGGTTCGATCTTGCCGATGTTTGGGATGGAGATCGACGTGAGGGGGTTCAGCTTTCCCAGGTGTTGCATGTTCGAGTTCTAAACGAGTGCTATAAGCGAGTGCGGCTTGCGTTTCGCCGGTGGAGGGTGCAGTTTCCCTCAGTTCGACGCCATCCCTTCAAGCGGCGTCGCTCGCACTGGCGGGACGCCAGTGGCCCGCGGGCTCCGTCTTTTCTCAATCCGGCCAGTCCAACGCCGCCGGGCCCAGCGTCAGGGCCGTCGGCGGGGCGGGGGGGCGGGTGGCGAGGTATTCGCTGACGTTCTCGGCGGTGAGGGCGTTCACGGCGTCCAATGTCTCCGACAGCGGTTGCACGCGGCCGAGGTGGCGCCAGTCGCGCGCTAATCCGTTCGCCCGGGCGGTCGTGCTTTCCTGGCTCATCACCAGGCCGCTCTTCGCGCGGGCCACGCAGCGGGTCAGTTCGTCCTTCGTCACGCCGTCGCGCAGGCGGGTCAGTTCCTCCAGCAACACGTCGAGCGTTTGCTGGGCCCGCTCCGCGGTGGTGCCGGCGTAGCAGAACAGCCGGCCCTCCTGGGCCGCGTCCGGTCCCGGGCCGGCCTTCAGACCGCTTAAACTGGCCGAGACGCTGTAGCACAGGCCACGCTTCTCCCGGACCTCCGTGAACAGCCGGCTGCTCATCCCGCCGCCGAGGATCGCGGCGGCGGCCCAGGCCTCGTAGTAGCCCGGCTCGCCGTAGGCCGCGGCGGGCAGGGCCAGGGCGATGTGCGTCTGGGCGCCGTCGTGGTGCAGGTGGTCCCGGGCCGGGCCGCGGGGGCCGGGTTCGATCGGCGGGTCGGGCTTTTCTTCCCAGTCCTCGAAGCACTCCGCGGCGAGGTCGAACCAGGCCTCCGGGTCCACGTGCCCGGCGACGGCGAGGACCGCGTGATTGGGCCGGACGGCCGTGCGGTGGAGGTGCACGACGTCGGCGTACGTGAGGGCGTCCAGGCCGGACAGGGTGCCGTCGGTCGGCAGGCCCCAGGGGGCCGGGTAGGTGCGGCGGCGGAGCTCCAGCATGACCCGTTGGGCCGGTTCGTCCTCGATGGCCCGCAGGCTCTGGCGGAGGCCGTCCGCGGCGGGGGCGAATTCCTCCTCGGGGAGGTGGGGATCGCGGAACAGGTCCCGGTAGATGCGAAGGGCTTTGGGAAGATTCTCCGCGACGGTGGCGGCGGAGACGGAGAGGTGGCTGGCGCCGACGGATTCGCCGCGGTTCACGCCGAGGTCGTCCAGGGCGTGGGTGAAGCCGCGGTTGTCGAGGTCGCCGCTGCCGCGGGTCAGCAGGTCGCACAGCAGGGCGGCGCAGGCGTTCTTACCGGGGGGATCGAGCGAACTGCCGGCGGGCACCATCAGGGAGAAGGCGGCGCTTTGGACGCGCTTCATCGGTTCGACGAGGACCGTCAGCCCGTTGGCCAGCGTGCGGTGCTGCGTGCTCGGCCGGGCCGCGGCGGTGGGAACGGGCAGCGAAGGAGACGGTGCGGGCATACGGCGAGTGTCCGTCCGCCGGGCGGGGCCGACAACCACGGGGGACATCGGGGAGGGGGAAGGGGGGAGGAGGGGGAGAAGGAAACACGGCGGCCCCGTGACTCCTCCCTCACCCCTCCTCCCTCCTCCCTCCTTAAACCCCCGCCGTTTCGCCCTTGAGCGGTTTGTAGAGCGTGCGGACCGGGCGGAAGCCGACGCTGCGGTACAGCGTGAGGGCGCGGGCGTTGTCGGCGGTGACTTCGAGGTAGACCCGGCGATAGCCCCGCTGGGCGAAGCCGTATAGCGACCGCACCAGCAGCGCCCGACCCAAGCCGAGGCCGCGGCACTCCGGGACGACGCCGACGTTCTGGATCGCCCCCACGCCCCGCCCGCCGCCGAGACCCTGAATCGTCCCCACCGCGGCCCCGCCGGCCGGTTCGTCGAACAGATCGCTGCGTCGCACCGCCAGCCAGGTGGCCTCCGGGAGGAATAGGGGCTGACGGGCGATGTCCGCCATCAGCGCCCGACAGCCCCGCACAGTGGCGAGCGCGGGGAAGAGCAGGCTGTCCGGTTCCTCCGCGAAGGCGTCCCGTTTGGCGGCGGCGTGTTCCTCAATCAGATTGTCCCGCCAGGGAACGAGCCGGAACTCCGCGGGCGGCTCCGGCGCCGGCAGACGGCCCAGCAGGGCCTCCATGCGAACCCGACGGACGAACTGCATGGCACGGCCCGGGGTAGGGTGGGGGGACTGTCTTCAGTGTACCCGCGCCTCAAGCGCCGCGGCGGACCGACGAAAAATCCCCCGCCCGACCCCGAAAACCGCGAACCTCCCGCCGTCGTCCCGTTTCCCTTCCGGCGGCGGGTCGGTATCATCCCGCCCCCGATCGACCCGTGCGTCCGCGAGGACGGCCGGTTCGGCGGAACCCGGCGGAGTAGCTCAGGGGTTAGAGCGGCGGATTCATAAGCCGTAGGTCGTGGGTTCGATTCCCACCTCCGCTATTAGCTGTCAGCCCGGCTCGCGTGTGGCGAGGGGCTCGGCGTTGGAGCGGCGCTGTTCGGCGGGTGTCGATCTGTAGTGAACGGGCGTCGAGTTCGTCAAGGGGAAGTTCGTCGAAGCGGGCGATCCGTCGCTCGCCGCGCCGAGCCAGCGGCCGAGGCGGCCGAATCGCCCGCCGTGCAGCAGCGCCAGATACGCCGGCACGAGTACCGGACGGATGACGAACGTATCCAGCAGTACGCCGGCGGCGAGGGCGGCGCCGAGCTGCACCATGCCGGTGAGTTCCCCGAAGATCATCGCGGCGAACGTCCCCGCCATGATCAGCCCGCAGGCGCTGATGATCGCCCCGGTGCGGGCCAGCGCCGTCCGCACGCCGCGGACCGCCGCCTGCGATTCGCTCACGCCGGGGCCGCGGGCGGCGGCGTGCTCCTCGTCCACCCGGGTGACGAGGTAGATGTTGTAGTCCTCCCCCACCGCCACCAGGATCGTGAACAGCAGCGTGGGCACCTTCCAGTCCAGCCCGGCGAAGCCCCCCGGCGTACCGACCCACCAGGCCCCCAGGTGCGACAGGGCGATGATCGCCCCCAGCGTCGTCAGGTAGCCCAGCGCCACGGTGCCGATGAGGTAGGCCGACAGCGCCAACCGGCGGAGCAGTAACACCAGCACCACGTAGACGCCCAACAGCACCAGCGCGTTGATCCGCGTCTGATCGCGGGCGGTGACGGCGGCGAGGTCCGCCAGGCTGGCCGTCGCCCCCAGCACCGCGACGTCGGCGCCGGCCAGGTCCGGCGGCAGCTCCTCGTGCACGGCGTCTCGCAGGCCCTCGAGCCGGTCGATCGAACCGCGGGTGAAGGGGTCCTCCTCGAAGATCACGTCGAACCGCACGGTCCGGCCGGCGGCGGCGTCGGCGCCGGCGATGTAGTAGTCCCGCACGCCCGCCGCGGCCGCGGCCCGGCGGAGCACGGCGGCGAGCCGGCCGCCGTCCCCCTCGACGGTCAGGTCGGGGGCGTTCTCGCCGGCGCCGAGCGGGGCGGACAGGCTCCGGACCGACGCCAGACCCAGTTCTTCCCGCCGTTCCCACAGGCGTTTGGTGAGGTCGTCGACCAACCCGCGGCCGTCGGCGTCGCGGTCGCGGAAGTCCAGCGCCGTGCCGTCGGGGCGGACGGGGCTGGTCAGCAGCACGGTCGCCGGCCCCATCTCGCCCGGGGGGAAGTGCCGCCGCACCGCGTCCACGCCGCGGACGCCGGGGGCGTTCTCGGGCAGTTCGCTCAGCAGGCCGTAGGTGAGACGGTCCTGCCCGAGGGCGCCGACGACCGCGAACGGCGCCATCGCCGCCAGGGCGCCCAGCAGCCAGCGGCCGGGCCGGTCGCAGACGCGATCGGCCAGCCCGCTCCAGAAACGCCGCATCCGCCGCTGGCGGCTGGAGCTGGAGCCCGCCGGCAGCCAGCCGCCCTCCGCCGCCGGCTTGCCGTGCGGGATCTTGGGCCAGAACGCCCACGGTCCCAGCAGGGCCAGCAGGGCCGGGGCGAGGGTCAGCGAGGCGGCCGTCACGCAGATCAGCCCGGTCACGATGCCCAACGCCGCCTGCTGGAACTTGCCGAACTCGGCGAAGCCCATCATCCCGATGCCCACGACCGTGGTGCCGGCGCTCGCGGCCAACGCCGGCCCGACCTTCGCCAACGCCGCCCCCAAGGCGCTGGACCACCCTTTGGACCGCCGCAGACCTCCGCCGGCGCCACGGCCGGCAGGGACCAGCGACCCGGCGGCGGCGGCGTCGAGTTCCTCCCGGAACCGGGCGGTGAGGAACATGCAGTAATCCACCCCCGCCCCGTAGGCGACGACGGTGACGTACACCTCCAACCCCATGAACGGGGAGAACCAACCCCTTCCGGCCGCCAGGGCGAGCAGGCTGAGGGCCACTTCCACCGCGACCACCACCGTGATCAGCGGGACCGCCGCCAGCAGCGGGGCTCGGTAGATCGCCAGCAGCAGGCCGATCACCAGAATCAGTGAGGCGAGGTGCGTGGCCGCGCCGCTGCGCTCCGTCGCCTCCCGCAGATCGCGGCCGACCACGGCGGTGCCGCTGACGGCCAGTTCCAGTCCGGCCGGCAGGACCCCGCTGAGGCGGAGCCGCCGCACGAGCTCTTCCACCGCCGTCACCAGCGGGGCGTTGCGGGTCTCGCCGAACTCCGTCCGCAGGCCGAGCACGATCAGCGCCGCGTGCCCGTCCCGGCTCTCGAACAGCGGCCCGACGACCCGGTCCCGCGGGGTGAGGACCGCCGCCACGAGAAACTCGTCCGTCGGCGCCGCCCCCTCTTCCTCTTTCTCGATCAGCAGGCGGGCGCCCGGCTTCGGCGGGGCCGGGGGAGCCCGCTGGGGCGTCTCCTCGGCCGGCGGGTCTTCGGGCGGTAGGTCCCCAAACGGCAGGTTCGAGGGGGCGAAGCCGCCGGCGATCAGCGTTTCTCGCAGCTCCGGCAGCAGGACTTCGGAGAGGAACCGCTCGTCGTGGGCGTCGGGGTCGTCGGCCGGGGCGTCCTCCGGGCCGGTGAGGCCGCCGGGGCGGGCCGGGCGGCTGACGGCCAAGACGATCGAGCTGCGCAGCAGGTCCGTGCCGTAGCGCTCCCGAAACTGCCGCTCCGCGGCGAGGCTGGGGGCGTCCTCCGGCAGGAAGGCGAATTCGCCGTCCGCCGTGACCGCGTTCCAGTCCGGCCGGGCCGACCACACCGCCGCCAACACCAGCGTCCAGACCGTCAGCACGAGCGGCCACCCCCGCGTCACGCTCCGGCCGAGGACCTCGAACATCGGCGGGGACGGAATCCGGGACGGGAAACGAATGCGGCCGAGAGGCCCCCCGCGCGGGGCGAACGACGGGACCCTCCGGGGCCGCGGGGCACTTCAGAATACGGATGCGGGACCCCTACCGCCCCCCCCCACGGCGCCACCCTTTCGGTCGTGGGGCAAAGTTGCGGGGGGCGGGCGGACTTGCCGAATCGGCGGGCGGGGGCGAGTTTGCGGTCCCCCGACCCCCCGCAAGGTCCCCCGGCGATGCCCATCCCCACCCCCTGCGGGAGCGCTAGGATCGCCGCACACTTCGGGCGCGAAACTGCACGTTGACCCCCTCCGAGGGCGCTTTTAGAGTCCCGCCCCCGCCGCTTCTCCGCGGTCGTCGGCCCCGCCGGCCGCGCCTGTTCCGCTCGCCCGCCCCCTTCCGCCTGTGCCCGTCGTTCTGCCCGCTCCGCTGCGCATCGCGACGGTGGCGCTGGGCATCACGGCGACGGGGCTGTTCGTCGAGCCGATTGTCGCGGCGCCGCCGACCGCCTTCCGCGTCTCCCCGAAGGTGATGCAACGCTTGCGGGGCACGCCGACCCCGGCGCCGCTCCCCACCCCGGAGACGCCCGCCCCGGAGGCGGTCGCCCCGACCGGGCGCACCGCGGTTCCCGCTCCCGCGGACTCCGTGGCCCCGGTTCCCGCTCCCCCGGAACTCCCGACGCCCGCAACGCCGCCGCCGCCGCTCAAGCCGGCCCCCGCCTCCGCGGCGCCGACCGCCCCCCCCACGGGGACCGCCGCGCTGCCGAACGAGGCGGCCGCGGGGGACTGGGCGCCGGGCGACGACGTGGAAGAACGCGACTGGCGCTGGATCGTCGTGCATCACACCGCGACGGAGGCCGGCAGCGTGGAGGCGATCCACCGGGCCCACAGCCGCCGCCGCGACGCCGACGGCAACCCCTGGCGGGGGATCGGCTACCACTTCCTTATCGGCAACGGCGACGGCATGACCGACGGAGCCGTCGAGGCCACCTTCCGCTGGCGGGACCAGCTCGCCGGCGCCCACGCCGGCCGTCGGGCGGAGAACGAACGCGGCGTCGGCGTCTGTCTGGTGGGCGACTTCGAGAGCGTCGACCCGAGCCCCGCCCAACTGGACGCCGCCCGGCGGCTGATCGCCTTCCTGCGGGACCGCTACGACGTCCCCGCCGACCGCGTGCTGCCGCACGACGCCGTCGCCGCCACCGCCTGCCCCGGCAAACGGCTGACGATCGAGATGCTGCTCGATCCCGCCGCGGTCCCGGTTGCGGCGCTCGTTCCGGAGCCGGCCGCCGCCGCGGCGCCCGTCCCGGTTCCCGCCGCCGCTCCGGTTCCCGCCGCCGTCCCGGCGCCCGCCGGGGACGACGAGGACGACTACCTGCCGACCGGCTTGTCGGCGCCTGCTGCAGACGACGGTCCGTCGCTGACTCTTCCGCGGTTCAGGTCGCAGGACGCTCCCTGACCGCCCGCCCCCCCGGCGACTCCGCCGGGGATGGTTTTTCCCCTCACCCCCGCCTGGAAGCGACCGTGCCCCTTTCCCGTCTCTCCGCCGCCGTCTCGCCCGCCTTCGCCCAACCGGCGGCGCGGGCGACCGCGGACCCGCTGACGGCGGCGCTGACGGCCCGCTTCGGCCGGGTGGGGGGCGATATGCCGTTCGTCTCCGCCGATCCGCTACGGGATCGGCGGTTGCCCAGCGCCGTCGCCGTGCCGGAGGGGTACGAACCGGGCTACGCCTACCCGCTGGTCGTCTGGCTGCACGACACCGGCTCCAGCGAGCACACCCTGCACGCCGTCATGCGGGGCGTGAGCGACCGGAACTACCTCGGCCTGTCCGTCCGCGGCGCCGCCTGCGGGGCGGCCGGGGGCACCGGGTTCGGTTGGTCCGACCGGGCGGTCTGCGACGTGGCCGACCGCCTGCCGGCGCTGGTCGCCGCGGTGAAGGCCGAGTGGAACGTGCACACCGAACGCGTTTACCTGGCCGGCCTGGGCAGTGGGGCGGACGCCGCCGCGGCCCTGCTGAGCGCCCGGCCGGAGTGGTTCGCCGGCGCCGCCCTGCTGGCCGGGGGCACGCTCCCGCCGACGCACCTCTCCGCCGCCGCCCTGGCCGGCAAGCGGGTGCTGCTGTGCGGGGAAGACGGCCGCCGCAGCGCCCCGGCGACGCTCGCCGCCGCCGCCGGCTGGCGGGAGACCGGCGCCCGGGCCGAAGTCCGCCTGACCGGCGACGCCCCGCTCTCCCCCGCCGCCCTGCGAGCCCTCGACCGCTGGCTGATGGCCGGCGTCGCGGTCGGGGTGTGAGGGCGGGAGCGGCTCAATGGTTCGGATCGTACCGGACCCACATGTCTTGCGGTTCCTCCGCCCGTTCGGCCGGCGAGAGGGTGTAGTACTCCTCGGTCGTCATTCCGCCGAGGAGCCACTGGTGGATCGGGATGAATGCCTCGTACAGCTTCGGGGCGACGTCCCAGCCGCCGGCGAACGAGTGCAGTCGGTACGAGCCGCTGACGACTTGCTGTCGAGTCCCGGATTTCGGCGGGAAGTATAGGAAGTCCACGGTGCGATAGCGGCGCAGGCATACAAACGCCGTGACGTACGGCACGAGCAGCACCGCCAGCACGCCGCCGGCGATCCAGAGGCCGCGGCGGCGGCGGACGTGAGCGGCGAACCGGCCGCGACTCATTCCGTCCCCACGCCGACTTCGCTCTTCTCCTCCTCCGGGCCGACGCCATCATCCTGGGGGTAGATCAGCACGCGGTCGTGGATCAGCAGGATCAGGTCGTTGCGGCCGTCGCCGGTGACGTCGGCGATGGCGCCCTCGCGGGGCTGCAGGCCGCCGCCGCCCTCGCCGTCGAAGTTCTTCTCCTCGAACAGCTTCCAGTACAGCGCCCGTTCCACGTCGGAGTCCGTCGGCCGCAGGATCTCCACGTAGTGGCTGCGGACGTCCAGCACGGCGACGTCCGGCTTGTCGTCGCCGTTGAGGTCCCCGACGAAGCTGTCGGCGAGGAAGGTGCGGTCGAGGTCGGTTTCGTAGTTCGCCAACTCGGTCAGTTCGGGGTCGGTGCGGCCGGCGTAGAGCACGGCGAAGCGGCCCTGGCCGAACAGCAGCAGGTCGTCCCGGGCGTCGCCGTCGAGGTCCGCGACCGCGGCGTCGATGTAGTCCAGGGCGCCGGTTTCGATCTCCCCGGCGGCGGCGAACTGGGAGCCGTCCCGCTTGTAGATCCGCAGCTTGTCGACGCCGGAGTCGATGAGAATCACCTCGTTGCCGGGCTCGTCGTCGACGTCCAGGGTCACGGCGCCGGCGATCTTGGCGGCGGCCTCGCCGGCGTTGAACTGGTCGCGGACGGACCACCGCAGCGTCGGGTTGCCGGCCCCGGCTTCGGCCTCCGGGGAGCCCGGCGTCACGCCGGTGCGGCCGGCTCGGGCGGTGAGGTCCCGGGCGAGGTTGTCGCGGGCGACGAGGATCGTCGGCACGTCCGGCTGCGGGGCCGCCGGTTCGCCGTTCTCTCCGCCGTCTCCGGCCTCCGGTTCGGGGGGGAGGAAGCCGGCGAAGAAGGCCCCGGGGGTGGTTTCGCCGGGGCCGAGGCCCTCGCTTTTCATGGGGATCGGTTTGCCGTCGCCGCCGATGCCGAACGCCAACAACTCCTTGCCGCGGCCCGGAAACAGCACAAGGTCCCCGGCGCCGTTGCCGTCCAGATCCGCGACTTCCAGGCGGTCCGGATCGCTGGAGATGTCCAACTTGATCGACTTCTCCGGCGCCCCGACCAGCCCGAGGGAATAGTCGCGGCGGTCGTTTCTCGTCACCGCGAACGCCCCCGCGCGGTTGGCGCCCTGCGGTTGGATCAGTGCGAAGGCGACGGGGTTCTCCACGCCGGTCACCGGGACGGGAAAGGTCAGACGGTCGTCTTCCCAAACGCTGCGGCCGAGAGTTTCCTCCGTCTTGCTGAGGACGAACAGGTCGCCGGAGCCGTCGCCGTCGGCGTCGCCAATCCGCACCTGCGAAATGCCGGCCAGCGAGGGGTACGCCGTGCCCAGATCGAGCCCGCCGGCGGCGGTCTGCCGGAACAGGATCACGCGGGCGCCCGCCGGGTCGGAGACGACCACGTCCGCCAGACCGTCGCCGTCGAGATCGCCGACCGCGAAGTCCCGGTCACCCCGGCCGCCGAAGCCGTACTGGGTGAGTTTTCGCCCGGCGAGGTTCTCTTCGGCGGCGCCGTCCGCGGCGTCGCTCAGCTTCGGCCGGCGGACCTTGCGAATCGTCAGGCGGCCGGTGGCGCCGGTGATCGCCAGCACCTCGACGCCGGGTTCGTCGGGGAACGCCTCGCCCAGCGTGACGCTGCGGGGGTCCTTCAGATCGAACCGCAACTCCGGGCCGAGGGCGTTGCGGACTTCCTCCTTCACGTCGTCCGCCGCCTCCCCGCGGGGCCGGGGCGCCGGCTCCTGCAGGCGGGCGGCGAACACGCGGTCGTCGCCCACGAGGGCGGTGTAGGAGAGGTCGGCCAGCCCGTCGCCGTCTAGGTCGGCGATCTGGGCCAGCGAGAGGTCGTCGGAGGTGTTGCGGATCTCGATCGCGGCCTCCAGCGTGCCGGACGCGGAGCCGGGCAGCAGGTAGGTCACCCGCTGCCCGAGGGCCACCAGGTCCGGCCGGCCGTCGCCCGTCAGGTCGCCGGCGGCGAGCAGTCCGGAGCTGGATTGCAGGTCCGGCAGGCGGCGTTCGCGGCGGTCCAGTTCCGCGGTGGCGGTCCAGTCGGAACTGCCGGGCGTGTCGCCTTCCGGGGCGACGACGAGGATCAGCCGGTCCGGATCGCCGACGTAGGCGATGTCCGTGCGACCGTCCCCGGTGAAGTCGCCCGTCGCCAGCCCCAGCACGGCCCGGTCCACGGACAGCTTGACGTGCTCGTAGCGGGCGGAGTCCGGCAGGGCGTTGACGTCCGCGGCGTCGGCGCCCTCCTCCTTGCCGGCCTCCGCGGCCTCGGACTGGTTCCGTTGGAGGAACAGGTCAAGCCGGCTGTTCGAGTCGTCGGAGAGCAACAGGTCCGTCAGGCCGTCGCCGTTCAAGTCGGCGGTGCGGAGCAATTCGCTGCGGTCCTCGACCTTTAAGATGTCCAGTTCGCCGAAGCCGTAGTGGACGCTCAGCGGAGCGGCGTCGTCCTGCGCCCGGGCGGGGAGGGCGCCGACGGCCAGCAGCACCGCGACGGCCAACGGGGCGGCCACGGCGAGCGAACCGGGAAGCAACGACGGGGCGGGGCGGGGCATCGGCGGATTCCGGCGGACGGGAGCAATCGGGGCGCCGATGATAGCCGCCCCCCGTTCGGTTCTCCCCCGAAGGCGTTTCGCGATAAACTCGCGGCGTGACCGATCCCGCCTCCGATACGCCAGACGAACGGGAGTCGCCCCGCGGCTGGCGGTCCCGGCTGCCGCTGGGCGAGTTGCCGCTGGAGTCCGAAACGACGGCGTTTTTGCTGACGGCGTTTCTGGACATCCTGCTCACCTACCTGCTGCTCGCCAGCGGGCAGTTCCGCGAGAGCAACGCCATTGCGGACTACTTCATCGCCGGTTGGGGGGTGAAGGGGATGGTCTGGTTCAAGATGGGCCTCGCGGCGTTCATCTGCACGCTGGCCCAGATCATCGCCAAAAAGAACCTGCGGCTGGGTCGGTTCGTGCTGCTGCTCGGCACCGCGGTGACCGGGGCAGTGGTGATCTACAGCGTGACGCTCGCCCTGCGGCACCTCTGAGGGCCGGCACCCTCAAACGCCTCCCCCGGGTTCGCCGTCGCCGCTAGGCGGCGCGACTGTTTACCGACGCGCGCCGCCTAGCGGCGACGGCGAACCAGGGCGGGCGAAGAGCGAAGCGGAGCCGGAAAATATTGCGGCGGGCGATTCGTGACGTAGCGTTGGGGGTTCCGCGTTCTGTCCTCGCTCCGTCCCGCGATGTCCCCCGAGCCCTGGCAGTGGTTGTTCTTCGCCGCGCTCGGCGCCTGGCTGGCCGCGGGGGCGGTGCGGCCGGCGGCCGAACGTCCGCACGAAAGCGGCCTGGGGCGCTGGTGCCTGGCGCTGGTCGGCACCACGCTGCTGGTCAGCGCCGTGGCCGCTACCTGGGGCGACCTGCCGCGGTAGCCGGAGGGCTCAGTCCAGCGTGCCCATCCGGCCGGTCTGGAAGTCCTGGATCGCCTGCCGGATCTCCTCGCGGGTGTTCATCACGAACGGCCCCTGCCCGACGACCGGTTCGTTCAGGGGCTCCCCGGTCAGGAACAGGGCCCGGGCCGGCGTCTCCGCGGTCAGCGTCACGGCCTCGCCCTCCCGCTCGAACCGGGCCAGTTCGACGCCTCGCAATGCCGTCCCGTTCGCGGACAGTTCACCCCGCTGCACGACGAGGACGGCCGTGTGCCCCTCCGGCGCCCTCAAGGCCGCCTCGCCGCCGGCGTTCAGTTGCAGGTCCCAGACGTTCATCGCGGTGAAGGTTTGGGCCGGCCCGCGGACGCCGTCGAACTCCCCGGCGATCACGCGGACGGAGCCGGCGCCGTTCGGCAGGTCGACGTGCGGGAACTGGGCGGCCCGCAGGTCCTGATACCGCGGCGGGGCGGACTTATCCTTCGCGGGCAGGTTCACCCAGAGTTGAACCATCTCCAGCGCCCCGCCCCGACGGGTGAAGGCTTCGCTGTGGAACTCCTCGTGCACGACGCCGCTGGCGGCGGTCATCCACTGCACGTCGCCGGGGCCGAGAGTCCCGCTGCCGCCGCTGGAATCGCGGTGGGCTAGTCCGCCCTCGTACAGGATCGTGACGGTCTCGAACCCCTTGTGCGGGTGCACGTCCACGCCGCGTTTGCCCTCGGCGGGGGGGAACTCCGCCGGCCCGGCGTAGTCGAGCAGCAGGAAGGGATCGAACGCCTCCCCCTGGGCGTAGGAGAACAGGCTGCGAACCGGGAAGCCGTCCCCCACCCAGTGCTGCGGCACGTTGCGGACGACCTGGGCGATCTTCTTCATCACACGGCTTTCGGGGAGGCTCAAAACGGAAGTGCAAGGGTCCTGCGGGGCGGCCGATCCGGCAAGGGTCGCCGCGGTCGGACGCGGTCGGACGCGGCGGCGGCGGGCGGACGCGGAGGTGAAGCTGGCGTGAATCACCGGGCCGGGCCCTTTCGCCCTCCCGGGGCGTGCGAGACACTCCCGGCCGAACCGCCCCGTGCTTCGCTTCGCCCCGTCGCCTCGCCTGATGCCGACCGCCCCCCCGCCGGATCTCGTCGCCCGTCTCCACGCCACCGGGGACGCACACCTGCTGCGCTTCTGGGACGAACTGGACGACGCCGGCCGCGACCGCCTGGCGACGCAACTGGCCGACCTGGACTTCGCCGCCGCCCGTCGGCTGTACGAGGCGAAACGGTCCGGCCCGGACGCCTCCGGCGACGGCGCCGCGGCCGCCGGTCGGGCCGCCCCGCCGGCCGCCGTCGTGCGGCTGGCGACGACGGACCGGGAGGCCGCCGACCGACAGGCGGCGTCCGCGGTCGGCGAGGAGCTGCTGAAAAGCGGCGCCGTGGGGGCGATTCTCGTCGCCGGCGGGCAGGGCACGCGGCTGGGGTTCGACAAACCCAAGGGCATGTTCCCCGTCGGCCCGGTCAGCGGGGCCACGCTGTTCGAGCTGCTCGCCGGCCAGTTGAAGGCCCGCGCCCGGGCGGCCGGCGTCGCGATCCCGCTGTACGTGATGACCAGCCCCGCCACCGACGCCCCCACCCGGGCGGAGTTCGCCGCCCGGGACTACTACGGCCTCGGCGAGGAGAACGTCGTGTTCTTCCGCCAGGGCACGATGCCCGCCGTGGACGACGCCACCGGCCGGGCGCTGCTGGCGGCGAAGGACGAGGTCGCCGTCAGCCCGGACGGCCACGGCGGGCTCGTCGCGGCGCTGAAGAACCGCGGCGTGCTGGAGGACATGCGGGAGCGCAGCGTCTCGACCCTCTATTACCACCAGGTCGACAACCCGACCGCGATCGTCTGCGACCCGGCGTTCCTCGGCGCCCACAAGCGGCTGGGCGGGCAGGTCAGCACGAAGGTCGTTGCGAAGGTCGCCCCGGCGGAGAAAATGGGCGTGGTCTGCGACGTCGACGGGGTGACCCAGATCATCGAATACAGCGACCTTCCGGACGACGTCGCCGCGAAGACGGACGCCGACGGCGGCCTGCTCCTGTGGGCCGGCAACACCGCGATCCACTGCTTCGAGCGGTCCTTCCTCGAACGGCTGGCGGACGAAGGCCAGCGGTTCGACGAGACGGGGGCCGGCGCCGGGCTGCCCTTTCACGTCGCCCATAAGAAGGTGCCGCACCTGAACGACGCCGGAGAGCCCGTCGAGCCGGCGGAGCCGAACGCCTACAAGTTCGAACGCTTCATCTTCGACGCCCTCCCGCTGGCGGACGTGGCGCCGGTGGTGGAGACCGACCGGGCCCGGGAGTTCAACCCCGTCAAGAACGCCGAGGGCGCCGACAGCCCCGCCACCGCCAAGGCGGCGCTGACGGCCCTGCATCATGGTTGGCTGAAGGCCGCCGGGGCGGTCGTCGCGGAGGGCGTGACCGTGGAGATCCTGCCCGCCTTCGCCCTCGACGCGGCCGGCGTGAAGGCCAAGGTGACCCCCGGCACGCGGTTCGACCAGGACGCCGTGCTGAAATAGCGGGCTGCATGGTCGAGGGCCGTGGCTCGCACCGAACGCCATGCACTTGTGCGGGTTCGATTCGTCGTAACCGCTGGACTTGAGACAGGTTCGGCTCCCTCGTCGGTTCGCCGACGGGGGCCTGGGGCAGCCCCGGCGTGCGATCTTTCAGCAGCATGGGCGGCTGGGGCCGATCGACCGGACGCCCCGGAACCCGCGAAGCCCGATCGCTTTCCCCCGGAATCGCGGGCCGCCCGTTCCGGGGCCTCCGCGGCGTTCCTGCCCCAGCCGCCTCGCCCGCATTGACAGCGACGTTCTATGGGACGGCGCTGCGGACGTCGTCCTTGTTACTGTGTCTGTAGAAAAACTGCGTCCGTAAAAGACCAGTGGAGAGGGGTTCCAGATCGCGTTTACCAGGGACGTCATGCAACTACTGATCTCGGCAGGACTCATTGCGATCATCGTGGTCTGGGGCCTGATCGCTCCCGAGTCGATGGCTGCCGTCTTCGACGCGGCACTGGCGCAGATCACGCGGAACTTCGGCTTCTTTTATCTGTGGACCGTGTTGGCGCTCGTGGCGTTCTGCTTCTGGCTGGCGTTCAGCCGCTTCGGCAACCTTCGTCTGGGGACCGAGGATGAGGAGCCCGAGTTCTCGGTCTTCGCCTGGTTCGCCATGCTGTTCGCGGCCGGCATGGGCATCGGGTTGGTGTTCTGGGGCGTGGCCGAACCGATGTCGCACTACGCCTCGCCGCCGCCGGGCGTCGCCGCCGGCACGCCGGAGGCGGCCAACGCGGGAATGCGCTACGCGTTCTTCCACTGGGGCCTGCATCCTTGGGCGATCTATTCGGTGGTCTCGCTCGCGATCGCCTTCTTCCAGTGTCGACGCAACGGCGCCGCGCTCGTCAGCACGGTCACTTCCTCGCTACCTTGGGCTCCTGTCCGCAAGCTCTCGATTCTGTTCGACGTGCTGGCCGTCATCGCCACCGCCTTCGGCGTGGCAGCCTCGCTGGGGATCGGCGCCATGCAGATCAACAGCGGCCTGAACCGCGTGTTCGGCGTGCCCGTGGGCGCCGCATCGCAACTGACCATCATCGGCGTGGCGACGGCCTTATTCCTGACCTCGGCGGTCACCGGCGTCGAACGCGGCATCAAGTGGTTGTCCAGCATCAACCTTGTGGTCGCAGGCCTGCTGGCCGTGGCCGTGTTCTTGCTGGGGCCGACGGTGGCGATCGTCGACACCTTCACCTCCACCCTGGGCGCCTACCTCAGCGATTTCGTGCGGATGAGCCTGCGGACCACGCCGTTTCGCGACAGCGCCTGGGTGGGCGACTGGACCGTCTTCTATTGGGCGTGGTGGATTTCCTGGTCGCCGTTCGTCGGCCTCTTTATCGCGCGCGTCTCACGCGGCCGCACGATTCGCGAGTTCGTCGTCGGTACCATGCTGGCGCCCACGCTCGCAGCATTCGCGTGGTTTTCGGTGTTCGGCGGGGCGGCTCTGAACCTGGAGATCTGGCAGCATGTGCCGATTTCCGAGGCCGTCGAGGCCGACGTCTCGACGGCGTTGTTCACCCTGTTCGACGCCCTGCCGATGAGCACGGCACTGTCGGCCGTGGCCACCCTACTGGTGCTGGTATTCTTCATCACGTCGGGCGATTCGGCCACGCTGGTGCTGGGCATGATGAGCACCGGGGGAACTCCCGATCCAAGTTCGCGTGTGAAGGTGCTCTGGGGCCTGCTGGTGGCCGGCATTGCCTCGAGTCTGTTGCTCGCGGGAGGGGTCAGGGGTCTGCAAACCGCGACCATCGTCTTCGCGCTCCCGTTCACCTTCGTGATCCTGCTGATGGCCTTGGCACTGTGGCGCGCGGTTCGGCACGATTGGCATGCCGATCAGGCGGAGGAACGACGCCTCCGCAAACGGCTGCGAGAGATGGCGGGCCTCTGAGCCAAGCGCTACTGACGACCTGTGGGGCGCGCCGGGCGCCGCTCTACGCCGTGAGCGGGTGACGGAGTTCTCGAGCGAGAATCGCCTTGTCACGTCGTGTTTCCGCAGGTTCGGCCGGGCGCACTTGCGGCGTGCCGGGGAGCGTCAGCGTCGAAAAAAGCGGGGCGGGAGGTGGCCCTCAATGGCGTCGACCAGCCAGTCTCCATAGGCTTTGATCATAGGTTCGGTCCGTCTGCGTCTGCGTCTGCGTCTGCGTCTGCGGCGTGCTGGCAGGCACAACAACTGCACCCCTACGGCGGGGCCGAATCCGTTTCCCGTCTTGGGCTCGCGGCAATTCATCCGGCCGACCCGCTCAGGACGTAGGGTCGCACCGGAGCCACGGCTCTTCTAGAACCGCCGCATGTTCGCCCCGTCCGTCGCCGACGCCCCGCTTCGCCTCGTCACCCAGCGCGGGCGCGGCTGGGCGGTGGCGGAGTTCGGCGCCGACCGTCTCGCCGCCCTGATTGCCGCCGACGACTGCCCCGACCCCGACGCCGTCCTGCAAAAAGCGGGCAATACCGCGGTCGTGCTGCGGAGCGAACTGGCCCTGCCGGCCGGGCCGGCGGCGGTCTGCTGGAAACGGATTCACCGTAAGACCCGGTTCAAGCGCTGGGCGACGCTCGTGCGAACCCGGCGGACGGTGCTGACGTACGTCTACGCCGCCCGGCTGCGGGCCGCGGGGGTGGAGACGCCCCGGGCACTGGCCTGCACCGCGCCGCACCGCTGGCAGATCGAACGCCCGGCGTGGCTGCTGACGGACTGGGTCGAGGGCACCGAGGACCTGGCGATGGCCGAACGCCGCCTCGCGGAGTTGCCGGCGGCGGACCGGCTGCGGATCGCCGGCCGCTACGCCGCGGCGGTCGGCCGGCTGCTCGGGACGCTGCACGCCGCCGGGGCGAGCCACCGCGATCTGAAGCCGAACAACGTGCTCATCACCCGCCTCGCCGCCGGCGACGCCGACGTGACGGTGCGGGCTTGGGTGATCGACCTCGACGCTGTCGCCTTCCCCGTCCGACTGACGCGGCGTCGGCGCCGGCGGGACCTGGCCCGATTGCGGCGGGGGTTGCCGAACGTGCCCCGCACGGCCCTCGCCCGCTTTCTGCGGGCCTACGCCGCCGCGTCGCCCGCCGGTGCCGCGGACCGTTGGCAGGAGTTCGCCGCTCCGGCGAACGGCTGACCGGCCGCGGAGTACGGAACGCCAAGCGTTCCGTTGGGGAATTGCCCCGTGGGAACGGGAACGGTCGCCTGTACAGTGCGGCGAGCCGTTGATCAGGCCCGCCCCGGGCGGCCGCACGCCCCGCAGGATTCGCCGATGTCCGCCGTCCCCGCGTCCCCGCTCGCCGCTCCGGCGCCGCCCGCCGCGGCGGCAACGGCCCCGGCCGTCCCGACCCCGCTGATGGGCGAGGCGCTCGCGGAGCGGTTCACCGACGTGCGGGCCTTCACGGAGACGCTGGTCGAACCGCTCAGCCCCGAGGACTGCGTCGTCCAGCCGATGCCGGACGCCAGCCCGGCGAAGTGGCACCTCGCCCACACCACCTGGTTCTTCGAAGCGTTTCTGCTCAAGCCGTATCTATCGAAGTATCCGATCTTTCACCCGAAGTTCGGCTTCCTGTTCAATTCGTATTACAACGCCCTCGGCCCGCGGCACGCCCGGGCCGCCCGCGGGATGTTGACGCGGCCCTCGCTGGAGGAAGTGTGCGACTACCGCGCCCATGTCGACCGGCACATGGCGGAGCTGTTGGCGCAGAACGAAAGCGCCGAGACCGCCCGCCTGATCGAAGTCGGCCTGCACCACGAACAGCAACACCAGGAATTGTTGCTGACGGATATCAAGTACACGCTCTGGCGGAACCCGCTGCGGCCGGCGTATCGGGACGGGACTTCGAATGACGAACAAGTCGAGCGGGAGGCCCCTGCCTCATTCGACATTCCTCATTCGTCATTCACCCAGTTCAGCGAGGGCCTCTATGAAGTCGGCCGCGACACCGGCGCCTTCTGTTACGACAACGAACAGCCCCGCCACCGGGTCTGGCGGGACGCCTTCGAACTCGCCGACCGTCCCGTGACCAGCGGGGAGTGGGCCGCGTTTATTGAGGACGGCGGTTACCGTCGGCCGGAATTGTGGCTGTCCGCCGGCTGGGCCGCGGTGCAGCGGGAGGGGTGGGAGGCCCCGCTGTATTGGGAGCGCCAGAAAGGCGGCGGATGGCGGACGTTCACCCTGTCCGGCATGGCCCCGGTCGAGCCGGCGGAGCCGGTTTGTCACGTCAATTATTACGAGGCGGACGCCTTCGCCCGCTGGGCGGGGCTGTCCGAGCCGGGCCTGCGGCTGCCGACCGAGCAGGAATGGGAGATCGCCGCGGACGCTTCCGGCTACGACCCCGCCGCCGGCGACACGGCGGACGGCGGACGCCTGCACCCCATTGCCCCGGCGCCCGGCCCCGGCCTGCGGGGCTTGGCCGGAGGGGTGTGGGAATGGACCGCCAGCCCGTATATCGCCTACCCCGGCTACGCCCCGCCGGCCGGGGCGCTGGGCGAATACAACGGCAAGTTTATGTGCGACCAGTGGGTCCTGCGGGGCGGCTCCTGCGCGACCTCCGCGACGCATCTGCGGTCGACCTACCGCAACTTTTTCCCCGCCGACGCCCGCTGGCAGTTCAGCGGTCTGCGGTTGGCGCGATGAATTCGCGGGTGTCCCAATCGGCCTCGTCGGCCTGCTCCCGCCGGATCGTGACGCCCACGCCGGCGGCGTCCGGCAGAGCGTCCGGCTTTTCGACGCGCACCACGCAGGCCCGCACCCGCGGGTCCTCCAGACAGGCGGCGGCAATGCGGTCGCACAGCGTTTCCACCAACTGAAAGCCGCCCGTCTCCACCAGCGTGCGGGCCCGGTCGGCGACGGCGCTGTAGTCGACGGCGTCCTCGATCCGCTCCGACGCCGCCGCCGGGCGGGTATCGCATTCCAGCGTCAAACTCACCCGCACCGCCTGCGGCGTGACGCGTTCTTCAGGATGAATGCCGAGGATGCCGCGGCAGAGCAGATCCCGGACGACGACGCGGTCGAGGTTCACGGCGGAGGGGGGAGAGCGGAAGGCGGACGGAACGGGGGCATTGTGACCCTTCCGCCGTCCGCCTTCACCCCTCTGCATTGTCAGAGATGATCGCCGCCGGTGACGTGCAGCGTTTCGCCGGTGACGAAGTCGGCTTCGCAAAGGTAGCGGACGGCCCGGGCGACCGGGACCGACCCGCCGACGCGGCGGAGGGGGATGTGGGCGGCGGTCTGTCGATCCCATTCCTCCGGGTCGGTGTGCCGGCCGGTCGGCGGCAGCATCTCGCCGGGGGCGACGCCGTTGACGCGGATTCTCGGCGCCAGCCTCAGGGCAAGTCCCTTCGTCAGCGCCGCCAGCCCGGCCTTGGCGGCGGTGTAGGGGAGGTCCTCCGCCGTCGGCCGGGTCGCCCGGCGGCAGAGAATGTTGACGATTGCCCCTTCGTCGCCATCGAACTGCTCCGCAAAACGCTGGGCGAGGAAGAACGGCGCCTTGAGGTTCAAACCGAGATGGCGATCCCAGTGATCCTCCGTGATCGCTCCGAAGTCGCCGGGTTCGTAGATCGCGGCGTTGTTGACCAGCACGTCCGCCCGGCCGAACTCCTTGTTCACCGCGGCGAACAGGGCCGCGGCGGCGCGCACGGGGTCGCTCAGATCGGCCTGCACGGCGACGGCGCGGCGGCCGTATTCCCGCTGGATCGTGCGCACGACCGCGGCGGCTTCGTCGGAGTGGGAGCCGTAATGCACCGCGACGTCGGCCCCGTGTTCCGCCAGTTCGAGCGCGACGGCCCGCCCCAGCCGGACGGCGGCCCCGGTGACGACGGCGGTCTTTCCTGCGAGATTCACGCCCCCGTTGTATCGCGTCGGCCGGGCGTTCCCACCGTCAGGCAGTCGGGCGAACTCCCGAATTCGCCGTCCCATGGAGGTTCGTTCGCCACATGGGGCGCCATCGTGGGTGTCGAATCGCGGGTGGCGCCAATACTACCCGGTCCGCCCGCCCCGCCCCGTCTGCCCCGCCATGCTTCGAGCCGCCCGCACCGCGTCCTCCCGGCGCTCCGTGGTCGACGGCGAACGGTCCGAACGCTCGGGGAACAAACGCCCCGGCGGCGGGCCGCGGGTGGTGATCGTCGGCGCCGGCCCCGGCGGGCTGGCCTCCGCCATGCTGCTGGCCCACGCCGGGGCGCAGGTGACCGTGCTGGAGCGCCGCGATCGGCCCGGCGGCCGCACCAGCGCCATCGAGGCGGACGTGCCCGAGGGCCGCTTCCGGTTCGACACTGGCCCCACCTTCTTCCTCTACCCCCGCGTGCTGGGCGAGATCTTCGCCGCCGTCGGTCGGGACCTGATGACGGAGGTCCCGATGACGCGGCTGGACCCGCAGTATCGGCTGAACTTCGGCTCCGGCGGCCGGCTGGACGCCACCCCGGACGTCGCGGAGATGGAACGGCAGATCGCCGCCATCAACCCCGCCGACGCCGGCCGCTTCGCCGATTTCCTCGCCGAGAATCGGGTCAAGCTCGCCAAGTTCCGGCCGATTCTGGAGAACCCCTTTAGCAGTTGGAAAGACCTCGCCAACCCCACTTTGGCGAAGATGCTCCCGCACGTGCGGCCCTGGTTGAGCCTCGACGGGGAGTTAAAACGGCACTTCTCCGACCCGCGGTTGCGGGTGGCGTTCAGCTTTCAGAGTAAATATCTGGGCATGAGCCCGTTCCGCTGCCCGTCGCTGTTCAGCATCCTGAGTTTTCTGGAATACGAGCACGGCGTCTGGCACCCGACCGGCGGCTGCGCCGCGGTCAGCGAACGCATGGCGGAGATCGCCGTCGAACTGGGCGTCGATCTGCGACTGGACACGGAGGTAACCGGCCTGCAATTCCAGGGGAAAAAGCCCGTCGCCGTGGAGTGTTCCTCCGACGGGGGCGGCGACGGCGAGACCGTCCGCTGCGACGCCCTCGTCATCAACGCGGACTTCGGCCGGGCGATGACCCGCCTGGTGCCGGACCGGCTGCGGAAGAACTGGACGAACGCCAAGCTCGGCAAGAAGAAGTTCAGTTGCTCCACCTATATGCTGTACCTCGGCATTGAGGGGGTCGAGGAGGAACTGCCGCACCATACGATCTATATTGCGGAGGACTACGAGCGCAACCTCCGCGAGATCGAAACCGATCGCGTGCTGTCCGAGGACCCCAGCGTGTACGTGCAGAACGCCTGCGTGACGGACCCCTCGCTGGCGCCGGCGGGCTGCTCGACATTATATATCCTCGCCCCCGTCACCCACGAATCGCCGCACGTCGACTGGGAACGCGACGCCCCCGCCTTCCGCGAACGCGTGTTGGATCAGGTCGAAGCGAAGTTCGGCGTGAAGAACCTCCGCGACCGCATCCGCTTCGAACAGCAGATCACCCCGGCGGATTGGGACGGCGGCTACGAGATCCATAAGGGGGCGACGTTCAACCTCGCCCACAATCTCAGTCAGATGTTGCATCTCCGCCCCCGCAACCGCTTTGAAGACCTGGAGGGGACCTATCTTGTCGGCGGGGGCACGCATCCCGGCAGCGGGTTGCCGGTAATCTACGAATCGGCCCGCATTTCTTCTCGGTTGCTGGCGCAGGATTACGGCCTGCCGGAAGTGCCGTCCGCCGCCCTGCCGGCGCCGGCCGCCGAGGAGCCGCAGACCGCGGAGGCCTCGGCAGTGTCGGAGGAGCCGGTCGTCGCGGAGGCGTCGGTATGAGCGTCGCCGCCGCCCAGCCGTCCTCTCAAATCGAACCGCCCCCGGCCCCGGAGCGTGCCGCGGCGCGCGTGCCGCGGATCATCGGTGGCCGCAGCGTCGGCGTGCCGGCCGGGCAGGTGGCGCGGTACGCCGTGCAGAAGCTCCGCACCGCCCAGCCCGCCTGGGCCGCGGTCCCGCTGCCGGAGCGGCTGGCGGTGATCGCCCGGTTTCGCCGACTCGTCGCCGAGAACCCCGACCGGCTGACCGACGCGGTGACCTCCCCCGTCCGCCGGGACGCGGCGGAGACCCTCTCCGCGGAGGTGCTGCCGCTGTGCGAGGCCTGTCGGTTCCTCGAACGCAACGCGGAGGAGCTGCTCGAACCGAAACGCCGCGGCAACCGCGGCCGGCCGGCGTGGCTGTACGGGGTCAAGCTGACCGACCGCCGCGAGCCGCACGGCGTGGTGCTGATCCTGGGCACGTGGAACTACCCGCTGTTCCTCACCGGCACGCAGACGATTCAGGCCCTCGTCGCCGGGAACGCGGCACTCGTCAAACCGGGGCAGGGCAGTCGGGCCGCCGCTGCGGTTCTGCGGGATCTACTGTTGGAAGCCGGTCTGCCGCCGGGCGTGCTGGCCGTGCTGGGCGAGGAACCGGAGGCCGGCGAGGCGGCGGTCAACGCCGGGGTCAATAAGGTCGTGCTGACCGGCTCCGCCTCGACCGGCCGGGCGGTACTGGCGGACTGCGCGGACAGTCTGACGCCCGCGGCGATGGAGTTGTCCGGCTGCGACGCCGCCTTCGTGCTGGAGGGGGCGGACGTGAAACTGGCCGCCAAATGCCTCGCCCTGAGCCTCACCTGGAACGGCTCGGCGACCTGCGTCGCCGCCCGGCGGGTATTCGTGCACCGCTCCCTCGCCGACGAGTTACGGGGGGAGCTGATCAATCGCGTCTCCACCGTCGCCCCCGTGCCCTGCGAACGCCACGCGGCGGCGGCGGCAGAGGAGCTGATCGAGGAGGCGTTGAACCTCGGCGCCGTGCGGCTGTGCGGGACGATCGACCATCGTCCCGACCCGCCCCGGGCGATGCCGGTCGTGCTGGGCGACGTGCCGGGCCGGGCGTCAATCCTGAAGACGGACGTGTTCGCCCCGGTGCTGTCGCTGATCGATGTCGGCGGCGAGGACGAGGCCCGGGCCCGCGACAATTGCTGTCCGTACGCCCTCGGCGCCACGATCTTCGGCCCGCCGCGGGCGGCCCGGCGGTTGGCGGAGAAGCTGGACGCCGGCTGTGTCGTCATCAACGATTTCCTGATCCCCACCGCCGACCCGCGGGTGAGCTTCGGCGGCCGCGGCGAGAGCGGTTTCGGCGTCACCCGCGGCCCGGCCGGCCTGCTGGAGATGACCCGCCCCAAGGCGGTACTCGAACAGGTCAGCTCCTGGCGGCCGCACCTGGAGCCGCCGGAGGGCGATCAGGCGGCGTTCTTCAAAACCTATCTCCGGGCCGCCCACGCCGACGGACTGGGGAATCGTCTGAAGCACGGCTGGTCGTTCGTGAAAGAATGCCTCGCCCGCAATCGGAACACGCGCCGGGAACCGCGACCGTCAGGGAGCGGCTCTGACGACGCGGCCTAACGGCGTGACGTCCCGAGAGCCGGCTCCCCGACGGTCGCGGTTCTATTTCACCCTTCCTCAATTCGCCCCGATGATCGCCCCCGTCACCGCCGCCCCGCCCGCCCCGCCGCGTTCCGGGAAGAAGCCGGACGCCCCGATCGCCGTGATCGGCGGCGGCCTGGGGGGCCTCGCCGCCGCCGCGACGCTCGCCGCCCGGGGATACAGGGTCACGCTGTTCGATAAAAACCCCTGGCTGGGCGGCAAGGCGGCCGTCTACGAAGACGTCGGCTACCGCTTCGATATGGGGCCGACGATCCTGACCCTGCCGACGGTCTTGAAACGCATCTTCGCCGAGGCCGGCAAGGACCTCGCCGATTATTGCGAGATCGTCCCCCTCGACCCGCAATGGCGCTGCTTTTTCGACGAGGCCGCCGGCGGCGGCGTGCTGGACCTCACCGCCGATCAGGCGGCGATGAAGCGGAACCTGGACGAGTTCACCGGCGCCGAGGACTCCTCGGAGGGCTACGCGGCGTTTCTGAAGTACGCCAAGCGGCTCAACGACGTCTCGGACCGGTTCTTCTTCTATAAGAACGTCGGCGGCATCCGGGATACGCTGAAGCTCGGCGGGATGTTTAGTTTGGAAACGCTCGGCGATCTGCGGGCGTTAAAGATGGGCAAAAGCGTCGCCGACACCGTCCGCGGTTACGTGCCGGACAGCCGCGTCGCCCAGATGGTGGACCACTACACCCAGTACGTCGGCAGCGCCCCCGACCAAAGCCCCGCGGTGCTGTGCGGCATCGCCGATATGCAGACCACCGGCGGCGTCTGGTACCCCATCGGCGGCACCCGGGCCGTGCCGGAGGCGTTGATTAAACTCGGCAAAGAACTGGGCGTCGAGTATCGGCCGGGCACGCACGTGACGGAGATCACCCGCGAAAAAGGCCGAGTGACCGGACTGAAGACCGCCGACGGGCAGACGCACCGCTTCGCCGCGGTCGTCTCCAATTCCGACACCGTTCGCACCCACCGCGAATTGCTCGACGGGCCGGCTGCGGAGAAGTTCCTCAAGAAGGACCGCGAACCGGCCTGCAGCGGCGTGGTGCTGTACCTCGGATTAAAGAAGAAATACGACCACATCCTGCATCACAACTTTGTGTTCAGCCGGAACCCGCACGAGGAGTTCGAGTATATCTATCGCAAGGGCGAACCGGCCCCGGATCCCACGGCGTACGTCTGCGCCCCGGCCGTCACCGAGCCGGCCGTCGCTCCGCAGGGCGGGGAGGCCTTATACGTGCTGGTGCACACCCCCTACCTGCGTCCCGGCCAGGACTGGCGGGCGATGTTCCCGGAGTACCGACGGACGATCCTCGAAAAGCTCAAAACCACTGCGGGCATGGAAGACCTGGAGGACCGCATCGCGGTGGAGCATCACCTCACGCCGCAGGATATTCACGACCGTTACCACGTCCTCAACGGCGCGATCTACGGGCTGGCCAGCCACGGGACTTACCTCGGCGCCTTCAAACCGGCGAACCGCAGCCCGCAGGTGCCGGGGCTGTACTTCGCCGGCGGCAGCGCCCATCCCGGCCCGGGCATGCCGATGGTGATGATGAGCGGCTGGACCGCCGCCGACACCCTCGACCGCGACGGCGTACTCGACGCCTGAGCCCTCGCCCGTTCTCAGAGCCCGTTTCGCACGGTCTGGAGGCCATGTGAGCGGGCGGCCGTCACCGCGTCTTGATCGCCGTCGACTACGGCGGCGAGAGGCTCCGGTGCGCGTTGCAACAGGAAGTTTGCCGGACAGGACGGTCGATTCTTTGGGGAGAGCCCCCAGTTTCTTCTTCAACGTTGAGGACGCGTCAGGCATACTGAGGTCCGCCCGGTGACGATGGAACGGCCCGGACGACGGTTTCTCCCTCCCCTCGCGATTCCGTGTCCCCTCCACCGTTCCCCGCTTCTCCGGAGCTGCCTGAGCCCCCGGGGCAGTCCTCGCCCGACGGCGGGACGCGGTGGAACCGGTTGGAACGACTGGCCGATCGGTTCGAGGAAAGTTGGGGCCGATCGGGAGCGCAGACGATCGAGGCGACGCTCGCCGGCGTGTCGACGGAGGATCGGCTGGAACTGCTCCACGCGCTGATCGCCGTGGAGGCGGACCAGCGGCGGAAGGTCGGCGAGCGGCCCGTACCGGCGGAGTACCTGGGGCGGTTTGACGAACTGCTGACGGAGGACGGCGTCCAGGGGGCGCCGGTTCTCACGGAGGAGGACGTCCGCAACCTGCTCGTGCCGCACCTGCCGACGACCCTCTGTCCGCAAGACCGGACGATGAACGAGGGGTCGTCCTACGCGGCGGCGGTGCGCGTCAGTCGGGGGGCGAACGACCCGCCGGCGCTGCCGCCGCACCTCCAGGTCGAACGGAAGTACGGGGCGAACGGCCTGCTGGGCCGCGGGGGAATGGGCGCCGTCTGGGCCGCCCGGGACTTCCGTCAGTTGACCGACAGTAAACGGCCGCGGCCGGGCCGGCTGGTCGCGGTCAAGGCGCTGCTCCCCGGGGCGGCGGCGAACTCCCAGTTGCTGTCCCGGTTCGCCCGGGAGGCGGCGATCCTGCACAAGTTCGGCGACCCGGCCGTGCCGCGGTTCTACGAGTACCGCCCGCCCTCCGCACAGGCGGACGCTCACATCATCACCGATCTGGTCGTGGGCGAGACGTTCGAGCGCCTGCTGGACTCGCGGCGCCAGTCGGGGCGGGCCGGCTGCGACGACCGCGGCGCCGGCAACGGCCGCTTGCGGATGTTCCGCAAAGCGGTCGCCGCGGTGGCCCGCGGACACGCGGTCGGGCTGATCCACCGGGATCTGAAGCCTTCGAACATGATGGTGCGGATCCCCGACGAACAGGGCCGCCGCCGGGTCTTCCTGTTGGACTACGGGATGGCCTACATGCCCGGTCTGCCGTCCGACCCGTGCGACGAGAACGGCCGTCTCGCCTCGCTCGTCCTCGACGACCTGGCCGACGACGGCTCCGACTTTCTGGGAAACGGCGACGCGAGGCTGAACGATCCGGTCATCTCCCAGACCGAAACGGACAGGCTCGGGTTCACGGTCATCGATGTGGAGACCGCGGATCAGCCCTCCCGCCCCTCGACCGGCGACGATGACTTCGACGACTCCCCGCCCGCGGTTCCCCCCCGTCCGCTGGGGGCGACCCGCGCGCTGGACGGTCGCACGGCCGCCCGCACCCTGATCGGCAGCCTGCCGTACATGGCTCCGGAGCAGGCCCGCCGCCGCCGGGTCAGGGCCACCGCGGACGTGTACAGCCTCGGCCTGATTCTCGTGGAGATCCTGACGGGCGAGCAGGCCCGGGACGTCTCCGAGGCGGACGCCGTGATCGAGAAGGCCCGCAACGGCGACATCGCGGCGGCGATGGACCGTCTCGACCTGTGCGCCGCACGGTCAGAACTGATCGAACTGGCCCTCCGCTGCGTCCGCTACGACCCCCGCCGGCGGCCCGCCGACGCCGGCGAACTGCTGAGGGAACTGGACGCCCTGAGCGTGCGGGACCCGAAGAGCGGCGCCCGGGCCTGGGACCCGCGGACGGTGGCCCGCAGCCGCGGTCGCCGGTTCTTCGTCGCGGCGGCGCGCGGCCGGTTCCGTGCCGCGGGGGGTTCCAAGTCGGCCCCGTCGCCCTGCGCCTGGCTCAAAGCGGCGGCGGAGACGCTGTTCGGCCCGCCCAGGCGCAAGTCCTGCTGAGCGCCGCCCGTCCCCGGCGTCACGCCGCTGGGGGGGCCGGAACGCCCCTGCTCCCCGGCCTCTCCGCCGCCGCTCCCCCGGCGGGGGTCTCGACCGTGCGGTCGCCCGTCGATACAGTCCCCGGCCGCGCCCGCGTCGTCCGATTCCCGCCGCCGGTCTCCCGCCGCCCCGGAGGTTCGCTCCGCGCGTCGCCCGCTCCTTCCGTCCCGCACCGATCCGTCCGATGGACCCGCGTTTCATCCGCAACTTCTCCATCGTGGCTCATATCGACCACGGCAAAAGTACGCTCGCCGACCAGCTGCTCCTGAAAACCGGGGCGATCACGGAGCGGGAGTTTAAAGAACAGCTGCTCGACGACCTGGACGTCGAAAAGGAGCGGGGCATCACTGTGAAGGCCCGCACCGTGTGTTTGAAGTACAAGCACACCGACGGCCAAATGTACGAATTGAATTTGATCGACACCCCCGGGCACGTCGACTTTCATTACGAGGTCTCCCGCAGCCTCGCCGCCTGCGAGGGCGCCCTGCTGCTGGTGGACGCCTTCCAGGGCGTGCAGGCCCAGACCGTGGCCAACGCCTACGCCGCGATCGAGCAGAATCTGGAAATTATTCCGGTCGTCAACAAGATCGACCTGCCCGTCACCCGCATCGACGACGTGCTGGAGGAGGTGGAAAGCATCCTCGGCCTCGATCCCTTCGGCGCCGTTCGCGTCAGCGCCAAGAAGGGGTTGAATATCGGCGACTGCCTCGCGGCGATCGTGGAGCGCATCCCCGCCCCGCAGGGCGACCCGGCGGACCCCCTGCGGGCGCTCGTCTTCGACAGTAAATACGACTCCTACAAGGGCGTGTTCACCTACGTACGGATCAAGGAGGGCACGGTCAAGAAGGGCGACACGATCCGCTTCATGAAGGGCGGCGACGAGCACGACGTCATCGAAATCGGCCAGTTCGCTCCGCTCCGCAAGGAGTGCAAGTCGCTGGGGCCGGGGCAGGTGGGCTATCTGCTCACCGGCATTAAAGAGCTGGACAAGGTCACGATCGGCGACACCGTCACCCACGCGGGCCGGCCGGCCAAAGAGGCGCTGCCGGGCTACCAGAAGCCCAAGCAGATGGTCTTCTGCGGCATGTACCCGATCGAGGGCCGGGATTTTGAGAAGCTGCGGGACGAGATGCAGAAGCTCGCCTTGAACGACAGCAGCTTTTCCTACGCCCCGGAGACCTCGGACGCCCTCGGCTTCGGCTTCCGCTGCGGCTTCCTGGGGATGCTCCACATGGAGATCGTCCAGCAGCGCCTGGAAAGCGAACAGGACGTCGACCTGATTCAGACGGCCCCCAACGTCACCTACGAGATCATGGAGCGCTCCGGGGAGGTTTATAAGATCGACAACCCGCAGGACGTGCCCGACGCTGGCGTGATCGAGGAGTTCCGCGAGCCGATCGCCCGCGTGAACTTCATCCTCTCCAAGGAGCATATCGGCCCGATCATGCAGCTCTGCTCGGAGCGCCGGGGCGAGTATAAAACGACCGAGTACCTCGGCCCCGACCGGGCCCAGCTGACGTACGAACTCCCGCTGGCGGAGATCGTCTACGACATGTACGACAAGCTGAAGTCCGTCACCAGCGGCTACGGCACGATGGACTACGAGGTGATCGGTTTCAGGCCGGCGGACCTGGTCAAAATGGACATCATGGTCAAGGGCGAGCGCGTCGACGCCCTCGCCACGATCGTCCATAAAATGAACGCCGACAACCGCGGCCGGCAGCTGTGCAAACGTCTCAAAAAGGAGATCAGCAAGCACCAGTTCGAAATCCCGATCCAGGCCGCGATCGGCGGACGAATTATCGCCCGGGAGACGATCAGCGCCTTCCGCAAGAACGTCACCGCCAAATGCTACGGCGGCGACATCAGCCGGAAGCGCAAGCTGCTCCAGAAGCAGAAAGAGGGCAAGAAGCGGATGCGCAGCTTCGGCAGCGTGGAAATCCCCCAGAAGGCCTTCCTCAGCGTGCTGAGCACGGACGAGGATTAACTCTCGCCGCGACCCAGGGTGCCGCCCGTCCCGGGTCGCATTGAGCGGAATCGGTTTGCAGGGCAGCATGCGGAGCGTTCGCCCCGCCGTTTTCCCGCCCCCGCGTCCATGCCGCTGTACCGCATCGCCGACGATCGATTTGCAGACGTGCAGCCGACGACCCTCGCGGCGGCCGGGATTCGGGAGCGGCAGGATCTTCAACGCTTCCTGAAAGACCGGCCTGACGTGCTGGACGGGGAGACGCTGTTCCTCACCGAGGAGGCAAGCGATTGGGCGGACAGCGCCCGTCGCATCGATCTGCTCGGCTTGGATCGTTCAGGGCGAATGGTGGTCGCCGAGTTAAAGCGGGGCGACGGTTCGCATATGGACCTTCAAGCCGTTCGCTACGCGGCTATGGTGTCGAATATGACGTTCGACCGGGCCGTACGTCTGTATGCGGACCGGCGCGGTCAGGGACCGGACGACGAAGACGAGGCGCGGCGAGGTATCCTAGAATTCCTTGGCTGGGAGGAGCCGGACGAGGAGGCGTTCGCTCATGACGTGCGGATCGTGTTGATGAGCGAATCGTTCGATCGAGAGATCACGACGACCGCCCTCTGGCTGAACGAGCGCGGAATTGACGTCCGGTGCATCGAGCTAAAGGCCTACGTCGATCCGTCCGGCGGAACTTTGCTGGACGTCCGGCAAGTGATCCCCCTGCCGAGCGCGGACGACTTCTTGGTGCGTGAGAAGGAAAAGCGAGAGGCGGTCCGAAAGGAGCGGGGAACGCCGACTGCCGAGCAGACGCGCAACCGCCGGTTCTGGGCCTGTCTGATCGAGCACGCCAACGCTGCCGGGCAATTCTCGGACTTTCATGAAGGCGCCAAGCCTCGCTCGGATCGCACGCTGATGAGAACGCGGTGCCTGCCCGTCTCGGACGCCTATATTGGCTACTGGTTTACCAAGACTGGTCGAAACGCCGGCGCTCATATGGGCATGAGCATCGGCGGCAACGGCGGTTCGCATGCAGTCCGATCGGCGCGATTGGCGGCACGGAAAACTGAGATCGAGGCGACGCTCGGCAGCGAGCTGGAGCATTTCGATCAGGACGGCGCCGGCCGCACGAGTTGGATTTATACTCCGGTCCGCGGCGGCAATCTTGAGGACGAGTCGTCGTGGGACGAACTCATCCCCCAGATGACTGACGCGCTCGACCGATTTCGGCGTGCAGTTTATCCACACCTCGACGCGCTCGATCCGCCGGAGGAGTGAACGTTCGGCAGCCGCTTCAAGCCGGTTGAACGCCCCGTTCAGTCGGGACAGACGGGGGCGCTGCTGGTTGATCGCTTCGCCAAAAGGCTGCTAACGCCGCCGGTAATAGCACCAAATCGCCCAGTAGGGCTGCGGCGAGGGTGACGCAGGTGAGTTCGGCGAAGCGGCGGGTGGGGACGAACTCGCTCCACAATAAAACCGAGAGGCCGGCGAGGATCAGGGCGCTGGTCAGCACAATCGCCCGGCCGCTGGCGGCGAGGGCGCCGGTCACGGCGTCCGTCACCGAGCGGCCCGCGGCGACCTCCTCCCGGAAGCGGGCGAGGAAGTGGATTGTGTCGTCCACCGCCACGCCCAGCCCGACGGCGAACACGATCGCGTTGCCGGCGTTCAAATCGAGCCCCCGCAGCCGCATATAACCCAGCGTGAGGATCAGCGGGGTGAGATTGGGAATCATGGCGATCAGCCCTGCCCGCACGCTGCGGAACAGCAGGCCGATCACCGCGAAGATCACCCCCGTCGCCCCGGTCAGCCCCCAGAGGAAGTCGCGGATGAAGCGGTTCATGCCGACGGCGTTCACGTAGCCGTCGCCCGTCAGCCGCCAGCGGATTCCGCGGGGGTTGACGGCCGGGTCGTCCGGCGGGAACCGCTCGTTCAGCAGGGCGCCGATTCGCTCCGAGAGCCGCAGCGTCGCCGCGGTGCCGACGTCCGCCACCCGCACGACCACCCGGCCGGCGGAGGCGTTCCGGTTGAGGAAGGGGTCGATCGAACCGGGCGCCGCCCGCTCCAGCAGCCCCCCGGCCTGCCGCAGTCGGTCCGCAGCGTCGGGGCCGGCGGGGGCCTTCGTCAGGACCTCGGGGTCCCGCAGCACGCCGGCGAGCGTGCGTTGATACAGGTCCGGATAGCCCCGCACGCTGAGGGTCCCCGGCAACTCGCGGGCCTCGGCGGAGAAGCTCAGCACGTCGGCGTAGACCGCGGGGTCCAGCAGCCCGCCGGGTTCGTTCCCTGCGGCGTCCGGGGTGAACAGCAGGGCCTCGACGGCGATGACGCCGCCCAAATCTCGCTCCACCCGGCGGACGACGCGGGCGGCGGGGTGAGCCTCGTCGTAGGTCTCCAGCATCCTCGAATCGACCGTCAGCCCCCTCCAACCGACGCCCGCCGGCAGCGGCAGTCCGGCGGAGCCCAGCGCCCCCAGCCCGCAAGCGGCGACGGTCGCGGCGCCGAGGCCCAGCGCCGCGGCGGGGTGACGAACCGCCCAGCCGCCGACCGGGACGGCCGGGTTCCAGGCGATCCCCCGGCCGGCCGGCCGCGGGGGGCGGCAGCGCCGGGCCAGCGCCGCGAACGCGGCGAGCGTGGAGAACCCGAGGCAGACCAGCCCGGTCGCCGCCTGCACGGCGAGGGCCCGCACGGCGTCGCTGTTGGCGGTCAGCAGGGAGCCGAACCCGATCGCCGTGGTGCCCATCGTCAGGCCCACGGCGGGAGCCATCGCGACGAAGGTGCGCTTCGCCGCGGCGTTTCGGGCGGCCCGGTGCTGGAGGAGCGGGGCGGCGGTCTCCTCATCGTCCCCCGGGGCGGTCTCCGCGGCTTCCTCCGCGTAGCGGGCGAGCAGATGGACGGCGGCGGCGAAGCCCACGACGGTCAGCAGCACCGGGAGCACGTTCGCCAGGATGCCGAACGTCGTTCCCCCCGCCGCCAGCAGTCCCGCCGCCCAACTCAGCCCGCAGGCCACCCCCAGCAGCGGGACGACCACGCCGATCGTCCGGCGGAAGGCGACGGCCAGGGCGAGCAGGAACAGTCCGCCGGACAGCGGGAACAGCCATTCGGCGTCCCGCTCCAGACCATCGACGATCGCCAGCCGCAGCGCCGGCATGCCGCCGACCTCCGCCGACAGCCCGGCCGGCGGGGGATCGGCCCGCAGGCGGGCGTTCACCGCGTTGATCGCCTGCCGGGTCTTCGGCGCGGAGCGGGCCTCGGGGGCGAGGACCGCCAGCACGGCGGCGGTGCGACGATCCGCGGAGACGAGGCCCGCCGCCCGGTCGTCGGAAAGCTGCTCCCGCACCCAGGCCGCCTCCAGCGGGGTGGGCGGGCCGTCCGGTCCGCCGGGGACCAGCGGGACCGTTTCATACTCGCCGAGGTTCGCCAGGCTCATCCGCCCGGTCTGCAACGTGGTCACGCCGGCGACGGCCTCGACGTGCGGCAGGTCCGGCAGGGCCGCGACGAGCTGTTGCTGCCAGGCGAGGGCCTCGGCGCTCAGCACGCCGGCGCCGTCCTCTCCCGGAAGGCCGGGGAATCGCGGGCGATCGTCCTTGAGGAGGACGAGCAGCACGGCGTCCTCGGCCCCGAATCGTGCCCGGGCGGCTTCCATGTCCGCGGCGAGATCGTCCCGGCCGGCGAGGACGCTCTGCGGGGAGAAGTCCGCGTCGGCGCCCGTCGCCGCCCAGCCGGCGACCGCGGCGAGGGCGAGCATCGCCGCCGTCGTCCACGCCGGACGGGCGGACAGACCGTCATAGAGACGGCCGAGCAGTCCGTCCGCGCCCGCTCCTGCCGATTCCTGCCCCGCCTGACTCAAAAATTCGGCCCCACCGTGGGCCTGGGGGCCGTCCCGCCGGGCGTTGCGCTTTTCGGGGGGGTCGGCAGGCCGGCGACGATCACGTCGGCGGCGGGGCCGAGCCCGGGGCCGGCGCCCAGTCCGTCCGTCGCCGCGGCGGAGCCGGCGGCGGGGGCGAGGTCGCGGGCGTCGACGACCTTCCAGTCCGGCACGCGGGGACGTTCCAGCACGACGGCGGAGGGGCCGGTGCGGGCGTTCCGCTCCCCGCCGGCCGGTCCTGGGGGGCCGGCGCCCGCCGGCGGCGGCGGGGCGTAGGCGGTGGCGAAGGCGTTGGCGGTGCCCCAGACGGTCGCCCCGCCGGCGCTGAGCGCGACCCGGCCCGGCCCGCCGGGCGGGGGCGGCAGGAACAGGCAGCGATCCGTGATTGCGACCGCGGCGCCCTCGGCCGCCGTTCCGCTGCCGCCGGAGGCGTCGAAGACCGGCCCGCCGACCGAGATCGCGCAGCGGGTGAGGGCGACGACGCCGGCGCCGTCCGGTCCGAACAGCGCCGCCGGTCCCGGCGTGACCAGCCCGCACTCGCTCAGGGAGACACCCCCGCGATCCGCCGTGAGCAGGCCCGCGGCCCCCTCGCCCAGCAGCAGCGTGCCCGACAGGACCGCCGACCCGCCGCGAACCCGCACCGCGGGGGCTTCGCCGGAGCCGGCCCGCAGTTCGCACCGCCGGATCACGGCCAGCCCCGCCGCCCCCTCGACGGCCACCAGCGCCCCGGCGCCGGTGCTGTCCTCGCGGGCTTCCAACGTGAGGTTAACCAGTTCCAATCGGCCGTCCTGCACCAACAGCGTCGGCGTGCCGCCGGCGGCCGTGGAGGCGGTGAGCAGCGGCGTGTCCCCCTCCTCGTCCGCCAGACCGACGATCCGCAGCGAGCGGCCGGACAGCAAGGCCGGCCGGATCCGCACCCGCCGGCTGCCCGTCACCACCAGCGTCGTGCCGTCCGGGTGCTTCTTGGCCAACTCGTCGTCGAGGCGGACGGCGGTCGTCTCTACGACGGGGGCGTCCGGGAAGAGCTGGGACCACGCCTCCGGCTCCGCCGGCAACCGCGTGGCGGCCGCGGCGCGGGCGGCGGCGGCGGGGGCGGGCAGGCGCCAACCCGCCGGGGCCGCGCCCGGGGCGACGTCCAGCCTGGCGGGGGCGAAGGCGGCGGGATCGACGGCGGCGAAATCCGCGATCGGGTCCCCCTCCCAGCCGGCGGAGCGGCCGGGAGCCTGCAGGCCGGCGGGCGCGACGAGCCCGGCGAGGGCGCCGCCCTGCACGGTCCACTTCACCTCCGCGTCCGGCGGTGCGAGCAGAGGGACGGCGTCCGCCCCCGGCGCCGCCCCGAAGGCGCACCCGGCGAGGGTCACCGCCGGCGGTTCGCCCGGGCCGGGCAGGACCGCGACCGCCGCCTGTCGGAACAGACCGACGCAGTCCACGAATCGGGCCGACCGCCGAGCGGGCGCCGACCCCTTCGCAGACGCCGGCGCCTGGGCGGCGCTCGCGGTGCGATGGGCGATGAAATGCACGGCGCCGCCGCGGGGAGCGGTGCGATTCGGCTCGGCGGCGGAATCCGCGTCGGCGGAGGCGTCGGGCGGGAAAACGACGGCCGGGCCGTCGCCGCAGGCCAGCAGGCAATCCCTGGCGAACAGGTCCGTCTGGCCGCCGGCGAGGCTGACGCCGGTGAGGGCGTTCCCGCGGAGGACCGTCCCGTCCAACAGCACGTGGGCCGCGGTCTTGCCCCCGCCGGCGGCCCGAACCGCGACGGCGGGGGCGTCGCCCTGACTGGTCACCGAGCCGCCGCGGAAGATCGCCGTCGCCGCGGCGGCCTCGATCAGGGCGGGGGCCGGACCGGCCTGTCCCCCCGCCGACGGGGCCGGACGCGCGGGCAGCGTCACGTGCAGGCCGTCGAGCGTCAGCGATCCGCCCCGGGCCCGCAGCCACCCGGCGGCGTTCGGCGGCAGGGGCGCCGCGTTGACGACGGGTTCCTCTCCCCCGTCGGCCCGGATGCGGACGTGCGCCCCCTCCGGGAGATCCAGGCGCGGCAGGGTGAACGGGCCGACGCCCCGCAGCGTGACCGTGCCCCCGGCGGCGGGCAGGCGGGCCAGGGCGGCGGCGAGCGTGACGGCCCGGGGGGCGCCGGTCGGGTTCGGGTCGGCGGCGCCGGCGACGACCGTCACCTCCGGGCCGCGGGCGGGGGGCAGTTCCGCGACCCAGCTCGGGGCGGCGGCGGGGTCGGAGGGCGGGGCCGCCGGTTTGGGGCGGTCGTCCGCCTCCCGCACCAGCGTCGCCGCCGGCGCCGGGGCGTCAGGTGCGTTCGCGTTCGCCTCGGCGTCGGCCGCCGCCGGCGCGTCCGCCCCGCCGCCCGGCCGTTCCACGACCCGGGACGGGTCGCCGAACGCCCCGCCGTAATACGCCGCCAGCAGGCCCACGCCGACCAGGAGGAGCAGCAGTCCCCCGCCGACCAGCAGATTGCGGACGAGCAGCGGGTCCAGCCCCTTCTTGTAGTCCTTTGGAGCGCCGGCCGGCGTGCGACGACGGGGGGAGGAGTCGTCATCGTCGTCCGCTCCCGCGAGGGGCAACGCGCTCGCCAGCGGAGTGGGACGGACCGCCTGACCTCGCGTCCCGTTCCGCTTCTTCCCGGGGCGGCGACGAGGGGCGGAATCGACTTCGTACTCGTCCTCCCCGTCGTCCACCTCCGTTCCGGGGGCGGCGACGGGCAGTTCGCCCGCCACGGGGGTGGGGCGAGCCGCTTTGCCCTTCCGCTTTCTCCCCGCTCGGCGGCGGACCGGGGCGTCCTCCTCGTCCTCCTCCCCCGTGAAGCCGGCTTCGGCCTCTTGCTCCTGGTCCGCCAGCAGCGCGGCGACGTCGTCTTCGTGGCTGTCGGCCAAGTCCTTGAGCAAGTCGCTGCTGACCGACCCGCGGCGCTTGCGGGCCAGTTCGAGATCGTCGAGGAACTCCTGCGGCGTGGCGTAACGCTCCGCCGGGTCCTTCGCCATCGCCCGCTGCAGGACGGCGGTGTAGCTGTCCGGAATGTCGCTGTGCAGGCTCCGCGGATCCGGAATCGGGTCGTGGTCGTGGGCGGACAGCTTCGCCGTCAGCGAGTCCCCCGGGTAGGGGATGCGGCCGGTCAGCATGTGGAACCAGGAGCACCCCAGCGAATACAAATCGCTGCGAATGTCGGCGTTGCGACTGTTCTTGGCCTGCTCCGGCGCCATGTAGTCCACCGTGCCCACGGTGTAGCCGGCCCGGGTGATACCGCCCTCGGCCTCTTCCTCGACGGCCCGGGCCAGCCCGAGGTCCGCCAGCACCGCAGAGCCGTCGCGGCGAACCATGATGTTCGACGGCTTGATGTCCCGGTGGACGATCCCCTTTTCGTGCAGGTGCACGAGGGCCTCGGCGACCTGGCGGACGAGGTCCGTGGCCCGCTTGGGGGGGAGCCGCGTGCGGGTCTTCAGGAGGCGGTCGACGTCTTTGCCGTCGACGTACTCCAGGGCGATGTAGAGGGCCCGGTCCGTCTCGCCGCTGTCGAAGACGGTGACGATGCCGGGGTGATGCAGCCGGGCGGCGGCGCGGGCCTCGCTGCGGAAGCGGGCGATCAGGTTGGCCGGCATGTCCGGCCGCTTGGGGAGCACCTTCAGGGCGACGGTGCGGCCGAGTTCGACGTCCTCCGCCAGATAGACCACCCCCATCCCGCCGGCCCCGAGCTTTTTGATCGGGCGGTACTTCCCGAGTTGCTTCGGCGGGGCGACGTCGGCCATGGAGGTCTGTGGGAAGGTGGGGGACCGAACAGGTTACCGCGCGGGCGCGGACGGGGAATGCCTCGCCGGCATTTCCCCCGCGTCGCCGCCCGCTATTCGCCCTCCATGCCTAACTGCTTCATTTTTCGATACAGGTTGCTCCGGTGCAGGCCGAGCAACTTGGCCGCCTCGCTCATATTCCCGCGCACGCGATCCACGGCGGCGGCGATAAACTCCCGCTGAAAGTCGCGGGTGGCCTCGGTCAATTTGGCCTCGCCGCCGGCGCCGGCCGCTCCGGGACGGCCGGGGGCCAACAGGAAGGTCAGCTCCGCCGGTTCGACCGTGTCGCCATTGCCGAGATAGACGACGCGTTCGATTGTGTTCCGCAGCTCCCGCACGTTGCCGGGCCAGGCATGCGCCTGCAGGCGCTTACGGGACTCCGCAGACAGCCGGGGCAACGGCCGGCCGGCCTTGGCGGCGAAGGTGGCGAGGAAGTGCTCCGCCAGCGGGATGACGTCCTCCGGCCGCTCCCGCAGCGGGGGGAGGTGATGCGTGACCACGCCCAGCCGGTAATACAGGTCCGCCCGGAAGGACTTGTTCGCCACTTTCTCCGCCAGGTCGGCGTTCGTGGCGGCGACGACCCGCACGTCGACGGGGATCGGCTTTGATCCGCCCACCCGGGTGACGACCCGCTGCTCCAACACGCGGAGCAGCTTGGCCTGCCCGCCGGGGCTCATGTCGCCGATCTCGTCGAGGAACAGCGTGCCGCCGTCGGCCAGTTCGAACTTGCCGGCCCGGGCCTCGCGGGCGTCGGTGAAGGCGCCGCGTTCGTGGCCGAACAGCTCGCTTTCCAGCAGCGATTCGGTGAGGGCGGCGCAGTTCACCGCGACGAACGGGCCGCCGGAGCGGGGGCCGCGGTCGTGCAGGCAGGTGGCGACGACCTCTTTCCCCGTGCCGGACTCCCCGGTGACAAGCACCGGCAGATCGGTCGCGGCGAGGCGGTTGACGGTGTCCCGCAGCGTGGCGACGGCGGGCGATTCCCCGATTAGCCGGATGCGGCCGTCGGCGGCGTCCGCGGCCCGGGCGGCGGCGGCGTCGCGGCTGCGGACCAGCGCGTCCCGCTCCGTCGCGTTCGCCAGCGCCGCGGCGGCGTGGGGGGCGAGGGCGGCGAGGATCTCCTCGTCCAGCGACGTGAACGTCCCCTCCGTCTTGTTGACCGCTTCGAACACCCCGATCGGCGCCCCGGCAGCGCGGCCGCCGGTTCCGGCCGGCGCGAACAGCGGGACGGCGAGCAGCGTGCGGGTTTCGTAGCCGGTGCGGTCGTCCACCGCGGCGGCGACCCGCGGATCGTTCGCCGCGTCCGCCACGCGGGCCGACTCCCCGCTGTGGAACACCTCCCCGACCACGCCGGCGTCCGCGGGGATCGACAGTTCGCCCCCCTCCACGCCCAACGCCGGGCGACCGACCAGTTGGCCGGGGCCGGAGCGACCGCCGCCGTCGCGGTCGGAGCCCGGGTCCGGCACGTGCAGGAAGATGCTGGCCCGGTCGCAGGCGAGCAGATCGCAGGCGGTGGAGGCGAGGGCTTCCAGCAGCGGACCTGACTCCCGCACCGCCGACAACCGGGCCGCGGCGGCGGCGAGACGTTCAAACCGCCCCGCCCGGCCCGCGGCGTGCTCCGCGGCGCCGGCGCCGGGCAGCAGGGCGGCGAGGCAGCGGATCGCCGTCCAGGCCCCCGGCAGGTCCGTGGGGTTCAGACCGCGGCCGGTCAGCACCGCGGCGGGCAGGGCCGCGGCGCCGCCGGGGAGGATCATCGACTGGCTGGCGTCGTCGTCCTCGCAGGGCTCCAGGCGGGCGGCGTCCCGGTCGAGGCAGTCCGCCAGCAACTCCCGCGAGGGCAGGTCGCCGGGGCGGCCCCACGATTCACCGGGGCGAAAGTGCGGCGGCGGACCGACCAGCACGGCGGCCCGGGCGCCCACCGCGGCGGCGATCTCCGGCAGGACGGCGGAAATGAGGGCGGCGGGACCGCCCGCCGCGTCCGCATCGCTCCGCCGCGCCAGCGCCCCCGCCGCCCGGGCGAGGGCGGCGGCCGGCGCCAGTGCGGCGTTGCGGTCCAGAGCGGCGGCCGGCAGCACGGCCGGAGGCCGGGAAGCGCCCCCGGAGTCGCCCGGCGAGCGGCGCGGCAGGGGGATCGTGGCGGATTCGGCGGTCATCGAAAGTCGACGGTAGCGGTCCGTCGCGCGTCTCGCACCCGGACCGGGAACGTCCCCGAGGATCCAATTTTCACCCGCCCCGCCGACCTCCCCCCCCGCTTGCCGAATCGTTCGACTTGAGGCTCGAATCGCGGGACGCCGACGCCCGCGGGGGCGCCGTTCACGCTGGGGCGCCGTGGAAAAGTCTGCGCGTTGATTCGGTCGCAGCGGCGGCGACCATGCGACCGGCCGCGGCCGTTCCCGCCGGTCGATGCCGATCCGGTCCGCTCGCCCCGTATTCGCGCCCCGTCATGGCCTCCACCCCCGCGGCCCTGTTGATCATGGCCGCGGCGACGTTCGCCCCGCTGGCCCCAGCCCCGGTGGCCCCGGCGTCAGTGGAACGGGGGCGGGTCGACGGCGCGGCGCCGGACGCTCCCTCGCTGGCCGACGTCTTTCCGACGAGCGTGCCCGCGGCGGTCGACCGCTACGCCTTCGACCCGCTCGGCGACGACTGGACGGCTTGGGGCGAAGCGACCTCGCGGGCGGTGACGACGCTGTACCGCTCGGACGCCCCGGCGGCCCGGCAGCGGGCCGCGATCGCCGTGCTGCGGAGCGCCGTGAAGCAGTTGGGCGACGCCGCCCGCGACCCGGGGTACGCCGCGATGCGTCCCGCCCTGCTGGAACTGCGCGGGGCGCTGGATCGGCGGTCCGCCCTGGCGGCGGCGACGCTGGACGCCCTCGCCGCGGCGGAGAAAACGCCGGTCGACGTGGCCCGCGAAGGGGCGAACGCACGGCTGGGGCAGGCCCTCGCCACGCTGCGGGCGGACCTCGCCGCGATCCCCGGCGGCGAGCGCTGGTTGCCGGTCGCCCGGGCGGATCGGCTCGACGCCGTCGCCGCCGGGCGGGACGGGGCGGACGTTCGCTCGGTTCTGACGGCGGTGACGAACGACCTCGCCGATCCGACCGTCTATCCCACGGAGCAGGCGGCGTTTCTCGCCCGGCCGGCGTGGCGGCGACTGGCGGCGGCGGCGGCGGTCCGGCTGGCGCTCGCCCCCGGCAGCGACGCAGCCCAAACCCCGCGGGCGTTGGACGCGGTGACGGTCGCGCTGCGGCAGTTCGTCCAGGCGTTTGAACGGTACGAGGCCGACTCGACTGACGAAGCCGCCCGCGCCCTCGCCGGCGCCGCCGGGGACCTCGCTGCCGTTGCCCCCTCGGCCGGCGGGGCGATCGAGGACCTGGTCGACGACCTGTACGACGGCGACAACTTCCGCGTGGCGATCAGCGAGGGCTTTCTGCGGCGGTTCGTCGCCCAGACCCGGCGGGAAGTTGGCCCGGTGAGCGACGTGGCCTTCGGCGCCCGCGTGCGGGGTGTGCAGGAGACCGACGTGGACGTGGACGTCGACGTGCGGCCGGAGGTCGGCGCCGCCCGATTCGAGGTCACGCTGAACGGCGTCGCCCGCACCAGCACCGTGGCCCGCACCCGGGAGGCCCGCGTCTCCACCTCCGGGCGGCACCGGTTCGAAGCCCGCAAATCGGTCGTCTACGACGGCACGCGGTTCCGCACCGGGCGGACGCGGGTCGACGTGGATCCGTACCTGCGGAACACCTCCATCCAAACGTCCTACGACGACCTCGCCGGCGGGCTGCTGCGGGACGTGATCCAACGTGAGGCGTTCGCACAGGCCGGCCAGCGTCAGCCCGCGGCGCTGGCCCGCGTGGAGCGGCAACTGGCCGCGGCGCTGCGTCCGCAGCTCGATCGGCAGCTCGACGAGCAGTTCGACGTAGTGAACCTCCAGGTCGGCGGCCTGTTTCGGCAGCGGGCGGCCCGGCTGGGCGTGGCCCCGTCGCGGGAATCGATCTCCAGCACGGAGGAGGAACTGCGGGTCTTTCTGCGGATGACCGGCGACGAGGAACTCGCCGCCCCGGCGCCGCCGCGTCGGCCGTTCGTGGAGGACGGGGTCGTCGCCCAGATCCATCAGAGCGCCCTGAACAACAGCGCCGACCGCCTGAACCTCGCCGGCCGCACGCTCACGCCGGACGAGTTGGGCGGCGTGATCCGGGAGTTCTTCGGGGAGCTGTTCGGCCGCACGATCCCGGCGCCGCCCCCCGCGGAGCCGAGCGTGGGCGAGGAGCCGCCGCCGACGCTGACCTTCGCCGACGCCGACCCGATCCGGGTGCGGTTCGCCGCGAACACGGTGATCCTGACGGTGCGGGTGGGCCTGGCGGCCCCGCCGCGGCCGGACGGCTCGCCGGGCGAGGACGTGCCGCCGCAACGGGTGGCGATCCCGTTCGCCGTAAGCGTTACGGAGGCGGGCGACCTGGTGCTGAATCGCGGGAGCCTGTCCGTCGCCCCGCTGGGGCGGCCGGAGAGCCGGTTCCGTCAGCAGGCGATCGCCCGGGTGCTGCGGGCCCGGCTGGGCGACGCGCTGCCGGAATCCTCCGTCATCCCGGCGAACACCGTCGTGGCGACGGACTCCCAGACCCGCATCACGTTGCGGCTGGCCTCGCTCGAACTCGCCGACGGCTGGGCCACCGCGGTGCTGCGGTAGTCGCCCGGTCCGCCGAAGCCGGACGCGTGCGTCCGGCTTAGGCGAGCGTCCCCAGAACCTCTTTCGCCGCGGCGACGGTGGCGTCGATCAGTTCCTCGGTGTGGGCGGCGGAGACGAACATCGCCTCGTACTGGCTGCACGGCAGGTAGACGCCGCGGTCCAGCATGCCGTGGAAGTATTTGGCGAAGCGTTCGACGTCGCTCTTCTGAGCGTCCATCAGGTTCTCCACCGGCCCGGCGGTGAAGAACAGGGTGAGCATCGACCCGACCCGCTGCACGCAGGCCTCGACGCCGGCGGCCTCGATCGCGTCCGTCAGGCCCGCTTCGAGGCGGGCGGCAAGGGCTTCCAGCCGTTCGTAGACGTCCCCGTCCCGCAGGGCCTTCAGCGTAGCGACGCCGCAGGCCATCGCGACCGGGTTTCCGCTGAGCGTGCCGGCCTGATAGACGCTGCCGACCGGGGAGACGTGCTTCATCACCTCCGCCGGACCGCCGTAGGCGCCGACGGGCATCCCCCCGCCGATCACCTTGCCCAGCATCGTCAGGTCCGGCGTCACCCCGAACCGGGCCTGGGCCCCGCCGTAGGCGACGCGGAAGCCGCACATCACCTCGTCGAAGGCCAACAGCGCCCCGTGCCGCGTGCACAGGTCGCGGAGGGCGTTCAAAAACTCCTCGGTGGGCGTGACCACGCCCATGTTCCCGCAGACCGGTTCGAGGAACACGCCGGCGATCTGGTCCGGGTACTTTTTGAACGCGGCTTCGAGCTGCTGCGGGTTGTTGTAGTCCAGGACCACGGTGTCCTGCGTGCAGCCGGCGGGGACCCCGGGGCTGGAGGGGTGCCCCAGCGTCAGCGCCCCGCTGCCGGCGGAGACCAGCAGGGAATCGACATGGCCGTGATAGTTCCCGGCGAACTTGACCACCTTGTCCCGCCCCGTGGCGCCGCGGGCCAGCCGCACGGCGCTCATGCCGGCCTCGGTGCCGCTGTTGGTCATGCGAACCTGTTCGACGGAGGGCACCGCCTCCACGACGAGTTCGGCCAGATCCGTCTCCGCCGGGGTCGGGGCGCCGAACGACGTGCTGCGGGTGAGGGCGTCCGCGATCGCCTCCATCACCGCCGGGTGACGATGTCCGAGGATGTGCGGCCCCCAACTGCCGACGAAGTCGACGTAGCGGTTGCCGTCCACGTCCGTTAGCCAAGGCCCCTCGCCGCTGGCCATATGCACCGGCGTCCCGCCGACCGCCCCAAAGGCCCGGGCCGGGCTGTTCACCCCGCCGGGAATGACTTTCTGGGCCTTCTCGAAGGCGGCGTCGGACAGCGGGCGGGAAGACGTGTCGGCGAGCATGGGGGGAGTCTAGCGAGCCGCCGCGTGAGCCCGGAGCGCAAGCTCCGGCCGTGCGTCGTCTCGGCGACGATTATTGCCCGTGCAGGACGTACTCAATCTTCTCCGCTAAAGCGGCGTCGCTGAACAGGAAGGCAATGTCGCCCCCCGCGGTCCACCACTTTTCACGGCCGGAGCCGCTCACCTTTTTCAGCGTCCGCGTCGACCAGCTTTTCAGCTCCTCCCGGACTCGTTTCGGCGACGCTTCGCCCGACGCGACGACCACGTGAACATGGTTCGTACGCACGTTCAGCGCGTGCAACGTCCAGCCCCGCAGCACGCAGTGCCGGCGGATGACGGCGTCCACTGCGGCCCGTTGATTCAAGTCGAGAAGACAGGCGTCTTCTGTCATCGAACGCTCAGCCGACGTGCGGAGCGCTTCGTCGGGCGGCAGCGGACTCCCGCCCCTCGCCGTGGACCCGCGAACGTCCCCGGAAGACAACTCCCGTAGGTCGTCCAGGTGATGAAGAGGGCGAGCGGGTCGATCAAGGAAAAACCCCGGGGCGACGGTTCTACGACGGCGCACGGCCGGAGCTTGCGCTCCGGGCTCACAAGTTATTTCTCCTGCCGGAACAACCACGCGATCAGCCCGTCCGGCGTGCCGTAGGCGGGGGTCCAGGAATCGTGCCCCACGCCGGGATATTCGATGTAGATCGGATGGCCCCCCGCGGCGACCACCGCGGCGACCATCTCCCGGCTGCGTTCGACCGGCACGGCGGAGTCCTTGTCGCCGTGGGCGACCCACAGCGGCAGGTCCGTCAATGCGGCGGCCTTGTTCGTGTCGCCGGCGCCGCAGATGGGGGCCGCGGCGGTCCAGAAGCCCGGTTCGCGGGTCGTCCAGTCCCAGGTCCCGTAGCCGCCCATCGACAGCCCGGTCAGGTACAGCCGGTTCCGGTCGATCGGCAACTCCTCCAGCGACGTGTGAACCAGGTCGCGGACGGCCGCCAGCGGGGCGGTTATCTCGCCGGAGTCCTCGCCGGTGCGCCAGTCGAGGCTGCCCCACCGCTCCCCGCTGGGGCACTGCGGGGCGAGAATGAAGCAGGGGAATCGCTCCCGGTATTCGTCGGAGAGCATCGCCGGGAAGAAGTGCTTCGCCACGACGGACGGATCCGAGCCGCGCTCGCCGGCGCCGTGCAGGAACACGACCAGCGGGTAGGTCTCGCCCTCTTTGATCTCCTTCGGGGCGACGAAGAGGTGTTGGTACTCCGTCCCGTCGGCGCCGGCGTGGGTCCGATACTCGATCGCGTCGGACAGCGTGGGGGGCGGATCGGCGGCGGGGAGAACGGACATCAGCAGGGCGGCGGCGAGCATCGGGAGCGTCGATCGGGGAGCGGGCCAACCGATGCATCTTGACCCCTCGCACGCGGCGGAACTAGCGTCGCCGCGTGTCTTCCGCCCGCCTGTCGCCGCGAATTGCCGCCGCCCTGGGGGCCTGCGCGGGCCTCTGCGTGGCCGTCTCGGCCTTCGCCCAAACGCCCGCCGGGCCGGAGCGCCCGCGGGTGCTCGTGCTGACCGGCGGGGAGGTCTACGGCGGGATGGTCACCGAATACAGCTTCGGCGTGAAGGTGCGGAGCGCGAACGGCTCCATCGTGCTGCCGGCCGACCGCATCGAGGTGAACGCGGCGAACCTGGACGAAGCCTACCTGCAAATGCGGGGCGCCGTGTCGGACGACGACGCCGCCGGTCATGCGCAGCTTGCCCGGTGGTGCCTCTCCAATCGCCTGCCGCACCGCAGCCGGGAGGAACTGCTCACCGCGTTGCGACTCGAACCGGACCGGGACGACTGGGCCCGCACGTTGCGACGGTTGGAAGCGGCGATCGCCGGGGCCGGGGGCGCCGTCCCCGCGCCGAGCGACGCCACGACCGGCGTCGTGCCCGCCTCTCACGAAGCGGCCGCCGCAGGGAACTCCGCCCCGGCGACGGCGGCGGCGGTGGGGCTTTCGGGAGACTCGCTGCGGACCTTCACGGGACAGGTCGAACGCGTCCTGCTGACCCGCTGCGGCAACGCCGGCTGCCACGGCGGCACGGACGGCGGGACGTTCCAACTCACGAATCCCTCCCGGTCGGCGATCACCACGCGGCAGAACCTCGCCGCGTCGCTGGCGTTCGTCGGCGACGGGGGGAACCTCAGTTCGCCGCTGCTGACGGCCTGCGTCGACCGCCCGGACCGCCGCGGCCGCACGCCGTTTCTCGTGCAGGGCGGGGCGGCGTCGCGGGCGCTGCTGGCGGCGTGGGTGGCCCAGGTCGCCGCCGAGCGGCCGGACCTCGCCGCCCGTCACGCCTCGCCGAATCCGGAAGACCCCTATGTTCCGCAAAGTTTGCCGGATTCCGGTGAAGCGGCGCCGGCGTCACGACCGATTCGACCCGACGCGTTCGACCCCGCGGAGTTCAACCGAACCTTCGCCGCCCCGCCCGCCGCTCCGGCGGCCGCAGTCCTCCCGACCGCGGCGCCCGCGGCGGCGGCGCCTCCCCCGATTCCCCCTTCCGCGGACCTGCCGGAATGACCTCCGCGACTCGCCCCGCTGCTTCGCCCGGACCGTTCTCCCGCCGCCGCCGGCCGCTGCGTCGCGCCCTCTGGGCGGCGACGCTGGCGGGCTGCTGCGGGACCGTCGGCTGTCAGGGAACCGGCGGCCCGTTGGCCCTGCTGAAGCGGGGCGACGCAACGTCGGGGTCCGCGGTCGCCGAGGACCCGTTCAACGCGGCGGAGACGGCGCTGGCCTCCGCGTCCGGTCCCGGGGGGCAGGGGAAGGAAGGCCGGGCGAGCCTGGGCCTCGGCGGCGGGGTCGTTCGCACCGCATCGTTGGACGGCGCCCGCACCGCGGCCCGCCCGGCGTCCGGTTCGACGGCGTCCGGCGTGACCCGCGTCGATCCGAACAAGCCGCCGCAGTCCGCCGCCGGCCGCTGGAAGGCCGGCGAGGGCTCCGACGCCGGCGCCGCCAAAGTGACGCTCGCCGGCGGGGCGTTCGCCGCCTCCGACGCCCCGGCCGAGGCCCGCGTCACGCCCGTCGCCGCTCAGCAGACCGCCCGCGCCGCCATGCCCGCCGCGGCCCCGGCGACCCCCGCGGCGAAAGCCCCCGCGGCGACGGACACGAAAGAGGACATCGACTGGGGCGCCGAAATGGCCGCCTTCGCCGATAAGGCGGCCGCGGAGACTTCGACTCCTGTCGACTCCCCCGCGACTCCCAATCCGACTCCCGCAAAAGAGTCGACGGGCGTTACAAAGCCCGCGGCGACCGTGACGGAGAATCTCGGCGACCCGCTCGATCGGGAATCGCTGCCGCACGCCCCGCTGTGGAACGCCTCGGCGGAGAGCGAGCCGGCCGAACCGGCCGCCGCCCCCGTGAAGCCGGCCGTTCCCGCCCCGTCGGCCGCCGCCCCGGCGGCCGAAGACGACGGCTGGCGCTCGCGGACCGCCGCCGAACCGGCCCCCGCCGCTTCGGCGAAGACCGAGCCGGCCGCAGCGATCGACCCGTTCGCCGGACTCTGATTCGTCGGGTCGCGAGCTAAGCGGGGGCGGTTCGCACTGGCGAATCCCCTTCCGCCCCGAGGTCGAGCCGCCAGACGTGCGGCAGGCGGTCGGTGACGGCGCCGGCGAGGTCGCACCAGGCGCCGCAGCGATCGAGGACTCCCGCGTCCGCGGTGACGGCGACGAAATCGCCCGGTTCGCCGCCCCTCTCCTCCCCGGCCAACCGAGCTTCGGGCCGCAACAGGACGTCCGGGTCCGGCACGCAGGCGGCGGTCCAGGGGCGGGCGCCGGCGACCTCGCGAATCATCGTCGCCAGCCGGCCGCTGTTGGAAACCGGCCGGTCCAGCAGCCAATGCACGGCCGCGGGGGCAAATTCGTCCAGTAGATCGCGGATCGCCTCCAGCGCCGGGCGAGTCTCCGCCACGCGGCGGTAGTTCCCGTGCATCGAGGCCATATCGCGAACCGCGTCGTCGCGGCCCCGCAGCAGCACGCCCCCGCCTAGCGCCGCCTCCACGGTGGTGACGAGGTTGAACCCATCGATCCGCAGCGTGCGGTTCTTCAACGCCGCCGGTTCGGCCCGCCGCGCGGTGCGGTCGGCGAGGGCGTCGTCGGGGCAGGCGGAGCGCAGCACGGCCGTGCGTTGCCGCTCCGTCAGGGCGAATCGATCGCCCACCAGCTTGAGGGCCGAAGGGTTCACGTACCCGCGGCTGAGCAGCCAGGAGAGGTGCGCCGTGGCGGTTTGCAGGGCGGGGAGGCGGTCCGCGGCGAACTGCTCCGCGTCGCGGGGGTGGGGGCCGCGATGGGTGCGGGTGTCCGGCACGGCAGGCGGCGTCAGGCTGCGGGGCGAGCGCCGGAGCCCGGGTGGGGGAAGTGGCGCTGGACCACGTCGCGGACCCGTTCGAGGTGGTAATCCATCTCCGCGGCCAATCGCTCCCGGGCCGGGCGGCCGTCGGGACCGCGGGTGTAGCCCAGTCGCCGGGCGAGGAAGGCGAACTCCTCCGTACCGGCCGGCGGGACGGTGAGGTCCTTCGCGTTCCCCCGCACGACCCGCAGGGCGTTAATGAGCCCCCGCAGAAAGCCGTAGGCGTCGCGGAGTTCGTCGTGGTCCGGCGTGGACAGGTGGCCGCCGACGTGCAGGGCGGTCAGGGCGGCCAGCGTGCCGGGGGTTCTTAATTCGGTGTCGTCCCCGCCGTACTCCCATTGCAGGATCTGGACGAGGTATTCCACGTCCACCAGCGCGCCGGGCGAGAGCTTCGCGTTGACCGTGCCCGGGGTGACGAGTTGGCGGAGCTGTTTTTCCCGCATCGCCAGCACCGCGGCCCGGTCGGCGGAGCGGCCGCCGAAGATGAGGGCGTCACGGAGGGCGAGAATCTCCCGCCCGAACGCCTCGTCGCCGGCGATCGGCCGCAGCTTGATCAGGGCCTGCCGTTCGTAGGGCCAGGCGGCGCCGCCGGGGCCGAAATATTCGGCGAAGGTGTCCTTCCGCACCGCCGCCGCGCCGGCCTGCCCGTAGGGACGGAGCCGGAAATCCAGTTCGAAGATGCCCTCGCGTTTGGCCTCGACGGAATCCTTCAGACGTTTGACGAGCTTGTTATAAAACTCGGAGACGCCGATGCGGCCCCGGGCGCCGCCGGCAGTGTCCCCGCCCTCGGCGTACACGACCAGCAATTCGACGTCGCTGGCGAAACCTAATTCCCGCCCGCCGCACTTGCCCAGGGCGCACACCGCGACCGGCACGGGAACGCCCTCGGCGTTGCGGGGTTCGCCGTAGTCCGCGACGAGGGACTCCAACGCCAACCGGACCGCAGCGGAGAGGACGACCTCGGCGATGTCCGTTAATTCCTCGGCGAAGGCGCTGAAGCCCGCCACCCCGCCGGACTTCGTCTTGCCCAGGATGTGCCGCATATCCGTGCGGAACATCGCGCGGTCTTTAAAGCGGTTCAGCCGTCGGCGGGCGGCCTGCCGCGGGCTCTCCCCCGTGCCGGGCGGGGCCGCGAGTTCGGCGGCGAGTTCCTCCTCCAATTCCGCCCGGGTGCGGCGGCGGTCCAGTTCCTCCGGGGAGGCGACGATCGGAAACAGGTTTTCGTGTTGCAGACGCAGGAAATCGTGCCAGAGGAAGTCGCTGACCCCCAGCACGCCGGCGACCGCGGTGAGAGCCTCGCTGCGGCCCAGCCGGGAGACCTCCTCCACCCAGTCGTCCCGGCGGAACAGGCTCTCGAGCATCTCGCTGAAATTCGTCAGCGCCCGCCGCGGGTCCGGGCTATAAGGCAACAGGTGAGTGAATTGCCCGACCAGCGCCGTGGCGGCTTTCAATTCGGCCAGGCGGCGGTCGTCGGTGATTTTTAATCCGCGGCGATCGGTGAGGTGCAGCACGTCGGCGGCCTCGCCGCCGCGGGTGCGGACGGCGACCCGCCGCAGGTCCATGCCGAACAGCGCCAGGGCGTTCGTCAGGCCGTAGAGCAACCCGGGCTGGTCGGCGGCCCGCACCCGCAGCACGGTGCAGTCCTCTGCGGCGGCGTTGTCCAGGTCCAGGGTCATCGGCGGGGGCGGTGCCGGCAGGGCGCTCCCGGGGCGCTCCGCGGCCGCCGGCCGCACGGCGGTCGCCACCAGCGCCGCGAGGTCCGCCCGGGCGCTGCGGGCTTCGCCGCGGCGGCTGGCCCGTAATAGTTCACCCAGTTCCTCGCCGAACTCCTTCCACGACGGCGTCTCGCCGTTCGCCCCCTCGGCCCGATACAGCGTGAACGTCATGATGACGCCGCGGCCCTCGGACGTGCCGAGCGTCGATTCGCAGAACACGTCCGCCGTGCCGATGTCCCAGCCGCGAGCGAACAGCAGGCCGCAAACCGCGGCGAAGTCTCCGCGTTGATCGAAGCAGGCGACCGTCAACGCCACTCCGGAGGCCCGACTTTCCTCGGACAGGAGAGGTTCGGCGGCGTCTTCGGGGAGCGGTTGAGCCCGCAGCGCCACGGGCCGGTCGAGCGTCAGTCCGCCCAGCAGGCCGGCGTGATCGGCGATCTGATCGGCGGCGAAGGCCGCTTTATAACTCTGCGGCATGCGGTCCGCGTGCGGCGCCACCGGGGCCGGGGCGGGGGAGGCGGCGCCGCCCTCGGCGCCCTCGATGACGTACTTTCGGAACACCGCCCGCACGGCCCGGCAGTGCTCCTCGTAGTGGGCGACGAAGGAGGCGGCGTCCGGGAAGTCCAGCCGCCGGGCGAGGTGCCGCAATTCCCGGTCGCCCTCCGGCAGGGCGTGTACCTGACGATGGTGCCGCAATTGCAGGGCGTGCTCGACGGTCCGCAGGAAGTGATAGCCCGCGGTGAGGCGGCGATATTCGTCGGCCCACAGCAGCCCGTGATCGGCGAGGCGGGCGAGGCCGTTCAGCGTCCCGCGGGCTCGCACCCCCGGCTGCGCCCCGCCATGCACGAGTTGGAGGCACTGCACCGTGAATTCGATGTCCCGGATACTGCCGGCCCCGCTTTTAACCTCGCCCCAGGTGCGGCCGGAGGACTTGAGGCTGTCCTCAATTCGTTTCTTGCTGGCCCGGACGCTCTCCCGCACTTCTTCGGCCGGGGTGCCGTAGATCAAGGGCTCCGCCGACTTGAGGAAGTCGTGTCCGAGGGCCAGGTTCCCCGCGATGGGCCGGGCCTTGACCAGCGCCTGCCGCTCCCAGGCCCGGCCGTGCTTGCGGAGATAATTCAGGTGGGCCGCCGGGGTGTTGACCAGCGGCCCGCTGCTGCCCCACGGCCGCAGCCGCATATCGACCCGGTACAGAAATCCCTCGCCGGTGGCCTGCGACAGGGCCTTGATGAGGCGTTGGCCGAGCGTCCAATATTTCGTGGCGTCGCCTTCGGCGAGGAAGGCGAGGTCAATGTCGCTGGAGTAGTTCAATTCCTCCCCGCCCAACTTGCCGAAGGCCAGCACGCAGAAGCGGTTCGCGTCCACGCCCAGTTCGTGGGCGATCAGATTCAACCCGGCCTGGGTGAAGCCGTCCGCCAGCAGCGAGAGTTGGGCGGTGACGCTGCGCAGGTCCAGCAGCCCGAAGGTGTCGCAGGCGCCGATGCGCAGCAGTTCCCAGTGTTGATAACTGCGGAGGCCGTCCAACCGGGCTGCGGGCGTGGGCAGGCCGTCGGCCATCGCCAGGGCTTCGGTGAGGAAGTCCTCCCGCGATTTGAACGCGGGTAACTGGCGGTGCTCCGTCAGCCGGCGGAGGTAGTCCGGGTTCCGAATGAGGATGTCGGTGAGGTACTGGCTGCCGACGAACAGGCGCACGAGGATCTCGACGGCCCGCGGGTGGGCGGCGAGGTAATCGAACAGGGCGTGCGGCGGCTTGTCTGCGCGAGGCTTGCCGGCGTGGGATTTCGCGGCGCGATCGGCGGCGGCCCGCACGAATCGCTCGAAGTTCACCAGACTGGCGTCCGGCGCCGGGGCGTTGGCGAGGGCAGCCAGCAACGGGGGGAGCACCTTCTCCTTCACCCCCGGGGCGAGGTCGCCGGCCGCGGCGAGGGTCGCGTCCAGTCGGCGGCGGGCGGCGGGCCGGTCGTCGAAGGGCACCATGTCCCAGGGGTCGACCGGAGCCGCGTCCGGGGGCGGAGCGGCCGGGACGGACCGGGCGAACTCCGCCTCCGGGGCGGGGGGCGGATCGGGGGGGGGCGGGGACGCGGGCATGTCGCAATCGATTTGAGCGGTCCGAGTGTAACGTCCCAACGCCGTTCGCTCTGCCGCCGTATGCCGGGACGCACCCTTTGTGCGGGACGTCGGGGCGGGTCTCCATTTCGGAAATCCCTGTGCCCCCCGAGGTTCCCGCAACCGTTGTTCCCGGCCTGACCGGCCCGGTAGGATGGTCGGGTTCCGTTCACCTCTCTCCGCACCCGCGAAAGACCTCGCTATGGCGACGCGCTCAAACCGCCGCGACTTCCTGACCACGACCGCTGCCGGCGCCGCCAGCGCCAGCGCGGTCTGGCACGCTGTCGGCCCGTCTCCCGCCTGGGCTCGTCAGGCGACCGCCGATAGCCCGATGCAGCGGATCAACTTCGCCAGCATCGGCGTGGACGGCAAGGGCTCCAGCGACTCCAAGGACGCCGCCGACAAAGCTCAGACCGTCGCCCTGTGCGACGTGGACGACCGCAAACTCCGCAAGAGCAAGGCCCGGCTCAGCGAGTTCGCCCCGGACGCCAAGACCTACGCCGACTTCCGGGAAATGTTCTCGGAGATGGGCGACAAGATCGACGCCGTCACCGTCTCCACCCCGGACCACACCCACGCTCCCGCCTCCGTGATGGCGATGGCGATGGGCAAACACTGCTTCACCCAGAAGCCCCTCACCTGGAGCATGCGGGAAGCCCGCGTCCTGCGGGAGCTGGCCGCCGAGAAGGGCGTCTGCACCCAGATGGGCAACCAGGGCACCGCGACGGACGGCCTGCGCGAGGGCGTCGAAGTGATCCGCAGCGGCGCACTCGGCGAGATCAAAGAGGTTCACGTCTGGACCAACCGCCCGGTGTGGGCCCAGGGCAACGGCCTGCCCAAGACCGACAGCGGCGAAGTGAAGACCGACAAGGTCCCGCCCTACCTCTCCTGGGACCTGTGGCTCGGCCCCGCGCCGTTCCGGCCGTTCACGGAGAACATCTACCATCCGTTCCAGTGGCGCGGCTGGCTGGACTTCGGCACCGGCGCCCTGGGCGACATGGCCTGTCACACGGCGAATATGGTCGTGATGGCCCTGGCCCTGTTCGACGCCGACACCGCCGTCGCGGAGCACAGCGGCATCGTCGAGGGTCAGTACCCCGGCAACAGCAAGATCACCTTCCAGTTCGCCGAACGCGAAGGCATGGACGGCAACACCGTCCCGTCGATGCCGCTCTACTGGTACGACGGCGGCAACAAGCCGGACGCCGCCCTCCTGATGGGCGAGAAGATGGTGAACAGCGGCTCGCTGGTCGTCGGCACCGAGGGCAGCCTGTACAGCCCCAACGACTACGGCGCCCAGTACACGCTGATCTCCAAGACCGCGGACAAGTACAAGGGCTACAAGCCGCCCGAGCGGACCCTGCCCCGCAGCCCCGGCCACTTCCAGGAGTTCGTGGACGCGATCAAGGCGGGCGATCCGAAGCTGGCGCTGTCCAACTTCGATTACGCCGCCCGCCTCACCGAGACTATCCTGCTGGGCAACGCCGCCCTGCGGGCCGGTCAGAAGGTGGAGTGGGACGCGGAGAAGATGGAGTTCACCAACCTGCCCGGCGAAGCCGGCGCCGGGCTGGTCGGCCGCGACTACCGCGAGGGCTACACCATCGATCCGAAGGAAGCCGTCGCCAGCCTCTGAGCGACGATCCGCCTCCGGGCGACGCCCCTTGCGGTCGGCGTCTGCTGACTGCTTCGGGTCCGAAGCGATTCCACGCCCCCGCCGGTCTCCGGCGGGGGCGTTTTGCGTGGGGGCCGCCCGTTGGAGGGGAACCGGGAGGGGAATCGGGGCGGCCGGGCGGGGGGGCCGTAGCCCAGGAACGAGGGGAGCGCCGGGGCGGAGCCTCGCCGCGGCCGAACCGCGGGGACGAATCTGGGCCGACGGCGTTGCGACAGCGAAAGCAGGAGAAGTTCACGAAACTGCGGCGACCGCGTCCGGCGGCCCTAATCGGAACCGAGACCGGGGTCCGTCCCGGTGAGGCGGGTCTTTCCGTCAAGAGGCCCAAATCAAAGTTTGACCGGCCCTCGGACCGCACTTAGCTTCAAGTCGTTCGGTCGTTCGTTCGCGAAGGACCGGGCGCCTGCCGCTCACATTTCGCTTCCCATCCCATGAGGGGGTCCGAAGCGGGGCGGCGGAGATCGCAGCCGGGCCGACTGGCGGTCATTTCCCAATAATCCCCCCTCAGGTACGCCGCCACGGAGGCCGGCGCCCGAGCAGCGCCGGTTTCCATGATCCACGTTCCCCGCAACACGTGTCGTTCGCCTGCCGCCCGCGCCCTCTCGGTGCGTGCCGTGGTCGCAGCGGTCGCCGTCGGGGGGGGCCTGCTGTTCGCCCCGCCCGCCGGTTCGCCGCTCGGCCCGGTTGTCGCGAACGCCGCCCCCGGTTCGTTCACCGACGCCGCCGAGTTGGCGGACGCCGTCGCCGACGGCCGCAACCTGGAGCGGGCTCGCAAGTGGGCCGAGGCGATCCGGCACTACGACGCCGCCCTCGAACGCTTCGCCCCGGATCACGAGGCCCCCGGCGCCGAGCCGCTGCCCGAGCCGATCCGCGCCCTGCAGTACGGCCTGCGGCGCAGCAAGATTCACCACGGCATTCACCGCCGCTACGCCGACCCGAGCTACACCGAGCAGCTGCTGTCGCGTTCGCCGGAGTCGGCGCTGGACCTCTACGAAACCGTCCTGGGCCAGATTCGCCGGAACTACGTCGAACCGATCGGCGCCACCAGCCTCGTCGCCCACGGCACCGAGAGTCTGTACCTGGCCCTGTCGGACCGAAAGTTCCTGGGCCGCAACCTGCCCGCTCACGGCGCCGACGACGGCAGCGCCGAGGCCGCCGTGGAGCGCTTCCGGGCCGTGCTGCGGACCGAGTTCTGGAACGCCCCGATCCGGGCGGAGGACGAACGCCGGACCGTCGCCCGGGCCGCCCGACTGGGCCGGGAACTGTGCGGGCTGAGCGAGACGGCGACGATCTTCGAATACCTCGCCGGGGCCACCAACGCCCTGGACGACTACAGCGCCTTCCTGTCGCCCGAGGGTCTGGCCTCCCTGTACGGCAACATCGAGGGGAACTTCGTGGGCATCGGCATCGAGATCGAAGCCGAACCCGGCCGCGGCCAGTTCCTCCGCAAGATTCTGCCCGGCAGCCCCGCGGAAGAGGGCGGCGCCAAGGCCGGCGAGTATGTCTCCGCGATCGGCGGCACGGACTGCCGCGACCTCAGCACCGACGAGGCCGCCAAGCTGCTGCGGGGGCCGGAGTTCAGTGCCGTGGAACTGGAGATCACCGACGCCCGCGGCGTCGCCCGCACCGGCCGCTTCGTCCGCCGGACGGTCGAAGTCGCCAGCGTGGAGCGGGCGGAGATGGTCGAGCCCGGCATCGGCTACATCCGCATGGGCGGCTTCCAGGAAACCACCGCTCGCGAGATGGCCGACGCCGTCAATCAGCTGCGGCGGCAGGGCATGACGAAGCTGATCTGGGACCTCCGCGGCAACCCCGGCGGCCTGTTGGACGCCGCGGTCGACGTTCTCGACCTGTTCGTCGAGGAAGGCACGCTGGTCAGCACCCGCGGCCCGGCCGGCGGACAGACGCAGACTTACCGGGCCCGCCGGGCCGGCACGCTGGCCGCCCGCGACCTGGAACTCGTGCTGCTGGTCGACGGCGACAGCGCCAGCGCCAGCGAGATCGTCGCCGGCTGCCTGCGGGACCACCGCCGGGGGACGATCGTCGGCCGCACGACCTACGGCAAATGGAGCGTTCAAAGCATCGTCGACCTGGGCGACGCCCCCCGCGCCGGTTGGGCCGCCGCGGCCGCCGGCAGCCGCGGCAGCGGGTTGAAGCTGACGACCGCCCGGTTCTACTCGCCGGACGGCCGCAACTACGCCGGGATCGGCCTGAACCCGGACGTGCCCGCCCCGGAGTATGCCGACGACGCCCAGGAGCCCGAGCCGACGGAGGCCCCGGAGGACCTGTTCGCCGCCGCCGACCCGGCCGCCGGGATCGCCGGGGACCGCACCGCCGGTTACCGCCCCGGCCGCGTGGCCCGGGCCGCCGACGGCCCCCGCGTCCCGCAGACGAGCCTCCCCCTCAACGAGCAGCCCGACGTGCAGGCCGCCCTCAAGCTGCTGCGGCGCCGGTGAGTTCCGACGGGGTCCTTTGATCGTCCTTTACGAAGGGCCGCTCCCCCGGGGGGCGGCCCTTCGTTCGTTCAGTCGGCCACAGGCGCTTTCGAAACCTTCCCTCACACCAACCCGAAGCGTCAGCGAGGGCGTCTGGCACAGCCTGACGAGGCGACTTTCCGCGCGGAAGCCCTCGCTGACGCTTCGGGTTACTGTTGGGCCAGCTTCAACGCTGCCCGACCCCGTTTCGGAAGAGTGCCGATGCCCGCCGCGAAGAGCCGCCGCACGTTATTCGTCTGCGGCATACTGGTCGCGGCGGTCGCCCTCGCCGGGTGGGCATGGCACTGGGCGAACGAGCAGGCCCGCCGTGCGGGTGCGAACTGGGACGCCCGCCGAAACTACGCGGAGGCCGTGTTCAAGCACTACCAAGGCCATTCCCTCTGGAAAGACAACGCGGCGCTGCGGGACCGGTACGGCCACCCGCCCGGCGGCGGGAGCGGTTCCGCCAGCGGGCGGTGGGAGCGTTTGGGGACATGGCACCTGCAAGGCCACAGCGACCTGATGGTCCGCAGCGACGACCCGCGGCTGCCCACGGAGATCGTCAAGACGTGGGCCGAAATCTGCCGCGAGATGGAGTTGTTCGTCGGCCCGCAAGCCTCGCACGCGGCGGACGGGACTGCCCTGCTGGCGAGCCAGGAAGGCTGGGTCGAACTGTGCGCCCTCTGGCTAGAGGACGATCCGAGGAACTACGGCGACCCGTCCGACCCGTCGTTCCTGCGGATGCTGCGGATCGACTACGACGTCTGCCTCGACCCCAGCAGGCCACCGACGGCGGCTCAGGACCGCGACCGGCTCACCTGGGTGACCTGGACGGGCGATTCGCGGAGGTGACCGGGACACACCCTGCCGGCCGACGCCGCTAAGCTGCGGCCCCGTCCCGGCCGAGGCCCCCCCGTGTCCGCACCCGTTCCCGCGTTCTTTTCCGACCTGGCCCGGCTGCTCAACAGCGGACAGACCCGGGCGGTGGTGCTGTCCGGGAACGTCCACGACCTGTTTCCCGCGGCTCGGGCGGCCCGGCAGATCGGCGGGGCGGGCGAGACCGCCTTCGTGCCGCTGGTCCCGTTCCTGCTGGAACGCACGGAGACTGCCGGGCTGATCCGCCTGGTTTACGAGTTGAACGGCCCGGTGCGGGTCGGCGAGGCGGATCGGGCGGCGCTGAAGGACGCCTGGATCCGCTGGAAGGCCGGGGCCGACGCCGACACCCTGCTGCTCCGCGGCCTCGGCCAGCGGGGGGAGAACGAGGCGGACAAACTCGGCCGGGAGTTCGATTCCCTCATGCACGAAGCGATCGGCCGGCCGACGCAGGCGCTGGAGTTCCTCCGCCAACTGACGATTTGCAGCCGCGAGGCCCTGAGCGGTTCGCTGCTGATCCTGATCGAAGCGGCGGACGTGCTGCTCCCCGCCGGGCAGGGCGGGGTGAGCGGGTTGCCGGCCGATCAATTGCGGCGGGTGGCGATCGTGGAGGACTGGTTCTGCGACCCGGACTTTATTGAGGGCGGCGACAGCGTCGTGTTGATCGCCGACAGCCGCTCCGCGGTGCACCCCCGCGTCGGCCGGTTGCCGCAGGTGCTCGGCGTGGAGGTTCCCGCCCCCGGCGTGCGATTGCGGCTGGAATATATTCAGGAGTTCCTCAAGGACGCCGGCCGCCCCGTCCGCCTTTGGGCCGGCGAGGAGACGGGGCCGCAAAGCCTGGCGGAGTTCACCGCCGGCCTGAACCTGCACGCCCTCCGCCAATTATTGGCCGGCGCCGCCCACAGCGGGGAACCGCTCACGCCGGCGGGCGTGATCGGCAAGGTGGAGGAGTTCATTCGGGCGCAGCTCGGTGAGGACGTGATCGAATTCAAAAAGCCGGAGCACTCGCTGGAAGACGTGGTCGGATTCGCCGACCTCAAGGCCTTCCTCAGGACCGAATTAATCCCCCGCTTTCAGGCCAGCGGCGAAGCCGCCCTGCCGGGGGCCGCGGTCGCCGGGGCGATCGGCAGCGGTAAGACCTTTTTGATGGAGGCGGTCGCCGCGGAGCTCGACCTGCCCGTGCTGGTGTTGAAGAACGTGCGCAGCCAGTGGTTCGGGCAGACGGACGTGGTCTTCGAGCGCCTCCGCAGCGTGCTGGAAGCCCTGCAGAAGGCCGTCATCTTCGTAGACGAGGCCGACACCCAGTTCGGCGGCGTCGGCAGCGGCACCCACGAAACGGAACGCCGCCTGACCGGCAAGGTGCAGGCGATGATGAGCGATCCCAAGCTCCGCGGCCGCATCCTCTGGTTATTAATGACGGCCCGCATTCACCTCCTCAGCCCCGATATCCGCCGCCCTGGCCGCGTGGGCGACCTGATTATTCCCGTCCTCGATCCGACCGGCGCGGACCGAAAGGACTTTATCCGTTGGGTCGTGAAGCCGGCCCTGGGCGGCGGGGCGAACGACGAACTGGTCAGCCGCCTCGACGCGGAACTGGCCCCGACCACCAGCGCCGCCGCGTTCGCCAGCCTGCGCAGCGATCTGAAGGCCCGCCGGGCGATGGCGTCGGAGGGACGGGCGCCGGGGGAGGCGCTGAGCGACGAAGCCGTCTTCGCCGTCGTTCGCGATCGCCTGCCGCCGGCCATTCAACAGACGCGTCGCTATCAGGAGTTGCAGGCCCTCGTGAACTGCACCCGCCGCAGTTTACTGCCGGACCCGAACGTCACCGCGGAGCAGCGGGCCGAATGGGAACTTGAACTGCGCGCCCTGGAACGGCTGGGCATCGCCTGAGCGCCGGCCGGCCCCGGCGGCGTTGCCTCCGCGGAGTCTCATCATGATCTGCCCCCATTGCGGCGAACGGTTCCCCGCCAACTGGCAGGTCGACTGCGCCCCCGGCGGACAGGAATCGCCCGGCACGTTCCTCATCGTCGGCGCCGTCGTGGCCCTGATCTCCGCGGCGCTGACGGCCGCGGCGTGGCGGCTCGACTGGTTCCCGCTGCAGGTCGCCGGGCCGGCGTTGATGCTGGGGGCGCTGTTCGCCTGGTCGCAGGCGCCGATCGCTTGGCTGGACTGCCGCAAATCGGGCTGCCCCGCGTGCCGCCGACCGGTGCGGGTTTATCTCTGGTCGCGGTAGGCTGGCGGACCCGAATCGTCTCCCGCCGTGTGCTGTCGTGATGAACGCCGTTCTCGCTCCGCTGCTCGCCGTCACGCTCGGCTGGGCAGGCGCCGATTATGAAGTCGGCCCCGGCCGGGCCCTTGCGGAACTCGATCAGGTCCCGTGGGAGGCGTTGGAAGCGGGAGACGTGGTGACGATCCACGCCCGGCCGGAGCCGTACCGGGCGAAGTTCGTGCTGTGCGTGCGGGGGACGCAGGAGAAACCGATCGTCGTCCGCGGCGTACGGGACGCGGAGGGGAGCCGCCCGATCATCGACGGCCGCGACGCCGTCGCCCGCTCCGAACTCAATTATTGGAACGAGGCCCGCGGCGTCGTCAAAATCGGCGGGGCGAACAAACCGGCGGACCTCACGCCCGCCCACATCCGCCTGGAGGGTCTGGAAATCCGCGGCGGCCGGCAACCGCATCAATTCGAAGGCCGCGACGGACTTGCCGCCTATGCGGTGAACGCCGCCGCGGTGTTCGTCGAAAAGGGGGCGCAGATCACCCTCCGCGATTGCGCCCTGCGGGACAGCGGCAACGGCCTGTTCGTCGCCGGGGAGAGCCGCGACGTGCGAATTGAAGCATGCGAGATCGACGGCAACGGCAACCCTGGCAGCACGCAGGAGCACAACGCCTACACCGAGGCCCTCGGCATGGTTTACGAGGGCAACGCCTTCGGCCCGCTGCGGGAGGGGGCGCTGGGCAGCAACCTGAAGGACCGCTCCGCCGGATTGATCGTCCGCGGGAACCGCATCGAGGGCGGCAATCGGCAGCTCGACCTGGTCGACGCCGGTAACTCGAACATCTCCGCTCATCCGTCTTATCGAACGACGGAGGTCGTCGGCAACCTGCTGATCGAACCCGCCGACGCCGGAAATAATCAGATCGTGCACCACGGCGGCGACTCGAACCACTATGAAAACTATCGGCCGGGCGGGCTGCGGTTTGAATATAACACCGTCGTCACCCGCCGCCCCGGAATCACGACGCTGCTGTTCCTCTCCTCGCCGGAGGGTGCCGCGACGGTGCGGGGCAACGTCGTCGTCGCGCCGGAGGGCGGGCGGCCGGTCGTGCTGACGGGACCGGGGCGGGTCGAACTGGGCGTGAACTGGTTCGCCCGCCGTTGGGAACCGGGCGCCCCGGTGCGGGTGACGGGCGGGGAGAACGTGCTCAGCGGCCGCGATCCGGGCCTCGTCGCGGGCGGTTTCGCCCCGGCGGACGGCTCCCCGCTGATCGACGCCGGCCCGGCGAACGTCGCCCCGCCGACGGTCCAGTTCGCCCCGCCGCTCGGCGTCACGTCGCGGCAGGACGCCGGGCCGCCGGACCTCGGGGCCCTTCCGCGGGGGGCGAAGTCGACGGAGTGAGCGGCGCTCGACAGGCTGCGGGAACTTTCGCGGCGCCCGCGGCGTCCGCGGTCGTCCCCTCCCTCACGAAAGGCGCCGTCGTGAAACTCGCCCCGCTCGCATTGCTCCTCGCCTCATCCATGCTTCCGCCCTCGGCCCGGGCCGATCTGGAGCGGTTGCCGGTGGTCGAACTGACCGCCTTCAAGGACGGCCACGCCCTCGTCCGCCGGGAGGGCACGGCTCCGCTGAACGGCGGCGTCGCCCTGGTCGACGGCTTGCCGGAGCCGGTCTTCGGCACCTTCTGGCCCTATGCCAAAGGGGAGGGGGTGGAATTGAAAAGCGCCGTCGCGGGCTATCAGGCGGTCACGGTCAATCGCACGCCGCTGTCGGCGGAGGAGATTCTCACCGCGGCGGTCGGCACGCAGATCATCGTGCACGAGTCGCGGGGCGAGGAGGACGTCTCCTACGCCGCCACGATCGTCGGCCGGCCGACCCGCTCCGCCGAGGAGCAGGACCGCAACGACCGCGACCCCGCCGCCGGCGGCGGCCAGCCCACGCTGCCGGTGCGGGGGCCGACGATCCTTTTAAAGACGGACCAGGGCGTCCGCGTCGTGCCGATCGGCTCGATCACGGAGTTCACCCTCGTCGGCGACGCCCCGAAGACGATCGAGGAACAGGTCGTCAAAACCGGTTTGAAGCTGCGGGTGACCGCCCCGGAGCCGGACGGCGAAGCGGCCGTCGGGCTGTCCTACGTTCAAAAGGGATTTAAATGGGTGCCGCAGTACAAGATCTCGCTGGGCGAGGACGGCCAGGCGAAGGTCGTGTTGCAGGCGGCCCTGGTCAACGACCTAATCGACCTGGAGGACGCCACGGTGCGGCTGGTCGTCGGCGTGCCGACTTTCGCCTTCGCCGGGCAGACCGACCCGATCAGTTTGCAGGTCGCCTACGACCAGGTGAATCAGGCGCGCCGCCTCAACGCATTATCCGACTTCACCACCGACGGCCTGATGCTCTCCAACGCCGTTCAAACTCAGATGCGCTCGTCGGGGCCACGCGGCGGCGAGCGGCCGGAGGCACCGGCCCCCGAGATGGCCGGCGGCGCCCGGGCCGAGGACCTGTTCGTCTATACGCTGGAGCACGTCACCCTCGCCAAGGGGGAGCGGATGACGGTGACGGTGAAGGAGTTCGAGGCTCCTTATGAAGACCGCTACGAGGCGCTGCTCCCGCTGGTCCCGCCGCGGGAATTATTGAGCGACGACAATGAACGCCGCCGGGTCGGCTCGCTGGTCGCGGCCAGCACGGTGCGGCACTCCGTCGTGCTGACGAACGTCAGCGACGCCCCGTTCACCACCGCCCCGGCCCTGCTGTACCGTGACGGGCAGATCCTCGCCCAAAGTCTCATGACCTACGCCGCCCCCGGCGGCACCGCGGAGGTGAACCTCGGCAGCGCCGTGGAGGTCAGCGTCGATCTGGAGGAATCGATCACCGGCCGCAAGGCGGAGCCGAACCTGCGGGGGATGGACCGCTTCGAGCGAATCGCCCTGCGGGGTTCCATTGAGATCACGAACCGCCGTCCGGAGGCCACGACGATCCGCCTGACGAAGCTGGTCCCCGGCGAGGTGGACTCCGCCACGCACCCGGCGAAGGACCAGACCGCCGAGCGCCGGGAGCTTGGCCCCGCGGACATCGCCGGCCTTCCCGACAGCGCCGTGAACCTCTCCCGCTACGGCGTGCCCAACTGGTGGGTCTCGCTGAACCCCACCACCGAGGTCGTCTGGGAACTCACCGTGCCGCCGGGCGAAACCGTCGAGGTCTCCTATCAGTGGCATTATTTCTGGCGGTGGTGAACCGAACGGCGCCGCGGCCCGGGGGTTACGTCCCCCGGGCCGTTGCGGTTCGGCGGGTATGAAGATCCTCCTCCCCGGCGGCCGCGGTCAGATCGGCTCGATCCTCGCCCGGCACTTCGTGAACGCCGGGCACGAGGTCGTCACGCTCAGCCGGTCGTCGCGATCGAGCGATGACGGGCTTGGCCGCGTCGTGCCCTGGGACGGGGCGACCGTCGGAGATTGGGCGGAAGAATTGAACGGGGCGGACGCGGTCGTGAACCTCGCCGGCCGCAGCGTGAACTGCCGCTATACCCCCGCGAATCGGCGGGCGATTTACGACAGCCGGCTGGATTCGACCCGGGCCGTCGGTGAGGCGCTCGTCGCCTGCCCGAACCCGCCGCGGGTCTGGCTGCAGAGCTCGACCGCCACCATCTATCCGCACACACTCGACCCGCCCGGCAACACGGAGGCCGACCCCACCGGCAATCTGCCGAACCCGCCGGACACCTGGGCGTTTAGCTTCGACGTGGCGCGGCGGTGGGAGGAAACAGCGACGAGTTTTGAGTCGAAGCTCGATCGGACCCGGCTGGTGCTGATGCGGACCGCGATCGTGATGAGCCCCGACCGCGGCGGCGCGTTCGAGGTGTTTTATAATTTGGTGAAGGCCCGACTCGGCGGGCGGCAAGGCGACGGGGAGCAGTTCGTCAGTTGGATCCACGACGCCGATCTTTGTGCCGCCGTTGACTGGCTGATTGGGGACGAAACCTTCGCCGGGCCGGTGAACCTTGCCGCTCCCAACCCGCTGCCGAACGCGGACTTCATGGCCGCCCTGCGGGAGGCCTGCGGCGTGCGGTTCGGCTTGCCGGCGACCGCGGGGATGATTGAACTCGGGGCGATCGTGCTGCGGACCGAGAGTGAATTAGTTCTGAAGAGCCGCCGCGTGATTCCGGGCAAACTGGCCGACGCCGGGTTCGAGTTTCAATTCCCGGAATGGCCCGCGGCAGCCCGTGATCTCGCGGAGCGATATGCGGCGTCCCGTCAACCGTGAGTGCGCCCGGAGCGCAAGCTCCGGCAGTGCGAATCCCCGACGGCTGCGCCGACGGCCGGAGCTTGCGCTCCGGGCTCACGGCTGCTCCGTTGCGATTTACGCGTCGATCGTGAGGGCGGTGGTCGTCGCGCGGGACTGGCAGGCGAGGATATAGCCGGCCTTCTCTTCCTTCGACGACAACGCGTCGCGGCTTTCCATCGTCACCGCGCCCTCCGTGCAGCGGACCTTGCACTGCCCGCACAGGCCGGAGCGGCATTCGTAGGGCATCGGCACGCCGACCTGCTCCGCGGCCTCCAGCACCGTCGTTTCCCCCGGCGCCGTGACGGAACGGCCGGCGCGGGTGAACGTGATCGCCGCGGCCGGGACGACTGCCGGTCCGTCGGTCTCGCCCTCTCCGAGGCCCTGCGGCGGGGGGCCGGCGGTGAACTCCTCGGTGGCGATCCGCTCCGGGGGCACGCCCAGCGATCGCAGCAGGCCGCGGGTGGCCGCCATCATCGGCTCGGACCCGCACAGAAACACAGGCAGTTTTTTGAGGTTCGGCACGAAATCCCGCAGCCGCTCGGCGGTCAGCCGGCCGGAGAGGTGGGCGTCGTCCGCCGGTTCGCGGGTCACAGCCGTGAGCAAATGCACGTTCGGGAACCGGGCCGCCAAGGCCCGCAACTCCGCCCCGGCGATCAGGTCCGCCCGCGTCTTCTGCACGTTCACCACATAAATCGCCCCCGGCCAGGACCGATCCGTCAATGAACGCAGGATGGACAGAATCGGCGTCAGCCCCACGCCCCCGGCGATCAACACGACTCCGGCCGGCGCCGCGACCGGCTCCGCGGCGTCCTGAAACGTAAACCGGCCCGCCGGCCCGGCGACGGTTAATAAATCGCCCTCGGAGACCCCGTCATGTAGGGCCCGGGAACCGATCCCGCTGGGGTCGCGCTTCACCGTGATCTCGCAATACCCCCGCCGCGTCGGGGCGGAGGAGAACGAGTAGGAGCGCTTCAGCGTCGCCGGGCCGCTCTCCGTCTGCACTGGCAGGGAGACGGTGAGATACTGCCCGGCGGCGTAGTTGAAGGGCAATTCGCCGCCGGCGGGGGGGACAAGGCGATAGGTTTTGACGTCCGGCGTCTCCTCAAAGATGCGGGCGACCTCTAATTGGCCTCGCCAGGAGGTCGGCTTCTCCGCGGGGCCGGCGGGCGCCCGGCGGGCGGCGATCCGCAGGTCGCGGTAGTGTTTCGCGGCCCGGAAACCGATCAGCCCGGCGGTCACGGCCCCGTAGATCAACGGCAACCGGACGTCGCTCTTGACCTGCATATAAAAGTGGATCACGCCCAGCGCCGCGGCGACGTAAATCAGGCGGTGCAGCCGCTTCCACCAGGCGCCCAGCCGGCGGACCAGGGCGTCCACGGAAGTGATCGCCAGCGGGGTCATCGCCAGCAGCGCCGCCAAGCCGATCTGGAGATAACTGCGGGCGGCGAGTTCCTCGCCCACCCGCCGCAGCGAACCGGCCTGCTCCCAGACGATATAGACGACGAGGTGGGCGACCGCGTAGGCGAAGGCGTAGAGCCCCAGCGCCCGCCGCATCGCCAGCACGTCGGTCCAGCCGGTTAGCAGGCGGATCGGGGTGACGGCGAGGGTGAGGACGAGGAACGTGACCGAGGCCAGCCCGGTGGTGCGGATCGCGGCGTCCACCGGGTCCGGGCCGAGGGCGCCCTGCCAGGCGTCCCAGGCCAGCAGGGCCAGCGGCACGCCGCCGTTAATAATCGCTGCCCACCGCCAGAAGGCGGCGTCGAACAACGGCCGAGCGGACGCCGAGTCCCGCGAACGGGCCGGGGCGAGGGACGGGGACGCGGCGCTCAAAACGACTCCGTCAAATTCATCCCGTCGTACAGGTGGGCCACCTGGGCCTCATACCCGTTGAACATCAGTGTCGGCCGGCGGCCCGGTTCGCCGATGCGGCGCTCGGTCGCCTGACTCCAGCGGGGGTGGTCGACCTGGGGGTTCACGTTGGCGAAGAAGCCGTATTCGCTGGGGGCGGCCTCGTTCCAGGTGCAGGGCGGCTGCGTGTCCGTCAGCGAGATGCGGACGATGGATTTAATGCCCTTGAACCCGTACTTCCACGGTACGACCAGCCGCACCGGAGCCCCGTTCTGCGGGGCGAGTTCCCGGCCGTAGAGCCCGAGGGCCAGCAGCGTGAGCGGGTGCTGGGCCTCGGGGAGCGTCAGCCCTTCCACATACGGCCAGTCCAGCACGGCCCGCTGCTGGCCGGGCATGCGGTCCGGGGCGTACAGCGTTTCGAAGGCGACGTATTTCGCCGCGGCGGTGGGTCGGACGGCGTCCAGCAGGGCGGAGAGTTGAATGCCGGCCCAGGGCAGAACCATGCTCCAGGCTTCGACGCACCGCATCCGATAAATCCGCTCCTCCAGCGGGGCGAGGGCCTTAAGTTGCGGCAGGGTGAACGTCTGCGGCTTCTCGACCAGCCCACCGACTTCCAGCGTCCAGCCGTCGGTTTTGAAGTCCGAGGCGAGGGACGCGACGCCGGTTTTATCCGTCGTGAACTCGTAGAAGTTATTGTAGTTCAGCGCGGCGGCCTTCTCCGTGACCTCTTCGTCGACGGTGAAGCCGCGTTCGGCCCGTTCGGCCTCGGTCAGGGCGACGGGCTCCTCGGGAAGTTCCTCCGCGGGGGCGGCGTCGCCCGGCGTGCCGTTCTCCGGCGGGGCCGCGGGCCGGGCCGGCGGGGCGGGGGAGCGGTTGAGGCCAGTGAGAACCTCGGTCTCCGCCCCGGCGCCGTCGGCGGTCAGCAGGCGGTAGACCCCGCCGGTGAGCAGCGCGCTGCCGGCGAGCGCCCCCGCCCGGATCAGCCGGCGCCGGTTCAGATAGACCGGGTACGGCGTGACGGGGTCGACGGCGGGGTCCGTCGGCGGAACCGCGGGGTCTCGGGGCACGGGCGAGGCGACTGCGGGGGGAACGGGCCGTTCCATCGTAGCCGCCGCCGCCCGCCCCGGCATCTCTGCTGGTCGCCGGGCGATCAGCGGCTGCGGTCGATGGTGAAGCCGATCTTCACCGTGACCTGCCAGTGCTTCAGCTCGCCGTCCTCGATGTGGCCGCGGGTCTCCATGACTTCGAGCCAGCGCATCTGTTTGACGCTTTCGCCGCACTGGGCGACGGCGTTGCGGACGGCGTCCTCGATGCTGGTTTCGGAGGAGCCGACGAGTTCGAGCTTCTTGTAGACGTGGTCGCTCACGGCGGTGCGGTGGGTTGGGGGGACGGGGCGGAAAGGACTTGTGCGAGTCGGGAGTGTAGAACCGGGCGGCGTCGGCCTCACCGGGCCGACCCCTATTCCGCCCTCGCCCGTTTCGTTCGCCCCGCCGGGAGCGCCGCCGATGTCCGACCCCGTGTTTCTCGCCGTGGACCTCGGCGCCGAGAGCGGCCGCGTGATCGCCGGTCGGCTGGTTCCCGCCGCCGCGGACGGAGCGGGCGCCGACGCCGACGGGCCGACGGTGACGTTGGAGGAGGTGCACCGCTTTCCCAACGGGCCGATCGTGGTGCCGGGGCCGGACGGTTCGCCTTCTCTGCGGTGGGACGTGACGGTGCTGTGGCGGGAGATCGAGACCGGCCTCGCCAAGGCGGGCGTCCGCTACAGCGCCGAGGTCGTCAGCGTGGGCGTGGACACCTGGGGCGTGGATCACGTCCTGCTGAGCGAGACCGGGGAACTGCTCGGCCTGCCGTGGAACTACCGGGACGACCGCACCGCCGGCGGGTTCGACGAAGCCTTCGCCGCCGTGCCGCGGGAGGAGGTGTTCGCCGGCACGGGGATTCAGTTCCTGCCGTTCAACAGCCTGTACCAGCTCCGCGCGACGCGGCGGGACCACCCGGAACTGCTGTCCACGGCGCAGCGGGTGTTGCTGATGCCGGACTACTTCCACCGCTGCCTGTGCGGCTCGGAGGCGGTCGAGTTCACCAACGCCACCACCACGCAGCTGGTCGACCCGACGACCCGCGATTGGAACCGGGGCCTGATCGCGAAGCTGGACCTGCCGGATCGCCTCTTCGGTCCGGTCGTGTCGCCGGGAACGGAGTTAGGCACGCTGTTCCCGTCGCTCGCCCAGAGAACCGGCCTGCCGGAGAGCGTGAAGGTCGTCGCCCCGGCGACGCACGACACCGCCAGCGCCGTCGCCGCGATTCCCACCGGCTCGACCGGGCAGGCGGACTGGGCCTACATCTCCAGCGGCACGTGGTCGCTGGTGGGGGTCGAAACGCAGGGGCCGGTGTTGGGTGAGGCGGCGCTGGCGGCGAACGTCACCAACGAGGGCGGGGTCGACGGCACGAGCCGCCTGCTGAAGAACGTGATGGGCCTGTGGCTGGTGCAGGGCGTGCGCCGCAGCTTCGCCCGCGGCGGGGACGAGCTGGACTACGCCGAACTCACCCGCCGGGCGGCCTCCGCCGAGGGGTTGGTCAGCCTGATCGACCCGGACGACGCCCGGTTCCTCGCCCCGACTGACATGGCGGCGGAGATCGTCGGCTACTGCCGGGAGACCGGTCAGCCGGAGCCGGGGGACGTCGCGGCGCTGGTGCGGTGCTGTCTGGACAGTCTCGCCCTGCGGTACGCGGCGGTGCTGGACGAACTGGCGAGCCTGACCGGCGAACGGCCGGGGGTGGTGCACGTCGTCGGCGGCGGCAGCCGGAACGCGCTGCTGAACCAACTCACCGCCGACGCCTGCGGCGTGCCGGTACTGGCCGGGCCGGTGGAGGCGACGGCGCTGGGCAACGTGCTGATGCAGGCGAAGGCCGCCGGGGCGATCGGTTCCCTCGCGGAGCTGCGGGCCGTCGTGCGGCGGAGCGAAGAGGTGACGCGGTTCGATCCGACCGACGACGCCCGCTGGGCGGAGGCCGCCGACCGGCTGCGGGGGCTGTCAAACCGCGGCTGACCGCTTGCGGTTTCGCGGCGCGGGAGAATGATCGGGCCCCGCGAAGCCGCAAGCGTCGCTCGCCCCGGCACGTCCACCGTCACGATTCCATGGCCCTGTTCGACAAGTTCAAATCCGGTCTGCAGAAGACCCGCCAGGTGCTCAACACCGACGTGCGGGACCTGTTCAGAGCCGGCACGATCCTTGACGAGGAGATGCTGGAGGAGTTCGAGGGACGGCTGATCCGCAGCGACATGGGCGTGGAGGCCGCCGACGAGATCGTCGCGGAGCTGCGGAAGAAGTTCCTCGGCCGCACGGTCGACCCGCCGGCGGTCGCGGAGACCGTCAACGCCAAACTCCGCGACCTGCTGACCGGCTCCGCGGGGACGGGAACGGGGCTTGCTGAACCGGCGGGTGTAGAAGAGGAGAACCCGGACCCGCTGGCCCGGCTGACCGTCAACCCGCTCGGGCCGACGGTGGTGCTGGTTTCCGGCGTGAACGGGGTGGGCAAGACCACCTCGATCGCCAAGCTCGCCAAACTGCTCACCGACGCCGGGCGCACGGTCGTGCTGGCCGCCGGCGACACCTTCCGCGCCGCCGCCGTGGAGCAACTGACGACCTGGGCCGGTCGGATCGGCTGCGAAATCGTCACCGGGGAGATGAACAGCGACCCGGCGAGCGTCGCCCACCGGGGGGCCGTCCGGGCGAAGGAGCTGGGGGCGGACGTGTTGATCCTGGACACCGCCGGTCGGCTGCAGACGCAAACCAACCTGATGAACGAGCTGGCGAAGATCCGTCGGGTCGTCGGCAAACAGATCGAGGGGGCGCCGCACGAGAGCCTGCTGGTGATCGACGCCACCACCGGCCAGAACGGGCTGAGCCAGGCGGAGAAGTTTTCCGAGGCCGCGGGGTGCACGGGGATCCTGCTCAGCAAGCTGGACGGCAGTGCCAAGGGGGGCGTGGTGATCCCGATCCGCCGCCGGATGAATATTCCGGTCAAGTTCGTGGGGCTGGGGGAAGGGCTGGACGATCTGGCGGTGTTCGAGCCGGCGAAGTTCGTCCGCGCGCTGGAGATCTGAGGCGGGCGGCCCCCGGTTGAGGCACCGTTGAGGCGCGGGAGAGACGGACGATCGAGTCCCTGTTCCGAACGCCAGCGGAAAGCGGCGGCGGGGCGTCAGTTTCGTGCGCGGAAGACTCGCGTGAGGCGGAGAAGCCGGAAAAATGGGGTTTTCAAGCCCCACTTGGCCCAGCGGGGATGAAATTGGTCCGCACCGGCGCCGATACCGAATGCGGGGGAACGCCCGCACAACCCGCGCCAAGGCGTGCGGGCGGCCGGCCCCCCAAGTCCCGCACGTCGCCCCGCACTCGCGCGACGAACGGGAACGCTGACGGTCACGGAGGCCGTCGGCGGTCACGGACGACCCTTCACCTCTAGGAGTCTTTTATGTTGCGCCTTAGCGACACCGCCCTCTGGCGGGCCGGTCGCCGGTGGGCGTGGGCCGGCGGATTCGGCCTGCTGCTGTCCGGCACCACCTCGGCCATGGCCCAGGACTGTGCTCCGGCTTGCGCCGCCCCCGGCTGCGACCCCGCCTGCGCCGCGCCCTTCGGCGCCGGCTGCGGCCCCGCCGGCTGCGATCCCGGTTGCTACGCCCCTGCCGGCTGCACCACGGGCCACAACTCCCTCACGCACTCCGCCACCGGCTGCGGCTCCGTGCTGGGCTGCTGTGACGACGGCTGCGACGGCTGCGACAGCGGCTGCTGCGACCTCGGCACGCCGTGGGCCCTGTCCGACTGCATGGACCTGAGCTGCCTCGACCTCGGCGGCTGCTTGAAGTCCGACTGCTGCGACACCGTCTGCGACAGCGGCTGCGTCGGTGGCTGTGCCAACGGCTGCGGCGAGGAGAGCTCCGTCTCCTTCGGCGGCTGGACCCAGATCGGGTACCACAACCGCTCCACCGGTCAGTTCAACAACCGGCCGGACGAGCTGAACCTGCATCAGCAGTGGTTCTACATCGAAGACGCCGCCGACGGCTCCAACGGCTGGGACTTCGGTTACCGCGCCGACGTGATGTACGGCATCGACGCCGGCGACACCCAGGCGTTCGGCAACCCCCCGGACACGTTCGACTTCCAGTCGAGCTCCAGCAACTTCTTCAACCGCGGCGCCTACGGCTTCGCGATCCCGCAGCTGTACGCCGAAGCCGCCTACGGCGACTTCAGCGTCATCGCCGGTCACTTCTACACGCTGCTCGGCTACGAAGTCGTTACCGCTCCGGATAACTTCTTCTACAGCCACTCGTTCACGATGTACAACGCGGAGGCGTTCACGCACACCGGCGTGCTGACGACCTACCAGGCGTCCGAGGACGTCACGCTGTACAACGGCTACACCTTCGGCTGGGACACCGGCTTCGAACAGTTCGAACGGGCCGACGGCGGCCAGGGCTCCAACTACCTCGGCGGCGCCAGCGTGGCCCTGACCGACGCGTTGACCCTGACCTACATCACCACCGCCGGCGACCTCGGTTTCGCGGGCGAAGGCTACAGCCACAGCATCGTCGCCGACTACCAGATCGACGACAGCTGGAACTACGTCTTCCAGAGCGACTACCGCGACACCGACGCCGACGGCGAAAACACCCGTCAGTACGGCGTCAACCAGTACCTGTTCTACACCGTCAACGACTGCCTGTCCTACGGCGCTCGTGGCGAGTGGTTCAACGTGAACGGCGACGACATCTACGAGGTCACCGGCGGCGTGAACTACCGCCCGACCGCCAACCTCGTGATCCGTCCCGAGTACCGTTACCACTTCGGCGAAGAGGACGGTTTCGCCAACATCGGCGACGGGTCCGCCGTCTCTGACGAAGGCATCTTCGGCATCGACGCCATCCTCACCTACTAAGCCCGCCCCCGGGCTGCGGCCCGAGGAACAGGCTTGGAGCCGGTGCGAACCGGCGTGAGGCGGCGTGAGGAAAAGGGAGATCGGAGGCCGGCGGCGCTCAAGTTCGCTCCGCCGGCCGCCCGATAACAAAGGTACAGAGCCGGACCCTCGCCGAGGGAAACGCTCACAAGCTACGGCCCCGACATCCCGACCGGCTGAAGCCCCGCCACCAACGCCTTCGGGCTGAGGAGGCGAGGTCCAGGACGGACCCGTCAGTCGGCGGCCAGGAAACGCCGTCGTTCGCCCTCGGGCGAACGGCGGCGTTTCTGTTTGCGCGTTTCGGAGGCGCCCTGCTCAGCGACTGATTGCCCGTGTTGCACGCGGTTTGTGCACCGCTGCTCGATGAGCGTGCGAACTATCTCTTCGGGAGCCCGAAATCACGGGGGCGAGGCAGGATTTTGGGGGAAACCCGCACGAAAGCCTTGGTGTTCCGCTCGCCAGATGTGCGGCGTCGTTGCACAATCAAGCCTGTCAGAGCGGCACTGAGCGAAGACTCACGCAGCCGCTCCTGCTCTTCCCGCCTCTCTCCCCCGCCGCTCGCTTCGACCCGCGATGACGCCACTTCTCACCACACGCCCGGGAGCCTGGCTCCCGCTCCTGTTCGCCGCCCTGCTGGCCGTCGCAGGGCCGTCGGCCTACGGCCAGGACGACATGGCGGACGCCGATCCCGCCCTCCCGGTTGCGGAGGCGGACGCCGAAGTCGTCGTAGACACCGCCGTCGAACCCACTGAAGAGGAAGACCCGCCGATCGTCGCGACCATCGAGGACGTCGACGCCCAACTCGGCTACACGCTCAACAACCTGCTGCTGTTCATCTGCGCCGTCCTGGTGCTGTTCATGCAGGCCGGCTTCGCGATGGTCGTCGCCGGCTTCTGCCCGTCGAAGCACACGGTGAACATCCTGTTCAAGAACGCCCTCGACCTCGCGGTCGGCGTCTGCCTGTACTTCCTCGTCGGCTACCACCTGATGTACCCGGCCGGCGAGCCGATCGCGGACGGTTACCTCGGGGAGATCAACCCCGGCATCCATGAGTGGGACGGCTCGTTGGGCGCGGGCGCCTACCACCCGCAGGTCGACTTCTTCTTCCAGGTCGCCTTCGCCGCGACCGCCGCGACGATCGTCGCCGGCGCCGTGGCCGGCCGGATGAAGTTCGGCGCCTACCTCGTGTACTCCGCGGTGCTGACCGGTCTGGTCTACCCGATCAGCGGTTACTGGAAGTGGGGCGGCGGGTTCCTGGACGCCCTCGGGTTCTACGACTTTGCCGGGTGCGGCGTCGTGCACATGGTCGGCGGCTTCGCGGCGCTGGCCGGGGCGATCGTGCTCGGCCCCCGTCTGGGCCGCTACACGCCGGACGGCAAGCCCGTGGCCTCCCCGGGTCACAGCCTGCCGCTGGCCACGCTGGGGACCTTCATCCTGCTGATCGGCTGGTTCGGCTTTAACCCGGGTTCGCAGCTGGCGATCTACGGCGAGGCCAACGCCACCGCCGTCGTCACCATCGCCGTGAACACCCTGCTCGCCGCCTCCAGCGGCGCCGTCATGGCGACCCTCCTCAGCTGGGGCCTGTTCGGCAAGCCGGACCTCTCGATGGGTCTGAACGGCATGCTCGGCGGCCTCGTCGGCATCACCGCGAACTGCGATGGCGTCTCCAACGTCTCCGCCCTGATCATCGGCGCCGTCGCCGGCGCCCTGATCGTCGCCTCGATCATCGCCATGGACAAGGTGCGGATCGACGACCCGGTCGGCGCCTTCCCGGTGCACGGCGTCTGCGGCATGTGGGGCCTCCTGGCGATCCCCCTCTTCTGGGAATCGCTGGACGACGCCGGCAACCCCGTCACGAGCGACGCCGGCGAGCAGTACGGCACCTGGGTCGCCCAGCTCTCCGGACTGGCCGCCTATGCCGCCTGGGCCTTCGTGACGATGTTCGCCCTGTTCTTCCTGCTGAAAATGATCGGTTTCCTGCGGGTCAGCGCCGAGGACGAAGAGCGCGGCTTGGACATCTCCGAGCACGGCATGACCGCCTACTCGACCTGAACCGCGGCGATCAGAGTCCTGACGTTTTGCTTCACGCCCCGCCCGTCCCGGCCTCGGCCGGGGCGGGCGATTTTCGTCGTTGCGTCGCCCCAGCCGCGAACGACGCCGACGGTCGTTCGGACCTCCGCCGACCGCCTCAGCCGCTTGGCGGGTCGTGGCTCAAGATGAGCGAGGGCCGAACGCGTCAGGGATGCGGCCCGACCCACGCCGGTGCGCGGGAACGAGACGCCGGCATGCGAACCGGCCCGGCCACCCCCGCGACCGCCCGCCAAAGACCTTCGCTCCGCCCGATGCGGAGCGTCTACCAAGTGAAGGCGCAGGGGTTCGAACCCTGGACCTACGGATTAAAAGTCCGTTGCTCTACCAACTGAGCTACGCCTTCGGGGCCGACGGCCGGCAGCGCTGCGAAACGGGCGTTCGCGGGGCGGCCGGGCGGCGGGGGAGATACGGTAGACGCTTGCCGGACCGGCGGCAACGCTCACAGGTTCGCGGCGGGGCGGCGGATCGTCACAGGTTCGGCGCGACCGGCGCAGCCGGCACGCTCGCAGGCCGTCTCCCCGTTGAAAGAGATCCGCACCGACTGGCCGAAACGGTCGCCCGCCCGCATCTCGCCGCAGGTCATTTCGAGCCAATCCCGCTGCGGCCGAAGGGCGGGGCGGGATCGACCTCCGGATTCTCGAACTGCGGTCCGTCTCGTTCCCGGGCCGCCAGTGCTTCGTCGGAAACGATCGGCCCCACCTATTCAAGGAAGTCCACGATCAGCCCTGAGGAAGGCGAACTGCCCCCCTCGTCCGTCATCGTCCGCTGCCGCGCCGTTCGGTTCGGCGAGGGCGTAATCCACCCAGCCGCGGCTCTCCAGTTCCCGCATCAGCCACGGGTTCTGCCAGGGGTCGGGGCTGTCCAGCCAGGCGCTCGTGACGGACAGGGCCAGCAGGCAGGCCGCGAGCGGGGCGAACCAGCGGCGGCGGTCCAGCGCGTCCGCCAGCGGGGCCAGCGACAGGGCCCACAGCGGGGCGAGCCAGATCATCCACCGCAGCGCCACGGAGCGGCCGCCGTAGTTATAGTTCTCCGTGCGGGTCAGATAGAACGCGAGGATCGCCACGCTCAGCAGACCCGTCGCCGCGGCGAAGGCGGCGAGGGGGTGCTGTTCGTGCGCCGCTCCGTGAGCCGCTCTCTTGAAGAGAGCGGCTAATGAGCGCGCCCAACTCCAGACGGCCAGCAGCCAGACCGGCGTGAGCGAAAACAGCCCGTGATGGCCGAAGGTGCAGTGGAACAGATACATCCAGAACCCGTCGCGGGCGGCGTCCAGACCGGTGGGGTTCATCCAGTAACTCGGCCGGCCGTTGCGGACGAATTCGTACGTTTCCGTGCCGTAGGTCATATAAAACGGCTTGACGGAGCCGGTCTGCCAGACGGTCGCCGCCACGAACAGGAGCAGGGGGACCGCCGCGGCTGGGGCGAACCAGGCGAACGTGCGTTTCCAATCGGCCCGCAGGCAGACGGCGAACGCCGCCAGCCCGAACAGCCCCGCCGGCAGTTCGTTGCAGACGGTCAGCGCGGCAAACAGCCCCGCCGCGGCGAACCGCCAGCCGTCCCGCGCGCCCCGCCAGATGCGGATCAGCGGGACGGCCGCCAACGCGCAGCAGCAGGCCCCGATCGTGTGATTATTAAACACCGGCAAAAAGGCGCTGACCGCCGTGGCGAAGCCCAGCGTCCCCAGCGCCAGAAATCGGGCGAGGTCCGTGCGGGCGACGTCGGTGAGGAGACTTCGCACCGCCCACAGGGCGGCTGCGAACGGCACGAGGTTCAGAAACAGCAGCACCCAGCGGGTGTGCGGTGCCGGGTTCTCCGCCAGTTTCCAGCCGGTGACGGCCTCCACCGGCAACGAGATCGCCGCGGCGACGATCGGCAGCGGGGCCGGCTTGGTCGAGTACAGGTTCCCGTTGACCTGGACCTGATCGATCGTGCTCCAGCCGGGCTGGAACTCGTAGGGGTCGATGCGGAAGTCGCCCCGCTCCGTCAGCGCCCGCACCGTCGCCCAGCGGCTGCGATCGTTGGCGCTGCGGAGCGGTTCCGCCCGCACCAGCGCCGCCACGTGCAGGCCGAGCGACAGGGCGATGAGGATCAACGAACCCGCCCGCCACGCCTCCGAGGGGGAGGGGGACGAACGATTGAACGGCGTTCCGCCGGCGGAACTCTGCGGCGGGGGCGAAATGGGATCGGACATCGAACTACACTGCCCCCCGCGGAACCCGGCGGCAAGCTGTTCCGCCCCCTCCTTCCCCCTCCCTCATTCCTCCTCCCCGCGTCCATGCTGGTCGGGATCTTCGCCGACGCCCACGACCACGCGGACAACGTCCGCCGCACGGTCCGGTTCTTCAACGAGACCGGCGTGGGCCTCGTGCTGTTCGCCGGGGACCTCGTCAGCCCGCTGGTGGTGCCGCCGCTGCGCAAGCTGCACTGCCCGCTGGTCGCCTGCTTCGGGGACAACGACGGGAACCGCCGGGGCATTGAGGGCGGCATGCGGGTCGTCGGCCCGATCGGCGATCCGCCGTTTTGCGTCACGGCGCCGGACGGCACGCGGTTCCTGCTCTGCCATCAACTCAGCGAGGTGCGGGAGCTGCTCCGAGACGCCCCGCCGCCGGAGGAGGGCGGGCCGCAGGTGGTGGTCTACGCCCACACGCACCGGCACGCCGTCGCCAAGGACTCCGTGGGCCGGTTGTTCGTGAACCCCGGGGAGTGCGGCGGGTGGGTCACCCGCACGCCCAGCGTGGCGATCGTCGAAACGACGTCTCTGGAGGCCAAAATCGTGCCCCTGCCGCAGTTGGGGCCGGCGGTGGTGATCGAGCCGGTTTGAGGGGGGTGGTGGCGGACCCCAGCGGTTCGCCCGCCGTTCCCCGCGCCGGGCCGCTTCGCCGCCGGAGCCTGTCCCGGGTACCATCAACCTCTCACCGACACGACACCGGACGAGGCGACAGATGCGAGCGGCGGGCAGCAAACCGGGGGTCTTCCCCGTCACCGGCACGGTCGAAGGGGCGTCGGCCGGCAACGGAAAAGGGAACGGCAATCCGCGCGACGGCGACGGCGACGCCGTCGGCCTGTTGGCGGACCTTCCTGGCCTGCTGGCCCCGCTGCGGGAGGAGATGCTGGCGGATTTGGTGATGATCGGCCAGACCCCCGCCCCCACCGGCGCCGAGGAGCGCCGCGTGCAGTACATGATGGACCGCTTCGCCGAGAGCGGCCTGCCGGAGGCCGGCCCCGACGAGGCCGGCAACGCCGTCGGCTTCCTGCCCGGCCGCGTCGGCGATCGCACCATCCTGCTGGTCGCCCACCTGGACACGATCGTCCCCGCGAACGTCGACCACAACGCCACCGTGCTAGCGGACCGCATCGAGGGGCCGGGCATCTCCGATAACTCCCTCGGAGCCGCCGCCCTGACGATGCTGCCCACGGTTCTGCAGAAGCTGAACATCCGGTTGAATTGCAACCTGCAATTGCTCGGCAGCGTGAAGAGCCTCGATCGCGGCGATCACGCCGGGCTGAAATTCTTTCTCGACCACGCCAGCCGCCCCTACAACTACGGCGTCTGCTTGGAGGGGGTGCCGCTGGGCCGGCTGAACTACTTCAGCATCGGCACGATCCGCGGCGATATCTCCTGCCGGGTGCGGCCGGTGGAGAGCCGGTCGTACGGCTCCGAAAGCGCCATCGTGGTGCTGAATTACATTATCAATCGCATCCTCGCGATCGAGACGCCCACGCGGCCCTTCACCAAGATTCGCATCGCCCGGGTGCGGGCCGGCAAAAGCTACGACGTCGACCCGGACAAGGCGGTGCTCGGGTTTGAAATTAACAGTCACAGCGACGAGATGATCGGCCGCGTGACCGAGCAGATCGAGGACATCGTCTCCGAAATGAGCGCCCGGCACGCCGTCGACGCGGAACTGGACGTCTTCTTTCGTCGCACCGCCGGCGGCCTGCGGTTCAGTCACCCGCTGATCCGCGCCTGCGTACAGGTGATGGAGGGCCTCGGCATCGAACCGGATCAGGGCCACAGCCCCAGCGAACTGAGCGAGTTCATCGCCCGGGACATTCCCGCCGTCACCCTCGGCATCAGCGAGGGCTCCAAGCATCACGACCAGATCGATTACGTGATGATCGAACCGGTCATGCGCGGCATGGCCCAGTTGGTCGGCCTGCTGACGGCCCTCGACCGCGGCGACGCCGACGCCCCTGCCGCTTCTTAACGACTTCTCACTTCCCCTGCCTAAGCCGGACGCATGCGTCCGGCTTAGGCAAGACGAAAGACTGCATATGAACGCCGAGCAGTGGCTCCGCGAGCGGACCTATCATCACTCCGCCTTCTGGGACCTCAAAAAGATGGTTGCCCAAAAGGAGGAGCAGAACCTCAAGATCAGCCTCTGCCTGCCCACGCTGAACGAGGGGGCGACGATCGGCAAGGAGGTGGTCCTGCTCAAGTCGGCGTTGATGGACCATTATCCGCTGCTGGACGAGATCGCGGTGATCGACAGCGGCTCCACCGACGACACCCGCGAGATCGCCGCCGCCTTCGGGGCGGACGTGTATCTCGCCAGCGAGCACCTCACTGAGGCCGGCGATCGTAAGGGCAAGGGGGAGAATCTCTGGAAAGCCCTCTATCTGTTGGAGGGGGACATCATCTGCTACGTCGACAGCGATATTGCCAACATTCACCCGCGGTTCGTCTACGGCCTGCTGGGGCCGCTGATCGAGAACCCGGACGTGCATTACGTGAAGGCGTTCTACGACCGCCCGTTGGCCTTCAGTCAAGGCATCCGCCCGACGGGCGGCGGCCGGGTGACGGAGATTCTCATCCGGCCGTTGTTCAGCCTGTTCTATCCCGAACTGGCGGCGATCATCCAACCGCTCTCAGGCGAATACGCCGGCCGTCGCAGCGTCTTGGAAAAGATCCCCTTCCCCGTCGGCTACGGCGTGGAGACGGCGATGCTGCTGGATATCTACAACGATATGGGGCTGTCGGCCTTCGCCCAGACGGACCTGGACACCCGCGTGCACCGCAACCAGGAAACGATCGCCCTGGGCCGCATGGCGTTCGGCATTTTGCGGACGTTCTTTAATCGCCTCAGCAGCCACGAACGGATCGAATTGAAGGGCGAGCTGGAGAAGATCATGCGGCAGCACCGGGTCGAGGACGGCCGGTTCGATCAGGTCGAATATCAGATCGAGGAGTTCGAACGCCCGCCGATCAATACGCTCGAAAGCTACCGGGAGAAGTTCGGTCTCGGGGGGTGAGACGGACCGCCCGCCGCGGAGGGCCGCCCGTCGCGGAACCGTCCGACGGCGTGCGGCCCGCTAGACTGACGCCGCCGGGTTCCTCTTCCAAGGACGTTGTATGAGCCAGGACCGCAAGCCGCCTGCCGCCTCGCCGGCGACTTTGGAGGCGATCCGTCACCTCGCCCGGCTGGGCGTGCGGGGCGGGGCGCTGCTGGTTCTGTTGGCGGGGATCGTCTATCTCGCCGACCGCTACCTGTTGGACGATCCGGCGCCCGGCCCGGGGGGCGGGCCGCAGGTTGCGGGGCCGGCCGACGATTTCGGGGGCGCGGACGACCCCGCACAGGCCCCGCTCCCCGGCGACCCGCGGGACGAAGGCCTGCTGTCGCCGCGGCCCGATCGGCCGGCGCCGTCGGAGGTGGAGGTGGATTTCGGCCCCGATCCGGACGGCCTCCGCCGCACCTCGCCGGCGCCCGCCCCGGAGTCGCGAACCGTCTCGGAGCCGTCTGGCCGGACCTACGAGGTCGTGACCGTCTCGTTTCGTACCCCGGCCGGCGAGGCGACCGTCGATCTGGAGCCCGGCGCCGTGCTGTCCCGCACCGACAGCGGCGGCCTGACGCTGGCCGAGCGGCTGCGGGGTGGGGAGCAGGTGAAGACGAACTGCGGCGACCCCGCGACCGTCGCCTCCGCCGAGGCCCGCCGTACCGCAGAGGTGCGGCCGCCGCCGCGGTGCGTTCCGCTGGCGATCGACCCCGCCGTCGAGCAGGTGACGGTTCTGGACTTCGACCGCCCCGTGCCCGCTGCGGCGCCGGGCGGGGTGGTGGATCTTTCGAAGACCTTACAGCGAATTGCCCGCGGCGAATCGTTCCCGCACCGTAACGACGGGACGACGTTCGGCAACCGCGAGGGCCGCCTGCCGCGGCAATCGCGGGGGTATTATAAGGAATACGTACACCCCACCCCCGGCGTGGACGGCCCCGGCCCGCAGCGGTTGGTGATCGGGGCGGGGGGCGACGTCTGGTACACACCGGACCATTACGACAGTTTTCGTAGCGTGGTGAAGTGATGAGCGATGTGCGCGTCGTCGATATCCCCCCGGGCGACGGAACGAAGGCGGGCTTCCTACGCTCGTTCGCCGACGCAGTCGGTCTGCCCGGCCTGCACGCTTATAACTGGGATGCGTTCGCTGACGCACTGTCTGCGTACGTCGCCGACGTGGACCGCCCGCTGGAATTGAATCACCGGGAGATGCCGCGGCTCCATTCGGAGGGCGATCTGGGCGTTTATGTGGACGTTCTGACGGACTTGGCGAACCAGTTTCCGGGACATTTGGCGTCCCGATTTCCGGAGAAGGCGACGCCGCCTCCGGCCGATCGCTGCCCGCCGGCGGCGGCGATCGCGCACTACCACCTGAATCGCGGCGGCGTGACCCGCGTCGTCGCGAACCACCTGCTGGCCCTGCGGGCGAACCAGATCAACCCGCCGTGGGCCGTGCTGCTGACGGGCGGGCGGGCTGAGGCGTGGAGCGAATTCGAGCACACCCTGGAGCACGAAGGCGTTCGGGCCGCCCGGCCGACCGTGGCTGGGTTCGATTACGACAGCCTGTACCCCGGCGACGCCGCCCCGAACCCGGCCGGGCTGGCGGACCGCTTCGAAAAGGCCCTGACCGACCACCGGGCGACGCGGGAAGAGACGGTCCTACACGTTCACAATCATTCCCTCGGCAAGAACGTCTCGCTGCCGGGGGCGATCGTCCGGCTGGCGGAGCGAGGCTGGAAGATCCTGCTGCAAATTCACGACTTCGCGGAGGAGTTCCGGCCCGCCAATTATCTGCACCTCGTCGGGGCGTTGGGGGAGGGGGCGAACCTCTATCCGCAGGCGCCGCAGATTCATTACGCCGTCTTAAACGGCCGCGACCGCGGCGTGCTGCAAGCCCTCGGCGTGCCGGCGGAGCGACTGCATTTTCTCCCGAATCCCGTCGGCGCGTTCCCGCCGCTGCCGGACAAGCTGCTGTCAAAGGCGGCCCTCGGCGCGGCGTGCGACGTGCCGGCAGAGCACCGATATCTCTGTTACCCGGTCCGGGGGATTCGGCGGAAGAATCTCGGCGAGGCGGCGCTCACGGGGCTGCTGGAGCCGGACTCGACGGTCGGCGTGACGCTGGCGCCGCGGAACCCGGTCGAACTCGCCTTCCACGACCGTTGGCGAAGCTTCGCCGAGGCGCTGCAACTGCCGATCCGCTTCGCCACGGGCGAGGAGGACGGGGTGAGTTTCCACCAGAACCTCGCCGCCGCGGACGCCGTGCTGACGACCAGCGTGGCGGAGGGCTTCGGGATGGCGTTCCTCGAATGCTGGCTGGCCGACCGGCCGCTGCTGGGCCGCGACCTGCCGCACGTCACCGCCGACTTCCGGGCGGAGGGGATCGAACTGCCGGGGCTGTATTCCTCCCTGACGATCCCGCTGGCGTGGGCGGAGGGCTTTGCCGACCGCTTCCGGGCCGGCTGCGAAAAACTGCTGACGGACTACCGCCGCCCGTGGGACGAAGCGGCGTTTGCTGAGGCGCTGGCGGCGAAGACGGCCGGGGACCGGGTGGATTTCGGCGACCTGGACGAGGATCTCCAGATGGCCGTGATCCGCCGCATCGCCGACGACCCTGCCGCCCGCGGGGAGGTGTTTAGCGTCGAGCCGAAATCCGGTCTGCCGCGGGACGGGGTGGTGGAACACAACGCCGCGACGGTCCGCGAGCGCTACAGCCTCGCCGGCAGCGGGGCCCGGCTCGCGGCGGCGTACGGCGCCGTGCTCGCTTCGCCGGTCGGCCCGGTGACGCCGCCGCCGCATCCCGGGGCGGTACTGGATTCGTTTCTAGACCTCAAGACCTTCCGACTGATCCGTGGATGAAGTACTGCAAGCCGTGATCCGGGCCCACGCCCGGCCGATGGAGCCCCGGCCGACCGGGACGGCGCCCGTCCTGACGGCGCTCCCCGGCGTGCGGGCCGTGCTGTTCGACGTCTACGGGACGCTGTTGATCTCCGGCAGCGGCGACGTGGGCGTGAACGCCGCGGCGGGGCGGGGGGACGCGTTCGTCGCCGCCGTGCGGGCCGCCGGCCTGGCGTGGCCCGATGACCGCGACGGCGCCGAGGGCGTCGCCGGGCTGACCGAGGAGATCGAACGTCAGCACGCGCACGCCCGGAAGCACGACGGCGTGCAGTACCCGGAGGTGAAGATTCATGAGGTTTGGCGAAACGCCCTCGTCCGGCTCGGCGTGACCGACACCCCGCACCAGACGATGGAGACGCTGGACCGCGTAGCGCTGGAGTACGAAATGCGGGTGAACCCCACCTGGACGATGCCCCACGCCGCCGAAACGCTGGAGAGCCTGCGGAGCCGCGGGTTCTTGCTGGGGATTGTGTCGAACGCTCAGAGTTTCACGCCGCTGCTGTTCCCGGCGCTGTTAGGCAAAACGATTCGTGACTTCGGTTTCGACCGGAACGCGATGGGCTGGTCCTACCTGCACCGGCAGGCCAAGCCGGGGACGGCGTTGTACGAGCACGCTGCCCGGGCCCTGCAACGGGATCACGGGATCGGGCCGGAGCAGGTTCTGTACGTAGGGAACGACCTGCTGAACGACTGCACGCCGGCCCAGCAGGTCGGCTTTCGCACGGCACTGTTCGCGGGCGACGCCCGCAGTCTGCGGTGGCGGGAGGGGGACGAGCGGGTCGCCGAAACCCGGCCGACGGTCGTGGTGACGGACCTGCGCCAGTTGCTCGAATGCGTCTCCGGCGCCGCCTGAGCGCCGCGGCCCCGTGGAAAGCGGGCGGGCGGGAGGGTAGAACCGAACCCCCCGCCCGCCCGACGGGCCGCCCGCCGACCGGCTGACGCTCGCCGGTCGTTCCAGCGGCGGCCGGTCTTCGCTCCACCCGCGACGTGACCCAGATGCCCGGCCGCCGGATCGGCTTCGTCTCCACCCGTTTCCATGGGACCGACGGCGTCAGCCTCGAAGCCGCCAAGTGGGCGCAGATCTTCTGGACGAACCAGGACACCTCCTTCTGGTTCAGCGGGAAAAGCGACCGCGACCCGGCGATCAGCAGCGTCGTGCCGGAGGCCTACTTCGGCCACCCGGAGATCATGGCGATCAACGAGGAGGTCTTCGGCCGCGTCACCCGCAGCCCCAAGATCACCCGCCGCATCGCCGAGTTGGCAGATCACCTGAAAACGGGCATTGCGGACTTCGTCCGGCAGTACGAGATCGACGTGCTCGTCGCCCAGAACTGCCTGTGCATCCCGATGAACATCCCGTTGGGCGTGGCCCTGACGCAGTACATCGCGGAGACGAACTTTCCCACGATCGCCCACCACCACGACTTTTACTGGGAGCGGGACCGCTTCATGGTGAACGCGGTCGGCGACTATCTGGAGCAGGCCTTCCCCCCGAACCTGCCGAGCATTCAGCACGTCACGATTAATTCACCGGCCCAGCAGGACCTGGCCTGGCGGACGGGGTGCAGCTCGATCCTCGTGCCGAACGTCCTGAACTTCGAGGAGCCGCCGGAGACCTGCGACCTATATAGCTCCGATTTCCGCAGCGAAATCGGCGTGTCGCCGGACGACATCCTCATCCTCCAGCCGACCCGCGTGGTCCCGCGGAAGGGGATCGAACACGCCATTTCCCTGGTCGCCCAGCTCCGCGATCCGCGGTGCAAACTCGTCATCACCCATGAGAGCGGCGACGAGGGGAACGAATATCAGCACGCCCTCGCCGAAATGGCGGAGCACCAGGGCGTGGACCTGCGCTTCGTCGCGGCCCGCGTCGGCGAGACCCGGCACAGCGACTCGGAAGGCCGCAAGATTTATTCCCTCTGGGACACCTACCCGCACGCGGACTTTATTACCTACCCGTCCCTGTACGAGGGCTTCGGCAACGCGCTGCTGGAGGCGTTTTACTTCCGCAAGCCGGTGCTGGTGAACCGCTACAGCATCTTCCGGCAGGATATCGAAACGAAAGGTTTCGAGGTCGTCACGATGGACGGCTACCTCACCAAGGGCGTGATCGATCAGGTCCGCCGGGTGATCGACGACGCGGAGTACCGGGACGGGATGGTCGCGCATAACTATCGACTCGCCCAGCGGTTCTTCGGCTACACCGTGCTGCGGCGCAAGCTCCAGAGCCTAGTGTCGAACCTGACCGGCGAAGACGAACTCTGATTCGGCGGCGCCCCCTCGTGAGCCCGAAGCGCAATAGGAAATTGCATCAAGCGGCAACCGCGCCCCGTCGGCGGAGGGCGTCGAGGATCAGGTGCGTGATCACGAACGGCCGGACCCGCGGCATCGTCCGCACCCACGGCGGCAAGCCGATCAGGCCCGTGCCGGCGGACTTGAGCGTCCCGAAGAACCGCTCGACCGCGATCCGGCCGGTCATCAACGCGGCCGCGAACGGCCCCCGCGGCTCCGCCAGCAGCGCCGCGCTTTCGTAGCGGCCCCGGCGGTGTTTGCGGCGGCCGAAGCCGCCTTTGCGTTTGGGGGCGATCAGCCGCAGATCGCCCCGGACCTCGCACTCGCCGTGCAGGGCGTTGACGTCGAAGTTCCCGTCGCCGACCAGGTAGCCGGTCGCCTTCGCCGAACGGATCATCCGCCGGGCCATGACCCGCTCGTCGCGGTTCATCGGCGTCAGCCGCCAGTCGGCGACCGACCCGTCGCCTCGCAAAAACAGGTGCAGCCGGTAGCCGTTGGCCTTCGTCCCGCCGGCGTGTCCGAAGGCGGCGTGCCGGTCGGTCGAGGTCGGGCCGATCGGCAGGGGCGTGCTGTCGATCCAGTGGGCCAGGCCGCCGTCGCCCCGCCCGGCCGGCGGGCGGACGACCGCCTGGTCCAGGGCGGCCAGCAACTCCCGGACGGACCGCGACCGCATCCGGCGGCTCATCGCCGCGGGGCTGGGCAGCGGGCGTCCCCGCAGCCAGACCGGCCAGTTGCGGGCGTCGCAGGCGTGGCGGACCGGCAGCTTCCGGACGACGGCGAAGAAGTAGACCTCGAGGATCCGGCGGTCGCTGAACCGCTGCCCGCGGCCGGGCCGGCCGTTGTGCAGGCGGGCCAGTTCGGCGACGATCGCGGTCCAGAGTTGGTGCCTCACGGCGGTCTCCCGCTGGGGGATCGGGGCGGATGGTGGAACACCCGCTACCGTGAGGCCCAACTCGTTTTTGCGCAAGACGTTGCGCCGCTAGTTGCAATTTCCTAGCAAGCGAGGGGCGCGACGCCCCACCCTCGCTTGCGCTTCGGGCTCACCGACCAAGGCCAGACCATGCCCCTGCCCGACGCCGTCCGCGACTCGCTCACCGCCCAATTCGCCACGCTTTACGGCGACCGGGCGTCGGAGGCGCTGGCGGGCGTCGAAGCGATTGCCGAGCGCTACGACCTGCCGGCGAAGCAGGGCGAACTGTGGGACGAAGCCGACGCCGTCCTCATCACCTACGGCGACATGGTCCGCCCCGACTCCGGGGAAGCCGGCGGCGACGGCCACGCCCTGCCGGCTCAGACGAAATGGCTGCTGGACCACGAATTAAACGGCCCGCTGAGCGGGGTGCATCTGCTGCCGCACTTCCCCTATAGCAGCGACGACGGCTTCAGCGTGATCGACTATCGGGCCGTCGACCCGGACGTCGGCGATTGGGACGACGTGGAGGCCTTGGGCGAGCGGTTCGACCTGGCCTTCGATTACGTGCTCAACCACTGCTCCGCGGAGAACGCCTGGTTCAAGGCGTTTCTCAAGCAGGAGAAGCCGTACAAAGATTGGTTCATCGTCGAGGATCCCGAAGACCCGCGGCTCCAGCAGGTCACCCGGCCGCGGACGCACCCGCTGCTCACGCCGTTTCAGACGGCGGACGGCACGAAGCACGTCTGGACGACTTTCAGCGCCGACCAGGTCGACCTGAACTTTGCCGAGCCGGGGGTGATGATCGAGATGCTGGACGTTCTGATCGGCTACGCCGCCCGGGGCGCCCGCATTCTGCGGATGGACGCGATCGCCTATCTCTGGAAGCGGTTGGGCACGAACTGCATCCATCTGCCGGAGACGCACACGGCCCTCAAGGTGATGCGGGAGGTGTTGGACGCCGTCGCCCCCGGCACGCTGATTCTCTCGGAGACGAACGTCCCCCACGCGGAAAATATTTCGTACTTCGGCGGCGGCGACGAGGCGCACCTCGTTTATAACTTCAGCCTCCCGCCGCTGTTGCTCGACGCCCTGACCACCGGCGATGGGCAGTACCTCAACGACTGGCTGCGGGGGCTGTCCGAGCCGGGCACGGGGATGACGTATTTTAACTTCACGGCTAGTCACGACGGCGTCGGCGTGCGGCCGTTGGAGGGGCTCGCCCCGCCGGAGCGGCTGGAGGGGCTCGTCGCCGCCGTCGAGGCCCGCGGCGGCCAGGTCAGCCGCCGCACCAACCCGGACGGCAGCAAAACGCCGTATGAATTGAACTGCACCTATTTCAGCGCCCTGGGGGATCCCTCCGCCGGGAACGACGCCGGGGCCCGCGACGCCCACGTCCGCCGGTTTCTCTCGTCGCAGGCGGTCATGCTGGCGCTGAAGGGCATCCCCGGCATTTATTTTCACAGCCTCGTCGGCACGCCGAATTGGGGCGAGGGCGTGGCGCAGACCGGCCGGGCCCGGACCGTCAATCGCCGCAAGTTCTCGCGGTCCGAGCTGGACGAACACCTCCAAACGCCCGCCGCCGCGGCGGTGTTCGAGGGGTATATCACGCTCCTCAATCTCCGCCGGGCCGAACCGGCGTTTCATCCTGAGGCCGGGCAAACCGTGCTGGACCTCGGCCCGGACCTCGTCGCCCTGGTGCGGATCGACCGGGACGAAACCGAACGCATCGCCTGCCTCACGAACCTCACCGGCAGCCCGGTCACGGCCGATCTCTCGGACGTCTCCGGCTGGCGGGGCGGCGTGGACCTGATCGGGGGCGCGGACCACGCCCAGCAGGTCGAACTCGGCCCGTGGCAGACGGCGTGGGTGAAGGAAACGGCCTGAGCCCGCGTTATTCGCCGATGCTCATGCCGCGGAACTCCACCGGGTAGCCCTCCGCCTGAAAGCCGATGCGGCCGCGGGTCAGCGCCGTCGGCTGGCTGGTCGAAACCTGTTCGCCGTTGAGCGTGACCGTCAACGCCCCGCCTTCGCTGACGACCGTCACGGCGTTCCAGTCGCCCTGGGGTTTGCGGGCGGCGTCGCGGGCGGGCTCGTCCAGCGTGCTTTCGACCGTCACGTCCTTGGCGTTGGATTTAATGGAGGCCGTCTCGCCCCACTTGCCCTGCACTTCGAGGCACCGCGGCCAGACTTTGTCCGTCTCGTCGATGAACAGCAGGCAGCCGGTGTTCTCGCCGGGGACTTCTTCCGTGCCGAGCGGGTCCGCTTTGGGGAAGCGATATTCGTAGGTGACGGTGAAGTCCGGACCGTACTGTTCCGTGGACGCGAAGTAGCCGCGGCCGTCGAGGATCACGCCGTCGGCGGTCGGGTTGAAGCTGATCGCGCCGTCGGTAGGAAACAGAGCGAAGTTCTCCAGCGCCGTGGGCAGCGGGACGAAGTTCGGCATGCCGACCGGCAACTCGGTGGCGACGCTGCCCTCGTTGGAGGGCGTCGCCGTGTCCGTGGCGTCCTGTTCCGGTTCGCTGCCGCAGCCGTTGAGCGCCACGATCAGCCCCGCCGTCGCCAAGGCGGCGGCGCTGTAGGCGAAGCGGCGGCGGATGCGGGCGAGGCGGTCCTCGGCGATGCCGTCCCCCGCGTGAGCGTGCGGGTCGTGCGTGTCGTCGGAGGCGTCTGGGGCGTCGGGGGCGTGCATCGGCGGGCGTGATTGCGACTCGGGGCGAACGCCGCCACGATACCGGCTCGCCTCGCACCCCGCACCGCGGGCTTCCCCGACGAAATGGCTTTCCGCATGTCGCTGTTCTCCGGCTCCAAAGACTATCAATTCTACGCCGCCGGCCGCTGGCAGGACGGCGACACGAAGATCGAAGTGCTCAACCCGGCGGACGAATCCGTCCTCGCCACCACCCCGGACGCCACCGCCGCCCAATGCACCGAGGCGCTGGAGTTCGCCAAGCAGGCCCAGAAGGCCTGGGGTAAGCTGACGGGCGTCGAACGCGGCAACTGCCTGCGGAAGTGGGCCGATCTGGTCGACGAGCGGAAGGAGAAGTTCGCCCAACTGCTCTCCCAAGAGGTCGGCAAGCCGATCCGCGAGGCCCGCGGCGAGATCGACTTCGGCAACAGCTGGCTGCGGTACTTCGCCGGCTTCGACCGTCACATTGAGGGCGAGATCCTCTCCGCCGACCAGCCGAACGAACAGCTCTGGCTCGTCCCGCAGCCGGCCGGCGTGGCGGTCGCGGTGATCGCCTGGAACTTCCCCTACGCCGTCGCCTGCCGGAAGCTCGCCCCGGCGCTGATCGCCGGTTGCGCGATCGTGCTCAAGCCGCACGAGGACACCCCGCTGACGGCCTTGGAACTGGCCAAACTGGCGGAGGAGGCGGGCATTCCGCCGGGCATCGTGAACGTGGTCACCGGCCGCGGGGCCACCGCCGGCGCCGCCCTGACCAGCAGCCCGCTGGCGGACGTGATCTCCTTCACCGGCAGCGTGAAAACCGGCAAGCTGATCGCCAAGGCCGCCGCGGAGAACGTGACCTTCGCCTCGCTGGAACTGGGCGGCAAGGCCCCGTTCCTGGTGCTGAACGACGCGGACGTGGACGAGGCGGTCGAGATCGCCGTCTTCAGCCGGTTCCTGAACTGCGGCCAGATCTGCACCGCCAACGAGCGCACCTACGTGCAGCGGGGCGTGTACGAGCAGTTCCTCGAAAAATACGTCGCCAAGGTGGAGGGGCTGTCCGTCGGCAACCCGCTGGACGAAGACATGTACCTCGGCCCGAAGGTCAATAAAACGGAGCTGGAAAAAGTCGACCGCATGGTGCAGGCCGCGGTCGCCGGCGGCGCCACCGCCCTGACCGGCGGCGGCCTGTTCGAGCGCGAGGGCAAGTACGAGAAGGGCTACTGGTACAAGCCGACCGTCATCACCGGCGTGGATAACTCCAACCCGCTGATGCAGGACGAAATCTTCGGCCCAGTCTCGCCCGTCGCCCCCTTTGACGACTTCGACGAAGGCATCGCGTTGGCGAACGACACCCGGTTCGGCCTCGCCGGCTACCTGGTGACGAACGACATGAACAAGATCATGCGGGCGATCCGCGATCTGGAATTGGGCGAGCTGTATATCAACCGCGGCTGCGTGGAGAGCATCCACGGCTACCACACCGGCTGGAAGCAGAGCGGCGTCGGCGGCGACGACGGCAAAAAGGGCCTGGAGCACTACCTGCGGTACAAGAGCGTGTACCTCAAGTACCAGGGTTAATTCGAAGCGTTCTTCAGCGCCGTAACGCCGAGGCCCCGCGGGGCCTCGGCGTTATTTTTGTGCAGACAATTGATAGGCCCGCAGGACGTTCTCGTCTCGGGCGTAGAGCACGCCGTCGCTGTAGGCCGGCAGGGCCCTGACGGTGGAGTCGAACAGTCGGGCGCGGCCAAGCTCGCGATAACGGTCCGGGTCCGCGGCGACGAGGACGAGTTCGCCGTCGGTTTTGAGCACGAGCAGCGAGCCGCCCCCGTCGCCGGCCGGCAGACCGATCAGCGTGGCGTGACCGAAGCCGCGTTCGGTCCAGCGGCGTTCGTTCCGGCCCGGGGCGAGGCAGACGAGGTCGCTTTCGCCCACGTCCTGCCGGCCGTCGACGCCGTACAGGTTCGAGGCGACGGCGACCGGCGTCGCGTAGTGGGCGGCGAGGACGTCCGATCCCTCGTAATTGACCGTCGCCTTCTCGGCGATCCGGTTTAATAGCGTCGCCCCCACGCCGTAATTCGCCGTGAGGAACACGCGATCCGACCGCGGCGTCGCGAGGCTGAGCCCCGGCAGGATCACCGGGTTCGCCCCCACCGCCGTCGGGCCGCGGGCGCCGAAGGGAACGTTCCACTTCACGCGGCCGGTTTTCACTTCGATCCCATAGGTGGTGAGCCGGGTCGGCACGACCGCTTCCGGCTCCTTTCGCAGCGGCATTAACACCGGCGAAGTGTACGCCGCTTGCGCGTCGGTCGCCGTCCAGCGGGTTTTTCCGGTCTTCAAATCGAAGCCGACGACGCCCGCGCCGTCCCGGTCGCCGCCGACGACGCACAGCACGATCCCGCCGCCGTTCCCGTCCGACACGACCAGCGGCGTGCTGCCGAAGCCGAAGTAGCCGGGGTCGGCGCCGTAGTCCTCGGCGGCGTCACGCCGCCAGAGTTCGGACCCGTCCTTCACGTTCACGCACCGCAGCACGCCGGCAGCGCCGAACGCGACCACCCGGCCGCCCAGCAGGGGGGTGACCACCGGCACGCAGCGGGGGCCGGCGTCCGGGATGAACCCGCCGCCGTAGGTCGCGGGGGCGTCACTGGTCCAGCGGGTCGCGCCGGTGGCGGCGTCGAGGGCCTCCAGGCGTTCCACGTCCTCGCCGTCGTCGGCGGTGGTGCGGTGGAACAGGATGACCGTTCCGTCCGCGACCGCCGGCCCGGCGAAGCCCTGACCGACCGGCTTCGTCCAGCGCGGGTCGAGGTCCGCCGGCAGCGCCGTCAGCGCGGCTTCGTCGACCGCCACGCCGTCGCGGTTCGGGCCGAGAATCTGCGGCCAATCCCCGGCCGCGGCGGGGGAGCAGGCGACGAGCAGGAGTGCGACGGCGGTTCTCATCCCGCCATCGTAACGCCGCTCAGGTCACCGGGACGACGCGGTGGAACCGCAGGGCGACCTCGCCGTCCAGCACGCGGCGGACGCCCTCGACCAGCACCGCGGGTTCGTGTTCCGTTTCGCCCCGCCGTTTGATCTCCTTCAACGACGTGCCCGGGGGGACGGTGAAGGTCGCCTGGTGCACGATCTGCTCGCCAGCGTCCAGTTCCGGGACGATGAAGTGCACCGTGGAGCCGTACGTCAGCATGTGGCGGGCGTGGGCGTCTTCGTACGGACGGAATCCGGGGAAGGGCGGCAGTAAACCGTGGTGCAGGTTGAGGATGCGGCCGCCGGCGTACTTCCAGCAGACCCCCGCCGGCAGCACACGCATGTAGCGGGCCAACAGGACGTAGTCGACGGCATGTTCGTCCAGCAGATCGACCAGACGGTCGTTGTCCGGGGCGCCGCGGTCGTCGCCGATGTCGAAGAACGGCACGCCGAACTCCTCCGCCACGCCGCGGCAGGCGGGGCGGTTGCCGAGCACGCAGGAGACCTCCGCCTTCAACCGGCCGTCGCGGACGGCCCGCAGCACGGCGGTCGCCGGCTCGGGGCGGTAGGTCGTGCAGATGGCCAGCCGCGGCGGGGCCTGCTCCCCCGGGACCCACGTCCTCACGCTGAGGCCCCGTTCCGCCCCGATGCGGTCCAGGTCCGCCCGCAGCACGGCGGAGTCCGCGTCGTTCTCCCACTCGGCCCGCACCAGCATCGCGAACAGGTGTTCCTGATCGCGGTCGTACATCTGGATTTCGTGCAGATTGGCGCCGGCACTCGTGAGGTGATGGATAATCGGGTCGGCGAGGCCGCGGTTATCCGGGCCGACGGCGGTGACGACGGCGTGCATTCCTGAGTCCCGAATTCCGAATCGTCCTGGGCGCCCCCGCGAAGCGCCCAGCGTACCATCGTCGGCTTGCGGTTTCGCCGCGGCCCGATCAGAACCCCCCGATGGACGAGCTAACCCGCGCCCGCCTCTGGGCTCCCTGGCGACTGGACTACATCAAGGACCCGAACCGGGCGAAGGCCCCGCGGGCGGCCGACGGAGGGGGGACCGGCTGCTTCCTGTGCGATCTCGCCGCGGACCCGGCCGGCGATGCGGAGCGGCTGGTCGTCGCCCGTCGGGGGCCGGCGGTCGCGGTGCTCAACCGCTTCCCCTACAACAACGGGCACCTGCTGGTCGCCCCGCTGGAGCACCGCGGCGATCTCACGGAACTCTCGCCAGAGCAGTCCGCCGCCTGCCAGTCGCTGCTGAGCGACCTGTGCGTGGCGCTGCGGGAGACGTTGAACGCCCAGGGGTTCAACGTGGGGCTGAACCTCGGGGCCGTTGCCGGGGCGGGGCTGCCGGGGCATCTGCACTGGCACCTCGTGCCGCGGTGGCCGGGCGACGGGAACTTCATGACAGTCACCGCGAACGCCAGCGTCATTCCCCAGTCGCTGGGAATATTGCACGAGTTGCTGGTCGATCACGCTCGGCTGCGCGGAGACGCCGACGGCGGGGGATAAGCCGGGCCGCAGGGGAATGCGGGCCGACGGAGGCTCCGGCGGGCGCCGCGGCCGGCGCCGTGCCGTTGCCGCTTTACCGGCCCCCCGGGAGCTTTAGAATCGGGAGCCCACCGCGGCGTCCCGACGCATCCCGCCCCGCCGCCGCCCCGTCGCTCGTTCGCCCCCGGCGGTCCGCCGGCCATTGTCCCATGTTGCTCACCGCGCTGCGGCTCCTGTACATCCTGGCCGCCAGCGGGGCGACGGCGGTGTTCGTCAATTCGTTGTCGACCGCCCGACCGGACCTGGTCAACGCCCACCCGTTTCTCACCTGGCTGTTCGTGACGGCCCTGATGAGTTCGCTGGTCCTGGTGGACCTGATCGTCCGCCGCAAGCGGATTGAAGATATCTCCGCGGTCTATTTCGGCGTGTTGGTCGGCTCCCTGCTGAGCTATCTGCTGTTGCAAGCCCTCTCGCCCTTCGTCGCCGGCACGAGCTGGGCGGGGCTGGTCGAGATCGTCGTGCCGCTGGCGCTGGTTTACTTCAGCGTCTCGTTTCTGCTGCAGACGAAGGGCGAGTTTCGATTTATTATTCCGTACGTGGAGTTCAGTCGAGAATTGAAAGGCGGCCGGCCGCTCGTGCTGGACGACAGCGCCCTGATCGACGGCCGCATCGTGGGGCTGGCGGAGGTCGGTCTGGCGGACACGCTGCTGGTCGTGCCCGACTTCGTGATCAACCTCGTGCAGTCCGTCGCCGACAGCCCCGAGAAAACCCGCCGGGCCCGCGGCCGCCGGGGGTTGGACATGCTGCAGAAACTCCGCGACCTCCCCGGGAACCACGTTCGTGTGGAGGCGACCGGCGAAGAATTGACTGGCCAAGCCGCCGAACATCGCCTGCTGACCCTCGCCGACGAACTGGGCGCCCGGGTGGTGACGAACGACCAAAACCTCGCCCGGGCGGCGTCGGCCCGGGGCGTCGGCAGCATCAATTTGAACGTCGTCGCCAACGCCCTCAAGCCCCGGCACCTGCCCGGCGACCGGTTCAACATCAAGATCCAAAAACGCGGCGAGGCCCCGGGGCAGGGCGTCGGCTACCTGGACGACGGCACGATGGTCGTCTGCGAGGAAGCTGCCCCCAAACAGGGCTTCGAAGTGCAGGTCGAAGTCACCAGCGTGCTGCAAAACAACAGCGGCCGGATGATCTTTTCGAAGCTGGCGGTGTAGGGATCGCGTCGCTCGAAATCTCAAGACCAAGAAATTAAGAACCAAAACGGCCTCGGAGTCCGCGGCCTTGGTTCTTGAGTTCTTGGTCTTGAAGCTTCCCCTTCTACATCCGTTCGAGCACGCGGATGCCTAAGAGGCCGAGTCCCGCGGCGACGACGCGGGCGGTCGTGTCCGCGAGAATTAAGCGGCTGGTTTTCAGTTCTTCCGACTCCGCCTTGAGCACCGGGCACGCCTCGAAGAACGCGCTGAACGCTTTGGCGGTCTCGAAGAGGTAGTCCGTCAGTACGTTGGGCCGATGGTCGCGGGACGCCTCCCGGACCGCCTCGGCGAAGCGGTTGAGTTGCAGGGCCATCGCCCGCTCCGCGGGGTCGGTGAGCAGAATCTCACCGTTGCCGGACGTCCACTCGGCCCGCAGGGCGTTGCGGTCGACGCTGCCCCGGCGGAAAATGCCGCAGACGCGCGCGTGGGCGTACTGCATGTAGGTCGCCGTGTTGCCGGTCGTGGACAGCATTTTATCCCAGCTGAACACGTAGTCGCTTTCGCGGTTGTGGGCGAGGTCGGCGTATTTAATGCCGCCCATGCCGACGGCCTCCGCGACGGCCCGGCGTTCGGCGGCGTCCAGTTCCGGGCCGTCCGGCTTGGCGTCGTCGTTCTCCGAGACGATCGCCAGCGCCCGCTCGACGGCTTCGTCCAGCAGCGATTCCAAGCCGATCGTGTCCCCGCTGCGGGTTTTGAAGGGCTTGCGATCCTCCCCCATCACAGTGCCGAAGGAGACGTGCCGGAAGTCCGTATCGGTGAACCCCCACCGGCGGGCGGTGGCGGCGACGTTGGCGAAGTGATCCCCCTGCCGACTGTCCACGACGTAGAGCATCACGTCCGCCCCCAACTCATCGACGTGGTGCTTCACCGTGGCGAGGTCGGTCGTGCCGTACAAGAAGGCTCCGTCGCCTTTGCGGATTACGAACGGCCCCGGGACCGGCTTGCCGGCAGGGTCGACGTTATTCCGCACCACGACGGCGCCGTCGGATTCCTCCGCGATCCCCCGCGTCAGGAGTTCGTCCACCACGTCGGCGAGCATCGGCTGATAAAAGCTCTCGCCGTAAACGGCGTCGTGCTGCACGCCCAGCCGGTCGTAAATCACCTGGAGCGCCGCGAGGCAGGGGGGCAAAAACTCCTCCCACAGCCGGCGGTTCTCCGCGTCGCCGGCGTGTAGTTTGGCCGTCTCCTTGCGGGCGGCGGCGGCGATCTCCGGGTGGGCGTCCGCGAGTTTTTTGAGCGTCGGATCGCTGTCGATCGCCGCAATCTTCTTTTCTGCCGCCTCGATCGCTTCGAAGGCAGTCTTCGCCTCCGCCTCCAGCTTGGCCCGCTGCTTCTTCGCCGCTTTGTCAGCCGGCGGGGGGGCGTCCGCGACCGCCTGCCGGGACTTCTCGACCGCGGCCTCCAGCTTGGGCAGCTTCTTCTTCGCCGCGTGATAATCGCTGAGCGTATTGACCGTCCGATACAACCGGGCCAACTCCGTCACCGGGTCGGCCTGATAAGCCGCCTCGTTGCGGAAGTTCTTATAGCCGTACAGGATCATCCCGAATTGGGTGCCCCAGTCGCCGAGGTGATTGTCCCCGATGACGTGGTGCCCCTGGAACTTCAGAATGCGGACGACGGCGTCGCCGATGACGGTCGTCCGCAGGTGGCCGACGTGCATCGGCTTGGCGACGTTCGGGCTGGAGAAGTCGACAGTGATCGTCTGGGGGGCCTCCGCAACCGGCACGCCCAGCCGTTCGTCCGCCGCCAGCTTGGCCGTTTCCGCGGCGAGCACGTCGTCCCGCACCCGCAGGTTGATGAACCCCGGGCCGGCGACCTCCGGCGGGTCGAACAGATCCGTCAGCTCCGCGGCGGCGACGATCTCCGCGGCCAACTCCCGCGGCGGCCGCTGCGCCCGCTTGGCGAGCGGCATCGCGAAGTTCGCCTGAAAATCCCCGAACTGCGGGTCCTTCGCCGGGCGGATCAGGTCGAGAAACTCCGCAGCGGTCGTCCCCTCCGCCAGATACGGGGCGAGGGCGGGGGCGAAGCGGGTCCGGGCAGCGTCGAGAAAGTCCATGCCGGCAATCTAGCAAACGAGTGCCGGTTCGCCCCCGTTCCGCGGCCGGCCGGGGCGGAACCCCGGCCGTGCCGACTATTCCTCTTCGGCGAACGACGGGGCGTCGTCGTCATCGGCGGGTTCCTCCGCCGGCAGCCCGAGCGAGGCCCGCCAATCGACCTGCTCCGCGTCGCCCCAGAGCCCTTCCAGGTCGTACAAATCGCGGGCGTCGTCGGTGAGGACGTGCAGCACCACGTCGCCGTAGTCCCTCAAGATCCACAGGCCGCTCTCGTCCCCCTCGCCGCCGAGTTTCGGGGCGCCGGCCCGCTTCATCACGAGGTCCGCCTCCTCCGCCAGGGCGACCATCTGCCGCTTACTGGAGCCGGTCGTGAGGACGAAATAGTCGAACACCGGCGTGACCTCGGTGAGGTCCAGCACCTTCGTGTCCCGTCCGCGAAACTTCACGCAGAGTTCCGCCAGCGTGAGGGCCGTCGGGCGGCCGCGCTCGCGGCGGGGGCCGGCGTCCGGGGCCGGTTCGCGGGGCTGCGGTTCGGCGGAGGAGACGGACTCCTTGGTCGCAGCCTCTTTGCGGGCCTCGGAATCGGTGTGCGGCGGGAGCGTTTGCGGCATCGGCAGGGCGTGCGGGGTGTCAGTTCAACGGGTGACGATTCATTATCGCCCCCCGGGCGCCCTTCCGCCACCGGCGAAGACACCCGCCGCCCCCTCCAAGTTCGCCCGTCGGGCGGATGGGCGCCCCGCGGACGCCGCATTTAGCCGCGGATGATGTTGTTGCGGCGTTCGTACTCAAACTCGTCGATCGCCGCCTCGCGGGCGGAGGGGTCGGAGTTTTGCCACAGGTCGTACAGCGGGGCGTCCTCCGGCAGTTCGGCGACGCCGGTGGTGAATTGCAGGGCGTCGCGGAGGTAGACGAGGTCCGTCATCCGCTCCGACAGGCCCAGCGTGTCCTCCGTGCCCAGCGGGCTTTCACGGAGAACCTGATCCCACAGTTCGAGGCCTTCCCAGAGCTTCTCCGCGGCGATCTTCTGGGCGCCGGGTTCGTCGCTGACCAGCGCCAGCTTGCCCTCATAGACCAGCCGGCGGGCCTTGACCGTTTCCGGCCGGGCTTCCAGCGTCGCCTTCTGCTTCCAGAAGTCGTAGTTCAGGGAGTTCCGCTTGCGGCCGATCTCCGCCTGAATTTCCTCGGGCGTGATGCGGCGTTCGATGCCGTACTCCGCGAGGCGGGCGTTGACCTCCTCAGCCATCTGGCGGATGTCGTCCTCGTCCGCCTCGACGAACACCGTGGCGCCGATGTAGCTCGGCAACCGCCGCTTGCCGAGGCCCTCGACCCAGTCGCGGCGGGCGTCAGTCCAGGCGGCGGGGGCGTCGGCGAACTCGCCGGCCTCCTCGATCGCCTCGGCGTATTGCCGCTGGGCCTCGGCCGGCTTGGAGACGAACAGCTCCTCGATCATCTGCGATTGCCGGGGGAACTTCGGGTTGTCGTTCGCCTCGACGCTGTACTGATACCAGGCCCGGCTGGCGAGGTGGTGGTGCGGGAAGCTGCGGGTCTCCGCGGGGTCGCGGTTCAGCTCCGGGTCGGTCTGACCGCCGAAAGCGGCGACGTCCGGGTCTTCGTTCCAGTAGCGGCGGTAGTAGTTCTTCTCGTCGGCGTTGCCGATCTTCTGGCCGAGAATCTGTCCGACTTTGAATCGCAGGTCCGGGCTCTGGCTGTTCCGGTCGACGCCGTCCATGACGAACTTCGTGCCCTCCTTCACCCAGTACCAGCGGTCCGGCACGCCGTCCCACTCCGCGGCGACGTTGTAGGCGAGGTTCCAGCCCTGGAAGTCCCAGACCTTTTCGTAATGCGGTTGGAGCAGGGTGATGCTGTCCACGTCGCTGCGGAGGCGGGCCCAGTCCTTCTTCTCCTTAGCGTCCATCGCGTCCTGCCAGAGGACGTTGGTGGCGACGCCCCGCAGGCCGAACAGCACGAGGTTCATCGTGCTGCTGGACGGGTCCACGTTGCCGAGGCTGGCTTCGCCGAGGGTGAAGGCGTCCCGCTTTTGGGACAGCTTGCCGCCGACGTCGTCCCCCTCCGCCCGGTCGGCGCTGGCGACGGACGCCGGGCGCCCGAGCCAGATGATCGGGATGGACAACAGCAGCAGGGCGACCGCGTAGGCGATCTTCCGCTGCCGGGGGGTGAACTCGTTCATCGAGGGGCGAAAGGGAGGAGTCGGGGGTCGTCGGTACTACGACGGGCGGCGGCGATGCGTGGGACGACCGGGCGCAGAACGGCCGGTCGGGCGGGGAGGGCGGCGATCACTTCGCCTCCAACTCCCGCGACCGCAGGCTGAGGGTGCCCACGATGTAGCAGGGGATCAGGAAGCCGAGCGTCACCAGCGCCGCCCAGCCGAGGTCCCCGGCGGGGATCGCGAAACCCTCCGCGGTGCGGGCGGCGGTGTCGAAGGCGCTGAAGTCCGGGATGACGTGCGACAGGGCCCACATCAGAAACAGGATGCCCTGGTCCAGCGTCTGGATAATCGTCGTGCCGACCCCCTCCTCCATCTGCTTGACCGTGTTCATGTGGGTGAGGATGCGGTACGCGGCCTCGATCGGCCCGCCCTGATCGCTGCCGGCGAGGTTGTCCGGCTGGAACACCCCGACGACCAGTTCGTTCATCAGCGAGTGGGCCCGCTGCCCGACGATCAGCAGGGTGAACACCAGCAGCGTGGCGACCGGGCCCTTCACGAAGGTGCCGGCCGTCACCCCCAGGGCGACGAGCAGGATCATTTTGAGCCACAGGGCGACGATGCTGCCGAGGTAGCTCAGTTCGAACGGCCCGTCGGGCGGGCGGATGAACAGGTCGGCCTGGCCCATGCCGAGGAGCTGTTGCGGGTCCAGCGACCGCACCTCGACCGTCAGGCGGCCCTCGTCGGTGACGAAATCGCGGAGCAGGTCGTAGTTCGCCAGTTCGCCGGTCTCCGGATCGCGGGAGGCGAACTTCACCGGCAGGTTGTGGACGTTGCCGTCGAACTCCTGCAGCTCGATCAGCTTCGGATCGGGCGCCCGCAGGCCGGTCTCCGGGTTCACGTAGGTGAACTGGATCAGCAGGCCCCGGTTCATGTTGCCTTTGATCGTGCGAAAGCCCTCGAAGTCGCTCTCGAACTGGAGCACCTGGCCCTCGGTGCGTTCGCCGGTGGCGGCGTCCTCGAGGGTGACGTCGCGGAAGACGTCCTCGGTGACGCCGTCGAAGGTGTAGGCGGCGTACATGCGGGAGGCGCCGTCCACGTAGCCGCGGTACTCCCAGATGTTGCCGACGTTCAGACCCTTATCCGTCGGCCGGCCCTCGCGGTCCCAGAACTGCAGGCCGCGCTGCTTGAGGTACGTCTGGCCGGTCTCCGGGTCGACGACGTACTCGTCTTCCATGGCGAACACCGGACGGCGGGCGACGAGCGCCTCCTCCACGTCCGCCCCGTCGGCCTGCCGGGCGATCCAGATGTAACCCACCAGCCCCATCGCCGCGAGGATCACCGTGCCGATCAGCGAGTACCCCAGCATCCGCCCCAGCACGACCTCGCTCCGCCGCGCCGGTTTCGTGACCACGGTGTGCAGGCTGCGGCGACGGATGTCCTCCGGAATGCCCCAGCAGGAGAGCAGCAGCATGACCAACAGCGTGAGCCAGCCGATGACCGTCAGCACGAAGCTCACGTAGACCTTCACCTGGTCCGCGGGGCGGTTGCCGGAGTTCGACAGGAACCAACCTGCGAACATAAACAGCACCCCGAACAGGGCGAACACGTACAGGGCCCGGCGTCGCAGGGCCTCGCGCCAGGTCAGTTGGGCGATCGCCCAGACGTGCCCGCCGGAGACCTTCACCAGGTCCGCCGCCCCGGCGGCGAGGCTGCGGAAGAAGCCCTTCGCCCCGCTGGCGCCGCCGGCGATGATCGCGGCGAGCAGCGCGATCGCCAACACGATCAGCGTCAGCGATCCGAATACCTGGACCCAGGTGAGGACCGAGCCGGTCGGATCGAAGAGGCGGGGGGTCAGATCCATGCGGGGGACGCGAACGTCAGGGGGGAGTGCGGGCGTGCGGGGCGGGCGGCGTCAGGCCGGTCGGTCCGGGGGTCTGGCCGGTCGGCCTGGGGGGCCGGCCGGTCGGGGTCAGACCTTGTCGGCGGACTCCGGCGGGATACCGGCCGACGTGGTCCCGGGCAGATCGTCGTCGGCCGGGGGCACCTCGCCCGGCAGGTCCTGGGCGCTGAAGGTGCGGCCCGGGCGGGCCTCCGCCTCGGAAACAGTTCGCAGGAACAAGTCTTCCAGCGTCTTCTTCGGCTGGGTCACGCCCGCGATGACGTGGTGCTTCGCCAGCACGGCCTGCACCTCGGCGAGGGCTTCGGGCGACAGTTCCGGCGTGACGATTTGCGTCTCCCCGCGGCTGCGGAGCAGTTCGTCCACGGTGCCCAGCAGCTTCAGTTCGCCGCCGGAGAGAATCGCGATCCGGTCGCAGACGTCCTCGATCTCCGCCAGCAGGTGGGAGCACATCACGACGGTCTTGCCCTGGGCCTTCAGGCCGAGGATCAGGTCCTTCACGTCGGCCCGCCCGTTGGGGTCCAGGCCGGAGGTCGGTTCGTCGAGGAACACGATCTCCGGGTCGTTGATCAACGCCTGGGCCAGCCCGATGCGGCGGGTCATGCCCTTGGAGTACTCCTTGAGCTGCCGTTTGCGGGCGTGCTCGATCTTGACCAGCTTGAGTAACTCGTCCGTCTTGGCCCGCCGCTGGGCCTTGGTCATCTTGAACAGGCGGCCGTAGAAGTCGAGCGTCTCCTCCGCGTTCAGGAAGCGATAGAGGTAGCTCTCTTCCGGGAGGTAGCCGATCTTTTCGTTCTTGGAGACGTCCGTGGCCGACTTGCCGAGGATGCGAATCGAGCCCTCCGTCGGGAACAGCAGCCCAAGCAGCATTTTGAGGGTCGTCGTCTTGCCGGAGCCGTTGGGCCCCAGCAGGCCGAACACCTCGCCCCGCTTCACGTCCAGGCTGAGGGCGTTGAGGGCCCGCACCTTTTTGCGGCCCCAGAAGTCGCGGTAGACCTTCGAGAGGTTCCGCACCTCGATGACGGTCTCGCCGAGGGGGTGGCCCGGGCCGAGGGCGGCCTCGTCGACGGCCGTCGGCGGGGCGGGGGCGGCGGGCGGGGCGGTCAGGGTGTCGGCCACGGGGGGAGACGGCTCGGGGTCGGCGGAGCGGGCGGCGCTGACGCTACGCGTCCGCGGCGCGGGGCGTTGGGCGCGGGCGGACAAAATCTTCAGCGGCGCGGATCGTACGGTCCGGCTGTGCCGACCGCGATGGAACCGCGACCGTCAGGCCGCCGGCGCCCTCCCGGTCGAGGCATCGCCGGCCGCATCAACGACGCAGCGCTCAGAACCGCGCCTCGCGGTGCGACAGGTACTCCAGCAGGGCCTTGTCGAACTGCAGCCCCGTGTGCAGCGGCACGAAGTCCGCCCCCATCTTGCGGCACTCGGTCTGGAGGTCTTCACGAAACTCTCGCACGGCGTCGGCGTATTCGCCCCGCATGCCGGCGGCGTCGAGAATGAGATTTTCGCCGGTCTCCGGGTCCGTCAGGTCGACGGTGCCGGTGAAGGGGAACTCCACTTCCGCCGCGTCCAGTACATGGAACACGATGACGTCGTGCCCCGCGTGTCGCAGGCGCCGCAGGCCTTCTAGCGTGGAGTCGCGGTCGGTCAGCAGGTCGCTGAACAGCATCATCAGACCGCGGTGCTTGGCCATCGCGGAGACCTTCTTCAACGCCCCGCCGACGTCGGTTCCGCCGCTGGGTTTCGCCGCCGCGAGCACCGCGAGCATGTCGCCAAGCTGCTTGCGTTTGCTGCGGGCCGGCAGGCTGGCCCGCAGTTCGTCGCCGAACGTCACCAGCCCCACGGGGTCCTGCTGATGAACCATCAGGTAGCCCATCGCCGCCGCCAGACAGATGCAGTAATCCAGCTTGGTGAGCTTTTGGCTGTGCGTGTAGCCCATGGACTCCGACAGGTCCATCAGCAGCCAGCCGGTGATGTTCGTCTCGGCCTGATACTTTTTGACGTACAGCCGGTCGGTCTTGGCGAAGGCCATCCAGTCGATGTCCTTCGGATCGTCTCCCTGGGCGTAACGGCGATGCTCCGAGAACTCGACGGAGAACCCATGAAACGGACTGGCGTGCAGCCCGGCCATGAACCCCTCGACGATAAACCGCGCCCGCAGATCCAGCCGGCTGACGGTCTGAATGACCTCCGGCTTAAGGTAACGCTCGGTGGGAGTGGGCATGGGTCGATGATAGGGGAGAACCGCCCGCGAAACCGCCAGCGGTCAGCGTGGCCGCTTGCGGTTTCGCGGGTCGCGTCGGTGCGGGCTCAGCCCTGGCAGCCAGCCGTCGTACTCTGTCACCCAGATCCAGTTCTGGACGGGCCACCCGATCTTGACGGGGTTCTGTTCGACGTACCGGATCACCCGACGAACATCGGCCGGCGTTTCGAGGAAGACGACCCACCCCGGCCCGCCCCAGACCGGATGCTCCTCGTCGCGGTGGCCGCGTTCCCGGAGCAAGTCCCGGGAGGCGTTCTGCAGGTTCTCGATCATCGTCTCGCCGCGATCCCGGTGCTTACGGATCAGCACGTGCACGTGATCCGGCATCGCCGCGGCGGCGTAGCAGGTGTAGCCGCAGCGGCGGACCGCTTCGCCCATCGCCTCGGCGATGCAGCCGCATTGGCCAGGGGAGAACGTCAGCAGGTCGTATCGCAGCTTCTCGGCGGCTCGCTCGTAAAACGCTCGAATCTCCCGCCCCGCCGGTTGGACCGTTCTCCGCCCTTGATGGAGCGGCCCCAATTCCCGGAGCGAACGGACGGAGATTGCTTTCGACATGCTCCCCCGCGGATCGTTGGGAAGCCACCACCCGTACGCGGTCCAGATGAGGTGGTACGCGGCGACCATCGCTCGGTCCTCACGGGGAGAGTCACCCGCGAAACCGCAAGCGGGACGGCCCTACGCTTGCGGTTTCGCGGGTTCATAACAAGCGACCACGCTCACTCCGGGAACCGGTCGAACTTGCCCAGCACGGTCAGGCCGCCCTCGGTGACGGTGAAGCCCCGGGCCCGGTCGGCTTTGGGGTCGACGCCCACGCTGGCGCCCTCCGGGACCGTGACGCCTTTATCGAGGATCGCCCGCCGCACGACCGCCCGGCGGCCGACGGTCACGCCGTCCAGCAGCACGCTGTCGGTCACGTGGGCGTAGCTGTTCACCCGAACGCCGGGGCTCAGCACGCTACGTTCGACCCGCCCGCCGCTGACGATGCACCCGGTGCAGACCAGGCTGTCCAGCGCCACGCCGGCCCGGGGCGGATGGTCGCCGTCGGAGACCTCCTCCGCGAACACGAACTTCGGCGGCGGGTAGTTCTCCCGCCAAGTGCGGATCGGCCAGTCCGGGTCGTACAGGTTCAGGTTCGGGGAGACCTGCACCAGATCCATGTTCGCCTCGTACAGGGCGTCCAGCGTGCCGACGTCCCGCCAGTAGCCGGTGCCCTCGCCGGTGGCCCCGAGGTTGCCGTCGCCGAACGGGTAGGCCCGGACGTGGGAGCGGGTGATGATGTCCGGCAGAATGTCCTTGCCGAAGTCATGCGAGCTGCCCGGCACGGTGGCGTCGCGGCACAATTCCTCGAACAGGAACGCCGCGTCGAAGGCGTAGATGCCCATCGAAGCCAGGCAGATGTCCGCCCGGCCCGGCATCGGCGTGGGATCGGCGGGCTTCTCGGCGAACTCCACCACCCGGCGGCGCTCGTCGATGCCCATCACCCCGAACGACTGTCCCTCCTCCAGCGAGACCGGCAGGCAGCCCACCGTCGCCGCGGCTCCGGCGTTGAGGTGATCGCGGATCAGCGCCGCGTAGTCCATCTTGTAGATGTGGTCCCCGGAGAGGATCAGCACGACGTCCGGGCGGCTTTGCTCGATCGTGTAGATGTTCTGGTACACGGCGTCGGCGGTGCCCTGGTACCACTCCTCGCTGAGCCGCTGCTGCGGGGGGAGTACGTCCACCCACTCGTCCAGTTCCCGCGACAGGAACCGCCAGCCCTGGTTGATATGCCGGTCCAGGCTGGCGGCCTTGTACTGCGTGAGCACCAGCGCCCGCCGCAGGCCGCTGTTCAGGCAGTTCGACAGGGCGAAGTCGATGATCCGGTAGCACCCCCCGAAGGGCACCGCCGGCTTGGCCCGGTCGCGCGAGAGCGGTTCGAGCCGACTGCCCTTGCCGCCGGCGAGGATCAGCACGGTGACGCGCGGCAACGCGGCCGGGGCGGCGACGCCGACGCCGGGCGGCGTCGTGGGCAGGCCGGGAACGGGGGGCGAGGAGAGAGTCACCGGGCGGGTCCGTGCCGCTGAGGGAGGGGGCAAATCGCTGGGAGTGAGCGAATCGCTGCGGGCGCCCCGCCAGCCTACCGCCGAACCGTCCGACCGGCGACGGGCGGCGCCCCTATCTTGCGGTCGCAGCCGAACCTCCCGGCCGACGAGACCGCGAACCGCCGCGGGGCGGGCCGTGTCCGACCGTCGTCCCGCCGCCAGCGGCGACGATCGGGTCGTTTCGGCTTGACCGTCCGGAGCGGCGTGATACTCTCCCCGACCCGATCGCTCGCCCCGTGCGGGTCGTCGGCCAAGCGCCCCTAGCTCAATTGGATAGAGCGTCGGTCTACGGAACCGAAGGTTGCAGGTTCGAATCCTGCGGGGCGTACTTGTATTGTAGGGTCAAACGGCCCTGAGGTTGGGTACGCTCGCGACTGGGTACGATCGCCGGGTACGATTTTGCGCGGTTCTCGCGCAGCCACGCCGCGTCGCCCTTCGCGGCGGTCGGCTCGCCCCGTAGAACCGTTATCTTCCGATTTTCCTCGACGTGGAGCGGCTCTGTCGGCAGTCGCCGGGGGTTTCTTTCGAGGTGCCGCACCGCGGGCCTCGGTAGTGTTCTCGGGAGCGGGTGCGACAGAGCGCGCTCGTGCTACGGCAATCGGCCCCAGAGCCTGCCGCCGCCGCGGCCTTCCTCATCGGGCCCGTCGTCGAGTAGGTCCGAAAGTCGGAATTCTGTGTGACGACGTCGTTGGGCGGCGTCTTCGCGGAAGCCCGCCCCGCTGGCCCGTCGACAGTGCGGATCGCCGAGCTTCTCGTCGGGGCTCGGCCAGCCCGTCTCGCCGCCTTGTGCTTCGCTCGCGCCTCTTCCCCCGGTTTCCGCCGTCCGCCGTGCCCGTCCAACGAGAGATCGACTTCGACGCCCTCGCCGAAGAACTTCCTGAGGCCTGGATCGACCATGCTTGGGAAGGGGATCCGCACGTATCCCCTCCGCAGGCCCTCTTCCGGGGACCCGAAGTCCGCGACGCCGCGGGCTACGACCGCATTCCGCTCGCGGTCGTTCGAGAGTACGGGGCGTGCGCCCTGACGATGGGCGTCCTACGCCGGCATCTGAACGTGGCGGACAATCAGGCCTTCCCGAGCGTGCAGCGGATCGCAGCCCTCACTGGATATTCTGAACGGACCGTGCAACGCCAGCTCGAGAAACTCCAGGGCCGCGGCGACGGCGAGCCCGGTGAGGGACTGATCTACCATCGCGGGTGGCAGGGGGCGAAAGTCTACCGGTTCACTGAGCGGGCATTGGCGGCCTACGCGATCGGTCCCCGCCCGAGCGGCCAGGGACGCGACGGCTTCGCCGTGCTCCCGCGTTGGGTCTCGCGTTTCGACTGGTCGCCGAAGACTCGGTTGCTGTACGCCTACTTGGTGAGTCGTGTGTGCGCGCTGCTGGCTCAGTGGCGACAATGCGTGAATGGCGAACTGGACGACGAGCATTCGGATCATCGTTGGCTCCGCCTCGCCCCAGCACTCGACCCGGCGGAAATCGAGGACCGACTAGAGTTCGCCCCGCAGACGATCATCGCCGGGATCAGACAGTTGCATTGGGATCGGTTGATCTTGGTGCTGCCGAGGTCAGACGAGGACGAGTGGTACGGTGAGTATCAGTTCCTCTTGGGGCCGGCTCCGGATCTGAACAATCTGCCGTCAGAGCCGGAAGTTCGCCCGCGCCGCCGGGCGAGGCGGCGCCGCAACTTCTTGGAGGGGCTCCTCGACCAGCCGGTCCCACGCCCTCCGGATCACAAGCCCCGGTAGGCGGGTCGGCGACCGCTTCCGCGACTTGCCCGCTGATCCCGCTCCCGGATCGAGTGGCGCAACGGTGGCGCGTCCGCTATGCCAACGATTCTGTCCTCCGCCGCGAAAATGGTGTCGTCCACAGCGTAAAAAGTGTCACCCGAACACCACAAATGAACCCATACCCGAACAGGAGCTTATCTCTAATGCACTTCGCTGCGCTTTGTGGTGGACAGACGGATAGTGTGCTGCCACCCTCGGTGAGAAACGAGAGAGTCCAACGCATTCGGGGGGACTTGGGGAGGAGGACCAAGGGAGGGGGCGAGGGAATCCGTCGACGCTCTGAAGTCACGGGTTCTAAGACTTCAGGAGGCGAGCCCGCGAAGACGCGCGACGCGATCGGCGACCGTCAACGCCGTTGCCGGTTTTCTGATTGGCAGGGCAACGCCGCCCGGCTCACGGGGACGATTGCAGGCGAGCTCAATCGACTCCGACCAGGAGGGCGGGCCGAGGTGGCTTTGCCCGGTGAAACTGGGGCAAGGCTAGAGTCCGCCAAAGTAGGCGGCGCGAAATTCGGCGCAGCGGATACGGATGTCGAACTCGCCGCCGACCCGCAGGAAGGCGATCCAGAGGGGAAGGCCTCACGGTTCGTCGGGACCGACCCGGGCCTCGGCGTCGTCCGCGAGTACGAGGGCACGATCAGCGGCCTGATCGACGGCACGCCCTACACCGGCGACTTCAAAGAGGTCGCCCACGGACACAGCGAAGAATAATCGGCAACGTATGAGGGACGATCTCCATCCCGTCCCCGACATTCCCGCCGACCAGCCGGCTTCGTCGGGGGAGTCTTTGCTTCGGAGCGTTCGATGTGGTGGAGAGCTCTCGTCGCTGGCGGCGGAGGGTTGAAACCAGATGCCCGGCCCCACCTGAACAACGAGTCCTTTCAGTCACTGGTGCGAGGCGGGCTGATCGGCTCCACCCGCCCGCAGGCGCCGTCGATTGACGAATACATCAAGGCGACCCTCAGCGACGGCCGATGGCGGCTGCGATGCGAACAATCTCGGAGACTGGGGGCCGCCGACGGGGCGGGGTGACCTAACATACAGCGTGTGCGAGCCGCCCGATGCGGCTTGCTTCGTCCCCGAACTTTCCCCTAAGCAAACCGCTACACGGCCTTCCGCGAAGGAGCCCGCTCGCCGCGTTGCCGCCCCCAGCCCGCTGAATCCTGCCCTGATGGCCCGCTCGGACCTACTGCTGTCGCTGGTGAAGGCCGGCACTGCCGGTGACGAGCGGCAGTTCCGTCGGACGGTCGAGGCGGTCATCGCCGAGGAGCGGGCGAAGAACCACGGGGTCCTCGCCGAGCGGCTCGACGCCGCCCTGAAGGAGCCGCCGCGGAACGGTCACGCTGCGAACGGCGGGGGCATGATTCCGACCGGGGGACTGCGGACAGGCGGGTCTGAGGCGGCTCTGTTCGATGAAATCGTCCCGCGGCGGGGGTTCGGGGACCTCGTACTGGGCGACGACGTCCGGCGGGCGTGCAATGAGTTGGTCGAGGAGCAACAGCGGGTCGAGCTGCTGCGGTCCTACGGGTTGGAGCCCCGCCACCGCGTCCTTCTCAGCGGACCGCCGGGAAACGGCAAAACGAGCCTCGCCGAGGCGTTGGCGGACGCCCTGATCGTGCCGCTGCTGCGGGTCCGGTACGATGCCCTGATCGGCAGCTACCTCGGGGAGACGGCGGCCCGCTTGCGGCGGCTGTTCGACGTCGCCCGCACCCGCCGCTGCGTACTGTTCTTCGACGAGTTCGACGCGGTCGGCAAAGAGCGGGGGGACGAGCGGGAGGCCGGAGAGATTAAGCGGGTCGTCAACAGCCTGCTGCTCGCCGTGGACGACATGCCGAGTCACGTCGTGCTGGTCACCGCAACGAACCACTCCGGCCTGCTTGATCGGGCCGTCTGGCGGCGGTTCGAGGTTCGGCTGGAACTCCCCCCGCCGACGCGGGGGCAGCGGGAGGCGTTCCTGACCGCCGCGTTCGCCCGCATCCGAGTCGCCCGCGGCGGGCCTTCGCCACAGACGTTGGCTGGCAAGCTGGACGGAGCGAGCTACTCGGAACTGGACGATTTCGTCACCGACATCGCCCGCCGGGCCGTGCTCGCCCAACCGGACGCCGACGTGCGGGCGATCGTCCGAGACCGGCTGCGGGACTGGGAGCGGCGGGCGAGACCAGAGTGAACGGGCGTCCCGATGCCCGGCGACGGTATGTTGTTGGGCATGGACGACCGCCCGCTGTTGATCTTCCCAACGCCGACGAAAGCCCCCAAGGCAAAGCGGGGCGGCGGCGGAACGCCTGTTGACCCTCCGAGTCCAGAGAAGCAGCAGGAACGTCTTCAGGCTCGGTTTGACCAAATCCTTGACGGATTTCGGGGGGCGTCAGCTGACGCCTCAGGGGCGCTGCCCGAGCAAGTGGTTGTTTTCGAGACGCTTGGCGACAGCGTAGAGAACTTCGCGAAGGCCGCCGCGAACGTGGAGGGGCTGGAGTGGCTCGCTGACCTAGAACGCGAAGACGTCCCCGCGGAACATGGCTTTTCGATTGTGGGCGACGAGGATGGCGATGACGAGTTGACTTGTCGGATCTACGGGACGTCTGCGACGCAGGCTGCTGTGCAAGAGGTCATTCGCCTGTGGGGTCAGTGGCAAGCGAATCCGAACGATCGGGCGGGATCGGGCTTCGGCCCCTTCAAAGATATCTTTATTCACCTGCGGGACGTGCGGCGGTGGGACGTGCGAGACCGGCTGGACGACGGCCGGCTACTGGACCGCTGGCGTGAGGAACTGCCCCACCGGACTGGGGAGAAGCTCCGCTTCGAAATGGAGCTCTGGTACCGGTCGAACGAAGTGGACCGAGAGCGGGCCAAGGCGGACGCGTCTGCCGCGGTACGTACAGCCGGCGGCCGGGTGGTGAAGATCGCCCGCGTCGACGGCATTCGCTATCTCGGCGTCTTGGCCGAACTGCCCGCAGAAGGGGTCGAGGAGCTATTGAAGGCGGTGCGAACGGGAAATCACACGGACCTCCTGAAGTGCGAGGAGGTAATGTTCTTCCGCCCCCGGCCGCAGACCGGCTTCCTCCCCGGGCCACGGGACGAGGAGACTCGGCGGGAGGTCGTCGCCGCCGCCGCCGCTGACTCTATTCGCCCGCCTGCGGAGACCGAACCGGTCGTAGCTCTGTTCGATGGCCTGCCGGTTGAAAACCACGACCTCCTCGACGGGCGCATCGTCGTGGACGCCCCTGACGGGTGGGGGGACGACTACCCCGCCGAAGCCCGCCGGCACGGGACGGCGATGGCATCGTTGATCCTGCACGGCGACCTCAACGATCCGGACCGGGGCGGTCCGCTCCCGACCCCGCTCTACGTTCGCCCAATCCTTAAGGCCTTCGAGACCGGCAGCGACTGGTGCGAAGAGTTTCCGCGGGACGAACTGATGGTCGACCTGATCCACACCGCGGTGCGTCGGATGAAGGTCGGGGATGCTGAGGACGAAGCGGCGGCCCCGGGGGTGCGGGTGGTGAATCTGTCGATTGGTGATGCCGATCGCCCGTTCCTACGGGAGATGAGCCCGCTCGCCCGGCTGCTCGACTGGCTCGCGAGCGAGCACGACCTCCTGTTCGTCGTGAGCGTCGGGAACCACCAGCAGGATATCGAGTTGAACATGACTCGGGCGGAGTGGGAGGGGCTCGTCCCTGGAGATCGGGCCGAGCCCGTCCTGCGGGCGCTCGAAGAAGACCAGCGGAACCGCCGCCCGATCATGCCAGCGGAGTCGGTAAACGCCGTGACTGTCGGCTCGCACCACTCCGACCACGCTGCCCCAGTCAAGGGGGACCGACGGGCGGACTGCTTCGCCGACGGCGGGCTGCCGACCCCGCTAGCGTCCGTCGCGGCTGGCCGCGGCCGGGCGGTCAAGCCGGAGATCCTCATGCCCGGCGGGCGGGCATTTTACACATGCCGGCCTGTTTTGGGCTCGGACCCGGCAGTCCTAACCACTACTGCCAGCCCCCGCGGCCCTGGTCTGCTGACGGCCGCCCCAGGCGTTCGCCGGGGCGACCTCGGTCACACGGAATACGGGTTCGGGTCCAGCAACGCCGCCGCCCTCGCCAGCCGACTCGCCGGGCTGGCTCACGAGAAACTCGCGGAAGCGATCGACCCCGACCTCCCGCCGCTGCCGTCGGCGGGGCGGACTGTCCTGTTGAAGGCGCTGCTGGTCCACGGGGCATCGTGGGAAGGTCAGACTGACGTGCTGGAGCGGGTGTTCGGAGCTGAGTACGAGGGGGAGCATTGGAGCCACTGGGACCGGTTGCTCGCCCGCTACCTTGGGTTCGGCTTGGTCAATCCGAACGTGGCGCTGTTCTGCACCGGAACCCGTGTCACCGCGGTCGCCGCCGCGAAACTCGCGGCTGGGGACGCCCACGTCTACCAACTCCCGCTGCCGCCCAGTTTCCCCCGATCGAAGATCAGGCGACGGGTGACCGCGACGCTAGCGTGGAATACTCCGATCAACGTGCGGCATCGGCAGTACCGCAAGGCGTCGCTCTGGTTGAAATGGCCGAACGACCCCCTCCGCGTGCGGGAGAAGGTCGGGCTGGGTGCTCGGGCGGCGGAGTTGGGCACCGTCGAACACGTGGAGAGGGCCGGAGATTCCGCCGTCGCCCCGGCGGCGGGAACCTCCCTCACGGTGCAGGTAAACTGCCGGGAGGACGCCGGCGGGCTGAACAACTCCGTGTGGTACGGCCTCGCCGTCACGCTCGACGTGGCGGAGCCGCTCACCGTCGACCTGTACGAGGAGATGCGGGAGGCCATCGTGAACCGCGTCCGGCAACCTGTCGCGGCTTGACTGCTATTGCTAAGCGGGAGGAGCAGGCGCTCGCTTGTCCCGGTACGGGCTGAGCGAAACCCTGTTGCGGACGGCGACCTCCGCCTCGGCGATCTTCACGAAGTCGAGCGCCTTCCACCCCGCGTCGGTGAGCGGCATCGACGCGGGGTGGCGGTGACGGTTCCGCCGTGGCAGAAGGTCTCGATCGTCGTCTTCACCGCCTGCACGGCGACCCCGCGGCCGCGGTAGGCGGGATCGACGGTCACGGCGTCGAGGCACATCAGGCCCTCCCACAGGGATTCGATCCCGAGTTCCTCCCTCGGCATCTCCGATTTGTTGTCGAAGACGGCGGCGAACATGTCCGCCAGCCCGTCCGAGTGAGCGTCGCAGACGTCGAACAGCGAGAACCGTTCGTCGATCACCCTGCGGGTCTGAACGATGAAGGCGGTCAGCGAACCGACCTCCCGCTCCGCGGCCCCGTCCTCGTCCGGGTAGGGGCCGAGCTCTTCCCCCTCCGACCCGATGTAGGTGACCACGGCGCCGGCGACGGAGCTGACGTAGTCCGATTCATCGGCGCCCAGGTCTTCGTCCTCGCAGGCGACGAACAGGCCGTAGCGAACGGCGCATTCGAGCCGGGGGCTGGGCATGATCGGCGGCTGGTCAGTTGGGTGCGAGAAGGGGCCGGGGGCGTCGGCGCCAAGCGGCCACCATCCCGCCGTCAGAACCGTCGCACCATCGCCAGCCGCGACGCTGGTCTCCACCATCGCCACCACGCCGGCCTTCACGGCCGCCGGGAGGTGCGGCCACGCGGCGGCGACGCGGGCGAACCCCCGAGTCCGCGGCGATCGTCGAGGCATTAAGCCGAGCCTTGCAGCTCCCTGGTAATACATCGTCCACTTTGGAAAACGCAGGCGTTCGGCGCGATGCGATTGTTCCGCGGTCGAATAATCCCCCCGAGCTGGACGCCGTGGAAGTCGCCCCAGAGGAACGCTGGTCCGTATTCTCCTCCTGCCTACCCCAGCAGGTGACGCTCGGTAGGCCGACGCGGTTGTCCGCCGTCATTGGCGAGGCTCGTACGATGGCCGCCGCGGCCGCGTACGGAAGGTGAATTGCCGAGTCCTCTGCGACTGGCGGATGCCGGACGAGTTGGTCGGTCTGGTTGGCGACGGGCAAGGCCAAATGGTCAATCTGAGGCACGCTCGCGTCGACGACGGGGCCACTTAAACCGAGCAAGAACTCCCCGGGATCGCGACCGCGGGATCGGGCACCGAGTCCAATCCGCCTGATGCGTCCGCCGCACGCTGATGCGCCCTTCGACAGCGGAGGCTGTTCCGCGCCGGACGTCCGGAAGTCCGAAATTTTGGACGTCGAGGGGGGATCGGTCTCCACGTGTGCGTGGAGCGTTCCGATGCCGACGAGCCGATTCGACTCGGCGAAGAAAAGTTCGCCGCCCCACGTTTTGGGCGGAGCGTCCGAGTCAATCTAGAAGGAGCCGAATCCGGTCCCCGTCCCGTTCGGCAAACCGCCTCCCCAGAGCACTGGCGAAGAGGCGGGATGAGGAGTGGACGCGAACTGGCCCGAAAGCGGGTCCAGTCTGTCAAACGAAACCGTGAGAATAGACCAGAGGGGGTGGAGACGAACCTGGTGAATTCTGCCCGGCCCCTGGCCGGTGCTCCGACGCCATCCCGAGACGGCCCTTCGCAGCCTCCCGAGGGGCGACGACCTCACCGGCATACGCGGTCCGGCCGACCCGCCTCAGCCTCGAGACGGGCGATCGTCAGCGCGGCATGGGCGAGCATCGACAGCGTCACGTGGCGATGCCAGCCGTCCCAACTGCGGACCTCGTAGGCGTCCAGCCCCGCCTCCCTCCGGGCTCCCGCCACCGTCCTCCGGAACGCGTCGAGCCCCCCGGCGGCCTCGACCAGCGTCCGCGGCGGCGCCGGCTCCCATGAACTGCTGAGAAAGTAGGTTCGCCCTGGGGCGCCGGTCTTCGACCCGGCGGGATCTTCCCGAACCAACAGCGCTTCGCTCACGATCGGCCGTTCGACCGCCCCCATGCCCCGGCCGCACGGCAGGGCCGCCCAGCGGGCGGGGCGGCCGTTTTCCGCCGGCCCCGGAACCACCTCCCAGTTCACTTGGCCGCCGTCCTCGGCCGTCCGCAGGTGCCCCTCCGGCGTCGTCATCGTGCGGCCCGCGATCAGCCTCCGCGTCGCCGCGACGACCGCGACGTGATCCTGCGTTCGTCGTCGCGGGCTGGTCCAGAAACGGGGGAAGCTGCAGGTCTCGTCCGTCACCACCCGGTCGCAGGGCACGCCGGCGTCCAGGGCCCGGCGGATCAGCCCGCCGGCCAAGTTGGGCGTGCCCGCGGGGGCTACGACGCCCCCGCGGCCGAAGACGTGCGTGTCCGGCGCCCCGACCGCGACGCGGCGGGCGGGGTCCGTCGCCCACTCCTCCGGGAGGTGGAGGACCCGGTCGATCAGGGCGCAGCCGCGGGCCGTGCGATAGGCCAGGAACACCGCGGCCTGGCAGGTCCCGACCCGCCCGGTCGTCGGCGACCGCCGCCGCGTCGCCCCGGCCGACTTGGTTCCCCGCTTGGGGAAGCGAACCTCCCCCGCGATCAGGGTCGCTTCGCCGTCGGGATCAGTCAGCCGCTCGACGACGTACTCCCGCAGGTCGTCGCGGAGGGCGTCGGCGTCCCACCGCGCCCGGTCGAGCAGATGCCGGAAACCCGCCGGCGTCGTCTCGCCCGCCGCCGCGGCCAACGCCCGCACGCCGCCCCGGCCGGCGCCTCCCCCGCCGAGGGCCAGGGCCCGCAGGTACGCCCCCGCCCGATCCCGCAGATCGCGGCGGAGAAACCGCGGCCCGATCCGGGCGGCGACGGCGTCGAACTCGCGGTCCCGGAGGCGGTCCGGGTCCGTTCGGGACTCCTCAGGTCGGACGTTCATTCAGGTTCTCGGGGCGGAGGATCGGCCCGCCGGCGTCCCCCGCCCGCGGTCGCCACCAAAGTACGAGAGTTGCGCGGCCGCCGTGAGGCCGGCCGCCCCAGCCTCCGGCCCCGCGGGAAGTCTTCTCCGTGGAGCACAAGATCTGGGGGGCCCTCGGGGACCGGGCACACAATGCCGGCGCGTCTCGATTTGGGGCGCATCCAGGGTGTGATGTTTGCGCGCTCACTCGGGATTTGAATCAGCGGAGAGAGGCTCGTTCGCCGTCCGCACTCCGATCAGCGCACTGAAGCCGGCACCGTCCAGAGGCCGCCGCGGACCGGCCCATAAGGGAGGCGGGCCGGATCCGTCCCGACGACCCGGACCGGGCTCCGCCGCGGAGAATCGCGACGACCGTGAACGCCTGTCGCCGTCCCCCCTCCGCGGACCTGAACCGCCGACGGCGGAACGGTCCGAACTTTCGGACCTCGGTCGCTCCGGCATGAGGCGGCCCGCCCGGGCGACCGCGGCGGCGACCGGCCGGGGCCGCGTGGCGGGGCTCCCTTCGCCGCCGGCTTCAGGCGATCCCCAGGACCTCCGGAGACCGGCGCCGCGACCGGTCCTGGGTTCGGCGTCCCGCCCCCGCGACCGTGGACGTCTTCGCAGGTCGGACCGGGGACGTCGCCGCCCCCCCGTGGGGAACGAGCGACCTGCTCGGGGGACGTCCGAAGTTTCGGACCCTGGCCAGACTGGAGAGAAGAACTCGCTCGGGCCGGAGGAGCCTCGAGACACCGTCGGCCGCGTCGCCCGACCGGTCGGACGCGGCCCGGTCTCCGCGGCCGGCACGATCCCGCCGTGACGGCGAGCGGCGCCCGCCCGAGGTGCCGGGCGAACTCGGCGTCGACCTCGCCGGACGGCAACCCTCGGGAGATGGACGTCCCGGACGCCCCGGAGCAGTCGGCTCGGGCGGACTTGGCGACGGGCGTTCTCCTCCTCGTGTCGTCCCCCTCCAGAACGCCGGGTGCCCTCCGGCCTGCCCCACTGCGGGGCGTGGCGGGCGTCGGGGTCAAAACCCGCATTGACCCCCCCTGTCCGGCGAGGCGTACGGGCTCCGCCGTCGGCGGCGTGCGGGAGAAGCGGCTTCGGCGTTCAGGCCGGCCGCCGCCGCAGGTCAGACTCAGGATCGGTCGATGACCGAGCCGGCGTCCCGCTTCGCACGTCGCCTTCTATAATCCCGTGTTTTGCTACAGAGGGGGGCGTGCTGATCGTTTCGCCGTTTCTCGCCGCAGAACCGCGATCTCAGACTACAGGTGTAGAGCGGAGGGCGTGCCGACCATTTCGCCAATAAATTCGACGCTCGGTACGACCCGTGGGCGAGGGACGGTCGGCGGGGGCGTCGGAGAGACCGTCGCGATGTCCGAAGCCGCGGCCCGTTCGCAGTCGTTTAAGTCGGAATAACAGGGGTGCCGAGGTCTCGATGACTCTCCGCCCCCATGAACACTGGGCCGTCTTCCGGAGGGGGCCTTCAGGACACCGACTCACTGCCGTCGCCCCCGCGGCATCGGCGTCGGGTCCCCGCCCGCCGCCGGCCGTGCGAAAGTCGGTGCCTGACAGTCCGGATGGGCCGCGGGCCGCGTCAGCGTGACGAACGGCTAGACGCCGTGCGGCGGCGGTTCGGCTCCTCCGACGTGCCGCCCGGCCTGATCGCCTCGGCTTCTTCGACGAAGCCGGACACGACGGGGCCAATCGAACTCCAACAGGGCGTCGAAGTTTCCCCGGTCCCGGCGGGCGTACCGGTCCTCCCGCCGTCCCGCGGCCGGGGTCCCGGTCACTCCTGCAGCAGCAGCGTCGGCTGGTCCGCCCACCGCGGCCGGGGGGCCGGCTCGTCGGCCCCGAGCGGGTCGTACTCCGCGGGGGGATCGACGTCCCCGGTGACGCACATCCAAGGGCTCGTCTCGTCGTCCGCGCAGTCCGCCTGCCAGAGGGCCCGCAGGATCCCCCGCCGGGCGTTCTCCCGCGTCCGGTCGTCGTCCGCGGGACCGGAGACCGGCGCGTCCCGCATGTAAGTGTCGAAAACGTCTGGGAAGAGATCGAACATCCGTCCGCGGTGCGTGACGATCACGTCGCCGGGCTCCTTGCCGGCCGACACGGCGAACTCCGCCGCCTCGGGCCCGGCGGTGAACCCCGTCTGCCGGATCAGACGGATCGTCTGGAGGACGGGGTCCTCGGTCGGCTTGCGCTTCGGGGCGGGGGGGAACAGGGTCTTCGGCACGGGGGCTCTCTGCCAATGGGGAAGGCAACGGACGACCGACCGCCATGCTATTCCCGCGGCGGAAGGGCGCGGGGCGGACGTCGGTCCGGCGTCGGGGCGGGAGCTGGCCCGGGAGGTCGGGCTCGGCCGCATCTAAAAAGAAGCCCCCCGCGCGTGCGGGGGGCGTGCCGCCGGCGTGAGCCGGCGGCGGGAACGTCACCGGCCGCGGCGGAGGCCGCGGCCGAGGGGACCGGTCGCCAAGCCGACGGCCGCCAGGGCGACCGCGGAGCGGACCGCCACGCGGGCGGCGGGGCGAAGCACGGCCAGCATTAGGCCGACGGCGGGGCGGTCGAGGAACGGGGTGGCGAACAGGGACATTGGGATCTTTCGAATCGGGGAAACGGGGGCGTGGGAAAGCGGCGGGGCTGAGACGACCCGCGACCGCCCCCGCCGGGACGGTGGCGGGGGATCGGTCGGGAGAGCGAAGCGGATCAGCGGCGGTCGCCGGCCCGCTCCTTCAGGCCGTCGATCAGGCCGCTGGCTTGGCGGCGGGAGAGTTCGGCGGCGTCGGTGACGCCGAGGCGCCGCAGCTCGGCGGCCAAGTCCGCCCCCGCCCGCCGGGCGAAGGCGTGCAGCGCCCGCACCTGATTGGGGGTGCTCGGCGGGTCGGACGGGGGGCGTCGTTCCAGCCCCACCTGCGGGAGGCGGGCGGGTTCGCCCTCCTCGAGCTCGGCGACGCCCAGTTCGGCGTCCACCGCCTGCCGGACCACGCCGAAGCACCCGCGGATCTGGCGGCGGAGCTTTTCGGGGTCCTTGAGCAGCTCGGCGCTCAGCTCCACCTCCAGGTGGACCATGGCCCCGCGGCTGCCGTAGTCCGGCTGGCCGATCTTGCGGCTCAGGCCGCAGTTCATCTTCAGCATGGGTCGTACCTCCTGTGGGGGGGGAAAGGGGACGTGGGAGCCGGCTATGCGGCGAGGTCGCCGAGCCGCTTGAGGCTGCCGAGAGCGCTGGCGACGGCACGATCCCGCCTCTTCAGCTTCCGCAGGTCCGCGGACAGGGAGCGGGCCTGCGAGGCCGCCTCCGACAGGGCGGCGGTGAGGGCGGCCGCCCGGTCGAGGAGGGCCTCCGGGTCGGCGGCGGGGACGTCGGGTTTGGAGCGGGACACGGCAGGGGCGGGGTTCGGGGAGCGGAACGGGACGGTCGCGGGAGCCGCGGCGGCGGGAGAGGGTTCCGGGGCCGGCCCCGCCTCGGCGATGAGGCGGACGGCCCCCTCGGCGGGGACGGCGTCGCCAGCGAGCGTGGCGAAGACGACGGTGGTCCCGGCATCCTTGGGGGCATCGCACCGGACCGGCTCCTCCGGTCCGTGCAGGACGATCCGGGCGCAGCCCGCGGCGAGGGCCCGGGCAAGGAACCGCCGGTCCGCCACGGCGACCGCCTTGCCCGTGACTTCCGAGGACGCCGTCGCCAGTTCCACCGCCGCGGCGCCCTCCTCGGCGGCCCGGACGAGGAACAGGCCGTCCCGCGCCTCCAGGGTGACAGGACGGCGGGCGTCGCCGTCGCCCGGGAGTCGATCCAGCCGGTCGGCGAGGAACGCCGCGTCGGCCTCAGAGAGGCTGACGGTTGCCTTCCCCTCGCCGCCGGGCACGACCCGATCCAGATCCGGAAACCGGGCGTCCCGGACCTCCGGCGTCCACAGCCTCCAGTCGCCGGCCGAGAGGACGACGAGCGGCACCTTCGGGCCGTCCGTCACCCGCGCCACATGGACGTCCAGGTCCTTCAACGGGGAACAGCCCAGGGCGTGCGGGGCCGGCAGCAGGACAGGCTGCTCCCACGGGAAGTCGAACCCGCGCGCGATCAGCAGGCAGTGGCTGTCGGTCGCCTCGATCCGGCCGGCGTGCGGGTCCAACCGCACGCAGCCGAGGGCGTAGCGGGTGGACTCGGCGTCCGTGACGGCGATCGCCTGCCGCAGCGCCGCGGCGAAGCCGGGGCCGGGGTCGTGGAGGTCTTCCACGGCGGGCGGAGCAAAGGTCGTCGCTCGGTCCCGGTCGGCCTTCTCGACCGTGCCGTGGGCACTGCGGGGCACCCCCCGCTCGTCCCAGTGGGCGACGACGGCGTCGCCGCCGTCGGCCTCGGCGAGGGCGACGTCGCCGGTCTTCGCGGCGCCGGCCTCGGCCAACAGGCCGAACGGCAGGACGAGGTCCGAGGAGGGGCGTTCGCCGGGGATCAGCAGGGAGATGCCGCGTCCGTCCGGGCCGATGGCGGTCAAGCGGGTGCCGCCGCCCTCGGCGGCGTGGACGCGGACGGGCGGACCAGCGTCGCGGGCTTTGAGTGTGAGGTGTTTCTTCAAGACCAGCCGGAACGAGTGCAGCGTCCGGCGGGGCAGGTTAATCGGGGGCATGGGGACTTCTGGTGTGCGGAGGATGATCGGGTGAGGAAAAAGGCCGGCGGCGGGTTGCGAGCCCGCCACCGGTCGTGAAGTCAGCGCCCGGTCAGTGAAAGGCGACGCGGCCCTTGCCGCAGCGGTGCGGGTTCGTCCGCTGCCGGGCCTGTTGCTCGTCCCAGTCGATGGGGCCGAGGTCGTCGTCGAAATGGGTGAACGACGACGGGGCGTCGAGCTGGAAGCCCATCCGGGCGATATCCGCGACGCGCTCGCCGGTGACGGCGGCGATGCGACGGTTCAGTTCGTGCTGGGGCATGGAAAACTCCTGTTCGTGAAGTGGGAAAAGGGAAAGCGGCGGGTCGGCACGTGGCCGATCCGCCGCTTCGGGGGAAGACGTGGGTGGAGCCGGGCGGTCAGCCCGGCGGGGTCAGTCGATGCCGCGTGAGCCAGTCGGCCTCGGCGGTCAAAGCCTCGCTCCGCAGCGGGAACGGACCGAGGGCCGGGCCGCCGCTGGGAGAGAGGTCCGCGGTCCACCCGCCGCCAGGGGCGGGCTCGACGTGCGACGCTCGGACGACGGAGGCAGCGCCGAGGGCGTCGGCGTCGATCAGTTCGCCGTAGAGGCCTTGAGCGACGCCGTCGGGGCGAACGAACAGTTCCTGCACGGCGCCGCTCATCGCGGCGACCGCAGGACACGCCGGCGGGGGGCGTCGGCGACGAGCGGGTCGAGGGCCTCGGCCACGCCGGCCAGACCCTCCCGCACCCGCTGTTGGAGCCAGCCGACGCCGGTGTTCGCCCGCAGATCAACCGGGTCGACGCCCCGCATCAGGCCTTCGGCCTCGGCGACGACGGCGTCGAGGTCCGCGTTGCCGCCGACGTTCAGACGCCGAAACCGCTGGAAGAACTCGGTGAGGTTCTCGACGGCGGAGTCGCGGAACACCCGCGGTCCGCCGCCCTCGCCGCCGGTGAGGCGTTCCCGCAGATGTTCGACCAACTGGGCCAACTCTTGGGCGAACGCCTGCTCGGCGAGCTGCACAGCCTGCTCGAACCGTTGCCGTACCCGGTCGCATTCCTGCTGGTACAGGCGGGGCGAGAGGCGCCGCAGGTAGTCCGGCGGCTCCACCGCGGGCAGGTCCCAGCTCAGGCCGAACAGCGGGGCGAGGCTGGGCGGGTAGTCGGCGGGGTCGAACAGGTCGCCCAGCCGGCGGCGGGCCCGGGAGACGAGTTCATCGCGGCAGCGGTCCACCTCCGCCGCGGCGTCGGCCAGTTCCGCCTGCAGGTCGCCCATCCGCCGCTCGAAGGCCGGCAGGTCGTTGCGGGGCAGCAGGCGGATGCCGGCCTCGGGGTAGGGCAGGCTGGCGGTCTTCCATTGCGAAACGGCGGCGTGGCGGACCTTCGCCGCGGCCCTGAGGGCCGGGTGTTTCGTATCGAGGAGTTTCTTCGAGGCCGACAGGCTGCCGCTCTCGGCGTCGAAGGGGGAGGCCGCCTCGTCCTTCTGCTCGGCGGACAGCGTCCGCCGCAGGCCGGGCCAGGAGACGTGCAGCCGGACGGCCGCGGCGTCGGATCGCAGCCGTTCGGCGGGGTCCTGTTCGCGGTGATCCCGCTCCTCGTCGAGGAACGTGACCTCCGCGGCGCCGTGATCGGTCTCGGCGTCGGGCAGGTCGGGGTCGGCGGTTCTGGCCCGCCGGGGCGGACTGAGCAGTAGGGTCATGGGTGAAAACTCGTGAGGGTGAAACGAAAACGCCCCGGCGAAGCGCCGGGGCGTGGTGAGGGAGATGCCGGTCGGAGCCGGCGGTCAGTTCAGCGAGTAGTTCTGCTTCGAGGGCCGGCTGGTTCGCCGACGGGGGGCGTCGGCCGCCTGCGAGTCTCCGGGGCGAAACATGCCGCCGGCCTCGGCGTCCAGGCACCGGCCGCTCGCCCACCGCCGCAGCTTCGCGAGGGGTTCGGCGGCGGAGACGGAGACCGGCACGACATGCGTCGCCGCCTCCGTCAGGCCCACGCCCAACAGGGCGCTCAGGCGGCAGCAGGACTCGATTTCGGCGCCGGTCCAGCCGGCGTCCGCGGGCGTGGAGTCGTTCGCGGCGACGCCGTAGTGCTCGCGGTAGGTCTCCCAGATGCCGCGGCGTTGCTCCTCGCCGGGCAGGTCGAGGAAGAACGTGGCGTCGAACCGCCCACTGCGGGTCAGTTCCGGCGGCAGCCGGGAGGCGTCGTTGGCGGTGCAGACGACGAACACCCCCGGCGGCCGGTCCGCCAGCCAGGAGAGCAGCGTCCCCAGCAGCCGGGCGGACACGCCGCTGTCCTGGGCGCCGCCGGAGGTGCCGGCCAGCGCCCGCTCGACTTCGTCAACGAACAGCACGCAGGGGGCCATCGCCTCGACGGTCGCCAAGGCCCGGCGGGTGTTTTCCTCTGTCGCGCCGACGATGCCGCCCATCAAGCCGCCGACGTCCAGCGTCAGCGTCGGGCGGTCGACCTCCGCTCCGAGGGCCCGGGCGAAACTCGATTTACCCACGCCGCCGGGACCGAGCAGCAACACGCCCTTCGCCTCGGCCCTCGGCGAACCGTTAGTCAGGGCGGTCCGACAGAAGGTCTTCAGGGCCTGCATGCCGCCGAGGGCGTCGAAGCCGGACCCGCCGCGGTGGAGCGACAGCGGCCCGCCGGCGGCGAGTTGTCTCGCCTTCAGTTCCCACAGCGGGTCCGGGTCCAGCCGACCGTGCCGGACCAGCGAGAGGGCGAAGGCGTTCTCCGCTTCCGAGCGGGTCAGCCCCGCCGCGGCGTCCAGCACCGGCGTGAGCGGCTCGGGCAACTCGCCCTCCTCCGTCGCCACGCCCCGCGCCACGGCCTCCAGTTCCGCCCGTGAGGGCAACGGGCAGTCCAGCACGGCGAAGTCCCGGGCCAGTTCCGGGGGCAGGTCCGAGGCTGGCTGGACGAGGAGCAGGTGCGTGCGGCGGGTCTTGCCCGCCGCCAAAGCCGATCGCACCGCGGCCTGCAGTTCGGGGCTGCTGTTCAGGTATCGCTGCGGGTGCGTCATCGCCAGCAGCGAGGGCGTCTCGCCGTCGCCGGACTGCGGCAGCGACTTCACGGCGGCCAGCGGGTCGGCCGGACCGTCCTCGCCGCCGTCAGCGGTCCACGTGGCGAGGTTCCAGCCCCGCTCGCGGCACAGCCCGGCGAGGTCCCGAAGAACCTCCTCCGGCTCCGGGCTGACCGCCAGCACGCCCGGGAAGGCGGCTGCGACCAGTTCCGCCAGCTTCGCGGCCAGTCCGGGAGGCGGGGCCGCGGGGGTCGATTCGTCATCAGGTTCAGGCGGGGCGCAGCCTCGCGGTCGACGCGGCATCGGCGACTCCTTCGTGTGTGGGAATGGGATGTGAAAGAACGAGTCGATCAGCGGGCGTCAGGCCCGCTGATCGACCGTCTGTGCGACCGGGGCGGCCGCGTGGTACTCCGGCGCCAGCGTCTCGGCGGACTGCGTGCCGAGGGCCTCCTCGTACGGCTTGCTCGCCGCTCGGCAGGACGGGCCGGCGAAGCCTTTCGTTTCGACGCGGGTCGCGCCGGCGGGCGTGACGGTGATCTCGATGCATTGCATCTCAGGCGGCCTCCCCGGTCGTCAGGTATTGGGGAGCGTCGCCGAAGCCCGCGGCCCCGGCGGTGACGGTCAGCCGCACGCTGCCGTCGGCGAGGGCGGTCTCCATGCAGCGGTGGCCGCGGGCCCGCGCCTGGAGCTTCGTCTTCTCCACGGCGTAGGCCTGCAAGAGGCGACCGACGAAGCACTCGTCGCCCCAGCGACCTTCGTAGGTGTCGTGGTACAGGTCGCCGGTCTCGACGTCGCAGACGATCGGGTACACGAAACCGGGCGGGCGGATCGTCAGACCAGTCTGCACCGACCGATCGAAGTAGGTGACGGTGTCGGTCTGCGGCGGGGGCAGTTTCAGCCGGTCGCAGGCCGCCGCGAGGGCGGCGGGGTCCGTCGCCTTGGCGGCGACGGTGACGATGTGGCTCATGGCAGGGGCCTCTGGGTTCGGGCGAGGGAGGGGGGAACGGTCAGCGTTCGTCGCGGGGCGGCGGCGTCTCGCGGGCTGGGGCCGGGTCGAGCGGGCCGGCGGCGCGGCCGGCGGCGATTGCGGCGAGGTCGGCCAGCAGGCCGAGCAGCAGCTGCCCCGCCGCGGCGGCCAGCCGCGGCGGGAGGGGGAGTCGGGGCACGGGGCGGCTCCGGTGCGGGGAGAGAAAGAACGGCCGGCGGCGTCGCTGGCCTCACCCCACAGTGCTGCGGATTCCGCCTTCGTTTAGCGCCCGACTGGACTGGACGCCGCGACCCGTCAGGAAGCCCCCGCGCTTTGACGCGTCGACCCCGTGAGCCCACGGCGAACCGGTTCCCGAACCGCCACCGCCGTGACCGCCGTCCCGATGCACGCCGCCCCCGTGCGCCGGCTCGCCGTCGCGGTCCTGTTCGTCACGATCGTCTCCCTGGCCGCGGCCGCCGCGATCCGAACGTGGTCAGGGGAACGGTCGATTCACGCTGACGGCGGAGGCGGCGATCGAGCGACGATTGGAAGCGCCGACGCCCCGGCACGGACGCTGGACCTCACCGCGCCCTTGCGGAGCGAGCCGGTCGACCTGACGATCGCCTTGGTCGACGCCGCCGGCGCTCCGGTCCCGGGGGCGCTCGTGGAGGGGGCGTACTGGGGCAACGGAGATCGCCACTTCAACGGCTTCCACGCCCACTCGGCCGGCGCGAACGGCGTGCTGACGCCCCCCGGACGCACGTCCCGCTGGCGCTCTACGCCTCCGCTCCGAACCGCACGGCCGACGCGTGGGCCGATCAGGTCGCCGACCACGCCACGGTCACGATGACGCTCGCCCCAGCCGGGGCCTTCGCGGGCACACTCACAAACGCCGACGACGAGCAGATCATGGGGCGGAGGTGACGGCGGCGCTGCGGGTGCCGCAGAACGACTAGGGGACGATGTGGAGCCCCAGGTTCGGGGGAACGGCGACGACCGGGCCGGACGGGGCATTCCTGATCGCCGGCCTGCCGACCCGGTGGGAGTTGCGAGTCTTCGTCTCGCACCGGATGAGCGACTCATCGGTTTCGATCTACCCGGCGACTCCCCGGCCTGGGGAGGCGGCGTGGACGGGGGCGCTCTGGGTGGACGGTTCGGGGCGACGCCGAAGTGGCAGGATGAGCGATCGAGGCTCACTCCGGAGATTGTCGGTTCCGTCGCCGAACGGGTGCCGTCCGCCTTCACCGAGCGCCCCCGGGCCGACGAGCGGTTGCCGACCCTGACGGCCGCCGCCGCACATCAGAAGAAACGGGCGCTGGCGATCCTCGCCGACCTCGCCGACCCCGCCGATCCCACCGATCCCGCCGACGGCCGAGCTATGGACGCTGTTCGCCGAGGACGAAGCCACCCGCGCCGCGGCGGGACGGGGGTTCGTCATGATCTACCGGGCGATCAGTTCCCCCGTCGACGCGGACCCACAGACGGCGTGGGACTGGGAGGACGCGCCGCACGTCACGCCGCAGACTCCTGGCCTGATTCTGGCCTTGATGGCCCCGGCTGGAGGGTGCGACCCCGGCGGAGGGAGTCGGTTCAGTCGACGAGGTCGCCGTGCGGATGGGGGCGGCGGACTCGTTGGCCGGTCTGGCCTCGGACGTCGCCGCAACGACGGACCGGGAATTCCTGTAAGCTCAAGCGGCGGACGACTGACCCCGGAGAACCCCCGGCGGTCGCGCCTCCGGTTCCTGGAGCGCCGGCTTCGGGGACTGCGCCAGCAGGGCCGGGGGAGCGTAAAGACCCTGCCGATCATCCCCGGCGGGTCGACCGAAAACGTCTCGGCCGGCGTCCCGCCGGCTGGGCTGGCGGCGGACCTCCGCAAGAAGCGTCCGTTCGAGCGTCCCGGAAGGAAGCGTGCCTGAGCGTACCCTGCACCGGGGCCTTGTCGGCCCGGGAGTCTCACGAACGTTTCCGCTCCTGCGGCCTTTCGCAACCTCTCCACAATTGCCCGGGGGTTCAGTGCGGGGCGGAGCGCGTCGTCTCGACCTGCAACGGGACGAGGTTCCACGGTTTGACGATCTGGAAGATCGACGACCGCCCCGTCGCCCACGCCGGCCGTTCCTAGGACCCAGACCGTTCGCCGCTCTGCTGACGCGCTCCGCCCGGCGGACGCGGCAGGCTCCCTCCAAAAGAAGTCCGCCCGATGTCCGCCGTAGGCGCCCCTGCCGCCCAAGATGGCCTCTGCCCCGCGTGAGACCGCCGCAGGGACGCACGCGAGCGGCAACGGGCCAGAACCGAGCGTTCAGGTCGGGCTACTGCCTGATGGGCTACGCCGGCTCCGGGTTCTCGCACTCCCCCGCCGCACGGCCCCCGCTGTGTTCTCCCGCAACGTCGCCCTCGACCTCGTACTGTTCGCGGCGTGCGGTTGTCGTCCAAACCCCGCGGCGGAATCGCCGGCGGTCCCCGAGAAGTTTCCCGCCGACCCGGACGGCTTCCCCGGCCACCCGGACGGCTTCGGCCTGGATCCGGCGGCGCCCGAATCCTCCGTCCCGGCGGATCGATCCGCCGAGGGGGACGCACTCGGGGCGACATGGAACAGCGGGCCCCTGTTCTCCGTCGCAGAAGCCCATGCCCAAGCCGCGATTTCGCCCTCCTCGCCGCCGACGTGCAACCGGCCGTGCTGCTGCTGAACGAAGTCACCTCGCGGGAGGTCGCCCCGGCGGTCGCCGCGGCATGGGGATGCCGACTTACGCCGAGTACCTCGTCGTCAGCGACTTCAACCCGAACGACGACACCCAGTACAGCAGCTTGGAAGTGGCGATCCTGTCTCGCTATCCGCTGACGAACGCGGTGGAGTTCGATCGAGGAACCGACGGGGACAGCCGATCCGGCTGTTTGACGGAGCGGAAGCAGAAACGAGTGAACTTGGACGGGATCGCGGACGTGGGCGTCGGCCGCGGGTTCCTCGCCGCCGACGGACCCGCCTTGGGACGCATAGTCGCCGTGACGCACTTGAAGTCGTCCTCCGACCGGTCGGGCGACGTGGATTGCGACAACACCCTGAAGCGGGAGCTGGTCGCCGCGGCGATGGCCTGGCACGTCGCCGCCTGGTTGGACGAGAACCCGGGCCTGACCGCCGTGGTGGGTGGGAACCTCAACGTCGACGAGACCAACGGCTACGACGACACGCACGCCCTGCTGGCCCGCGGGTTGGTGGATGGCCTGCGGCTGCGGAGCCTGACCCGCGAGTTGGGGAACACCTCCGACGACACCCCCGGCGACAGAGCGTTCCCGTACCCCCGCGTGGGCGCCATCGACGTGCCGTCCGTCGGCGCGGCCCGAGCCTCGCTGTCGAAAAGCGGTCGATATTGATCGGGTGCGACTCGCCCCGTCGCTACGAATCGATTGCCTTGCCGTTCAAAGAGCATTCTTGGTCGGTGCGCGATCAGAGTGACGGCGCGTTTGTCACAACGACAACCGCTCTGTGACGGGTCGGACGCCTCCGCCGAGGTGCCCGGAGCGGCGGTTCCTCTGACTTGTAGGACTTTAATTATGCTTGGCCGGCGGGCACCGTCGTCGGCACGGGGCATGCGAAGGAGTCACTCGGTTCCGGTCATTACCGGAGTCGAAGTACGCAGCCACGACCCAAGGAGCCTTGGATGAAGACCCTGATCTCGACCGCCGCCCTCGCCCTGCTGACGGCGAACGTCGCCGCGGCCCAGTCCGCCTACGACCCCCACGCGGGTCACGACCACGGCGATCATGCGGGCCACGACCATGGGGACCACGCCGGGCACGATCACGCCGGTCACGATCACGGCCCCGTCGGCGACGACCATGCGGGGCACGACCACAGCGGCCTGCGCGGCGAGCACGCCGGACATGATCACGGCGCGCACGGCGGCGAACTGGACCGGTTCGGGAACGTGCGGGTCGAAACGCTGCTGGACCATGCCGGTCTGCACTTCTGGCTGACCGACGCCAGCGGCCGCGCACTGCCGACGGAACGTGTCCGCGGCGTCGTCGCCATGCGGGTCGAGGGCAGCGAGAAGAAGTATCGATATGAACTGTCCCCGACCCGCGACCGTGACGGGCGCCCCGAGCCGCTGGCGCTGCCGTTGAACCTCGGGAAGGTCGCCGGTCGGCGGGTCGCCGTGGCGGTGCGGCTGGACGGCGTGCCGGGGGCCGGAGCGGATGAGATCGTCGTGCGGCAGACGACCCGTATCGTCGCCCCGCCGGCCGTCGGTCGGCCTGTACGGGCTTCTTCCACCGACCGCACGGCGGTGTTCGCCCAAGCCGTCTGTTCCGTCGAGGACCGCCGGCTGGGAGCGATGGGGACGCCGTGGAAGGTGCCGGTCGGCGACCGGGCCGTCTTCGTCTGCAGCGAAGAGTGCGCCCGCGACGTGCAGGCCGACCCGGCGGCGTTCGTTGCCGCTGCGTCCCGCGATCGCATTCAGTGAGGAACGGACCTTCGGTCACGGTCGAGCCGACCGCCGCCTTCTACAGGCGACGGTCGGTTCGCGTTCATGGGCGGACGTGCATCAGACGCTGCCCGGTTCCGCCTGCCGACAGAGCCGCGGGTCGTCGCGGCGTTCGATCTGCACAGTCGCGTGCTCGATCTCGAACCGGTCGTGTAGCGCGTCCGTCAGCTCGCCGAGGAAGGCGTCCTCATCCCCGGTCTCGCCGCCGGACAACGGTTTGAGCAGGTGGGCGGTGAGGGCGGTTTCGGTGCTGCTCATCGCCCAGACGTGCAGGTCGTGCACGTCCGTCACACCCGGGCGGGAGAGCAGGAACTCCCGCACCGCCGGCACGTCGACGCTGGCGGGCACGGACTGCACGGAGAGGTCGAACGACTCCCGCAACAGGCCCCACGTCCCCACGAAGATCACCGCGGCGATCAGGAGGCTGGTGACGGGGTCGATCCAGTCCGCCTCGGTCCAGCGGATCAGCAGGCCGGCGACGACCACGCCGACGCTCACCGCCGCGTCGGCGGCCATGTGCAGAAACGCCCCGCGGACGTTCACGTCGCCCTTCCGCCCGGCGAAGAACAGCATCGCCGTCGCCGTGTTAATGACGACGCCTACGCTCGCCACGATCACTACCGTCAGGCCCGGCACCTCGGCGGGGTTCGAGAACCGGCCGACCGCCTCCCAGGAAATCGCCCCGACCGCGACCAGCAACAACAGGCCGTTGGCGAGGGCGGCGAGGTTCGTCGCCCCCCGCCAGCCGTAGGTGCGGCGGTCGGTCGGCGGTCGCTTCGCGAGGGCGAACCCGCCCCAGGCGAGCAGCAGCCCGGCCACGTCCGAGAGGTTGTGCCCCGCGTCCGCCAACAGGGCCAGCGATCCGGACCAGAACCCGTAGCCCGCCTCCACGGCGACGTAAAACAGGTTCAGCCCCACGCCCAGGGCGAAGGACCTGCCGTAGTCGGCGGGGGCGTGGGAGTGGGCGTGCGAGTGGTTGCCGGTCATTGGGCGAGGTTCTTCCAGGCGTCGGTGTCGCGGACCCACGGGCAGGCGACGAACGCCGCGTAGCCTAGGGCGAGCAGAACCGCCGCGGCGAACCACGGGTTCCGCTTCTCGATCGAGTCCAGCCCGAACCAGAGGAAGGGGTACCAGAGCACGGCCTCCGCCGCGCCGGTCAGAATGTCGAGGGGGGTCACGGGGTTTCTTGGACGGAGCGGTCGTTTGGGATCACGTCCGGGGCCAACTCATCGCCCCTCGGCATGTACATGATGACCGCCACCCCCGCCACGCAGAGCAGCGCCCCGGACGTATCCCAACGGTCGGGCCGATGTCCGTCGATCCCCCAGCCCCAGAGGACCGACAGGGCGACGAACACGCCGCCGTACGCCGCGTAGACCCGGCCGAAATGCGTCGGCTGGAGCGTCGGCACGACGCCGTAGCCGACGAGGACGACGGCGCCGAGCAGCGCCAGCCAGATCGACCGGCCTTCCCGCAGCCAGAGCCAGACGAGGTATCCGCCGCCGATTTCCATCAGTCCGGCCAGCAGGAAATAACCGATCGACAGGAGGGTCTGATGCATCGCTCGCAGGGTTCATGACACGACGTCGGCCCGTTATTTACCCGATCGCCGCGTATTGAACGACCGGGAGACGTGCCCGGCGTCGTTCACGCATCCGGGAGACCGCTCAGCCGCCCGCCGCTTCGTCCGCCTCCGGATCGACCCGCCAAGCGTCCCGCCCCGCCTCCCAGCCCTCCCAGGCGACGTAGGGCACGATCAGCAGCGCCGCGGCCGGGTCCGCCCACCACCAGCCGAGCCACTTCGCCAAGCCCAAGCCGATCAGCACGACGACGGTCTGATATTCACAGATGAGGGTGTCGATCGCGTCGTACTTCAGGGCCGGGGAGTCGAGCTTCTTGCCGTAGTGATGCTTCGCCCACGCCAGCGCGGGGTTCACGACCAGAGAGACCAGCAGGATGCCGATCCCCCACCAGTTGAAGCCCGGCGGTGTCTGACTGACGAACTTGCTGATCGCTTCGTACAGGATGAACGCGACGGCCACGGCGAACGCCCCGGCGAGCACGCCGAGGGCGACCTTCTTCCGCCGCAGCACGTCCCGGCGTCCGATGCCCCGTTCCTCCCCGCGCAGCCGCCAGATCATCGTGCCGGCGGCGGCGCTCTCCACGGCGCTGTCCGCGCCCCAGCTGACGAGGGCGGAACTGCCGGTCATCAGCCCGGCGGTGACGGAGACGGCCACCTCGGTCAGGTTGTAGGCGAGGCTGGCGACCTCCGTCCACTTGCCGCGGCGGAGGTACCGCGTGCGGTCGTCGTCGGGATCGCTTGAGGATTCTGTTTCCGTCATCGCGGCTTCAGGGGGCGGTGCGAGTCGTTGACAGTACGGATCGATCGCAAATGGATCGGGGGGCGAAAACTCCCCCGGTGCGGCCGGGACCGCACCGGGGGGCAGGGCTCGCCGTCGGACCGCGTCAGTGGTCGTGGCCCTCGTGGCCTTCGCCGTCGTGATCGTGGTCATGGGCGATGTCGCCGCTGTAGGAGCGACCGTCGATCTTGACCATCAGCTTCGCCGTCTCCCCCTCGTGATCGAGGTGTTCGGCCAGTTCCGCATCGGAGGAGACGAACCGGGAGGATTTTCCCTCAGGGTCGCCGGCGTCCGGATCGGCGGCGAGCTTGAAGGATTCGCGGTTTCCGTCGTGGACGACCATCACCGTCACCTCGGCGGCGTCGATCGGAACGGCCGCTTCGACGTGGGCGTCGAGGATGTAGATCGTGACGGTGCCGGCCGCCTCGTCGTGGATCAGTTCGCCGTGGTACTCCTCGTCGCCCAGTTCGATGAGCCCGCCGCCGTGCAGTCCTTCAGTCGGGTGGGCCCCGTGGTCGTGGCCGGCGTGGTCGTCGGCGAGGGCCGGCGGGGCGTCGTCCATCGCCAGCGGTTCGTCCTCCTCGGGGGCGCAGCCGACGAACGCGGCGGAAACGGCCAGCGCGAGGACGGCGGCGAGAGGTTTGGCGGGGGAAATCATCGGCAGATCCTTGAGGTGCGAAAACAGGGGGGAACGATCTCGCCCGGAGAGGCTCCGGACGGGACGGGTCGAACGGCTCAGTGTCGGTGGGAGGGGTTCGCGCAGAAATCGGCGATGTGGCCGTCCCACCGGCGGTACAGCGCCTGCGCCTGCGAGCCGTTCCAGGCATCGGCGAGGAGGTTCACGGCCCAGACGACGGGCTGCGGCACGAAGTCCGCAGTCCGTTCGTCGTGCTCGTGGTTGAACGTCACCGCGGTCGTCGCCGCAAACAGGGCCAGTAGCAGGCCGGCGGCGAGGGCGACGTTTCGCTTGGGCATTCGCATCGGTGCGGATCTCCGAAGCCGAAGGAATCGCCCGGCATTCCTTTCCGGGCGGCGAGCGGGCGGGGGTCAGTGGGCGTGGCGGGTTTCAAAGCCGTTCGCCTTCAGCCAGGTCTCCCACTCGTGGGCCTTCTCGTGGGTCGTCAGGGCGATCTCTCGCCACTCCGGGCAGCGGTGGGAGACGTCCGTGTGGCCGCCGTGGGCGCCGGTCTTCACCTCGCAGCCGAGCTTCTTGAGCGTCTTGGCGTGCGTCGCCGCCTTCTGGGCGTCCTCGAAGTGGCCGGATTGCCACTTCACGGCCCGGTAGGCGACGATCTCGTCAGCCTTCGCTTCAACCGGCGACGCGGCGGGCGCGGACGGGGCGAAGACCGCCAGGGCGAGGGCGGCGGCGAACAGGGGGAACAGTCGACAGGTCATTTCAAACTCCTTCTCTCAGGAACAGGGGGAACGACGGGCGACGGGACGGTCCCGAGGCCCAAGGAAACGCCTTCAAGCGTGCTCTTCGGACTCTTCGGTAAGGGCGACGGGCGCGCCGCTCGCGGAGGCGAGGCGGCGGCCGGCGGGGCGGCCGATCGCCCAGAACAGAGCCGGGCGAACCACGAACTCCGCCGCGGTACTGGTCAGCAGCCCGCCGATGATCACGGTGGCGACCGGGTACAGGATCTCCTTGCCCGGCTCGCCGGCGGCGAGGGCCAGCGGAACCAAACCGATGCCGCTGGTCAGGGCGGTCATCAACACCGGCGCCAGCCGTTCGCGGCCGGCCCGGACGACCATCGACCGCGTCCAGCCCTCGCCCTCGTGCTTCACGAGGTGCAGATAATGGTTCAATAATAAAATGCCGTTGCGGCTGGCGATGCCGGCTAGGGAGATAAACCCCACCAGCGCGGCCACGGTGAGCGTCTGGTCCGTGATCACCAGCGCGATTACTCCGCCGATGAACGCCGTCGGCAATGCGGCCATCACCTGCAGGGCGAAGTTCGCCGAACCGAACAGCGTGTAGAGGACCAGGAACACGCCGAATACCGACACCGCCCCCAGCAGCCCCAGCGTGCGGCTGGCGCTCTGCTGACTCTCGAACTGGCCGCTGAACTCCAGGAAGTAGCCGGGCGGCAGCTCCACGTCGGCGAAGCTGGCCCTCACGTCCTCGACCGCCTCCACCACGCCCCGACCGCTGACGTTCGCCTGCAACACGATCTGGCGGCGGACGTTCTCCCGGTTGATCGTGTTCGGGCCGCCGCTCTCGTAGATGCGTGCGACCGATTCCAGCGGAATCTGTCCGCCCTCCGGCGTGGTGAGGGTCAGCCGGCGGAGCGCTTCCAGGTCCTCGCGGAACGGCTCGTCCAGGCGGACCAGCAGGTCGAACGTCCGCTGACCGACGAGGATCTCCGAAACGACCTCGCCGTTCATGGCCGTCTGGACGAACTCCATCACGTCCGCCGGGCGGAGGCCGGCCAGCAGCAGGGCGTCGCGGTCCAGTTCGATCCGCAGCTGCGGGATCGTGACCTGCTGTTCGAGCTGCACGTCGACCAGGCCCGGCACGCCGGACATCGCGGCCTTCAGTTCCTCCCCCTTGCGGCGGAGCACGTCGAGGTCGTCGCCGTACAGCTTGATGCCGATCTGGGCCTTCACCCCGGAGATCATGTGCGAAATGAGGTGGCCCAGCGGTCCCTCCACGCTGCCGACGGCGCCGGGCACGTCGGCGACGGCTTCGCGGAGGTCCTCGAGAATTGCTTCCCGCTCGCGGTCGGACTCCGGGTCGAACTCCACGATCATTTCGCTGATGTTGACGGTCACGGCGTGCTCGTCGAGTTCCGCCCGACCGGTCCGGCGTACCACGGAGGACACGCCTTCGACCGCCAGCAGGCTTTTCTCCACTGCGCGGCCGATCTCGTTGCTCGTCTTCAACGAGGTGCCGGGGTCGAGAATCACGTTGACCTGCATCGCCCCCTCGTTGAAGGGCGGCAGGAAGTCCCGTTCCAGCGTCGACATCCGCGCCCCGGCGACCGCCACCGCCCCGGCCGTGATCAGCAACACCGGCCAGGCGAACAGCGTCGCGCCGCGGATCGCCCCGCCGGCGAGCCATTGCAGGCCCCGCAGGAACAGGCCTTCCTCCTCGCCGCCGGAGGTAAACCGGTCCAGCGCCTCCACGCCGAGCCAGAACGCCGGGGCGGCGGCCAGCGTCCACCACAGCGGGTCCGACGGATGCAGCGCTTCGATATGAAAGATCTCCGCGGCCCGCGGGGCGATCCAGTAGAAGGTCGCGGCGCTCATCCCCAGCCCCAACAGCGGGGCGACGACGTGCCAGCCCCGGTTCCCGACCAAGAGCAGCGAGCACAGCGCCGGCGTGACCGTCAGCGAGACCGCCAGCGAGGCCAGGATGCTCACCACGTAAGCGGCCCCCAGCGGGGCGAACAATCGGCCCTCCATGCCCCCCAGGGCGAACAGCGGCAGGAACACCAGCACGACGATCGCCGTGCCGAACACGATCGAACTGCGGATCTCCGTGCTGGCCCGGAAGGTGACGACCAGCGGATTCAGCCGTTCCCCCTCGGGGAGATGCTTGTTCTCCCGGAGCCTTCGAAAAATATTCTCCACGTCGACGATCGCGTCGTCGACGAGTTCTCCAATCGCGACGGCCAGCCCGCCGAGGGTCATCGTATTAATGCCGAACCCGAACGCGGCGAAGACCAGCGCCGTAACCACGATCGACAGCGGGATCGCCGTCAGGGTGATAAACGTCGTGCGGAAGTTCAGCAGGAAGGCGAATAAAATTACGACCACCAGCACGCCGCCGTCGGCGAGGGCTTCGACGACGTTTTCAATGCTGCGGTCGATAAAGCTCCGCTGCGAATAGACCCGCTCCACCCGCACGTCGTCCGGCAGGGAGCGGGCGAGGTCCGCCATCGCGGCGTTGACGGCGTCCGTGACGACCCGGGTGTCGGCGCCGGGTTGTTTGGCGATCGTTAGAACGACCGCGGGCCCGCCGGTGAACAGCGGGGGGGCGAGGGGCGAGAGGCCGGGCGCCGTTTCATCGTCGCCCCCGGCCACCGGTCCCTCGCCTGCGACCTCCGTCCGCACGAACGCCGAGCTGTCCCCGCGCTTCACCTGCGCCTCCTCGACGACGTCGGCGACCTGCTCCAGCGCCACCGAACGGCCGTCGCGGATCGTGACGACGACCTTCCGCAGATCCTCCACCGTGGTGGCCCGACCCAGTCCGCGGACCAGCAACTCCGTCGGCCCGCGTTCGTCCAGGTAGCCGCCGGTGGCGTTGAGGTTGCTCTCGCCGACGGCCTCCTTCACCTGATCCAGGGTCAGCCCGTAGGCCCGCAGGGCGTCCGGGTCGACGAGGACCTGAAACTGCTTCCGCCCCCCGCCCATGACGAACACCTGACTGACGCCCGGGATCGTCAACAGGCGCTGGCGGATCACCCAGTCCGAGAGCGTCCGCAACTCCAACGGGGCGGTCTGCGGCTCCCCGTCGGCTCCCGGTTCGCTCCAGACGGCGAGCATCAGGATCTGACCCATCACGGAACTGACGGGGGCCAGCGTCGGCCGGATCCCCTCCTGCATGCTTTCGGCGGCGAGTTGCATCCGCTCCGCGACGACCTGGCGGTCGGTGTAGATGTCCGTGCCCCAGGCGAAGTCCACCGTGATCACGCTGATGCCCACCGCGCTGGAACTGCGGACGACCTCGACGCCGTTGGCGCCGTTCAGGCTGGTCTCCAGCGGGAAGGTGATGAGGGCCTCCACCTCCTCCGGCGCCATGCCGGGGGCCTCGGTGATGACCACCACCCGCGGCCGATTCAGGTCCGGGAAGACGTCGATGGTCAGCCCCGCGGTCCGCCACCCGCCCAGCCCCAGGACCAGCAGCGCCCCCGCCAACACGAGCACGCGGTTGTGCAGGGCGAAGCGGATAATCGCGTTCAGCATCGGACGGACAGGTTCGGAGGGGCGGGAAAGGAGACCGGGACCGGGCGGAACGTCAGTGGTTGTGGCCGGCGTGCGGGTCGATCGCCCCGCCGGCGGCGTTCTTCAGGGCCATCTGCAACTGATGGGCGGCGGAGACGGCGACCGACTCCCCCGGCAGCAGCGAGCCGTCGTCCGCGATGACGACCGACTCCGCGTCCCGGTAGACGACGTGCACCGGCCGGCGCTCGAACGTCGCCCCGTTCTCCACGAATGCGAACCGCTCCGCCCCGGCTTCCGCGACGGCCTCGATCGGCAACACGATCGCCTCCGCGTACGTCTCCACCGGCACCCGCAGACGCATCCGCTGGCCCGGTTTGTACTTCCAGGTGAGGAACTGCCCGCCGCTCGCCCGATCCCGCCCGTCGCTGACGATCTCGTTCGGCAACAGGACGTAGAACGGCACCACGCGCGAATCCGCCCCGACCCGGTTGGCCACGTAGGCGATCTCCAACCCGGTCACCGGATCGGACGCCCCGGCGAGGTTGTCAGTCGGCAGGGCCGTAACCGGGCGATCCTCCCGGGCCGCGGCGACGACCGCGGCGGCGTCCCGCTCGAACGCCCGGCCCTCCACGTACAGCAGGGAGAGGTCGCTCAACTCCGCCAGCGGGGCGTTCGCGTCGACCGCGTCCCCCGCGTGGACGTTCAGACGTTCGACCGTCAGCGGCGGGTGCGCCTGCGACGTCGGTTCCTGCAGGCTGGCCGTCCGGGCCGGCACGGTGGGCGTCGCCTCCCGCACCGCCGGGTCGTGCGCTTCGCCGTGGCCCTCCTCGCTCGGGTCATGGGGTTCGGGCACGACGATGCGGATCTCCCGCACCAAGTTTCGGTCCGAGGCGATGCGGGCGACCTGCGACTCCTCCAGGCCGTGCAGCAACAGGCTCTGCCGCTGGGCTTTGAGGAGCCCTTCGAGTTTTTGCTTCTCGTACTGCCGTTCGAGCACGACCTTCCCGGCGACCACGCCGCGGGAGACGGTCTGCAGCCGGTCGATCTCCCGCTCCTCCACGTCGAGGGCTTCGAGCGTTTTGAGGTAGTCCGTCTGGGCCTGCACCACGTCCTCGTGGGTCAGCCGCATGAGGAACAGCGTGTCGCCGGGGCGGACGGCCTGCCCCTCGGTGGCGAACACGTCCGTGACCATGCCGGTCATCGGGGCGGACACCTGCAGGTTCGAACGTCCCGGCCGCTCCGCGACGACCCCGGGCACGGTGATCGTGCGGTCGAACTCCGTCAGTTCGACCGTCGCCGTCCGCAGCCCGATTGTGCGGCGGGCCTGCTCGGACAGGCGGATCACCTCGCCGGCGGCGGCCACGCCGTGATCGTGCCCGGCGTGCGGGTCCTCCGCCGCCTCGACGGGCGTCTCCTCACCGAAGGCCAGGGCGGACAGTTCCGGGAGCCACCAACCGGCCGACAGCCATAGCGCGACGGCCGCGACCGGGACGGCGGCGATCGCCAACCGCCGGGGTGACAGATTCAGTTTGCCGAGGCGCACGACAGCACCGGGAGAGGGAGGGAGAAAACCCCGCCGCCGACTCGTGCCGTCACGGGACGGCGCGAAGCCGTTCGGACGACCGGGACGTGCGGGGACCCGGCGTCAGACCGGGAAGAGAAGCGAGGCAGCCGTCAGGCTGCGGAGCCGCCGCGCGAGCGCGGCCGGCGCAGACGTCAGTTACAGCAAAAAGACCCGCGTGCGCAAGCGGTCGCCCGGACCGCTGCGTGCCGCGTCGCGGTGGGACCGACTCCAAGCATCGAGACCGCCCCCGCTGACCCCGCCCGTCAGATCCAAGTCCGACAGCGGCCGAAAGCCGACCGGCGCGAGGGCCGGGCACGCCGCCACGGACGCCGTCAGCCAGGAACACTCCGACTCGCCGCACCCCTCGTGTTGGTGCGGATCGTCTTGGCTCGGATCGTCGTGCTGATGTCCGGCGTCGTTCGACGGGTCGTGGTCGGACCCATGGTGGCTGTGACCGTGATCGTGAGCCTCGTCGCCGTGTGCGTGTGCGGCGTGGCAAGGAGCCGAAGTCGGTTCCGCTCCGCAACAGGGATCGCCCGCATGGGCGTGATGCATGCAGCACCCCAGCGCCGCGTGCGACAGCACGGCGGCGAGCGTGACCAGCGGGGTGACGAGGCGGAGCACGGGCGAAGAACGAGCGTTGGGCTTGCCGAGACAGGTTAGCAGATCCGCAGCGGCCGGGAACCCACATCGAAAGAATCCGCACGACCCTCACGCTCACTGCCCACCGAGCGCCAGATCTCGGAGGCCAATGCCTCACGGATTCTCTTCCTTCGGCCACGCCTCTCGCAGGATTCGTACGCCGCCCCAGAGAACCACCACGGCGACGACCGCCCCGACGATCAGGTCCGGCCACCGGCTGCCGGTCCACAGCACCAGCGCGCCCGACAGGATGACCCCGACGTTGGCGATCACGTCGTTGGTCGAGAAAATCCACGACGCCCGCATGTGGACGCCGCCGCCGCGGTGCTTCGCCAGCAGGGCTAAACAGCTGAGGTTCGCGGCCAGCGCGACCGCCCCGACAGCCATCATCAGCGTGCTGACGGGGTCGCTGCCGGACAGGAACCGGCGGCCGACCTCCAGCAGCACGCCCGCCCCCAAGACCATCTGAAGCACGCCGCTGAACGTCGCGGCTCGAGACCGCCTCCGGCCCGACCCGCCGACCGCCCGCAGCGATAGGCCGTAAACGGCCGCGTCCGCGAGCATGTCCAGCGAGTCGGCCAGCAGGGCGGTCGACTCGGCCCACCACCCCAGCCCGGCCTCGGCGACGAACATCACTCCGTTGATCGCCAACAGCGTGCGCAGGGTCCGCCGTTCGAGAGTGTCCGCCTGATCGGCGGGGCAGCCGCAATCCGTCATCTGTGTACCGTCATCGAAGAGTTCCTCGTAAATCGTCAGCTTGATCTCATTTCGCCGGTGCGTTCATTAGCACGTTTCTCCGCCGGGCGCAGGCGTTCGGGACCGCCAGGCGACGATGCGGTCCTGCCGACAGGCCGACTCGCCGCGGCGCCCCCTCCCGCCGAGCGCGGGCGCCGGGCGCCGGGCGCGGGGCGTCACTCGGTCGGCCGGGGGGGCTGCTCGCCGTACTTGGCGGCGTAACGGGCGGCGAAGCGGTCGAACCGGTCGGGATCGCACAGGAAGCACTGCGACTCCGGCCGGTCGTGCTCGGCGCACCAGTCGCCCTTCTCCTTGAAGTCGGCGACCAGCGAGGCGTCGCAGAGGGCGCACTCCCCCTCCGGCACGCCGTGCTCGACGCACCACCAGCCGACGTCGGCGTCGTGATCGTGGTCGGCGTCGGCCATCGGGACGGCGGCGGGCGCGTCCGGCGAGTCGTCGGCGCCGCAGCCGGTGAGGGCGAGCGTGGCCCCGACGCTCAAGACAGCGGCGAGCGGGACGTGGAAACGGAACAGCATCGGTTAGACCTCCGGGTCGTCGGGGAAGGGATGGGAAAACCGCCGGTCGCCGGCCCCCGCCAGAGCGGAAGTCTCCCCGTTGCGGCGTCCGTCGGGGTGATTGTGTACGCCGTCGCGTTCGTCTTGGACGGTGGGGTCGTTGGCCGAACCGTCCGTCTTCGGGGCGGGGCTGGGGAACAGCGTGTAGAGCACGCGGAGGACCAGCAGGCTCATCACCGTGGCGCTGCACACCCCGCCGATCACCACCGTCGCCAGCGGCCGCTGCACTTCCGCCCCCATGCCGGAGCTGGTCGCCATCGGTAGGAAGCCCAACGCGGCCACCAGCGTCGTCATCAGGATCGGCCGCAGTCGCTGGACCGCGGCGCCCTCCACCGCCTCTTCCAAGTTCAGCCCCTTCTCGCGGAGTTGGCGGATGCGGGAGACCAGCAGCATGTCGTCCAGCACGGCCACGCCGGACAGAGCCACGAACCCGACCGCCGCGGAGATCGAGAACGGCATCCCCCGCAGCCACAGGGCGAACAGCCCGCCGGTCCACGCGAACGGGATGCCGGTGAAAACCCGCACCGTGTCGATCAGGTTGCCGTAGGTCGCGTACAGCAGCGAGGCGATCAGGACCAACGCGACCGGGACCACGATCAGCAGTCGGCGGCGGGCGCGGACCATGTGCTCGAACTGCCCGCCGAACTCCACGCGGTAGCGGGCACTCGGCAGCGTCACCTCTTCGTCCACCCGCCGTTGAGCCTCGGCGACGAACCCGCCCACGTCCCGGCCGCGGACATTCACGTTCACCGTCACCCGCCGCTGCGCCCACTCCCGGGCGATCTGGCTCGGGCCGGTCGTGAATCGCACGTCCGCCAGCCGGCCCAGCGGGATCTGCTCCCCGCGTGGGGTGACGATCGGCAGCGACTCGATCTTCTCCGGGTCGTCCCGGTACTCGTCCGGCAGCCGGACGGTCAGCGGGAACCGCAGTTGCCCCTGGAACACGTCGCCGACCGGCCGGTTCCCCAACGCCTCCACGAGGTCCAGCACCGCCGCGGCCGGCACGCCGTAGCGGGCGATCGCGTCACGGTCGATCTCGACCTCCAACATCGGCTGTCCGGTCAACTGGGTGAAACCCACGTCGGCGGATCCGGGCACCGTCCGCAGCACCCGCTCCACCTCGGCGGCGGTCGCGGCGAGCGCGTCCAAATCGTCTCCGTAGACCTTCACGGCGATGTCCGCCCTCGCCCCGGTGCCCAGTTCGTCCAGCCGCATCTTGATCGGTTGGGTGAAGGCCAGCCGCTGGCCCGGCAGGTCTCGCAGCGCCTCCTCAAACAGCCGGGTGAGTTGCCCCTGCGTCGCCGCCCGCGTCCACTCGCTACGTGGCTTGAGGGTGACGAACACGTCGCTCAGCTCCAGCCCCATCGGGTCGGTGGCGATCTCGGCCGACCCGATCCGACTCCAGACGTGGGCGATCTCGTCGGGGAACTGGTCCAGCAGGGCCCGCTCCATTCGGGTGTTGAAGCGGACCGACTCCTCCGTCTGCGTGCCGGCCAGCCGGACGACGTTGATCGCCACCGCGCCCTCCGAGAGCTGCGGCATGAACTCGGTCCCGAGGTTCGGGGCGATCATTCCAAACGACACCGCCAGCACGGCCGCGGCGAACCCCGAGACCGCCAGCTTCTGTCGCATCGTGAAGTGCAGCACGGGCCGGTAGAGCCGGTGCAGGAGGCGGACGGCGAACGGTTCCCGGTGGGAGCCGCCCCGCGACAACGCCAGGCTGGCGAGGACCGGCATCAGCGTGAGCGACAGCACCATCGACCCGGCCAGGGCGAAGATCACCGTCAGGGCCATCGGCCGGAACATCTTCCCCTCGATGCCCTCCAACGTGAGAATCGGCAGGTAGACGGTGGCGATAATCAGTTCGCCGAACAGCGTCGGCCCCCGCACCTCCACCGCCGCGTCGCGGATGACGGCCAGCTTGTTTTTCGTGCCGCGGGCTTCGGCCAGGTGGCGGACGCAGTTCTCCACCATCACCACGCTGCTGTCCACGACCAGCCCGAAGTCGATCGCTCCCAGCGATAGCAGGCTCGCGGCGATCCCGAACCGCCACATCCCGGCGAAGGCGAACGTCATCGACAACGGGATCGCCAGGGCCACGATTAGCCCGGCCCGCAGGTTCCCCAGGAACACGAACAGCACCGCGACCACCAGCAGCCCGCCCTCGAACAGGTTGCGGCGGACCGTGTCGATCACCGAGTCGACCAGTTCCGTGCGGTCGTACATCGTGACCAACGCCATGCCGGGCGGGAGGTTCCCGCGGACCTCCTCGAACTTCTCCTTGAGGGCCGCGGTGTAGTCGCGGGTGTTCTCGCCCATCAGCATGAACCCCAGCCCCATCACCGCCTCGCCGCGGCCGTCGGCGGTGACGGCGCCGCGGCGAATCTCGTGGCCGACCGTCACCTCCGCCACGTCCCGCACCTTCACCGGCACGCCGTCCGCGGCGTCGACGACCACCTCCTCGATCTCGGCGATCGTTTCGGTCCGGCCCAGACCCTGGACCAGCAGCATCTCGCCCAGCCGGTCCACGTTCCCGCCGCCGACGTTGCGGTTATTCTTCCGCAGGGCTTCCACGACCGCCTCGAACGTCAGCCCGCGGGAGACCAGCGCCGCTGGGTCGACCTTCACCTGGAACTGCTTCTCAAACCCGCCCCAGCTGTTCACCTCAGCGGTGCCGGGGACGGTGCGGAGTTGCGGTTTGACGACCCAGTCGTGGGTCGTCCGCAGTTCGGTCAACAGCCGCTCCCGCTCCGCGGGCGGCAGGGCCGAGAAGTCCACCCCGGGGTAGGTGAGGACGTAGTGGAACACCTCGCCCAGCCCCGTGGCCACCGGCCCCATCTCCGGCCGGCCGACGCCTTCGGGCAGTTCGACGGTCGCCAGCCGCTCGCCGACGACCTGCCGGGCGAAATAAATGTCGGTTCCGTCCTCGAACGTGACGACGACCTGCGAGAAGCCGTACTTGGAGACGCTGCGGACGTTCACCAACGCCGGCAGGCCGCTCAAAGACTGCTCGACGGGGTAGGTGATCTGCCGCTCGATCTCCTCCGGCCCGAGGGCCGGGGCCGTCGTGTTCACCTGCACCATCACCGGGGTGGTGTCCGGGAAGGCGTCCACGTCCAGGTTCGCCAGGGCGTAGGCGCCGCCGGCGAGCAGCACGCACGTCGCCAGCAGCACCGCGGCGCGGTGCTGCAGCGACAGTTCGATCAGGCGGGTCAGCACGGACGGCTCCTCGGAACGTGCGGGGCGGGGGACGGGTGACGGACGGCGGGCGCGGGGTCAGTGCCCGCACGTGCACCCCGCCCCGAGGTTGCCCTTGAGCAGCTGCGCCCGCAGCACGTCCCCGCCGGCCGTGGCGACCACCTCGCCCGGCAGCAGTCCGGCGATGACCTCCGTGTAGCCGTCCGCCGACACGCCCGGGCGAACCGATCGGGCAACGAAGAACTTCGGCCGGCCCTCCTCGAACCACCGCGCGTCCCGGACGAACGCGAGCGTGTTCTCGCCGTCCCACATCAAAGCCTCGTGCGGCACGGCGATTGCCTCCGGCTCCTCCCGCAGGATCAGCTCACCCGTCCCGAACGACTCGTTCCGCAACGCCCCGTCCGGATTCGGCAGTTCGGCCCGGACCCGCACCGTGCGGGTCGTCGGATCCACGTCAGAGCTGACCCAGACGACTTCGCCCTCGCGGACCTCGTCAGACCCGTCCGGGCGGTAGCGGACGGTGCGGCCGAGATCGGCGAACCCTGCCTCCTCGGCCGGCACCCGCAGGTCGACCCAGACCGCGGAGGTGTCGGAGACGGTCATCAGCGGCGTACCGCGCCCGACGACCTCGCCGACCACCGCGTCCAGATCGACGATCCGCCCGGCCAGCGGGGCGGGCACGGCGACGAGGTTGTCGCCGTCCGCTCCGCCGACAGAATCCGACCCGCCGCCGAGCCGCCGCACCGCGGCGTCCGCCTCGTCCGCCGGCAACGTCCGCAGCGCCTTCGCGTCGACGGTCAGCCCGAGATTGCCCAACGCGCGGGCGGCCCGGTCCACGTCGGCGCCGGCCGCGGCGAGGGCTGCGTCGGCCTCCGCCAGCCGCCGGCCGGCGATGACGTCGCGGCTCACCAGCGGGGCGATTCGGTCCCGCTCGACCCGGGCGAGGCGCTCGGCGGACAACGCGGACGACAGCTCCGCCTTGAGCCGACCGACCTTCTCGGAGTCAATCACGGCCAGCGTCTGGCCCGCCGCGACCTGCTCGCCGGGCTTCACCAGCACGGCCCGCACCACGCCGTCGGCCGGGGGGGAGACGTGCGCGGTGCGGGTCGCGTCGTACCGCACCTCCGCCGGAGCGGCGACCGACTCCATGACCGGCCGGCGGAAGACCGGCTCGACCTCCACCCCCGCCTCGCGGGCCGCCTCGACCGAGGCGAACTGCACCCGCGTGCCGGGCAGCCGCGACTGCGACAGGTTCTCCCGCCGCGGCCGCAGCGCCAACGCCCGCGCGGCGCGGTTCAGGTCCGCCTCGGTGACTTCGGGATCGTCGAGCCCCGGCACCTCGGCGAGGGTCGGGTCGTCCAGCACGCAGTTGTGAACGCCGTGGACCTTGCAGAACGTGAGGTCCGGGGCGTCTTCGATCAGGCCCGGCGTACAGAGGACGCACTCCGCCTCGGGCACGCCGTGCTGCTCGCACCACTCCGGCCCGGCGTCGACGGCGGCCGCGACGGTCGGTAGATTCCAGTCGTGCTCGTGCCCGTACCACGCCAGACCGGCGAGGGCGGCGAAGGTGAGGGCGGGAGGCGCCCACCCCAAGAACGCTTTCGCGGCTCGCCCCGCCCGCGAGCCGTCACGGGGCGTCGCTTTCGCGGGCGACGGTTCGGGCGTCGGGGGCGGACCGGCGGGCCGATCGTTGCGGTGGCGGGGCGTTTCGGTCGGTGCGACCGGCGGGGCGGCGACGTCGATCATCGGACGGACCTATTGCGAGGGGGGAACCTTCAGGAATCCCAGGGCGAAAACGCCTAGGACGAGACGCACGGGCCGACAGGCCGCGCGACGCCGGCTCGGGAGCCGGCGAAGAAGGTTCCGCTACAGCAACAGACCCGCGTGGGCCGACAGCGGCGTCCGCCCGAACGGCCGGGGGGGATCCGGGAGGAGCTCGGCGACCCGGACTCGCCGGTCGGCCTGAACCGACCAACCCGCGGCGGCGAAAGCGGAAAGAAAATCTCCCCCGCCCACCACGGCGGGGGCGTCGCCGAGGGACAACGCCCCCTCACAGAAGCATCCGTCGCACTCGCCGGAGCAAGGTTCGCTCGGGGCGGGCCCCTCGGGGCCGTGGCAGCCGCAGGGAGCGAACTCTTGCGCGACCTCACGACCCCCGCCCGTGCAAACCCCGGTGTCGCAGAACGCCGGACAGGCGAGCGACAGCAGGGTCAGCAGCGTGGGCAGGAAGCGGGCGATGACGCGGGCCGCAGTGCGGAAGGAATCATTCGTCAGTCTACTCGACGTCAGCGCGGGGACAACTCCAACTTCTTTCTGCCCTTCATCACTGTCCGCCGAGCGCCAGATCCCGAAGGCCGACGCCCTGCAGGTTCTCCCCGCCGGCGTCGGGGATCGGGCCGAGGGCGTCCACGAGCAGCAGGCCGTCGACGGCGACCTCTGAAGTGCGGGCGTCGGCCAGAGCCGCGACACGGGCAAGGTTCGCTTCGAAGAAGCTCCGCCGGGCCGTGAACACCCGCACGATATCGAACTCGCCCTGCCGGTAGCCCTCCTCCGTCAGCGCCAGGTTCTCGCGGGCGGCGGGCAGCACGTCCTCGGTGTAGCGGGCCACGCGGTTGCCGGCCCGGCGGTAGTCCCGCAGGGCGTCCGCCAGCCGGGCCCGCAGGTCGAGTTCCAGCCGTTGAAGTTCGGCGGTGGCCCGGTGCAGGTCGGCGACGGCGGCGGCGACGTTCCCGCGATTGTCGTTGAAGACCGGCAGCGGCAGGCCGACCTGCACCCCGCCGATCGGCTCGTCCCCGCCGAACCCGTAGGTCAGCGCCGCCTGGGTCTGTACGTTCGGGACGGGTTGGGCCTGTTGCCGGCAGATCGCCGCCCGCGCCCGCGAGACCCGTGCCCGGGCCGCCGCTAATTCCGGGCTGGCGGCGAGCAGTTCGGCGAACAGGGCGTCGAAGTCGTGTTCGGCGACCGGCCCCTCCAGCTCCCCGTCCAGCCGGCCGACGGGGCGGCTCGGCATTCCGGCCAGCGCCATCAGGCGTTGCCACGCCCCCTCGAACTCCAGCTCCGCGTCCCGCCGCACGATATTCACCTCGCCCAGCTGAATTTCAACTTGGAGCACGTCCGGCCTGGCGACCTCTCCGGCCTCGAACAGTTGCTCGGCGGCGCCGACGCCCTCCTCGGCCAATCCCACGAGCTCCTCCGCCAGTTCCAGCCGGCGCTGGGCCCCCAACGCGACGTAGTACTGCCGCCGCACGCCGTTGACGACCCGCAGCCGCTGAGCTTCGGTCCGCCAACGCAGCCCCTCGACCTCCCAGCTCTCGACCGCGCGGTTCAGCTTCAGCTTGTCGGCGGTGACGAACGTCTGGGAGGCGAAGGCGCCATGACGCCCGGCCGAGCCGTCTTCGCCGATGTCCTCGGACGTGTAGCCGACGGTGGGGTTCGGGTAGAGACCGACCTGGGTGTAGATCCCGCGGGCCTTGTCCACCGCCGCGGCCGCCCCGCGGAGCGTCGGATTCGCGGAGAGGGCGGCGGCCTCGATCTCCGCCAGCGTCAGCCCACCGGGGGGGTGATCGTCCGGCAGCACGCCGGTCGCGGGGGCGTCGACCAGTATGGGAACGGGCGCGGCGAGCGGATCCGTTCCGGCTCCCCCGTTCGTCGGTTCTGTCCTATCGGCCTCGTTCGCCAATTCATTGGACGGCCGTTCCGGGGAGAACGGATCGGGCGTGACGGGGCCGTCCCTGCCCTCGTCTACGGACGGCTCCTCCTGATAAGCCGCCGGCTGAATTGAACCGCCCGCCGCCGGTTCCGCGGCGGCGACCGCCACCGCGGGCACGCCGTAGCCCGCGGCGGCGCCGGAGGCGAGCGGGCTCCCCCCCTCGTACGTGTGGGTCGTCAGCACGTTGCCGGTCCCGCACCCCGCCAAGCCGACGAGGGCGAACGGCAGCAGGGCTTTGCGGGGCTTCATGGGGGCGTCTCCGCCCCGCACGGCGTGCCGGGGCATCGGGTCTCGTGTCCGTCAACGCCGGTGGAATCGGCCCCGCCCTCACGCCCGCCGCAACGGGATCGGCCTGCAGAACCGCTTCTCGGGCCGGGCGGTCCGACTGCGAAAGCGCGGACGACTTTCCGGCCTCTCGCCGGGCGAACGGCCTGTTTGAAAGCGGATGTCCCTGACAGATGCAGCTTCCCGCTAAAGTGGTGGCGGCGCCCGCTCGGCTTCCTGTCTCCCTGCCCAGCCGCCCGCGACCGCTGCGGTCACGCTCCGCACGACTCTCCCAGACAAGACCATGAACCTCACCCGCACCGCGCTGCTGATCGCCGGGGGCTTGGCGGCCTCCGCGACCGTCGCGAACGCCCAGCACTACGGCCACCACCACGGCGGCCACGTCGTCCCGCACACGACGACGCACATCGATGTGGTCCCGCACACGCAGACCCACACGGACTACGTCCGGCACGGCAACCACGTGGACGCCGTGCCGCACACGACCACGCACTACGACGCGGTCCCGCACACCACGACCCACTACGACCGAGTCGGCACGAGCTACCCGACGCGCTTCGGGACGGGCGTGCAATACCCGACCCGGTTCGGACAGGGCGGGCAGATCTACCGGCCCTATCCGCAGCAGTTCGGAGGCAGCGTATACCGCCCCGTGCAGCCGCGGTACTACCCGCAGCAGACGCACTTCGGCGGGCATTACGTCCCGCACACCACCACGCACTACGACGCCGTGCCGCACCGCGGACACATTGATGTGGTGCCGCACACCACGACGCACTTCCATCACGTCCCCCACTGACGCCCGCCAGATTCCAACCGGCACGGACGCCGCCGATGAACGCTCCGCCAAGGCTCCCCGGTCCCCCGGGCGAGCCTGGTTTTCTGTGCAGGCCAGACCAGTTCCGTCGGCGAAGCGCCGCCGCGACGCGGGGGCGGTTCGGACCCGGGGGAGGCGGTCCGAACCGCAGGGCGTCGGGCCGACGTTCCTCGGTTCAGCGATGGCTCTGATGGAAATCGTAGTGGCCGGGCGTCACGTCGAGGTGATCGCCGTGGGGCACGATCTCCGGCGCGTGGTAGTCGTAGTGCCCGGAGCCGTGTTGTGAGTTCCCGAGGCCGTAGCCGCTGCCGTAGCCGCTCTGCCCGTAGCCGCGGCCGAACTGGTTGCCGGAGCCGTAGCCGCTATTGAAGCGGGGGCGACTGAAGCTCGACCCGTAGCCCCCGCTGTTCCCGTAGAGGTTCGAGCGGCCGAAGTTGCCGTAGTTCGAGCTGTAGCCGGATCCGTAGCCGCCGCCGTACCCGTTGCCGTACGTCGCGGCGGCGCCGTTGCCGAGCGAGAGCTGGAAGGAGACCCGCGAGCGATCGCCCGCGTCCGCCTGGGAGGAGCCGGCGGCCAGCAGAGCGGCGGTCGCGGCGAGAGTGAGCGTCGAGCGGAGCATTGTCGCGGTCCTGAAACGTTGGGAGTGGATCAACGCTCTATTAGGTTGCATTCGCCGTGCCAATCGTCGCGCGCCAACTTTCAGCCTGCGAACGCTGTCCCGATAGGGGTGAGAACGCTCGCTGCGGGCAACGGAGAGTGTCGCGGAGGCGATCAGGCGTTGTCATATTGACGACGGAAATGCTGCGGTGACCCGGCCGGACCCGCTCACGCCGCGTTCAGTGCGGCGACGATATTCGTCCGGGCCGCATGCCACGCGGGAATAACCCCGGCCAGCAGGCCCACGGCGGCCGAGACCCCCGCGGCGGTCAGCACCAGCGAGAGGGAGGGGCGGAAGGCGATCGTCACCCCCTCGGCGCCCACGGCCAGCCCGCCGAACGCCAGGATTGCCGTCGCCGCCGCCGTGCCGACCAATCCGCCGAGCAGGCAGATCAGGAGGCTTTCGCAGACCACCAGTCCGAACACCCGCGTCGGCCGCACGCCGAGGGTTTGCAAGACGGCGTGCTCCTTCACCCGGTCCTGCACGGCCATCACGGTGGTCGTGGCCACCAGCGCCAGCACCAGGCCCACGCAGGCGAAGCCCAGCCAGTGGGCGAAGCCGATCAGGTCCACCAGATCCGACAGCGTGCTCGCCTGAAAGGCCCCCTTGCGGCGGGTCGTCGTGGCGACGGGGCCGGCGGCGAGGGCGGCGTCGATCTCGCGGGCCACGGCGTCTGCGTCGGCGTCCGGGGCGAGGGCGACCTCGTGCATCGTCACCAGCCCGGCGGAGTCGAGGCCGCGGGTGTACTGGAGGAATTCGAGGCTGGTGAACGCCACGTTCTCCTCCGCCGCGACCGGCGACGCGAACACCCCGGCCACCTGCACGCTCAGGTCCCCGATCGCAAAGGTGTCCCCCACCGCCAGCCCCCGCCGTCGGGCCAGCGACTGGCCCACCAGCGCGGCGTCCCGGCGGCTCTCGAACGCCGCCCAGTCGCCGGAGGTTAACGTCAGCCCGCGGTTCTCCCGCAGTTGCTTCGGATCGGCCCCGTTGAAGACGACGATGTCCAGGCTCGCCCGGCAGTTATTCGTCCAGACCTGCAAGGGCATCACCCCCCGCACGCCGGGGACCTCGCGAATCGTGCGGGCATAGTCCTCCGGCAGCTTGCTGCTGGTCGGACAGAAACGGTTCTCCTGAAAGACGATCAGCGTGCGATCGGCGTCCCCGCCGGCGGTCAGTCGGTTCAGGCCCTCCTGCACGGAGGCGACGAAGCAGAACACGAACAGCGCCACCGCCGCCCCGCCGGCGGTGAGGAACGTGCGCATCCCGTGGCGCCAGAGGCCTTTGAAGACGTAGGGGAGAAACTTGAGCATCGGGCGGTTTCGGTTCGGCGGGCGGGGCTGGGAACGGGGGCGACTCTAGCCGGCGACGGCGAGCGAACGGCCGTTGCGGGCCGCGTCGGCGCCGTCGTTCAATTCGACGATCTGTCCGCCGTCCAGTCGCAACCGGCGACCGGCGAGATCCGCGACCGCGGAGTCGTGCGTGACCATCAGCAGCGTCATGCCCAACTCTTCGTTCAGACGGACGAGCAGGATTTGAATCTGCTCGCTGGTCGCCGCGTCGAGGCTGCCGGTGGGTTCGTCGGCGACGACGAGCGTGGGGTTCATCACGATCGCCCGGGCGATGCCCACCCGCTGTTCCTGTCCGCCGGACATCTGCCGCGGCAGGTGGTCGGCCCGGTCGGTCAGGCCGACCGCCTCCAGCGCCAGTTCGACCCGGTCCCGCCGCTCAGAGCGGGAGAGCGGGGCCAGCAGCGTGGGCAGTTCGACGTTCTCGTAGGCCGTCAGCACCGGCACGAGGTTGTGCGTTTGAAAGATGTAGCCGAGGTGGGCGGCCCGCCAGTCGGCCAGCTTGGTGCGGGACATCGCGGTGATCTCCGTGCCGGCGACGGTGATCGTGCCGGCGTCCGGCCGGTCGATCCCGGCGACGGCGTTCAGCAGCGTGCTCTTGCCGGTGCCGCTGGGGCCCATCATGGAGACGAAATCGCCCTCATGAATGTCCAGATCGACCTCGTCCAGCGGGGTGACGGTTTCGCCGCCCTTTTTGAACGCCTTCTTCAGACCGCGAACTTCGACCAAAGCCATCGTCTCGCCTCGTCGTTGGTAGGAATTTATTGGGGAGTCAATGAGGAGCGCCGGCGGCCGGTCAGCCGGCGTCCTCGCCGGTAATCTCGATGCGGTCGCCGTCCTCCAGCCCCTCGCGGCCGGCGACGAGCAGTTTGTCGGTGGGGCGGAGGCCGTCCGTAACTTCGATCAGGTCCTCCGTGCCGGCGTCCCCGAGGGTGACGGCCTGCCGGCGGGCGACGCCGTCCGCCCCGGCGATCCAGACGGTTCTCGCCTCTCCCTCGCCCTCGACCAGGCGCCGGGGGACGAGCAGGCGTTCCCGCTGCTCCTCGCCGACGGGTTCCTCGTCGGTCGGGGGGGCGAGGAACGTCGCTTTGACCAGCATTTCCGGCCGCACGGCCGGCGGCGGGCTGTCGAGGGCGACCTTCACTTCGAGCGTGTTCTTCTGCACGTTCGCCGCGGAGGTCGTCTCCAGCACGCGGCCGGCGATCGGTTCGTCCGCGGCCGCGGTTTCCACTGTCACCGGCTGCCCGCGGACGACCCGGGGGACGTCCTCCAGCCGCACGTCGGCCCGCACCTGCAACATCGCCGGGTCGTACAGGCTCACGACGGCGGAGCCCTCCGGATTGGACTGCGCCTCCTGCCCGGTGACGAACGAACCGGGCGGCGCCAGCACGGCCAGCACGCGGCCGTCGGCGGGCGCCCGCAACGTCATCCGGTCCAGCCGCAGCCGGGCGACCTCCAGCGCGACCTCCGCCTGCCGACGACGGGCCTCGGCGGCCCGGACCTCCGCCTCGGCGGCGGCGACCCGATTGGATTCCTCGATCCGCAATTCCGTTTGTTCGGCCAGCGCGTCGCGGCGACGACGGAGGGCTTCCGCCCGCTTCGGCAATGAGGTTTGCAGACTGCGCAGTTCCGACAGTTCGGCGGCGGCCCGGTCGGCTCCGCTCTCGGCTTCCTGTAACAGACGGCCGGAGACCGAACCCCGGGCGGCGCGGCGGCCGTCGCGGTTCTGCTCCGCGAACCGCAGCCGCGCCTCGGCGGCGGCGAGCCGGCCCGGCAGCGCCGCCCGTTCCCCGTCCACCTCGGCGAGGGCCGCGTCCGCCTCGGCCAGCGCCGCCCGCCGGGCGAACGGCTGCTGGAACAGCTGCTCCGCCGCCGTGCGTTCCGCCTCGGCGCCGGCGAAGTCGGCCTCGGCGAGACTCAGGTCCGCCTCCGCCTGCCGCACGGCGAGTTCGCTGTCCGCGGAGACCAGCCGCGCGACCACCTCCCCGGCGTCCACCTCCTGTCCCGCGACGACCAGCAACTCCTCCACGACCCCGCTGCTGAGCGCGGAGACGTAGGTCGGCGTCGGTCGCGGTTCGACCCAGCCGGCCGCCTGAAACAGCGGCGTGCCGGCCCGCCGGACCTCCGCCTGCCGAACCACCACCGGGACGACCGTGACCGGCTTCGCCGTCCGCCACAGATCGCGGGCGGCCCAGCCGGTCATGGCGAGGAACCCGCCGAGGACCACCGCCGGCAGCACGACGCGGGCCAGCAGGCGACCGCGGCTCTGCCGCCGCTTCGGCTTCGCCGCGGCTTTGACGGGGGTGCGGTCGAAGGCCAGACGGCTCAGATCGAGCCGCGGCTCAGCGGGCGGGTCGGCGGTCTCGACGCTCATGGGACAGGGGACAAACTCAGGGAAAAGGCGGGCGGGGGAGTTCAGGTCGCCCCGCCCGGGAAACGAAGGACGCGGTTACTTCCGCACGTACACCTGCCGGGCGAGCACGCTGAGGTTGCCGGCGTCGTCCTTCTCCGCGGTGCCGCGGACGACGACCTCGGCCAGTTCTTTCACGCCCAATAAATCGCGGGCGCCCTCCGCGACCAACTTGCCCTCGGCGTCGACCAGCTTCACCGTGGCGGAGTTCGCCGGCACCTTGTCCTGCTGGCAGCAGTAGTCCCACGGCGTCGGGCAGCCTTCGTCGTCGGCGCAGTAGGGCACCTTGGGGTCGACGATCGTAAACGCCGCCAGCCCGTCCACGAACGGGGCGGAATCGCCGCCGATCAGGCCGACGACGGTCACTTCGTCGCCGTCCTTCACGGACTCCTTCACCGCTCCGACGCCCTTCGCGCCCTCCGGTTCGGTCGTGGCGAGGTAGGCGGCGTTCTGCACGGTCGGGGAAGCGGCGTCGGTCACGGTCGCGTCCCCGTCCGGGGCGCCGCAGCCGACGGCGAGCAGCGCGACGGACAGGGCACCGACCGCGGCGGCATGATGGGTGAGATTCAGCATCGAAGAGTCTCCTGGAGGGAGGGGGGGAAGCCGCACATGGCGGCGGGGAAGCGGGTCGGCCTCCGGGCCGACCCGTGAAGGTCAGAAAAAGGGGTTCAAATCGCTTTGAGGCTCTCCGCGATCGGGCGACGCAGGGCCTTGAGGGCCGGCGGGACGGCCCCCGCGGCGCCGAGCAGCAGACCCACGCCGCAGCCGATCAGCAGCGTCATGCCGTCCACCCGCAGGGCGAAGGCGCCCATCGTGAACCGCACGGACAGTCCGTTGATCAATAGCAGCGACGCCGTCCCCGCCAGCAGCGAGGCGGCGGCGGCGAGCACGAGCCCCTCCTGCACGAGGCTCAGCAACACGGCCCGGCGACGGAAGCCGATCGCCCGCAGGGCGGCGATCTCCCGGGTCCGTCCAGCGACGGCTCCGTACATCATATTCAGCCCGGCGAACGCCCCGGCGCCGGCGACCAGCGCCACCACCGCCCAGGCGAGAATCCGCACCGGCTTGTAGTGCGTTTGCATCGCCCCGTAGTACGCGGTTTCGGAGACGGAGGTGATTTCGAGATCCTTCCGCTGCTTGGCGAACAGATCGATCTCCCCGGCGGAGCCGTCGGGGGCGAGGGTGAGGGCCACCAGACCGATGTCCTGCCGTTTGAGGGCGGATTGCAGGTCCGGCAGGCGACACCAGAGCTCCGATTCGAACGCCGACCCGCCCGCGGAGAACGTGCCGCTGACCGTCCAGTCGCGGTTCTCGAACGTCACCGTCGAGCCGGGCTTCAGCGCGTCGGCGGGCACGCCGAGCTTGGCGTAGGCCAGCCGCCCGGCGAGCACTTCGCCCGGCCCCGGCCACTTGCCGGAGGTGATCCGCACGGCCCGGCGCACGAGCGAAGCGGAGGGCGTGACCCCCCGGACCAACCCCAGCGACGCCGTCTCGGCGCCGCCGACCCGGGTGCCGAAATACAGTTCCGGCGAGACGTACGCGATGCCGGAGCGATGTCGAATGCCGCTGAGGCTCGCCTCCACGACGCCCGTCGTGCGGGCCGGGACGGCGGAGTTCTCAATGTTCTCCTCCGCCCCCAGCGAATACACGAGGACCACGTCCGGGTCGCCGCTGACGGCCAGCGACGTCTCCAGTCCGCGGATGAAGCCCACGACGACCAGCATGAGCAGCACGACGGTGGCCAGCGCGACCAGCGTCAACAGGCTGCGCACCGGCCGCCGGGCCAGATTGCGGATGCCGTAATCCCAGGGGAGCAGGCGGAGGGTCATGGAGCCATTTGGATTCAGGGGGAGGTGCGGATCACGACAGGGGACGGAGACGCGGGGCGGGACCGTGCAGTCCCGCCCCGTCTCCCGACGACTCAGCGCTTCGGCTTCTCCGTGAACACGCCGCTGGGCCCGGCGAGCCGCTTGGGCGTCTTGCCGATCGACTCCATCGCCTCCCACAGCCACTTGGGCGAGAGTTTCAGCCCGGACTCGGGCAGCACGGTGACGGTCTGCTTCTCGATGTCGCACTGCACTTTGGCAATGCCGTCCACGGGCTTCAGCTTCGCCTCGATCCGCTTCACGCACCCGCCGCACATCTCGCTGACGGTGATCACCGTCGCGGTGCGGTCCAGGGCGCCGCGGGTCGCGTCGGGAGCCGACGGTTGATCCCCCGCGACGGCGGGGGCGGCGGCGGCGGCGACCGCGGCGGCGGTCAACATGGCGAATCCGCGCAGGGCGCTGGCGGTTTGGGGGGAACGACGCATGGTCTGAGTCCTTTCAGTACGGGGACAAGAATGTCGGCGTGCGCGGGCGCAGCGTCGACGCGAACGGGACGGACGACGTCCCGGAAATCCGGCAGCCCTTCGAAGGGCGGCCGAGACGGTTCTCCGGCCGCGGGAACGGGCCGGTCGAAGACAGGTCGCGGGCGGATCGCGCCCTCACACGGGCGGATCGGGACGCCCCGACGGCGTTAGTTCAGCAGCGACGACAACTGGATGCGCAAAGCGGCCCCGCCGACCGGGCGTGGCGCCGCGTCAGGGACCAGCCGGCGCGGCGAGCGAGCCCGGGCAGGGCTCGACAACCAATCCGCAGCCGTTAAGCCAGGCAGAAACGCACCGACAGTTCCGTCGAGTTCCGGCGCGTCCGGCAGGACGGCCCCGCCGCAGACGCCCTGGCACTGACAGCCTTCGCCGCCCGGCGCATCGAGCGGCTGCGAAGAATCGTCGCCGCATTCTGTTGGCGAGGCGGGGCAACATTGACAGCGTTGCGCCTCGCCCGCCGCCTCGCCGCACGCACCAGTCGCGCAGCGAAACGGGCAAGCCGTGACGGCGAGCAACGTGACGGCGGCGACGAGCGAACGAAACATGCGAGCCGTGAAAGTCTCAACGGGACCGCCGGATGATAGGTCAGGCCGTCCGCCCCCGGCAAGGTCGGCTGCTTCCGCGAGTCCGCGGACACGCGATTCCGGCGCTCGCCCCTCCGTTCGTAGTTTTCGTGCGATTAAAACGGACGCCGGCGTCTATAAGAAATCTTTGCGACTTAAATGTTCACGACGGATTATCGCGCCTGGTTTGCTGGAGCGTCGAGCGGACGATCGGCTGGGGCGAAACGCTGCGGCGAACGCCGTCAGCGTGAGCCTGACCGACGAACGAGAGGCGACGGCCTTCGACGTTCGCCCTCGATGGATCGCCGCGGAAGCCGCCGAACGACCGCAGTGGAAGGCTGTCGGTCGGCGATGGTGGGGACGGGGTCCGATGGGAGGAAGGACTGTCCAGACCCTCTTTGCAGGAACGCATCGAAAACCGCTTGACAGCTTGATCCCGTGCGGTTGGGCTCGATCTCTCGGCGGCGGCGTTCGCCCCGCTGTCCCCGCGTGATCGAACTTCGCCACGCGCTCCTCCAGATCGGAGACAGGTGATGAGACCCTTCAATATGGCGCTCGGGTCCGGAGTGCTCGGGATCGGCTTCTATTTCTCCCTCGGGGCGGTCGCCTCGCTCCCGGCGCAAACGGCGCCGCCTCCCAGCGGCTCGGTGCCCGCCAGCAGTCCCGCATTCCAGAGCGGCCCGGTGCAGAGCAGCCCGGTGCAGAGCGGCCCGGTGGATACGGGCGGAGCGATCACCCACGGCGACGACCTGCGGGCCGCCGATCCCGGCAGTTGGGATCACGTCGATCTGATGGCGGAGCGTCTGGAGCAACTGTCGAAACAACTCCACGACGAAGTGCACGCCCACCTGCAGGGGCACGAGTACTTCAGTCACATGGACGCGCACGCGACGGAGGTCGAACGGCTCGCCGTCCACCTGCACGAAGTCGCGCACGCCGGCGAAAGCATTCCGCACCTGCGCGAAGACGTGGCCGCTCTCGACCGGCAGGTCCACGAGGCGGACGAGGTCATCACGCAAATCGCCCGCCGCGGCGTCCTCACCCGGCATTACAACGGGGCCATCGTGCAGACCCGCCGCATCGTGCGGGAGATGATTGCCCTTCAACACCATCTGGAGGACGACCTCGCCGCGTTGGACCCGAACTACCGCAATTATCATCCACGCGAGACCGCCCGCCCTGTGCCGCGGGACCCGCACGATCACGGCCGATATCCGGGGGCGGTCCACACCCCGCCCAGTTGGCATTCTCCGGGGACGGGCTCCACTCTGCACCCCCGCCCCTACAGCGACTACTACCACGACCGCCACGGTCATCGCTACGACTCACACGGTCACGCCGCTCCCGGCACAATCCATCCGTCGCCGCACCACAACCCCTATCACCGCCCGCACTAGGTGGTGCGGAGAACGCCGTCTCCTCCAGACAAAGCGTGCGTGACGAGAGAGAACTCGCGAAGTCCCCTTCGACTTCGACCGCCAGCCCGCTGTCGGGAAACGCCGGGGGACCGTCATCGCGATCTGTCAGCCCCGTCCCGCGGCAGTCGTTGTTGTGAGTCCGCAGGCACGATCATCGGCCTCGCCAGCGGCGCCCGGATACCGGCGACTTGAGGTGGGACGTCCACGCCCACAGCGAGTTGAGACGACGGGGCGAAGTCGATTTTGGTCAGGTCAGCCCCGCCGCAAGCGGAGGGCGTTGCCGATCACGCTGACGCTGGAGAGGCTCATCGCGGCGGCGGCGAGCATCGGGGAGAGCAGCCAACCGGTGAACGGGTACAGCACGCCGGCGGCGATCGGGACGCCGGCGGCGTTGTAGACGAACGCGAAGAACAGGTTCTGCTTCACGTTCCGCACCACGTCCCGGCTCAGCCGGACCGCCCGGACGATGCCTCGCAGGTCGCCCTTCACCAGCGTCACGCCGGCGCTCTCGATCGCCACGTCTGTGCCGGTGCCCATTGCGATCCCCACGTCGGCGGCGGCGAGGGCGGGGGCGTCGTTAACCCCGTCTCCGGCCATCGCCACGGTCGTGCCGCCGGCCTTCAGTTCGACCACGCGGTCGTGCTTCCGCTCCGGGCTCACGCCGGCCTCCACCTCGTCGATATTCAACTGTCTGGCGACGGCTTGAGCGGTTGCTGCGTGGTCGCCGGTGAGCATCACGATCCGCAGGCCCAACTCGTGTAGGTCGCGGACCGCTTCAGCCGTCGTCTCCTTGATCGGGTCAGCGACGGCGAGCAGCCCGGCGACCACCCCGTCCGCGGCGACGAAGAACGCCGTCCGGCCCTCGCCCCGCAGGCGGTCCGCCTCGCTCGAGAGGTCTGCGGGCAGATGGACGCCACGGTCGGCCAGCAGCGCCGGCGTGCCGATCAGGACAGATCGGCCCTCAACCGTCGCCGCGATCCCGCCGCCGGTGACGGACTCGAACGCCTCCGCCTCGGCGGCACCGGCGCCGCGACCCTTCGCCCCCTCGACGACCGCCCGGGCGAGCGGGTGCTCGCTGCGGGCTTCGGCCGCGGCGGCGAGGCGGAGCAGGTTGTTCTCGTCGAACCCGTTTGCGGTGCGCACCTCCGTCAGGGTCGGTTTGCCCTCGGTGAGGGTGCCGGTTTTGTCCACGACCAGCACGTTGCAGGACCGCAGCGTTTCGAGAGCGGCGGCGTCCTTGAACAGCACGCCCTCCCGGGCGCCGCGGCCGACTCCGACCATCACGCTCATCGGCGTGGCGAGGCCGAGGGCGCAGGGGCAGGCGACGATCAGCACGGCGACCGCGTTCACCAGCGCGAAGGCGAAGGCCGGCTCCGGACCGACCGCCCCCCAGACGACGAAGGCCAGCGCCGCCGCGGCCAGCACGAAGGGAACGAAGTACGCCGCGGCCTGATCCGCGACCCGCTGGATCGGGGCGCGGCTGCGTTGGGCGTCGGCGACGAGGGCGACGATGCGGGAGAGCACAGTGTCGTCTCCGACCTTCTCCGCCTCGATTAGGAGGGAGCCGGCGCCGTTGACGGTCCCGCCGATCACCGCGTCGCCTTCGCCCTTCCGCACGGGGACCGGTTCGCCGGTGACCATCGACTCATCGACGGAGCCGCCGCCGTCGATTACGCGGCCGTCGGTCGGCACCTTCTCGCCGGGGCGGACGCGGAGTCGGTCGCCCGTCCGCACGTCGTCCAGGGGAACCTCCCGCTCGGCGCCGTCGTCGCCGACCACGCGGGCGGTCGGCGGGGCGAGCGAGAGCAGTTCCCGCAGCGCCGCCCCCGTCTTGCGACGGGCCCGCAGTTCCATCACCTGACCGAGCAGCACGAGGACCACGATCATCGCCGCGGCCTCGAAGTAGACGCCGATCAGGCCGCTGTGCTCCTCTCGAAACGTCTCCGGGAAGAGGCCCGGGGCGACGACCGCGGCGACGCTGTAGGCGTACGCCGCGGCCACGCCGAGGGCGATCAGCGTGAACATGTTGAGGTGCCGGTTCACGACCGACCGCCACCCCCGTACGAAGAACGGCCAGCCGCACCACAGGACGACCGGCGTCGCCAGGGCAAGTTGGAGCCACTGCGAGGCTCGGGCCCCGATCCAATCGTGGACGGGCAGGCCGATCATCGGCCCCATCGCCAGCAGGATCACCGGCAGGCCGAGCGCCAGACCGATCCAGAACCGGCGGGTCATGTCGACCAACTCCGGGTCTGGCTCGTCCTCTGCCCCGCGAACCGCGACAGTCTTCGGCTCCAGCGCCATCCCGCAGATCGGGCAGTCGCCGGGGGCGTCCTGCTCGATCTGCGGGTGCATGGGACAGGTGTAGACCGTCGCCGAACCGGGGCGAGCCGGCGGACCGCTCCGCTCCAGCGCCATGCCGCACTTCGGGCAGTCGCCGGGGCCGTCGTTCACGACCTCCGGGTGCATCGGGCAGGTATACGTGCCCGGGGCGGTCCCGGGAGGAACGGGCGAGGAGGTTTTGGCGCCGTGCCCGCCGTGACAGCCCCCATGGCCGTCTGCCGTGTCGCGGCCCTTGGCGGCGCCGGCGGCACGGTCGTCGGCGCCGCCAAGGTAGCGGTTCGGATCGGCGACAAACTTCGTACGGCAGCCGTCGGAGCAAAACCGGTACGTCTCGCCGGCGTGCTCGGCGACGCGGGGGGCGCCCGCCGGCACGGTCATCCCGCAGACGGGATCGGTGACGGTCGCAGGGACGCCCGGCAAGGCGGCGCCTTCGGGGGCGTTGAGAACCGGGAGGTCGGCGTTCATCGAACCGTGGGGGAAGAGAAAACGCCGGGACCCGTTCGGATCCCGGCGTGACGGAGGCGAAACGCTCGGGACTCAGGCGGCCATCGCGGCGCAGCTTTCGGCGCATTTGCGGCACTGGGCGGCGCAGTCGCTCATGCCGACCTTCTCGCAGCTGTCCGCGCATGTCCTGCAGACCTCGCTGCACGCCCGGCAGACGAGGCCGTGCAGTTCGCTGCCGCGGATCATGAAGTCTGCGCAGGTTGCGCAGATCTGGATGCAGTCCAGCATCAGCTTGGCGTGCGTCTGCTCGACGTGCTCGCCGCCCTTCTCCAGGCACACGTTCGCGAAGTGGTCCAGGCAGGTCCGGTGACACTCTTGGCAGGTGTCGATGCACTGCTTCATCGCGGCGTCGCTCATCGTCGGTCCTCGTCGTGGCGGGGGAACGGGGGAATCGCGCCGGTCGATCGAACTGGACGATCGGCCGACGCGAAAGCCGTTCTATTCATACCCCGACAGGGTATAAACGGTGGAAGGCGGGGAGTGCGGGTGGGGACGCCCCCGGGCGCGCCGCCGCCTGCCGCGAGACGCCGCCTGCCGTCGAGGCGGGCGGGCGTTCAGCGACCGCCGAAGTTCCCGTACTTGGCGAAGACGCTCATCAACTCGCGGATCTTCGCTTTGCGGTCGTCGTCGTCTTCGGCCTTGAAGGCGGCGGAGACGCAGGTGTCCATGTGGTTTTCGAGCACGATGTGACCCACCTTGCCCAGCGCCGCCAGCGCCGCCCGAACCTGCATGAGCACGTCCACGCAGTACTTGTCCTCCTCGATCATCCGCCCGACCGCGGCCACCTGGCCCTCGGCGCGGCGGAGTCTCTTGCGAAGAGCCTCCTTCTGGTCGTCGTCGAGTTGCACGGGGATCAAGAGCGGCCGCACGGGCCGTGTTCAGCGGTGATATTCGAGGGCCCCGACGGGCGTACGGACGAATCCCATCGTACCTGGCGGGGGTATCACCGGCGAGGGGCGCCCGGTCCGTGCGGCGGCACTTGCGGAGCCGGAACGGATCATTTCAAACTCCGCACATGCTGATCGTCTATGTCGCCACGGTCCTGCTGCTCGTCGGCTACGTCGTCTTACCGGTCGGGTTGCTCTTGTACGTGCTGATCCCTAGTCGGCGGGGCGCGCTCCGTCGAGTCTGCGTGCTGGGCTGTCAGAGCCTGCGGCTCGGGGTGGCGTGTCTGATCGGGGGCGCCGTCTCCGCGTCGGTCCGCGACCCCGACGCGGCGATTGGCCCGTCGACGCTCGCCGTCGATCTGGCGGGCCTGCTGCTCGGCACGCTTCTCATGTTCGTTCTCCCGAGCGGGATCGGGCGGTCCTGGCGAGCGGATGCGTTGCCGGCGGACCGTCCGTGAGGCCCCGTCGGAGGTGACTGGCTCTGGATCACAGTCGGCCGGCGGCGACCGGGGGGGCTCGCTACCGGGCCTGCAGATCCACGATAAACCGTTTCCATCTCGGCGGTCTCCTCCCGCTGCCCCTCATGACGGCTCGCGGCTTGTGGATCGAAACGGTTCTGCACGCATGGCGCAGGCGGCGTACCCGCCGGGGTCGCCCGCGACGGCGGGGGACTCCGCCGCTCCTCCGTCATCGCGGTTACGCTGACGAGCGGCAGTCCCGCCGAACGGCGTTGACCGCCCCCCGGCCGCCCGTTCACTCCCGGCCGGCAACCGCTCGCTTGGTTGCCACGTCCCCGCGGGCGGACCGTCTCTTAGAGAGACTCCACCACGCGCAGGCCGTCGCGGCGAGGGGGATGACGATCATCTGTAGGACCGGCGTCACGCCGACTCGGAGGACCGGCGCCAGCGGCATGGATCCGTAGGTCCATCGTTCCGCCACATACACGGCCCATAACTCAAAGCCGATCGCCATCAAGACGCCGGTGATCAGCGGGACCACCCAAGTGGCTGGGTGCGAATAGGCCGACCTCTCGGCGGCCCAACGGAGATCCCGGTGGATGACCGCCACGATCAGGTAAAAGGACAGCGTCGCAAACATATCGCCTGTCGCCGTGGCAAACAGACACATCTTGAAAGTCGCCCACGAGAGTCCGTCGGGGGTCTCGAACAGCGGCATCTGGGCGTTTTCCCAGAGCAGATGCAGCACGAAGCTTGAACCGAAATACCAGAGGATCGGCTTGGCGGCCGATGACGGAGTCGGGCCGGACATGAGCGAGAGCCGGAGGAGGGATTCGGGGCCGCTTGAGCGATGGGGCGGGAGCCCGGAGAGAAGATCAAGACGCCCGCCCCGTCGCCGAGCAGACTCTACTTCTCCCCGTCCCCGTCCTGCGAATCTTCATCCCCTGCCGCCTTCTTCCGCATCATTTTCATGCACATCGGGCACATCGGTTTTTCTTCCGCCGTCTCCTTTCCGTCCCGCATTCGCTGCTTGGCGATCTGCATGGGCGAAAGCGGCCCCTCGGGCATCTTCCCGAGTTCTTCCCGCTGCTCGGCGGTCAGCGCCTCACGGGCTTGTTTCCGCGCCGCCTCCGCGATCTCCCGCAGGCTGTTTCGCTGATCTTCCGAGAGTCCGAGTTCGTCCGCTTGCGCCAACAACAGGGGCGGGCTGTCGGCATGCAGTTCGACCCCCTTCAACCCGGCCATCATGGGGCACATCATCTTCTGCGGCGAACTGGATCCATCCTGTTTCGCCTGCCCCTGACCGTGAGCCGCGGTGACGGGCGACAGCGCCGCCCCGGAGAAGGCCAATCCGGCCGCCGCCAAGGTGCAGAGGCCGTAGCGAATTTGCGTCTGAAACATTTTTCTGGTCGTCGTCGAGTTTCGAGGGGAACCGTATCCGGCCGTCGGGCCGTGCAAGAGGAACGTAAGGCGGCCGTCGCAAACGATCGGACGGTCGAACCCCGTCGTACCCGGTGGGGGTATTACTGAGTGGCGACGCAATTGAAGTCCGTACCCGGTCAGCAGGCGGTTCGATCGGCGTCCCGCCTCGAGATCGGCAATGAACCGTAATTTCGCGGCAATCTCTTCTCGCTGCGTTTTGATGATCCGGTCGGCCAAGTCGCGGTCGCGTGGGTCGGACAGCTCCGCCCGCTCGCTGGTCAGGATCGCGATCGCGTGGTGCGGGATCCATCGCCTTCGTCCACGACTCGTCCTGCACCGTCTCCTGGGACCGCACCAGCCACAGGGTCAGGACGAAGACCACGGCGGCGCCGGCGAGGATTCTGACATGCGCCTTGCGGTTCAGACGCATCCCCCACATGAACCCCCTCATGGTCGCGGCCATCGTCGTCCCTATCAACAGGGCCATAGAGAGGCGCATCTCGCTGAAAAGTACGTGCTCGAGGGCGTCGGTATTGGGGTAGGTCAGGCCGAACATCACCGCCGAGGAGGCGGCGATCATGAGGCCGAAGCGGGCGTAGGGCTTCATTGCGGCGTGTGAGGCCATGAGTGCGGTACTGCCCCCATAGCCGCGCCCGGCGGTACGGGGGGGGGGGGCTCTTGAGCCCAACGCCGCGGCCGACGGTCCGCCCTCCTCCATGCTGCCGTCGTTCAAGTTCATTGCCATATTCAGGCCCTACTGGGTGCCCCGGCTCGGCCGACGATCCTGGCGAAGCCGAAATTGCTCTTGCCGTCCCGCGGGCGCCCCGTATACTGGTGGGTAGTACCACTACCCGGGATCGCCGTGAGCCAGAAACCGCAACTGCCGCTTTACGCCGAAGACCGTCTGGATCGGCTTCGGAGCCGTCTAAAACGCATCGAAGGACAGTCCCGCGGGATCGCTCGGATGCTGGAAGAACAGCGACCGTGCCCCGAGGTCCTCCAGCAACTCGCCAGCGTCCAGTCCGCCCTGCGCGGAGTGACGAAAGAGGTTCTACGCAACTACCTCGAAAACTGTGCGACGGAGGCGATTCGCTCGGGCGACAATGAAATTTACGACCAGTTGATGGACGCGATTTACAAATTCGCTAAGTGAATCCAGCCGTACGTTGTTACTCGGAAGGCGTGCGGCCGGTTTTTTACCACTTCCGAGAATCTTTAGAATAGGAGAACGTAATGGCGTTCCAGAAGGGCGAGACGTACCGCTGCTCCGCCATGGACTGCGGCTGCGAAATCCAAGTCACGACTGGGGCCGCCCGCGGCAAAGCGGGGGACCACAACCCGTGCTGCTGCTGCTGCACCGGCGGCGGCAAGTAAATGCAGCGGGTGTCGTAAAACCGACGCCCGCCCCGAAGGACCGTTTCCCCGGGAACCGCCCGCCGACGGACGTGTCGTCCGCTCGAGGGCGCCCCACGCCACTTTTTTAGGAGAGTTCTGATGTTGAAGACGATTATCGCCGCGGCCGCCGTCGGCCTGCCGGCCAGCCTCGCGGGTATGACCTACGCCGACGGCGGGACGGCGGCGGATGCCTCGCCCGCCGCGGATGCCTCGTCCGCCCCGGCGTTCGTCTGCCCGCTGACGGGTGACGAACTGCCGTGCCCGAAGTGCTGCCCGCTCGACGACTGAGCGCCCGCGGCGAAGTGCGAGCGGCCCTGGGGGAGAGTTCTCCCGGGGCCGCTTTATATGCATGTTGAACTCTTCAAGCCGCCGGCCCATCTCAATTTCGCCGCCCGGTCCTCTGCTGCCGTTCATGTTCATCATCGGCGCCCAGTCGGAGCAGTCATCGCAAACAGGCGTGCTGTAGCAGAGGAACTTCTCGTGCGGCAGCCCCCCACGCAGCGGTCCGCCGGTCCCACCCCGGACGGCGCCGGCGGGCTGTTCGTCGCGCTCTCCGGCGCGGCCCCGGGCGATCCGTCCGCCCGGCCCGCCCTGCTGCACTTCGCAGCCGACGGCGCCCGCCGCAGCGTGCCCGTCAACGGCCTGGAGGCGCCGGTCAACGACCTGCTGATGCGCGACGGCGAACTGCTGGTTTCGCACCGTACGAAGATTTCCGTCCTCGATGACCCGCTCGGCTCCGCCCCGGCGCTGCGAGATCTCGTGACGGGACTGCCGAGTCTCGGGGACCACGAGAACAATCAGCTTACGGTCGGCCCCGACGGCGGGCTGTACGTCGGGCAGGGCACGGCGACGAACTCCGGCGTCGTCGGCTTGGACAATAAGAAATGGCTCATGGAGCATCCCGACGTCCACGAGATCGCGCCCGCCCCGCTGCGGACCCGCGGCGCGGTCTTCCAGACGAAGGACCCGCTCTCCGACGGCGAAGCGGACGAGACGGCCCGGACCTCCGCCTACCAGCCGTTCGACACGGCCACGCCGGACGGGGCGACGATTCCCGGGGCGACCAAGGCGAACGGCACGGTGTTGCGGTTCGACGCCGACGGCTCGAACCCGTCGGTCTACGCTTGGGGCCTGCGGAATCCCTACGGCCTGTTGTGGGCCGGCGACACGCTGTACGCGACGGAGAACGGCATGGACGTCCGCGGCAGCCGGCCGGTGGCGAACGATCTAGAGGACCTGTACGTCGTGAAACGCGGCGCCTTCTACGGCTGGCCGGACTTCGGGTCCGGCGATCCCGTCACCGATCCGCGGTTCAAGCCTGACGGCAAACCGCAGCCGACCTTCCTGCTGTCGGACCATCCGCCCGTGGAGCGGCCCGTGGCGACCTTCCCCAAGCACTCCAGCATCGTGAAGCTGGACGCCTCGCCGGGCGGGGCGTTCGGCTTTGAGGGGCAGCTGTTCGTGGCCTTCTTCGGCCACATGACCCCCCACACCGGCACGCCGCCGGAGGAGCACGGCGGCCACCGGGTGGTGCGGTACGACCCGGCGACCGGCGAATCGACCACCTTCTTCGGCCCAAAACACCACAGCCACGGCGGCGAAAGCGGCCATGGGAACGGCGGCGACGACAAAAGCGGCCACGAGGAGAGCGGTCAAGGGCACGAGCCGGGCGGATCGGCCGGGCCGCGGCGCCCGCTGGACGTCCGCTTCGCCGCAGACGGGTCCGCCCTGTACGTCGCCGACTTCGGCCTGATGCCGATGGACAAGTCCGGCCCGCACGCTCGGCCCGGAACGGGCGTGATCTGGAAGATCGTCCCTGCGGATTGAACGCAGGCCCCTCCGGCGACCGTCAGCCCCCAGTATGGGGGTCGGCGATCGCGTCCCAGTCGTAGTCCATGAACGTGGCGAACCGACGGACGACCGCGTCCCACTCGGCTCGCCCCGCCGCGTAGCGGGCGAAGCCGGCGTCGTCGTCGCGACAGGCGACGCCGGCAGCCCGCAGCTTCGCCGCGGCCCGGAGGTAATGGGCTTGCCAGCGGTCGCGATCCTGTTCCAGGGTCCCCCCGTCCGGCGGCCCGTCGGGCGATTGGTCCGGCAGGAAGAGCGGGGCGAGTTCGTGGACCGGCCGCAAGCCGCCTCGCCATAGCGCTTCGACCGCCGCGGACTCCGCCAGGGTTTTCGCCTCCGGGCCGTCCGGGGCGGATCGGATTAGCGAGGCGGCGTCGAGCGTGACGAACAGGATCCGGGCCATCGCGTATCGCGGCTCCGGCAGGCGGAAGTAGTGCAGGACGGGGTAGAAGTGGTGCGCCTCGAAGAGCTGGGCGAGTTCCCCGGACAGCGCCGTCAGGTCCTGCGAGGCGGCCGCCGGCGGTCCGGGCAGGAGGCCGGCAAGGTAGGTCGCGGCGTCGCCGGTGTCGCTGGTTCGTTGATGCAGGCCGAGCGCGAAGACGTTCCGCCGGTTCAGGGCGTCGTAGACGGACATGACGTAGGTCAGCGCCAGGGTGAGATAGCTGAAGCCGACCGCCGCCTCCGCGATCATCAGCACCCGGTAGACGTCGGTGCGGGGGACGAGATCGCCCGTGCCGAGCGTCGTGAGGTTGAAGCCGGAGTAGTAGAGGGCGGCGAGGAAATCGGTCGGCGTCTCCCGGTCGCCGCTGGCTGCGACCCCCTCGCCCAGCGCCGGCCAGGTCACGAGGGCGAACCCGACGGCCAACAGCGCCCCCCAGGCCGCCACGCCGCCGACGACCGTCAGCGGGCCGGCCTGAGCCTTCACGCGATCCCCGCCCAGCGACGCGGCCCGCCAGATCCCGCGACAGACGCCGCGGGTGACGGGGCCGCCGCGGCCCCGCGGGACCAGCACGGTGCGGTACAGGTCGTAACCCGCCAGGAGGACCAGCGCCCCGCCGGCGGCTTGCAGAAGAGCCCCGCTCATCGCATGGCCCCGCCGCCGTTCATGCCGCCGCCGTTCATGCCGCCGCCGTTCATGCCGCCGCCGTTCATGCCGCCGCCGTTCATGCCGCCGCCGTTCATGCCGCCGCCGTTCATGCCGCCGCCGTTCATGCCGCCGCCGTTCATGCCGCCGCCGTCCTCGCCCATATTCATCATGGGGGCCCAGTCGTAGCGGCCGTAATCGCCGAAGCGGCGGACGATCTCGGCGAAGACGGCGCCCTTTTCGACCGGCTCGTCGCTCTCCATCACCAGCCGATACAGGTCGTCCGGCAGCACGCGGAGGGCGGTGAACAGGCCGTGCAGCGTCTGGGGGGCGGTCGCCCGCATGCCCTTCATCTCGCGGCGGTTCCAGACTTTTTCCATCTGCCGCGACGTCATTTTCATCCCCTGCATCATTTGCGGGTAGCCGGGGGGAACCTCGCCGAGGGCCTTGGAGTTCAAATCCACCGCGGGGCGGGTCTCCAGGTTCGCGGTATAGCGCTCCGTATCGGCCTGCCCCCGCAGCCGCGGGCCGACGTGCTGCACCATATGGTTCATCATGTGATGCGTCATATGGCAGTGCAGCGCCCAGTCGCCGGGATTATTGGCGACGAACTCGAGGGTCGACGCCTGCGCCACGGCGATCAATTCCGTGTTCCGCGGAATCCAGGCGGTCTTGGGAACCCGCGCTCCCTCGTGCCCCGTCACCCAGAAGGTGTGCCCGTGCAGATGAATCGGGTGGTGCTGGATCGGGCTGAAATTCATGATCCGGATGCGGACCCGCTCCCCGTGCCGGCAGACCAGCGGGGTGGTGTAGGGCCCGCTGCGGCCGTTGATCGTGTGCCAGTTAAAATCCATTCCCCAGCTATCGACCACGGTGGTCATGGGGTCGATGCGGAAGTTCTGAAAGATCAGGCCGAAGTCTCGGTCCACCGGCGGGTCGAACGACTTTCGCGGGTGAATGATGAACCACCCCACCATCCCGAACGTCTCCTGCATGGCGACGTGGGAGTGATAAAAGAACGTGCCCTCCTCGTGCGGGTGCAGTTCGTAGACGTACTCCTTCCCCGGCTCGATCATGTTCTGGGTGAGGTGGGAGGCGCCGTCGTCCTGCACGCTCAGTTCCAGCCCGTGCCAGTGCACGGAGGTCGGCTCGGGCAGGTCGTTCTTCACGATCACCCGGATTTTATCCCCCTGCGTCGCCTCGATCGTCGGGCCGGGCATCGACCCGTTGAAGCCGTACACGTCGATGTAATAGCCGGGCAGGAACTCCCGCCGGACCGGCGTGCAGCTCAGGCGAAACACCTTCCAGCCGTCCTCCATCGTATACGGCAGCTTCTCCACGTCCGGGGCGATGAAGGGGGCCGGCCCCTCCTCGCCCTTGCGGAAGCCCGGCACCTCCTTGCCGATGTACCACTTGCTGTCCGGATCGTGGCCCCGGCTGGGTTTGTAGCGGGAGAAGCCATCGTAGTCGGCCCGGACCTCGTTCTCGTCCCGCGGCTGGGAGCCGCCGGGCGGGTCGGTCGGGGCGCCGGGAGCCTCGGTGGGATCCTGCCGCGGGTTCTCCTGGGCGGCGGCCGACCGGGCGGCCCCGGCGGCCAACGCCCCGGCGGCGGCGGCGGCCCCGGCTTGGAGGAAGTGACGACGAGGTTCGGCGGCGGACATGGCGTGCGAAGCGGCGCGAGAAGACAGGAGTCGGAACGGATCGCGATGTTACCCGCGGGGGGTATCCGCGGGTTCACCGATTTTGCGCAGCGACGGCCGGATCACCGCGGCTGCGCCGTCACGTCGAGGTGGCCCGGCGGCAGCGGGGCGGGGACGTTCAACCCGTCGTGGAGCAGGTAGCCCCGAATCAGCGTCTCGCTGGTCCGCAGGGCAACGAGGTTCGTGACGTATTGCTGACGCAGATCGAAGTACGACCGTTGCACGATCAGTACTTCGGGCCATTGCTGGCGGTCCTCGGCGTAGGCGTCGAGTTGGTTCTTGTAGGCCGCCCGCGCCTCCGGCAGGATCACCTCGGCGAACTGCTCGACGTGCTGCCGGGCGGTGAGGTAGATGCGGTATTGTGTCGCCAACTCGCGGCGGAGCAGCATTTCCGTCCGCTGAATCTCGCGGCGCTGCCGGACCAGGTCGGCCTCGGCCCGGCGGATGTTCCCTTGATTGCGGTCGAAGATCGGAATGTCGAACCGCACGCTGGCGGTGCCCGTCGTCTCCAGCGCCTCGAAGTTATAGCCGCTGCCCGCCTCGACGAAGACGTTCGGAATCGGCTCGACCAGCTCGCGCTTGAGCGTGATCTGATCCTCGCGCAGCTTCTGCCGGGCCATGATCACCTGCGGGGCCTCGTCCAGGTACTCGCGATACACCTGTTCGAAGTCGATTTCCGCGGATTCGCCGTCCAGTTCGCCGACCACCGCCCCGGTCTCCAGCGGCAGGCCGATCAGCGCGGCGAGCGTCTGGAACTGCTCCAGATAGTCGTTCTCCGCCATCAATAAGTTCAGCCGGGCCTCCTGCAGCGCGACGTTGGCGAGGTGCAGGTCCGAACGGGTCGCCTGACCGAGGTTCCACTGCTCCCGGGCGGTGACGACGGCGTCCTCGGCGGCTTTCAGCAGGTCCTCGCGGATCGCGACGGTCTCCTTCGCCCCCAGCGCCTGATAGAAGTGAACTCGCACGTCGTTGCAGACCCGCCACTGCTGGGAGACGGCCGCCCACTCCGCGACCCGGGTGCGTTGCAGGAACTTCGCGCGGCTGAGGTCCCGTTTGTCCGCGGTGACGAACTCCTGCGTGAGCGTCGCCCCCTGGAACTCGCCGGGCGTGTCCGTCTCCCCCTCGCGGTCCACGCCGATCTGCTCGCCGATGTAGCGGAAGACGGGGTTCGGCCACAGTCCGGCCTCGACCGCCAGCCCCAGCGTGCCCTGCACCTGGGCGCGGGCCTGCACGAGCGTCGGGTTATTCGCGGCGGCCAGTTCCAGCGCCTCGTCGAGCGTCAACGGGGCGCCGGCGAACGCGGCGTTCTGCTCCCGCTCGACGACGGTTCCCAACCCCCGCGGGGCCTCCGGCACCGGCGGCGGCTCCACGAACCGACGGCCGATCGGGTCGTCGTCGTCCGGGGCCAGTTCCGGGATGTCCGCCGGCACGGGCAGATCGCCGGGCGTCGGCAGCGGCGGCGGGGCGGCGAGCGGCCCGTCCAGCGACGCCCGGCCGGCGTCCTGCGCCCAGGCCGGAGTCGCGAACAAACCCAAGGCGACGGCCGAAGCGCCGAAGCGGGAGAAGAGAAGGGGGCGGGGCATGGGGACGTCCGTGTCCGGGGGGGGGCCGCGGCGGGCGCGTGAACGGTGAAGCGGTGAAGCGGTGACAACGTGCGGGAGCGGCGGGGCGCTCAGTGACGCCAGGGCAGCCAGCTCCGCCGGCTGCGGGGAGCCGCTTCGTGCCGGCGGGCGTGGCGGGCGACCTTGGCGGCGCCGGGTTCGCCCTGGCCCGCGGTGTCGGTCGTCCAGGTGTGATTCAGGCAGTCGTCGTCGCAGGCCGGCGTGCCGTAGTAGAGGAACCCCGCATACGGCAGCCCCACGCAGCGGTCCGCCGGCCCCACCCCGCAGGCCGGCGGCGGGCCGAACGGCAGGCAGGTTCCGCCGGCCATCCCGAACTGCGAACGCAGCGCCGCGTTCGACGCCCCCGCCGGGCCGGCCAGCGGACGGGGCAGGGGCACGGCCCGGTCGGAGAGCGGCTCCTCGGAAACCAGCGGCTTCGGCGCCGGCTCGTCCCCCTGCTCCATGTTCATCCCGCCGGGGTCGGCCGGGCGCTGCGGCAGTTCGGGCAGCGGCGGCTCCCCGTCCTGGCCGACCCCGTCCTGCCCGACCGCGAGGGCTGGCAGCAGGGCGAACGATAGCGCCGCGGGGGCGAGACGGCGGGAACGGGCGAGCATGGGGGCACTTCGTGAACGGGGGAGTATCGAACAGTTCGGACGATAGGGGGCGGGGGTATGAGCCGCGTCAGGGCGCCGCGGGAGTTTTCCGCCAACCGCCCCAGCCTGGCGCGCCCGCCGACGAGGATTCTCGCCGCCGATCGAACGCGGCGGGCCGGACCCGTGGATCGGCCGTCGCCGCGGCTTCGTCGGAGCTTGGCGCTTCATCAGTCTCGTCCCGGGCGGCGGCGGGCTCCGCGGCGGCGTCTCCCGGTTCCTCCCCGGCGGGAATCGGCGGCGGGGCCTGAAGCGTTCCCGGCAGCGGGGCGGGCGGGGGCGCAACAGGCGTCGGGGGGATGGCGGGCTCCGGGGTCATTGAGGCGAGGTCGCAGCCGACGGCCCGCTCCAGTTCCGCCAGGGCCACCCCGACGTCCGCCCGCAGACGGGCCTGTTGGACCTCCAACCGCAACAGGTCGCCGTAACTGTTGGAGACCTCGGTGAAGCCGATCCGTTCGCCCCGGTAGTCCGCCAGACTCACGTCCAGCGTCTGCTCCGCCCGGGGGAGGATGCGGTCTTCCAGCAGGACGAGTTGCTCCGCGAGGGTTTCCAGCCGAAACCCCAGCCGGCGGATCTGCCGGAGCGTGTCGTCCTGTTCGGCGTCGAGGGCGCGGGAGTCCGCGGCGATCCGTCGGTCCGCCTCCGCGACGCCGGCGCGGATCTTGTCGCGGTAGATCGGCAGGGTCAGTCCGAACAGGACCGAGACGTTGTCGTGGCCGTTCGCCATCCCGGCGAGGGCGTCCTCCTCCGTCACCACGGTGTAGCCGAGGCCCGCGGTGAAGTCCGGCTTGCCGGCGAGGCAGGCGACCCGCCGCTGGGCCCGGTCGCGGGCGATCTCCCAGCCGATCCGCTGCAACTCCGGCCGGCACCGCTGGGCCGCGGCGAAGAGGGCGTCGACCTCCGCGGCGGCGTTCAGCGGCGGCAGTTCCTCCGCGGCCGTCGGCAGCGCCGCCCCCGGCGGCAAGCGGAGCGTCGCGGCGAGGTCCGCCCGGGCCACGTCCCGCTGCTGACGGAGCGTCAGCACGCGATCGTCGAGGCGGTCGATTTCAAGCTGCGTCCGCAACACGTCCGTCTGCCCGCCCCCCGTCCGCACCCGGGCGACGGCGACGTCGAGGAGCTGTTCGAGGAGCTCCCGGTTCCGCAGCGTCACCTCAATGGCCCGGTCGGCGAACCACGCTTCGAACCAGGCGGTCCGGGCGGCAAAGGCGGCGTCCAGTTCGGCGGTCGCCGCTTCCGTCGAGGCCGCCTGCGCCTCCCGCCGGACCACCTCCCCCCGGGCGCCGAGCTTTTCCAGCCACGGAATCCGCTGCGTGACCTGCACGCCGGTTTGAATGCGACCGCCGGCGGTTTGAAGCGATTGGTCGTGGATCGGGTAGCTGGTGCTCATCACCATCGGATCGTCCAACGCCGTCACCTGCGGTACGCGGGCGGCGGTCGCCGCGGCCCGATTCCGGGCGGCTTGGGTCCGCGGCGACCGGGCGACGGCGAGAGCGACGGCCTCCGCCAGCTCAATTGCGGGAGCGTCTTCGGTCAGGAAGGAACTCCCGCCCGACAGTGCTTCGGCCGTGCCGTCCGAAGCCGGCCGGTCTCCGGCGGGGGCGTCGAGCAGCGGATCGGCGAACTCGTCGCCCGCCTCGCCGTTCCCGGGCGTTCGGCGGTCGCCGGGGGAACTCTTCCCGTCGGTCTGCGGGGCGTCCAGCAGCGGGTCGAAGAACGACCCTTCGACAGAATCGCCCACACCGTCCTGGTGGGAGGCGAAGTGAATGGCTGACGACGCGACCCGCGAGTGATCCGCGAGGGCCGGTTCGGCCGCGAGCACCGGCCGCGTCGCCGTTTGCCGACAGCAATCGCCGTCGGCGGCGCAGCCCCCCGCGAGCGAGACGAGGCCCGCCAGCGGAAGCGACGCCGCCAGCGCCAACGACGGTCTGCGGAGGAATTGATCTTGCATTATCCGGCCGGCCTGCGAAACTTGGGGATACCCTCTGCGGGTACTTCGACTCCGGCCGACCGTCGCTTTGAGCGCTTTCCGCACCGCCGTTACAGCTTGCCTGACGCTGGCGGTGTGTCTGGTCGGCGGCCCCATTCCGGCCGCATTGGCAAGCGGATGCGCATCGGAGACGCTGCAGGTCGCTTCGGCTGAGGCTGGCCCCGCCGGTCATTCCTGCTGCGGAGCGCTGGTCGCCGCGGCGGAATCCACGCCGAAAGCGTGCGATCGCTGCGGCGAAGGCTGCCGGTGCGGTTCGTCCGCGAGCGACGAGCAGGGCGGACCGTCCGCCAGTTGTCGGTGCGGCTCGGAGCGTCCGGTACCGACCGCTCCCGCACCGGCCCCACGGCAAGAATTGCCGGCGGGAGAGGCGCTTCCGATCGCCTGGTCGGTCCAACCCGCGGCCTCCGGTCCGGAGACGGCGGTCGGCTCGACCAACGGCCTCGTCCGGCCCCAGGGATTTGCGCAGCACGTGCTCAGCGTTTGGCTGACGTAGCCGCGTTTTTTCGGCGAGACCGGGCTGCGCTGCGCGTGGTCGGCGCCCTCTTCTTTCGCGTCTTGTAAACGCAAGAAATCGTTCGGTGCGGCGACCCCCGTGGGACGTTCTGCCCTGCCGGACGCCGCCCTGCGGGGCGGTGCGTCCGGGACGACCGCCCCCTGCATTCTTCTTTCTCCCCTCCGTCCTAAAGGACTTTTCGATGACGTTTCGCGCTTTGCTGTCTGTTCCCGCCGCCGCTCTCGCCGCTCTCGCGGTCGGTTGTGCGGTCGAATCCTCCCCAGACGACTCCGCCGAGCTGACCTCCGCGGACGCCCCGGAGGCCGCGCCCGTCGTCCTGATCAACGAAACGTGCCCGCTGATGGGCGGCGAGGCCGATCCGGCCGTGACGACCGAATGGAACGGCCAAACCGTTGGGTTCTGCTGCGCCTCCTGCATTCCCGAGTGGGACGAACTGAGCGAGGAGCAGAAGGCCGAAAAGATCGCCGCCGCGAAGGCCGGCGAGACGGAGAACGAAATGCACGACCACAACGACGGGCACGAGCACGGCGACGCCTGAGCTGTCACGTCCGTTCGGTTTTTTCAAGAGCCATTCGATGTTAGCCGCCCTCCGCCGCCGACTGTCCCGATCCCCCGCGTCGTCTCCGGGTTCGTCCCGGGCGTCGCAGGTTTCCCCCGCGTCCGACACCGCCCCGCCGGCTCCGGCCCCGCCCCAGTCTCCCGGAGACGACGGCGCGCCGGTTCCCGCGACGCGGTCCGGCGGGCGGTGGTGGGTCGGCACGGCGGTGCGGACGGCGGCGTTTTTGATCGCCCTCGTCGGTCTGTTGGTCGGCGTGGGCGTCGCCCAGCGGTTCGGCCTCCTCGACGGGGCGGCGTCGGTCGCCGCGGCGGGCATGGACGCCGTGGAAGACGGGGTGCAGTGGATCTGCCCGATGATGTGCACCCCACCGTCATCGGAACCCGGGCGTTGCCCGGTCTGCGGGATGGAACTGGTGAAATCGGCCGGCGGCGGGGGGGGCGACGGAGTGTCCGTCACGCTCGACCCGGCGGCCCGCCGGCTGGCGGGAATCGGAACGGCCGAGGCGACGCTCGAAGCCTTGGATCGGCAGATTCGCACCGTCGGCGAACTGTCGTTCGACGAGGGCCGCGATGCGACCATCGCCGCCTACGTCGACGGGCGGCTGGAACGGCTGTTCGCCGATTACGTCGGCGTGCCGGTGCAGGAGGGCGACGATCTCGCGGTGCTTTATAGCCCGGAGCTCTATACCGCTCAGCGGGAGTACCTCTCGGCCCGTTCCTCCCTCGCCGCGGGGGCGAACGCCAGCGAGCAGGTGACGCGGGAGTTGGCCCTCGCCGCCCGCGATAAACTCATCGAGTTAGGCATGACGGCCGATCAGATCGCAACGCTGCGGGAGAGGGGCGAAGCGGAGACCCGGTTGCGAATTCGCTCCCCGCTGGGCGGTACGGTGGTGGAAAAGCTGAAGACCGAGGGGCAGTACGTCGCCCGGGGCGAGCCGATCGTCAAAATTGCGGACCTGTCGGCAGTCTGGCTGATGCTCGAACTATTCCCCGAGGACGCCGCCGGGGTGCGGTTCGGCACTAAGGTGCGGGCGACGCTGCGGAGTCTGCCGGGCGAGGAGTTCGTCGGCCGGGTCGCCTTCGTGGACCCCACCGTGGACCCGACCACCCGCACCGTGGGCGTGCGGGTGGAGATGCTCAATCCCGACGGCCGCCTCCGCCCCGGCGATCTGGCGACCGCCGTCGTCGAGGTGCCCGCGGTCCCGCCCCCGCCGGGCGAGCCGGTCTACGACCCGGAGCTCGCCATGAAGTACGTCAGCCCGATGCACCCGCAGATCGTGCGGGACGAGCCGGGCGAGTGCCCGGTGTGCGGCATGGACCTGGTGCCGGCGAGCGAGCTGGGCTTCGCTGAGAGCCGCACCGCCGATCGCCAAGTCCTCACCGTCCCTCGCGACGCCGTACTGCGGGCCGGCGGGCACAGCGTGGTGTACGTCGAAACCGACCCCGGCCGATTCGAGATCCGGGACGTGGAACTGGGCCCCACCGCGAACGGCCGCACGGTGATCCTCGGCGGCGTGGAGGCGGGGGAGACGGTGGCGACCGGCGGGAACTTCCTGATCGACTCCCAGATGCAGCTCGCCGGCAACCCGTCGCTGATCGACCCCACCCGTGCGAAGGCGACGGCCCCGACGACGGCGGAGGGACCGCTGACGCTCCCGGACGAGCCCGTGCTGATCGTGGAGGGAGAGACCGGCGCGGCGTTGGACGCCCTGTTCGCCGCCTACTTCGACGTGCAGACGGCGTTGGCCGCGGACGAACCCCCGCCGGCCGAGGCCGTTCGGGCCCTCGAAGGCGCGGCGGACCGGCTGGACGCCGCGGACCTCGCCGCCGTCGCCAACCAGATCGTCGTGATCGAACGGCACGCGGCGGAACTGCGAACCGACGAGATCGAGGCCGCCCGGGTTGCCTTCAAGCCGCTCAGCCATGCGGTGTTGCAGCTGTCGGCAGCGGTGCGGGGGCCGGACTCGAACGCGGCCTTCACCCACTTTTTCTGCCCAATGGTGAAGGGCGGCGGGGGCGACTGGCTCCAGCCCGGCGGCCTGCCCCGGGACGCCCTGCGGAACCCGTACTGGGGCGCGGAGATGTTGAAGTGCGGAGAGAAGGTTCGCGAGGTCGTCGCGAACGCCGCGCCGGCTGACGGCGTCTCGCCGGGGGGCGTTTGATGCTCGCCGCCCTCGTGCGCTTTTGCGTCCGCGAACCGTTGATCGTCCTGCTGCTCACCGCGGGGCTGATCGGGTTCGGCGTTTATAGCGTCAATACGGTTCCGATCGACGCGATCCCGGACATCGGGGAGAACCAGGTGATCGTCCTCACCGACTGGCCCGGCCGGTCGCCGAAGGACGTGGAGGACCAGATCACCTACCCTCTGAGCGTGAATCTGCTGGCGGTGCCGGGGGCGGAGAGCGTCCGCGGCAAAAGCCTGTTCGGCGTCAGCTTCGTGCAGGTGACGTTCGACGATTCGGTCGACTTTTACTGGGCCCGCAGCCGGGTCAGCGAGCAGCTCGGCGTCGCCGCCGCGAGCCTGCCGGACGGGGTCACGCCTCGCATGGGCCCGGACGCCACCGGCTTGGGGCAGATTTATTACTACGTTCTGGAGCCGCCGCCGGGCGGCGGAATGAATCTCGCGGAACTGCGATCGTTGCAGGATTTCGTCGTCCGGTACGAATTGCAGGCGGTCGAGGGAGTCAGCGAAGTCGCCGGCATCGGCGGGTACGTCCGCCAGTATCAGGTGGACGTGGACCCGGACCGCCTGCGGTTCCATCAATTGCCGTTGGACCGCGTGACGGCGGCCGTCCGGGCCGCCGGCCGCGACGTGGGCGCCAAAACCGTCGAGAGCGGCGGGATGGAATACATCGTCCGCGGCCGCGGATTCGTTGGGGGCGGGGACGACGGCGACGCCGTACGGGACCTGGAAGAAACCGTCGTTGCCGAGCGCGGCGGCGTGCCGGTTCGGCTGAAGGACGTCGCCGACGTGCAGCTCGGTCCGGACTTCCGCCGCGGGGCGCTGGACCTCAACGGCGCCGAGGCCGTCGGCGGGGTCGTGGTCATGCGTTACGGGGAGAACCCGCGGGCCGTCATCGACCGAGTTAAAGAGAAGATCCGCCAGATCGAACCGTCGTTGAACGGAGTGACGATTCGCGGCGTCTACGACCGCAGCGGGCTGATCGACGAGACGATCGCCACCCTCGCCACGGCGCTGTGGGAGGAGATCGCGATCACCGCCGCCGTCATCCTGCTGTTTCTATTGCACATCCGCAGCAGTCTGACCGTCGCCGCCACGTTGCCGGTCGCCGTGCTGCTGGCGTTCGGGGCGATGCGGGTCGGCGGGGTGGACGCGAACATCATGTCGCTCGCGGGGATCGCGATCGCGATCGGCACGATGGTCGATATGGGCATTATCGTCTCGGAGAATATCTATCAGCATCTCGCGTCGTGGACGGCCGGCGTTCGTGACCCGGGCGACGACCGCACCCGCGTGGAGGTGATCGAGGAGGCCGCCGGCGAGGTCGCCCCGGCGGTGTTCACAGCGGTCATGACGACCGTGGTCAGCTTTCTGCCGGTCTTCTTTCTCACCGGCCGCGACCACAAGCTGTTCGCCCCGCTGGCGTGGACGAAAACCTTCAGCATCGTGGCGGCTTTGATCGTGGCCGTCTGCCTCGTGCCCCCGATCTGCCGGTTGCTACTGGGCGGCAAACAGCGTTCGCGGTGGACGGCGGCGTGGGCCGGGTTGGCCGGGGCGGCGGTCTTTGCCGGCAGCGCCCTCGTCTGGGGCGGACGGGCCGCGGCGGCGCTGAGCGGGTGGCTGTTCCCCGGCGGCGGGTACGCCGTGCTCCCCGTGCACGTCGTCCTCGCGGCGGCGACGATCGGCTTCGCGGTCGGGTACCAGATCACCCGCGAGCACCTCCGCCCCGTCGACGAAAACCCCGTCAGCCGCTTCATCGTCTGGATTTACGAGCCCACGCTGCGGTTCTTCCTGCGACACAAGATCGGGTTCCTGACGGTCCCGGCCCTGATCGTCCTGCTGGGATTGGGGGCGTGGTTCGGGCTGGGGACGGTCCTCAAGCCGGTGGAGCGGGGGGCGTCTCACCTCGGCGCCGACCTCAACGCCGTGCCGGGATATCTGGAGGCGAAAAGCCAGTTTATGGGCCTCTCCACCGACGACTGGATCGCCCTGGACGAGGGCAGTTGGTTCTATATGCCGACGCTCTACCCCGCCGCGAGCTTCAGCGAAGCGATGCGGGTCCTGCAAACGCAGGACGTGCTGATCAGGCAGATCCCCGAGGTGGAGGACGTGCTGGGAAAGATCGGCCGGGTGGATAGTGCCCTGGACCCCGCCCCGGCGGCGATGGTGGAAACTTACGTCATGCTCAAACCCCGCGACCTGTGGCGGCCCGGCGTGACGAGCAAGGACGTGTGGGAGGAAATTAACGCCGTCGCCACGCTGCCCGGCGTCACCCCCGCGTCCCCCCTGCAACCGATCGAGGGCCGCGTCGTGATGCTGCAAAGCGGCATTAAGGCGCCTACAGCAGTGCGGATCTACGGCGACGACCTCGGCGAACTGGCCGCCGCCGCCCGCGCCGTCGCGGCAAGGCTGAAGGACTCCCCGTACGTCAACGCCGGCACGGTGAACCCGGATATCGTGCTCGGCAAACCCTATGTCGAGTTCGCCGTCGACCGCGAGACCGCCGCCCGCTACGGCATGAGCGTGGAGATGGTGAACCGCGTCATCGAGACGGCTCTGGGCGGCATGAACGTCGACCGCACCGTCGAGGGCCGGGAGCGCTATCCGGTCCGCGTCCGTTACCGTCGCGACCTGCGGGAACGCATTGACGACCTGGGCGAATTGCCGGTGGTCGCCTACAACGGGCAGACGGTCCCGCTGTCGGAGTTGGCGACGCTAACGACCACGTGGGGGCCGGGGGCGATCTCCAGCGAGAACGCCCGACTGGTCGCCCACGTGGCGTTTGCGACGAGCGGTGCCGTCGGCGACCTCGAAGCCGTGGCCGCGATCGAAGAGTCCCTCCGGGACGCCGCCGCGAAGCCGGCGGGCGATCCGGACGCCTTGACCCTGCCGGCGGGCTATTCGTTCGAATTGGTCGGCAGTTTTCGCAATCAGATCGAAGCCAACCGCCGGCTGATGTGGCTCGTCCCGCTGGTGATCGGCATCAATCTGCTGCTCATCTACTTCCAGTTCCGGGCCGTGCCGCTGACGTTAGCGGTGTTCGCCGGCATCCCGGTGGCGTTCGGCGGGGGGATGATCTGTCTGGCGCTGGCGGGGACGGAGATGAATACGGCGGTGTGGGTGGGGTTCATCGCCCTGTTCGGCATCGCCGTGGACGACGGGGTGGTGATCGCCACCTACCTGGATCAAGTCTTCACCCGCCGCCGGCTGCGGACCGTGGAGGATATCCGGGCCGCGACAGTCGTCGCCGGCGCCCGCCGCATCCGTCCCTGCCTGATGACGACGGCCACGACCGTGCTGGCGTTGGTTCCCGTGTTGCTGTCGGACGGCCGCGGAGCGGACGTCGCCCGGGCGATGGCCCTGCCGGTGTTCGGCGGGATGACCGTCGAACTGGTCACGCTGTTCGTCGTCCCGGTCCTGTTCTGCGGGTTCAAGGAATTCAAGTTGAAAGCCGGGCTGCACGACCGGCACTGGGCGGGAACTGAGGACACGCCCACGGAGGATCTGGACGAACCCGCCGCAGCCCGTCTCTCCCCCGCGACGGTCTGACAAAATACCCATGCGGGGTATCCCCCGGGGGGACGCATGTGCGACCCTCCGACTTCCACGTTCGGTCGCACGCGGACTGTGCGGCTTCTGCTCTGAAAGGACTTCTCGATGAGACGTTTCGCGCTTCCCGCCGCCGCCCTGCTGCTGGCCCCGGCGCTCGCCGCCGCCCAGACCGCCCCCGGCCGCTCCGCCCACGACCACGCGGGGCACAATCACGCCGCACGCGCTCACGCCGCCACCGGCGCCGTCTGCGAAGAATGCGGCGCCCACGGCGGCGAGGTGACCGCGGTCGGTCACCTCCGCTGCGAAACCGTGCTGGGCGTCGGCGGCGTTCAGTTCTGGCTGACCGACGCCGAGGGTCGCCCCGTCCCCGCCCGCGGAGTCCGTGGGGCGGTGTCGTTGCAGGTGGCGGGAAACCCGAAAAGCTACCGCTACGACCTGTACCCCGCCGCCGGCGCGAACGCCCCATCGAACCTGCTGGCCCTGCCGCTGGACCTGTCGGAGGCGGCGGGGCAGGAGGTCGCGGTCGCCGCCCGCCTCTCCGGCGTGCCGGGGGTCGGCTCGAACGTCACGACCGTCCGCGGCGCCGCCACGATCGGCGCTCCGCAAGCTGCGCCCCTCACGGCGGGGACGCCCGTTCGCGCGACGGACGGCGACGCCGCTCTGATCGCCGCTCAAAAGGATTGCCCCGTGATGGACGAGCCGCTGGGCTCGATGGGCGTGCCCTGGAAGATTCCGGTCGGCGACCGGGCGGTGTTCGTGTGCTGCAAGGGGTGCATCAAGAAGGTCGTCGCCGAACCGGCGAAATACGTCGCGATGTTGCCGCCCCCGCCGGCGACCCGCGCCACGGACGCCGACGCCGCCGCCATCGCCGCTCAGGCGACCTGTCCGGTGATGGACGAACCGCTGGGCTCGATGGGCGTGCCTTGGAAGGTGCCGGTCGCCGGCGGTACGGTCTTCGTTTGCTGCAAGGGGTGCATCAAACGGGTCCACGCCGAGCCGATGAAATACCTCGCCGCGACACAAACGGGCGACACGGCCCGCAACTGACCGGGGCGGCGGAACACGCTCCGGCTGCTAAGTTCGACTTTCGCAGTTTTCGCTCCACGTGCCTCGACAGGCGGTGCGTGAAAAAGGGAGCCGGCGACTCGTACCCTGAGGGCGGACATCACTCTGCCGTCACGGACGAGGCCGGCTCCCCATGGATAGGGCTTCACGCCCCTGCTGCAACCGTTCGCCCGGTCGACGACCCGGCCGACGTTCGCCACGCTGACGACGCTGCTCGCCGGCTGGATCTGCGCCCCCCGGCGGACGATCCTCGGCATGGTCCGGGCCGCCGGCGCCGACCGGCATCACGCCGCCTTCCATCGCCTGTTCGCCTCGGCGGCGTGGTCGATCGACCGGGTCGGCTTGGCCCTGTTCGACCTGTTCGCCGCCGGGGCGGAGACTGTCTTCCTGGCCGTGGACGATACGCTCCTGCCCCGCCGCGGCCTGAAGGTGTTCGGAACCGGCATGCACCGCGACCCGCTGCTCTCCAGCCGCGGGTACACGAGTTTTGCGTGGGGCCACTGCTGGGTCGTGCTGGGCGTGGTCGTCGAGAGTCGGCACGTCCCGGGTCGGCCGTTTACGCTGCCGGTCCTCTGCCGGCTGTACCTGAACAAGGCGTCCGCGAAGAAGTGGCAGCGGGCTTATCGCAAGAAGACTGAACTGATGCTCGCGATGCTGCGAATTGTGGAGCGTCACGCCGGGCGAGACGGCAAACGACTGCATCTGCTGGGCGATGCGGCGTATACGGCTCCCGTCGTGCTCGCGCAGATCCCCGACTCCGTCGCCGTGACCGGGCGGGTGGTCGCCAACGTCCGGCTGTGCGAACCGCCGCGGCCGCGTCGCCCCGGGCAGAACGGCCGACCCCGCATCCGAGGCGAGGCGTTGCCGAACCCGCGGGACATGCTGGCCGCCGACGGCCTGCCCCGGCGAACGCTGAAGCTGTACGACGGCCCGGCCTGCCGGGTGCGGCTGGCCGAGGGGACCGGCCGGTTTCATAAAGCCCCGTACCGCGCGGTGCGGGTCGTCGCCATCGAACATCTCAGCGGCGGCCGCGGCGTCGAAGCGTTCTACACCGCCCCGGCGGCGACGGACGCCGAACCGGACGCCGAGACGATCCTGCGTCGGTACTCGTGGCGGTGGTCGATCGAGGTCGCCTTCCGCGACGTCAAGCAGCGGCTGGGGATCGGCCAGCCGCAGAACCGCACGACGCAGGCGGCCCGCCGGACCGCGGCGACCGGGTCCCTGCTGTACGGTCTGGTCGTTTGGTGGCACGAAACGGCCCGTGAGGAGCTGGCCGACTCGCTGCGAGACTGGTCCGGCAAGAGCGGGGCGTCCTTCGCCGACATGCTGGCCGCGTTGCGGCTGGAGTGCCTGAAAACTACGGCCCGAACGACTTTCCCGACGGCCGCCCGAGAGCCGGGCGTGAAAAAACTCTGGGACCGCCTGAAGCCCCTGGTGATACTCGCGGCGTAAAACTGCGAAAGCCGAATTTAGCAGATCGCCAACATCCCGCTCCCGTCAACCTCCCGGAGGCCCAGTCGGTCGCGGTCGTACAGGCCGAGGGCGTCTTCGGGATCCTCCAGCACGAACCATTCCGTGGGTTCGGTGCGATTGCCGACCCGCAGTTCGACCGGGACCAGGTGCGGGGAGCGCTCGGCGGCGCCGCGGAAGATGCTCACCGCGTGCGGGGCGGCCCCCGAGGCCCAGTTGGTCATCTGTTTGTACGGCACGCCGTTCTGCGTCGCCTCCCGCAGGCGGTCGTAGGTCGGCCGGTGTACGGGACGAGCACGCGAACAGTGTCGTCGCGGATTAGGCGGTAGAGTCGGCAGATCGCCTCGAAGTCCGAGGCGTTCAGGGCCTGTTCCCACTCCGCAGCGACCTCCGCCTTGCCGGTGAGGCCGTAGAACGCTTCGTAGTACGCGCGGATCGCGTCGGGATCGTGGATCAGGCGGACGGCGGCGTCCGCGTCGTACCGCTTTAGTTCCGACCGCGTGACGCTGACCGCCTGCCCGTACCCCGGCGGGAACTGGGCTTTCCCAACCTCCTCCGGCTCGAACACGACGACCGGGCAGGGGGTCGGAATCCGCCCGCCGCGGTTGCGGCGGCCGGCGGCCTGGGCGACGGCCTCCAGCGGGGCGGTCGCGCGATAGGCGGCGGGGAAGTCCACGTCCACGCCGGCCTCGATGCACTGCGTGGCGATCAGCCGACAGGGCCGGCCGGTCCGTAGCCGGACGCGGACCTTCGCCAACACTCGCCGGCGGTGGGCGGGGCAGAGGTTCGTGGAGAGGCGCAGCAGACCGCGGCAGTCGGCGGGGTCGGTCAGCCGGTCCTCCAGCCGCTCCACGAGCCCTGCGGCGTGCCGTTTAAGGTTCATCACGCACAGAACCTGCCGCCGGTCGGGAGCGGCGAGTTCGTCGGCGAGGGCGTCCCAGGGCGTGGGCTCGGTCCGCCACGTCACCCGGGTGCGATTTGCGGCGACGGCGAAGGACTCGTCGCGGCGAGCGTGAATCTCCGTCGGTGTCCATCCGTCCCGGCAGAGGCGGGCCACGCGGTCGTGCAGGTGATCGAACGCCGGCTGGGGCGCGGTGGCGACGACCGCGGTGCAGCCGTACCGCTCCACCAAGCGGGAGACCGCCGCCAAGGTGACGACCGCCAACTCTGGCGGGAGGGTCTGGACCTCGTCGAGCAGCAGCACGCTGCCGGCCAGCCGGTGCAGTTTCCGGCAGGCGGCGGGGCGGTTGGCGAACAGCGATTCCAACGTCCGCACCGCAGTGGTCACAATCAGCGGGGCGTCCCAGTTTTCCGCCGGTAGCCGGGCGCGGCCCTCGGCGGGGTCGGTCGTTCCCTCCTTCGGAACGCGATGCGGGGCGAGGCTGTGGTCTCCGAGGACGTACTCATCGCCGAACGCCGGGGCGAAAACGCGGCGATACTCGTCGGCGGTTTGCTCAATGATCGACAGGAACGGGATCGTGCAGACGATCCGCCGCAGCGGGTTCGGGCCGTCCGCGTGGGCGGCGGCGTGCCGCAGGGCGAAGTCCAGCATCGCCAGCGTTTTGCCGGCCCCGGTCGGGGCGGTGAGCGTGTACAGCCCCCGAGCGCCGGCGGCGGCGGCGCGGCAGTCTTCGCTCAACCGGCGTCGCAGATCGCGGACCTCGGCCGTGGCGTCGGAACGCGATCGCACGGTCTTGTTAAGGAAGGCTTTCAGTTCCTCCACGGCGGCGGGGGCGTTCAGCGGCGGGCCGGCGAGGCGGTACCGGCGGGGGGCGGTCGCGTCGCCGTCGAAGTGGGCCTCGGTTTCGAGGAAGTCCGCGTCGACCAACGCGGAGAACAGCATCCGCGTATCGAGCAGGCCCGCGACCGACCGGCCGGCGCGGCCTTCCCGCCACCGGCTCTCGGCGGACTTCGGCAGGGACGGAAACGCGAACCCGTCGGCGGCGAACCGACGGAGCAGGTCCTCGGGGGCGGTTTCGCCCAAAGCCTTCGCCTCCTTCTGCGCCCCGTCGGCCGCGGCCCTGATCGGAGCCGGATTCGAGGCCCCCGGCTCCGGGCATTTCAATCCGACGTGGTGGCCGGCGACCGCGCAGCCGACGGCCTCCGCCAGGTTCGGCCAGGTTCCTCCGAGACCCGCCCACGCCCACTGCGCCCCGAAGGTCCAGTGGTCCACGCCGTCCGCCGTTCCCCGGATGCGATTTTGAAAGGCGGCGGAGTACTTGCCGAGGTCGTGCAGCAGGCCGGCCGCGCGCCTCCTCGGCCGCCCCGGACGGGGCCGCGAACCCTGCGGCGCGGTCGGCGACGTGGCGGACATGCTCATCCAGCCATTCCCACCGCCCCCCGCGGTTAGTGCTGTGGCCGTAGAAGACGCCCGGCACTGGGGCCGTTCGATTCATCGTCTGGCTCTCCAAATCTGGGTCTTACTGCGGCGGGGCGGCCGTTCCGCGTCACGTCGCCCGGTGCGAGCGCGTATGCCAGCAATCGACCCACCGGCCCGGGCAGCACCCTCACGGCGTGCTGCGCCCCGGCGGTGGCGTGATCGACCTGCGACGGCGTGACGAGGTGGTCCTGAAAGTCCCGCGAGTACTTGCCCAGATCGTGCCAACGCCCCGCCGCTTCGCCCCAATCGGCGGCCCCGTAGGAGTCGGCGAACCCCGCGGCCCGAGCGGCGACCGCGGCGAGGTGGTCGGAAAGCGGTTCCCAATCCGACTTCGTGCGGTCGTTGGTGCTGCGCGAAAAGTACATCAGGCGGGAGAGATGCCGGTGCTCGCGTCCCTAACGGAGGGAGAGGTGGAACTCTGACACGGGACGCGGAGTCATGGGATAAAGCGAGGACCTCGCCCGCCGCGGGTCAGACGTTCGCGTCGCTTCGGCCCCTCGCCGAGATTCATACCCGTCTATGAAGCGTGGCTCCCAGGGGAGAATCGGTTGGCGAAGATCGAATTGGTTCGCACCTCTGGCCCCTGTTCACGAAATTTCGTAGTTCGCTTCGCCAAAGGAGTGCCGACTGCCCCGGAAACGGGGGCGATTCGCAGGTCCGAAGTTTCGGACTCGACACAATTGGCCGATCAGAGTCCGGAGCACTCCGTCTGCATCCGGCGGTCGATTTGGGGCAGTTCGCTTGAGGTGCTGGGGAGTTCTCCTGAGGGGCGACCAAACTCACCGCACAGCTGTCTACGCTTCGATCCCCTGTCGATCAAGGCGAAGGGCGCGCTCCTCGGCCGCGGCGAGCCGGTCGGGGTCGGTGGGATAGCCGTACTGCTCCCCGAGTCGTGCGCAGGACTTGGCCAGGCGGACCAGCGGCGGACGGTCGTAGTGTCGAGCCGAGACGCCGGTGGGACGGTTGCCTTTCCAGAGTTCGCTCAGCCCGTGGTACTGGGGGTCGGGGTCGGCGTCCAGAAGCCCGCCGCCGCCACGGAACTGGCGGAGGCCCGAAGGCGTCGGCGTACCGGATGCGGCGAGCTTCGTCCCGACCCGACTGAGGGCGAGGCGGATTGCATCGAGACGAACGGGCTCCCGCCCGGGGCGCTCCTTCCACCGAACTGCGGGCAAGCCGTCGCGGGTGAGGAAGAGCCGATCCGAGTACGTGGGATCGGCGGGCTCCGGTCGGGCGTCCGCCCAAGCCCGGACCGCCACGACCGCGCAGTCCCAGAGCACCCACTGCACCACGGGGGCCTTCTCCCGGGCGTCGTGTTTGACTCGCTTTCGAGTGACGATACCGAGGCGGGGATCGAACTGGTCGATCCGCAGGTCCGCGATGTCCGCGGACCCGAACCCGCAATTCGCCGCGAGCAACAGTGCCGCCGCGGCCGGCGGCGCCGCCGCGTCGACGAGCCTGCGGAGCGCGGCGGGATCGACCGGGGTCGGGGCGGCGGGAGCCGACCGGATCGTCGCGGAGGCGAGGTTTCGCGGCAGCGTTTCCAGCAGCTCCCGCTCGTAGCACCACCGCACGAACGTCCGGGCCCGGTTCCAGGCGAGGCGGGCGGATTCCTGCGACCAGCGGCCGTCTGAGACCTGAGCGAGGAACTTCCCGCGCATTCGGTCGACCCACGCCGAGTCGATACCGGCGACTTCGTCTGCGCCGGCAAAGGCGACGAGCTCTCGGAGGCGCTGGGCGGCCCGCGCGCGATTCGACGGCTTGCTGCCCGCCGCCGCCATCCCCTCGAGGTAGCGTGCGACCGTCCCCGCGACTGTGCGGTCCCGCGGGGCCTGCGTCGCCCCGGATCGACGTCGCCCGGCGTGCATCTCCCCGTCCCGCCGCAGCCAAGCCCGCGCCTCGTGGGCGACCGGGCCGCCTTCGAGGTTGAAAGCGATTGACGTTTCACGCCGGTCGGCTCCCGGAGAATCAAGTTCAGGACGCTCCTGTCGGACTGCCTCGACCAGTCGACGAAGGTCCGGTCCTCCGGCGATTGAGCCCCACCCGTCCGGCGGCAGTTGTCCGTGTTCCGCTGCGGCTGCGATCTGACGCTGGGCCGACGCAGCCTCCGTATGGGCGGCCACGAGGTAGTTCTCCCACCCCGCTGCGTCCCGCTGATTTCCCTCGGCGTCGGAATATTCCTCCCCAGGCACCCGCCCCGTCCGCCGAACGGCGGCGAGCTCCATGTCGCACCACTCGAGCCGCAAGGCGATTCTTTCCTGAGCCCTCTCGAAGGCGGCCGCAACCTTCGGATCTGCCGGGCCGGCGGCGTCCAACCCGGCCCGCCACTCGCAAAACGCCGCGTAGGCCGCCCGCTCGGCCTCGCGATCCGACCGGCAGCGGCACCGGTCGGACTGCCAGAGGCGCCCCTTGTAGATCTTCCGCCAACGGCCTCCGCCGCCCGCTCTCGGGTTCCAGGTGAGTCGCGTTTTGTTCCTCGGCATGCCGGAGTGGCTGGGTACGATTTCTGGGTACGTTTTACCGCGAAGCGGGCGGAGAATCGTACCCAGGCGCCTCCTGGAATGTCTACTACGTAGGCGTCTCGCCCCCGGAGCGTCGGTCTACGGAACCGAAGGTTGCAGGTTCGAATCCTGCGGGGCGTAGTTGTTGTAAGTCCCGCCGAAGACGCCTGTTGCGTCTACCAGCCTCCCGGGGCTGAGCGGCCTCACCCGCCCGCGGAAGTGGTAGTCCTACCACTTTTGCGAGCCGGAAAGGCCCGCTCCCGATGCCCCGCCGCCCCTCCAAGCCACCGTCGTACCGGCTGCACAAGCCCTCCGGCCAGGCCCGCGTGATCCTCGCGGGCAAGCACCACTACCTCGGTGCCTTCGGGGCGCCGGAGTCGAAGGAGGCCTACGCCCGGCTGATCGCCGAGCGGTTTCTCGCCCCCGGCCCCGCCGCCGACTGTTCTAATGCCCCTGACACCCCTGACAGCGGGGTCGCGACCGGGGCGGCGTCAGGGGTGTCAGGGGGTGTTTCGCAGTCGCCGGTCCCGCGGCGGCGGAGCGTGAACGACCTGATGGTCGCCTACCTCGACCACGCCGAGGGGTACTACGCCCGTGACGGCGAGCCGACGCAGGAGCTGACGGACGTGAAGGCGTCGCTGAAGCCGCTCCGACTGCTCTACGGCCGCACGCCGGCCGACGAGTTCGGCCCCAAGAAGTTGAAGGCGGTGCGGGACCACATGGTCGCGGTGCAGGGCCTGTCGCGGAAGGTGACGAACGCCCGCGTCAATCGGATCCGCCGGTTCTTCAAGTGGTGCGCCAGCGAGGAGTTGGTCCCCTCCTCCGTCTTCCACGGCCTGCAGTCGGTGGACGGACTGCGGATGGGGCGGACCGCCGCCCGCGAGACCGCCCCGGTCAAGCCGGTCCCCGACGCCGACGTCGAGGCGACGCTGCCGTTCCTCTCCCCGCCGGTCGCCGCGATGGTGAAGGTGCAGCGGCTAACCGGGATGCGGCCGGGCGAGGTGGTGCAGATGAAGCCGGGCGACGTCGACCGCAACGGCGAGGTGTGGGTGTACCGCCCGGAGTGCCACAAGAACGAATGGCGGGGGCAGGAGCGGACGGTCCCGCTCGGTCCGAAAGCGCAGGCGGTCTTCGCCCCGTTCCTCGACGGCCGGCCCGACGACAAGCCGCTGTTCTCGCCGAAGGAGGCGGAACAGTGGCGGTACGCGGAGAGCCCGCCGTACGCCGGCCGGGAGCGCGCCACGGAGCGGTACCCGAGCGAGACGCGCCGCCTCGCCGCCGCCAAGGCAGCCCGCCGCAAGCAGAAGCGGAAGCCGGAGCGGAAGGCCCGGGACCACTACGACCGCGACAGCTACCGCCGGGCGGTCACGTACGGGATCGAGAAAGCGGCGAGGGCGGGCGTGGCGATTGACAGCTGGAGCCCCGCCCGGCTCCGTCACGCGAAGGCGACGGAAGTGAGGGCCGCTGCCGGCTTGGAGGCCGCCCAGGCCGCCCTCGGCCACAAGCGGGCGGACGTGACGCAGATCTACGCCGAGCGGAACTTGTCCGCGGCGGTGGAACTGGCGAAGGCGAGCGGATAGATCGCCGGTTGCCTTGAACCCACACCGAGGGAAGTCGTGCCCACGCCCGCCGAAATTGCCGAAGCCGACTTCGCGAACCTGGCACCGGGGACCGTCGCGCGACTGATCCCGGAGCCCCGTCCCCCGCAAGACCTTTTCAAGTACCCGCCCGACCTGCGGTGGGAACTGGTCCGCCGACACCCCGTCTACCAGTGGGGTTGGGCGAGGGCGAAGCGAGAGCTGGAGCGGGACGATTTCGGCCCCTGGCCGGATCAAGAGGCCGACGAGCGGCTGGCCGACTGGTCCGCCTTGGTGGCCCTCGGCCGGATCGGGTGGGACGGCGACGTGCTCGGCCCCCCGGTCAGTCCGGCGCACCAAGGTTTTGAGATCGCCGAAGTTCAGGACAACCGCGGGGACGCCAGATCGTTCCCGCATTGGGGCCAGATTCTTCAAACGGCTCTATTTCAACTCAGTGCTCCCGACCGCCTGCACGCCGGCCTCGCGTTCATCAATTCTGCCCTCGGGGAGAACATGTCCGGCATTCCCGGGGCAATGCGTCTGCTCGACGAGCGCAGCTCCCGGCCGGGCAGCACGCTCGGGCGTGAATTGAGCAACACGTTCGTCGCCGTACCGGCGGGCGTGGTGCCGGCGGCGGCGGCGAACCAAGTGAAGGTCGCCCACGAGATTCTGCGGGAACGTCTTGGCTTCAACACTGTACCGCGGGTGAGGGAGGATAAACTAGATTCGCAGCTGGAAGTGTGGGACCTTCACGGCGGCTTCGCCCACGGCGGTAGGTCTATCGACGGCGACGGAAAAGGTTTGCCAGACGAGAGCTTGAGTCGCTACAGCGTGGGCTACATCCCGCCGTCGCGGAACGGTTGGGCGAGAAGGAGCAGACGGTCCGCAGCCGTTACGAGGCGGCGTTCCTCGCTGTCATCGGGTTCGTCTACACGTTCGAGCAGTGGGAGAATCTGTTCGTCCGCCCGCTGATGTGCATCCCGGCTGAAGATGCGCCGGTGGGCTTTCACGAAGGCCTCATGGAAAAATGGGATGAGGAACGAGAGGCCCGACTCCGGGCGACCGGCAGCGGTGTTGAGCGACGGACAGTTGCCGTGGAGTGGGTCGGCGAAGGGGTCGCGAGCGTGGAGAATCGACGGGTTGCGGAACGGGCGCCAGGTGAGCATGACCAGCGGGAGCCCGCGGAGGTCACGCAAAGCGTTTTAGAGGAGACACGGCGGAGACTAAGCCAACTGGAGGAGGCCGCCTGCGACAAGGACCGGTAAGAAATCGTCGACAGCTTTGCGGGACCGGACGGGGAGTCACCCCCGGTCGAGAAGGCGACGGCGGGGTTGCGGAAATTGTTAGCTGCTTTGTCGGAAAGAACTGCGGCGGCGTCAGGCCCGGCGTCGACTGCCGAGAAATAAGCGGGCGGCTTATCTCGGGGTGTGCAGGGGGACGGCATCCGTCGTTCTCGCGGTCCCCGCACATCGTCCCGAACGGGGCGACGCGATCCGCGGCGCAACCGAAACCGCCGACCGCTACCTGAGGCCCTCGATTTCTCCGTCGTCGTACTCAACGCCCTGTCGACCGCCGCCGCGAAGACCGCGGCGTTCGAGGACTCTGTGGCGGTCCCGGGCGGCGTCGTACCGCACCGGTGCGGGTTGTCCTGCCGCGGCGAACTCCGCGGCCGGTATCCGCACTGGAATCTTGGCCGGCCCGCCGGCGACGGGCGGATCGTCCGCCTGCTGACGTCCCGCGAAAATCATGCGCCGGTTGAAGAGCATTTCGGGCAGGCGAACGGACCTTTCACAGGTTTGGCGTCGACCTGAACGACAGCCAACGGGCCCGTGCGCCCCGCCTCCCCGACCTGGGCGGCGGGGCGTTTTCGTTCAACCGACCGACATCGTTCGGGCCACGGGTGAAACACCCGCTCCTCAGAAAGATGCGTCGCCGGAGGCGGGACTCCGAACCGTTCGAGAAATAAGCGGCCGCCTTATCTCGGGGTGTGCAGGGGTGAGCACCTCCTTTTATTCTCGCGGCCCTCGCTCCCATGCCCCTGCCCGAAAACCTCGTCCCCCTCACCAAGCTCGCGAAGAGTTTAGGCGTCCACCTGGCGACTTGCCACCGGTGGCGCCAGCGCGGCGTGAAGGGGGTGCGGTTGGACTGCGTGCGGGTCGGCGGGCGGTGGTTCGTTACCGAGGACGCGGCGGCCGCGTTCCTCGCCGCCCTCAACGGCGGCGCGGACGTGACCCCCGTCGGCGGCGACGGCGGCCGTGAGGACGCGTTGGAGGCGGTGCTCACCTCCCGCGGCGTGTGAACGCCGCGTTCCGCAACCTCCTCTAGATGAAACACCCCGCCGCCCGCCTCGGCCTTGCACGGCCGGGGGTGGGCGAACGGCGGGGACGCACGACACCGTGGGCATAACCCAACAAAACGTCCCTGGGCAGGGCCCGGGCGGCGACGACCCGCTCTTGCCGCACCACCGCAAGGAGCTGGAAGAAGGCGCCGGTCTGACCGCCGGCACGATTAGAGAAGCGCGCATCCGCTCGGCGGGGCCGGTCGAAGCCACCGAGCGGCTCGGTTGGGCGAACCCGAACCCGAAGCTGGGGAACGCCATGCTGCTGCCGCTAGACGACACACCGGACGGTCCGGTGCAGGCGAAGTTCGATAGGCCCCTGACGGGCGAGAACGGCAAACCTCGCAAGTACGAGACCACCCGCGGCCACGCCGCCGACGCTTATATCCCGCCCGACGCCCGAGACGGGGTGCTGACGACGAAGGCCCCGGTCGTCATCACCGAGGGGATCAAAAAGGCGCTGAAGGCAGTCCAGGAGGGAATTCCGACAATCGCCCTGCTGGGCCTCTGGATGTTCAAAGTGAAGGGCGAAGAGCGCCTCGTTCCGGGCCTTGAACAGGTCGACTGGGACGGCCGGGAAGTCACGATCGTCTTCGACAGCGACGGGCGCACCAACCGCTCCGTTCGGCAGGCCGCCGTCTCGCTGGCGGAACTGCTGAAGGCTGCCGGGGCGGAGGTGAAAGTGCTGTTCCTGCCGCCGGGCCCGAACGGCAAGAAGGTCGGGATAGACGACTTCCTGCTGGCCCACCCGGTCGAGGAACTGGAGGCGCTGATCGCCGACGCCGGCCCGCCGGAGTCGATCGAGGACGCCGGCCGCCGGAAGGCCGGACTCGTCGACCCGGAGGAACTGGGCAGCGTGATCCTCGTAAGCCGCGCGGTCGACGGAGTGCCCGGTGTCTGGGTGCGCGACGGGGAGATCTATCAGTGGGATAAGAACCGGTTCGTCGACGTCTCGGACGACGAGTTCAAGCTGCGGTCCGTCACGACCCTGAAGCCGCACTTCGTCGAGGTCCGTCCCAAGGTCGTGTCCGGGGCGGTGATGCACGCGAAGGCCGACGCACTGATGCCCAGAGGCGTGGGCGAGGGGGACTGGATCGTCGGCGGTCCGCCGGACGGGTGGGCCGACCCGGCCGAAGTCTTCCCCGCCGCCAATGGGCTGCTGCACCTGCCGTTCTTCGCGACACGAGCACCGTGCCTAATCGATCACACGCCCCGCCGGTTCACCCGCTGGGTCAGTCCCGTGCCGTACGACCCGACGGCCCCGCGGCCGGAGACCTGGCTGCGGTTCCTGCACGACCAACTGTTCCCCGGCCGACCCGAACCGGTCCGGCTGCTCCGGCAGTTCGCTGGCGGTCTACTGATGCAGCAAGCGGTGTTTCAAAAGATGCTGATGATGATCGGCCCGGGGCGGAGCGGGAAGGGGACGATCATGTGGGTGTTTGAGTCGCTGCTGGGGCCGGAGATGCGTTCCGCGGTGCCGCTGAAAAAGCTCGGCGGCCAGTTCGACGGGGCCGACCTCCTGGATAAACGGCTGCTGTCGATCGGCGACCTCCGCCTGCCGACGGACCGGCGGTCCCGGGAAGCGCCGATCGAGATGCTGCTGTCGCTCTCCGGCGGGGACCCGATCACGTTCGACCGGAAATATAAAGAGCCGGTCACCGCCCGCCCGCCGGTGCGGATCGTGATCGCGAGCAACGAGTTGCCGGTCCTTCCGGACCCCAGCGGCGTGATCGCCAGCCGGTTCGTCGGCGTCAAGTTCACGGATTCCTTCGATGGCGTGGAGGACCCGCGCCTGAAGGACAAGCTGCGGCCGGAACTCCCGGCCATTCTGAACTGGGCGCTGGCCGGGTATCTCGACCTGATCGAGACCGGCCGGCTCGTCGAGCCGGCGGGGTCGGACGGGTTGCGGGCGGAACTGGAAGCGCTGGCCAGCCCAGTGAAGGTCTTCGTCAAAGACGCCTGCGTGCTCGGCGCGAACGAGGCAGTGCCCGCGGCGAAGCTGCGGGAGCTATTCAGCCAATGATCCGCGGACCGCGGCCAGCCGACCCTCGACGAAGGCGAGTTTGGCCGACAGCTCAAAGCCGCGTTCCCGCGCGTGATCGGCAAGCAGAAACGGACTGGGGGCGACAAGCGGCTCCTGCACTACTTCGGCGTCGGCCTGCCCTGAATGCCGGGGCGGGGCCGCGTGTGGTACTCGCCCGCATTCATTTAATTCATTTTCCACCGGCCTATGATCTCCGCCTCAATGACAAACCACGCCCTTCCCCCCTGGTACCGCGGTCGGTCGCCCCCCTACCCGATTGGGCCATCGAACTCCCCAATCCCCAGTCCGACGACGGCGATGTCGGATCGGCCCCCACAGCCCTCGTCCGTGGCTGGAAGCTGCACAACGACACCATCGTGTGCCGCGCCTGCTGCCCGCAGCCCGCCGGCGCCGTTCCCGTCACCCTCGTCGGCGAGGGTGACAATCTGTGCTGGGAAGAGTCCGCCGCCGAGGCAGCCGAGGCCACGCCCGTCGACGGCGGAGCGCCGGCCGACGGCGGCCCTGACATGGATGACGCTGACGCCGAGGAATCCGCCGCCGACGATCAGTTCGGAGAACTTTAATGGGCAGGCTCCTCACCGCCGGCGCGCTGACCGGCCGGACCGAAATCGACGTCGCGGTCGGCTCGCAGCGGACGACGTTCCGCGAATGGACACCGGGCGACGATCCGTTTGCCGAGACGTTCGCGTTCGATTCCGAGACCACGCGGATCCGCGACGACCTGCCCGAGCGGGTGCCGGACTACGTGCTCGGCGTCGCCAGCGACGGCGACCGCGGCGTGTTCGTCTCCCGGAAGAACCTGCCGGCGTTCTGGGCGGCGCATGCGCACTGCGCCTGGGCGTTCCACCACGCCGCCTTCGACCTCGCCGTCGTCCAGAAGGCGCTGGGCGTGCGGGGCGACGTGTATGCGCTCGTCGAGGACGGCCGGGCGTGGGACACCCTGATCCTCGCCAAGCAGCTGGGCTTGGCCACGCGGGGCACGACGGGCGGGGCGTTCTCGCTCGACGCCTGCGCCGCGGAGTTCCTCCGCGTCGACCTCCCGAAGACCGTGACCGACGCCGCCGGCAACGACGTCCGCACCGGGTTCGGCCGGTTCCTCAACAAACCGGTCGCCGCGATCCCGCCCGACTACCTGCGGTACGCCGCCGGCGACGCGGTCGCGACCTGGCTGCTGTTCGGCGTCCTGAAGGCCCGCATACGGGCCGTGCGGAAGGACCGGCGGGAAACGTTCGGCGAGACCGGCGACGACCGCCTCGCGGCCGCCTGGCGCGAATACGGCCCGCTCACCCACCACACCCAGCTGAAGAGCACCGTGATGTGCGACGTGATGCGCCGCACCGGGCTGGGCGTGGACGCCGATCGCGCCGCCGCGGCGCGGGACGAACTCGGCGACCGCATCGACCAGATCCGCGCCGAACTCGCCGGGGCGACGTTCGGCGATCCGCCGGTCCCGTTCGTGGTGGAGGGACCGGGCAGCGGGGCGTCGCTGCAGGCCCTCCTGAGCGACGTGCACGCCCGCCGGCCGGACCTGCCGAAGCCGAAGACCGACTCCGGCGCGTGGGCGGCGGACGAGTCCGCGCTGACGGCGTTGGCGGACGAGGAGCCGGTCTTGGCGACGCTGCTGGAATTGAAGCGGCTCGTGAAATTGCGGAACACCTACTTCGTCCCCCTGTCGACCTCGGGCGGGCAGGTGCACGCCCAGTTCCGGCCGCTCCTGAACACCGGGCGGATGAGCTGCTCGAAGCCGAACCTGCAGAACCTCCCCCGCGCCGCGGACGGGTTGCCGTCGGTACGAGCCTGTTTGGTCCCGAAACCCGGACACGTGCTCTTGGCCGTCGACTACGCCCAGATCGAGTTGTGCGTGCTAGCGGCGGTTCTGCAGGACCAGCTGCGGCTCGGCGGATCGCTGGCGGCGCTGGTGGACGACCCCGACGTCGACCTGCACAAGCGGATCGCCGCGACCGTGTTGAACAAAACGGACGGCGAGGTCGAGCCCCACGAGCGGCAGAGCGCCAAAGCCGTCAGCTTCGGCCGCCCCGGCGGGATGGGGGCGGCGTCGCTGCAACGACAGGCGAAGGAGGCCTACGGCGTGGATCTGACCGACGAGGAGGTCCAGGCGCGGATCGACGCCTACGAGGCGCTGGTGCCGGAACTGAAGCGGTACCTGACGGACGCGGCCGACGTCGGGCAGCGGCTCGCGGCGCGGTTGAACCTCACTCCCGCCGCCTACGCCGCGTCGAAGGGAGATTACGACAACGACGACGGTCCCGCCGGTTGGCTCGGCGGGATGCTGTTGAAGGTCTTGCGCGTCCCGAAGCCCGTGACGCGATCGGGTCGACCGTACGCGCCGGAGGAGCTGTCGTACCTGTGGGACGCCGCCTTCTCGCTGGCCGGCGACCTTGGGGCGGAACGCACCCAGCAAATGCGGACGCGGAAATCCTCGAAGAAACTCGCGAGCTCCGTCGAGCGTTTGGTCGGCCGGAACGCCTGCACCCTCACCGGCCGGTTCCGCTCCAACTGCCTGTTCACCGAGAGCCGCAACACGCTCTTCCAGGGCGTCGCCGCCGACGGCCTGATCCTCGCCCTGTGGGACCTCTGGCGGGCCGGCTACAGGCCCGTGCTGGCGATCCACGACGAGATCGTCCTGGAGGTGGCGGAGAAGGACCTGACGAAGGCGCTGGTCGACGACGTGACGGCGCGGATGGAGGCGGCGATGGGGCGGGTGATCCCGGGCGTGAAGGTGACAGCGGAGCCGACGGCATTGCGGTCGCTCGATAAGGCCAACGAGGCGGAACTGCCGCGGGAGTGAGAAGGGGAGCGGGGCCGAGCCGGGACGGGCGGCTCCGGCGGAAGCAGACCCCCGCTCCGGCGATGGGGCGAGGCCGGTGTCAGGGGTATCAGGGGGCCTTCAGCAGTCTGACGGCGTGTACAGACCTGCGGGGCTCGACCTGCCTCGGATCCGCGGGCCCCAACGGCCATTGGCGTTCGCGTGGATCGAATTTGTGCGTCGAGACGTGCCGGCGCCCGGGGCTCCCGGGGGCCGCTCCCTCGGAGCGGCCGGTCGGACGGCTGGGGCGCCGCCCGCGAGCCTTTCGGGTCGCCGCGGTCGCGTTGCGGTCGGCGCCAGCCGCCGCGGGGTCCAGAACTCAGTTGTGTCCCTGACACCCCTGACACGAACCTGCAAGGACGGTCTCGAACGACCCGGGCGGGCGGAGGTCAAGGGTTCCGTAAATCTGCCCCGTCGTAACGTCAATTTGAAGCGGCGGGACCGGCCTGCACCGGAGGAGGTCCTCCTGACCCGGAGGTCGGCTCACGGCCGCCGCAGCGGCGGAGGCCGTGAGACCGCGATGAAGGACACATCTACAAATTAAATTTGCGGCCACCGCGGCCGCTCGCGGAGTCGGCAGGTTGCTGCACCTGGAGCCGACTTTTCCGCCGCCTGTCCGTCGAACGCTTCGCCTAAACGCACATCCTCGGCACGGCTACTCTCGCGGGGACGGCCGACCTCTCGGAGTCGTCGATCGTCCCCCCGCCTCAGAAGCTCCACATCTTCGCCCACCTCACCGTCGACGAGATCCGCGCCCCGGCCCATCCGCCGAACCTCGCGGTTCCCCGCCCCGACCGCTACCGGAACCTGCGAGAGCGGATCGCGACGCTGCCCGAAGAGACCTTCGTCGAGCTTTCCGGCCTGTTCACGCTCGGTCGGGGGGACATCCGCCTTTCCCGACGCGAGCCCGTTGCGAAGTTGACCCAGCACGGGCGCTTCTACGCCCGATACCCAGAGGCCCGCGCCATGCTCGCGTGGAAGCGGCGCTGCCTGCGGGAGTACCTGCACGACGGGCTCGTCGCCCTGGGGATCGAGCTTGGGTTCGTCGTGTAGAGCGCCCGCCCCGGCTCGTTCGTTCTTTGCTCGGGGGCCAGGCCCCGCTGGAGGCGAACACGGACCGTCGGCGTCGACCGCGGGAGCCGGTCGATTCTCCGACCGGCGGAGGGCCGCAACCGGTCGCCGCCCCCGCACACGAACGTCGGCAAGCCAAAGACGGCCCAGGAGACGCCGCAGGATGCCCTCGCTGCCCGAGACGGCCTCCGCCCCGTGTGAGACCGTCGCAGGGACGCACGCGAGAGCGCCGGCGGGCCGGAACCGGGCGGACGGATCGAACTGCCAGTCGACGGGCTACGCTGGGCCCGGTTTCCCGCCCCCCGCCGGACGGCCCCCGCCGTGTTCTCCCGCAACGTCGCCCTCGTTCTCGTTCTCGTTCTGTTCGCGGCGTGCGGCTGTCGGCCGAAGCCCGAGGCGGACTCGCCGGCGGTCCCCGAGGAGTTCCCCTCCGACCCGAACCGCTTCCCCGGCCACCCCGACGGCTTCGGGCCGGATCCGTCGGCGCCCGCAGCGTCCGTCCCGACCGACCGATCCGCCGACGGCGACGTGGTGGTGGCGACCTGGAACAGCGGCCCCCTGTTCTCCGTCGCCGACGTCCAAGCTCGGACCGACGACTTCGCCGCCCTCGCCGCCGACGTGCGGCCGGACGTGCTGCTGTTGGACGAAGTCACTTCGCTGGCGGTCGCCCGAACGGTCGCCGAGGCGCTGGGCCTGCCGACCGGCCCAGAGCACGTGGTGGTGAGCGACTTCAATCCGAACGACGAGGCCCAATACAGCAGCCTGGAGGTGGCGATTCTCTCCCGCCTCCCGCTGGCGAACGCGGTGGTGTTCGACCGCGGCCCTGAGGGCGGCGCCCGGTCCGGCTAGCCAGAGGAGCGCCGGCTGGAGCGGGTCGACCTGGACGGGATCGCGGACATGGGCGTGGGCCGCGGGTGCCTCGCCGCAGACGTACCCGCTTTGGGCCTCGTGATGTTCGTGACGCACCTGAAGTCTTCCTCCGGCCGATCGGGCGAGTAGGACCGAGACAACGCCCGCAAGCGGGAACTGGTGGCCGCGGCGAGGGCCCGGCACGTCGCCGAGCGGCTCGCGGCCGATCCGACCCTCACCGCGGTCGTCGGCGGGACTTCAACGTGGGGGAGACGGACGCCGGCAAGAACGGCGTCGTCCTCGCCGACGACCGGACCGACGGCTACGACGACACCCACGCCCTGATGACGCGGAGGCTGTTGGACGGACTGCGGCTGCGGAGCCTCACCCGGGAGAAGGGCAACACCTACGACGACACCCCCGGCGACGGCGTCTTCCCGTACCCGGACGTGGGTGTCATCGACATGCTGTACGTCGGCGGGGCGGGGCGGAGGCCGAGCGGTTTGGCGAGGGCCGCCGGGCCGGTTAATAGTCGCGGAACGGGCCGCGGGGTTCGGCGGCGTTCATCGCGGCCTTCCACCCGTCGAACGCGGCTTGAACCCGTTCGAGCGCTTTTGGCCGGGCCGCGGACAGGTCCGTCGTCTCGCCGGGGTCGGCGGCCAGATCGAATAGCCCGCCACCGACGCCGGGCATGTCGACCCACTTCCAAGCCCCGACGCGGGCGGCCCGCTGGTCGCGGCGCTCCCAGAACATCGCCGTCCGCGGCGAGGGACGGCCGTCGGTCAGCGTCGGCCACCAGTCGTGCCCGTCCAGCACGACGCCGTCGGGAGCGGGCACGCCGCCGGCGGCGAGCAGGCTGGGGAAGATCTCCAGCGAGGTCAGCAGTTCGTCGTTGACCGCCCCGGCCGGCACCCCGCCGGCCGGCCAGCGGACGAGGCACGGCACCCGCACGCCGCCCTCCCACATCTGCCCCTTGCGTCCGCGGAGCGGCGAGTTGTCGCTGCCGGAGCCGCCGCCATTGTCCGACAGGAAGATCACGATCGTCTCGTCCAACGCGTCCGCCGCGTCGAGCCGGTCCAAGACCCGGCCGATCGCGGCGTCCATTCGCGTCACCGCCGCCCGATAATCCCGCCGCCGGGCGGCGCCCGTGGCGACTTCGACCGTCTCCCCGCCGCCGTACTCGTACCGGTAAGTCGTCCTCCGCGTCTCCTCCGCGACCGGCGGGTACAGGGATTTATATTCGTCCGGGGCCTGCACGGTGGAGCGGATCGCCGGGTCCAGCGACGAGCTGTTGTGCGGGGCGTTGAACGGCAGATAAAGAAAGAACGGGTCGCCCGCAGGCTTCGCCGCCATTTCGTCCAGGAAGCGCAAAGCCTCCCGCTCGAACAGGGCGGTGCTGTACGTGCCGCGGTCCGCGGAGGTCGGTTCGAGGTCGCGGTACATGCTCGGCACGCCGTACCGCTCGTGGGTGTAATAGTCGATCCCGGTGTTGACGAAGCCGTAGAAGTCGTCGAACCCGCGGGAGGTCGGCAGGAACCGCCGCAGCGACCCGAGGTCCCACTTCCCGTAGATCCCGCTGACGTAGCCCGCCGGGGCCAGTGCCTCGGGCAGCAGGACTTCCCGCTCGTCCATGCCGCCGATCCGCTCGAACGTCGCCTCGTACTCCGGGGCGGCGTACTGGTGGCCGTAGTCGGGGGCCTCGTTGCGGATCATGTCGGAGACGCCGTTCCGCTGGGGGTAGCGACCGGTCAGCAGCGATCCGCGGGACGGCGTGCAGGCCGGCCAGGCGACGTAGAAGTTCGTCAGCCGCGTCCCCTCCGCGGCGAGCCGGTCCAGGGCGGGGGTGATGATCCCGTTCCCCAACAGCCCGAGGTCGTTGTACCCCTGATCGTCCGCGACGATCAGCAGCACGTTTGGTCGGCCGTCGGGCCGGACGTCGGCGCTGCCGGGCGGCGCCTCCTGCCCGAACGCCGAGGACGCGAGGGCGAGCGAACCGATCGCACACGCCGCCAGAGCGGGGAACAGGGCGGGCTTCCGCATCATCGACGCCTCTCGGGGGAACGAGTTCCGCGGGGCGCCGCGGAACCTCGAGGTTGCTCCGCCCCGCCGGCAGCCGCAACCGTCCCGCGGCGCGCGAGCCGCCGGAACGGAGTCCCGCTGCTCAAGTTTCCCGCAGCATGACCGACGCCCCCATCCCCCGGCGCGACCGCCCCGCCGTCAGCACGACCCGCTGCCGATCGTGACCGTCGAGCCGCCGCCTTCGGGGGCGCGTCCGGGCAGTACAGCTGTGACGCTGCTGGCGGCCGTGGCTGTGCGCCATTCCCGCAGCGCCTTGTCGTTGCCCTCCGGTGCGTCCCCGAGCAGCGAGACTTGACCGTCGATCTCTATCCGCCCGGCCGGCAAAAAAAGTCGCCGATTGATAGGAGGGGCTGGTGCGTCGCCGGCGCTCTTCCTGTCGAAGCTCCGGTCGTCCTTTTTCTCCGACCGCCGCCGGCGGTTAAATAGCCGGGGACGTGGCCCCAGTCGTTCAGGCCTCCGTGCCGTCGCTCAGCCGCCCGCCGCGCAGAGGATGCCGAAGGCGACCAGCCCGGCCGTGAGCTTTTCGCCCTGGCGTTGAGCGGTCATCCGTCTCCCTTCGGGGCGGGATCCGCAGAACTGCGTGCGACGGGAATGCCCGGAGCGTAAAACCAGGCGACGCGATACCAGAAGATCGACGCAACGAGGACCGACAGCAGGAACGTGCCGTAGATCAGGATCGGTCCGGTTCCGCCCAACGCCTGCCACGCGCCCTCCGGGGCTTCGCGGGCCTGTCTCGCCAGCGCCTCCCAGGTGGCGTAGGCGGCCAGCGCGAATAGTGCGGTCGTGGAGAGCGATCCGACGGCCGTGCGACGCCGCGTCGCGTCGCAGAGCGCCTTGACGAGGGAGTGCGCATCCCCCCCCGCCTCTCGCCGCCGCTCCCGAGCGACGACGCCGCCGGCGATCTGATCGCGGCGCTTGATCCATAAATAGACGCCGGTCGGGATCAGTGCGGAGAGCGCCAGACCGAAGCCGAACCAGATGAGTTTGCTCGTTAAACCGCCGAAGTCGCCGAAGTGCAGCGGGTCGGCAGTGTCGGCCCAGCGGGCCAGCGCGTCGAGTTCCTCGGCCCGCTGCCGCGACAGGATTTCGCCGGTGTAGGGATCGACGTACAGATGGTTCGCCCGGTCCCGCACCAGCCAGGCGGTCTCCTGACCGTGCACCTGCATGGGGGCGTTCGGACGGTTCGGAAAGAAAATCGCCCGGACCTGAAACTCCGGGGCGACCCGCTGGACGCCGGCGAGCAATTCGTCCAACGGCAACCGCTCCGCGTCCGGCGGCAGGTCGTCCAAAACCTCCTCGGAGACCTTCGGCGGGCGCGGTCGCTCCCCCCGCGACGCCCAGCCCAGCGGGATCTCAACGAGATACCAGACGCCCGTGAGGCTGATCAGCAGGGCGAACAGCAGGGTCCACACGCCCAGCGCCCGGTGCAGATCCGAACAGAAGACCCGCAACCCCTTGCCGACGCGGAGGGTGATTAACTTCGCCCACCAGCGCTTGTAAAAGAGCAGCCCGGTCGCCGACGAACCGAGCAGCACGAAGCCGAACGCCCCGACGAGCCAGATCCCCCACCACGAATACCAAAAGAAGCGGCGGTGGAAGTCGCGGAAGAACCGCTGGGTATTGAACCACGGCGCCGTGCCGAGGGTCTCGCCGGTGTACGGGTCGACGTAGACGCGGACGGTTTCGCCTTTGTCGGAGTCGATCCAGAACTCGCACGCGAACCGCGGACCGACCGGTCCCCACATGTTCTTAATGCGGTTGTCGGGGAAGGCGGCCCGGACGGACTCGTACATCTCGCCGTAACTGACCCGGGACGGCCGCGGCGCAGCCCGCACGACGGGGTTGGACAGCCAATCCAGTTCGTGGCTCAACACCGCGATCGTGCCGGAGAGGCAGATCACGAACAGCGCCAGTCCGAAGTTCAGCCCGAGCCAGCCATGAACGGCGTACAGGAGTTTCTTGTTCACGGCGTCGTCCGCCCGGGGCCGGGCTGACCGTCGGCCGAGGGCGTCCCGGGCTTCATGAATTATTTCGAGTTGGGAAGCAGTTTCACGTCGTCCAGGCGGAACGGCTCCAGGACGTTCTCGCCCTCCTCCACCGTGACTTCCACGCCGGACTTGCTCGGGCTGGACAGCGCCCCCTGAAAGCGGTCCGGGCCGACGGGCTGAACCGGGTCGATCGCCTCCTCCGCGGCGCGACCGGGCCAGTCCGTCGCCTCCCAGCGGAAGGTGACGCCGTACGTCAGGGCGGGCGCCCCGTCGCCGGTTTCGTAGGTCGCTAATTCAAAGCGGCCCTCCTCGTCCGTGAGTCCGCCGGGTCGGACGTTGTTCGACACCTCGGGATCGAGCGGAAGGAACACGACGGTGCAGCCCGCCGCCGGCTCCCCGTTCACGAGAACCTGGCCCTGGACCGGGTAGGTCTCCAAGTGCCCGTCGTCCGGTCCGCAGCCCCCAAGCAAGCAGGCGGACAGCGCGCAGAGGGTCCGTGCGGCGGCGTTCACGGGGCGGCTCAAGTCGAAGGACGTCGGGGGCAGGCCTCCGCTCCGCCCTCCCTCCCGCTGAGCAGGAGCGGCGGAGCCGGGAACTCAGAGACCGGGGAAACTCAGAGACCGGCGGAGCGGGAGCCGGCGGAATACGCCGCACTGACTGATTCGACTGCGGCGATTCAGAACTCGCCGGCGACGTCGTTCGCCTGGCGCGTGAACAGGGCGACGGCCTCCTCAATGTCGATCGTTTCGCTGAGGAACTGCACCGAGCCGTCGCACATAATCACGTTGCAGCCGCCGGGGTGAAACGAATAGGGCTGGGCTTCGGTGTTGTTGCAGTTGATCAGGCAGGAGCCGGCGAACCGCGTGCGTCCGTCGGCACTATGATTGCGAATCCGCCAGTGCTTATAGGAGGCCCAGGGGCCGACCCATTTCAGGCGGTCGACGGACCAGTCGTAGAGGGGGTCGTCCGGGCCGAGCTGTTCGCCGCGGTACCAGGGCTCGGGGGCGCCGGCCGTCTCGTTAATCAAGATCGTGTTGGACACGCCGTCCCTCAAATCCCGGAACCGCGTGGGCGTCCTCCAGGTGAGCGCCGTTTGCAGAATGCGAGACCCGGTCCCGTCGTCGTATTGCAGTTCCCGCGGCCGCATAAAGTCGCCCGTGGCGACGACCTTGTCCGGGGCCTCCTCCCGCAGAGCGCCCTCGACCGTCTGGTACCAGCCGGTGAACTCGTGCGGACCGGGGGAGGACGGGCACTCGTAGGTCGGGATATGGGTGGCCACCAGATCCGCGTTTTCCTCGCCCCACAACCCGCCGCGATGGCCGAACTGCGCAACGTCGTCGAGTTCGGCGAACGTGTTCGCTTGATCGAGAAACGGAAAGATATCGACCGGCCAGGTGCGTTCGACGAACTGCTTCGTCGTGTCGGTGAAGTCGATGGACGATTTCCCGGTTTCCGGGTCGTACCAGGTCGTGGCGTCCGGAAACTTGCCGAAGGTGCCGTGGAAGTTGTGAAACGCCAGCCCGATCTGCTTCATATTGTTTTTGCACTGCGTGTGGCGGGCGGCCTCACGCGCCTGCTGAACGGCGGGCAACAACAGTGAAACCAGGATCGCAATGATCGCGATCACCACCAGCAATTCGATGAGCGTAAACCCGAGCCGTGGCCGCCGAGAGGCGGAGACGCCGGAACGCGAATCTGAACAGGAAGCGGCGAGCACGGGCCACCCGGTTTGGGAGATTGAAATCGAATCGAACGGGGCTGGCTACGACCCGGTGCGGGTGGACGATTGCTTGCCGTATTCGCCGACAGAAGCCGACGGTCGTCGAGTTGAGACGACATCTCAACACGGCCGGGAGGTATTCGCAAGCCAAGCTGCGTCAAGTCGGGCGATTCGCTGCGATGTTCGAAAGAAGCCCTGCTCAACTTCGGGCGGGGCGGGGTTGCTCGCCGGGAGCGGCAGGAGCAAGGGGCTGTTCGACGCCTGGGGGAGATCAGCCGCGCGACGGCCCGCATCATCGGGTCAGAGGACGCCCGGCAGTCCAGCCAGAGCGTCTGCACCCCGACCCGCGGATCCTGTTCGCTACCAATGAAGGCGTATGATTACGGCGAGCGGGCAGCCGGGGCGGCTTTGTCGGCGTACGGGCAGGAGACGGACGACGACGCGTGGGGGTCGGTCCGCAGACTGGGGAGCTGCCGGGCCGGCGGGCGGACAGTTTCCGACTTGAAGCGACACCGACGCCCCTGAGCGGCGTTGAATCTCGGATGACTCGGTCCGCAACCGCCGTCTTGCTCCCGCCCCCCTGGCCAAGGGCGGAGAGTTGCGAACCGCACGATCGGAACCTCCCCCCGGAAATTAGAAATCGCGTGCTAGAACTTCGACCGCGGACGCCGTTGCGGCTGACCTCCCTCGTCATAGCCGGGGCACTGGCCCTGCCAGCTGGTCTCGGGACGGTCCAATCGGCACGGGGAGACGTGCCTGCCCCTCCCGCCGCGTCGTCCGCATCAATAACGCCGGCCCAGGGCGCCGCGGGAGGCGCGTTGTCCTACGAGTGCGACGACGCGTGTCTGCTGCCGGGAGCTCCAGTTCCAGCCGGGAAATACGCCGTCGTGTCGCCGGTCGGCAACCAGACTGTCGACATGATCGACCAGGCGCCCCGCCTGAGCACGCTGGACGGGAAGACGGTCGCCGTCGTCGGCGGCAGTTTTATGGCCAACGTGACGCATCCCGAGATCAAGCGGCTGATCCTGAGGGACTATCCCACGGCCCACGTGATCTTACTTGGAGAGATCGGCTCGGGCGGCCCCTTTCCCGGCCCCGGCGTCAGACGACAGGCCAACGAGGAGTTCCAACAGAAGCTCCGGGAGATGGGCGTGCAGGCCGTCGTCTCCGGCAACGGCGGCTGCGGACTCTGCACCCCCAAAGAGACCGGTTCGAGCATCGCCGCCGAATACCTCGGCATCCCCGCCGTGACGATCGCCGGCACGACCTTCGTGAGGCAGGTCTATTCCACCGCGGTCAACAACGGGGTGCCCGCGCCGCGAGCCGCGACCTATCCCGGCGCGTTTGCGGCCCACAGCCGGGAGGAGTTGCTTCAGAACACCCGGGAAGTCCTTTGGCCTCAGATCGTTAGAGCCCTGACGGAACCGATCGAGGAGGCGGAGATCGCCGAGCGTCGCAAAGCGGGGGACACGGACCCGAAGGACCGCGTTTTCGCGGGCACCATCGACGGGGTGAACCGGTTCTTCACCGAGCAGCACTGGTCCGACGGGCTGCCGATCGTCCCGCCCACGGTCGAACGTGCCGAGGAGTTCTTGAAATACACCGACCGGCCCGGGGACGAAGTCGTCGGCGTGCTGCCGATCGCCTATCGGGAGACCCTGGTCTGGCACGTCGCCGTCAACGGCGTGATGTCGGGATGCCCGCCGGAGTTCATGCCGCTCCTGCTGGCCTATACCGAGGCCCTGGCGGACGGAAATTATCGGCGCACGCTGGCCAGCACGCACGCCTGGACGCCCTTCTGCTGGGTCAACGGCCCGGTCGCCCGACAACTGGGCCTGGATTCGCAGCAGGGGCAGATCAACGAGCCCCGCAACGCGGCCCTGGGCCGGTTCATCAACTTGGCCATGCTGAATCTGGGCGGCTACTACGTCAAACAGGACCGGATGGGGAGCTTCGGATACCTGATGCCCTGGTCGATGGCGGAAGACGAAGCGGCCTGCCTGCGGATCGGCTGGCAGCCGTATCACGTGCAGCAGGGATATCAGCTCAATGAAAATGCGTTGACCGCAGCGTCCGCCCTGATGTGGGGCAACAATCTCACGCCGGCGTCGTCGAGCCCCGAAAACATCATGCAGGTGATGGCCTGGGACGCGGTGGAGAAAGGCCAGTTCGCCACGGGCAGCGGCCCGAAGCTCACTAGGAAATTGCATCAAGCGGCAACCGCGCCCCGTCGGCGGAGGGCGTCGAGGATCAGGTGCGTGATCACGAACGGCCGGACCCGCGGCATCGTCCGCACCCACGGCGGCAAGCCGATCAGGCCCGTGCCGGCGGACTTGAGCGTCCCGAAGAACCGCTCGACCGCGATCCGGCCGGTCATCAACGCGGCCGCGAACGGCCCCCGCGGCTCCGCCAGCAGCGCCGCGCTTTCGTAGCGGCCCCGGCGGTGTTTGCGGCGGCCGAAGCCGCCTTTGCGTTTGGGGGCGATCAGCCGCAGATCGCCCCGGACCTCGCACTCGCCGTGCAGGGCGTTGACGTCGAAGTTCCCGTCGCCGACCAGGTAGCCGGTCGCCTTCGCCGAACGGATCATCCGCCGGGCCATGACCCGCTCGTCGCGGTTCATCGGCGTCAGCCGCCAGTCGGCGACCGACCCGTCGCCTCGCAAAAACAGGTGCAGCCGGTAGCCGTTGGCCTTCGTCCCGCCGGCGTGTCCGAAGGCGGCGTGCCGGTCGGTCGAGGTCGGGCCGATCGGCAGGGGCGTGCTGTCGATCCAGTGGGCCAGGCCGCCGTCGCCCCGCCCGGCCGGCGGGCGGACGACCGCCTGGTCCAGGGCGGCCAGCAACTCCCGGACGGACCGCGACCGCATCCGGCGGCTCATCGCCGCGGGGCTGGGCAGCGGGCGTCCCCGCAGCCAGACCGGCCAGTTGCGGGCGTCGCAGGCGTGGCGGACCGGCAGCTTCCGGACGACGGCGAAGAAGTAGACCTCGAGGATCCGGCGGTCGCTGAACCGCTGCCCGCGGCCGGGCCGGCCGTTGTGCAGGCGGGCCAGTTCGGCGACGATCGCGGTCCAGAGTTGGTGCCTCACGGCGGTCTCCCGCTGGGGGATCGGGGCGGATGGTGGAACACCCGCTACCGTGAGGCCCAACTCGTTTTTGCGCAAGACGTTGCGCCGCTAGTTGCAATTTCCTATCACGCCCCGGACCATCCTGATCACCGAATACGTCGCCCGCGATCTGGCCCGCGGTTATGAATCAAAGCGGGATCTCGAAGACGCCCTCGTCGCCACGGCGCGTCGGCCCGCTTATGAGCGGGCGTACTCCAACTACTGGGCCAACCCGGGCAGCGCCTTCGACCCCGCCCGGTACACCGTCGAAATGCACATGAGGCGGATCGTCCGCAACGAAGACGGCGCGCTGACCGAGCCGCCGCCCTGGTTCCCTGCGCTGCCGGGAGCGGAGAAAATCTACACCGTCCCCGTCATGCAGACCGGCGTAACCGCCATCCTGGTGACCGGGGACGCGGATCGAAACAAGGTGCAGACCATGCCCGGCGGAAACCACGCCACCATCGCGATCGAGCTGCCTGACAATTGGGACGCTTTGATGGCGGAGCAAGGTTATCGCCCGCTCAGCGAGTTCTTCCTCGAATAGGGAGGCCGACTACGTCGCTGGACTGCAGCGCGAATGCGGGGGGCGGTTCCGACATTCGACGGTCCAGCGCGGGACGTCGGCGGCACGGACGCCAAAGCGGGACCGTGCCACGAATCGGAGCGGCGAATCGGCCGGACGCTGAACAGTGATCCCGCCCCGCCCGAACCCGGGCGGGGCGGGATCCACCGAAGCGCGGAAGGTTCCGGCCCGCGGCCCGCTCTTTTCGTCCGTCGATCGCCTCGCTCGCTGGCGGGCGGGATAGCTCCTCGGCAATGGTGAGTCCGACAAGGTGCCCCCGCTCATCAAGTGACCGACGCGTGCGTCGACCGCGTCGACGCGACGTCTTTGCGGCCGGACGGGGCGGCCGCACCGGCCGCGTTGTGCTCTCTCGTGACTGAGCTCCGTGATCGTGAGGATCGGCGTCGACGCATGCGACGCACGTTTTGCGAGGACATGGGGGGCCGGTGCGTGGCGATCGACGATCCCTGCGCCGGGCTTGGTCTCGCCCAGCGGGCCTGTTCGCACGGCTCCGGAACTGCTGCTTCGCCAAGACGTGGCGATGGGAAGGGCGGACACACCCGTCCTGACCCGCAGCGGGCGGGGCGTCGTCAGTCCCGCCGGTTTCTACCTTGCCGACGTCGACGCGCCGCGTGATCGCGTGCGGTATCATGCGAGCTTCACCGACACGCGAGTTCGGCCGCCGGAGGCTGAGACACCCCCACGAAGCGATCGATGCGGCTGGCCAAGTTCAGCCTCGCGAACGTCGAGCCCATCCTCGCGGAATGGGAAGCCTTCGCGGCCGCCCTCGCCCCGGGGGCGACGATGACGAAGCTCGCCCTGCGGGACGACGCCGAGAAGATCCTGCTGGCGACCGCCCGCAGTATGCAGGTCCACCAGAGCCTCGCGCAGCAGGCCAGCAAGTCCAAAGGGCGCCGCGGCGCCGACGCCGGGGAGAGCGACCGGCTGGACGACGCCTCGACGCGGCACGCCCGGGAGCGCGTCGGCTCGGGATTCGACATCGTCGAGGTCGTCTCCGAATACCGCGCCCTCCGCGCCAGCGTTCTGCGTCTCTGGCGCGAGAGCCTGCCGCAGCCGGACCTGGACGACTTGGACGACGTCACCCGCTTCAACGAGGCGATCGATCAGTCGCTCGCCGAGGCCGTCGGCAGTTATACCGAGCGAGTCGATCGGTCTCGCCAACTGTTCCTGGCGATCCTCGGCCACGATCTGCGGAATCCGCTGAACTGCATCCGCATGGGCGCGCGTCTGCTTTCGCCTTCGGACGGAGACGCGACGTCCGTCGAGGCGCTGGCGATGATCAGCACGGAAGCGGAGGCGATGGGACGGTTGATCCACGATATGATCGACTTCGCCTCGACGTGGCTGGGCGGCTCCATGCCGCTGAAACGCGCGCCGCTGAACCTGCAACCGCTCTGTCGTCAAGTGGTCGACGGATTTCGCGCGACCCACCCGCGGCGCACGCTGCACTTTCGCCCGCGCGGCGACCTCGCCGGCCATGGGGACGCGGATCGACTCCGGCAGATCGTCTCCAACCTGCTGGGCAACGCGTTTCAGCACGGGGCGCCGGACGGGCCGATCGAACTCTCGGTCGCAGCGGAAGGCTCGACCGTGGTGTTGAGCGTGCACAACGAAGGCGCTCCGATCCCGCCGGAGGCCCTGCCGACGCTCTTCGATCCGCTGGTGCGCCATGCCGACCTGGAGTCGGCGTTGCAGCGGGCTCCGGGCAGCATCGGGCTGGGTTTGTACATCGTGCGCGAGATCGTCCACGCCAGCGGCGGCGAGATCGAGGTCGCCTCGACGGCGGAGCAGGGCACGACGTTCACCGTCCGCCTTCCGCGTCTGCCCGCCGTCGCCGGCCGCGAACTCAGCGACCCCAAAGCCGCGGGATAACTCGCGTTCTGAAGACCGTCCGCCTCCTTCGTCCGCGACTCCGACCGATCGTCCCATCGACTCGCCCCCGGAGGCACGGGTTTCAGAATGCCTCCGACGATCGCGGGGGAGCAACCGGCGGGGCACTAAGAAAACGGCCCCACCCCGCCCGGTCTAAGATAGAAAACCCTCAGGCGGAGAACCGGAAGCGAAACGGTCGCCGCGGAGGGATCTGCACCAGTCGGTCGACCTCCGCGGCCGGCAGGTAGCCGACCCGCGGATAGCCCCCGGTGGTCTGGCCGTCTTGGAGAAGCACGATCGGCCGGCCGGACGGCGGCGCCTGAATCATGCCCGGCAGGACGGGCACGCTGTCGGTCATGGCGGTTTCCCGAAGCGTCAGCGTCGGCCCCTCCAGCCGGGCCCCCATGCGGTCGCTGTTCGGGCTGACCCAAAACTGGCCGTTCGTCAGTTGATGCTGCGCGGTCGGCGTGAGTCGGTCGTACTCCGGCCCGGGCCGCAACGTGATCGGGCGGTCCGACGCGTCCTCGTCCGCCAGGCTGAGGCTCATTTGCGGTCTCGTCTCCTCCGGGCGCTGCCAGCGGATCACGTCGCCGGCCGCCAGCGGCCGGCCGCCGTTCCCCCCGAACCTCCCCGGCACGTACGTCGAGGCCGAACCGAAGGACCGACTCGTTCGAATAGAACCCTGGACGCCGACGTACGCCCGGCAGCCGCCTACGGCGGGACGGCCCGCGAGCGTCTGGCCTGCCGCGACGGCGACCGTGGCGTACCGAGGCGCCGGACGGCCGCCGACCGTCCAGCCCATGTCCGCCCCCGTCAGGCAGACGACGGCGGCCGACTCGAACCGGAGCGCCGGGGGCACGAAATGACACTCGATTACGGGTGCGTCCGGGTCGTTCCCGAGGATCGCGTTTCCCAACTCGGCCGACCGGCGGTCCAACGGGCCGGACGGCGGGATCGCGTAGAAGGCCAAGCCCCGGCGCCCCCGATCCTGGAGCAGACTCAGCATCCCGGCGCGCACGACGGACAGCCGCCCGACGGCTTCGCCGCTCGTGTCGATCGTCGCGTTCGTCGGCACGGCTCAGCTTCCCCTCAGGCCCGTTCCGTCAGGGTGACGACGTCGCCCGGCTGCAGACTGACGGGAGGCAACTGATCGAGTCGTAAGACGTTCACCCCCACCTCGCCGAGCACGTTCCATCCGGCCGGGCTTTCCAGCGAGTAAATTCCCGCGTAAGCCCCGCCCACGGCGAACGAGTTCGCCGCCGCACGGCGGTCCGGCGACTCCTTGCGGGGAACCTGCAGGCGGTCCGGCAGGCCCTTCAGATAAACGAAGCCGGGCAGAAACCCGATCATGGCGACCGAGAGGTGACACCGCAGCAACTCCGTCTGATATTCCTCCCTCGTCAGACCCGTGTGACGACAGACGCGGTCCCAGTCCGGCGAGTCCCCGAACCGGACCGGCAGGCGGACCGCCCGCCCGTCGGCGGCGCCGGCGTCGTCGGCCGGAATACTATTTAAAGCTTGAAGGCCCTGCTCCGTGTAGCGGTCGTTGAGCTTCAGGCAGATTTCCCGCTCCGTGGCGATCACCTCGTCGCAGAACTCCGGCCGACGGGACGACAACCTTGCACCGAAACTCGCCGGCAGTCGCGCGTCGGCCGACGCCGGGCGCAGTAACAGGAACTCGCCGTGGTACTCGGTCGCCACGACCGGTCGGCCGAAGAGGCGGATCTCGTGGCGCCGGATCGTCACGACGGCGAGCCGCCGCGGTCGGCGGTCTGGTTAGTCCGGCCGTCGATCATGCCTCGGGCGATCTGTGCGAAATGGACTGCGTGCGGCGAGTCGCCGTGAAGGCAGATCGTATCGACCGGGATCACGTGCCGCTCCCCGGCCGCGTCACGGACGTGCCCGGCCAGCAAGTCGCCGAGGTGGTCGCGGAACTCGTCTTCGGTCTCGATCAGCGCCCGCGGGTCGGACCGCGGGACCAGCGCGTCGGCGGCCGCGTAGCGTCGGTCTGCGAAGGCCTCGTGCCGGAACGCCAGTCCCTGCCGGATCGCCAATTCATCGAGCGGCGACCCCGCCTGTCCGACGATCGCGGCGTCTGGGGCGATCCTCTTGACGGCCGCGATGAGAACCCCCGCCCGCGGGCCGGGCGAACGCACGTCGTGATATAGGGCGCCGTGCGGCTTCACGTGACGGAGTCGAGCCCCGAACGCCTCGACCAACGACTTCACGGTCGCGATCTGGAACAGCAGTTCCGCCTCCAGCCGTGCGTCCGAAATCGGAACGGACCGCCGGCCAAAGCCCGGTCGGTCCGGGTACGACGGGTGGGCCCCCACCGGAACCCCCCATTCAACGGCTTCCCGGACCGTCGCCACGATCAACTCCGCTCCGCCCGCGTGCGCCCCGCAGCTCACGTTGCACGACGTCAGGTAGGGCAGCAGTCGACGGTCCCGCTCGACCGTCGTTTCGCCCACGTCCGCGTTCAGGTCCATCGCCGGGGCCGTTGATTTGCTGTCATAGATCGATCCGTCGGGCGCCGCATCGCCTGATCCGCCCGTCCTCTCCGGTCGAGCTTAAGGAATTGCAGCAGGGCAATCACAGCGGACGACCGGCCGAGGCCGCCGCGGATTCGTCGGTCCGGTCGACTTCGAGCTTCCCGAATGTGCGCCGGCGCAGGATAACGTCCGTACGTCGCTCCGCGGCGTGAGGGAGAAACGCTCGTTCGCCTCATATCCCCGAATGGGTAGCTGTCGAGATGACGATCAAGCCTTTTCCTCAGAGCTTCTGGGTCCGCGACGGCCTGCTGTGCGCCGGCCATTACCCCGGCGATCAGGAACCCGCGACTCGCGACGATAAGCTCCGAGGCCTGCTCGACTGCGGCGTTCGCCGGGTGCTCTGTCTGATGGAGGCGACCGAACGAGGTCGCGGCGGTCGCCCTTTTGAGCCGTACGTACCGCGCCTGCAGGCGTTGGCCGCCGAGCGTCAGGCCGCTGTGGAATGCCTGAGCCTCCCGATGCCCGACGCCAGCGCCCCGCCCGAGGGCGCCTTGGAACAAGCCCTTGAACTGATCGAAGCGGGGCTGCGAGACGAGACGCCGACCTATCTGCATTGTTGGGGCGGCCACGGCCGGACGGGGACGGTCGTCGCCTGCCTTCTGATCCGGCAGGGTCGCACGGCGCAACAGGCGATCGACGCGCTGCTGGGATTCCGCACGGATCTGCCCAGGAACCATCACCCCTTTGAAGGTGACCAGGAGCGGTTCATCCGCTCCTGGGCCGGAGGTCGGCATTGATGCCAGGAACGAACTCATGATCGAACTCGTGCTCGAGCAGGCCGGCGACCCGAGCCTCGAACAGCAATTTCTGCAGAACCTCTCGGCCCACGTCGCGGCCGTGAAGTCCTCGGCCGGCGCCGGCGATCGCCGCCAGGTGGCCCGGATCGAGGCTGCGGTCCGAGCCGCCCCCGAGAGGTCGTTTCACTTCGACGCGGCGGGGACCGGCACGTTGCGCAGCGACGGCGTCGACATTCCCGCAGGCCGCTTCGAAACCCCGTCGATCGGCACCCTCCGCAAGCGAGTCGCCGCGGGCCGTCAGGGTGCGGGCGGGCGGGTGCGGCTGTGGGTCCTCGACGGCGACTCCGCCGCCACGGATATCGGCAGCCTCCAAGCCGCCGCCGGGCCGGGGACCCTGTTCCAGGTCGCTTCGCAGTTCAACTGTCTGGAGTCGCCCGGGCCTTACGTGACGCCGGTCGCACGTTACTTCAGCGATCCGACGCAGGGGCCGCGGGCTTCGGTCTCCGCGTTTTCGGGCACGCTCCTGCGGCATTACGCGGCTCCCGGCCCCGACGGCGAACGGTTCGTCCAGGCGACCGACGGCCCGCAACTCAACCTGCTTGAAGCGGTCTGTTCGCCGGGCGTCGCGGAGGTCCGCAGCGGCTACCTCACCTCCTCCGGGATTGCGGATCGGTCGGCGTTTCGGGCCGCCCTGGAGGACCGCTTCGAGGAGATCCGCGTCGGCGTCCACGACGACGTTCCCGTGCTCCTGGGCTACGACTGGGACGGGGCCGTGGCGGGCTACCGTCGCATCGGCCAGGCGTTCACGTCGACGTTCGCGGGCGGCGGGTACAGCGGCGCCAGCGCGGGCGATCCGAACCTTCGGCCGATCTGCGCCGCCCTTCTCCGGGCCGCGTACCTGGGAACGCTCCTGGGTGCGGCGGCGTTAGGGCGCGACAAGGTGGCGCTGACGCTGATCGGCGGCGGCGCATTCGGCAACCCCGTCCGGCTGATCTGGGAGTCGATCTGCTGGGCGATCGACGAGGTCGAGCCGTTGCTGTCGACGGCGATGGACGTGGTGGTGAACGGCCGAAACCTCGGCGACCACATGGGCGTCGAGGAACTCCTCCCGGCCGTGCGTGCGCGGAATGGAGCGGTGGTCGTGTTCGGTTCGACCGGAGTCTCCGTGCGGCGCTGAGCCCAAGCACCGGAGCGAACGGCGAACCCACGGACAAAGCGGACCGGGCCCGCCGTCCCGGTTTCGCACGGCATGCAGGTCTTTCAGGCGGCCCCGGCAGCTGCTCAGTAGCGCTTTGCTGCGAACGAAATCCTCCAACCACACAGGAGTCGATCGATGGACAAACCTGTCTTACTTAACAACTGCAAGGGGCGTCCCCACGCAACACTCTTCGGACCGAAGGCCTTCTACGACCTCAATACTCACGGCGTCCAAACCAGGAAGGCAACCGACCTTCGTGTCGGAAGGGTCTGCATCGTCGCTCAGAAACCGGACGATCAGGACATGGTGCAACTTGATCGCTATAGCTTCGAGTTCGAGCGATTGATGGCGGACCCGGAGTTCGGTGACGACGTTCGCGTCATGTTTGGCGAACTGCTCGACTCGGAAACTCTGCCGAAAGACAAGGCCGCGTCCCGCTCGCTATATTCTGCGTTGTTCAACGTCAACGGCGACTTCAAACAGGTCGCGGTTGTCGAGAACTGACAAGCCCGAAATACGGCCGATAACCATCTGATGCACCGGAGCGGCGAAGGTCGGCGTTTTAGCAATTGAGAATCGTTCGCGGCCGCCCGGTGATCGGTAACGTGACCCGTCTGTCCGATAGCGAAAAGCGAAGACCCGCACCGCCCGAACCCGGACGGGGGATCCTCCTGCTCAATGCTGTTCGATCAGGTCTCGACCCGTTCCTTAAACCCTTTCCTTAAACCTGTCACTTGCCTGCCGGCCAAACAGCTCCTCCGCTGTGGGTCGGACCGAACCGCCCCGCCGCCGCCCGTAAAGCTCCCGGCGAATGCGTCGCCTGCGTCGACGCGACGCCTTGGAGCCCAGCGTCCGCTCCGGCTCGTGGCGAACAGCGCCGCATCACAGACCCGCCCCATCCGTCGGGCAACTCAGCGACGCAGGCGAACCATTCGCCGGCGGGTTGTCAGGTGTCGTCGACCGAGCCGGTCGAAGAGCCGCTTAGAACGCCGCCGCCGTTCGGTGGATCGAGGCAGGCTCAAGAAGGGTATGGCACTGGACAGAGCGGGGTGTCAGGGGTGTCAGGGGGTAAACCGTATTCGCTGCGCCCGCAACTTGGTCCCGGGCCCGCATTCTCGGACGGGGGACTCGTATCCCCACTTCAACAACTTGCAAACTCCCCCTGACACCTCTGACGGCGGGCAGGGCCGCTGTGCCGATCTCAAGGAAGCCGGTTCGGGTCGACAGGCTGAAACTGGTGGACGGACAGCGGCTACGGAGCCTCAGCCGGGCCATGGGGTAACACCTACGACGACACCCCCGGGGACGGCGTGTTCCCGTAGCCGGGCGTGGGAGCGATCGACGTGCTGTACGTCGGCGGGGACGAGGCCGAGCGGTTCGAGGCGGCGAGCCGGGGCCGCGATACGTTCGTCAACGACCACTACCCGGTGCGGGCTAACCTAGCGCCGTGAACGATCAGGCCGACGCACCGACCACTACCGGCCGCCGGGCGTGGCGACTCGTCCGCACCCTCACTCTGCCGTGGGGCTTCTGCGGGGGCTGCTGTGGGCGCTGGTCGGGCTGACGCCAGAGCCGCGTGCGGCGTCGTCCGGACTCTCGGTCGGGGGGGGGCAGGAGTACCTCGTCGCCCCGCCTCTCCGGTGGGCCGGGACCGATCAACTGGTCGCGGTCTGGAACGCTCGTTTTGCCCCGCCCGCCCGTCAATGCATCGCCGGCTCCGGGTTCTCCCCGGGTTGCACGAGGAAGTCGAAGTCGCAGCCGCGGTCGGCCTGTTGGATGTGGGCGGAGAACATCGCGCCGTAGCCCCGCTGAAAGCGGGGTTTCGGCGGTTGCCACGCTTCGCGGCGGCGGGCGAGTTCGTCGTCGGGCACGTCGAGGTGCAAGCGGCGGGCGGGGACGTCCAATTCGATGATGTCCCCGGTCTGCACGAGGGCGAGCGGGCCGCCGACGAAGGATTCCGGGGCGACGTGCAGCACGCAGGTTCCGTAGCTGGTGCCGCTCATCCGGGCGTCGGAGACGCGCACCATGTCCCGCACGCCCGCTTCCAACAGCTTCTTGGGCAGCGGGAGCATGCCCCACTCCGGCATGCCGGGGCCGCCCTGCGGGCCGGCGTTTTTCAGCACGAGGACCGAATCGGCGGTCGCGGGCAGGTCCGGGTCGTCCAGCCGGGCGACGAGATCCGCGTAGTCCTCGAACACCACCGCCGGGCCGCGGTGGCGCCGCTTGGCCGGGTCCATCGCGCTGGCCTTGATGACGGCCCCGTCCGGCGCGAGGTTCCCGCGGAGCACCGCGACCCCGCCCGAATCGGCCAGCGCGGTTTCGGGGGTTCGGATCACATCGTCATTGTGAACCTGGGTGCCGGCGATGTTCTCGCCGAGCGATTTGCCGGTGATCGTCGGGGCATCGGTCTTGAGCAGCGGGCGGAGTCGTTCCAGCAGCGCGGGCAGGCCGCCGGCGAAGTGGAAGTCCTCCATCAGGTGTTCGCCGGACGGCCGCAGGTTGCACAGCACCGGCACCTCGCGGGAGGCGCGGTCGACGTCGTCCAGCGTGAACTCGACCCCGGCGCGGGCGGCCATCGCAACGAGGTGGATCACCGCGTTCGTCGACCCGCCCAGCGCCATCAGGGCGACGGCCGCGTTGGCGAAGGCGTCGGGGCCCAGGATTTTCGAAGGCCGCAGATCCTCGCGGATCAGTTCGACGGCCCGGCGGCCGGCCTCCGCGGCGACCCGCGGGTGCTCGGCGTCCATCGCGGGGACCGAGGAGGAACGCGGCAGGCTCAGGCCCATCGCCTCGATGAGCGCGGCCATCGTGGAGGCGGTGCCCATCGTCATGCACGTCCCGGGCGAGCGGGCGATCCCCTCCTCCATCTCCCGCCACTCCGCCTCGGTGATGCGGCCGGCCCGCAGTTCGTCCCACGACTTCCACACGTCGCTGCCGCTGCCCAGCACCCGGCCGCGGTAGTTCCCTTTCAGCATCGGCCCCGCCGGCATGAACAGGGCGGGCAGGTCGACGCTGGTGGCCCCCATCACCAGTCCCGGCGCGGTCTTGTCGCAGCCGCCCAGCAACACGGCCCCGTCGACCGGGTAGGACCGCAGCAGTTCCTCGACCTCCATCGCCAGGAGGTTGCGGTACAGCATGGTGGTCGGCTTTTGGAAGTTCTCCGCCAGCGAGAGCACCGGCAGTTCGACCGGCCAGCCGCCCGCCTGCCACACGCCCCGCTTCACGTCCTCCGCCCGCGCCCGCAGGTGCCCGTGGCAGGGGTTTAGATCGCTCCACGTATTCACGATCGCCACGACCGGCTTGCCGTGATAGTCCCCCCGCCCCAATCCCAGCTGCGCCGCCCGAGACCGGTGCCCGAAGGAACGCAGGTCCGACGGGCCGAACCAGCGGTCACTGCGGAGCGGGACGGGAACGGGATCGGGCATCGGGGTGGAATTCTCGAGGTTCAAATTGTTCACCGGCGGTCGGAATCGCTCGCGGTTTCGCGGTTGGCGAGACAACGGATCCGCCTGCGAAACCGCAAGCGAGCCTCGGACCAGCGAGGAATCAAACGAGCGGGACGAGCGCGCTCCCCGCCAGCACGGTGACGAAGCCGGCGAAGCCCATCAGCGCCATCATGGCGGACTTCGTCTTCAACGTCTCGACCTCGTCGAAGCCGGTCATGGTGCGGAAGACCCAGAAGCCGCTGTCGTTCATCCAGGTGCCCACCAGGGTGCCGGACCCGATCGCGGCGACCAGCCATGCCGCGTGGAACGGCGGCGCCGCGGCGAGCAGCAGCGGGGAGCAGACGGCCGAGACGGTGATCATCGCCACCGTCCCGGACCCCTGGGCGATCTTGAACAAACTCGCCAGCCCGAACCCCAGCGCCAGCAGGGGCAGGCCGAGGGTGTCGCCGATCGATTCGAGCGCTTCCCCCAGCCCGGCGGCGACGAGCATCTTCCCGAACGCCCCGCCGGCCGCGGTGATCAGCACGATCACCCCGCCCGCGGCGACGGCGGTCCCGATCCCGCCGCGGAGTTCCGCCATCCCTGCCCGCCGCTGCCGGGCCAACAGCGCGACGGAGGCCGCCGCTGCGATCAGCAGGGCGACGGCCGGGTCGCCGACGACCGCGAGCGTGGCGGTCGCCTCGGGCGGCGCTCCCGTCACGTCGGCGACCGTTTTCCCGCCGATCAGCAGGACGGGCAACGCGATCGGCAACAGCGCCAAACCCAGCGGGGGCAGTTCGGCGTCCGGCCGCAGCGCCGTCGTCTCGGAGGCGGTGTCGACGCCGGGGGTGTCCCGCACCGGGAGGTCGAGCCGGCGGTCGATCCACAGGGCGTAGAGCCAGCCGGTCAACGACGCGGGAAACGCGACGCAGGTGCCGACGAGCATCACGACGCCCAGATCGGCCCCCAACTCCGCCGCCATCACCAGCGGACCGGGCGTGGGCGGGACGAACACGTGCGTCGCCGACCCGCCCGCGGAGATCGCCAGCGCGTTCAGCACGAAGTGCGACCGACGGCGGGGGGATTCGACGCCGTCCGGCCGTTCCCCGTCGGGCGGGCGCCCACGCAGGTCCCGCAGGCTCATCGCCCGCGCCAGGGGGACCAGCAGGAAGAAAACCGTGTCGAAGAAGACCGGGATCGCCAGAACGAACCCGCCGGCGACGAGCGGCAGCGACCGCCCGCGGCGACCGACCCGCGGGGTGAGGGCCCGGACGATCCGGTCCGCCGCCCCGCTCGCCATCAGACCGTGGCCGACGATCGAGGCGGCGACAATGGCCACGGCGATCTTGCCGGCCATCTCGCCGAGGGCGGACGTCACCGCCCCGACCGAATCCGCCACGGCGACCTCCGGCGAAGCGACCGCCACGCCGACGGCCACCGCCACGAGCGCCACGAAGGCGTGCACGTTCCAGCGGACGATCAGCAGGAACAGTACGGCCGTCGAGCCGAGCAGGATCAGCCCCGGCACGACTGACGACACGACGGCCGGCGAATCCGGCCCGATCATCGCGTCGCCGCGTCGGCAGCGACTGTCGGGTCGGCGTCGACCGCGAGCAATGCCGCCGCGGCCTCGCGGACCGGCGCCCGCAGTTCGTCGGGGAGGTTACTCAGCAGGGGGAGCATCGGCCCCGTGTCGGCGATCCCCGTGAGCGTGACGGCGTCGTGCAGCACGCGGATAGGGGAGTGCCCGTCCCGCAGATCCTCCAGCGGCAGGTAGCGTTCACGCAGCGATTCGGCGGCGGCGAAGTCGCCGTCCCGCAGCGCCTCCAGCATTCGCTGCGACCCGCGCGGTCCCACGCAAACCGAGCCGGAGGTGAACCCGGCGAGGCCGAAGTCCCGCACGTGCACCACCGCCGGCCGCTCGCCCATCCCGCTGACCACGAGGCGCGGGTCCACGCGGTCCAGCAGGTCGCTCAGGTACGGGTCGTCGGCGGGATCCGCCCGGACGACGGCGTATTTCACGAAGGCCACGAGTCCGTCGTCGACCAGCGACGCCGCCCCCGCGGGCGTCAGGTAATCTTCGTCCTTGAGGTACAGCACGATCGGCCGGCCCAGCGCCTCCGCGAATCGCCGCACGCCCGTCCGCACCCCGTCGCGGGTCGCGGGGAACTTCAGCGGCAGCACCATGACGGTCGGGAAGTCGGAGTCGCGGAGCGCCGGGATCTGGTCCCGCAGCTTGCCGTAATCCGGCCCGGCCGAGGGGATCACGAGCGTGTCCGACCCGGCGGCGTCGGCGAGGAAGTCGAGCAGGCCCGCGTACTCGCCCAGCGACACGTTGTAGAAGTTCGCGTTACCACCGTAGAGCAGCGACCGCACGCCGCCCGCTTCGATGTGCCGGATCAGGGCACGGTTCGGAGCGTCTGCGACATTCAGGTCGGCATCACGGGCCAGCGGCGGCACCGCGATGACGGAGCGTGCGAGGTGGGCGGCATCGAAGTTCGTCAGCATGTCCGCGAGTGTGGCCGCACCGGCCGACGCTGTCTATTCTTCCGTCTTCCGCAGCGTCGCCGGGCGGGTGATGCCCGGCATCGTGTCGATCGAGGCCCGCGTCGCCGGCACCAAACGTAAAGTCGCCGGATCCGGCTCGGGGGGGCAAAGCCCGCTCGGCGGGATGAAAGCCCGTTCGGCCGGATGGATGAGGAGACGATGCGGCGCTTTTCCGGCAATGACCCCCGCCTGCAAGAGTTCTTCCGCCAGCAGCAGGCCCCGGAGGCGAACCAGCCCCGCCGCCGCATGCGCACGCCGGACCGCGTGCAGCAAGACTGCGGCGTCGCGATCAATATGTCCGGACCGATCCTGACCAACAGCCACGTGGCGAACGGGGCCGACGAAGTCGTACTCCGGGCTCGAGGACGGCCGCGAGTTCACCGCCACCCTACGCCGTGAGCGAATGTGCGGGCCGCATTGTCGTAAGGCTCGAACCTGAAACGGGTTCGGTCCCGCCGTAGGGTTGCGGGTTTGTGCCAGCCAGCACGCCGCGAACCCGGACCGAAGGAACCGGACACCGTGACGCCAACCTACGGAGACCGACTGATCGCCGCGATGGACACGATCTCGCACGCTGCTTCTTTCCGGCCTGCGTCCGGCGGGACCGGGCGGACGGGCGATCGGACCCCCTGACGATCCCGCCCCGTGGGTCGCTGAGGCCGAACGGCCGGCAGCATGTTTCGTGGCGTCACCGTCGCCGGGGCCCCCGAAGCCGCCGACGCCCGCACGTAGGTCCGAGAAGTCGCCGGCGGATGCGTCGCCACCCGCGCCCGGGCGGGCGACGCTTCCCAGCTTTGCCGGAGGCGGGACGCACTTGAACGCCGTTCCGCCTGATCGGGACGCCAAGCCATCAGCCCGCCGCCGATGATCCGCACGGCCGCGTAGGATCTCGACCGATTGCGATCGCTCTGAACAGCCCGAGCGGCAGCATCGGGGGTTCGCGGCGAGCCTGGAGCCAAAGGAACACGATCATCAGAAGGGCGGCGAAGCCGAACGCGGTCACCGTCACGGCGTCGCTCCACCCGTGCTCGCCGGCCCTCGTGATCCCGTAGGCGAGTGCGATCATCGCGCCGGTTCCGCCAATCGCGTCCAACGCATTAAGCCCGCCAGGGCGCCGCCGCCCCTCGACCAGGGCCCGGGCGCCGGCGAGCGCCGCCAGGCCGATCGGAACGTTGATGAGGAACGCCCACCGCCAGCCCAGCGTCCCCCCAGGAAGCCCCTGAGCAGGATTCCGACGGTCTGCCCACGGCGGACATTGCCGCGTAGACGGCCATAGCCGAGTTGCGCGTCTTGCCCACAGGAAAGGTGGTGGCGATCAGCGCCAACACGTTCGGCGCGACCAGCGCCGCCCCGAGACCTCGCAGGCTCCGGGCGGCGATCGACATCCCTCCGTTCAGGACGAGACCGCCCAGCAGCGATGCGGCCGTGAATACGGCAAGGCCAATTCGCAACACCCGCCGCCGACCGAAGAGGTCGCCGAGCCGACCGCCGAACAGCAGCAGGGCGCCGAAGACCAGAACGTACGCGTTGATGATCCACGGCAGGGCCGACGTTAAAACCGTCAAGTCGCGTTGAATGCTTGGCAGAGCGATATTCGCAATGGTGTCGTCCAAAACGAGCATAAGTTGCGCCGTCGCGATCACGACTCAGGACAGGCCCAGCACGTGACCGCTCTTGAAAGTCGTGGACCGGTCCGCCTGCGAGATTTCGATTGTGCTCAAACAAAAGCCTGTCTGATAAAGACTATTTAATGCTGTGGCGGGATCGTGAATATTGCAGCCCCCCGGTTCGCGGGGAGCCGCAGTGCGTCGGCCTCTGTTTTCCCGGCGAGGCCTCAGCGCACGTCCACCACGAACGGAATGACGCGAACCTGTCCATCCTGTTTGAACTGACCCCAGCCCTTGTAGAGGCCCGGCTCCGGGAAATGAGCCTCGAACTCGACTTTGCCGGCGGTCGCGTCTTCGAGCACAGGGTGGACGTGGACGTATTCCCCCGCGGCGCTGACAAACATCAGGTGCCCCAGCGCGCCCATGAAGGGCTCCAACTGGGCGGAACCGTCGTTCTCGTCTGCGAGCGCGAAGGCGACCCGCGTCGCTTGCCCGGCTTTCAGCGGCTCGGCGGAGACGGACGTCCGGAGGCCGTCCGCTTCCACGTCGCCCGGCACATTGGGAACGAGGGACGGGGCGGGCGGGGCGTCTCCGGCAACGAAGACGGATCCGAGGGCCGTGGCGTGCCCGCCGCCCGTCGGCGCGTAGTCGGCGAACAGGCGGTACCGTCCGCCGACAGGGAAGGTGTGGGTGATCGTTAAGCGCCCCTCTGCGTCGACTGACGGGTGAATATGGGCGAAGCGGTCGAGCCCGTCCCGCACGATGACGAGATGAACCTTCTCCTCGTGGACGATGTCGAGATCCTTCACCATCGTGCCGTCGGCCGAATGAATCATCAGCTTGAGCGTGACGGGGAGACCCGCCACCGGTTCCGCCGGCTCGGTCGCCACGATCAGCTCCGCCGCGGCCGGAGAGCCGTGCGAACGTTCATGTCCGCCGTGATGATGTTCTTGATGAAGCCCTTGACGATGCCCGTGGTCGTTCACGTTCTCCTTGGGTTCGGAGGTACAGCCGAAAGTCGTAGAGACGATTCCAAGCGTAATGAGCGGTTTCATAATGAGCGGTTTCATGATGAGCGGTTTCATAATGAATGTCCTCCGGCGATCAGCGCGAACGCCGCCATGGCGACCATCAGCCCGTCCTCGACCAGGGTCACTGTGGACATCGGGAGGTTAAACACGGTGCCCAGGCACGCGCAGCGGATCTTCCGCTTATTTAATAGACTTTGGATCACGCCGACGCTGCTGACCGACATCACCACGAGCGTTGCGAAGTTCGTCGCCGCCGGCTGAAATCCGGTGACGTACGCCGCCCCGAGCGCCAATTCGATAAACGGATAGACGTACCCGTAGGCGGGAACCCGCCGAGCCACGACGTCATAGCTGCCGTAGTTGTCCGCAAATCCCCGCAGGTCGAGCAGTTTGAAGAACGCGAAGGCGAGGAAGAACGCCCCCATGAAGTTCCCCATGGCCCGGCCCCAGTCAAAGTCGCCGACGCGCACCTCGACCAGAGCCACCACCCCCACCAGAAACGCGACGAGCAGGAGCAGCGGGAAGTAGGTCGTCGCGGTCGGGGCGTCAGCGGGTCGCTCGGCAACTGCCGGCGCAGACGGCGCGGCGATCTCGCCGAGGATTTGGTATCCGGCCTGAGCCACCGCGTCCTTAACGGACTCAGTCGAGGCGTCGCCGTCGACCGTCAGCGTCTTGTCGGCGGACGCGACGTCGATCTTCCACCGATCGACCCCCAGCGTGCGATTCAAATAGGGCTCCACGGTCGCGACGCAGCTGCCGCAGCGCAAATTCGTTCTGAACTGTTTCGTCGTCTTCATCGCGTAGGCTCCTCGACGGGCGTGAGCCGCCCGGCGTGTTGGTGAAAGGTGCGGGCGAACCCGGCGGCCTGCGGCCCGCCACGGCGGCGGCCGAGCCATTCACCTGTGCAGACGCACGACCGAGTCGCGCGTTACACCTCGGGTCGACTGAAACGACGAAGTGAGCCGAGAGGGCGGCTGAAAACGGGTCGATCAGCGGCGCGAGCAGGTGCAGTCGAAGCACCCGTGGGCGGCGCAGGTGCGGCAACTGCGCTGCAACTCGTTTCGGAGCGCGGCCCGCGCCCGGTGAAGTCGCACACGGGCGTTCCCGGGCGAGATCCCGATCGCCTCCGCGGCGAAGCCGACGTCGTCCCCGTCGAGGTCGACGCGACGGATGAGGTCGGAATACTCCGGCTTGAGCAGGGGGATGAGGTCGTTGACGCATTCGCAGACGACCCGCTCCAGGTCGTCCTCGAACCCGGCGTCGGTCCCGGACGCCTCGCGGGCTCGGGCCTCGAACGCCTTCCGGCCGGCGGCGGCGCGGCGGTAGTGGTCCACGACGGCGTTGCGCAGTAGCCGGTAGAACCACGCGACGGCGCGTTCGTCGTCGCGGATTTCGCCGGCCTTGTCCAATCCCCGCACGAACGCGTCCTGGAGAATCTCCTCGGCGTCTTCGCGTCTGCCGACGCGAGCCGTGAGAAAGTCGAGGAATCGCCGATGATTCGCGAGAAGCCGCGCGACGACGTCCGATGCCTGATTGGGTTCGTCTGGGCTCATCTTCCGTCCTCGTCCACTGGGGTCGACAGCACGTTATACCAGCTCCCTCTGCGGCATGTCCCTTCGCTCGTAACCCTGCGGTGACGGGAGCTGGGTCGGCGGGGAGGAGGGGTTTCTGCCGAGTCCTAAGGAAAAGATCCCGCCCCGCCCGAACCCGGGCGGAACGGGACCGTGGGGCATGGAATCAGAGTCAGCTTCCGGCCCGCTCCTTCAGCCCGTCGATCGTCTCGCTCGCCTCCCCTCGGGACAGCTCCTCCGCGATCGACAGCGCGAACCGCCGCAGCCCTTTGTCGCGTGGCCGACGCCGTTCGACCCACCCGGTGCGGGGCGGACGGAATCGCTCGGGCGTCGCTGGCGTGGATCGCGGAGCGGATCGGCCAGAGCCCCGGAACCGTGCACATGGGCCCTCGAGCAGTCAATCGCCGCCGGACTCAACGAGCGGGTGCGGCAGGGCCGGGGCGGGCCCGGCCGCAACGCGGAGGTCGCCCGCGTCCCCCTGGGCGACCGGAAGCCGGCTTCCGGTCGCGACCGAAAGAATCCGTCCGTTGTCGAGGAAGCCCGCTTCCTCCTTTCCATAATTATGGACGGGGCCGCCGCCTCCGGCGGGCGCCCCGCCGGCAATTCTTTGACGAACTAGACAGACATCTGTCCGCCTCGCTCGCCTGCGGGCGGCTCAGCTCCGCGGTAGTGTTCCGGCCGAACAGCCACCGCAGTTCAAGCTCGGCGAGGCGTCAGGGGCGTCAGGGAGTAGACCGCACTCATTCCTCTTCCTCCCGCGCCGGCGGCGAGGAGACGTCGAACCCGCCTCTCGGGGAGGGCGCCGTCGTGTTCCTGCTCCAAGGAGTTGCCGTATCCCCCCTGACGCCCCCGACGGCGCGAGGTCCGGCCGTCTCGGCTCCGAGAAGCTCCGATCGGCACGACTCGTTCCGGAGCCTCGCCGCCCGACCCGTGAGCGGACGATTAGGGCCGCGCCGCAACGCGTTGACGCGGAAGCCAGCGCGCCTCACCGTGTCTGAGAAAGCCGTCGCAGATGCCAGCCGTCCCCCCCGCCGCCGCCGACCCCCACGTTCTGGCACAGCTTCGCCGTCCCCCGGATCGAAGCGGGGAACCCACCCGCACCGTGCAGGAACCTCCTTGGGCACAAGGACGTGCGGACGACAACGGCATCCCCCTCGTTTTGAACCGCGGCGGCCGGGGCATGGTCAGCCCGGCTGACTTCACGCTTCCCGATCCCCACTCGACGCATGATAACGTGCGAGCGTTTTCTTGCGGAGTGTCGGAGAAACACGAGTTGACCAAGAAACCGGAAATATGAAGCACATCATAAAGGATGACGCCCGCCGAGCGGCGATCACTCGGCGTGAATTTGGAGGGATGCTCGGCGTGGCGGGCGCGGTCTGCGGAATGAGTCGAGCGTCTGCGAGGGGAGTTCAGGAGGCGCCGACGGATGCGGACGGAAAGGTCATTCCCGGCTTCGAGACAACTGGGGAGGAGTCGGTCGCTCCGAAGGACTGGCAGCCTTACTCCGATCGCAGGGTGAAGGTGGGGATCGCCGGATACGGCCTCTGTAAGTTCGGAGCGGCGTTCTTCTACCAGAACCATCCCAACGTCGAGGTGGTGGCCGCGACCGATCTCGATCCCGGGCGGTGCGCCGAACTGGCCAAGGCGGTCGGCGCCAGGAAGACCTATCCGTCCTGCGAAGAAATGATCAGGGACAAGAGCGTCGAAGCCGTCTTCATCGCCACCGACGCCCCGAGCCACGCACGTCTGGCGATCATGGCGCTCGATCACGGCAAGCATGTGTGCTCCGCCGTTCCCGCTGTTTTCGGGTTTGAGGCGGAGGACGAAGCGGAAAGATTGTTCAAGTCCGTCAAGAGGAGCGGCTTGAAATACATGATGAACGAAACCTCGACGTTCCATGAGGATCTCTACGCGAAAAGGATGCAATACCAATCCGGAGCCCTCGGGAAGATCATCTATTCGGAAGGGGAGTATTGGCACGACGGCGTCGGCGCCCTCGAAAGTTACAATCCGAAGACCGGCAACATCGACCAGCATGGATGGCGCCGCGCGTTGCCGCCGATGTGGTATCCGACGCACGCCACGGCCTACTACGTTTCCGTGACCGGAGGCCGGTTCACGGAGGCGTCCGGTCTCGGGACTGAGAGCTACTATCCGGTCTTCAAGGACGGGGCCAACCAGTATCGGAACTCTTTCGGCACGGAGATCGCCATGCTGAAGACGAGCGAGGGCGGCATCTCGCGCATGGGAGTGAGCTGGGACATGAAGAACGCCCACGGGGAGCAGGGGCGCGTTTACGGCGAGAAGACTCATGATGAGAACGTCGACGGCAGCCGCCCGCCTCTCCCGCCCGGCGTCGGCGGCGGCGGGCACGGCGGTTCTCACGGGAGGTTGACCAATGATTTTATCGAGTCGATTCTGCTCGATCGAAAGCCGATCGTGGATATCGGCGACGCCCTGAACATGACCCTCGCCGGCACGATCGCCCATAAATCCGCACTCAGGTACGGCGAGTGGATGAAGATCCCGCAGTATGACTTATAAATACCGATCCGGGGATAGGCCGGTAACGCGTCGCTCCTGACGCAGACCCCGTCGCGAGTTCAGTCCGTCGCGTCAATCACGCTTTTTACCCGCAGTCGAAGTCGCGTCCTCGGGCAGTCGTCGGAGGCCTTCGACGTGACCGATCCGTCCGGGGGGCTAACAAAATGATCCCGCCCCGCCCGAACCTGGACGGGGAGGGATCAAGCGGCAATCTTTCAAATCACTGTTCAACACGCTCCTTCAGCCGGTCGATCGCCTCGCTCGCCTGCCGGCGGCTCAGTTCCTCCGCCGTTGTGAGGCCGAACCGCCGCCGGAGTTCCTCCGTCAACTCTACGCCCGCCTTGCGGCTGAAGGCGTGCAACGCCCGCACCTGCTTCTCGGTGCAGGGCAATGACCCACGGCCGTTCGTCATCGAGCCGTTGGTCGTAGACCCGTTGCGGGCCGAGCTGCCGTTGCTTCCGCGTGGACCGTTCACCGGCCGCCAGCGTTCCTCCTGCGAGTCATCGCCGCTTCCGCCGGGCTTAACGCCCAGTTCGGCGTCGACCGTTTCGCGGATCACGCCGAAGATCCCGCGGACCTGGCGCCGCAGGCGTTCGTGGTCCTTCAACAGGTCCGCGGACAGCTCGACCTCGACGTTCACCATCGCTCCCTTGGAGCCGTAGGCGGGCAGGCCCACTTTGCGGGACAAGCCCGCGTTCAACTTCAACATCGATTCGCTCCGTTCGGGATGTGGATGAAGGAGCGGCCGGCTACGCGGTGAGCGAGCCCAGCCGCTTGAGACTGCCGAGGGCGCTGGAGACCAGCCGGTCCCGCCGCTTCAGCCTGCGGAGGTCCGCGGCCAGCCCCTTCGCCTCCGCGGCGGCGTCGGCCAGCGTCGCCTGCAGGGCGGTCGCCCGGTCCAGCAAGGCCTCGGGATCGGCGGCGGCGTGGCCGTTGGCGGCGTGGCCGTTGGCGGCGTGACCGTTGGCGGCGTGGCCGTTGGTCGCGGTGGGCTCGGCGGGGGAGCCGTTCAGGCGGTTCGCGGGCATCTGCGTGGCAGGGCGTTTCATGGGGGTGACAGTTGTCGCGGGGACGGCGGACGCCGGACCCTCCGCGGTCAGCCGCACGGCTCCGTCCGCGGGCACGGGATCCCCGGCCAGCGTGGCGAAGACCACCGTGGTTCCGGGCTGGCCATCGCCGGCGGGGGCGTCACAGCGGACCGGTTCCTCCGGCCCGTTCAGCACCCACTGCGTGCAGCCGGCGGACAGGGCTCGAGCGACGAACCGACGATCCGCCACGCAGATTGCGGCGCCGCGGACGTCGGAATCGGCCGTCGTCAGTTCCACCGGGGCACCGCCCTCCTCGGCGGCCCGGATCAGCAACGTGTCGTCGGCGATCTCGAGCGTGACCGAGCGCCGGTCGGCGCCGGCGCCCGGCAGGCGGTCCAGCCGATCGGCGAGGAACGCCGCGTCGGCCGCGGACAGCATCACGCTCGCCTTGCCCTCGCCGCCGGGCACGACGCGGTCCAGGTCCGGGAACCGGGCGTCGCGGGCCTCGGGCGACCAGATTGACCAGTCACCGCATTGCAGCACGGCCAGCCCCGCAGACTTCCCGCCGGGCAGGAACGCGACCAGCGCCTCCTCGCCCCGCAGCGAGGCCGTGGAGAGCACGTGCGGGGCCGGCAGCAGAATCGGCTTGTCGAAGCTGAACGTGAAGCCGCGGGCGATCAGCAGGTGATGACTGTCGGTTGCCTCGATCCGGCCGGCGTGCGGGTCGAGGCGGACGCAGCCTAGGGCGTAGCGGGTCGACTCGGCGTCCGTCACCTCGCAGGCGGGCCGCAGCGCCGCGGCGAAGCCGGGACCCGGGTCGTGATACTCCTCCACGGCCGGCGGAGCGAAGCTCGCGGCCCGATCCCGAGCCTGCTTTTCCAGGGCGCCGCGGACGCTGCGGGGCACGCCCTTCTCGTCCCAGTTGGCGACCACGGCATCGCCGTCAGCCTCAGACAAGTGCACGTCGCCGCCCTTCGCTGCGCCGGCGTCGGCCAGCAGGGCGTACGGCAGGACCAGCCCGGCGGGCGGGCGATCGCCGGGGAGCAGCAGGCTGACACCACGACCGTCGGGGCCGACGGCGGTGAGGCGGGTTCCGCCTTCGGCGTCGGCGTCGGCGTCGATGCGAACCGGTGGGCCTTGGTCGCGGGCCTTCAGCCCGAGGTGTTTCTTGGCCACCGTGCGGAAGCGGTGCAGCGTCCGCCGGGGCAGGATGATCGGAGGCATGGGGCGGCCCTTCGTGTTCAGGATGAATGGGGTGAGAGAAAAGGCCGGCGACGGGGTTTAGCCCGCCGCCGGTCGTGGGCGTCGCGGCCGATTCAGTGGAAGGTGACGCGGCCTTTGCCGCAGCGGGTCAGATCGCTGCGACGACTGGCCTGCTCGGCGTCCCAGTCGATGGGACCGAGGTCGTCGTCGTAGTGGGTGAACGACGGCGGGCCGTCGATCTGGAAGCCCAGCCGGGCGATGGCGCCGACGCTCTCGCCGGTGGCGGCGGCGATGCGGCGGTTCAGTTCGTGCTGGGGCATGGGAAGCTCCTGTTCGTGCAGTGGGAGGGGGAAAAGAGAAAGCGGCGAACGGGCGCTGGGCCGGTCCGCCGCTTCGGGGGGAGGTGGAAGCGAAACCCCGTTGGGGCGTGGGTCAGCCCGTGGGGGCATGGGTCAGCCTGTCGGGGCGCGGGTCGCCCGAACCCGCCGCTTCCGGGGGGAGGCGGCGGGCGTCGTCGCCGCCGGGCGCTCAGCCGGGCGGCGTGAGCCGGTTGCGGACGAGCCAGTCGGCTTCCGCGGCCAAGGCCTCGCTCCGCAGCGGGAACGGCCCGAGGACGGGACCGCCGCTGGGGGAGAGGTCGGCCGTCCATCCGCCGCCGTCGGCGGGCTCGATATGGCTGGCCCGGATGGTGGAGGCGGCGCCGATCGCGCCGGCGTCGATCAGTTCGCCGTAGAGGCCTTTCGCCGTGCCGTCCGGCGAGACGAACAGTTCCTGGACGGCGCCGCTCATCGGGGCGACCGCAGCACCCGGCGGCGGGGGGCGTCGGTCAGCAGCGGGTCGAGGGCCTCGGCCACGCCGGTCAGTCCCTCGCAGACGCGGTCCTGCAGCCAGCCGACGCCGGTGCTGGCCCGCAGGTCCGCGGGGTCCACGCCCCGCATCAGGCCCTTGGCCTCGGCGACGACGGCGTCCAGCTCCTCGTTGCCGCCGACGTTCAGGCGACGGAACCTCTGGAAGAACTCCGTGAGGTTCTCCACGGCGGAGTCCCGGAACACCCGGGGACCGCCGTTCTCGCTGCCGGACAGCCGTTCGCGGAGGTGTTCGACTAGAGCAAACCCAGGTGTGGCGTAGCGGATGGGGCGACGGCAAAATGCCGGCGTCCATCCCGCTCACGGAGTCGAGTCGGTGCGTGCGTATTCGGAGGATCTGAGAGAACGCGTGCTGACCGCCCGCGACGCCGGCGAGCCGACGAGGGTCGTGGCCGACCGTTTCGCCGTCAGTCCCGCCTGGGTGCGGCGGCTGGTCCAGCGGCGGCGGGAGAGCGGCACGGACGAGGTCCCCGCCGCCCGGACCGCGCCGGGACGGACGCGGGCGCTGGCGGGCCGGGAGGCGGAGATCGTCGCCGCGATGAACGCCGAGACCGATCGCACCGTGCGGCAGCTGAAGGCCGATCTGAAGCTGAATTGCTCGGCGGAGACGCTGCGACGAGAACTCCGCCGGCTCGGTTTCCGCTATAAAAAAAGACGCTGATCGCCTGCGAGCAAACCCGCCCCGACGTCGCCGACGCCCGGAGGCGTTGGCGGCGGGCCCGCGGCGGCTTCCGGGCCGGGCGGCTGGTCTTTCTGGACGAGACGTGGGCCAAGACGAACATGACCCCGACCCGGGGGTGGGCGCCGCGGGGACGCCGGCTGCTGGCGTCCGTGCCGCACGGCCACTGGCGCACCACGACGTTTTTATGCGGGTTGCGGGCCGACGGCCCGGTCGCCCCGTTGGTCGTCGACGGGGCGATCGACGGGCCGCTGTTTCTGGCGTGGGTCCGGCAACATCTGGCGCCGATTCTGCGCCGCGGCGACGTGGTGGTGATGGACAACCTCGCCGCCCACAAGGTGGCGGGCGTGGCGGAGGCGATCCGGGCCGTCGGTGCGAAGGCGCGGTACCTGCCGCCGTACAGCCCCGACCTGAACCCGATCGAACTGCTGTTCAGCAAGCTCAAGCGTCTGATCCGGGCCGCGGGCGAGCGGACGGTCGAGGGGCTGTGGCGCCGCATCGGCGAACTGCTCGACCGCTTCCCGCCGTCCGAGTGCCGGAACTATCTCCGCCACTGCGGCTATACACGCTACGCCTGATCGCGGACTGCTCTAGGCGGCCAGCGCCCAGCCCCGCCGGCGGCAGAGGCCGGCGAGGTCCCGGAGGACCTCCCTCGGCTCCGGGCTGACCGCCAGCACGCCGGGGTAGGCGGCGGCGACCAGCTCCTCCAGCCGGTTAACGAAATTGGCGGGCGGACTGGCAGGGGCCGCCGGTCGACGCACCGATGCACTCGCCGGAGCTTTCTCGGGGCTGGGACTTGGTACGCCCCCGGCCGGACGTGGTTCCCGACCGGCGGGACGACCTGCGGGGGCCAAAGTTCAGCCGGTCGGTGCGTCGACTGCGTCGCTGCGACGCCCGCCGTGGTCGCCCGCGGGGGCTTCGAGAGTGCGGCATCGGCGCCTCCTTTCTGAGGGGTTAGCGTTGTGAAGGAATTCATTGCCGACCGGCAGGCGTCAGGCCCGATGCTCGGCGGGCTGGGCGACCTGCTCGGCTGCGTGATACTCCGGCGTCAGCCGCTCGGCGCTCTTGCTGCCGAGGACCTCCTCATACGGCTTCGACGCCGCCTTGCAGACCGTGCCGGCGAAGCCCTTGGTCTCGACGCTGGTCTCGCCCTCGGGCGTGACGGTGACCTCGATGTGGGGGTTCATCAGGCGAGTCCCCCGTACGCGTTGCCGGTCGTGCCGAAGCCGGCGGTGCCGGCGGTGACGGTCAGCCGCACGCCGCCGTCGGGCAGCGAGGTCTCGCTGATCCGGTGGCCGCGGGCTTTGGCCTGCAGCTTGGCGGCTTCCAGGGCGTAGGCCTGCTTCAGGCGGCCGAGGAAGGCGTTGTCGCCCCAGCGGCCCTCGTCGGTGTCGCAGCGGACAGCGCCTTCTTCTCCGATCAGCACGGGGTACACGAACCCTGGCGGTCGCACCGCGAGGCCGCTTTGTTCGGCGCCGTCGAAGAACTTGACGGTTTCGGTTCGCGGCTCGGGCAGGCCGAGCCGCTCGCAGGCGGCGGACAACGCCGCCGGGTCTCTCAGCTTCGTCTCGATGGTGACGACGTGGCTCACGGGCGGAGCCTCCTTTCGATCGGGGGACAACGGGGAAAAGGGACTGCCCGCGGCGACCCGGTCGGGGCCGGCGGGGCGGGGCGAGCGGCCGTAGCGGCCGGCGACGGACCGCCGGCGGCAGGGCCGGGACGGTCAGGCCGGCGGGGAGCCGGGACCGCGGGCGCCGGGACGGCCGCACGGACGGGCGTGCGGGGGGACGTCCGGCCGGAGGCGCCGGCGCCCGGGGTCGGGACGGAGCGACCGGCGAGGGCCGGGGGGGCGGCCGATCCGACGGCGACCGGACGGTCCAGGCCGCGGCCGCGGAGGCCGCCGCCGCGACCGCGGTCAGGGCCGCGACGGCGGCGAGGCCGTCGGGCCACGGCCCGGCCGCCCACGACGGCAGGGCCGCGGGCGCCGGCGGGAGGGGCATGGGCGACGCTCCATTCGTGATGGGCCGGCGAGATAACGCCGGCGGGTCGCCGCACAGTGCCGCAGGATCAGTCGCCGTTTAGGAACGCCGGCAGAAAACGTGATCCCGCGGCTCCGCTACGAGGGTCGGGAACAGGTCGTTCACGCAGGGGCCTGAAGTAGAGCGGGCTAGGCGAAGGCGAGCGACTGGACTGTCAGGGGTGTCAGGGGCAGTCGAGAGGTCGCTGCGGGCGGCGGGTCGGGCATGGGGTCTTCCGACTGCGAAGAGGGACCGGCGGGTGTTCCGCGGCGTCGCACCGCAGTGCGACATCGCGTTGTCGAAGCTGCCTCACTGGCTGTGCGACAACGGGCTGTGGTCGCTGAACGACGACCTGACCGTGCTGATCGCGAACGATCGGCACTTTCGGGAGGCGGCTCCGGACCAGCGGGCGTTGGCGGATTACGCCGGGCTGCGGGTCCGCCTGCCGAACGTCGAGGCACACTGGCCGGACCCGAACTGCCTGCGGTGGCACCGCAGGAAGGTGTTTCTCGGAGAGAGATAGCGTTCCCGCATTTGCCCCGCCCCGAGGCAGTGCTGTCGATTGTCGCGAACGTCTGAACGCCGGCGTGCATTCGGCCGGCGGTGAGACTCCGGTCCCCACCGCTCCATCGGTTCCAAAACGTGGCAACCCGCCGCACCCGGATCCGGATGCGGTTATCGAGAGATCCAATTCGTTGCGGCACCTCTGGAAAGTACCTCATAATCGGCTCCCTGTGGGGCCACAGGACGCCATCCTGTCGCCACGCCACCCCACACTGAACCCGCCTCATCTCGCTGGCGACAAATGATTTACGATTCGAGATGGTCTGTCATAGCAGTGTTTAACAGGCCGGTGTGAGGTGCATTAAAGACCCTTTTCGACGAAACCCGAGTGTCGGTTCGAGTCCCACCTCCGGCACTTGTAATGGGTGGGCCTCGCGCCGGGGGGGCAGGGGGCCGTCGAAGCGTCGGGGGCCTCCGCCGGCGGGCGGTTGTCCGTCAGATTGCGGTTCGCAGCGAATCCGGCGGCGGGCGCCGCAGGTTGCGGCTCGCGGCCGCGTTGACGCCCGCTCTCACGGGGACGGAAACAGGCTCGGCGGGCGTGGGAATGGGCGCCCGTACGGGCCGTTAGAGACGGGTTGTCCGAGAGGACGAGCCGGCGGGCGGGCGTCAGCGGTCGGGGATGCTTTGCGCCTGGCGGCGGTAGGCGCCGGGGGTGAGGCCGGTTTCCCGTTTGAACACCGCCCCCAGTCGCTCCTGATATTCGTAACCGGCGAGCGGGCTGATTCGTTCGAGGGTCATCGTCGTCTCAGAGAGGAGTTGTTTGACGCGGGTGACCTGAGCCGCGGTGATCTCCTCGCGGGGCGTGCGGCCGAGTTCCGCCCGGAACCGCCGTTCGAGTTGGCGGCGGGACAGCGTGGAGAACGCGGCGACGTCCTGCACGTTAATACCGTCGCAGGCGTGGTCGCGGATATAGCGGCACACGCGGGCAAGTTCCCGATCCTCGACGGCGGCGACCTGGGTGGAGAGCTGTTCCACGACGGTCTGGGGCGGAACGTACCGCACGGGAGCCGAGCCGCTCGAGCCGGGTGCCGCTCCGTCCGGCCCGGTCATCAGCTCATAGAGCGTTTCCGCGGCCCGGAACCCGACGCCCTCTGCGTCGGGCCGCACGCTGGAGAGCGGCGGGTCGCACAGCGGGCAGATCACGTCGTCGTCGTCCACCCCCACCACGCCGAGGTCGTCGGGGACCGCGATCTCCGCCGCGGCGCAGGCGTTCGAAACCTGTTGGCCGCGGACGTCGTTGCAGGCGAATAGTCCCGTCGGCGGCTCCAATGATTGGAGCCAGTGCGAGAGCGGCTCCAGGTCGAACAGCCCGGACTGCTCCACGGCCGTGACCGACTCCGACGGTGTGCTGGGCATGAGGTAGACCGAGAGCGGGACGCCGGCGCCCTCGGTCAACGCCCGGAAGCGCCGCAGCCGCGTTTCCGAATAGTGGACGTGTTCGTACCCACAAAACGCGAGGCGCCGGAAACCCCGGTCCCGCAGATGCTCGAAGGCCAGGCGGGCGACGGCGTCGTCGTCCGTCTCGACCTGCGGCACCCCGGGGTGAGCGAACCGGCACCACACGTCGACCAGCGGCACGCTTAATTCGCGGAGCGGGCCGATCGTGCGCTGCGACACGCGGGCGATCACCCCGTTGATCGCCGGCCCCCGCAGCCACGGGGGGAGTTCCGCGTCCAGCGTCATTTCGTGGTGAATCAACGCCCAGTTGGTCCGCGTCCGGGCGAACAGCGCGGCCCCGCGAAGCAGGTCCCGGCCGTACGACCGAGAGGATTCGACGAAGAGCGCGACCCGGGGGCGGGGCTTCATGGGAGGGTCCGAGGCGTGTCGCAAATCGTTCAAGACGCGTCGCATTCTATCCTCGACCCGGACCCGTCAACGGATACCGTTGGGTTCCCTTCGCGGTCCTGACTATTAGCGTTGATCGCCCCTCCCTTCCTTGAATGAAGGCCCGCCTTTGTCGCTTGCCGCTCACTCGCTCTGCCTCGCCATCGTCACGGCGTCGTTCGGCGCACTTGCCCCGGGCGCCGGCGCCGCGGACGGTGCGGCAGACGGGGCGCCTACGGCGGAGCAGTTGGAGGCTTTCGAGCGGGAGGTGCGTCCGCTGCTGGCGGAGCGGTGCTACTCCTGCCACAGCGCGGGGGCGGAGTCGCCGATGGGGGGGCTGACGGTGGACAGCCGGGCGGGGCTGCTGGCCGGGGGCGACTCCGGCCCGGCCCTGGTCCCCGGCGACGCGGAGGCCAGCCTGCTGATCGAGGCGGTGCGGTACGAGTCCTACGCCTACGACATGCCGCCCTCCGGCAAGCTGCCCGAGGGCGAGATCGCCACGCTGGAGCGGTGGGTGGCGATGGGGGCCCCCTGGCCGGCGGAGGCGGCCCCGGAGGCGGGGGCGGCCCGGCCGGCGTTTGACCTGGAGGCCCGGAAAGCGGAACACTGGGCCTGGGGGCCGGTGGAACCGCCGGAGCCGCCGGCGGTGGCGGACGGGGACTGGCCGCAGGCGGACCTCGACCGGTTCGTGCTGGCGGGGCTGGAGGGGGCGGGGCTGGCCCCGGCGGAGGACGCGGACCGGGCGGCGCTGCTGAGGCGTCTGGCGTTCGACCTGACGGGCCTGCTGCCCACCGCCGGGCAGCGGGCGGCGTACCTGGCGGACGACTCGCCGGCGGCCACGGAACGGCTGGTGGACGAGCTGCTCGCCTCCCCGCACTTCGGCGAACGCTGGGGGCGCCATTGGCTCGATTTAGTCCGCTACGCGGAGTCTCGCGGCCAGCAGAACGACAGCGACGCCCCGAACGCGTACCAGTACCGGGACTACCTCATCCGCGCTTTCAACGCGGACGTGCCGCACGACCAGCTGGTGCGGGAGCATTTGGCCGGGGACCTGCTGGCGGAGCCCCGGCTGCACCCGGAGGACGGCCTCAACGAGTCGGTGCTGGGGACCGGCTTCTGGTTCCTCGGGGACTGGGTGCACTCGCCGGTGGACGTACTGGGGGACGAGGCGGAGCGGTTCGACAATATGATCGACGTTGCGTCGAAGACGTTCCTGGGGGTGACGGTCTCCTGCGCGCGGTGCCACGACCACAAGTTCGACGCGATCTCGACGGCGGACTACTACGCGTTCGCGGGGTTTTTGCAGGGCAGCGACTACCGGCAGGTGCGGTTCGAGACCTCGGAGCACAACGGCCGGGTGGCGGAGCGGCTGGCGGGGGTGGAGGCGGACTACCGGTCCCGCCTGTCTAACCTGCTCGCCGACCGCGGACCCGTCCCGCCGCGGCCGCGTCCCTTGGATCGGGCGCTGCGTGACGCGATCCTCGTGGACTACGGGGACGTGCCGGCGGGGGAGTACCGTCAGAAGGGGTACCTGTTCGGGAGCCGGCCGGGCCGGGCGGGCGAGCCGTACTGGACGTCGGTCGACGGCGAGCCGGAACTGCGGGTCGCCATGACCGACGCGGCGATCAGCGACCCGATCTGGAACGGGTTGGAGTCGATCTCGGAGCCGGCGACACGTAACAACGACAAGCTCCGGCCCCTGCCGCGCGCCGGCCGGACGCTGCGTACGCCGTCGTTCGAGTTGACGGACGGCACGGTCTCCTGCCGCGTCCGCTGCGCCGGGCATGTAGTGGCCTGCGTCGACTCGCACCGGATGGTCGCCGGCCCGCTGCACGGGGAGACCATTCAGAAGATCAAGCCGAACGACGACTGGACCGTCCTCGACCTGAAGCGGTACGTCGGCCACCGCCTGCACCTGGAATTCACGCCGGCCGAGGGCGAACAGTTGGAGGTCTCGCTGGTCGCCCAGGGGCTCTCCCCCCAACAGAGGGCGAGGCTCGATCGGGAGGCCTCCCGGGCCGAAATGTACGCGGCGGAGGCCGCGCGGTTCCTTGAAGACGAAGCCGCGGACCTGGTGCGGGCGTGGACGGAGGAACGCGACGCCCTGCGGGAACAGATCCGCTTCCGGTCGCAGCTCGCGATCGCGGCGATGGACGGGACCGGCTAGGACCAGGCGATCTACATCCGCGGGAACTCGTCGAACCCTGGCCCCGTGGAGCCTCGCCACTTCCTGACGGCCGTCTCGGGCGACGAGCCGATGGAGATCGAATCCGGCAGCGGGCGGCTGGAACTGGCCGAGGCGATCAACGACCCGGAGAACCCGCTGACCGCCCGCGTTGCGGTCAACCGGATCTGGCACTACCTCATGGGCCGGGGGATCGTGCCCACGCCGGACGACTTCGGCGTGCTCGGGCGGCGGCCGACCCACCCGGAGCTGCTGGACCACCTGGCGTCCCAGTTCCTCCGGGGCGGCCGCAGCATCAAGCAGACGATCCGCCGGATCGTGCTGTCGCGGACCTATCGGATGGGTAGCCGCCCCGACCCCGCGGCGGTCGCGGTCGATCCGACGAACGAACTGTGGCACCACCGGCCGCCCAGGCGGCTGGAGGGCGAGGCGATCCGCGACGCGCTGTTGGCGCTGTCCGGGCGGCTCAACCCCTCCCTGTACGGTCGGCCGGTCCCGATCCACCTAACAGCGTTCATGGACGGCCGCGGGCGCCCGCCGAAAAGCGGGCCGCTCGACGGGGCGGGCCGGCGGTCGATCTACGTCGCGGTGCGGCGGAACTTCCTGTCGCCGTTCATGCTGGCGTTCGACACTCCCGCCCCGTTCAGCACGATGGGCCGGCGGAACGTCTCCAACGTTCCCGCCCAGGTGCTGATCCTGCTGAACGATCCGTTCGTCGCCGAGCAGGCCCGCGGCTGGGCCGAGCGGGCGCTCGCGGCGGCGCCGTCGACGCGGGGCCGGTTGGAATGGCTGTACGAGTCCGCCTTCGCCCGCCCTCCCGTCGACGACGAGGTCGCCGTCGCCGAGCGGTTCCTGATGGAGCAGGCGACCGCGCGGGGAGTGCCCGAGGAGGACCCCGATCTGTGGGCCGACCTGGCTCATGCGCTGATCAACACGAAAGAGATGATCTTCCTCCGATGACCGGTCCGATCAATCGTCCCTACCGCTACCCCTGCGAACGGGTCGCGTCCGCCGGCCGGGCGGCCTCGGCGCCGGCTCCGACCTCCCGGCGGGAACTGCTGCGGCACTGCGCCGACGGCTTCGGCGCCGTCGCCCTGGCCGGCCTGCGGGCCGACCCGGCCTTCGGCTTCGCGGAAGCCGGCCGCTCCGGCGGACCGGGCGGGGCGGGGCACGGGCCGCACCACGCCCCCCGGGCGAAGAACGTGATCTTCCTGTACATGGACGGCGGGCCGTCGCAGGTCGACACGTTCGACCCCAAGCCGGCCCTGCAGAAATACGACGGGAAGGACCCCGGGGCCCTGTTTAAGGTCGAACCGACGCAGTTCGATAACAACGGGACGGTGCTCGCCAGTCCGTGGAAGTTCCGCCGGCACGGGGAGTCGGGCCTGCCGGTCAGCGACCTGTTCCCGCAGGTGGCGGACTGCGCCGACGAGTTGGCAGTGATCCGCTCGATGACCTCGGAGTTCCCGGAACACACCTTCGCCAACTACTTCCTGCACACCGGCAGCGGGTTGCAGGGGCGGCCGAGCATGGGTGCCTGGGTGAACTACGGGCTGGGCAGCGAGGCCCGCGACCTGCCCGGGTTCGTAGTGATCAACGGCGGGCTGATCCCGCCCGGCGGGCTGGACTGCTTCGGCAGCGGCTTTCTGCCAGCCAGCCTTCAGGGATCGGTGTTCAAGCCGTCCGGCGGCGGCGTGGCGAACGTCGAGCGGCGGGAGCCCTCCGCCCGGCGGCAGCGGGACAAGGTGGACCTAATCGGCGCATTAGACGCCTTCGCCGCCGACCGCTACGGGGCCCACGACAGCCTCGAGTCTGCGATCAAGAATCACGAACTCGCCCACGCCATGCAGATGGCGGTCCCGGACCTGATGGCCTTGAACGGCGAGACGGCGGCGGTCCGGGCCGAGTACGGGTTGGAGGCGGAGTACCGGCCGACGCAGATCTACGGGGCCCAGTGCCTGCTGGCCCGCCGGATGGTCGAGCGGGGCGTGCGGTTCGTCGAACTGACCTGCCCCAGCGTCGGCGGCGACCGTTGGGACCAGCACTCCAACCTGAAAAAAGGCCACGAGAATAACGCCCGGGCGGTCGACCAGCCGATCGCGGCGCTGCTGAAAGACCTGCGCCGCCGCGGCCTGCTGGACGAGACGTTGGTTGTGTGGGCCGGGGAGTTTGGCCGCACGCCCTTCGCCCAGGGCAAGAACGGCCGCGACCACAACCCGCACGGCTTCACCGTCTGGCTGGCCGGCGGCGGCGTGAAGGCGGGGGCCGTCTACGGGGCGACCGACGAATGGGGCTATAAAGCGATCGAAAACCGGGTCGAGATGCACGACCTGCACGCCACAATCCTGCACCTGCTGGGCGTGGACCACACCCGGTCCACGTACCGCTTCGGCGGCCGGGACATGCGGCTGACCGACGTGAAAGGGCATGTCATCGACGGGGTGATCGCTTGACGTCCCACGGCTTGGCGGTCGGGGCGCCGGTTCTGGCCAGCGCCGGCGGTGCGGACGTGGCCTCCGGCGTCCGCGTGTACCTCGGCGGCGTCGATCTGGTCGTCGCCGCGGCCTATCTGGTGGGGATCGTGGCGATCGGTCTGTTCGCGGGCTGGCGCCACAAAAAGCGGGAGGGCGCGGCGGACGAGTACTTCCTCGCCGGCAAGAGTCTCGGCTGGGCGAGTATCGGGTTGGCGCTGTTCGCCACGAACATCTCGACCCTGCACCTCGTCAGCCTCGCTCAGAACGGCTTCGACACCGGGCTGCTCAACGGCAACTTCGAGTGGATGGCCGGCTTCACGCTGGTCCTGCTGGGACTGTTCTTCGCGCCGTTCTACATCCGCTCCGGGATCGCGACGCTGCCGGACTTTCTGGAACGGCGCTACAACCGAACCTGTCGCGACGTGCTGGCGTTCGTCTCCGTGTTGACGGCGGTCGTCATCCACATCGCCTTCGCGTTGCTGACCGGCGGGATCATCTTGGAGGAACTGCTGGGCGTCCCGATGATGGCCAGCATCATCGTCCTCTGCGGTCTGACGGGGCTCTACACGATCGTCGGCGGCCTGCTGGCCGTCGTGGTCACCGAGTCGATCCAGACCGTCGTGCTGTTGGTCGGCGCCGCGATCATCACCGGCCTCGCCTTCTGGAATCTGGGCGGGCCCGCCAGCGACCCCGGCGGGTGGGACGGGTGGGAGAACCTGCGATCGATTCTCGATCGGCAGGGCGAGGAGCGAAAGCTGTCGATGCTTCGCCCGCACGGCGACCCGGACGGCATGCCGTGGTACGCGATCCTGCTGGGCTACCCGGTGCTCGGGATCTGGTACTGGTGCGCCGACCAGACGATCGTCCAGCGGGTGCTCGGCGCCAAGGACGAACACCACGCCCGACAGGGGCCGATCTTCGCCGGGGTGCTGAAGATCCTGCCCGTGTTCCTGTTCGTGCTGCCGGGCCTGTTGGCGTACGCCCTCCATCAGGACGGGCGGCTGGACCTGTCGATGCTCGTCGTCGACGGGGAGGTGCAGTCGAAGGGCATCTACGCCGGGATGATTACGGAACTGCTGCCGATGGGCTTGCGGGGCGTGATCGTCGCCGCGTTGATGGCGGCGCTGATGAGCACCGTCTCCGGGGCACTCAACTCGATCTCGACCCTCGTCAGCTACGACGTGGTGCGACGGTTCCGGCCGAACACCGACGACCGGGCACTGGTCCGGGCGGGCCGCGTCTCGGCCGCGGGGGCGTTGGTCTTAGCGATCGCATTGGTACCGGCGTTAAACCTGTTCGAGAGCATCTTCAACGGGATGGCGAACATCATCTCGCACATCGCCCCGCCGATCACCGCCGTATTCGTGCTCGGCGTCTTTTGGAAGGGCGCCAGCGCCCGCGGGGCGGCGACCACCTTGATCGGCGGGTCGCTGCTGGGGACGGGGGTCTTCGCGACGAACACGCTTTTCCCAGAAGGGCCGCTCAACGGGTTGCCGGGCGGGTTCATGATGATGGCGTTCGACCTGTGCGTCGTCTGCATGAGCGCCCACGTCGCGCTGAGTCTGCTGTGGCCCGACCCCCCGCCCGCCGTCACAGGGAGCACCGCCGAGGAGAGCGCCGCCGCGGGGCCGCCGGTGGGGTCGGACCTCGCTTGGGAGACCCCCTTGGCGGCGCTGCGGATCCCCGGCCGATCGCGGCTGGGCGATCCCCGCCTGCTCTCGGCAGGGCTGCTCGCGGTGATGGTCGTTCTCTACGCCCTGTTCCGCTAGCCGCCGTCTCGGCCCCCGGCCCGGCTCATACTTGATATATACAAAGCGTCAGTGATGGAACAGCGTCGTCTCGGCCGCACCGAACTCTCCGTCAGCCTGCTGTCGGTCGGCGGGCTTTATACGTCGTCGCTCGCCGGCGGGGAGGAGGAGACGGCCCGGATTATGCGTCGGGCCGTCGACCTCGGGATCAATGCGATCGACACCGCCCCCGCCTACGCGGACAGCGAGGCGACTGTGGGGCGGGCGATCGCCGGGCTGGAGGCGCCGCTGGTCGTCACCACGAAGCTCGGCGGCCGGCCGCAGCCGTTCGACGCCCGGGACGCCGCGGGGCTGCGGGCGTCAGTCGAGGAGAGCCTGCGACTGCTCGGCCGTGAAACGATCGACGTGCTGATGGTGCACGAGCCGGACCGCCCGCAGCAGTACCCGTGGTGGACGAGCTACGACCCGCTCGACGGGCCGGTGTTGCAACTCATCGACGAACTGAAAGCGGCCGGCACGATCCGCTTCGCCGGGCTGGCGGGTACGACGGTGACCGAACTCACCGCCTTGGTGAAGAGCGACCGGTTCGACGTGGTCCTCACTGCGTTCAACTACAACGCGCTGTTCCGCGAGGCCCGCGACACGGTGATCCCCGCCGCGGTCGAGCGGGACATGGGGGTGGCGCTCGCTTCGGCGCTCGGTCAGGGGTTCTTGACGAAGCGGGCGGACGACGAACTCGCGGAGAAACCGGTCTGGCTCGCCGAGGCCCGCCGCCGACAGTTCCTCGCCTACTACGAACTGCTGGACGAATTGGGGATCGCCCCGGCGGAGTTGTGCCTGCGGTTCGCGACCAGCGACCCGCATGTGTCGACCGTTCCGATCGGCTGCAAGACGGTCGAGCACCTCGAGGCCGCCGTCGCGGCCGTCGAGAAGGGCCCGCTGCCCGCGGACGTCCGCTCCCGGCTCGACGAGATCGCTGCCCTGCTGCCCCGGCGGCCTTACGAGGAGCCGATGATCCTGCCCTTCGATAAGAAGTATTTTGGCCCGGGACCGGCGAACGTCGGGGCGGCGGTCCCGGTCGGCCGGCTCGCTTTGAACGAGGATCACTGATGACCGCTTCGACCGCACTGGCTGCGCTTCTGCTCGTCGCGGCGTCCCCCGGGGCGGCCGCGGACGGGGGGCGACCGAACGTGGTGCTGATCTTTACGGACGATCAGGGCTACCAAGACGTCGGCTGCTTCGGTTCGCCGGACATCAAGACGCCGCATCTGGACCGCATGGCCGCCGAGGGGCTCCGGCTGACGAGCTTCTACGCCCAGCCGGTCTGCGGGGTCTCGCGGGCCGCGCTGATGACCGGCTGCTACCCCATCCGCGTCGCGGAGCCGGGCAACGTGAAACGGTTGCACACCGTCCCGCACCCGCGGGAAGAGACGCTCGCCGAGGTCCTCCGCGACGCCGGGTACGCCACGGCGCTGATCGGGAAGTGGCATCTCGTCGAGCCGAGCCGCCGCGGACCGGAGCGGTTCGATCCGACCATGATGCCGAACGCCCGCGGGTTCGACTTTTTCTACGGCACGCCGATGTTCAACGGATATACCGTGCGGACGGACGATACGGCATTCCGCAGTCCGATGTATCGCAACGAAATGGTCGAGGTCCCCGCCGTCGAAAACTGGGACCGCATCACGGCCGACCTCACCCGCGAGGCGACCGCCTGGATCCGCGAACGCGGCGACGAGCCGTTCTTCCTGTACCTGTCCCACAACCTCCCCCACATCCCGCTGGGAGCGTCGGAGGACTTCAAGGGCACGTCCGCGGCCGGGCCCTACGGAGACGCGATCGAGGAGATCGACTGGTCCTGCGGGGAGATCCTGAAGACGCTGAAGGAACTGAACCTCGACGAGAACACGTTGGTCGTCTTTACCTCGGACAACGGCCCGTGGGTGGAGACGACCAAGGGAATGAAGCCGGGCGGCGAGCCGTTCATTCCCCGGGAGCACTCCGGCCGGGCGGAGCCGCTGCGGGGGTGGAAGATGTCGGCGTGGGAGGGCGGTTCCCGCGTGCCGTTCGTCGCCCGGTGGCCCGGCCGCATCCCGGCGGGGCGGGTCTCGGACGAGTTACTGACCACGATGGACTTGCTGCCGACGTTTGCCTCCCTCGCCGGCGCCGAGTTGCCCCCGGTGACGCTCGACGGGACCGATGCGATCGCATTCCTCACCGGGACGACCGACGAGAGCCCCCGGGACGAATACCTGTATTACAGCGGCTGTCTGCTGACGGGCGTACGGTCCGGGCGGTGGAAGCTCGTGCTGCCCCGCGAGGCGAACCCGTCGGGGTTGGGCTGGTGGGGGCGGATGATCGACGCCGTGCCCGAGACGCAGTTGTACGACCTCGACCGCGATCCCGGCGAAACGACGGACGTCGCCGCCGCGCACCCGGAGGTCGTCGTCCGATTGACGGCCCGAGTCGAGGCCGCCCGGGTTGAACTCGGCGATCTCGACCGGACCGGAGCCGGCGCCCGCTTCTTCGACGACGGCCCCCGCCGCCTGCAGGTCCCGATCAACCCCCGACGCCGCCCCGCCGCGAAAGAGACGCGATGACCCGTGCTCCCCTCCCCCGCCCCGTCCGCCGTGCGACGACGGGGGCGATCGCCGCCGCCGTCGGCGTCCTCTTCGCGGTCGCCCCGGCCCCCGCGGCGGAGTCCGAGGTGACGCACAGCTTCCTCGCGTTCGGCAAGACGACGTGCCGCGTCGACGAAACCGGCGAATCGACGCCGGTCTACCCGGCGAGCACCCGCGACGGGTACGAACTGCCGGACGGCACGCTCGTGCTCACGCTGAGCCGGTCCAGGTCGCACCCGGGCGGGGCCGTCGTGGAGGTCGCGCCGGGCGGCGCGGAGACGGTTCTCTGGGAAGGCACGCAGTCCGAGGTGAACGGCGCCCAACCCACGGACGCCGGCACGGTCGTCCTCACCGAGGCCGGCGAACGGCCGCGGCTGCTGGAAGTCGACCGCGAGGGGACGGTCCTCGTTGAATTCCCCCTCGTCTGCCAGACGGAGAACCACCACCTTCAGACCCGCATGGCCCGCAAGCTGGCGGACGGAACGTACCTTGTCCCCCACCTGCTCGATTTCGCCGTCGTGCAGTACGACGCGGAGGGCCGCGTGCTGAAGCGGTTCGACACGACCCTCCCCGGAGACGAGAACCGCTCCGTCCACACGTGGCCCTTCACCGCGATCCGTCACGGCGACGGCCGAACACTGGTGTGCTGCACGAACGGAAACCGCGTGATGGATTTCGACGCCGACGGGAACGTCGTCTGGACATTGTCCAACGAGGACCTGCCCGGTCCGTGGCTGCAGGACCCGTGCGGGGGCCAAGTGCTGCCGAACGGGAACGTCGTCGTCACCAGCTACGCCGCGGGACGGCGGAACGCGAAGGCCCCGAAACTGTTCGAGGTGACCCCCGATAAGGAGGTCGTTTGGACCTACAGGGACGGCCGGAAGGTGGGCATCCACCACTTCCAGATCCTCACGAACGACGGTGAGCGCCTAGCCGGCCCGCCGATGAAGTAAGGCGTCTGGACGGCTCCGCAGCGCTCCCATCGCAGGAGGCGGGACGCCTCGCCGCCGGCCGGGCCTGCGGAACGCGTCCGCCGACGCCGCTCGAAGTGATCCCCCCGACCATCGAGAACCATGCGACCGACCTCACTCGTGCAGGCGTTGAGCCTGATCCTGCTGGCGCCGTGGACGGCCGTCGCCGCGGAACCGCCGCCGAACGTCGTGCTGATCTTCGCCGACGACCTCGGATTCGGGGACCTGGGGTGCTACGGCGCGACCAAAGTGCGCACGCCGCATATCGACCGGCTCGCCGCCGAGGGCCGCCGGTTCTCGGATGCGCACTCGGTCTCCGCGGTTTGCACGCCGTCCCGGTACGGGCTGCTCACGGGGCATACCCGCTGCGGGCGAACGACAGCCGGGGCGTGTGGGGACCGGCGCCCATCGACTCGCCGCTGCTGGTCGAGCCGGACACGCTGACGATCGCGGACGTCTTCAAAAAGAGCGGGTACCGCACGTCCGCGTTCGGAAAGTGGCACCTCGGGTTTAAAACAGGTAAGAACGACTGGCAGGTTCCGCTCCGCCCCGGCCCGCAGGATCTCGGGTTCGACCATTACTTCGGGATGCCGGTCGTCAATAGTGCCCCGCCGTACGTTTACGTCGAGAACGACCGCCTCGTCGGCAGCGACCCGGCCGACCCGCTGGTCCACCTCGGCCGGAACGCAAAGGGGCCCGTCCCGCTCACCCCGATCCCGCCGGAAGCCGGGAACCGCAGTCCCAACCAGTTCGCCGGGGCCGAGGCCGCCCACGCGCGGTTCAACGACTATGAGGTCGGCACGAAGCTCGCCGAGAAGTCGGTCGAGTGGATCGGGGAACACAAGGACGACCCGTTCTTCCTGTATCTCTCGATGACGAATATCCATCACCCTTTCACGCCGGCCGAGCGGTTCCGGGGAACGAGCGAGACCGGCCTGTACGGGGACGCGATCCATGAACTCGAGTGGATCGTCGGCGAGGTGCTGGCGTGCCTCGACGATCACGGACTCGCCGAGGACACGCTGGTGATCTTCACCAGCGACATCAGCGGGATGTTCAATATCGGCGGCCAAGCCGCGTTCCGGGCCGGGCATCGGCAAAACGGCGACCTGCTGGGGTTTAAATTCGGCGTCTGGGAGGGCGGGCATCGCGTGCCGTTGATCGCCCGGTGGCCGGGTCGCATCCCGGCGGGCACGACCTCCGATCAACTGCTGGGCAACGTCGATTTTCTGGCGACGTTCGCGGCGCTGACCGGGGTGGAACTGACCGACGATCGGCGGGCGGACAGCGTGAACGTGCTGCCGGCGCTCGTGGGAGAGCCGGAGCAGCCGTTGCGGGACCACTTGCTATTGGCGCCGCATAAGAGGTCGCACCTATCCCTCCGCCTCGGGGACTGGATGTGTATTCCCAGCCGGGGCAGCGGGGGGTTCGGCGGACGGAGACCCGGCGACCATACGTTCTCCGGTCCGCCGGCCGCCAGCTTCGTGGGGTCGGAGAACAGCGACATCGAAAACGGCCGCATTAAACCCGACGCGCCGCCCGCCCAATTATACGGCCTCGCCGCGGACCGCTCACAAACTCAAAACGTTCTTCGCAAGCATCCCGACGTCGTGGCGAAGATGGAGGCGCTGCTGGACGAATACCGCTCGGCGTCAAAGGAGAACGCCGCCCGACGCGGCGGCCCGGAGAAACCGGCGGACCCAGCGGCAAAACGGACTTCGCAGAAGAAGCCGGTCCCGTCCGATGAGCCGACGGCCGCCGCCGACGTTCGCGCACTACAGCGGCCGGCGGAGACGAAGCCGAACGTCGTCGTAATCTTCGCCGACGACTTGGGGTACGGCGACCTCAGCTGTTATCGCCCGGCGGCTGCGGAGACGCCGCAGATCGACGCCCTCGCGGCGGCGGGCTTTCGCAGCACGGATTTCTTCGTCCCGGCGAACGTCTGCAGCCCCTCGCGAGCCTCTTTATTGACGGGCCGGTACCCGATGCGATGCGGCCTGCCCGTCGCCCGCAACGAGAACGTCCCGAAATATCGCCACTTCGGTCTGGCCCCGGAGGAGCTGACGATTCCGGAACTGCTCAAACCGGCGGGCTATCGTTCGTTGATGGTCGGTAAGTGGCACTTGGGGATGGGAGTCTCCGGGTCGCACCCGCTCGACGCCGGTTTCGACGAACACCTCGGCATCCCCAGCAACTGCGAATCCAAACGCGGCTCCGATCACGACACGCTGTATCGCGGGCGGACCGTCGTCCAGAACGACGTACCGTTCAAAACGCTGACCAAGCGATACACCGAAGAGGTCGTCGACTTTATCGCCCGGCGAAAGGACGAACCGTTCTTCATCTACGTCTCCCACCACATCGCCCACAACCCGATCGTGCCGCGGGATAAATTCCTCGGGACGTCGGGACAGGGGCGGTACGGCGACTTCGTCAAAGAGTTGGATCACAGCACCGGCCGCATTCTCGCCGCGTTGCGTGAGGCCGGGCTGGAGGAGAACACGGTCGTCGTGTTCACGTCCGACAACGGCCCCACGCGGAACGGATCGTCCGGCGGGCTGGCCGGCGGGAAGTATTGCACGATGGAGGGCGGCCACCGCGTCCCGGCGATCTTCCGCTGGCCCGGGACGATTCCGCCCGGTCAGGTCTCCGACGTGACGCTCACCAGCATGGACCTCCTGCCGACGATCTGCCGGCTCGCCGGCGTGACGCCGCCCGAGGATCGCACGCTCGACGGCCGGGACGCGTTCCCGACTCTGCTCGGACAGCAATCCGAAACGCCGCACGAGGCGCTGGCCTATTACAACGGCACGAACCTGCAGGCGGTCCGCGAGGGGGATTGGAAACTGCACCTGCCGCGCACCGCCGCCGATCAGCCGTTTTGGTCGAAGAGGCCCGCTCCCGGAAAAGGATTCGTCACGCTGGCTCAGCCGCGGCTGTATCACCTCGGCCGCGACGTGGGCGAGCGTCACGACGTGTCCGGTGAGAACCCCGACATCGTCGCTCGCCTGCAAAAACGCGCCGAATTATTCCGAACTGATCTGGGCGACGTGCACGTCCACGGCGCCGACCAGCGGGCCATCGACCTCGTCGACCCGCAGGAACGCTGACCGCCCTCCGCGCCGCCAGCCGCAACGACGCCCCGCAGGACGACATCGCCATGTCGAAGCCGCCGCGCTGGCTGTTCGACGACGGGCTGTGGTCGCTGACCAACGATCTGACGGTGCTGGTGGCGAACGGCCGATTCTTCCGGGAGGCGGCCCCTGATCAGCGGGCGTTGGCGGACTACGCCGGACGACAGTTGCGGATGCCGAACGTGGAGGCGAACCGGCCGGACCCGACATGCCTGCGGTGGCACCGCCGGAAGGTGTTCCTCGGATGAGCGGGCCGGCCGGTCGATCCGTGGCGCCGACGCGGCGGCTCAACGGTGCCAGGCATCGGACGACGTGGGGGCTGATCGGAAGCGCCGAAGTGCGAGACGGCGCCGGCTGAACTTGTCCCGCACTCTGCCGGACGGCCTTCTCGGCGCACGTTGGCGGCGCTACGAAAACCGGCCATCGGCGACTACCACTTTCTACTACTTTGGTTCGCCTGGCGTCCGCCGTACCACTGTCTTTGTTGCGTCCGTGCGACCGCTTGCGAGGAAGGGGAGATCGACCTACGATCTCAGAGAACCACTTCCACAGTAGGGTTTCCGGCGACTCCTCCCCCATCCCTCGGCCGCGACTGCGAAACCGAAGGTTGCAGGTTCGAATCCTGCGGGGCGTACTTGTCGTGAGTCGTGCTGAAGATGTCCATTGCGGCTGCCCGCCGCAGTTCTCCTCCCGCCGACCGCCTGCACAAGGCGTCCGGTCAGGCCCGCGTGATTCTCGCGGGGAAGCTCCACGGCCTCGGCGCCCGGCGGCTCGGTGGCCGATTCCGTCTGCGGGGGACGTTTCGGAACCGCGGAAGCCTTTTGGTGGTGGGTCGTTGTTTGGCGTCCGCCGCGGCGGGGCCGTTGTGGTGACGCGGCGGGAGGCGTCGAACTTGGCGTGACGCTTTCCGCGGCGATACTGCGGCGTCACTATCTTCGCCCTCGTTCCAACCGCGACGCCGCACCCCAGTCGGCGGGAGGTGGCGGCGTATTCGAGCGGTACACCAGGACGCATGAGCGACGTCAATCCAGACGACCTGCTGCGAGTCACCCTCGCCAGCATCGGCGACGCGTTGGTCACGACCGACGCCACGGGCGGCGTGACCTACCTCAACCCGATCGCCGAGGACCTCACCGGCTGGACGCTGGCGGACGCCCGTGGACGCCCGCTGGCGGAAATCTTCCGCATCGTCAACGAATACTCCCGCGCGCCGGTCGACAGCCCGGCCGACCGCGCCCTGCGGGAGGGGGTCGTCGTCGGTCTGGCGAACCACACGGTGCTGATCTCCCGCGACGGCACGGAGCGGCCGATCGACGACAGCGCGGCGCCGATCCGCGATTCCCGGGGGACGATCGTCGGCGTGGTGCTCGTGTTCCGCGACGTGACGGAGCGCCGGCAACGGGAGCAGGACCTGAAGGCCAGCGAGGCCCGTAAGGCGGCGGTGCTCGACGCCGCCCTGGACGGGATCGTCTCGATCGACCACGCCGGCCTCGTGTTGGAGTTCAACCCCGCCGCCGAGCAGATGTTCGGCCACACCGCCGACCACGCCCGCGGTCAAGAGCTGGCCGAACTGATCGTCCCCCCCGCTTTTCGCGACGCCCACCGCCGCGGCATCGCCCGTTACTTGGAGACCGGCGAGGGGCCGGTGCTGAACCGTCGCGTCGAACTGTCCGCGGTGCGGGCTGACGGGACCGAGTTTCCGGTGGAGGTGTCGATTGTCCCGATCGCGGGGGACGGCCCGCCGACCTTCACCGGCTACATCCGCGACATCACCGAGCGGAAGCGGGCGGAGCAGGACGAGGCGGAGCGCGTCCGGCTGACGGCGCTGCGAGCCGACATGGCCGAGGCGCTGGTGACCGCCGGACCGCTGCCCGACGTGCTCCGCCGGTGCTGCGCGGCGTTCGTGGAGTACCTCGGCGTGGCCTTCGCCCGCGTCTGGGTCGTGGACGAAGAGCCCCGGGCCGACGGGGGGAGCGGCATGCTGGTCCTGAAGGCCGGCGCCGGCATCGAGACGCCCTTGGACGAGGCCCACGCCCGCGTCCGCCTCGGCGAGCTCAAGATCGGCCGGATCGCGCGCGACCGCCGCCCGCTGTTGACGAACGACCTGCCGAACGACCCGAACGTCACCGATCCCGGGTGGGCGCGGCGGGAGGGGATCATCGCGTTCGCCGGCTTCCCCCTGCTGGTGGAGGACCGGTGCGTCGGCGTCCTGGGGGTATTCGGCCGGCAGCCGCTCACCGACGCGGTGCTGACCGACCTGGCCCCGCTGGCCGAGCAGGTCGCCGGGCTGATCGACCGGAAGCGGGTCGAGGGCGCCCTGCGGGAGAGCGAACTCCGCTACCGGATGGTCGGAGAGGCGGCCAACGACGCGATCTGGGATTGGGAATTCGCGACCGACCGGGTCACCTGGAACGAGGGGGTCCGCACCCGGTTCGGCTACGCCGCCGACCAGGTCGGCCCCGAAGCGGACTGGTGGGTCGAGCAGATCCACCCGGACGACCGGGACCGCGTCGCCCACGGCATCCACGCGGTGATCGACGGGGAGACGGGCGGGGACAATTGGCAGGACGAATACCGTTTCCGCCGGGCCGACGGCGGCTACGCCACCGTGTTCGACCGCGGCCGCGTGGTGCGCGAGGACGGCCGGGCGGTCCGCATGGTCGGCTCGATGTTCGACCTGACCGAGCGGAAACGGGCCGAAGAAACGGTGCGGCGAAGCGAGCGCCGGTTTCGGGCGGCCGTCGAGTCGGTCGGCGACATCGTCTGGACGAACAACGCCCACGGCGAGATGGAGGGCGAGCAGCCCGGATGGGGGGCCTTCACCGGTCAGACGGTGGAGCAGTACCAGGGATTCGGCTGGGCGGACGCCGTTCACCCGGAGGACGCGCAATCGACCGTCGACGCCTGGAGCAAGGCGGTCGCCGAGCGGCGGGAGTTCCACTTCGAGCACCGCGTCCGCCGCCGCGACGGGCAGTGGCGGCTGTGCACGATCCGGGCGGTGCCGGTGCTGGACGAGGCCGGCGAAATCGCCGAGTGGGTCGGGGTGCACGCCGACGTCACCGAGCAGCGGCGGGACGAGCGGCGGCGGAAGTTTCTGGCTGACCTCACCGCCGCCACCCAGCCGCTGACCGACCCGGACGAGGTGACGGCGATCACCGCCCGGCTGCTCGCCCAGCACCTGGACGCGGACCGCTGCGCCTACGCAGAGGTCGAGGGCGGGCCCGCTGCCGAGGCGACCCTCGTGATCACCGGCGACCACGTGCGGGGCGTGCCGAGCATGGTCGGCCGCTGGCCGGTCGCCGCCTTCGGAGCGGCGTGCGTCCAGGCGTTTGAGGCGGGCGAAAGCTACGTCGTCGCCGACGCGGAGGCCGACCCGCGGCTCGAGTCGGACGACCGGCCGGCGTACCGGGCCGCCGACGTCCGGTCCGCCGTCAGCGTGCCCCTGCACAAGGGCGGGCGATTCACTGCCGCGATGGCCGTTCATCAGGCGACCCCCCGCGAGTGGACCGCCGAGGAGGTCGAGCTGGTCGAAACGGTCGTCGACCGCTGCTGGGAGGCGCTGGAGCGGGCCCGGACGACACGTCGCCTGGCCGAGAGCGAGGCCCGCTACCGCAGCCTGTTCGAGTCGATGGACGAGGGGTTCTGCCTGGTCGAGGTGCTGTTCGACGCGGACGACCGCCCGGAGGACTACCGCATCCTCCAGATGAACCCGGCGTTCCGGAAGCACACCGGACTGGGCTCCGTGGTCGGACAGACGACCCGGGAGTTCGCCCCGGACCTTGAACCCTTCTGGCGGGAGACCTACGGGCAGGTCGCCCGGACCGGCAAGCCGGTGCGGTTCGTGAATCACGCGGCCGCCCTCGGCGACCGCTGGTTCGAGGTCCACGCCTACCGGCCCGGCGGCCCGGACACCGGCCAGGTGGCGATCCTGTTCAAGGACGTCAGCGAACGCAGGCGGATCGAGGCGGCCCGGCGGGAGGCGGAGGAGAAGTTCCGGCTGATGGCCGACAGCATTCCCCAACTCGCCTGGATGGCCCGGCCGGACGGGCACATCTTCTGGTACAACCGCCGCTGGTACGAGTACACCGGCACGACCTTCGCGCAGATGGAGGGGCGGGGCTGGCAGTCCGTCCACGACCCGCAGGTGCTGCCGGACGTGTTGGAGCGGTTCAAAGGGTCGCTCTCCGCCGGCGACGCCTTCGATATGGTCTTCCCGCTGCGGGGAAAGGACGGCGTCTTCCGGCCGTTCCTCACCCGGATGAACCCGCTGCGGGGGGAGGACGGCGGGATCCGATTCTGGTTCGGCACGAACACCGACGTCAGCGAGCAGGAGCGAACCCAGGCGGAACTGCGGACCGTCGCCGCCCGCCTGTCCGAGGCCGACCGCCGTAAGGACGAGTTCCTCGCCACCCTCGCCCACGAGCTGCGCAACCCGCTGGCCCCGATCCGCAGCGGGCTGGAGGTGCTGCGGCTGTCCGGCGACGCCCCCGACGCGATTGCCGCGGTCCGCGAGACGATGGAGCGGCAGACCCGCCAGATGACCCGGCTGATCGACGACCTGCTGGACGTCTCCCGCATCACCCGCGGCAAGCTCCAGCTCCGCCGCGCGCGGGTTGAGTTGGCGGAAGTCGTGCGGAGCGCCGTCGAGGCGGTTCGTCCGGCGCTGGACGAGGCCCGGCACGAGTTCACGCTGTCGCTGCCCGAAGACCCCGTCCCGCTCGACGCCGACGCCGCCCGGCTGGCCCAAGTCTTCTCCAACCTGTTGGGCAACGCGATCAAGTACACCCCGCCCGGCGGTCGCCTCTCCCTCGTCGCCACCGTGGCGCCCGAGTCGGGCGGAAAGGAGTCGAAGGGGGCGGGCGAGGTGGTCGTTTCGGTCCGGGACAACGGGCTGGGCATCCCCGCGGAGAAGCACGATTCGATCTTCGGGATGTTCAACCAGCTCGACCGGGACGGCGGCGAGGAAGGGTACGCGGGGCTGGGAATCGGGCTGACGATGGTGAAGTCGCTGGTCGAACTGCACGGGGGCGAGGTGTCCGTCCACAGCGGGGGGGCGGGGCGGGGCAGCGAGTTCCGCGTCCGCCTGCCGCTGCCCGAGCCGACCCCGCTTCGGAGGCCCGAGACGGGGCAGGACGAGGCCGAGGGGCACGCCGTCGGCCGGAAGCACCGCGTGCTCGTCGTGGACGACAACCGGGCCGCCGCACGCATGCTGGGGTTGGTGGTGAAGATGCTGGGGCACGAGGTCCGCACCGCCCACGACGGGCTGGAGGCGGTCTCCGTCGCCGCCGAGTTCCGCCCGGCCCTGGTGCTGATGGACCTGGGGATGCCGAACCTGAACGGCTACGAGGCGGCCCGCCGCATCCGCGACGAACCCTGGGGCAGCGACATGATGCTGGCCGCCCTGACCGGCTGGGGTCAGCAGGAGGACCGCCGCCGGACGGCGGAGGCCGGCTTCGACAGGCACCTCGTCAAGCCCGCCGAGCCCGCCGCCCTGCGGGAGCTGTTCGCCGCCCTGGACGACGACCAGCCGCCCGAATCGTAGGACAGGTTTCCCGCCTGTCCGGCGGGCGGAGCGAGCCGGGGGCCCGCGTTGCCGACACGTCGCCCGCGTCGCCGTCACCTTGAAGGTGGAAGCCGACGCCGCCATCCTCACGGCCGCGTCGCCGGACCGACGCCCCCGCCCTCAGGGACGACCGTGCCGATGAGCCTTCCCCCCGCCTCCCCCGATCCGGACCGCCTGCGGCAACTCGGCCACGACGTGAAGACGTACTTGGGGATCGTCACGATGGGGCTGGAACTGCTCCCCGCCCTCCGCGACGACCCTGCGCAGTTCGACGCGATGCTCGCCGAGATTCGCAGCGAGGGGATCGCTCCGCTCCGCGAGCTGGTCGCCGAACTCGCCGGAGACGCCGCCGCCTGATTTCGAAGCCCGGTTGCTTTGGTGAAGCCGGGCGGGCGGCGCGAGTGGATCATCGCCGCTGAAGGTCAGGTCGAATGAGCGGCGTTTATTCCGCGCCTCGGCGACCGTGAACTGCCCCTGACGGCGGACAGCGCACAACGGACGGCGAATCGAGGCACGCGTTTGCGGAGTCGCGATTTCAGGCTGATTCGGAGGCGTGGGAGCGGATCAAGCGGCATCTGGGGTCATTGGAGACAATGGCGACGGAACCGGTCCGTTTCTCCGCGAACCGACGAAAGCTCGGATCATCCGCTGCTTGGAATTAATGAATCGTTCGTTTGCCGTCGAGGAGGAGCGGGTTTCTATTCGGGGGGCCCTGGGGCACCTATTATCTTGGCCCGGTTCAGACGGCCTCTGCTTCCCGGAAGGGCCCAGGGCCCAGGGCCCAGGGCCCTGGGCCCTGGGCTGAGGGCTGAGGGCTGAGGGCTGAGGGCTGAGGGCTGAGGGCTGAGGGCTGAGGGCTGAGGGCTGAGGGCTGAGGGCTGAGGGCTGAGGGCTGAGGGCTGAGGGCGCTGGCGGAGTCGTGTGCGACTCGCCCGCCCAATTCGTCAGGCCGGTCGTCTCCCGTGGTCGTGCGATCCGCTCGAGCGAGCGTTCGATCCTTCGGGCGTTTAACGTCAGCGACATCTCCCGCGACGGTTGGGGGGCGGACCTCTTTTCCCTTTCAACACCCGCAGCGAGACCGCACGGTGACCCGCGAATTGAAGCGTACGATCCCCGCGGCGTCGCGGTTCGCGGTCAGTCTGTTCCTGCTGACGTGTTCAGCCGCGAGCGCCGGCCCGCAGGCCGACCGTCCGCCCAACGTCGTGTTCGTGCTCGCCGACGATCTCGGCTGGTCAGAACTGGGCTGCTACGGGAACGACTTTCATGAGACGCCGCATCTCGATCGACTCGCCGCCGAGGGGATGCGGTTCACCCACGCCTACGCCGCGGCGCCGGTCTGCTCGCCGTATCGGGCGGCGCTATTGACGGGGCAGCACCCGGCACGCATCGGGATCCTCGATTATCTGCGGCCGAATTCGGCCAATGCGCTGTCGACGTCTCACGTCACCCTGTCCGAGATGTTGGGCCGGCGCGGGTACGTGTCCGGGAAGATCGGCAAATGGCACCTGTCCGGCTACGCCGCCCACGGGGCGGAGCACGAGGTGACGCCGGCGGACCACGGGTTCGACGAGGACCTCGCCGGCGAGGTGAAGGGGGTCGGCAACGGGGCGAACTTCTGGCCCTACGTCTTCCGCGATCAGCCGATGCGGTGGATCGACTTGCCGAACAACCGCCTCGGCGAGAATGAATACCTCACCGACCGGCTGAACCTCGAAGCCGTCGAGTTTATCGAGCGACATCGCGACGAGCCGTTCTTCCTCTACCTCAGTCATTACGCCCCGCACACGATCCTGAACGGACGGCCGGATTTGGTGGAGAAGTATCGCGCGAAGCACGCGCCGGGGCCGTCCGGGCGGGAGCGCTGCCACCTGTGCGAGGACGCGCGCCTCGGCGGGGGGGACCCGGGCGGCCACTGGGCCGTCGACCACAACCCGCACCTCGCGGCGATGGTGGAGTCGATCGACGACGGCGTCGGATTGATCGAGGCGAAGCTGACGGAATTGGGCCTCGCGGAAAACACGATCTTTATCTTCACGAGCGATAACGGCGGCGAAACGAACGTGACCTCGAACGCCCCGCTCCGCGGCGGCAAGAGCGAGCTTTACGAAGGCGGCATCCGCGTGCCGCTGATCGTGCGTTGGCCGGGGACCGTCCCGGCCGGCGCCGTATGCGACCGGCCGACCCAGAACGTGGACTACTACCCCACGCTGCTCGAGGCCGCGGGGATCGACCCGGACCCGGCCCAAGAACTGGACGGCGTCTCCGTGTTAAAAACGTGGAAGGATCCGGCGGCGGCGATCCCGCGGGAGGCGCTGTATTGGCACTACCCGCTCGACGAGCCGCATTTTCTCGGCGGCGTCTCCGCCGGGGCGATCCGGGTCGGCGAGTGGAAGCTGATCGAGCGGTTCGACTCCGGCGAGGCGCAACTGTTCTCGCTGGAGGAGGACCCGGGCGAGACGACGAACCTCGCGGCAAAGCGCCCGGCGGAGGCGGATCGGTTGCGGGTGCAGTTGGCCGCGTGGCGCGGGGCCGTGGGCGCCCGCACCCCCTCGCCGCCTCTGCTCGCTGAGCCGCGACAGCTCTATTTTGCGGAGCATTTCCACCCCGGGCAGCTCAGCGAGCGGTTGTGGTACAACGCGGACTGGGCAGCGGAGGACGGCGTCCTCAAGCGACTCGCCACCGGGTCGCCCGACACCCGGATCTTCCTCCGCGACGCGGAGTACCGGGACGCGGTGATCCGGTTCGACTTCCGCCTCGGCGCCGCCGAGGACGTGCGGCTGATGACCGGCAGCGGGGGCCACTACAACACCGTGTTGCATGTGCGGCCCGACCATTTTTTTCTGCAAACGGCTCAGGACCGGTCGGCGCCGTACTTCTCCTACCGGCACGGCGAGTGCGCCTACAAATTCGACCCGGACCGCTGGTACACGATGACCGTCGAATTCCTCGGCGACGAAGCGATCGCCCACCTCGATCACGAGCATCTGGTGCACGCGCAGCACCCCATCATTGATCGCACGCGCGAGTACTTCGCTCTGCAGGTCGACGAGCACGCCGCCCGGTTCGACAACGTGCAGATCTGGTCCGCGGCCGCACAACAGCCCCCCGCCGGCCGCGGGACGGTCGGGGCCGCCGCCGGCCGGTTCCCGGTCGAGAAGTCGCTGCGCGAGCAGTTCGACATCCGCAGCACGAACGCTCACGAATGGTTTTATCAACGCGACGAAACCTACCGGGATCTCGTCCGGCGGGTCGACGAGCTGGACGCCGAGCGGAAGGAACGCTTTCCCGACGCCTTCCGTTCCCACAAGGAGTATAAAGAAGCTGTTCAAAACGAACGGAAGCGCCTGCTGAACGAGGATCCCATTTATAAGGAAGCGCTGTTCGCCACCCATCGCGCGGACCGGGCGATCGACGCATGGCTGATCGCCCGCCAACCGGAGTTGGAGGCCCTGCCGAACGATCGGCAAAAAGCCGCGCTCGGCCGACTGCGCGGGCAGTTCGCCGAGAATGCCGAACTGCTCGCTTTGATGAACAACTCTCAGCAGGCGCAGGACCGGCTGGAAGCGGCGTATCCGCAGCTGTACGTCAGCGATGAGGAGATTAACGCTCGGAAGAAGTCGGCTGCGGAGGCGAGCCGGAACGATCCGGAGTTCCGCCGTCTGACGAAAGAACGCGCCGAGGCCTACCTCGCCCAGCAAGACTATCTTCTCAACGCCGATGAGGAACTACGGCGCCTGGCCGCCCTTGTCGCGGAAGGCCCTCCCTCAAACTGAGAATCGCTCCCGCCGAACGAGCGCCGGTCATGTTCTGCGAGGCGCAGGGCGACTTCCCGACCGTGAAGGAACGGAGTTCGAGGGGCGACGCAGCGAGAACGGGCCGCGAGTGGATGGGAATTGAGGCTGGAATCAGAGGAGCGTTGAACGGTTCATACGCGAGCGTCTGCGATCCGTTCCAGCACGCGGGATTCCCATGACGGTCGATCGCCGCAGACAGTCCCGCGGCCCCCCGCTTCACGTTGTCGCGAGCGACCCGATTGGCGACGACGAATCCCGCCAGGTTGGTATCGGGGTCGTGCAGTGTTTCGATGATCGAAGCGGCCGTCTTTAGAGATGGGAGCCGCCCCATCAGCGGCGATTCACCTCAATCTCAACTGCACACCGCGGGGCTTTGAGTCCGCGAGGCTTGTGCAACCCTGAAGGACGCGCTCGAGGAACGGCTTGTTCGGCGGCCGCGGGTCCGCATTTTGCAGGCGGGGACGTCCTCTTGCACGGTCGGCGGAGCCGTGTAGGGTAATCGTCGCGGCCGTCCGCATGCCGCGGACCCGCGGCGTCGAGCCGCGCCTCGACGCATCCGCAGTGCGACCGGGAAGGAGGAATCGGTAGTGTTCGGGATCGGTCGACCGCAGCCGGTGGACGAGTACGAAGCCCGGGGGGAGGTGGAACGGGTCTACCACGAAATCCGCCAGTCGTTGCGGGTCCGGGGGGTGAACCTGCTGTTCCGCACCTGGGCCGGGTACGAGGGGTTCCTGCCGGTCGCGTGGGACGCCCTCCGCCCGAACCTGGAGACGCGGGCGTTCGAGGACGCCGCCGACGCGGTCCGGACCGCCGCGGTCCGGGCGGCGACGCCGCTCGGCCCGCTCGGAGCCCGCGGCGCCTGCGGGTTGGGGGAGAGCCAGGGCTGGCAACTGTCGCGGTCGCTGGCGCTCTACCACTACGTGAACCCGAAATTATTGGTGCTGGTCTCCGCCGCCCGCCTGGCCCTCGCCGGGGAGAGGGTCGGCGGCGCCGCGGCGGGCGACCCGCCGGAGCGGATCGAACGGGGGGAGCCGGCGGCCATGCTCCCGATGGAGATGGTCGACGAGGAGCCGGACGACGAGCGGCTGCAGGAGCTCTTCGCGGACCTGAAGGCGACGCTCGACCTGCCGAGCGTCAACAGCGACTACCGGACGCTCGCCCTCTGGCCGGACTACCTCGCCGCCGCCTGGGAGCGGCTCAAGCCGATCGTCGCGCGGCCGGAGTACGCCGCCGCCGCCGACGAACTCCGGGCGACGTCCCGCCGGCTCGCGGCGGACCTCCCGCTGCCGGTCCCGCTCTCGGCCGAGGGGGTCCGCGAGGCCGGCGCCGACCCGGACGCGCTCCTCGAGAAGACGGAGACGTTCGAACGCCTCCTGCCGGGGCTGATTCTCAACGTCGCCCTGTTTTCGCAGGACTGGCGGTCGCCGGAGGAACTGCGCGTGTCACCGTACCCCGCCGCCCCCCGGCCCCCGCAGAGCAGGAGCCCCCGATGAACTGGCGGGAGTGGCAGAACCGACAGCGGCTGACGGAACTGGGGGACCGGTTCGTCAGCTACGTCGACGAGGGGGACGGGCCGCCCGTCGTGCTGCTGCACGGCATCCCGACCTGGAGCTACCTCTGGCACGGCCTGCTGCCGGAGCTCGCCGGGCGGCGCCGGGCGCTCGCGCCCGACCTGCTCGGCTTCGGGTTCTCCGACCGGCGGGACGGCTTCGACCGCTCCATCGCCCGCCAGGCGGAGGCGATCGACGCCTGGATGGATGCCCTGGGTCTCGATTCGGCGGCGATCGTCGCCCACGACATCGGCGGCGGCGTCGCCCTGCGGCTGGCGACGCTCTTCCCGCACCGCGTCGAGCGCCTCTGCCTGATGAACTCGGTCTGTTACGACTCCTGGCCGATCGAGGCGATGCTCCAGTTCGGTCACCCGGGGGCGTACCGCAAAGCGTCGGCCTCGACGACGCACGCGCTGCTCAGGCAGATGCTCAAGGGGGGACTGGCCTCCTCGCCCGAGCCCGAGTTGCTCGACGGCCTGATCGCCCCGTACCGGACGGAGGTCGGCAAGCTCAGCCTGATCCGCGACGCCGCGGCCCTGAACACGAACCTGACGACCGAACTGACCCCGCTGCTCCCGGGGATCGACGCGGCGACGCTGATCCTCTGGGGCGAGGACGACACGTTCCAGCTCCCGAAATACGCGGAGCGGCTGGCAGACGACGTGCCGGGGGCGCGGTTGGTTCCGATCTCCGACGCGCGGCACTTCGTGATGTGGGACCAGCCGGAGATCGTCGCCGAGCAGGTCGCCGCCTTCCTCGACGCCTGATCGAGACCGCCGACCCTCCCGCCGGACGAGCCCGACCTCACGTTCAGCGGCTTGGTTGCCGCGAACATTGGAACGCCCCGACGGGTTAACGTTCGTGGTTCGCAATCCGTTAAAGCCAGCATCGGGCTTTACGACGGCTTAGGCCCCCGACGCTTTCATGGAGCAGCGCTGTACCGGAGGAGGGATGACCGCCGCCGCAATCTCGAACCTGCCGACGCTGGAACTTGCCGACTCCCGCACGTGACGAAAGGCCGCCCGCGTCGCCCCGGTTCGCCACCTCGGGCCGCTACCTCCGCGACGCCGTCTACGGCGCCACGGACGGCACGGTGACGACGTTCGCGGTGGTCTCCGGCGTGGAGGGCGCGGGGCTGTCGCCGCGAATCGTGCTGATCCTCGGCGTGGCGAACCTGGTGGGCGACGGCTTCAGCATGGCCGCGGGCAACTATCTCTCGACGAAAGCGGAACGACAGCGGCGGAGTGAAGCCGAGCGCCCGGCGACGGACGAACCGGCGGACGAAGCCGGTCCCGCCGCAACCGAGTCTCCGGTCGCCAAGACGCCCGTCGCCGACACGCCGAATCCGCTGCGGGCCGCGCTGGTCACCTTCGTCGCGTTCGCCGCCGCGGGGGCGGTTCCCCTGCTGCCATACGCCTTGGGCCCCGTCCTGCCATACGCCTTGGGCCCCGTCGCCGGCAGGAACCCAGCCCCGCTCAGCGCCGGATTGACCGCGGCGACGTTCTTCGGCATCGGCGCCGGCAAGGCGTTGTTCGTCCGCACCCGCTGGTGGCTGGCTGGGCTAGAGTCGCTGGCAATCGGCGGGGCGGCGGCGGCGTTGGCCTACTACTGCGGGGCGCTGCTGGCCGGACTGGCGTGAGTGAAGGCGGCGCAGCGGGGGCCCGCGTTCCCAGTGCCGCGCGTGCCGACCCCGCACCCCCAATCTCCGGTGGCGTCACGCAGTTGCCTCCGGACGACGCGCTGTGAGAGGGAATAAAGCTCCCCGCCGCCCCGTCGCAGCGGCCCGCTGCGACTTCCCTCGAGCACGGAAGCGGCACCAAGGCCCTGCGAGATCGCCCCACGCGTGAGGGTTCGTCGGCCCCGAATATCGGAATGCTCCGACGGGTTAGCCTTCCTTGCTGACAGTCCGCTGAATCCCGCATCGAGTTGTGCGACGGCCTGGGCTCCCGACTCCATCGGGAACCAAGCGCTGTCCGGGATGCGGGATGACCGCCGCCGCGACCTGGATTCCGACCGGCGGGATTGTCGGACCGCCGCTCGGAATGTCGGGCGGCGGCGGCGCGTTCCTTTCCCCACTCCTCCTGAAGGTTCCCCATGCAAAACGCCATGAAGATCAGCGACGACGTCACGGTCGGCCCGCAGCCGAGCGAGGCGGAACTCCGCGAACTCGCCGGCGACGGCTTCAAAACCGTCGTGAACTTCCGCACCGACGGCGAGGAGGACCAGCCGCTCTCCCCGTCCGCCGAAGGCGATAAGGTGCGGGCGGAGGGACTGGAGTACCTCAACGTCCCGGTTTCGATGGACTCCATGGGGCCGGATCTGGTGGACCGGTTCCGCGAAAAATACGCCGACCTGCCCAAGCCCGTCTTCGCCCACTGCAAAAGCGGCAAGCGGGCCGGGGCGATGGTGATGATGCACGTCGCCGTCGAACGCGGCATGAGCGGCGACGAGACGCTGAAGCAGGCCGAGGAGATGGGATTCGAGTGCGACCAGCCGGAACTGGAGGACATGGTGAAGAACTACGTCGACGCCCGCACCGGAAAGGAGGGCGCGTGATGCTCGTTCTTGAACAGATCAACACCCCGGGGATCGCCCAACTCTCCTACCTGATCGGCGACTCCGGTGCCGGGACGGCCGCGGTGATCGACCCGCGACCGGACTGCGGCGTCTACCTCGAACTCGCCGAGCGACACGGGCTGTCGATCACCCACGCGATCGAAACCCATATCCACGCCGACTTCCTGAGCGGCAGCCGGGCGTTGAAGTCCCGACTCGGCGGGGAGATCACGGTCTGCGTCAGCGGCGAGGAGGACCCCGACTACGGGTACGACGTGCGCCGCCTGCGGGACGGCGACCGACTGACCTTCGGCGACGTCACGTTGACCGCCCGCCACACGCCCGGCCACACGCCGGAGCACCTGGCCTACGAGGTGGCGGACGGCGACGACGTCGACAACCCGTGGGGCGTGTTCAGCGGCGACTCGCTGTTCGTCGGCAGCCTCGGCCGGCCGGACCTGCTCGGCGAGGAGGAGACTGAGGAACTGGCCAGGAAGCTGTTCCGCACGATGCGCGACTACTACCGCAACCTCGACGACGGCGTGCTGGTGTACCCCGGTCACGGCGCCGGCAGCGCCTGCGGCGCCGACATCGGCGATCGGCCGGTCACGACGATCGGCCGGGAGAAGCGGGAGAACGAAGCCCTCGACATCGACGACGAGGACGCCTTCCTGAAGTTTATCAAAGAGGGCGCCCCGCCGGTGCCGGCCCACTACCCGCGGCTGAAGAAGGTGAACCTTCAGCCGCACGACCTCGCCCGCGGCCCGGCCTGCCCGCCGCTGTCCGTGAAGGCGTTCCGGCAGCGGAGCGAGGACGGCGACGTGCAGTTGCTCGACACCCGCGACATGCTCGCCTTCGGAGGCGGTCACGTCCCCGGGGCGATCAACATCGGCGACCGGGACGAACTGAGCGTCTGGGCCGGCGATATGCTCGACCCGGACCGCCCGCTCCTACTCATCGCCTACGACGACGGGCTGATCCCGGAGCTCGTCACGCTGATCTACCGCGTCGGCTTCACCCGCTTCGCCGGCTACCTCGCCGGCGGCATGACCGCGTGGAACAACAGCGGCCTGCCGCTGGCGAAGGTCCGCGAGCTGACCGTGAAGGAACTGAACGAACGCCGGGGCGACGTGCAGCCGCTCGACGTCCGCAGCGACGGCGAGTGGGGCTCCGGCCGCGTGCCCGGGGCGACGCATTTCTACGTCGGCGAGATGCGGGACGGCAGCCTGCCGGACCTCGATAAGGACCGTCCCGTCGCCTGCTATTGCGGAAGCGGCTACCGGGCCAGCATCGCCGCCAGCCTGCTGAAACGCGGCGGCTTCGCCGAAGTGATCAACGTCCCCGGCAGCTGGGGCGCCTGGAAAAAGCAGGATCTGCCCGTCGAGGGCGGCGAATAAGCCGCGGACCCGTCCCGCCTCCCGGCGGGGCGGGGGACTCGCCTGCGGCGTCGTCGCATCGGCGGCGTCGCGGGCGAGCCTTTCCAACGGCTGGTTGTGACGCCGCCCGGGTTGCCGAGACCGCTGCCACCTCACCAAGGATCAGTCCTGTGCCGAACACGTCGCAGGCGCGTCGCCGGTTCCTCGCCGCCTTGTCCGCGGCGGCCGCCCAGGCCCCGCTCGCCGTCGCCGGCGCTGCAATGCCGGCGCCGGCGGCCTCCGGGGCGGCGGCCCGACCGCGGCGGGACCGTTACGTCACGCTGCTGTACGTCAACGATTCGCACGGCCGTCACACGGGCCTCGCCGTCGAACCGGGCGACGCCACCTCTCAGACCGGCGACCCCGGTCGCGATTGGGTCGAGTTCGAGCGCAGCGGCGTGATCGGCGGCTTCGCCCGGCTCGCCACGGCGGCGAAGCGCGTTCGGTCTCGCCGCCCCGACGAACCGGTCCTGTTGCTCCACGGCGGGGACACGTTCAGCGACGACCTGCTCGGCAACCTCACCGGGGGCGAGGCTGTCGTTCGCCTGATGAACGCCGTCGGCTTCGATTTCATGGCCCTCGGCAATCACGACTTCGATTACGGCGTCGAACACACGCGGTCGCTGCAACGACTCGCCGAGTTCCCGATGCGGGCGGCGAACGTGACGCAGTCCGGGAAGCCGTTCCTCGGCGAGCCGTACAAGATTTTCGACGCCGGCGGGGTGCGGGTCGCGACGCTCGCTCTCGGCTATCACAACACGCCGTGGACCGCCTCGGACAAGCTGATCGAGGGGCTGGCGTTCGGCGACGGGGTGGAGGCCGCCCGCAAACTCGTGCCGCGACTCCGCGAGCGAGCCGACGCGGTCGTGGTCGTGTCGCACCAGGGCCCGCCGATGGACGCGAAACTCGCACAGGAGGTTCCGGGCATCGACCTGATCCTCGCGGCCCACTCGCACGATTGGCCCCGGCCGCCGCGACGCGTGAACGGCGTGCCGACGGTCCAAGCGCTCTCCGACGGGCTCGTACTGGCCGACGTGCGACTGCGGGTTTCGCCCGCCGGGAAGGTCGCCCTCGACCGCGCCGACTACGAGCCGCTGTGGGCCGACCGGTTCGAGGAGGACGCGGAGATCGCCGCCCTCGTCGAAGAGCTCCGCTCGCCGCACCGGGACGCACTGGAGGAGGTTGTCGGCCGCACGTCCGACCGGATCGGTCGGCAATACGCGTCGCCCAGTCCGTTCGACCACCTCGTCGGCCGCATACTGATGGAGGAGTTCGACTGCCAGGCCGCGATCCTGCCGGGGGTCGGCTACGGCGTCTCGCTGCCGAAGGGCGACGTGACCCGCGAGCGGCTCTACACCCTGCTGCCCCATCCCGCGAAGGCCGTCGTCGTCGAGATGGGCGGTCAGGCCGTGCTCGAGACGCTCGCCCAAAGCGCCTTCAACCAGAACCCGCCCGAACCGCACCTGAAGGTCGGCGGGGTCGTTCAAACCCCCGGCATCGGCTGGCGGATCGACTTGACGAAGCCGATCGGGGCACGCGTGAGCGACGTGACGATCGCCGGCCGCCCCGTCGAACCGGGGGCGAGCTACCGCATCGCCACCCACTCCGGCCCCGCGGGCGGCGTGCACCGGTATCAGGCCGTCGCGACCGCGAAGCGGCTGGCGGAGCCGGACGTCCGCGTGAACGAACTCGTTGAGCGCCGTCTGCGCGCCGCCGGCGTCGTTTCCGCCCCCGACGCCGGCGGGGCCTGCACATTGATTCCCGCTCCGAACGACAATCCCAGAGTCAGTCCATAAAGGGGAGGTAGGCGTAGCCGTCCATTTGCAGGTTGATATTCACCGTGGCGGCGGACACCGCGACCGTAACCTCCGGGGCGACTTCGTCCGTCGCGAACCCGTGGTGAGCCAGCGCCTGGCCGCAAACGTAAATTTCGACCCCCTCCTTTCTGAGTTTTTGGATGACGTCGAGGTTCGGGTTGGACGAAGGCCCCTGTGCTTGAGCGTAGGGCTTGGAACGCTTGACGTAGGCGTCGTCCCGGAGCGCCGCCTGCGTCGCCGGGCCGTGGAGGATGAGCGCCATCTTGAGTCCGTCGTCGGTTCCCGCCCCCGCTTGTGTGTACTGGTTCAAGATGAGCGCCGCCCGATCAAACCCCTTGATCACGCCGCCCGACTTCTCGTCGGAGGTGATGTCGAGCACCACTTTGGAACTCTTCTTAGGCTGCTGGGCGGCCTCGGGCAGCACGACGATCCCGCCGTGCCCCTTGATCAGCGGATATTCGAACTCGGGCGTGCCCGTCGGGTCAGCGACGAGCGCCGCCGCCACGAGGGTCGGAAGGCCGAGGGTCATAAGGGTCTTCATCCGTGTGCTCCTGCGTGAGAAATTGGCGGTGGAGGGGAACGCTTCAGGATCAGGCGAGAGCCTGAGGACGGTGCGAATTACTGTGGAGGTTCATGACCGCTCAGATCACCCGGCGGCGTGGCGCGTACCCGGCGTTTCCAGCGGTTCTCGACGACGGGGGCGGGATTCCACGAACCAGACGACGAGCAGGCCCGCGGCCACGAGGCCGGCGACAAGCAGCCACGGAGAGACGCCAAACAACTCGGGGAGCGTGAGCTTCCCGTGATCGCCCCACATCTTGGTCAGCGATTGCAGCGGCGAGTACAGGGCCACGAAGAGACCCGCCCCGACGAGCATCCCGAGGACGCCGACCATCGCGTCCCGCCGCCCCTCGCCGCAGGCGGCGACGCTCGTGCCGGGGCAGTAGCCGAGTACAGCCATGCCCGCCCCGAACAGCACGGCCCCGACGAGCACGCCGCCGAGCAGGAGCGGCTTAATGTGCAGCGACGTCTGGTTGTTGTCGACGAGGGCGAAGACCCCCACCGAGCCGACGACGACGGCGGTGCCCATAATCTTCACCACGGTCCAGTCCTTCAGCAATAATTGGCCGAGGATTACGTGGTACTTGGCGACCCGCCCCTTTTGGAGCAGGAACCCGAAGACGATGCCGGTGAGCAGGCCCAGGCCGAGCCTTATCGGTTCTTCAAACATTCTTCGCTCCTTCTCGACCGTAGAGCAGGAAGGCCGTGGCGACCGCCGCGGCGAACATTGCCACGACGAACAGCCAACTCGACGCCGCGAATTGCAGGGTCCCGCTGATCCCGTGGCCGCTCGTGCAGCCTTGAGCGAGCCGGGCCCCGAACATCATCACCGCCCCGCCGAGGAAGGCGACGACCAACCGCTTCGCCGTCCCGTTGCCGAACCGGGACCGCCAGAGCGGCGGCACCTTGAGATCTGTGCGGTCGCCTGAGAACAGCGAACTCAGCAGCGCCCCAACGAATACGCCGAGCACGAGCATCCATTCCCAACCGATCTTGGGCGACTCGCCCTGCTCGGCTTTCTCCACATAATACGGGTGCGACTTCTCCAGGGAGGGCGCGACCGCCTGTCCCGCGAGGGCGGCGGTGTTCTCGAAGGCCGAGGTAATCCCGAGCGGGTGATTGGCCGTGGCGAAGGCGAACCAACTTAAGATGCCGATGCCCGCGCCGACGAGATACGGGGACCACGCAGTTTTCGTCAGCGGGTTACTCATCTCGCGTCTCCGAGAGTGCGGCGTGCGGAACCGGTGGGCGCCTCGCTGCGGTCGGACCAGATCAGCCAGCCGCCCAGCAGAATCAGCAGCAGGCCGGCACCGAGGAAGGTCAGATCCCAGACGAGGTGATCCGTCGTCTCAACTACGTGATGGACCTGCAGAATGTGGTGATCGATCACCCCCTCCACGAGGTTGAAGATCCCCCAGCCGAGGGTGAGCGAACCGACGAACGTTCGCGTGGAAAGCGGTACGTCGGGCCGACGAACGGCGTGCCAGAGCATGCCGAGCCCGACGGCGGTCATGATCCAGCAGAAGGCGTGGAACAGCCCGTCCCAGAACATGTTAATCTCGAGGTTCACCGCCAGCGTCGAAGGCTCAACGGCGCCGCTCACGGGGAACTTGGCGGAAAGCATATTGTGGAGCTGCATCAACTGGTGAAACAGGATGCCGTCCACAAATCCGCCCATTCCAATGCCGATCATCGTCGCCGACGAGATCAACGGGCGCCGGTCACGGGGGTTCATTTGACGTTCTCCTCGGGTTTTTGAGTGACATGCTCGGACTCGAGAGGCACTCTCTCAGATCCGGGAGAGATTGGGGCAGGGGCCTGCCCCTCTTCCGCCCCCGGAGGAGTCCGGTCTCCTGCCCACGGGAGACCGAAGTGGATCATGCCGACGATCAGCAACAGGACCGGAATCGGCAGCGTCGTCAGGACGCCGTTGAGCCAGAAATCGTCGTTGAAGATCCCAGCCCAAACCTGTTTGCCGACCTCTGAATCGCAGTAGGGACAGGCGACCGCAGCGGCGGGGCTTACTGCCAGCCCCAACACTGACGTCGCCCCGCAGAAATAGCGGCGAAACATGAACGGCTCCCGGTTCATAGACAAGTCCATCGATCCTCGGTTCGACGTCCTGGCTCAGCGAGCCGCCGCCCCGGCGAATCGTTCTTCGGCCACATCGCTCCGGGGGGCACTCGGGGCCGAACGGCGGAAGCCGCCTCGCAGGGCTCTTAGCGCCTGCCGCTCCCGATCGATCTCGTGGATCGTGCGGAAGCCGAGTCGGCGAATGATCGGCAACGGCGGGCACCAGCCTTGAAGGGCATGCTGGAACAGAAAGCCGGTGACGACCAACGGCAGCCAGGCCCACCGCCGATCCGACGTTAACGCCAGCGCGCTGCCGGTGAACGCGAGCGTGGCGGCGTTCGCCTCCAGCGTCCGCTCCGTATCCCACTCGTGATCCAGCTCTCGCAGTCGGTGGTCAATCTCTTCGGGCGAGGCGTCGCGGTAACGGGCGACGCGTTCTTCCATCTCCCGCTGAATTCGCTGGTTGACCTCCTCCATCGTATGTTCCGGCACTCGGCGGCTGGTCGGGGGAAGCATGGCGTCGCTTTCGTTCAGTGGGTGTGGTTCGAAGATTTTTGACGTGAAGCCGGATCGGCTCCGCATCTCGTCTAATGAAAAGGTGTCGCAAATGCGGCGCCGCTCAGCCCCGCTCGTTCTTCGTCCAAAGAATTTGGTGGCGCACTGACCGGATCTGTCCCGCTGCTGTCTGATCAACGGCCCCGCTGATCGACCGCCGCGCAGTTGAAGACCGGACCTATGGAAAGTCGGCCGTCAGTCAGCGAACGGCGCCGCGGAGGCGTCGGCGTCATTCCACCGGCAGGCCGGCGGCCCGCCACTCCGGGACGCTGAACCGCAGCCGCTGAGAGGCTCGTGTCGCTTTCTGCAGTAGGCGGTTGCCCGCGACGGCGCGGGCGCAGAACGGGCCGCGGCAGTACACGTACAGCGGCCCGGAACGGGGAAGGTCCGGCTCCGACTGACCGAGAACCTCGAACGGCACGCTGCGGGCCGCAGGCAGGTGGCCGGCGGCATATTCCTCCTCGGGGCGGAGGTCCAACAGCGTGACGCCGCCGCCTTCGATCTGCTCGAACAACTCCCGCTCGGAGATCGACGCGGCGTCGTCGAACTCCTCCCGCATCGTCTCCCGCACCTCAGGCAGCACGACCTCGCCCAAATCCCGCAGCCGCAGCCAGAGCTCGCCGACCTTCTCGTCGGTCAGCCGGCAGTGGACGGTGCGGCCCTGCTTGCGGGCGGTCACCAGGTTCGCGTTCCGCAGTAGACGGACGTTAGCGCTGGCCGCGGCGGTGGTTTGCCCAGTGGCCTCGGCGAGTTCCCCGACGGTCTTCTCCCCGTGAGCCAACAGATTGAGCATCTTCAGCCGGTGGGCGTTGCTCAGCGCGTGCCCCACGCCGGCGAGTTGCTCGTAAATCCGGGCCTGCGGCGGCGGAGCGGGTTCGGGATCTGCGGACATCAATGAGGGGGCGGTGAAGGTCCGGGATCGCGACGGCCGCGGCCCCGACGGCAGCAAGGAACTGGGAAGCCTCGGCGGGATCGGCGTCGGCCTCACCTCATGATAGCCCGTTGCCCCTCTTTGACAAACTGTCAAACAACCTATTGACTGATTGCAGTTTGGGCCGATGATGGGGACGTCGCGGGACGAACGCCGTCGCCGCGACTGCTTTCGTCCCGTCCAGTCATTTGGAGACGTCTCGATGTCGCTCGTCACCCGCCGCGAACTCCTCGGCCACGCCGGGGCCCTCGGCCTCGGCGTCGCGTTCCTGCCGCACGCCGCACGCGTGGTTCGGGCCGGCGAAACCGGCCGCCCCGCCAGGGGAGAGACGCCGGACGGCGTCGTGTTGGAGGTCGTCGAAAGCGGCGGGCTCTCCCACTACTCCTACTTTTTGGCGGATACGCGGGCCGGCGTCGCCGCGGTGATCGACCCCCGCCGCGACGTGGCGGCGTACCTGAAGCTCGCCGAGGAGCACGGCGTGACGATCACGCTGGCAATCGAAACGCACGTCCACGCCGACTTCGTCTCCGGCGCCCGCGAACTGGCCGACCGCACAGGAACCGCCAAGATCGCCGCCAGCGTCGAGGGCGGCGCCGCCTACGGGTTCCCCGTCGACCGTAAGCTCAAAGACGGCGACACGTTGAACGTGGGCTCTATTCGACTGCGGGCCATCCACACCCCGGGCCATACCCCCGAGCACCTGTCCTACGTCGCCTCGACGAAGAAAGAAGACCGGCCGTGGTCGCTGTTCACGGGGGACTTCCTGTTCATCGGGTCGATCGGCCGGCCGGACCTGATGGGGGTGAAGAATACTGAGGGGCTGGCGCAGAAGCTCTACCAGTCCGTGCGGACCGCTTATGCCGACCTGCCGGACGCCCTGCCGATCCATCCGGCTCACGGCCCGGGCTCTCCGTGCGGGGCGAACATCCAGAAGCCGAAAGGCACGCCGACGCTCGGCCGGGAACGGGACGCCAATCCATACTGGCGGATCGAGGATCAGGCGGACTTCGTCGAGGCCCTGCTCGCCGCCCAACCGCCGATCCCGTACTACTGGCCGCGGATGAAGCAGGTCAACGCGGCGGGGCCGAAGGTCCTCGGCGACCGCCCGGCCCCGGAGGCGCTGGCCCCGGCAGCGTTCGAGAAACTCATCGCCGGCGGCGACGTACAACTGGTCGATACGCAGCTCATGTTCGGCTACGCCGGCGGCCACATCCGCGGGGCGACCGACCTGGGCTATAACGAAGTCATGAGCCTCTGGGGCGGCTGGACGCTGGATTACGACAAGCCGATCGCCCTGGTCGTGCCGGAGACCGCGGACGCCGAGGGGCCGCGGGACTGGCTGGCCCGCGTGGACCTCACCGAAGTCCAGGGCTTCCTGAAAGGCGGCATGACCGCATGGGTGAAGTCCGGCCGGCCGTTCGACTCGTTTCAAACGATGTCCGTCCGCGAGGTGCACGAGACGTTTCCGACCGACGCCATGCAACTGCTGGACGTCCGCCAGCCCTCCGAATGGGATATGGGGCACGTGAAGGGGGCGAAATATATTTTCCTCCCCGAACTGCCGAAGCGGCTGAACGAACTGGACCGCTCCAAGCCGGTCGTCGTGTATTGCGGCAACGGCTATCGGGCCACGCTCGGCGCGAGCCTGCTGCGGCAGAACGGGTTCGACGCCCGCACCGTGCCCGGCTCGTGGGACGCGTGGACCGCCGCGGGCCTGCCGGTCCAGACGCCGCGGTCGCCGGGCAAACCCTCCGACACGACCCGCCGGTCCGCTTAATCGGCCGGCACTGAGTTCTCTCGATCTGCATTGCCGCCGAGCGTCGTCCCGGCGACGCCGCTCCCGCTCTGTCCCCTTCTTCAACGTCCCGCACGGGGCGTTCATGGAGCCGTTATGTTTTCATTTCCACAACTCGCTGTCCGCGCGACGATCATGGCCCCAATCCTGTTCGTCGCACCGGCCGCCCCCGCGGCTGACGCCGAGCGCGACTCCGACCGCGTCCGCACGTTGTCGATCGCCTACGTCAACGACATTCATGCCCAACTCGAACCGCACCCGGAGTTGTTCTGGAACGAGCGGACCGATGAACGGGTCCGCGGCGCCGGCGGACTGAGCCGGATTAAAACTGCCTTCGGCCGGCTCGCCGAAACGCGGCCGCACCTCCTGCGGATCGACGGCGGCGACACCTTTCAAGGCTCCGGCCCCGGGGCCTGGACCGAAGGCGGCGTGATGGTTCGGCCGATGAACGCCCTCGGCATTGATTACGCGATCCCCGGCAACTGGGCCGTCGCCTACGGCGCCGACCGGCTGGTCGAACTGTCGGAACAACTCAACTACCCGCTGCTGTCCGCGAACATCTACGACGCCGCGACCGGCGAACTGGCGTTCGAGCCGTATCGGGTGCAAGAGATCAACGGCGTCCGCGTGGGTCTGATCGGCTTCACCGATCCGGACGTGCCCACCCGTCAGCCGCCCTATATGAGCCGCGGCCTCTCCTTTCGCGGAGAAGAGGTCCTGCAGCCGGCGATCGACAAACTGAACTCCGGCGAAGGCGTGGAGGGCGGACCGGTCGACGTCTTGGTCCTCGTCACCCATATCGGATTGATGAAGTCCGTCGAACTGGCGGAGACCCTGCGGGGGGTGGACGTGCTGCTTTCCTCGGACACCCACGAACGCACCTACGAACCGATCGTGCGGGGCGAGACGTGGGTTGTCGAAGCGGGGGCGTTCGGATCGCTGATGGGCGTGCTGGACCTGTCGGTGCGGGACGGCAAGATCGTCGACCGCCGCTGGGAACTGCTCGAGTTGAGGGCGGAGAACTATCCGGAGGACCCGGAAGTCAAGGCGATCGTCGAGGAGGAACTCGCCCCGCACCGCGACCGCATGGACCGCGAGATCGGCCGCACGGGGGTCTGGCTGGAGCGGTACAACGTGATGAGCTCCCCCCTGGACCGGATGATCGCCGACGCGATCCGCGAGGAGGCCGACGCGGAGATCGGGCTGAGCAACGGCTACCGCTTCGCCCCCCCGACCGCCCCCGGTCCCGTCACCGAGGGCGACCTCTGGAATTGGCTGCCGACCCCGCTCCCGCTGAAACTCGGCGGGGCGACCGGGGCGCAATTAAAAGCGTACTGGGAGAGCGAGTTCGAGAACGTGTTCTCCGCCGACCCGGATCGCCTGTTCGGCGGCTGGCTGGCCCGGCCCAGCACCAACGTGCACGTGGACTTCAACAGCACGGGCCCGGCCGGCGAACGGCTGATCGGAATCGCCGTTGACGGCGAGCCGCTGGAGGAGGACCGCGTTTATAAAATCGCCGCCGGGGCCCGCGACGGGCAGCCGGAGGACCAGATCCACCGCGTCAAACAGTGCCGCAACGTCCGCATCGAGGACGCGACTACCCATGACGCCGTCAGAAATCTCCTCAAACGAAGCTCCCCCGTCACGGAGACCGGCGAGCCGCCGCTGCACTGCGTCATCCGGCCGGACGTCCTCCGCAGCCAGTTCCTGAACCCGAAATTCCGCGCCCTCGCCGACGGCGAGCAGGGGCCGGAACAGAACGCCCCCCGTTAATCCGCCGCGATCGTTCACGTCCCCCGGTTTCTGAACCCACCAAGACCGCGTTATGAAGACTCTCAACCTCCGCCTCGCCCTCGCCGCCGGCGTCGCCTTGACCGCCGCGATCGGCCTGACCGCCGCCGACCGCCCGGCGCTCGCCGCTCTGCTCGCCCCGGGTCCCGCCGCGACCGCCGCCCCGACGGAAGCCGGCGACGACGGTCGCCCGGTGATCGGCCTCCAATACGACGGTCCCATCAAGGTCGTCTATCAAGTCAGCGACGACGAGTGGAAGGACGACGTCGGCAAGGGCCTGCTGTATCTCGGCAAGCTCCGCGACTACTACGAAAAACAGGGCGTGCCGGCCGAGCGGCTCGATATCCGGGCCGTCTATCACGGCGAGGCCGCCGCCCATCTGCTGACGGACGAGGCGTGGCGGAAATACGGCTTCGAGGGCGAGGCCAATCCTAACACGGCTGTGATCTCCAAATTGACGGAGCGGGGCGTGACGGTCGAGCTGTGCAACGCCCGCCGTCAGCGGGAGGGGTGGGCGAAGAACGAGATCCACCCGGACGTGCAGCTCGCCCAGGCCGCGTACGCCCGGCTGATCGATCTGCAACACCAGGGCTACGCCTACATCCGCTTTTGATCCCGCGTTCTTCGTGCGTCCCAAGTTCCTCCCCTGAAAGTCGTCTCATGCCCGCTGCCTGTCCCCCCTCTTCCGTGTCCTGCCGTCCCTGTTTCGGGGCCGTCGTGGTGCTCCTCGGCGTGGCCGCAATCTCCGCCGCGGCGCTCGTCGGCTGGTCCGACCCGATGTCGGCGGGCACGTCCGCGTCCGATTCGCCCGCCGCCGCCGAACAGGACGCTGCGCCTCCCGCCCCACAGTCGGGCGAATCGAAAGGCGTGGCCGCCGCCGCGATTCCGCCGGTGCCGTGGCGGACGGATCTGACCGCGGCGCTGGCGGAATCGGCCCACTCCGGCGAGCCCCTGCTGGTGGACTTCGCCGCCGCGTGGTGCCCGCCCTGTCGACTGATGGACGAGAAGACTTGGTCGGACCCGACCGTCCGGAAAGCGGTCACCGCCGACGTGATTCCCGTGAAACTTGATGTCGGAAACGCGGCCGCCCAAGCCGCCTCCGACGATTACGACGTGGCCTACCTGCCGACGCTGCTATTGCTGAACCCCGCGGGGGAGGAGGTCGCCCGCACCGGCTTCGTCGACGCCGCGGGGCTGCTCGAATTCCTCGACGAGAATCGGGCCGCGGCGACCGCGTCCGATCGCTGATCCGCCCGCGATCTGCCCCCCCCCTTCGCCGCCGCGTCCGGCGGCGTATTCAACCCCCCAAGCCTGAAACCGAACGCCATGTTCTCCGCCGCCCTGCTCACCGTCGCGCTCGCCGCCGCCCCGGCCGCCGAATCGACCCCGAGTGACGATCCCACCGCGAATCCGACCTACCTCCATCCGGTCATCAAAGGGCACGGTGGGATCATCCCGCTGCCGGACGCCGCCCTGCAGCCCCGCAAAAACGCCAAGGTTCTGATCGATATCACGTCCGACGAGAAGTCCGGCAGCGTCCTGAAGGGCTTCGACCGGGCGGCGTTGATTCTCAATCTATACGCCCACGCCGGCGTCGGCCCGAAGGAGGGAATGAAGATGGCGATCATCCTGCACGGTCCGGCGGTCACGGCAGCCCTGTCCGACGAGGCGACCGCCGCCCGGGCGAAGCCGTACCTGAAGGATAAAGGCGTCTTAACGAACCCGAATCTCGACCTGATGCGGCAATTGAAGAAGGCCGGCGTGGAGATCCTCGTCTGCGGCCAAAATCTGTCGCACCTCGGCATCGCGACGACCGAGGTCGCCGACGCGGTGACGGTGGCGGTGTCCGCCGCGACAGTCAACATCGGCCTGCAGGCCGACGGGTACAGCGTCATCGGATTCCATTAAACCGACGCCGGCGCTGCCTGCAGCCCCCGACCGCCATCAGGATTGATCCCCCCCCCCCCGCCCGAACCCGGCAGGCGTCCACGACCGCTCTTGGAGGCTGTTTCAATACAAACCCGAAGCGTCAGCGAGGGAGGCGGGCGCAGCCCGGCCCCCGCTTCGCCGGCGCCCTCGCTGACGCTTCGGGTTGGTGTTCCGAGCGGTTCTAAAACAGCTTCTTTGCGGATCGAGGGGGTTCAACCGTCGGCGGTCGGGCCACGGCGGCCGTGGCAGGGGATGCGCTCCGTTGTTGCGAACGAATTCGAGAGCACGGTGCGCCGGGCGACGCCGTCGCGGGGCAACGCCCGTCGACCGGTTGACGGCGGGGGGGCGGGCGGGGAATGATCGCCGTCGTGAACAGCGACCTGACACGTCGGGCGGCGACGCTCGCTCTGATGCTCGTCACGGTCGGGGCCGGCAGCCCGTCGTTCACGCACGCCCATTCGGCCGCCGGTCATCCGGCGATCGAAACGACCGAGGGGCACAAGGCTCACCCTGGCGAAGAGGCCCACGGTCACGCCCCTCACGGTGACGACGAACGGTCCGGTCACGGGAGCCGTCACCGGCACGTGGCGCTGCTCGGCGTGCTGCAGGTCGAGGTTCCAGCGACGCCGGAACAACCGACCGCGGAGCAGGGCGACGACCCCTTCACGCTGCTCGAGAAAGCGCCGCTGCCGAACGCCGACGACGATTCGGCGACGGCGCTGAAGTACGCGGCCGCGGTCCTCTGCCCGCAGACGGCAGCGCCGACGGCCGAAGAGCGCCGCGGCCGAACGCACCGACCGCCGGCGGTCGGCGGCGCTCCGCGGGGCGCTGTGCTGCGGGTGTAGCGACGGGGGACGGCTGACGGAGCGTTTCGCCGCTGGGGTGAGGCGTCGGTCCGTGCCGTCCGGCGAGTTCTGTTCGGGATTGATCGATCCGCCCGCCCGGGCGGTCCGCGTCCCGGTTCCCGCTCTTCCCGTCTGCTGCGCGTTCCGTGTCCACACCAGCCAGCCCCGCTGCGCCGCCCCGGCGCCGACGAATCCTCATCTACCTCTCCGGGGCGGTCATTGCCGCGGCTCTCCTTGCCGCGGGCGCCGTCGTGGCGACGCCCGCGGGCCGCGGCCGTCTCGCCGAATGGCTGTCGTCGGGGCCGTCCTCGCGGGCCGAAGCTCCGGCCGAAGAAGGCGGGTCCGCGACGGAGTCGGAGGGGCCGAAGCTGTTGCAGCTCAGTCGGCAGGCCCGGGAGAATCTGGGGCTGGCCGTCGCCCCGGTTCGCGTCGGGACTTACACCCGCACGTTGACGGTGCCGGGCGTGCTCACGGACCGCCCCGGCGTGACCGACCGCGGGGTCACCTCGCCGGCCGTCGGGACGGTCGTGACGGTGTTCGCCTTCCCGGGCGAGACGGTTCCGCCGGGCGGCAAGCTGTTCTCCGTGCGGCTGTTCAGCGAGTACCTCCAGCAGTCCCAGAAGGAACTGTTTCAAGCCGTCCGGGACCGGCAGATCAACAAGCCGGCGCTGGAACGGGCCCGGCGGCTCGAACAGAGCGCCGCCGGCACCCGGGCCCGCACGGAGGAGCTCGAAGGGGTGGAATCTCGGCTGGAAGCGACCATCGCCGCCCAGTACCACGACCTCCTCACCCGCGGGCTGACGCCGGAGCAGATCGCCGGGATCGTCCGCGGCCGGTTCGTGTCGACCGTCGACGTCTTCGCCCCGCCTGCCGAGGGCGAGGAGGCGGAGGACGCCGCGGTCGACGTCGACCCGTTGGCCGCCGTCGTCGCCGCGACCGAGGAGGCCGCCGCCGGTGGGCAAGGCGCCGCGGCCGACGACGAGGGGGAACCGGCCGGCGACGGCATCCTGTTCGAGGTGCAGTCGCTGGCGGTCGAGTTGGGCCAGCAGGTCCAGGCCGGGCAGTTGCTGGCGACGCTGGCGGATCACCGCTCGCTGTTCATCGAGGGGCACGCCTTCAAGCGGGAGGCCGCCGTGCTGGCCCGGGCCGCCGAGCGGAATTGGCCGGTGGAGGTGGAGTTCGCCGAGGACGAGGCCGCCGACTGGCCGCCGCTGGACCAGACGTTCCGCATCCGGCACCTCGCCAACATGATCGACCCGGAGAGCCGGACGTTCGACTTCTTCGTCCCGCTGGAGAACCAGTCGCGGACCTACGAGCGCGACGGCGAGACGTTCACCCTCTGGCGGTTCCGGCCGGGCCAGCGGGTCCGGTTACAGGTCCCCATCGAGGAGTACGAGGGAGTCGTCACGCTGCCCTCGGAGGCGGTCGTCCGCGAGGGGCCGGAGGCGTTCGTGTTTCAGCAGAACGGCGACCTGTTTCGCCGGCTGGGGGTGCGGGTGCTGCACGAAGACCGCACCCGGACGGTGATCGCCGACGACGGCAGCGTGCCGAAGACCGCGTATCTGGCCCAGGGGTCGGCGGCGACGCTGAATCGAGTTCTGAAAGCCCAGGAAGCCGGCGGCGAGATGCCGGGCGTGCACGTGCACGCCGACGGCACCGTCCACGCCGCCCACTGACCGGACCCGATCATGCTCGACGCCGTCATTCGCTTCGCCCTCCGCAACCGCGTGCTGGTGCTCGCCGTGAGCGTCGCCACGCTGGTGTACGGGGCGCTGCTGGCCGCCCAGATGCCGATCGACGTCTTCCCGGACCTCGACCGCCCGCGGGTGATCCTGCTCACCGAGGCCCGCGGGCTGGCGACCGAGGAGGTGGAAACGCTGGTCACCTATCCGCTGGAGATCGCCCTGCTGGGCGCCAGCGGCGTGGAGGACGTCCGCAGCCAGTCGACCGCCGGGCTGAGCGTCGTCTACGTGGAGTTCGGCTGGGACACGGAAATCAGCGACGCCCGCCGGACCGTGCAGGAGCGGATGGCGACCCTCGCCGGAACGCTGCCGGAGGGCGTCGTGCCGCAGATGACGCCGCCGTCGTCGATCATGGGGCAGATCGTCGTCGCCGGGCTCTCCCGGCAGGCGGGCCCGCGGGGCGGGGAGCTGTACTCGATCGAACAGACCGGCCTGCTGCTCGAAGCCCTGCCGGGGGGGGCTGCGGACCGGTTCGCCGTCTGGGAGCCGGTCGAACGCCGCCGGCCGGAGACGTGGACCCGCGTCGCCGACGCGACCGTCGAACCCGCCACGGGGCAGCGGGTCGAACTGGAACGACTCGGCTCGATCGGCGGAAGCCCTGTCGAACCAGGCGACGGGGGGGCGAGCGACGAGGCCGCGACGCCGACGATCCGCGTCGTCCTCGACGGCCGGGAGCGGCTCGTGCGGCTGGCCTCCGATGCGGAGCGCCGCCGGGACCTGCGGACGATCGCCGACTGGATCGTCCGGCCGCGGCTCCGCAAGGTGACCGGCGTGGCGGAGGCGTTCATCCTTGGCGGGGACCGCAAGCAGTATCAGGTCCGCATCGACCCGGCGGCGCTGCTGGAGTACGGGGTGAGTCTGCAGGACGTGGAGACGGCCCTGCACGAAAGCAACATCAACACCAGCGGCGGGTTCGCCGTGACCGGCGAGACGGAGCGACCGATCCGGGTGCTCGGCCGGCTCGGCCCGCGGCCGGAGCGGGTCGTCGAGGAACTGAAGGCGGTGCCGGTCGGGGCGAACGATCGCCGCCCGGTGCTGCTCGGACAGGTCGCCGACGTGGTCGAGGCGGCGGAGTTCAAGCGGGGCGACGGCAGCGTGAACGGACGCCCGGGCGTGGTGTTCACGGTCGTCAAACAGCCGCACGTCGACACCCGCGGCCTGACCGACCGGGTGGAAGACGCCCTGACCGACGTGGAAGACACGCTCACCGCCGATCTCGTCGTCACGCCGGACCTGTTTCAGCTGCGGGGGTTCATCGACCGCGGCGTGTTCAACGTCGGGGAAGCCCTCGTGCTCGGCGCCGGGCTGGTCGTGATCGTGCTGTTCCTGTTCCTGCTCAACGTGCGGACGACGTTCATCACCCTGACGGCGATCCCGCTGTCGCTGGTGATCACCACGCTGGTGTTCCGGCTGGTCAGTTGGCTGTCCGGCAGCGAGCTGTCGATCAACGTGATGACCCTCGGCGGGCTGGCCGTGGCGATGGGGGAGCTGGTCGACGACGCGATCGTCGACGTGGAGAACATTTTTCGCCGGCTCAAGGAAAACAACGCCCGCCAGAAGCCGCATCCGGCGTTGCGAGTCGTCTACGAGGCCAGTCGGGAGATCCGCGGGGCGATCGTGTTCGGCACGGCGGTGGTGATCCTGGTGTTCCTGCCGCTGTTCGCCCTCGGCGGGGTGGAGGGGCGGCTGTTCGCCCCGCTGGGGGTGGCCTACATCACCTCGATCCTCGCCTCGCTGCTGGTCTCGCTGACCGTCACGCCGGTCCTGTCCTACTACCTGCTGCCGAACGCCCCGGCGACGCACGGCGAGTCCGACGGCCCGCTGCTCCGGGCGCTCAAGGCCCTGACGCGGCCGCTGGTCCGGCTGAGCATGGCGGCGCCGTCGCTGATGCTGTTCCTGACGTGGACGGCCGTGGGCGTGGCGGCGTGGCAGGCCGCCGGGCTGGGGCGGAACTTCCTGCCCGCCTTCGACGAGGGCAGCGTGCAGATCAACGTGACGCTCCCGCCGGGCGCCTCCCTGGACGCCTCCAACGCTGCCGCCGAACTGATCGACCGGCAGCTCCGCCGGCGGCAGGTCTCCGCCGCCCAGCCGGACGCGGCGATCCGCAGCTTCGTCCGCCGCACCGGCCGGGCGGAACTGGACGAGCACGCCTCGCCGGTGAACGCCAGCGAGTACATCCTCGCCATGAACCCCGACAGCGAACTGGACCGCGAGGAGGTCATCGACGAACTGCTCGAAGTCCTCCGCGACGAGGTCCCGGGCGTGGGGATCGAGGTCGAGCAGCCGCTGGCCCACCTGATCAGCCACATGATCTCCGGCGTGTACGCCCAGATCGCGATCAAGGTCTACGGGGAGGACCTCGACACGCTCCAGCGGCTGGCCGAGCAGATCGAAGCCACCGTGGCGGAGGTGCCCGGCGTCACGCCGCCGGTGATCGAGCCGATCCAGATGACCGAGGAGCTGCACGTCCGCCTGCGGCCGCACGACCTCGCCTTCTACGGCCTGACCCGGGCGGAGGTCGCTTCGCTGGTGCAGACCGCGTTGCAGGGGCATCTCGTCTCCGAGGTGCTGGAGGGCTCCCGCCGGTTCGACCTGCTCGTGCGGCTGGAGGAGCGCTCGCGGACCGACTACGCCAACCTCGGCCGGCTCCGCATTGACCTGCCGGGCGGGAAGGGGCAGGTCGAACTGCGGGAGCTGGCGGACGTCGAACGCGGCGTCGGTCCGAACGCCGTGAACCGGGAGAACGCCCGCCGGCGGATGGTCGTCCGCTGCAACACGCAGGGCCGCGATTTGGCCTCCGCCGTCGAGGAGATTCAGGCCCGGCTGGACGGCACGCTCGACCTGCCGCCCGGCTACTTCGTGGAGTACGGCGGGCAGTTCGAGAGCCAGCAGCGGGCCACGCGGACGATCCTGATTCTGGCGGGGGTCTCGACCGTCGGCATCTTCGCCGTGCTGCTGATCCCGTTCCCCTCGGTGCGGATCGTCCTGCAAATCCTGAACGCCCTGCCGACAGCGTTCATTGGCGGCGTCGCGGCGCTCGTGATCACGGATCAGACGCTCACGGTGGCCAGCCTCGTCGGGTTCATCTCGCTGGGCGGGATCGCGGTCCGCAACGGCATCCTGCTGGTCAGCCATTACGTGCACCTGATGGCCGAGGAGGGCCAGCCGTTCACGCAGGAGACCGTGCTCCGCGGCAGTCTCGAACGACTGGCCCCGGTGCTGATGACGGCCCTGACCGCCGGGATCGCCCTCATCCCGCTGGTGCTCGGCGGGGACGAACCCGGCCGCGAGATCCTGTATCCGGTCGCCACCGTGATCCTCGGCGGGCTGACGACCTCCACCTTCTGCGAGTTCCTCGTCCACCCCGGCCTGTTCTGGCGGTTCAGCGGCCGCGACGCCGTCCGTCTGGCAAAGGGCGGAGACGAGGACGACCTGCTCGCCCCGCCGCCGACCGAGCCCGCGTCCCCCGAGATTCAGCCCGCCGCCGAGGCGCCGGGCCCCGCCTGATTCCCGACCTGTCTCCCGCGGCCGGGACCCTCCCGGCCGCACCCTTCGCTGTTCCCCTCAAGGACTGAACCCATGAAGTTCCCCGCCGCCCCCCTGACCGCCCTCGCCCTGTCCGCGGCCCTCGTTGGCTGCAGTTCGAACGAGCCCGCGGCCGACGCCGCGCCCGTCGCGGCCGACGACCAGGCCCATGGCGATCACGACCACGCGGCCGAGGGTCGGGACCACTCCGGCGAGCACGGGCACGGAGCCGGCCCGCACGACGGCACCGTGACCGACTGGGGCGGCGGCGCCTATCACCCGGAGTTCCTCGTCGACCACGACAAGCAGCAGGCGACGGTCTATCTGCACGGCCCGGACGAGAAGACGCCGGCCCCGATCGCCGCGGAGTCGATCCGCCTGACGATCGTGGAGCCGGAAATCGACGTCGAACTCGCCGCCGACCCGCAGGAGGGCGACCCGGAGGGGAAGGCGTCGCGGTTCGTCGGGACCGACCCGGGCCTCGGCGTCGTCCGCGAGTACGAGGGCACGATCAGCGGCCTGATCGACGGCACGCCCTACACCGGCGACTTCAAAGAGGTCGCCCACGGACACAGCGAGGAGGAATGACCGCCCACGGCCACGGGGCCGGGCAGGGCGGGCGTTGGCCCGCGGCCCGGCTTAGCGGTCGCCGAAATTGCCGTATTGGGCGAAGACGGCCATCAGCTCGCGGACCTTTTCCTTACGGGTCTCGTCGTCCTCGACCCTGAAGGCGGCGGAGACGCAGGTGTCCAGGTGATTTTCGAGCACGATGTGCCCCACCTTGCCCAAGGCCGCCATCGCCGCTCGGACCTGCGTCAGCACGTCCACGCAGTACCGGTCCTCCTCGATCATCCGCCCCACCGCGGCGACCTGGCCCTCGGCTCGGCGGAGCCGCTTGCGGAGGGCTTGCTTCTGTTCGTCGTTCAGGTTCACGAACCGGGAGTGCGGCCGTCAGGCAGGAGATATAGGGAACGCGCCGGCCTTTCGCCGACTCTCCATCGTACCGGTCGGGGGTATCAGCGGGTAGGGGATCCGCCCGCCCCGCCCGCAGCGGGCCCCGTCCGTCTGAGGAGCGGCACGGCGTCGAGGGTCGTCAGCGGTTCGCTTCCAGATCGTCGATATAACCCTTCATCTCCGCGATCTCCTCCCGCTGGGTCTTAATGATTCGGTCGGCCAGATCGCGGACGCGCGGGTCGGCGATCTCCGCTCGTTCGCTGGTGAGGATCGCGATCGAGTGGTGCGGGATCATCGCCTTCAGCCATGATTCATCCTGCACCGTTTCCTGCGATCGCACGAGCCACAGCGTGAGGACGAAGACCGCGGCGGCGCCGACGAGGATGCCGACGTTCGCCTTGCGATTCTCGTGCATCTTCCACATGAAACCCATCATGACGACGGCCATCGTCGCCCCCATTAAAAGGGCCATATAGAGTCGCGTCTCGCTGAAGAAAACGTGATCGAGGGCGTAGGTGTTGAGATACATCAGGCCGAACATCACCGCCGTGGAGGTGGCGATCATCAGGCCGAAGCGGACGTAGGCGTTCATCGGATTCGATCGAGCGGGCGGAGACAGGAAAAAGGCCGCCCGGGGGCGTCCGGGCGGCCTCGGGCGGCGGGAGCGGCGCTCCGGCCGAGAGCGCCGCTCAGAGGTAGGTGCGGCACATCTTGGCGCATTCGCGGGAGGACTTCACGCACTCCTTGACGACCGCGGAGGTGTCGGAGGAGGCCTCCAGCGCCTTCGCCGTCTTCTCGCAGCACTCGGCGGCGGCCCGGTGCATGGACTGCGAGTGCGGGCTCTCGCGGGTCATAAACGCACAGGTCGTCTGGCAGACGGGCACGCAATCCATCGCGACCTCGTGGTTCTGAGCGTGATCGGGAACCTTCCCCTGCTTCTGCTTGATCTGGGTCATGCAGTGCTCCGTGACCCGGTTCAACAGGACGATGTGGTCCATCATCTGCTGAACGTCGGCCTTCTCCTTGCCGGTCAGTTCGTGGCCGTGCTGGCCGCCCTGTTTCTCGTGGTGATCGGCGCGGGCGGCGGGCAGGACAACAAGTCCGGCAGCGCCGGCGGCGGCGGACAGGACGTGGCGGCGGTTCATGGGGTTCTCCGTGAGAGCGGGGGGAGAACGAGGGGACGACGGTCCCGCTCGTTTTGAGCCAACCACACTGGCGACGCCGACGCGTGATCGGGACGGGGGCGACTTCCCTCTGCTCATAGGGATACGGCCCGGGGGTATCTTCGATCCCCGCTCAAGGGGATGCGCCGGTCCCCCGCCGGCCGGGCGCGCGTTGTGGTCATGGCTCCGTTTCATCGCCGACTGCGGCGACTGCGTTCCCCCCACCGGAGATCCACGTGCTCAAGCTTTCTCACGCGGCGTCGTCCTTAGCGCTCGCCGGCTTCACCCTCGCCCAGGCGGCCGCCGCGGCCCCGCCGGAGCCCGATCCGGCCGCCGCGGAAGTGCCGGAGGGCTACCGCGTCGAGGTCTTCGCCGACGGTTTAGACTTTCCCACCAGCGTGGAACCGGACGGCGCCGGCGGGCTGTTCGTCGCGCTCTCCGGCGCGGCCCCGGGCGATCCGTCCGCCCGGCCCGCCCTGCTGCACTTCGCAGCCGACGGCGCCCGCCGCAGCGTGCCCGTCAACGGCCTGGAGGCGCCGGTCAACGACCTGCTGATGCGCGACGGCGAACTGCTGGTTTCGCACCGTACGAAGATTTCCGTCCTCGATGACCCGCTCGGCTCCGCCCCGGCGCTGCGAGATCTCGTGACGGGACTGCCGAGTCTCGGGGACCACGAGAACAATCAGCTTACGGTCGGCCCCGACGGCGGGCTGTACGTCGGGCAGGGCACGGCGACGAACTCCGGCGTCGTCGGCTTGGACAATAAGAAATGGCTCATGGAGCATCCCGACGTCCACGAGATCGCGCCCGCCCCGCTGCGGACCCGCGGCGCGGTCTTCCAGACGAAGGACCCGCTCTCCGACGGCGAAGCGGACGAGACGGCCCGGACCTCCGCCTACCAGCCGTTCGACACGGCCACGCCGGACGGGGCGACGATTCCCGGGGCGACCAAGGCGAACGGCACGGTGTTGCGGTTCGACGCCGACGGCTCGAACCCGTCGGTCTACGCTTGGGGCCTGCGGAATCCCTACGGCCTGTTGTGGGCCGGCGACACGCTGTACGCGACGGAGAACGGCATGGACGTCCGCGGCAGCCGGCCGGTGGCGAACGATCTAGAGGACCTGTACGTCGTGAAACGCGGCGCCTTCTACGGCTGGCCGGACTTCGGGTCCGGCGATCCCGTCACCGATCCGCGGTTCAAGCCTGACGGCAAACCGCAGCCGACCTTCCTGATGGCGAACCATCCGCCCGTGGAGCGGCCCGCGGCGACATTTCCGAAGCACTCCAGCATCGTCAAGCTGGACGCGTCCCCGGGCGGGGCGTTCGGGCTCGAGGGGCAACTGTTCATCGCCTTCTTCGGCCACATGACTCCGCGCACCGGCACGCCGCCGGAGGAACACGGCGGCCACCGCGTGGTGCGGTTCGACCCGGCGACCGGCGAATCAACCACCTTCTTCGGCCCGAAACACCACAGCCACGGCGACGGCGGCCACGGTGACAAGCCACAGGCCGGCCGCTCCGACGGCGGTCACGGGCATGGGCCGGGCGGCTCGGCGGGGCCGCGGCGCCCGTTGGACGTGCGCTTCGCCGCGGACGGATCCGCCCTGTACGTCGCCGACTTCGGTCTGATGCCGATGGACGAGGCCGGCCCGCACGCTCGGCCCGGAACGGGCGTGATCTGGAAGATCACGCCGGTCGCGGACTGACCCGAACGGCGTCCCGACGCCTCCCGGCCGCTGACGCCGACCCTAGCCGGCTCGACGTCAAGGTTCGGAGGGGGCTTCCACGGCGGCCGGCTCGTCGACGATCGCTTCGGCCGGAGCGGCCGCGGCCGGGCCGTCGCCTCGTGGTTCCTCCACGGAGGGAATCGGCGGCGGGGCCTGGAGAGTCTCCGGCAACGGCGCCGGAGCAGGCGCCGGGGAGGGCACCGGACGGGTCGTTGCGAGGTCGCAGCCGACGGCTCGCTCCAACTCCGCCAGCGCAATGCCCACGTCCGCCCGCAGCCGGGCCCGTTGGACCTCCAGACGCAGGATGTCCGCGTAGCTGCTCGCCGCCTCCGTGAACCCCACGCGTTCGCCCCGGTAGTCCGCGAGGCTCACCTCAAGCGTGCGTTCGGCCCGGGGGAGGATGCGGGTCTCTAGCAGGTCCAGCTGGTCGGCCAGCGAGTCCAGCCGAATCGCCAGCCGGCGAATCAGCCGGAGGGTTTCGTCCCGCTCCGCGTCGAGGGAGCGGGCGTCGGCGGCGAGGCGGCGGTCCGCCTCGGCGACCCCCGCCCGAATTTTATCCCCGTAGATCGGCAGCGTCAGGCCGAACAGCACGGAGACGTTGTCCCGGCCGTTGGCGTTCCCGGCCAGCGCGTCCTCCTCCGTCACCACCGCATAACCGAAGCCGGCGGTGAAGTCCGGCTTGCCGGCCAGGCAGGCGACCCGCCGCTCGGCCCGGTCGCGGGCGATCTCCCAGCCGATCCGCTGCAGTTCGGGTCGGCAGCGTTGGGCGGCGGCGGACAGGACGTCGACCTCGGCGGCGGCGTCCAGCGGGGGCAACTCGGTCGTCGCCGTCGGCAGCGCCGCCCCGGGCGGCAGCCGCAGGACCGCGGCGAGGTCCGCCCGGGCCAGGTCTTCCGCCTGGGTCAGTTGAAGGAGGCGATCGTCGAGCCGGTCGATTTCCAACTGCGTCCGCAGCACGTCCGTCTGGGCGCCGCCCGTGCGAACGCGGGCCACGGCCACGTCGGAAAGCTGTTCCAGCAGGTCCCGGTTCCGCTCCGTCACCTCGACCGCCCGGCCGGCGTACCAGGCCTCGAACCAGGCCGTGCGGGCCGCCAGCGCCGCGGCCAACTCGGCGGTCGCCGCCTCGGTCAGGGCGACCTGCGCTTCACGACGGACCACCTCGCCGCGGGCGTCCAGCTTGGCGAGCCACGGGAACCGCTGGGCCACCTGCACGCCGGTCTGCACACGACCCGCGGCGGTTTGCAGGGCCTGATCGCGGATCGGATAGGAGGTGCTGGTGAGCGTCGGGTCCTCCAATGCCGTCACCTGCGGGAGGCGGGCGGCGATCGAGTCGGCCCGGCGACGGGCGGCCGCGGCCCGGGGAGAACGGGCCACCGCCAGCGCCGCCGCCGCCTCAAGCCCGATCGTCGGGGGACCGGCGGCGGCGCCCGCCGTGTGGGACCGCGGCTCGCCGTTGGCGGGGTCGCCGCCGTCGTCCGGGGCGGGGGCGTCGAGGAGGGGATCGAACGATCCGTTGCCGTCCTGCCGAACGCTGGGATCCTGCGCCGGGGCCCGCTCAGACGGGGCCTTTTCAGTCGGGACGTCGAGCAGGGGGTCGTAGAACTCGCCCCGTTCGATGCCGTTCGCCGCGTCCCCGCCGGATTCGTCCTGGAAGGACACGGGACGCACGGCGCCAACCGCGGACGACGACGGCGGGAGCGGGCGCGGCGACGACGCCGACGATCCGACGACGCAGCCCGCGGCCAGCGAGAGGGCTCCGGCGAGCGTCAGGCGGGCGGCAGGCCGAAGTCGATCTTGCATCGTCGAGGCGGTCTGCAACACTGGGGATACCCTCTCCGGGTAAATCGACCGCAGGAACCGCTTTGTTCGCGTCTGTCCGCACCGCCCTCACACTTTGCCTGACGCTGGCGGTCTGCGCCTCCGGGCCGGGGCCGGTGACGGCGGCGATCGGGTGCCCGGCGATCGACGCGGCCCCCCCGGCGGCCGAGCGTTCCTGCTGCGATCGAGTCGACCCGGAGAAGGCCAAACCGCTTGCCTGTTGCGGCGAACGATGCCATTGCGGCCTGCCCGACGCGCCCTTCGGGCCCCACGACGAGACGGACGACCGGCCGAGCGTTTGCCGGTGCGGTTCGCGTCCGCTGCCGCCCGTGGTGCCCGAAGCTCCGTCCCGGCCGGACGTGAAGCCGGCGACCGCGTCGTGTGCGAATCCGGCCGCGTTTGACACAGACAAGTCGGCGGCGGTTCTCGCCGCCGTCGATCCGGAACTCGCATTTCATCACCCGCGTGGCTACGCGCAGCGGGTGCTCGGGGTCTGGCGCACCTAGCCGGATTCGCCCGACGCTCCCGGTCCGCGCCGCCCTGTGAGGCCGGCGCCGGCCGCTCTTTTCGCCCCGTCATGCTCGACGGGAATCCCCTTCTGGTCGCTTCGCGCTTCGACGCACGGCGACCGCCACGGCCGCGCCCGTTCCTCTGGCGCGGCCGTGCATGCCCCCGCCCCTTTCAAGGACGTCCCCATGAAGATCCGCCCGTTCCTCGCCCTGCCCGCCGCCGGTCTGTTCGCCCTGGCCGCCGGCTGTGCCGTCGAAACCGAACCGGTCCCCCCGGCCGACGCCGAGGCGCCCGCGACCACCGAGGCCGTCGCGCTCGTAAACGAAACCTGTCCCCTCATGGGCGGGGACGCCGATCCGGCGGTCACCACCGAGTGGAACGGCCAAACGGTCGGGTTCTGCTGCGCTCAATGCATTCCTGAATGGCAGGAGCTGACCGAGGAGGAGAAGGCCGAGAAGCTCGCCGCCGCCCAGGCCGGCGAGACGCAGAACGCGATGGACGGCGACGCCTGATTCGCCCCGCTTTTTGAACTTCGTTCCTCATTGAGGAGCCGCCCGATGCTGGCCGCCCTCCGCCGCCGACTGTCCCGATCCGCCGCGTCGCCTTCGCCCCCGGGCGGTGCGGCGCAGCATGTCCCCGCGTCCGACACCGCTCCGCCCAGTTCGTCCGAGACGACGGGGGCGGCGCGGTCCGGCGGGCGGCGGTGGGTCGGCACGGCGGCGCGGACGGCGGCGTTTTGTGCGGCGGTCCTGGGGCTGCTGGTCGGGCTGGGGTTCGCCCAGCGGGCCGATTGGCTGCCCACGGTCGCGCCGCTGGCGGTCGCCGCCGCTGAGGACGCTCGCTACATCTGCCCGATGATGTGCACCCCGCCGCTGGCCGAACCGGGCCGGTGTCCGGTCTGCGGGATGGAATTGAAAAAGCTGGAGGACGACGGCGGCGACGGCGTCTCCGTCACCCTCGATCCCGCCGCCCGGCGCCTCGCGGGCATCGGGACCGCCGAGGTGACGCGGGAGGTTCTCACCCGGGAGATCCGCACGGTCGGGGAGCTGGCGTTCGACGAGGGCCGCGACGCGACCATCGCCGCCTACGTCGACGGCCGGTTGGAACGGCTGTTCGCCGACTACGTCGGCGTGCCGGTGAAGGAGGGCGACGACCTTGCCGTGCTCTACAGCCCGGACCTCTACACCGCCCAGCGGGAATATCTGTCGGCCCGGGGGGCGCTGGCGTCGGGAGCGGCCGCGGACGCGGAACTCTCCCGCCAACTCGCCGTCGCGGCCCGCGACAAGCTGATCGAACTGGGGATGACGGCCGACCAGATCGAGGCCCTGCGGGAGCGGGGCACGGCCGAGACGCGGCTCCGCATCCGCTCGCCGCTGGGCGGGACGGTGGTGGAGAAGCTCAAAACGGAGGGCCAGTACGTCGCCCGGGGCGAGCCGATTTTGAAGATCGCGGACCTCTCGGCCGTCTGGCTGATGCTCGAGCTGTTCCCCGAGGACGCCGCCGCGGTCCGGTTCGCGACGAAGGTGCGGGCGACGCTGCGGAGCCTGCCGGGAGAGGAGTTCGTCGGCCGGGCGGCCTTCATCGACCCCACCGTCGATCCGGAGACCCGCACCGTGGGCGTGCGGGTGGAGATGCTCAACCCCGACGGCCGCCTCCGCCCCGGCGACCTCGCCGCGGCCGTGGTCGAAACGCTGGCCGTGCCCCCGCCGCCGGGCGAGCCGGTGTACGACCCGGAGCTCGCCATGAAGTACGTCAGCCCGATGCACCCGCAGATCGTGCGGGACGAGCCGGGCGAGTGCCCGGTGTGCGGCATGGACCTCGTCCCGGCGAGCGAACTGGGCTTCGCCGAGAGTCGCACCGCCGACCGCTCGGTCCTCACCGTTCCCCGCGACGCCGTGCTGCGGGCCGGCTCAAACAGCGTCGTCTACGTCGAGACGGACCCCGGTCGGTTCGAACTGCGAACCGTCGAACTCGGCCCCACCGCGAAGGGCCGCACCGTGGTGGTCAGTGGACTGGAGGCGGGCGAGACGGTCGCGACCGGCGGGAACTTCCTGATCGACTCCCAGATGCAGCTCGCCGGCAATCCATCGCTGATCGACCCGACCCGGGCGAAGCCCCTCGAAGAGCCGGCCGACGGCCCGATGAGCCTGCCGAACGGGCCGGCGGTGGTCGTCGCCGACGAGACCGGGGCGGCGCTGGACGCCCTGTTCGCCGCCTACTTTCAGGTGCAGACGGCCCTCGCCGCGGACGAGCCGCCGCCGGCGGGCGCGATCGCGGCGCTGAGCGACGCCGCCGACCGGCTGGACGCCGCGGACCTCGCCGCCGCGGCCGACCAGGTCGCCGTCGTCGAACGGCACGTACCGGAACTGGCGACCGACGACCTCGACGCCGCGCGGGTCGCCTTCAAGCCGCTCAGCCATGCGGTGCTGCGGCTCTCGGCGGCCATGCGGGGGCCGGAGTCCGCGGGGGCGTTGACGCAGTTCCACTGCCCCATGGGACCCGGCGGGGGCAGCGACTGGCTCGAACCCGGCCGCCTCGCCCGAGACGAGATGCGCAATCCCTATATGGGGGCCGCGATGCTGAAGTGCGGTTCGAAGGTCCGCGAGATCGCCGCCGCCGAGAGCCCGGCGGGGCCCGGAAACGCGGGGCCGAATTGATGCTCGCCGCCCTCATCCGGTTCTGCGTTCGGGAGCCGTTGATCGTCCTGCTGCTCACGGCCGGGCTGATCGGGTTCGGGGTCTATAGCGTGAACACCGTTCCGATCGACGCGATCCCCGACATCGGGGAGAACCAGGTGATCGTCCTCACCGACTGGCCCGGCCGGTCGCCGAAGGACGTGGAGGACCAGATCACCTATCCGCTGAGCGTGAACCTGATGGCGGTGCCGGGAGCGGCGAGCGTCCGCGGCAAAAGCCTGTTCGGCGTCAGCTTCGTGCAGGTGACGTTCGACGATTCGGTCGACTTTTACTGGGCCCGCAGCCGGGTCAGCGAGCAGCTCGGCGTCGCCGCGGCGAACCTGCCGGACGGGGTCACGCCCCGCATGGGCCCGGACGCCACCGGGCTGGGACAGATTTATTATTACGTCCTCCGCCCGCCGCCTCGTGCGTCCGACGGAACCGGCGGGACGGACCTGGCGGAACTGCGATCGTTGCAGGATTTCGTCGTCCGGTACGAATTGCAGGCGGTCGAGGGGGTCAGCGAGGTGGCCTCGATCGGCGGCTACGTGCGGCAGTATCAGATCGACGTGGACCCGGACCGCCTGCGGTTCCACGACCTGCCGCTGGACCGCGTGACGGAAGCCGTCCAGACCGCCGGCCGCGACGTGGGGGCCAAAACCGTCGAGAGCGGCGGGATGGAATACATCGTCCGCGGCCGCGGATTCGTCGGGGGCGGGGACGACGCGGACGCCGTGCGCGATCTGGAAGAAACTGTCGTTGCCGAGCGGGGCGGAACGCCGGTGCGGATAAAAGATCTCGCCGACGTGCAGCTCGGCCCGGACTTCCGCCGCGGGGCGCTGGACCTCAACGGCGCCGAGGCCGTCGGCGGGGTCGTCGTGATGCGGCACGGCGAGAACCCCCGGGCCGTCATCGACCGGGTGAAGGCGAAGATTCGCCAGATCGAACCGGCGTTGGGCGGCGTGACGATCCAGGGAATCTACGACCGCAGCGGGCTGATCGACGAAACGGTCTCCACCCTCACGACGGCCCTGTGGCAGGAGATCGCGATCACCGCCGCGGTGATCCTGTTATTCCTGCTGCATATTCGCAGCAGCCTGACCGTCGCCGCCACGCTGCCGGTCGCCGTGCTGCTGGCGTTCGGGGCGATGCGGGTCGGCGGGGTGGACGCGAACATCATGTCGCTCGCGGGGATCGCGATCGCGATCGGCACGATGGTCGATATGGGGATTATCGTCTCGGAGAATATCTATCAGCACCTCGCGTCGTGGACGGCGAAGCCTGACGATCGGACCCGCGTTGAGGTGATCGAGGAGGCGGCCGGCGAGGTGGCCCCGGCGGTCTTCACGGCGGTGACGACGACGGTGGTGAGCTTCCTGCCGGTGTTCTTCCTCACCGGCCGCGATTATAAGTTGTTCGCCCCCCTGGCGTGGACGAAGACCTTCAGCATCGTGGCGGCGTTGCTCGTCGCCGTTTGCCTCGTCCCGCCGATCTGTCGGCTGCTGCTCGGCGACCGACGGCGGTCGCGATGGGCGGCGGCGTGGGCCGGGTTGGCCGGGGCGGCGGTCTTCGGGGGGAGCGCCCTCGTCTGGGGCGACCGGGCCGCGGCGGGGCTCACCGCCGAACTGTTTCCCGGCGGCGGGTACGCCGTCTTTCCGGTTCATGTCGCCCTCGCCGCGGCGGCGAGCGGCTTCGCAGTCGGCTACCTGATGACCCGCGAACGCCTGCGGCCGGTGGAGGAGAACCCCGTCAGCCGGCTCGTCGTCGGGATTTACGAGCCCACGCTGAGGTTCTTCCTGCGGCACAAGCTCGGCTTCATGACGGTCCCGGCCCTGATCGTCCTGCTGGGCCTGGGGGCGTGGTTCGGACTGGGCACGGTCTTAAAGCCCGTGGAGCGGACCGCGTCCGCCCTCGGCGCCGACCTCAACGCCGTCCCCGGCTATCTCGACGCGAAAAGCACGTTCATGGGCCTGCCCAGCGACGACTGGATCGCCCTGGACGAGGGGAGCTGGTTCTATATGCCCACGCTGTACCCGGCCGCCAGCTTCAGCGAGGCGATGCGTGTGCTCCAGACGCAGGACGCGTTGATCCGGCAGATCCCGGAGGTGCGGGACGTGCTCGGCAAGATCGGCCGCGTGGAGAGCGCGCTCGACCCCGCCCCCGCCGCGATGATCGAGACCTACGTGATGCTCAAGCCCCGCGACCAGTGGCGGCCGGGCGTGACGGGGAAGGACGTGTGGGAGGAAATCAACGCCGTCGCCACGCTGCCCGGCGTCACCCCCGCTTCCCCCCTGCAACCGATCGAGGGGCGCGTCGTCATGCTCCAGAGCGGCATCAAGGCCTCGACGGCGGTCCGCATTTACGGCGACGACCTCGGCGAATTGGCGACCGCCGCCCGGGACGTCGCGGATCGGCTCCGCGACAGCCCCTATATTAAGCCGGGCACGGTGAACCCGGACATCGTGCTCGGCAAGCCGTACATTGAGTTCGTCGTCGACCGCGAGGCCGCCGCCCGCTACGGCATGAGCGTCGAGGAGGTGAACCGGCTCATCGAAACCGCCCTGGGCGGGATGAACGTCGATCGCACCGTCGAGGGCCGGGAGCGCTATCCGATCCGCGTCCGCTACCGCCGCGACCTGCGGGAAGGCGTCGACGGCCTGCCGGATCTGCCGGTCGTCACGCCCAGCGGGCAGACCGTCCCACTGTCGGAATTGGCAACGCTGACGACGACCTGGGGCCCGGGGGCGATCTCCAGCGAGAACGCCCGGCTGGTCGCTCATGTGGCCTTCGCGGTGAGCGAATCCGTCGGCGACCTGGAGGCCGTCGCCGCGATCGAAGAATCGCTCCGCACCGCCGCGGCGCTGCCGGCGGACGCCCCGGAGCGGCTGGACCTGCCGGCGGGTTATTCGTTCGAACTGGTCGGCAGCTTTCGGAATCAGATCGAGGCGAACCGACGGCTGATGTGGCTCGTTCCGCTGGTGATCGGCATTAATCTGCTGCTCATTTATTTCCAGTTCCGGGCGATCCCGCTCACGCTCGCGGTGTTCGCCAGCATCCCGGTCGCGTTCGGCGGGGGGATGATCTGCCTGGCGTTGGCCGGGACGGAGATGAACACGGCGGTGTGGGTGGGGTTCATCGCCCTGTTCGGCATCGCCGTGGACGACGGGGTGGTGATCGCGACCTATCTCGATCAGGTGTTCACCCGCCGCCGGCTCAAAACCGTGGCGGACATCCGGGCCGCGACCGTCGCCGCCGGCGCCCGCCGCATCCGACCCTGCCTGATGACCACCGCGACCACCGTGCTCGCCCTCGTTCCGGTGCTGTTGGCCAACGGCCGCGGGGCCGACGTGGCCCGGGCGATGGCCCTGCCGGTGTTCGGCGGGATGACCGTCGAACTGGTGACGCTGTTCGTCGTCCCGGTCCTGTTCTGCGGATATAAGGAGTTTAAGCTGAACGCCGGCCTCCACGACCGCCACTGGGCCGGCACGGAAGAGGTGCCCGCCTCGCTCTGAAGAGGCTGTCTAACTCAATGGCTTCGCGGCACCCCTACGGCGCCGCCTCCGGAGACGCCGTCACGTCCCGAACCGCTGGTCTCCATGACTCAGACCGATTTCGGGTCGGCCGCCGGGGAAGATGTGCGGACTACGCCCACTGACGCCGCCGGGGCGGCTTCCACAAGCCGGACCTCCACCCGGTCGGGGAGCTTCTTCCGCGGTCGCTCGACTGCCAAGGACGCGGGGCTCGGCGGGGGAACGGGCGTCGTCGTCGCCTGCCAATCGGCGGGCCGTCGCCTGATTCGCAGGACCGGCGCGGATCGCCGCTTTCGCGGGGGCGGGCCGCGGAGTATCGTTCCCGCGTGAACCTGCTGCTGCTCCTCCTCGCCGGACCGCTGACGATCGCGGCGGCGCTGCCGAACGTGCAAACGTTCGGCGACGAGGACGGCCGGTCGCAACCCGCCCACGTCGCGGATGCAGTCGAGTACGACGGGGCCGGGGAAGCGGAATCGAATCCGACCCCGGGCTCGGGCGTGGCTGCGGGACTCCGTCACGTCGCGGCTCAGACGGGCTGCGGCCTGTCGACGGCGACGGTCGATGCGGGGCGTTTGGGAAGAGAACGCGGCGTCGGTCCGGCCGCTCCTCGCGGGCCGCCCGTTCGGAACTAAATCGGAGCCGGGCTCCGGTTATCTGAAATCGACGACGCGGGACGAACCGCGCGCCGCTGCGTTTTGAGCGTTCTGAAGTCGCCCTGCGGCGGCTTCGCGTCCCCTCTTATTCCCAAGCCCCCGGGCGCTTGGCCGGTTCGGCCCGCGCCCCCTCTGAAACCGTTCTCCCCTCATGTCTACATTTCGTCGGCTCCCGCGCGCCACCGGGCTCACCGCGGCCAAATTGAAAACCTATTTGGCCGAATTCAGTCCCGTGGAGAACCTGCGGTCGTTCGGCACGAACATCGTTCCCGATCTCGTCAGCGGCCTGACCGTCGCGGTGATCGCGCTGCCGCTGGCCTTGGCGTTCGGGGCGATGGTGCCGGAACTGGGGCCGGCGGCGGGCATCTGGGCGGCGATCGTGGGCGGGGTGGTGGTGGGAATCTTCGGCGGCTGCCGGACCGGCGTCTCCGGGCCGACGGGGCCGAAAGTCGTGCAGCTCGCGGCGCTGGCCGCGACGATCAAGGCGGTCGACGGCACGGTGGACGTCGGGTTTATCTTCTCGGTGGTGTTTCTCTCCGGCCTCATCTGCGTCGCCCTGGCGCTGCTGCGGGTGGGGCGGTTCATATATTTCACGCCGTACTCGGTGGTCTCCGGGTTTATGTGCGGGATCGGGGCCATCATCCTGATCACGCAAATTCCGCCGCTGTTGGGCTTTCCGGCGCCGTCCGGGGTGTGGGCGGCGCTGCGGGAGATCCCCCGCGACCTGTCGCACGCGCATGTGAACGCGTTGGTCGTCGCCGGGTCGACGTTCGGCGCGATTCTGGCCTGGCCGCGGATCGTCGCCGGGCTGGCGACGCTGTCCGCCCCGCTCGGGGGGCTGCGGCGCCTGCCGGGGCCGCTGGTCGGGCTGTTGGTCGGGACCGCGGTGGCGAACCTCGCGGGGCTGGAGGTGGCCTTTATCGCCGATATTCCGGTCGGTCTGCCGGAGATCCACCTGCCCTCGTTCAGCCGCTTTGACGAGATGATCGGGCCGGCCGCGGCGCTGGCGGGGCTGGCAGTGTTCGACTCGCTGCTGACCTGCCTGGTCTGCGATACGATGACCGGCTCCCGGCATAGCAGCGACCGCGAAATCTTCGGCCAGGGATTGGCGAACATGGCCTGCGGGCTGGTCGGCGGGGTGACGACTGCCACCGCGACGATCCGCAGCGTGGCGAACATTAAGTGCGGTGCCCGGACGGGTCTGGCCGCGGTCGTGCACGGGCTGGTGTTGCTCGCGTTAATGCTGGGCCTGGCCCCGCTGGCGAAACTGGTGCCGATGGCCTGTCTGGCGGGGATTCTGGTGAAGGTCGGGATCGATATTCTCGATTATCGGGTCCTGCCCGTGTTGCATCGCATGCCGCTGACGGACGCCGTCTGCTTCTGGGCAGTGCTGTTGTTAACGATTTCCGTCGACCTGCTGGTCGCGATGGGCGTGGGCATCACGATCGCCTTCGTCCGCACGGTGCAGGAGCTGGGCACGCTGTACGAGCCGGAGTTGGCGTCGGGGGACGCCGACGCCGGTCGTCAGAAGGTCGCGCTGCCGGAACCGCTGCGGGGGCGGGTGCTCAAGTTGCGGCTCGAAGGCCCGCTGTTCTTCGGCGTCGCCGACACGGTCTATCGGGCGGCGGCGAAGATGAAGGACTACGACTACCTGCTGATTCGCCTGGAGGACGTGCCGATGGCCGACCTCTCCGGCGCCTACCTGCTGGACGACATCCTCGAGCAGGCCGAACGGCAGGGCGCCCGGGCGCTACTCTCCGGCGTGCGGCCGCGGGTCGGGGAGTTGCTGGATCGCCTCGGAATCCTGGCGAAGTTCGAGGAGGAGGATGTGTGCGATACAGTCGACGACGCCCTGCTGCGGATCGCCGCGCTGCACGGCGTCCCGCCGATCCGGAATCTCGACGGCCGCCTGGCGGACGACCCGGCCGGCTCCGTGGACGCGGCCGATGCGGTCGGCGAAGCCGGCGACGGTCGCATCCTCGGTTGGGAACCGGCCACCGTCGCGGTGGGCTGAGCGGACGCGGCCCCCATCCACGCCCACGCCGTCCCGCGGAACGACGGACCTCAGATCGCGCCGGCCCGGCCGCGGCGCGGGGTGCTTCCGGGGTTCGGTCGGGAGAAAGCGCCGCCGCGGAGGCGAGACGACTGATCCTTCGCGCGGCAAGCGCCGAGAGAAGGGGGAGACGTGCGTCGCCCGGGCGGATCCCGACCGACGCGGTTCTCAATGGAGTGTTTGGACATGGACGTCCCCCCGCGCATCCGCCGAACCGTCGGCTCGCTGGCCGGGGGAGCGTGGGCGCTGGGGATCTGTTTGGCCGCTCCCTCCGCCGCACCGGCGCAGGACGAGACGGTTGTGAACGGTCAGACGCGGATCGTCTCCGCGACCGAGACGAGGGACGATTTCGTCATCGACCCCGGAGGAACCGCCGCGATCGCAGGGACCGGCTTCCTGACCGTGGAGGACCTCCTCGCTCAGGGTCTGACGACCGTCGCCGACGGCGGCCGGCTGGACGCGGCGACGTTCAATCTGATCAACACCGGACAGTTGCAGAGCGCCGGCGACGTGAACGTGGTCGGGGACGCGATCGTCGGCGGGGCGGGCAGCGGGCTGAACGCGACCGGCGGCACGTTCGACGCCTCTTCGCTGTACCTGAACGCCGCTGCCGTCTCCGCCGTCGGCGCCGACGCGGTCGTGACGGTCACGAGTCTCACCAGACTCAACGCCGCCGCGTTGACCGTCGCCGGAGCCGTCCGGGCCGGCGCCGACGTGGAGTTCCTTACCGCCTCCGCCGGCGTCGTGCAGGACGGCGGCACATTGACGAGCGGCGGCCGGATCAGGCTCGCCGGCGGCTCCACCCTGACGATCGACGCCGGCGGACGCGCGGTCACCGGCGGGGCGTTGGAACTGGGCGGCGGCGGGCTGCTCGTCAACGGCGTCGCCGAGGTCGGCGCCGGACTCGACTACGCCAACGCGACCGTCACCGTTGGCGACGGCGGCCTGCTGAGCTCCTCCGGGGCGGTCGAGGGCGCTGGCGGAGCGATCGATCTGCAATCCGGCGGAACGTTCCGCCTCAACGGCACCTGGACCACGGACCGTTTCGAACTGACCCAGGGCGCCCGCCTGACCGGGAACGCGACGCTCAACACGGCGAATGGGGTTCTGGTCGAGGGGACTCTCGCCCCCGGCACCAGCCCGGGAACGATGACGGTGAACGGCCCGTTCGCCACCGGCTCCACGGCCGTGCTGGACATCGAACTGAACCCCGTCGCGGCGAGCGTCGTGCCGCAGCCGGGCGTGGACTTCGACCAGATCGCGGTGAACGGCGACGCCGTGATCGACGGCGGCACGTTGCGGGCGTCGCAGTTCGCCTCCGGCTCGCTGGTCCGCGGCACGCGGTACGACTTCCTCGTCGCCGACCGCCTCACCGTGCTGGATCCGCTGACGCTTCAGAATCAGACCAGCCTCCGGCTGATTTCCGTTTACGACGCGACGACCTACTCGCTGATCGTCGGCCGGGACGGGCCGTACGCCGGTTTGGGCGTGGGCTTCAACCAGCGGGCCGTGGGCGGCGCGTTGGACGCGGCCGTCACGAACCCGGCGCTGGCCGGGCTGCTGGACGCCCTGGACACCCTGCCCAGCGACGCCGCGACCGCCGCGAGCCTCAATGCCCTCTCCGGCGAGATCTACGGCACGCACCTGACGGCCTTGAATCGCAGTTCGTTGCAGTTCCTGGACGCGGTGGGCGGCCGCGATGTCGGCTTCCCGCTGGTCTGCGGAACCTGTGGCGTGACCCGCCCCGGGCAATCCGGCCTGCAGGGGTGGATCGAAAGCTACGGCGCCGGCGGCCACGTCGACGGCGACGGCAACGCCGCTCCGGCCGATCTGGGCACGGCGGGCGTGGCCGTGGGGCTGTCGCGGATCTTCGGCGGCCCCGGCGGCTGCGTGGAGGTCGGGGCGTTCTACGGGTACGAGTCGATGACCGTCCGCGTGCCGGAGGTCGATTCCACCGTCACGGACGAGATCCACCGCGTCGGCGGCTCCGTGCGGGCCTCCGCGGGCCGGACCTACGCCCGGCTGTCCGGCTTCGCCGGGGCCAGTGCCGGCGAGGCGCTGCGGTCGTTCCAGGTCGACAGCCCGCTGTTTCCGCTGTCCGACCGGACCCGGGGCGAGTTCGACGGCACGCTCGCCGCCGGCGACGCGGAGGCCGGCCTCTTGCACGGTTCGAGCAGCGCCTACCTGATGCCGGTCGCCGGGCTGCGGTACGTGCGGGTCGACCGCGACGCCTTCGCCGAGAGCGGCGGCGTGAGCGCGTTGGCGGTGGAGGAGTCCTCTCTCGACGAGTTGCGGGCGCGGGTCGGTCTGCGGGCCGGGCGCCGATTGGCGCTGTGGTCGAACCTGCCGGCGAACGGGACCTTCGAGGCGTTTTACAGCCGCGACCTGACCGCCGGCACGGTCGGCGACTTTCGGGCGAACCTGGTCGCCGACCCGACGGCCGCCTTCACCGCCCGCGGGACGGACTTCGACGCCGACCGCTTCGTCCTGGGGCCGGGGCTGACGCTGGGCGACGGTCCGGTGCGGCTGTCCGGCCAGTACCGGGCGGGGTTCGGCGACGCGGCCGTCCTGCACGCCGGCGACGTGCGGCTGGAAGTCTGCTTCTGAACCGCGACGCGGGGAGACGCGGGGCGGCGCCGACGGACGCTCGGTAGGCTGCGGCGATGGCTCGCACCGCCCCCGCCGTCCCGTCGCCGGAGGCCCCCGGTCGCCTGCGGTCCGTCCCTGCCGCGGCGGCGCTGCTCACGGCGCTGGGGGCGCTCGCGGGCCTCGGGTGCGGCGGCCTGCTTCCGAGTGGCGGTCCGCCGCCGCCCGCGGGGCCGCGGTTCGCGCCGCCCCCGGAGCGGCCGCCGATCGCCGCCCCGACCGTCGTGCGGGCCGACGAGTCGGTCCCCGCGGTCGACGGGACCGCCGCCCCGGTCGTCGAATGGGCCGAGCCGGCGGACCCGCTGCCGGTCGAGACCGTCGCGACGTTGGAGTTCGAGGCGGAGTACGCCATGACCCGCATCGAGGCCCTCGCCTGGAGCCCGGACGGGTCGCGGCTGGCGGTCGGCGGGGAGGTGCAGGACAGCGGCAAGGAGTTGTTCCGCTGCCCGACCCGCATCTATCTCCGCGAGGGAACGACGTTCGCCCCAGTCGGCGAGGCCGCGTCCGGCCTGATTCACGGGAGCGGCGCCAACACGAACGTGGCCGACCTCGCCTGGAGCCCGGACGGCGGCACGCTCGCCCTGGCGGGGGCGCAGAACTTCGCGACCTCTCTGTTCGACCCGGACGGAACGCTGCGGGCCGATCTGGAAACGCCGGCCGACGCCGTCTTCGCCCTCGCCTGGCGCCCGGCCGGCGATCTGCTGGCGGTCGCCACGGCGGGGCCGAACCTGCGGGCTTACGCCGCCGACGGCCGGGCGCTCCAGACGGTCGGCCCGGCCGGCCCCACGCTCGCCTTCAGTCCGTCGGGCGACAGGCTCGTCTCCACCGCTCCGGGCGGAGCCGTCCTGTGGACCGTGCCGGCTGCCGGGGGGGCAGGGGAAGCCGGGCCGCTGACCGCGACGGCCCGGCTTGAACTGCCGACCCTGCCGCGGGAGATCTGGCCGCACGGCGTCGGGTGGAGCCCGGGCGGCGGCACGCTGGCCGTCAGCCAGTTCGGCGACGGGACGGTCTGGCTGTTCGACGCCGACGGCGCCCCGAAGTCCCGGTTGCAGGGCCATGAGGGAAGCGTCTGGTTCACGCACTACTCCGCCGACGGCGTGCTGGCGACCGGCGGGTCGGACGTGACGGTCCGGCTCTGGAACCCGGACGGCTCCCCGCGGGCGACGCTGCGCAGCGGCGGGCAGGAGGACCGGCAACCAATGATCGACCTCGCCGCCTGGAGCCCCGACGGATCGCTGCTGGCGGTCGTCTCCCCCAACCGGACGATCCGCCTGTGGAACGCCGACGGCGAACCCCGGGCGACGCTCTCCGGCCACGTCGGCATCATCTCGGCGCTGGCCTGGAGCCCCGACGGCCGGCTGCTCGCCACGGCCGACGACGACGCGACGACCCGCGTCTGGGCCGTGCCCGCCGCGCGCTGACCCCGGAGAACCGCGTCCCTTCGGCGGGACGCGCCGCGCGAACCGCCCACCGCAACGCAGCGGCCCCGCGCGATGCGATGTTTGCCGCAGGCCAAGGCTTGCGGCTGTTTCGCGCGGCCGCTACCGTCCCGCCCACGAGCGCCCCCGCCCGTACGCGGCACGTTTTCTCCCCCCGGGTCGCCGCGTGTTGGCGGACGAATGATCGAGGACCTCACCTACTTCACCCGCGTCCTGGCCATCAACGGCGACGTGTTGACGGTGCGGGCGAACGGCGTCGGGCTGAACGATCTCGCCTTGGTGGAAAACGGCGAGGACGAACCCTCGCTGGCCCAGGTGGTTAAAATCACCGGCGACGAAGTTTCGCTGCAGGTGTTCGCCGGCGGGAAGGGGCTGTCCACCGGCGCCCGCGTGCGATTCACGGGGCGGGGGTCGGAGGTGGTGTACTCGGAGAATATTCTCGGGCGGGTGTTCGACGGCGCCGGCCGACCGATCGACGGCGGGCCGTCGCTGCGGGGCGACCGCCGCGTCGAGATCGGCGGGCCGTCGGTGAATCCGGTCAAGCGGGTCGTCCCCAGCCGGATGATCGAGACCGGCATTCCGATGATCGACGTCTTTAATTGCCTCGTCGAGAGCCAGAAGATCCCGATCTTCTCGGTCGCCGGCGAGCTTTATAACCCGCTGCTCGCCCGCATCGGCATTCAGGCGGACGCCGAGATCGTGGTGTTCGGCGGGATGGGGCTGGTCTTTGACGACTACCACTTCTTCCGCACGACCTTCGAAGACGAGGGCGTTTTCTCGCGGACGGTGATGTTCGTGAATCAGGCGTCCGATCCGATCGTGGAGCGGATGCTGGTGCCGGATATGGCGCTGAAGGTCGCGGAGCGGTTCGCCGTGGAGCAGAACAAGCGCGTCCTGGTGCTGCTGACGGACATGACGGCCTACGCCGACGCGCTCAAGGAGGTCGGCACGTCGATGGAGCGGGTTCCGGCCACCCGCGGCTATATGGGCGACCTCTACAGTCAGCTCGCCGTCCGTTACGAGCGGGCCTGCGACTACGCCGGCGCCGGGTCCGTCACGACGTTGACCGTCACGACGATGCCGGGCGACGACGTCACCCACCCCGTGCCGGACAACACCGGCTATATCACCGAGGGGCAGTTCTATCTGCACGACGGCGTCCTCGACCCGTTCGGGTCGCTGTCCCGCCTGAAGCAGATGGTCGTCGGGAAGACGACGCGGGAAGATCACGGCCAGTTGATGAACACGATGATCCGCCTGTACTCCGGGGCGAAGGACGCCCAGCAGAAGCAGGCGATGGCCTTCGAGCTGTCCGCCCGCGATTATAAGCTCCTGAAGTTCGGCGACCTGTTCAGGAAGCGGTTCATGGACGTCAGCGTGTCCGTGCCGTTCGCCGAGGCGCTCGATCTCTGCTGGACGACGCTTGCGGAGTGTTTCGAGCCGGAGGAACTGCTGATGAAGCAGGAACTCGTCGATAAATACTACCCGGCCGCCGCCGCGGCCCCCGCGACGGCTCCGGCCGACGCCCCGACGAACGGGGCCGCGGCGTGAAGGTCGCCCTGAACAAAAACTCGCTCAAGCAGCAGCGGGACAAGCTGGCCCTCTATCGCCGCTATTTGCCGTCGCTGGAACTCAAGCGGCAGCAACTCCTGGCGGCGTGGCGGACGGCGCAGCGGGAACTGGCCGAGGCGGACGCGGAGATCGCGACCTTCGAGGCGAAGTCGGAACCCCTGTTCTCGCTGCTCGGCGGGTCGACAATCCCCACGCGGGACCTCGCCCGGCTCGTCCGCGTGCGGGAGGTGTCGCTGGGCGAGGAGAACGTCGTGGGCGTCCGCGTGCCGACCCTGCAGGCGATGGCGTTCGAGCGGGTCGCCTACTCCACGCTGGCGCTCCCCTTCTGGGTCGACGCCGTCGTCGATAACTTGGAGAACCTGTCCCGCCTGCGGGTGCGGCGTCAGGTGGCCGCGGCCCGGGAGCGCGCCTTAGAGGCGGCGGCCCGTAAGATCGCGCAGCGGGTGAACCTGTTCGAGAAGGTGCTGATCCCGACCGCCGCGGAGAACATCGGCCGCATCCGCATCGCCCTGTCCGACCAGGACCGGGCGGCGGTCGTGCGGTCGAAGTTGGCCAAGCGGAAACGGAGCTGAGGGGCCTCGCCCCCGTACGCCATGGCCATCGTCGCCCTCGATAAACTGACCGTGTTCGGTCCCGCTTCGCAGAAGTTCGAGACGATTCTCGGGCTGCAGGAGTTGGGCTGCCTGCATCTGATCCCGCTGGGCGAGGCGCCGGGGCGCACCTCGCCGCCGGTCAGTCAGGAGACCCGCGAGGCCCTCCGCTACCTGGACGCCTGCGCGGTGCACCGGGCGCCCTCCCCGGGGGAGGCCCCGTTCGATCGGGAGGCGGTCACGGCAGAGGTCCTGGCGACGAAGCACGCCGAGGAGGCGCTGGCCGACGAGCGGGACGAACTGCAGGAGAAGATCGCCGCCCTGGAACCGTGGGGCGATTTCGAGCGGCCGCCGGAGGGCGCCCTCGGGAGGAACCGGCTCTGGTTTTATCTCATCCCGATCAAGCGGTTGTCGGAACTGCCCGGGGACGTCGTCTGGGAGGTCGTCCGCCGCGACCGCCAGTTCGCGTACGTCGTCGCCGTCGCTGAGTCTCCCGCGGCGATCCCCTTACGCAATGTGGAACTCGATCCGCGTTCGCTCTCGGAGCTGCGGGCGCGACTGGCGACCGTGGAGCGGGAACTGGACGACGCCCACTGGCGGCGGGTGACGCAAACCCGTTGGCGGGACCCGCTGCGGCTGGAGTTGGACCGAGCCGACGACGCGGTCGCCCAGGCGGCGGCGGCGGCGGCGGCGTGGGGCGACGAGAACGTCTTTGCCCTGCGGGGCTGGTCACCGCGCGTCGCCGTGGACGACGTGCGGGCCTTCTGCGACCGCCGCGGACTCGCCCTGACGGTCGAGGTGCCCGCCCCAACCGACGCCCCGCCGACGCTGTTGCAGAATCCCGACCGCGTCGCCGGCGCCGAGGGCTGCGTGACCTTCTATATCACCCCCGGCTATCGCGCCTGGGACCCGACCGGCGTGGTCTACCTGTCGTTCGCGCTGTTCTTCGGGATGATCGTTTCGGACGCCGCCTACGGGCTCGTCCTCGTCGTCGGGCTGCTGCTGTTCTGGGGCCGGCTGGGGCAATCGCGGTCGGCCCGGCAGTTCCGCTATCTGGCCGTCGGCCTGGTGAGCTTCACCGTGGCGTACGGCGTGGCGGCGGGCAGCTACTTCGGACTGGAACCGCCCGCCGGGTCGCTGCTGGATCGGCTGCGGGTCTATTACGACGGTCAGCCGATGACCGAGAACCGCAACGCGATGATGGCGGTCTCCGTCATGATCGGCGTGGCGCACCTGACGCTGGCGAACCTGATCGCGGCGTGGAACAGTCGACGCTCCTCCCGCCTGCTCGGTCATCTGGGCTGGGCCGTGGTGATCGTCAGCGGATTTCTCTGGGGCGCCGGGGCGATGACGAAGGCCCCCGCGCTCGTCGAGTTCGGCATGCCCGCGACGATCGCCGGGGCCGTCCTCGTAATCCTTTTCAGCAGCGCTCAGCCGCTTTTGACGGCCAGCCCGAAGGCCCACGCCCTGCGGCTGTTCGACGGGGCCATGCAGATCCCCAACCTGACGAAAGCCTTCGGCGACGTCCTGAGCTACCTGCGGCTGTTCGCCCTGGGGCTCGCGAGCGCCCAATTAGCGATCACGTTCAACGATTTGGCGTCGCAGTCCTTCCGGGCGGGCGGGGCCGGCGTGGCGCTGGCCCTGGTGATCCTGGTGGCGGGGCACGCCGTCAATATCCTGCTGGGCCTGATGGGCGGGGTCGTGCACGGCCTGCGGCTGAACTGCATCGAGTTTTTTAACTGGAGTCTGAACGACGAGGGTTACCCGTTCCGACCCTTCACCAAGAAAGCGACGAGCTGATTTATGGATAGTTTTTGGATCATGCTGGGTTGGGCGGGCATCTACGGCCCGACCGCGTTGGGGGCGATCGGCAGCGTGATCGGCTGCGCCCGCGCCGGTCAGGCCGCCTGCGGCGCCATGCTGGATGTGGAAAGCGGCTACGGCCGGCTCGTGGGGCTCTCCGCCCTGCCGTCCTCGCAGATCATCTACGGCATCGTCGTGATGTTCTCGCTGAACCGCGTCGTGACCGTCGAGGCGGCCGGCGGACTGTTCGCTGTGGGCGTGCTCTGCGGCACGGTGTTGCTGTTCAGCGCCATCTATCAGGGCCTGTGCTGCGCCTCGGCGATTGTGGCCAGCAAAAGCAAACCGGAGATCTTCGGCCTTTCCGCGGCGCCGGCGGCGATCGTGGAGGGGTTCGCCGTGTTCGCCTTCATCTTCGCGCTGGTGGTGTCCGCCGGCATCCCCGGCGGCGCCGAGGCCGGCGACGCCGGAACCGGGACCGGCGCCGGCCCCGTCGCGGTCGAGGCCCGTGGCGTCGACACCTACGAGGGGGCGCTCGAGGATAACGCTCCCCTCGAAGTCGATCCCGACGCCGTCCTCCCGGACTGACCGCCGCTCCGCTTTGCCCCGGACGAATCCCGCCCCGAACGCTGGGCGGGCCCGGGACCCCGCTTTCACCGGCTTCATCACTTCGCACAGGCCATGGCAGACCAGACCACCACGGAAGCCTCCGGCGTCCAGCAGCTGATCGACCGACTGCGCCGGGAAGGCGTTGACAAGGGACAGACCGAGGCGGACGCCGTCCTGGAGGCGGCCCGTCGGCAGGCGATGGAGTTGCTCGACGACGCCCAAACGCGGGCCGACGCGATGCTCAAGGCGGCCCAAACCGAAGCGGACCGCACCCGGGCGGCCGGCGAGGAGGCCATTCGATTGGCCGGCCGCGACTCCATTCTGGAACTCACCGAGGAGTTGCGGGACAACTGCACGCAGACCTTGCAGCGGCTCGTTTCGCACTCTCTCAAAGATGACGAGTTCCTGCGGCGGCTCATTCTTGAGATCGCCCGGCGGGCCGTTCCGGACGACGCCGACGCACGGTTGAACTTCCAACTGCTCGACGACGGGTCGTCCCCGGAGAGCGACGTCGCGCTGCGGGAGTTCGCCGAGTCGTTGGCCGGCCAGTCGCTGCGGGACGGGTTCACCTTCGAGGTGGTGGACAGCGACGTGCCGGGCGTGCGCGTGCAGGTCGTGGACGGCGATCTGGAAGTCGATCTGACCGACGAGACGTTGACCCACGTGCTGCTCAAGCATCTCTCGCCGCGGTTCCGCGCGATCCTGGACGTCTGACCGAGGCTGCGCCGGTGACGAACTACTACACGCTGATCGCCAGTCTGCCGCCGCTGCCGACGCACTTCGACGTGGAGCGCCCGCCGATCTCCCGGCGGCAACTGGCCGAACGTCTGAGCCAGCTCAGCGAGGAGGACGCGGAGACGGTGCGGCAACTCGCCGACTTCTTCGACTGGGACCGCCAGCCGCTGGACCGCACCGACGCCGAGATCGCCCGCGAACTGACGAACCTGCAAACGGTTCAGCATCCCCTCGTGCTGCGGATCATCCAGCATCGGTTGGACGTGCGGATCGTCGTCAGCGCCCTGCGCCGGCGGCGGGACGGGCTGTCGCAGCCGGTGCCGATCGGGGAACTCAGCGAAACGATCCGCCGCCACTGGTCCGACCCGACCTTCGGGCTGGGGGGCCGGCAACCGTGGATCGAACCGTTCGCGAAGTTCATGACCGAGGGGCGGGTCGTGGAGGCCCAACGGACGCTTTTTGAACACACCTGGCGGCAATGGCGCCGGCTCGCCACGGAGTTCACGTTCTCGCTGGAGGCCGTGATCCTCTACCTGGCGCGGTGGGAGATCATCTACCGCTGGACCAGCCGGAACGCGGAGGCCGGCCGGACACGTTTCGACACCATGATTCAGGACACGCTCGGTGACTACGCCCATCTCCGCCTCTGAGACCCCCGCCGCCGAGGCTCCCGCCGTCGGTTCCACGGCGCCCCGCCGCTCCGGGGGCGAGGCCCGCGTGATCGGCGTGTCCGGCAACGTGGTTACCATCGAGACCGACGCCCCGCTGATGAAGAACGAGGTCGCCCTCGTGCACGTCGGCGGGGAGGCGCTGAAGTCCGAGGTGCTGCGGATCTACGGCAAGACCGCGGACATGCAGGTGTTCGAGGAGACCGGCGGCGTGCAGGTCGGCGACCGCGTCGAACTCACCAAGGAACTGCTCCCCGCCGCCCTCGGCCCGGGCCTGCTGGGGTCGGTGTTCGACGGCCTGCAGAACCCGCTGAACGTCCTCGCGGAGCGGGACGGCTTCTTCCTGCGCCGCGGCAGTTCGGCCCCGGCCCTGCCGGGCGAGGACGTGTGGGACTTCCGTCCATCGGTTCAGGTCGGCGACACGGTCCGCGGCGGCGACGTGCTGGGCACGGTCCCGGAACGCAACATCGCCCATAAGATCATGGCCCCGTTCGATCTGACGGGGACGGCGGAGGTCCTCTGGGTCGCCCGGGGACCGCAGCGGGCCGACGCGCCGGTCGTCCGCGTCCGCACGGCCCGCGGGCGGGAGCGTGAATGGACGATGCAGCACTCCTGGCCCGTCCGCAGCCCGCTGCCGACGAAATTACTGCGGCAACGGCACTCGGAGCGCCTGTTCCCCTCGCAGGTGCTCACGACCACGATCCGGCTGATCGACACGTTCTTTCCGATCGCCCTCGGCGGAACGGCCTGCATCCCCGGGCCGTTCGGGGCGGGGAAGACGGTGTTGCAGGGGTTGGTCTCCCGCTATTCGGCCGCCGACATCGTCGTCGTGGTGGCCTGCGGCGAACGGGCGGGGGAGGTCGTGGAGACCCTCGTCGACTTCGCCGAGATGGACGACCCGCGCAGCGACGGCAAATTGATGGACCGGACGGTCGTTATTTGCAATACGTCCTCCATGCCCGTCGCCGCCCGCGAGGCTTCGATTTATATGGGCATCACAATCGGCGAGTATTACCGCCAGATGGGGCTGAACGTCCTGCTGATCGCCGACTCCACCTCCCGCTGGGCCCAGGCCATGCGGGAGACCTCCGGCCGGTTGGAGGAGATCCCCGGCGAGGAGGCCTTCCCGGCCTACCTCGACTCCTCCATCAAGGGCCTGTACGAGCGGGCCGGCGTCGTCCGGGCGAACGACGGCGTCGTCGGCAGCCTGACGATGATCGGCACCGTCTCCCCCGCGGGCGGGAACTTTGAGGAGCCGGTCACCCAGTCGACGCTGGGGGCGGTGAAATGCTTCCTCGGCCTGTCGTCGGCGCGGGCCTATAAACGGTTCTATCCGGCGATCGACCCGCTGATGTCCTGGTCGCGATACCTGGACCAGCTCAAGCCGCAGCTTGCGGCGACGATGGACCCGACCTGGACGGAGTCCGTCAAGGAGACCACGGAGCTGCTGCACCGCGGCGACGCCGTGCATCAGATGATGCAGGTGACCGGCGAGGAAGGCGTGACGGTCGACGATTATCTGGATTATCAGCGGGCGACGTTCGTCGATATGGTCTTCCTGCAGCAGGACGCCTTCGATCCGGTGGACGTGACGATCCCGTTGGAGCGGCAAAAGGAGTCGTTCCAATTAATCCGCCGCCTCGTCACCCGCGATTTTCAATTCACGAGCAACGACGAGGTCCGCAATTACTTCACCAAGCTGACCGGGCTGTTCAAAAACCTGAACTACAGCGAGTGGCGCTCCGCCCGCTATCGGGAACTGCTCGCGGAGATCGACGCGCTCGAGGCGCAGGCCGTCTCGCAGAAGTAAGCGGCCTTTTCAGGGCAGGCTGAGGAGCGCTTGGCGTCTCTCCATGAGTTCCGAGCGCGGGAGGATTTGCGTTGAGCCCACGGTTGGGCGGCGCCGCGGCGTCTGACGGTCCCGCAGTGTCGGGGGCGCCCAGGAAGACGGGCGACCGGCACGGCCGCCGGCCGCCGGGACACCGCGGAAAGACGCAGTACGCCCGGCGGCAGGCGCTTACGTCGGCCCATGCCGAACCACCGGAATCTTCTCGCCGACGCGTCACCCGACGCCAGAGGGGACTGCCTAACCCGCGTCGAATTCGTCGGGGCGTCCCGTAGCCCGCGCATCGTCCTCGTCCCGTCGCACGGCGTCGGGACCGGGGTGATGCGGCGGGTGGGGCGGGGGCTCGGCTGCGGGGGACGGCTCGCCGAACGTCGCCTCGAAGGTCGATCCCTCGCCCGCCGTGGACCGCACCGTCATGCTTCCGCCGTACCGCTGCACGATCCGTCGGCACAGCGCTAGGCCCACGCCGGTGCCGGGCACGTCCTCCGCCGGGTCCGCCCGGTAAAAGACGTCGAACAGTTTCGGGAGGTGTTTCTCCGCGACGCCGATGCCGTTATCGGAGACGACGACGCCCGGCAGATCCGCCTCGGCCGGGGCGATGCGGATGCGCAAATCGCGTTCGGGGCTGCGGTACTTGATCGCGTTGGCGATGAGGTTTTGGAACAGCAGGCTGAGCTGCGCCCAGTGGGAGGTGACGGTGGGCAGCGGGACGCGTTCGACCGTGCCGCCCACGGCGGTCAGTTCCTTCTCGAATCGGGCGAGGACGTGATCGAGCACGCGGTCCATCTCGATCGGCTTGGGGGGGGCCGACGCGTTTTCGATCTCGGCGAAATTCAGCAATTCCCGCACGAGGTCGGAGAGGGTCCGCAGGGACTCCTCCGCCAAACCGACCATCTCCTCGCCCTGCTCGGAGAGCGGCTCCATGCGGACGCACCCCAGCGCCAGCAGCGCCGCCGCCGCGGGGTGACGCACCTCGTGGGCGACCGTGTGGGCGAAGTTCCGCAGCTCCTGGTTCGTCTTCTCCAGCCCCAGCGACTTCTGTTTGCGCTCGATCGCGTACCGCAGCGACCGCACCACGCGGTCCTGCGAAAGCTGAGATTTGACCAGGAAGTCCTGGGCCCCGTGGGAGACCGCCTCGGCGGCGAAGTCCAGGTCGTCCAGGGAGGTCAGCACGACCACGGGAAGCTCGGGCCGGGCCCGCTTGAACCGGCCGAGGGTATCGGTGACGGCGCTGTCCGGCAGGCCGAGGTCGAGCAGGACCGCGTCGATCGCCTGCGAGTCCAGGCAGGCCAGGCCCTCCGTCAGGCTGGACCTGCGGTGGAGCTCGACGCCGGACCGACCGTCCGCCCCGATTCGTTTCCGCAGGAGCTCGTAGTGGTCGTCCGAATCTTCGACGACCAGCACACGCATCAGGTGCGAGGAAGGCATGAACCGCAGCGGAGCGGGGTCATTGTGAATGGGCGAACCCGTCGCGTCGGTTAGCGGGGCCGAAGAACGCGGCCCCGTTCGGCGACCAGTCTAACGCGAGGGCGAACCCTTCGCTCGCGCCGGGTTGGTGGGTCGGCCGCGCGGCGCGGCATTCCGTCAGGCGGACGGGGCCGTCGGCAGGTGGGAGTCCCAGCCGCCCCAGTAATCGCAGAGGTCGCGGATCAGTTGTTGAAATTGGAGAAAGTTGAGCGGCTTCACGACGTAGCTGTTGGCGTGGCGCTGGTACGCCCGACGGCGGTCGCCGCCGTCCTCGGAGGAGGTCAACACGACCACGGGGATCAGACGCAGCTCCTCGTCCGCCTTCATCGCGGCGAGCACCTCGTGCCCGGACAGCCGCGGGAGATTGAGGTCCAGTAGCACGACCTCCGGCCGCTCCGCCTGCTCGTAGGGGGACTGCCGGGTCAGGAATCGCAGCGCCGCCTCGCCGTCGTTGACGCGATCCAGCCGGTGGGCCGGCTCCTTGCGGGCGAAGGTCCGCGTGACCAGCTCCGCGTGGTCGTCGTCGTCTTCGGCGAGCAGAAAGCGCGTCGGCCGAACGGTGTGCGGGGGCATGGGGGCGGAGGGGGACGGACGGGAGGGACGAAAACGAACTGCGGGAGCGGTCGGGCGGACCGCTCGCGGGAGGGCCTGCCTCAGGACGCATCGGGGAAGTCGCGGGGTAGCGCCATGCGGACGGCGAGACCGCCGTCGGGCGGACTCTCCAGCCAGACGCGGCCGCCGATCAATTCGACGATCTTAGCGACGCTGGCCAGCCCGATCCCAGTGCCTTCCTTCTGGGTGTGAACCCGCTGGAACAGTTGCATCGCCTTGGCGTGGTATTCCGGCGGGATGCCGCCGCCCCAGTCGCGGACCGTCACGACGTGCTCCACGGGTTGCGACCGGCAGCCGATCTCGATGCGGCGGACTTCCCCCTCGCAGGCGTATTTCAGGGAATTGCGGAGGAGATTGTCGAACACCCGGAACACGTCCTGCGGGCGGCAGAGCAGCGTCGGCAGGCGATCGACGACCTCCACCGTCGCCTCCCGCGCCGCAATCTGCGGGGCCAGCCCCTCGATCACCTCCGCGGCCACCTCGTTCCAATCGACGAGGCTCGGCTCCTCCCCGCCGGCCCGGCCGATCTGGCTGAAGGCGAGCAGGTCGCGGATGAACGACCCCATCGTCTCCGTGGCGCGCTCGATCCGCCCGATCGAGTCCGTCAGTTCGTCGTACCGGCCCGCGGCGATGTCCTCCCGGAGCACCCCCAGGAACCCCTGGGCAGTGACCAACGGCGATTTCAGATCGTGCGAGGCCGAGTAGACGAACTGTTCGATCTCGTCCGTCTTCTGCCGCAGGCGCCGGTTGAGCTCCTTCAACTCCCGCGTTCGGCGGAGGACGAAGACCGCCAGCGCCTTCTGGAAGTCGTCCGCGGTCCGGCGGTCCACCTCGGTCCACGGCCGCGAGAGCCCCTCCACCTGTTCCACCCACTCCGCGAAGGAGGCCCGCGGCCGCAGCCGGCCGGCCGCGTCGCGGGAGACGGCCTTGTGCGGATCGCCGCCCCAGCGGATCGAACGGGCCTGCTCCTCCCGGAAGAAGACGATGAAGTCCCGCTCCCGGAACTGCATCGCCGCCGCCCCCGCGATACCGGCGTCGGCGATCGCCACGTCGGGCAGGTCGTGGCGGAGCGACTCCGTGAAGTACAGCCCGTCCCGGCTGCGGTCGCCGAAGCGGTCCATCAGGCGGTCCACCTCCTCCCGCTCCGGCGCCAGCCCGCTGGTCCAGACGTCGTCGCCGAACCGCACCGCCAGCCCGTCGGCCCGCATCATCTCCGTCAGTCTCTCCGCCGACTGGGCCAGTTCGGCGACCAGATCGTCCGCGGAGTGCAGCCGGTCGAGAATCGCGTTGCGGCTGGCGAAGCGGGCGGTCAGCCGCCGCCTCAGACGCGCCTCCTCAAGCATCTGCACGCGGATGGAGATCATCTCGCTGACTAACGCCATCGATTGGACCGCGTCCAGCGAAAGGGCCCGCGGCGTCGCGTGGTGACAGGCAATCAATCCCCACAGACGGTCGTCGCAGACGATCGACAGCACCAGGCTGGCGGAGACCCTCATGTTCCGCAGGTAGGCCCGGTGGATCGGCGACATGCTCCGCAGCCGGCAGCCCGACATGTCCAGCGGGGGGCGGTCCGTCCCGTCAGGGAGCCGGTCGGCGAGCAGGTCCACCGGCTCGTAGCTCACGTCGGCCATCGCCCGGACCTGGGTCGTCAGGTACAGCGCCCGGGCCTGCTCCGGAATGTCGCTGGCGGGATACCGCAGGCCGAGGTACGGCCCCAGGGCGCCGCCGCGGCTCTCGGCGACGACCTCGCCGTTGAACTCCTCGTCGAACCGATAGGCCATCACGTGATCGAAGCCGATCTGCGCCCGCACCACCTCCGTGGCGATTTCGCAGAGGGTCTCGACCTCGGTCACGCCGCGGGTGCGTTCCATTAGATGCCCGGCGAGGCCGTACGACTCGTCCCAACGGCCGCCGTCCGCCGACTCGGAGCGGGGTTCGCCGGCGGGGGCGAACTCCAAAATCGTCTCCTCGCCGGCCCGGTGCAGGGCGGTCCGCAGCGGCCGATCGTCGCCCCCCCGCGGGCGGGCGACAATTACCGTCGCTCCCCGCCGCGGCTGAGTCGGGTCGAAGCGATAGCCCTCCGGCAGACGAAGGACCGCGTCCAGCGGCTGGCCGACGGCCGCCTCCGCCGCCACCCCCGTGAACTCCGCCAGGTTGCGGCTGGCCCGGGTGATCCGCAGGGCGTCGTCCACCGCCAGCAGGGCCCCGTGCGGCTGGATCGAGCCGGGCGTGCGGATCGGTTCGGAGGCGCACTCCCGCATCATCGCCTCCAGTTCGGCCTCCCCGGGGAACCTGCCCGGCGGACGGGCGGCGAGTTCGTCGATGTCGTTCAAGGCCGGGACGCGTGCGGGGGGGGCGAAGTCGTGACGGGCGGGCCGGCGGCGGGCGCCGGCTGGCGCAGGAACTGATCGAACGCGGCCCGGGCGGCGTCCACCGCGGCGGCCCGCTGTTCCGACGACCGCACCCGGGCGTCGAGGCGCTGTTTGAACCGGGTCCACGGCCCGAGCGGGTCGCCGGCGTTCCGGAGGAAGAAGGACGCCCCGGTCTCCGCGGTCACCCCCAGCGCCCGTCGGGCCTGCTTGGCGATCGTCAGACCGCCCAGGGCGGACCCCTCCACGACGTACAACACGCCCAGCAGGTGGGCCTCCGACGGGCCGGCCAGATTGAACGCGGCGACCGGGCCGGCCGGCTCCGCCGCGACGCCGAGGGCCCGCAGATCCTCCCGCAACAGGGGCAGGCCTCGCCGGCGCCCGTCGGGCAGGGCGGCGGCGTGCGGGTGGGCGTCGATCCAGGCTTCCACCGGCGCCAGGGAAGCCGCGAAGTAGCCCAGCAGCGCCGCGTAACCCGCCCGCGACCGGAGCAGTTCGCCCAGATCGAGCCGCGCCTCGACGGCGCGGTGCCGTTCGTCGGTCGCGGCCCGCAGCAGCGCGGCGGTGCCGTCGGACGGGACGCCGTCAGGCAGGGCGCCGTCGGACGGGGCAGTGGACGACGCGGGCTCCTTCGGCGTCAACGGGCGGCAGCAGCTTGGGGTCGGGGCAGCTTGGAGGCGGGGCGGGGCGAATCCTACCGCGGCCCGCGGCCCTGTCCGACCTCCTGCTCCGCCCGATCCTCCGCTGGGGGATCGACCCGGGACGCGAAAGTGCGACGAGCGGACGCGGGGATTTCCGGGTGTGGGGGCGTTCACCGGCGGCGCCGGGGTTGCGGCGTTCGGGGCGACCGTCACAATCACGCCGCCCCACGCCCCTCTCGCGCGTCCCCGTCTCGCTATCCGCGCCCGGGGTCCGTTCGCGACCGGCGCCGACGCCCCGACCTGCCCCCGTATGATTCGCTCCGCACACCAGACGTCCGGCGACCGTGGACGGCTCATTCAGGTCCCTCGCGGGCTGGATCTGCCGATTGCCGGCGCCCCGGATCAATCGCGGATCGACGCCAAGCCCGCCGCCCGCGTCGCCCTGCTGGGCGACGACTACGTCGGGATGAAGCCGACGATGCTGGTCGCCGAGGGCGACCGCGTGAAGCGCGGCCAGCCGGTGTTCGAGGATAAGAAGACCGAGGGCGTCCTCTTCACTGCTCCGGCCTCCGGCACGGTCTCCGCGATCAACCGGGGAGCGAAGCGGAAGTTTCTGTCGCTGGTGATCGACGCCGAGGGCGACGAGGCGCAGGAGTTCACGGCCCACACCGGCGATCTGTCGACGCTGACGCGGGATCAGGTCCGCGACGGGCTGGTGCAGTCCGGGCTGTGGCCGGCGTTCCGGGCGCGGCCGTTCGGGAAGACGCCGCCGCCGCTCTCGGCGCCGCACAGTATCTTCGTCACCGCGATCGACACCAATCCGCTCGCCCCGGATCCGGTGATCGCCATCGGCGAGAAGGCGGACTTCTTCCGCTTCGGCCTCCAGTTGCTCCCGCATCTGACCGCCGGCCCGGTGTTCCTCTGCACCGCGCCCGGGGCGAACCTGCCGGGCGGGGATCTGCCGAAGATCGAAGTGCGCGAGTTCGCCGGCCCGCACCCCGCCGGGCTGGCCGGCACGCATATCCACGTGCTCGACCCGGTCCACCGCGGGAAGACGGTGTGGCACGTCGGCTATCAGGACGTGATCGCCTTCGGCGAGCTGTTCGTCACGGGGCGGGTCTCCGGCGAGCGGGTCGTGTCGCTGGCCGGTCCGCAGGTGAAAGAGCCCCGGCTGATTCGCACCACCGCCGGCGCCGACCTGGCGGCGCTGGCCGAGGGCGAGTTGAAGGCGGGCATCAATCGGGTGATTTCCGGCAGCGTGTTCGCCGGCCACACGGCGCTGGGTCTGCACGCCCGGGAGCATGTCGGGTTCCTGTCGCGGTACGCCAATCAGATCAGCGTGCTGCTGGAGGGGAACGAGCGGGAGTTCCTCGGCTGGCAGAAGCCCGGCTTCGACAAGTACAGCGTTCGGCGGATCTTCGCCTCCGCGGTCACGCCGGGGCGGAGCATGAACTTCACCACCTCCACCGGCGGTTCCCGGCGGGCGATGGTGCCGCTGGGGATGTACGAGCAGGTCATGCCGCTGGACATCGAGCCGACCTTCCTGCTGCGGGCTCTCGTCACCGACGACACTGAGAACGCCCAGTTGCTCGGGGCGCTGGAGTTGATCGAAGAGGACATCGCCCTGTGCACGTTCGTCTGCCCCGGCAAGACGGACTACGGCCCGATCCTGCGGGATCAGCTCGACACCATTGAGGAGGAGGGGTGATTTCGAGGCGGGCGGGGGAGGGCGGACGGCGGGAGGTCTCTCGCGATCTTGCCGCCGCCGCGATTCGCCCCGCCTGTCCGGCGTTCTCCGCGCCGCCGTCGCCCGTCCCTTTCGCCCTCCGCCTTCTGCCCTTCCGCTCTCCTCGATGAAGCTGCTCCGAAGCTCCCTGGATAAGTTCGCCCCCCTGTTTGAGAAGGGCGGCAAGCTGGAGAAGATGTACCCCGCCTACGAGGCGGCGGACACGTTCCTGTACACCCCGGGCGAGGTGACGGAGGGGCCCAGCCACGTCCGCGACGGCATGGACCTGAAGCGGATGATGACGCTGGTCATCGTCGCGCTGATCCCCGCCATTTTTATGGCGTGCTACAACACTGGCTACCAGGCGAACCGGGCGCTGACCGAGGTGCTCGCCGCGGACGCCGTCGAGAGTCGTCAGGCCTACGCCGTCGAGGCGGAGCGGACCCTCGACGCCCTCCCCGCCGGCACGCTGGCGGATCTGGGGGCCGAGGACTTCGCGGCGCTGTCCGCCGCGCCCCTCGTGCAGCAGCCGGCTGAAGAGATCGAGGCTGCCGCCGCCCCAATTCTGGCCGTCAAGACGGAGGAGTTGGAGGCCGCGATCCTTGGCGACGGCGAGCCGACCGCGGAGCAGGAGGCCGAACTGGAGACCGCGCTCGCCGCCCGGGCCGCCGTCGACAAGCTCGTGCAGGCCCGCGTGCTGGAAGTCCCGCACGTCGAGGGCTGGCGGGGCTGGGTGATGGAGGGCCTGGGGCTGGGGCCGGACCCGGACAGCTTCCTCGCCAACTTCCTGCACGGGCTGCTCTGGTTCCTGCCGTTGTATCTGGTCACGGTGGTCGTGGGCGGCACGGCGGAGGCCATCTTCAGCACGATCCGCGGGCACGAGATCAACGAGGGCTTCCTCGTCACCAGCATGCTGTTCCCGCTCACGCTGCCGGCGACGACCCCGCTGTGGCAGGCGGCGCTGGGCATCCTGTTCGGCGTGGTGATCGGCAAGGAAGTGTTCGGCGGGACCGGCAAGAACTTCCTCAACCCCGCGATGACCAGCCGGGCTTTCCTGTACTTCGCCTACCCGGCGCAGATCACGGGCGACAAGGTCTGGAACGCGGCCACCGGCACCAGCGAGGCGGCCTACGACGCCTACTCCAGCGCCACGACGCTCAACACGATGTCGACCATGCCGCGCGGCAGCAGCATGGCGGACCTGATCGCGGACAAGACGCACGTCGACTGGTGGGACGCGTTCCTCGGCTTCATTGAGGGCTCGATGGGCGAAACCAGCGCCCTGGCGGCGCTGATCGGCGCCGCGATCCTGATCGGCGTGGGCGTGGGTGCCTGGCGGATCATGGCCGGCTGCGTCGTCGGCCTGTTGGCCTTCGACACGCTGCTCTGGCTGATCGTCGGCGACGGGCTGGCCTGGCTGGGCATCCGCGAGGTCGCCGGGGTCGGCGACCCGACGGCGATGTATCCGATGTACAATATCCCGCCCTGGTATCACCTCGTCGTCGGCGGTTTCGCCTTCGGGGCGGTGTTCATGGCGACTGACCCGGTCAGCTCCACCTGGACCAAGGCCGGGCACTGGTGGTACGGCATCCTCGTCGGCGTGGTGACGGTGCTGATTCGCGTGGTGAACCCGGCGTACCCGGAGGGCATCATGCTGGCGGTGCTGTTCGGCAACGTGTTCGCCCCGCTGATCGACCACTTCGTCGTCCAGCGGAACATCAACCGCCGGCTGGCCCGGGCGAAGGCGACCACCGCCCGGCCGTCCGAGGATTACAACGTCCCGGCGCCCGCCCACGCCTAGGCGCGCCGTCCGCTGCGGGCTCCTCCCGGTCCCGCCCCGTCCCCGCTTCCTCACCTCCCGTCAAACGATCGCCCCGTGGCCTTCAAGCCGAAAAATAAAGACTCGCTGGCCAACGTGCTGACGGTCTCGGTGCTGCTCTGCCTGGTGTGCAGCGCGGTGGTCAGCGTGGCGGCGGTGTCGCTGCGGGACCTGCAGAACGAGAACGAGAAGCTCGCCAAGCAGCGGAACCGTCTGATCGCCGCCGGACTGATCGAGGTCGACGCCTCCAACGAGGCGGTCGACGAGGTTTACGCCGCCCGCATCCGCGAGCAGTGGATCGATCTGTCCGACGGGGAGCCGACCCTCGCCCCGGAGCCCGGCACGAAGGCCTTCGACTTCGAGGCCGCCGCCGACGACGAGGACTTCTCGGCGCCGATCCCCTCCGGCTACGGCGTGCCCGGCCGGCGGCCGAACGTGGCGCCGGTTTACCAGGTGCTCTCCGAAGACGGATCGACCGTCGAAAAGGTTGTGCTGCCGGTCTCTGGCAAGGGGCTGTGGAGCACGCTGCGGGCCTACCTCGCCCTGGACGTGAACTTCGACGAGGACGTTCCCCGGGATCGCTTCCCGATCGCCGGCGTGACCTTCTACGAGCAGGCCGAAACCGCCGGGCTGGGGGCGGAGGTGGAGAACCCGATCTGGCAGGAGGACTGGCAGGGCCAGTTCGCCTTCGACGAGGAATGGAGCCCGCAGTTTGAGGTCGCCAAGGTGCCCGCCGCCGAGGGGACCGACGCCGCCGCCTATCAGGTGGACGCGCTCGCCGGCGCCACGATCACCGGGAACGGCGTGGAGGCGATGGTGAACTACTGGCTCTCCGAGGACGCCTTCGGGGCCTACCTCCGCAAGGTCACGCCGGAGTTTCTGGAACTGAACCGCGTCGACCCCGCCACCGCCGAGCAGCAGCTCGAAGAAGAGGCCGAACGCACCGCGAGCTGATCGCTCCGGTCGCCCCGCCGCGTCTCCCCCGCCCGTCCGCCGCCCGCACCCCTCCCCGCCCGGCACCCTATGGCCGCCCCCAAACCGACCTCGGTCCTCTTCGACCCCGTTTTCAATAACAACCCGATCGGGTTGCAGATTCTGGGGATTTGCAGCGCGCTCGCGGTGACCAGCCAGCTCAAGCCCAGCATCGTGATGAGCCTGTGCGTGATCGCCGTCACCGCGTGCAGCGGAGCGGCGATCGCGTTGATCCGGGACTTCATACCCAGCTCGATCCGCATCATCGTGCAGATGACGGTGATCGCCTCGCTGGTGATCGTGGTCGACCAGATCCTGAAGGCGTTCGTCCCGGACGTCGCCCGGGAGCTGAGCGTGTTCGTCGGCCTCATCATCACCAACTGCATCGTGATGGGCCGGGCCGAGGGTTTCGCGATGAAGAACAGCGTGGGCCTGTCCTTCTTGGACGGTATCGGCAACGGGCTCGGCTACGGCCTGGTGCTCGTGCTGGTGGGCTTCTTCCGGGAACTGTTCGGCGCCGGCAGCCTGTTCGGCTATCAGGTGCTGCCGGACAGCTACAACGCCAACGGCCTGATGCTGTTGCCGCCGAGCGCGTTCTTCCTGATCGGGTTCTTTATCTGGATCGTCCGCACCTGGAAGCCGGAGCAGGTCGAGGAAGGGCACTGATCCCGCCCCGGGCGTTCGCCGCGCCCGAAAACCTCGTCCCCTGACCGCATCCCGCCGCACCCCGCTCCGCCGCCATGACTGAAGCCTACCTCGGACTGTTTCTTAAAAGCGTTTTCGTCGAGAACCTCGCGCTCGCCTTCTTCCTGGGCATGTGCACGTTCCTGGCGGTCTCCAAGAACGTCAAAACGGCGATCGGCCTGGGCATCGCGGTGATCGTGATTCAGTCGATCACCGTCCCGGCAAACAACCTGATCTTCCAGCACCTCCTCCGCCCCGGGGCGCTGGTCTGGCTGGACCAACTCGTCGGCTCCGCGGGGTCCACGGACCCGGACCAGTTTAAGTTCGCCTCGCTGGATCTCAGCTTCCTGGGCTTCATCAGCTATATCGGCGTGATCGCGGCGATGGTGCAGATCCTCGAGATGACCCTCGACCGCTACGTGCCGGCCCTTTACAACGCGCTGGGCATCTTCCTGCCGCTGATCACCGTGAACTGCGCCATCCTCGGCGGCAGCCTGTTCATGGTCGAACGGAAGTACGACTTCACCCAGAGCGTGATCTACGGCTTCGGCAGCGGCGTCGGCTGGGCGCTGGCGATCGTGGCCCTGGCCGGCATCCGCGAGAAACTGAAGTATTCCGACGTCCCCGACGGTTTGAAGGGGCTCGGCATCACGTTCATCACCGTCGGCCTGATGGCGCTCGCCTTCATGGGCCTGGGCGGCATTTAGTCGCGGACCGCGAGGTCGCAGTTCAGAGTCCCGCCGGACGGCGGTTCGTCGTACAAGCCACCGTTTTCCAAAGAGTCCGATGGACGCGTATTACCCGATCCTGCTCGGCATCACTTTCTTCACGATCATCGTGATGGGGCTGGTGACGGTCATCCTGCTGGCCCGCAAGCAGCTCGTCGCCAGCGGCGACGTGGAGATCAACGTCAACGATCAGAAGACCCTGCACGTGCCCGCCGGCGGCAAGCTGCTGGGGGCGTTGGCGAACAACGGCATCTTCGTGTCCAGCGCCTGCGGCGGCGGCGGCACCTGCGCCCAGTGCAAGGTGCGGGTGCTGGAGGGCGGCGGCGACCTGCTGCCCACCGAGGCCGGCCACATCAACAAGAAGCAGGCCCGCGAGGGCGAACGGCTCTCCTGCCAGGTCGCCGTCAAGCAGGACATGAAAATCGAGGTCCCGCCGGAGGTCTTCGAGACTAAGAAGTGGGAATGCACCGTCCGCAGCAACGAGAACGTCGCCACCTTCATTAAGGACCTCATCTTGGAGGTCCCCGAGGGCGAGCAGGTGAAGTTCAGGTCCGGCGGCTTTATCCAGATTGAAGTCCCGCCGCACGAGGTGAACTACAAGGACTTCGACGTCGAGGAACATTTCCGCGGCGACTGGGACAAGTTCGACCTGTGGCGGTACCGGTCCGTCGTCGAGGAGCCGGTGTTCCGGGCCTATTCGATGGCCAACTGGCCCGGCGAGGAAGGCATCATTCGCCTGAACGTCCGCATCGCCAGCCCGCCGCCGCGGGCGCCGGAGGGCACGCCGCCGGGGAAGGTGTCCAGCTACATCTTCAACCTGAAGCCGGGCGATAAGTGCACGATCTCCGGCCCCTACGGCGAGTTCTTCATCCGGGACACCAAGGCCGAGATGGTCTATATCGGCGGCGGCGCCGGCATGGCCCCGCTCCGCAGTCATATCTTCCAGCTGTTTAAGGGGCTGAAGACGGACCGCAAGGTCTCCTACTGGTACGGCGGTCGCAGCAAACGGGAGCTGTTTTATATTGACGAGTTCCGGCAGATCGAACGCGACTTCCCGAACTTCCAGTTCAATATCGCCCTGTCGGACCCGCTGCCCGAGGACAACTGGGACGGGTACAAGGGCTTCATCCACCAGGTGCTCCTCGATAACTACCTCAAGGACCACCCGGCGCCGGAAGATATTGAGTATTACATCTGCGGCCCGCCGATGATGTTGCAGGCCGTCTTGAAGACGTTGGACGACCTCGGCGTGGAGCCGGAGAACATCATGTTCGACGACTTCGGGGGATGACCGTTCTTCCCCGCGATAACGCCGAGGCCCCGCGGGGCCTCGGCGTTACGTTGTTCTTGGCCCTCGCGATTTGCGGCTGCGCCTCGGCATCCGCCCCCACCCCCGTTCGCTGGAGCGGGCAGACGATGGGCACGACCTACTCCGTCGCGGTGACGGCTCTGCCGGAGGGGGCGACGAAGGAGGCGCTGGCCGCCGCGGTGGAGGAGGAGCTCGCCGCGGTGAATCGGCAGATGTCGACCTGGGACCCGGACAGCGAGCTGAGCCGGTTCAACGCCTCCGCGTCGACCGACTGGTTCCCCGTCTCGCCGGAGACCGCGGCGGTGACGGCGCTGGCCTTGGAGATCGCGGCCGAAAGCGGCGGGGCGTTCGACCCGACCGTCGGTCCGCTGGTCGACCTCTGGGGCTTCGGCGACGACGCCCGTCCCAGCCGCGTGCCCTCGGACGAGGCACTGGACGCCGCCCGAGAGCTGGTCGGCTTCGACAAGCTGGAAGTCCGCCTCGACCCGCCGGCGTTGAAGAAGGCGTTGCCGGGGGTGCGGGTGAACCTGTCCGCGATCGCCAAGGGGCACGGCGTGGACCGCGTTGCGGAGCGGTTGGCGGCGGCCGGCGTGACAGACTCCCTTGTCGAGGTCGGCGGGGAAGTGCGGGCGGCGGGGACGAAGGCCGGCGGCGAGCCATGGACGGTAGGCGTCGAGAGGCCCATTCAGGACCCGACCGGGCACCGGCGGGCGGTACAGCGGGGGATTGCCTTGCACGGCGGCCCCGACGTTCGGGCGCTGGCGACCAGCGGGAACTACCGGAGTTTTTACGAACTGGACGGCGAGACGGTCGTGCACACGCTCGACCCCCGCACCGGGCGGCCGGTGTTGGTGGCGTCGGACGGGCCGAACCTCGACAGCGCCACCGTGCTCGCCGCCGACTGCGCCACGGCGGACGCCCTCGCCACCGCCGCAATGGTTCTCGGACCGGCCGACGGGCTGGCGCTGCTCGAACGTCGTGGGATTGCCGGACTGCTGATCGTGCGGGTGGGGGACCGGTTTGAAGAGGTTCCGACCGCCGCATTCCAACGTCAGTTCGGCGACAAATAGCTGCCGCCGCACAGGCGAATCTGCTCAGCGGCGAGGCGGGCGCCGCGTTCTCCCGGGCGGGGAACCGGGGGCGGTCCCGGCGGTTCGGCGGCGGATTGTCTGGGGGCGCGATCGACGGTCGGTTGGAGGATGGGGGACGCGCCTCACCCCATCGCTTGCGCCGTCATGTCCGCCTTCCGCCTGCGTCCAACCGTCGAACGCCGCGACGCCGAATCGATTCGCGAGGCTCTCGACGCCTGCGCCACGCCGTTGCCGTCCGTGTACGGGGCGACGGACGAGGCCGACGCGGCTCTCGAACCGTTGATGGACCGCATCGGTGACGCCTCCTTCATCCTGCTGGGCGAGGCGTCACACGGCACCAGCGAGTACTACCTCTGGCGGCGCCGGATCACGGAACGGCTGATCCGCGAGCGGGGCTTCGACTTCGTCGCCGTTGAGGGCGACTGGCCGGATTGCATGCGGGTGAATCGGTTCGTCCGGGACGAGATCGACGGCGCGCCGGAGGAGGTGTTGAAGACGTTTCGCCGCTGGCCGACCTGGATGTGGGCCAATGAGGAGATCGCCGGGCTGATGACGGCCCTGCGGGAGATCAACGCCGACCGGCCGAAGCGGCGACGGGTGGGCTTCTACGGGCTGGACGTCTACAGCCTGTGGGACTCGCTGGCCCGCATCCGCGAGTATCTGAAGGAGTACGCCCCGGAATCGCTGGGCACGGCCGAAGACGCCTTCGCCTGCTTCGGTTCGGAGTTCGGCGACGAACAGGGCTACGCCCGCCGGACCCGCTGGGTACCCGATTCCTGCGAGCAGGCGGTTCTCGATCTGCTCGCGAAGACCCGCGAGGCGACCCTGCGGGACGGGGAGCACGCCTTCGACGCCGTGCAGAACGCCCTCGCGGCCCGGCACGCGGAGGAGTACTACCGCACGATGACCAGCCCCGGCCCGGAGAGCTGGAACGTCCGCGACCGGCACATGACGGAGACCCTCGCCCGCCTGCTGGACCGCCATTCCGACCCCGCCCCCGGCGGCCGGCGTGCAAAGGCGATCGTCTGGGAGCACAACACCCACATCGGCGACGCCCGCGCCACGGACATGGCCAGAGCCGGGATGGTCAACGTCGGCCAGCTCTCCCGGGATCGCTTCGGGGCGGGCGACTGCGTGCTGGTCGGTTTCGGCTCCCGCCGGGGCTCGGTGATCGCCGGTCGCAAATGGGGCGGCCCGATGGAGCGGATGCCCCTGCCGGAGGCCCGGGAGGAGTCCTGGGAGGACCTGATGCACGAAGCCTTCGACGGCGAGGACCGCCTGCTGATCTTCCCGGACGACGACGAAACCGCCGCCCCGCTGCACGATCGCCGCGGGCACCGGGCCGTCGGCGTGGTCTACCGGCCGGAGTCGGAGCGGGGGAACTACGTCCCCTCCGACCTCGCCGCCCGCTACGACGCCTTCGTCTACGTCGACCGCACCCACGCCCTCCGCCCCCTGCACGAGGAACCCGTCGGCAAGCCGGATGACGTCCCGGAGACCTACCCCAGCGGCGTCTGAACCGTCCGCTCGGAAACCTGCCCGCGAGCGGTCGGCGAATGGAGCGAGCCCGCTAGACTGGCGGCAATGGAAGCCGCTCCCGTTCGCCCCTCCTACCGCCGCGTCTGGTCGACGTTTCTGCGGAACAGTCTCGTCCGCGAGATGACGTTCCGCGGGAACTTCCTGATCACGCTGCTGACCCGGGCCTTTTACTTCGCCGCCCAGGTCACGCTGTTCGAGATCATCTACGGCTCCGTCGATCAGGTGGGCGACTGGAACCGGGCGGAATACTTCGGCTTCATGGCGACCGGGCTGCTGGTGAACGCCCTGGTCGAGACGTTCTTCATGCCGAATCTCAGCGCGTTCAGCGAACTGATCCGCACCGGCAAGCTGGACTTCGCCCTGCTCAAACCGATCGACACGCAGTTCCTAGTATCGTTTGAGAAGGTCGAGGTCGCCCAGCTCGGCCAGGTGGCGCTGGCCCTCGGGCTGCTGGGCTATTCCATCGAATCGCTGGACCTCTGGAGCGAGCTGTTCCTCACCGCGCACGGTCTGGGGCGGGTGGCGCTGTACGCGCTGCTGGTCGGCTGCGCGACGGCCTTCTTCTACAGCCTGATGATCTGTCTGGCCGCGGCGAGCGTCTCGATGGGCCGCAACACCGGGCTGTACGACTTCTGGTTCTACGTGACCGTCTTCGCCCGCTACCCGCGGGACATTTACCAGACGGGCGGGCCGGCGGCGGCGCTGCTGTCGGCGGCGTTCACCTACGCCGTGCCGATCCTGCTGGTCATCACCACGCCGGCCCGGGTGGCGGTGAAGGGGGCGTTCGAATGGCCGTTCGTGCTCGGCAGCGTGCTGGCCGCAGTCGGCGGGCTGGTCGTCAGCCGCTGGGTCTTCCGCCGCAGCCTGCGGGGCTACCGCAGCGCCAGTAGCTGACGCGGGCCGCGAGCGGGCGGCCCTCGCGGTCGGCCAGCTTCTGAGACCTACTTCTGCGACGGCTGGTCGAAGAAGCTGTCGTGGTCGCCGTCGTTGTCGTCCGCGTCGTCGTCGAAGTCGGAGAAGGAATCTTCGTCCTCCGCGTCGAACTCGGCACTGCCGGCTTCGACGAACTCCGCGCTGTCGCCGAACGCGTCGTCGTCGTCGAACTCGTCGATGCCGGATTCCCCCTCGTCGTCGACGAGGATCTCGTTGGACGTCCCCGCGGCGGCGAGAATCGCGGAGGACTCCGCCGCGCCCAGTTCGTCGCTGCTGCCCTCGGCGACGTACACCTCGCCGCTCCCCCCCATCGGCAGCGGTCCCCCGACGGCCCGGGCCTGGGCCGGCTTCCCGCCGCGGAAGAAGATCACGATCGGCGCCAGCGTGACGATCACGCCGCAGATCAGGGCGACGATCAGCGACGCCGCCAGCGGGATCGAGGCGAAGATCTCGCCGGAGTGCTCGAGGATCGCCATCACGATAAACGTGGCGACCGCCGCCCCAGGGATCGCGGCGACCAGCGAACTCAGGGCGAAACTGCGGGAGGTCACGGAGCGGGCGGGGCGAGGGGAGCGGGGCGATGCGTTACGGCGCCGGCGACGGCCCCCCATTGTGCGACCGATGCAGGCGCCGGGGCAACGAGCCGCGCGCGAAGCGGCCAGTCGGGCCGAATCAACGCGCCGGTCGTGCCGGTCCGCCGACGAACGACGGCGTCCCCCGCCGACGCGGGGGGCCTACGCGGCGGAGGCGATCATCGCCCGCAGTCGGGCCTGATCGCGGTCCTTCTGCGTGCGGGCTTCCGGCGTGGCGGGCACCCGGGCGTTCACTTCGGTCAGCTCCGCCCGGGCGGCGGCGACGTCGATCTCCGCCGGGGGCATCGCCCGGTTCGTCAACACGGCGACGGTCCCGCCGTCCGCGGCGTCCCCGGGCTTCGAGGGCGAGACCTGCACGAACCCGCCGGCGACGAACCAGGTCTTCTCGCCGGACTCGCCGGCCAATCCCCGCACCGTCAGCGGGCCGTAACCGAGCCGCGCGACCATCGGCGCCCGCCCCGGCAGGATGCCGGCCATCCCGTCGGCGAGCGGCAACCGCAGCCCGTCCACCGCCGCGGTCAGCAGCGTCTTTTCCGGCGTGACGAGGGAGAGCGTGAGGGGCACGGGCGGGCGGTTCTGGAGGAAGTTGGGCTGGGAACGAGACGAGGGAGGGGGGAGGAGGGAGGGGGAGGGCGGACGACCGGGCGTTCCCCTCCCTCCTCGCTCCTCACCCCTCCCCAAGCGTCATCCCTCGTTCTTCTTGGCCTGGGCGGCGGCCTCGTCGATGCTGCCGACGTACATGAAGGCGCTCTCGGGCAGGTGGTCCCACTTGCCCTCGACGATCTCCTCGAAGCTGCGGAGCGTGTCGTCCAGCGAGGTGTAGTTGCCCGGCTTGCCGGTGAACACTTCCGCGACGAAGAACGGCTGGCTGAAGAACCGCTCGATCCGGCGGGCCCGGGCGACGGTCTGTTTGTCGTCTTCGGAGAGCTCGTCCACGCCGAGAATCGCGATAATGTCCTGCAATTCGCGGTAACGCTGGAGGAGCCGCTGCACCTCCGTGGCGACCTTGAAGTGCCGCTCGCCGACGACCTGCGGGTCGAGGATTCGGCTGTTGGAGGCCAGCGGGTCGATGGCGGGGTAGATGCCCTTCTCGGAAATCTTCCGGTCCAGATAGATGAAGGCGTCCAGGTGGGCGAACGCGGTCGCCGGCGCCGGGTCGGTCGGGTCGTCCGCGGGGACGTACACGGCCTGCACCGAGGTGATGGCGCCCTGCTTCGTGGAGACGATCCGCTCCTGTAACTGGCCCTGCTCCGTGCCCAGCGTCGGCTGGTAACCCACGGCGGACGGCATCCGGCCCAGTAGGGCGGACACTTCGCTGCCCGCCTGGCTGAACCGGAAGATGTTGTCCACGAAGAACAGGGTGTCCTTCCCGGTGGTGTCGCGGAACCACTCGGCCATCGTCAGGCCGGTCAGGGCGACGCGGAGGCGGGCGCCCGGCGGCTCGTTCATCTGACCGAACACCATGACGGTGTTGTCGATCACGTAGCCCTCGCCGGAGCCCATCGCGGTCTCCTGCATTTCGCGCCAGAGGTCGTTCCCCTCGCGGGTCCGCTCGCCGACGCCGGCGAACACGGAGTACCCGCCGAACTCCTTGGCGACGCGGGCGATCATCTCCTGGAGGATGACCGTCTTGCCCAGCCCGGCGCCGCCGAACAGGCCCGCTTTACCGCCGCGGACGAAGGGGATCAGCAGGTCGATGACCTTAATGCCTGTGACGAAGACTTCCGTCTTCGGGGAGAGCTGATCCAGCTTCGGCGGATCGCGGTGGATCGGCCAGCTTTCCTTGGCGTGGACCGGCCCGCGGCCGTCGATCGGCTCGCCGAGCAGGTTGAACACGCGGGAGAGCGTCTCGTTCCCGACGGGCACCGTCACGGGACCGCCGGTGTCCTGGACTTCCTGCCCGCGAATCATGCCGTCGGTGCCGCCCAGGGCGACGCAGCGGACGCGGTCGCCGCCGAGGTGCTGCTGAACCTCGCCGGTGACGTTCACCTCAATGCCGTGGTTCGTCGATTTGACGGTGCAGGCGTTGTAGATCTCCGGCAGCCGACCTTCGGGAAACTCCGCGTCGAAGGTGGAGCCGATGATCTGCGTGATACGGCCCGTCGCCGGGGCGTCGTGGGCGGACTGCGGAACTTCGGGAGCGGCGACGGACATGGCGGCAGAGCAGCAGGGTGGGGGCGTGCGGACGATAAACAGTGCGGCCGCGTTCGGCGACCGCGCGGACGGCGGGGCGGTTCGCTATTCCAGCGCCGCGGCGCCGCCGATGACTTCGGCGAGTTCGTTGGTGATCTGGGCCTGGCGGGCCCGATTATATTTCTGCGAGAGGTCGCCGATCATCTCGTCGGCGTTCTCCGTGGCGCCCTTCATGGCGACCATCCGAGCGATCTGCTCGCTGACGGCGCTGTCTAGGAAGCACTTAAACAGCCGGGCCTTGAACGCCGCGGGGACGATCTCGTCGAGAATGTCGTTCGGGTTCGGCAGAAACTCGTAGTTCACCTTCCGGCCGCCGGCCGACGGGGCGGCCTGCTGGCCGGCGGCGTCGGCCAGACCGGTGAGCGGCAGCAGCGTTTCGACGACCGGCTCCTGCCGGCCGCTGGAGACGTACTTCTGGTAGGCCACGTCCAGCCGGTCCAGGTTGCCGTTGAGGAACTCGCGAACGTAGCGGTCCGCGATGGCGTCCACGTCGGCGTAGGCCGGCTGGTCTTCGAACTGCGTGTACTTCTCCGCGGGCGTGACGCCCTGGAACTTCATATAGCTGATCCCGCGTTTGCCGGAGACTTCGATCTCCAGCCCCACGCCGGCCTGAGCGCGGACCTCGCGGATACGGCCCATCGCCTTCCGCAGCACGCCGGCGTTGAAGCCGCCGCACAGCCCGCGGTTGCTGGTCAGCACCAGCACGGTGACGTGGGCTTCGTTCTCCGGCTCTTTGAGCAGCGGATGCGAGATCTCCCCGCCGGCGGCCGCCAAGTCGGCGACCACTTCGCCGATTTTGCGGGTGTACGCCGCCGCCTCGGTGGCCCGGTCCTGGGCCTTTTTGAACCGGGCGGTGGCGATCAATTCCATCGTCCGCGTGATCTTGCGGATGTTCTTGACGGACTTGAGCCGCTTGACGATCGCGCGGGCGTTGGCCATGTCGGTTGGATTCGTAACTAACCCGAAGCGTCAGCGAGGGCTGCGTTCGGCGGTTCGATTCGTTCCCGCCGCGTTGCGGCGGGGCCCTCGCTGACGCTTCGGGTTGGTGGGGACGGGAAAGCGCTCGACGACTACGCCGCGGTCGCGGCGGGCTGGCGGTTGCTCGCCGGGGCGGCGGAGGCGGCCGTCGTGGCGGCGCTCTGACGGCCCATCCGGTCGCGTTCGAAGAACTCCTTCAGGGCGGCGTCCAGCGGGCCGGTCACCCCGTCGCCCCAGTTCAAGCCGCCGGACATCGAGGAGTAGACCTCGCTCTTCTCGTCCTTCATGAACCGGAGCAGTTCGCCTTCCACACGGGTCACGTCGCCGACGGGCACCTTGTCGAAGTAGCCCTTGGTGCCGGCGTAGATGCTGATCACCTGGTCCTCGACCGGGTACGGCTGGTACTGCTTCTGCTTGAGCAGTTCGACCATCCGGGCGCCGCGGTCCAGCTGGGACTGCGTCGCCTTGTCGAGGTCGGTGCCGATCTGAGCGAAGGCTTCCAGCGCCCGGAAGTTGGCGAGGTCCAGCTTCAAACCGCCGGAGACCTTCTTCATGGCCTTCGTCTGGGCGTTGCCGCCCACCCGGCTCACGGAAATACCCACGTTAATGGCGGGCCGCACGAAGGCGTAGAACAGGTCCGGCTCCAGATAGATCTGCCCGTCGGTGATCGAGATCACGTTCGTCGGGATATAGGCGGAGACCTCGCCCTCCAGCGTTTCGATGATCGGCAGGGCCGTCATGCTGCCGCCGCCGCGTTCGTCGGACAGCTTCGCCGCCCGTTCCAGCAGCCGGCTGTGGGCGAAGAACACGTCGCCCGGGTAGGCCTCGCGGCCCGGCGGGCGCCGCATCAGCAGCGAAAGCTGGCGGTAGGCCTGGGCCTGCTTGGACAGGTCGTCGTAGACGACCAGCGTCGGCTCGCCCTTGTACATGAAGTATTCGCACATCGCGGCCCCGGCGTAGGGAGCGATGTACTGCAGCGGCGCCGGGTCCGAGGCGCCGGCGACGACGACGGTGGTGTAGTCCAGCGCGCCGTGGGCCCGGAGCGTCTCCACGATGCCGGCGACGGCGCTGTCGCGCTGGCCGCAGGCGACGTAGACGCACTTCACGCCCTTGCCCTTCTGGTTGATGATCGTGTCCAGCGCGATGGCGGACTTGCCGGTCTTCCGGTCGCCGATGATCAGCTCGCGCTGGCCGCGGCCGATCGGCGTCATGGCGTCGATCGCCTTGATGCCGGTCTGCATCGGCTCGGTGACCGGCTGGCGGTCGACCACGCCGGGGGCGGGCGTCTCCAGCGGGCGGCGATCGCCGGTGACGATCGCGCCGCCGCCGTCGCGGGGATTGCCCAGCGGGTCGACGACGCGGCCCAGCAGGGCCTCGCCGACGGGCACGCTCAGCAGTTCGCCGGTCGTCTTGACGGTCTCGCCTTCCTCAACCGACAGATAGTCGCCGAGGATGATGATGCCGACGCTGTGCTCTTCGAGGTTGAAGACCAGGCCGGTCACGCCGGAGGCGAACTCGACCATTTCGCCGGCCATGGCGCCGGCGAGGCCGTGACAACGGGCGATGCCGTCGCCGACTTCCAGCACGCGGCCGACCTCGGCGGTCTCGACCGCCCCGGAAAAGTCCTCAATCTCCTTCCGAATGACGGAGGCGATCTCGTCCGCTTTGAATTTCATGGGTCGCTTTGGCTTTGAGACGCCCGCGGAGCTGCCGCAACCGGGCCTTGAGGGAGGAATCGTAGACGGTGTCGCCCACGCGGATCACCATGCCGCCGAGGATCGCCGGGTCCACTTCCGGGATCACGACCGGCGTGTAGCTCGTCGCCGCGGCCAGGGCGGACTCGACCCCCGCCAGGTCTTCGGCGGAGAGCGGCCGGGCGGTGGTGACGATCACCCGTTGCTTGCCGAGCTCCGCCTCCCGGGCGACGTGGGCTTCGCCGAGGATCTGGGGGAGCAGTTCCAACCGTCCGTGCCGCGCCAGCACCCGCAGGAAGTTGGCGAACGTCTGCGAGGCCCGCGGGACGACGACGCGTTCGATCAGGCCGAGCTTCTCGTCCGTGCTGGTCGAGGCGCCGAGCAGCATCCGCTCGAACTCCGGGTTCGGCGTCAGCACGTCGTCCTGGAAGCTGGTGAACTCCTCCAGCACGCCGTCCACGCCCTCTTCGGAGGCCGGGGCGCCGCTGGCCCGCAGGAAGGCGTCCGCGTAGGTGCGGGCGATGGCCGTGGAGGACGGGTCCTCCATCACGCTGTGGGTGCGGGCGGCCTGCGCCAGTTCTGCGGTCGTGTCGTCGATCACGGGGGCGGAGTTCGTCAGGCGTCCCGAACGGCTGGGGGAAGGGGGAGAACTAGGCGCGAGAGCCGCGGAAGCCGGCGATCGACTGGTCGATCAGCCGCTTCTGGGTCTCGTCCGTCAGGTTGTCCCGGCCGAGCACCTGCTCCGTGGCGGCGGCGAGTTGATCGTTGAAGCCGGCGAACAGTTCCGCCAGCGCCTGATCCTTGGCCTGCTCGATGTCGTGCAGGGCCCGCTCCCGCTCCGTCCTCGCGGCGGCCTGAGCCTCGGCGAGGATGTTCGCCTTGGCGACCTCCGCGTCGCGGCGGGCCTCGGCGAGGATCTCCTTGACCTGATCCTGAGCCTTCGCCATCTCGGCGGAGTGCTGCGACATCAGCCGCTCGCTCTCCACCCGATGCTTCTCCGCGGCGGCCAGGTCGTTCCGAATCCGCTCCTCCCGCCGGTCCAGACCCGCGGCCGCCGGCTTCCAGGCCATGGCGGACAGCACGCCCACGAACAGCAGGAAGACGATCCCGCTCCAGAGGGCGAGGTCCGCCCGCGGCTCGACCGGCAGCCCTTCCGGGTGGGCCGCATGGTCGTCGCCGGCGTGCACCACTTCCCCCTCCATGTTCTCCGCTTCAAAACGCTCCGCCTCGGCAAGCACGTCCTGCGCCAGCAGGGGGCTGGCGCAGAGGGCGAGGGCGAGGCAGGCGGAGAGGCGAACGGCCATCGAGGGAGGCGGTGCGGGACGATGCGAGGGGAACGGGACGGACGCGGCCGGCGCGAGCCGGCCGCGGCGTCAAACGATCAGGCAGAACACCAGGCCGATGATCGTGGCGCCTTCGATCAGCACCGCGGCGATGATCATCGCGGTCTGGATCTGGCCGGCGACGTCCGGCTGACGGGCCATCGCGCCGGTGGCGGCGAAGCCGATCAGGCCGATGCCGATGCCGCCGCCGATCACCGCCAGGCCGATGCCGACGGCGGGGAGCTGCACGCGGGTGGCGCCGGCGACTTCGGCGGCTTCCTCCGCGGTCGCCGCCTCGTACACCACCGGGCCCGGGACCACTTGGGCCGGGGCGGCGGCCGGGGCGGCGACGAACGCGAACGCGGCCAGGGCGAAGGCCTTGAGGAGGGTGGCGGGCCGGATGGTCCGAAGCACGGCGGGGGTCTCGTCGGGGGAGAGGCCCGGACGAACCGGGCGGGGTAAGGTGAGCGATGGCCCGCCGACTTCGTCTCCCGGGGTAGGGGGACGGAGAACCCGGGCGGGGCGGGAAAGGTGCGGGGGACGGGGTCGGATTGCAACCGACCCCGCTGCGGTTCTTCGCCCCTCCGACTGATTCGGGGAGGGGCCGCGCGTTAGTGCGGGTGGACCGCCCCCGCGATGAACAGGGTGGCCAGGAAGGCGAACACATAAGCCTGCATGAACGCCACGAACAGCTCCAGCAGGCCCACGAAAACCTGCCCCAGCAGGCTGCCGCCGATGATGGTGTAACCGAGCAGCGAGGAGCCTTCCTCCGGCCAGACGAAGTCGGAGAACGCCACCCCGATGAAGCCCAGCATCAGGCCCAGCACCACGTGCCCGGCCATCAGGTTGGCGAACAACCGGACCGCCAACACGCAGTGCTTAATGAGCAGCCCCATCGCCTCGATGAGCCAGATCATCGGGAACAGGATCGGCTTCAGCGCCGACGGCACGTCCATGCCGGGGATCAGGCTTTTCAGGTAGCCGACCGGGCCGTTCTGCTTGATGCCGCAGTACAGCACGGAGGCGAACACCACCAGCGCCAGCACGGCGGTGACGTTGATGTTGCCCGACGGCGTACCGAGCCAGGGGATGGACCCCAGCAGGTTGCAGAACAGGATGTAGATGAATAGCGACCAGATCAGCGGCAGGAACTTGTCCGCCGGGTGCCCGGCCGCGGGGCCGGGGGTGACGCTGGTGCCGGCGGTGTCGAGGTCGAAATTCGCCTCTTTGAGCGGGTCGGCGCTGCCGGGGTTGTAGTGGCCCTCGGCATGCTGCCCCATGTCCGTGCTGTGATCGTTGGCGTCGCCCCCGTGGCCGTGCGCGTCGTGATCGCCGATCGTCGGCCGCACCACTTCGTCGCGGATGAAGACGAGCACCGTCTCCCAGAAGTTCCAGAACCGCCCGCGGATCGGGTCGCCGTTCCGAATCTTGATCGCCAGCGGGATGAAGATCAGCGCCGCCAGCGTCGCGGCGACGACCTGGAGGACCATGAACTTCGTCAACTGGAAGCCCATCACGCTCTCCCCGGCGGGGAGCGTGTCGTTGAGCTTCATCAGGATCTTCTCCGGCGACGGCAGCCAGTCGAGTTCCGGCAGGTGGAGCTTGTTCTGTTCGCCTTGGTCGGTCAGGCCCGGCAGTTCGAAGTAGGTCGCGTCCCGGACGTGGTGGAACGGATCGGCGGAGTGGTCGCCGTGCTCCGCCCCGTGCTCGGATCCATGCCCGTCGCCGTGGTCGGCGTGCTCGCCGAGCGCCTGTGCGGCGGCGACGGTCTCCGGTTCGGCGGGGTCGGCGACCGCGAGGGCGGCGAGAATGAGGGCGACGGCGGCCATCCGCGGGGCGGGTGAGAGCTGAGATTCGGGCGGGCGGGGCCGGGACGGTACTGGCGAGCCGCCCGCGACGCCAACGACCTGACGGTCGTACCCCGCCGTTACGTTACCAGGTCCGCCGCGGGGGCCGCAGAATCATCAATCCCTCCGCCGAGAACCCCGCCAGCAAGCCAGCCAGTCCGATCAGCAACGCCGTGCGCACGTTCGCGGCGTTCTGCCACAGCACCGCCGCGGGAAACGCCACGGCCACGAACAGTCGCAATCCGAATCCGACGACGACTGCGATCAGCACGGCGAAATTCGTGCGTAGCCAGTACCCGCACGTCAACGCGGCGGCCCCCGGCGGACCGCATACGAACGCGGCCGGGATCACGCCGACCATCGTCACTTCGTCACGAGCCCACCATGGGGCGGTGAACTCGGCCGTCGCGAGCGCTCCGGCGACCGCTGCTCCGTGCAGCCACTGGGCGAGGGCAAACTTCGCCCAGCGCGATTCGAGAATGCCGCCTGCCGTCATCGCCGCGGCCCGCGCATCCCGCCGCTGGGGCCCTGGCCTGCGCTCGCTTTATTCGCGGCGGCGATCAGTTGGCTGACCCCCAGCCAGAAGCCGACTGCCGTAAACGCCAGCGTGCCCCAGGGGAACCAGCCGGTGAGGTAGTCCACGCCGTACCCGATCAGCGGGGCGCCGGCCATTTCCATGGCGATCGTCGTGCCGACGCTCGCCCACTGGACGCCCTTGGAGATTGAGGAGCGATCGTCCCGGGCCTGCCGCGGCCCGGCGGCTGGTCCGTGGCCCGAGGCGTCGTCGGTCTGACGCGGGGGGGGCGGATCGGGCGGTGCGGCGGTCACAGGGGCAGCGTGCGGCGACGGCGCCGCTCCGTCAACCTGTCGGTCGATCAGTGGGTTCCAATGTTTGTAACGTGTTAATATGCAGCGGCTTACGTCGTTCTGTCGTCCGTCCGTGCCTCGGCGGGCTTGCGGGGTGGGGGATCGTCCCGTAATGTGTCACCCGATCGGCACGCAGGTTCGTCTCGCAGTCGCAACGGCGACACGGCAGGCGGACAGCGTTGTGTTGTCGATCTGATGTCGGGCGGGACGCCCGTCGAGTCTGCGGCTTGACGCATTGTCGGGCCCCGGCCGGGACGGCCGCCATGCGATTCCGGGCGGTCGCACCGTGACGCGATCGGACCCCGGCGTGCAGGACCCGTCCGCCATGCGGCCGTTCGCCCTCCTCCGCCAGACGCCGGCCCCGACACCGCCCACCGTCTCCCCCGCAGTTCCGCGGGCCGTCTTTCTTCCCGGCCCGGCGTCCCTCCGCGACGCACACCGTCGACCCGACCTCCACGGCGACCGCTCCCCGCGGCCGCCGTTTTTTCGTGCCCGCCCCTGAGTCCCGCCCCCGGCGGCGGGGTTGGTCCCCGTCGATCGGTTTCCCCTCCGCCCGTTTGTACGAGGAATAAGCCCGTGTCTGTCGAGACCCTGCGTTCCAGCACCCGCAAAGATCTGGCCGCGATGGCCAAGGAGCACCAAGTCAGCGGCTGGCACGGGATGAGGAAAGAGGAACTGATCGAGGCGCTGATGGACGTATTCCGCACCTCCGCCCGAAATCGTTTGCCGGTCAAGAAATCAGGCTCCGCCGCCTCCGCGGACGTCGCCCGGACCTCGCCCAAGCCGCCCGCCTCCGCGGGTCGCGGTCCCGCCGCCGCTCCGGCGCCGTCCGCGGCGGATTCCTCGAACCCGCGGGGGGCGACCGCCTCCTCCGGGGGCACCTGCGGCTCCCGGATGGCGAAGCCCGCCCCGGCGGCGATGCACGACCCGATCAAGGACCCGCGGAAGGACATCTCCACCGTCGGCAGCGGGACCCCGGCGACGGAGGAACTCGACGCCGTCGCTCACGACCCGCAGTGGATTCACGTCCGCTGGGTGCTGAAGCGCTGCACCGTGCAGCGGGCCGCCGCCGGCCTCGGCAGCGACTGGCACCGGGCCAAGCCGGTGCTCCGCCTGATGAGGGTTCACACCCACGAAACGAAAAGCACCAGTGAAACGGTCCTCGCCGACGTGCCCATCCACGGCGAGACCGATCACTGGTTCCTGCCCGTCGAGGAATCGCCGGCGACCTTCCGCGTACAGATCGGCTTCCTGGCCGAGAGCGGCGCCTTCTTCCCGCTGGCGAAAAGCCGGCGGGTGACGACCCCGCGGCCGGGCTCCAAGGCGGCCGAGCGGGTGCAGTTCGCTCGCACCGGCGGGCTGGGCCCGCAGGTCTCCGCCGCCCCGACGGACCGCGGCCTGGGCGCCCCCAGCCGGCCGGCGTCGGTTGATCCGATGTTCGAGAAGTTCAAGTCGCTGCGGGCCGACTACGCCGGCGCCGCCTACGGCGTGGGCGAGGACGGCTCCGCCCGGCCGTTCACGGTCGAGACCGAGCTGCTGATCCGCGGCACCGCCGATCCGGACGCCCACGTCTCCCTCGGCGGCGACGCCGTGCGGGTCGGCCCGGACGGCCGCTTCGCCGTGAAGATGCGGCTGGGTGACGGCCGGCACGTCATCCCGGCGGTCTGCGTCTCCCCGGACCGCACCACGGAGCAGACGGTCGCCCTCGGCATCGCCCGCCAGAAGAAGGTGATGGAGCCCAAGCCCGCCGCCGTCGGCGTCTGAATGGGCCGGGAAGAACGGATGGGGAATGAGGAGTGACGAAAGTGATCCCCCTGGGATTCTCGTCCTTCGGCATTCCTCATCCGACATTCTCCGGAACTCGCGTTGGGTCCGGCGGCGGTCTGCGGTAAGCTGCGTGTGATCTCCCGCGTGCCAGGTCGGTTCCTTTTGCCGACCCTACAGGTACTGACAGAGGGAGCCTCGAGTCCCCGGCCGCGCGTATAGCCGCCCTTGCTTCCCTAGGAGGCTCGGCAGCGGATCACGCAACCCGGGGCCGCGGCGCCCACGTGGTTTCCACGGGTCAGTGCACTAGGCCCGACCAGCCGCGGGGGGTCTTTTTTTATGCGCCTCACGAAACACGCCGGGGATCGGCCGCTCCCCGGCGTGTTTTTCGTTCGTGAGAGGGAGGCGACCGTCGGGTCGGGGGATTGCGATGCGTCGCCCGTCCCTCTCCCGAGACTCCCGAAGACGCTCCTCCGCGACGACGCCTACGAAGAGATGGTGATGGCGTTTCAGGCCATGCAGGTGGACGCGCCGGACGACGCCCTCCTCGAGCACGGCATCAAGGATGACGCGACGCGAAGCGCCGTCGAATCTGCGGCACGTTCACCCTCGCCCTCGGCAACTTCCTCGATCAGTACTGGCTCAAGGCCGACGGGGAGCGGGTCTATCCGCTGCTCTGCTTTTCCAAGACGTTCTGTGACGTGAACGTGGAACCGGCCGACCTGGGCGAGGTGTACTAACCGTCAAGGAGTTGGGCGTGGCGCGAATACGCCCTCGGCACCGTCGCCAGCCATTTTTGCCGGCGAAGCGGAACCGGTGGTCGTCGGCTGCGTCGGCGACGAGGAAGAGTGAGCCGACGGCAGCGGGGCGTCGTTCGCGACGCCCTCGCTCCACCGGTTCCCGTCACCGGGCCGCGGCAAAGGGCCATCGACGGGACGACGACCGCTAATTCTTCCCCGACGCCTGTTACGCAACGACGGGGGCGGACGTTTCCACGGACACGGGGGGCTGACGCCCCCCGCTCGCCTCTCGCTGGGAGACGCGCCGGCCTCAGGCCGCGGCGGCTTCGCGCTCGCGAAAGGCGAGCAGGTCGCTCAGCGCCTGGGCCGTGCGGCGGTGGGCGCGGGCGCGGTGCTCGAACTGGCGACGCTTCGTGACGCTGCCCGCGGTGCGGGCTTTGCGGACGTACTTCTCGGCCAGTTCCGTTTTGACGGACACGAGGTGGAGGGCTTTGGCGTCGGTCATAACAGAACGGGGGCGGCGCAGAACGGTATCGACGGGAACGCGGGACGATAGCGACCGGACGACCGCCCGGCTAGCTCGCCGGCTCTCGCGAAGACTATTGCTGCACGCCCTTCGTCAGTTCCATGAAGGCGGTTTCGAGGTTCACTTCTTCCTCACGGAACAGCGTGGGGGCGAAACCGGCTTCCAACAGGCTCTGGGGGATGGCGGTGTAGTCCTCCACGCCGGGCTTCAGGGAGACGTTGATCGTCCCTTCGCCGTCGACCGTAACGGACCGCGCCTCGTCGGCCTGCTCCAGCAGTTGGGCGGCGGCTTCGGTGCGGTCCTTCACGCGGATTTGCAGCGTGATGCTCTCGCGGGCCTTGCGCATCACCTCGCGGACGTCGCCGTCCACCAGCAAGTTGCCTTTCTCGATCATCCCCACCCGCGTGCAGACGTCCGCCAGCTCCGGCAGGATGTGCGAAGAGACGATCACCGTCTTCTTCAGCTCGCCCAACCGGCGGAGCAGCCGGCGAATTTCGATCCGGGCCCGCGGGTCCAAGCCGCTCGCCGGTTCGTCCAGCAACAACACCTCCGGCTCGTGGAGCAGGGTGCGGGCCAGGCCGATCCGCTGCGTCTGGCCGCGGGAGAGCTGGTCGACGTAGGCGTCCCGTTTGAAGGTCATGTCGACCAGTTCGAGGCACTCCTCGCAGCGCTTGCGGCGGGCCGGGCCGTCGATGCGGAAGGCGGCGGCGAAGAACTCCAGGTACTCCGTAACGGTCATGTCCTCGTACACGCCGAAGGCGTCCGGCATGTAGCCGATCAGCCGGCGGACCTCCCGGCTGTTCCCGTAGATGCTTTTCCCGCAGACATAGGCCTCGCCGTAGTCCGGGTCCAGCAGGGTGGCGATCATCCGCATCGTCGTGGTCTTGCCGGACCCGTTGGGGCCGATGAACCCGAACACGTCGCCGGCCGCCAGCGACAAGTCGATCTCGTTCACGGCGATCAGGTCGCCGTAACGCTTCGTGAGTTTTTTGGTCTCGATCACCGGGGAACGATCAGCGGGCGGAGTGGAATGCGGGGGGAACGGGCGGACCCGGGATCAATGGACGACGCGGTCAGTCGGCTGCGGGGCCGAGCGGCCGGCGGCGGGGCAGGGCGGGGGCTTCGGCGTCGGAATCGAGCCGCACCGGACCGACGCTCGGCCCGGCGGGGGCGGCATCGGCGCTGCGCTCCGTCACGGGGAGGACTGCCCTGACGTACGTCACCGTCGGCCCATCCGCGGGGAAGGGGTCGCCGAAGGTCACCTCCAGGTCCGTCAGCGGGGCGTCCAGCCGGCCGAACAGCAGCGCCCGCCCGCTGCCGGCGAGGGCGGAGAGGTCCAGCCCCTCCAACTCGGCGTTGGAAAGCCCCGTAAACGCCGCCCCGCCGGACTGGGCGTACAGCGACAGGGCCGGCAGGATCACGCCGAAGTCCCGGCTGCGGGCGGCGTAGCGGGTGTAGACCAGCCGCTGGGTCTCGTCGAATTTCAGCGGGTCGTCGCCCCCGCCGCGCAGCGTCGACGGCCCCTCGCGGACCTCCCGCACCTGCGTGAGGAACCCCCGCAGGTCCCGCCGCAGCACGCCCGGCCCGTCCGGCCGCCACTCTGCCCCCGACGGCATTGACCCGTCCTCCCACAACTCCTCAGCGCCCGAATAGGGGTCGCCGGCCCGCTCCGGGTCCGGGCGATAGACGCGGCCGTTATGGATGAGGAAGAAGTCCGACAGCGCCCCCGGCAGCGTGTGCGAGACCGTGCCGGTGAGGAGCCCGTTCTCGGTGGCCAGTTGCCCCGCGACGGCCCCGTCGCCCGGTCCGGTCCAGTCGAGGCGAAACCGTTTGGCGGAGCGTTCCGGCAGCGGCACGCCGACGGCTTCCGTCCCCGCGACCGCGTATTCGCCCGGCGTCAGCCCCATGCCGCCGCCGCGGTAGAGCCCGCCGAACGTCGCGCCCGGCTCCGCGGCGTAGCCCAAGCGGCTCTCGTCGGGCTCCCCGGAGAACCGCTCCGTCGGCGTGACCCGCACGGTCAGGCGGCCCGCCTCCGGCGCCGGCACGGTCGCCCAGGCGGCGCCGCGGACGCGGTTCGCGGCGACGTCCACGTCCACCAGTTCCAGCCGACGCGGCGTGGCGTCGGCCTCCGCGGTTCCCCACACGGCCAGCGCCGTCGCCCCGCCGAGCCACAGCGGCAGCGTGACCCACGTCAGCGCCGGGCGGTTCAGCAGGCGATGGACGAGCAGATAGTCCAGCGGTCCGACGACGACCAGCAGGACCAGCGCCCAGACGCCCACTGTCCCCGGGGAGGCGCCGGCGGCAACGTCGGCCTCCAGCGCCTCGTACACTTGGTCGGCCATCTCGCCGGTCGGCGCCCGGTCGCCGGGGCCGGCCCCGCCGGGGGCGGAGCGGGTCAATTCCAGCAGGAAGGAGGGCAGCCCGCCCCAGCCGCTCAGCGGGGCCTCGTGCAGCGACGCCGCCACGACCGTTGCCCGGCCGAAGCCGATCGGCAGTTCCGCGACCAAGGCCCCGCCGTCGCCGGTCGCCAGCACGCGGCCGTCCGCGGCCGCGATTTCCGTCGCGTCCAGCGGCCGCACCGCGGCCGGCACCAGTCGGTTGATGACCGCCGCGGTGCCTCGTCCGCTGCCGGCCTTCGCCAGCCGTTCCAGCGCCGGGCGGGCCGTCAGCGCGACCGGGCCGCCGGGCGTGAGCGGAATCCAGTCCGGCAGTTCCCCGGTCGCGGACAGACTGACGATCAGGTGCCCCCCGCCGGCGACGTATTTCTGGAGGAACGCGTCGTCGTCCGGCCAGTCGTCGGCGTCGATCAGCAGCGTCCGCACCGTGCCCAGGGCGCCGGGGACGCTCGGCAGGTCGTTGGCCTGGGGGAACGCCGCGATCCGCACCGGCCGGCCGGGCCGATCCAACGGGCCAGCTGTATCCTCCGGGCTCTGCGACAGCGCCGCCGGCAACCGCACCGCCGCCCACAGCCGCTCGTCCGGGGCGAGCACGGTGAAGTCGTCGCCGGGGCGCAACGTGCCGGTCGTTTCCGGCTCAACCTGCCCTAGGCCGACGTCGCCGGCGGAGAACGTGATCTCGGATTCCGCTCGGCCCGCTTGGATGAGGCACACGCCGTCGACGGCCTCCACCTGACGTTGCAACCGCAGGCCGTCGCCGTCGGTCACCTCGACCGCGACCGGCATGTAGCTCGGTCCGCCCCGAAACTCGGCCAGGTCGAGCGATTCGACCCGCAGCGGAACCCAGGCCCCCGGCCGGACGAAGCCGCCGACGCCGGCGGTGGGCACACGCTGTTCAAAGGGGGCTTGGCCGCGGGCGTCGCTTGGGCCGAGCGTCGCCACACTAGCGACGAGCAGGGCGGCGATCGGCGGGAGCGGCGGGCGACGCAAAGCGGGGCGGTCCGGGGAGGAGCGGGGCGGAAGAATACAGGGACGCTACGCCCGCCGACACCGGCCGCGATGGGCACGATTTCACCGCTCCTTCGCTTCGACGCCCGGTTGAGCGATCTGTCAGGCCTCGCTGGCGGCTTCCAGCAGGTCGGCGAGGCCCTCTAGAGCCACCGGCGGGATCGTGTGCGGGCCGGGGAAGGCTTCGAACCGCACCGTGTGTCCGGCGTCGGTCAGCAGGTCCCGCAACGCCTCGCCGCTCTCGTACGGCAGGATCGGGTCGGCCGTGCCGTGGGACTGGAACACCCGCCGCGACGGACAGGTCGCCGCCCACGCGCTCCACTCGTCCTCCGCCACAAACGCCCCGCTGAGGATCGCCAGTCCGCCGAGTTCCCCTTCGGTCCGCAGGGCGTAGTCGGTCGTCAGCATCGCCCCCTGGGAGAAGCCGCCGACGACCAGACTCTCGCTCGGGAGTCCGTCGAGAGTCAGCAGGGAGTCAATCGCGGAGTCCAACTGAGTCCGCAGGGCGTCGATGCCCTCCGGCCGCTCCCGCCGCAACGCCGCGACCCGCTGTGCCGGCGGTAGGTTCAGGCGGTTCATGTTCAGCATCCACCAGGCCCGGGCGCCGGGCATGCCCATCGCCGCCAGATCGTGCGGGGCCGCGGGGAAGTGCACGCGGGCGCGTCCAACCAGCGCCGGGCGTAGGCGGAACAGTTCGGCCGCCAGGCCGACGAGGTCCGTCCCCGGGGCGCCGAAGCCGTGGCAGAGGAGCAGGGCCGCCTCCACCGGCTCGCCCGCCGGCGGGCCGACGGTGCGGACGGTCAGCCCGGCGTGTTCGGAGGTGGTCTGGGTCAGGAGGACGTTCATGGGGTCGGTTTGACGACGGGAATGGTGTGTCGTCTCTCTGACGACGATGTGGCGGGGCCGCGACAGATCTGCGGCCCCATCTCAGTGGGCGATTCGTCACAACTCATTGCAGCGGAGTTGTTTGTGCCGAAAGCGTATGCGCGGGTACGAGATTGGCGACGAACTTCGGTTGCGAATCGCTCCGCGGGAACACGTTACAGTGTTCGCCTCGGCGCTCCCGCCGCCTTCCCCCTCAATCACCCTCAACGGCCGACGAACGATGCGTCTCCGCTTGTTTTCCCCGCTCGTGGCGCTCGCCGCGGCGGCCTGCGTCGCGCCGCTCCCCTCCGCTGCGGCCGGGGACGGCGACATTGCGAAGGCGACCCGTCTGGCCGCCGCGGTGGAGCAGCACGCGCTGGCTGCCGCCCGGTTCGGCTCCTCGGTCCCGCTGCCGGACTACTTCGCCTTCGCCCACACGGCGAACGCGATCGCCGCCGAAGCCCACGCGGTTGAGGTGAAGCTCGCCGTCGGCGACGTGGCCGGGGCGAAGAACTGCCTGCGTCACATGAAAGGGCTGATTGAATCGCTCGACAAGCAGGAAGACCGGCTGACGCGCCGCGGCCCGGCCCGGAGCGCCCGGAAAGCCGCCGACGACTTCGCCGACGACATCGAAGACTGCTTCGAGGATCTGGAGGACGAGGTCGAAGACCTGCGGGCCGTGCCGATCGTCCTGCATGGCGGCGCCCCGCACCCAGCGCTCATCGGGCGGCCGACGATCGTCCCCGGCCCCGTCCAGGTCGGGCCGCCGGCGTACCTGTCGCCGCGGAGCGACTCCTACCGTCCCGCTCCGTCGGCCCCGGCGTGGGGCGGCGGGCGCACCGCCCCCGGCACTCTGCCGCCGGGGTTCGAGTACCAGGGCGAGGGCGAAAACGGCGGCGTCTACATCGGCCCCAGCCGTGAGTCGTTCGGTCCCGGCGCCGGGCCGATCGCTCCCGCCGGCGGGGCGAACAGCCCCGGCGGGTTGTACGGCGACCAAGTCGCGCCGCGGCCGGTGGACGGCGGCTCGTTCCGCCCCGTGCCCAGCCGCGATTCCTACCGCCCCGTGCCGAACGCGGCCCCGGCCCCGCCGCGGTACGAGGGGACGATGGACGACGGCTTCGACGGCCCCGCGCTGCCCGGGATGCCGCAGGCGGGGTTCGATCGCTCCAGCCGTGCCGCCCGCCTGTTCCCGGTGACGATGCTGCGGTGAGGCCCGAGCGGACCCTCACTTTCCAGCGACCCGGACGCTCCCCGCGTCCGGGTCGCTTTGCGTTCGGACCGTGCCCTCCGCGCGCCGCAATTCGACGAGCCACCGCGGTTCCCGCTGCGGGTCGGCGTGCAGGGCGTCCCACTCCTCGACGGCGTCGGCTTCCGCCGTCTCGTGGAACGCTCGCATCTGTCGGACGTGCGGGCGGAGCAGCGCCCACACGGCGACGCCCCACGGCGCCAGCAGTCCGCAGGCGATCCAGACCGTCGTCCCCTGCGGCCACCCCGCCCACCGGGCGATCTGGGCGGCGGCCGGGAACGCGAGCGGGTGGCCGATTAGCAGCGTGAGGAGGGCGAGCGTCCGGGCGGCCGTCCCCGGCGGGTCGAACAGGATTCGCGGGCGGCCGAACCGCCTCACCGCGCCGCTGACGAGCAGGGCCGCGACCGACAGCGCCGGGCCCAGCAGCAGGTACACAGCGTTCCCGGTGAGGATCTGCAGCGCCAGCCCGAACGCCTCGCCGGCCAGCACCACGGCGAAGATCGCCGTGGGCGAGGGCGCTCCGTCGCTGACCCGCTCCCCCGACCGCAGAGGCCGGTGGGGCGTCTCGCATCGCACCAAGGGCAGGGCGACCCTCCGGCAGAAAGTCGGCCAGCCAGTCTGGCGGTCCGCTGGCACGCGGGCGCGGTGGTGCCGGATCGTCCGCAGCAACTCCGCGTTATCCACCCGCGACGGGACGACGCGGACGGTCTCGCCGGGGTGCGTCCAGCGGATCGCGGCGTCCCGGTGCGTGGGCCAGCGGATCCGCTCGACGACCCGCGGGCCGGGCGGCGGCGGGAGCGGGCGGGCCGGCATGCCATACCGTAACGGAAACGATCCCCGCCCGGTTCACCGTGCGGCCGGGGCGAGTTCGCCTGCCCCGGGGTCGGTCGGGCGACTAGACTGCGACTCCGCGTTCGCCCCCGTTTTCTTTCGTTATGGCTGACGACCCGCTGCTCGCCGATCCGCTGCTCGAGGACCCTTCGCACAGGGAGGGGGCCGACGCCCCCGCGGCGGTCGGCGGAAACGGCCGGGGCGGGGCGAAGCACTACACCGTGCTGGCCCGGCGCTACCGGCCGCAGACCTTCGCCGAGGTCATCGGGCAGGGGCATGTCGCCCGGGCGCTGACGAACGCGATCGCCGCTGGGCGGGTGGCCCACGCCTACCTGTTCACCGGCGCCCGAGGGGTGGGGAAGACGTCGACGGCCCGCATCTTCGCCAAGGCCCTGAACTGCCCGAACGCCCCCAAAGAAGGCCCGAACGCCGGGGTGCCCTGCAATCAGTGCGAGATCTGCGATGCGGTCTCCGAGGGCAACGACGTCGACGTCCTGGAGATCGACGGCGCCAGCAACAACGGCGTGGACCACATCCGCGACCTCCGCGGCAACGTGACCGTCAAGCCGATGCGGGCCCGTTATAAGGTCTACATCATCGACGAGGTGCACATGCTGTCGAAGGCGGCGTTCAACGCGTTGCTGAAGACCCTGGAGGAACCGCCCGCCGGGGTGAAGTTCGTGTTCTGCACCACCGAGCCGAACAAGCTGCCGGACACAATTCTGTCCCGCGTGCAGCGGTTCGACTTCGCCACCGTTCACGTTCAGAACATCATCCAGCGCCTCGCGGCGATTGCTGAGGCGGAAGGGTACGAGGTCGAACAGCCCGCCCTCGAACTGGTCGCCCGCCGGGCCGCGGGGTCAATGCGGGACTCGCAGAGCCTGTTCGACCAGTTGCTGAGTTTCGGCGGGGCGAAGATCACTGCGGAGGAGGTGCACCGGCTGTTCGGGACCGCCTCGGACGATCGGCTGGTGGCGCTGGTCGGCTACTGCGTGAACGGCGACCCGGCCGGGGCGCTGGCGGAACTGGAGGCCGCGATCGGCGACGGGGTGCAGCTCGACGAGCTGATTGATCAACTCGTCGGCTACCTGCGGGATCTGATGATCCTTGCCGCCGGGGCCGACGGCGTGCCGCTGCTGGGGGTGAGCGAGGAGTTCCGCTCCGCGCTGTCGGAGCAGGCGCAGGATTGGGGCGTCCAGACGACGCTTGCGGCGGTGCAGTTGCTGTCCGAGGCGAAGCTCCGCATGCAGCGGGTGACGTTCGGCCGGGCGCTGGCCGAGGCGGCGCTGGTGCGGGCCGCCACGCTGGGTGATCTGGACGACTTGGCGGGCCTCGCCGAGAGCCTCCGCGGCGGCGGCTCTCCGAGCGGCGCGACGGCCCCGGCCCGCAACCGTCCTCCCGCCCGCCCGGCCCCGCGAAACAGCCCATCCCCGTCTCGCCAGGAACCCGTCGCGCCGCGGCCCCCCGGGGCCGCGGCGATACAGGAGGAACGCCCCACGCCGGCGCCCGCCCCGCCGCCGAGGCGGGAAGAACCGCAGGCGGAACGAGCGGAGCCGGACGAACCGGAGGCGCCCGCGGTCCCGTCGGTCCCCCTCAAGGCGGGCAACGAGGGGCTGTTGCTCAGCCGGTTGAAAGAGCTGATCGGCGCCGGGAACGCCCTGACGGGGGTGCGGGAGAGTTCCGCCCTAGCAATTCTCGGGCCGGATCGCGTAGAATTGCGGTTCCCGGCCGCTCTGAAGGTCGCCGCCGAACGGTGCGAAGCGAAACGCCCCGCCGTCGAAGCGGCCCTTCGCACGATCGTCGGGGCTCCCGTCTCCTTCGCTGTCGCCCTCGACGCCGCCCCCGCGAATGGGGCGGCCCGTCAGGAGGCGAAGCCCGAACGCTCCGCCCGGGACGCCTCCCGGCCCGAACCCGTCAATCCGGACGACATCGCCGACCCCTTCGTACGGCGGGCCGTCGACCTGTTCGAGGCTCGGCAGGTGACCTCCCAACCGCTGCCGCCGGCCGCCGCGTCCGTTCCGGACTGACCCGTTCGTCGTCCGCCTTCCCCGTCTCGTTCCCGTCACGTCGCTCGCTATGTTCGGTAAACTCGGCGGTTTGGGCAATATGGCCGCCCTCGCCTCGAACTTCGGGGAGATCCAGAAGCGGATCAAAGAGGTGCACCGCAAAACCGGCGAGATGATCGTCACCGGCAGCGCCGGCGAGGGCGCCGTCGAGGTGGACGTGACCGGCCACGGCGAGATGGTCGCCTGTCGCATCGCCCCGGCGCTGTTGAGCGGCCCGGAGAACGTCGCCCAGTTGCAGTCGCTGGTGATCGAGGCCTCCAACGACGCCGGCAAGAAAGCCAAAGCCGCCGCCAAGGAGATGATCTCCCGGGAGGCCGAGGACCTCAACGTGCCCGGTCTGGGCGACATGCTGGCCAAAGTCGGGATGTAGGACCCGTCCCGCCCGACGCCGCGACGGGTTCGACCCCGCGGTACACTGGACCGTCCGCCGACTCCGGCGGCCGCCGATTCCGGCTCCGCGACGTTCCTTCCCGTCGCCCACCACCTCTCACCGACCCGTCCCCGGGGATCGCCGTGCGCATCAATCTTCAGCAGTCCATGAAGATGAGCCAGCAGATGAAGCTGGCTCCGCGGATGATCCAGTCGATGGAGATCCTGCAATTGCCGGTGATGGCGTTGCAGGAACGCGTCGATCAGGAATTGGCGGAGAACGTCGCCCTGGAGGTGGAGGACCGCGACCGCACCGTCTCGGAGAGCGAGGAAACGGCCGAGCGAGAAAAGGCCCGCGACGAAAACGAGCGGTCCGAAAGCGAAAAGGGGCCGCTGGAGGTCGACAACGACGACGGCAACGCGGACGACTTCGAGCGCCTGGTCGATATGGCCGAGAGTTGGCCGGACGACAATTACACCAGCGGCTCGAAGCCCTCCTCCAATCGCATCTCCGATGCGGGCGACCGGGCCTTCGACGCGATGGCCAACGCCCCGGCCCGCACGCAGAGCCTGCACGACAGCCTGGTGGAGCAGTTCGGCTACTTCGACACCACGCCGGAGGTCCGGGCGTTCGGGGTCTACCTCATTCAGAACCTCGACGAAGACGGCCGGCTGCAAAGCGGCCTGCCGGACCTGATGAGCGCCTACGGCCGGGCGATCACCTACGAGGACGCCGAGCGGGCGCTGACGCTCATTCAAAAACTCGACCCCCCCGGCGTCGGCGCGCGGAACGTGCAGGAGTGCCTGCTGCTCCAACTCAGCGACGAACTGGAGTACCGGGACGAATTAGAGGTGCTCATCTCCCGGCACCTGGAGGACCTCGCCGCCAACCGCCTGCCGGCGATCCAGCGGAAAACCGGCTACGACCTGGAGACGATCACCGCCGCCGCGGAGGAGCTGTCCCACCTCAATCCGCACCCGGGCCGCGAGTTTCGCAGCGTACCGGCCCAGGCCGTCACGCCTGACCTCGCCGTCGACCGCGACGACGACGGAAAATACTCCGTCCGCCTCCTGGACGAATACACGCCGAACCTGCGGATCAGCAAGTATTATATCAAGCAGCTCCGCAACAATCCGGACGCCGCGACGAAGGAATATATCAAGAAGAAGATCGAGGGCGCCCAGTGGCTGATCGAAAGCATCGAGCAGCGCAACCAGACGGTCAAAAAAGTGACCGAGGCGATTGTCGAGCACCAGCGGGACTTCTTGGAAAAAGGCCCGGAGCATATTCACCCGCTTAAAATGGAGGAGATCGCGGAGAAAGTCGGAGTCCACGTCACGACCGTCTCCCGGGCGGTCAGCGATAAATGGGTGCAGACGCCCCGCGGCCTGTTCCCGCTGCGGCAGTTCTTCGGCGGCGGCACCACCACCGAGGACGGCGAGGACGTCTCCTGGAATCAGATCCGTCTCAAATTGAAGACGATCATCGAGGGCGAGGACAAAAAGAAGCCGCTCTCCGACGACGCCCTCGTCGAGGCCCTCAAGGAGGACGGCTACAACCTCGCCCGCCGCACGGTCACCAAGTACCGCAAGAAGATGGGCATCCCCTCGTCCCGCCAGCGGCGGGAATACGTCTGACCGGCGGCTCCGTCCTTCGATCGCGTTGGGCGGTTGGAGGAACCGGCCGTGAGGGTCGGCCCGGTGCCGACCGGCCGCGGGACCGGGTAGGTTCGTCGGCTCATTCCCCCTGAGAGCCGACGCCGTGGTTGATCCGCACCCCCGCGATCCCGCCGCGGATCGCCCCGTCGAGGACAGCCCCGCCGGGGAGCGGTTCCGGCCGCCCGGTCCGCATCACATCGTCGACCCGGCGAAGGTCTCCCAGACACCGGTCCTCTCGCCGAACGCCCAAGAAGTCTCCGACGCGGAGGCGGAGCTTATGGTGACCGACGCCGCCGAGGCCGGCCCGGCCTGGGCCAGTTCGCGGCTGATCGCCGGATCGATCGCGATCGTCCTGATGGTCCTCACGCTGGCCCTCGGCGCCTGGCTGATGGGCTGGCTGACGGAGGAGGGGGACGAGGCGTTGAACCCCACGCTGTTCGTCGCCCCGATCACGGCCCCGACGGACGCCGCGGCACTCCGCGACTGAGAGACCGAACCCCGCGGCGGGGCTCCGTGTCCGTCTCACGAATCGTCTGCGAAGTCGGTTGGCCGATCGCCCGGGAGAAACTATCCTATGCGACCGGCCCCCCCAGTCGGCGCTCCCCGGGGCGCCGCGGCGGCCGTCGTTCCCCGATAGTGTAACGGTAGCACCACAGATTCTGGTTCTGTTAGTCTAGGTTCGAATCCTAGTCGGGGATTTGTCGTTGATGGCGAGGGCCGGCATGTCGCGGCGGGGAATGGCGTAAGCCGTTGGGGCTGAGGAGGTTGTTTTCGTCCGTGCCGGACGACGCTGTCGCCCGCCGCTGCCTGCGGCGTCGGAAAATGCGTCGTCTGTGCGTCGGATTCTGCGTCGCCTTCCGCTCCGCAGGCATTTTCTAAGATCGCTTCATTCGGTTGGTCCCTGGGGGGATCCTCGTCGCGGTCTTCCGGGGCTTCTTCGCCTTTGGGTGCGTTCAAGTCCGCCCCGCCGGCGGCCTGCTTGAAGTGGTCGTCGGTCACCCGCAGGTAGTGCTCCCGTGCCACTGCGGCGGAGTTGCCGATCCAGCTGCACACCACGTGCTCGGGGAACTCGTTGGCCAGTTCCGTTTGCCGGGTCGCCCGCAGGTTGTGGAACGGCTTGGGCCACGGCTCCAGGCCTGCAGCTTTGATGATCCGTTTGAACTGGGTGCCGAGATTCGTTCCCCCGTCGGCGGCCCGCGGGACCACTTGGTCGGCAGGGCTTCTCCCGGTCGGGTCGAGGTGCTCCCGCAGTTCCGGGAACAGCGGAACGTCCCGCGATCCGCCGCCCTCATGGTGGGCGGTTTTGGGGCTGGTGACGTGCAGTTTGCCGGCGGCGACGTCCACGTCGCCCCACCTCAGGGGGACGAGTTCGCTGACGACCCGTAGACCTCCGAACCGGGCGAGCGCCACGATCCGGCGCCATTCGTCGTCCGGGCAGGTGGCGAGCACGCGGTCGATTTCGTCGCGGGTGACGAACCGGAACTTGTCCGGGTTCCCCCGCACCTGCACCTTCTGATCGGCGAACGGGTTGCGGTCGATCAGTTCGGCCCGCACCGCGGCGGTGAAGATCTGCTTGGCCCGCCCGACCTCCCGGCGAACTGTGTTCTGCTCCTTGCCTGTGGCGAGCAGAGAGCGGCGGTAGCGGTCGGCGTCCGCGGCGGTGACATCACGCAGCGGGATCGCGGGGCCGAAGAAGCCCGCGAGGCTGTCGGCGGAGCGGGCGAGGTGCGTACGGGTGGCATCCTTCAGGTCGGTGCGGCCGGCGGCGTAGTCAGCGGCAAAGTCCGCCACCGTCGCGGACGTCCGCTGGGCGACCAGCCCCACGGCGGCGAGTTTGTCGTGCATTGCCCGGTCCAGACCGGCGATCCAGCGGGCGGTGTGGTCGTCCGGAGCGTGCCCGGCGAGCTTGGCGGCGTTGAGCCGCTCAACCATCCCCTTGACCTGCTCGGCCGACTTCTTCGGCACCTTTCCGAGTCGGAGGGTGCGGCGTTTGCGGTCGGGGCCGGTGAACTGGATCCGGCGTCCGCCGCTCGGATCGGTGGAAAGGGAGGCCATGGTCGATACCGACGCCGGTGAAGTGCGGGGTGGTGAGGTCGGCTCCGGGGGCTATTGCGGCCCAAGTGCCCGCAATCCCGACATGGTCACCGCCACGTACCGAGCGGCTAGCGTAGGTCGGTCCTCGGCTGGTGCAAGACAGGGTCGCCGACGGGCGGGGACGGAGGAGGCACACCGGGGCGCACTCCGGAGCGGCTTCAGATTGGCCCCATGACATAGGCCGCATAACCGAGGACGCGGAGCCGCCTGCCCCGATCCCCCTCGGCGGACCGATCGTCCGGGCGGGCGTACGTCGGTCCACCCGTCTCCCAGGTCCCCTTCGTGGCCGGACGGGGCCGGTGCACTTGGGAGAGGGCGGGACCGTACTCGGTCTCCACGATCGGGGGGAGGACGCATTCCAACGATTGTTCGCCCCGCAACACGGTCCGGCGGGGGACGGAGGTACCGGACGGGGCGACGGGCGGACCCGCGATCCACTGCGGGACCTTTCCGGTCCAGACCAGCACCGTGCGATCATCGAGGCCGGAGTCGTCCCGCGGGTCGCGGGCGAGGATCCTGGCCCCGCCCCCGTCGCCTTCGGGGTCTCCACCCACCGGCCGTCCTGTCCAGACGGCGTAGGCCCCGTCGCGGACCCACTGCTCGGGAAGCGCGACGGCCCCCACGGCTCGGCCGGCGAACGTCAGTGGCGGGCCGGGTAGGAACTCGTTGAAGAGGGGTACGATACCGCCCCGGAGGGGGGGCGGTTCGGGGTCGCGGGCGTGGGCGTGGGCGTGGGTCGGTGCGGGGGCGTTGAGCGAAGCTTCGGCCTCTAGGAAGTCTAGCCAGATTCGAAACTCGTTGAGAAGTAGGCCGGCCCTCACCTCGGCCGGCCAGTCGTCCGGCAGCTTGCCGGCGGCGGCAAGCTTCTCAAACTCCTTCCGCGAACTGACCGCTTTTCGCTTCACCTCTCTCCGGAGAGGCCTCCAGTCCTCGGCTCCCCGCGACTGCTCCATGAGGCGATCGACAGTGCATTCGAGCTCGAACAAGGCCGTGCCGAGCGGGCCGCGGCCCTGGTCACCGAGCGGGCGTCCCCCCCGGAGCAGAGCAGTTACGTCGCATCCCACGGCGGCAAGAGCTTGGAGCAGCTTCCCGCTAGGCAGGTGCTTGCCAAGCATGGCCGCAGACAGTGTGCCCTGAGCGATCCCGAGTTCCCGCACGGCAGCGGATTGCCCGCCAAATCGGCCATTGATCACCCGGCGGAGAGCGGCGGCGACCAAAGCGTCGTCAGGGAGCGTCGGGCCTGAGTCGGCAGTCATAATTTTGGATCTTTACACAAGCATCGGCCCGCGGCAGCACTGAAATATCAGAAAATCTCCGCCGCGGAAACGCCTAGGCGTTGTAGCATCGAAGATTCGCGGTAACGTGTAGCCGTTCTTCGGCGGCATCTGCTTGCCGGTGCCGACGGTTCACTTCCCCGAGACACTACCCCAATGACCGCGATCCCCCAAGGCGATGCCGGGCCGGCTTCCGTGCTCGTCGACCCGCGGCAGGCCGCTGACCTGCTCCGCGTTTCCGAGCGGACGCTCCGCGACTTGACCGTTCCGCACGGCGACCTGCCTGCGGTGCGGATCGGCCGACTGGTCCGCTACAGGACCACCTCCCTCACCGACTGGGCGCAGCGGCACGAAGCCGCCGCCTGACGACCCGCCCGGGCAGCGCCTGCCCGGGCTCCTTCTTCCGCGGCAGCCAGACTGCCGCCCCGGAGACAAGCCGCCGGAGCGATCCGGCCGGTTGCGGGCACGGTGTGCGCCCGCGTCACGGACGAGCACCAACCGGACACCACTTCACAACCCCCAGCGGACCGCACCGCGGTCCCGCCACCGACTCACTCGGAACCCCGAATGACTGACACGTTTCACAAAGACTCTGCGGTGCATATCGAGATCCTCCCGACCCCAAAACGGTCGCCCCCAGCACGCGAGATCACCGCGGAGGCGGCAGTTCCGATGGCCGCCTTGGCGGCCTATCACGGCCCGGAAGCGGTCAACGAGATGGGTTCCATCTTCGCGATCGCGGCCGAGGAGAACCCTGATAGTCCGACGGGCGTCGCGCTCGCTGATGCGATCCGGACTCACGGCAGTCGCCACTGGAGGCTCTGCCGGGTGGAGGTCAACCTGCGGGCGTACCGGGACGGGATGGGGCACATGCTCATCGAACGGTTAGGCGGCATTCCACTGACCGAGGTCACGCACGCGTTCGACCGTGGCGTCTTCGAGACGCTCGAAGACGAAGAACTGAGCGCCGGCGACACTCCGACAGGACGGAGGGCGGCTGACATGTCCATCAGCGTCCTCGATGCGTTGCTGCCGGCTGCCGCGGCGGAGGAAGCCGCTGAAGTGACGAACGGCTGCGAGGGCAGTGCCGAGACTCACCGGAACTGAGTTTCGCGCAACGCTGCCGGACGCCGCCCCCGCTTCTCGCCGCCCCTCACCGGGCATGGGCCGCGGACGAGGTCTTTGGCGTGCCGGCGGCTGTTCAGATCTCACATGCGTGCACGGCACCGGGCCACGCGGCCGGCTGCTGGTGCGCCGCGAAGACCTAAAAGAACTGCTCGCCGACGGCTGAGCAGGCCTCGAATACGCCCGAACGCTGCGCCGCCGGCCTGAAGCCCGCGGCGCTCCCGAATCCCGGCGCCGGACCCTCGCGGTCAGCGCCGAGCCGCCCCTTGCTCCCGCTCCGCGGGCGCCCCCTCACGTCTCCCTCCCAAGAAGTTCCAGATGAAACCCACCACCACCACCGACATGACCCCGGCCGGGCTGCAGGCCCGCGCCGACGCCTTCGCCATGTGCGCCGGCACGATGGCGTTCCGGATCCGCCGGGACGTGTTCTTCGACCAAGCCACCGGCCTGATCGCGTTCGCCGACAACAACCCCGACGAGGGCCGGCCCGAGCGGCTGTCCGCCCTGCGGGAGAGGCTCTCCGCCGAGGGCGTCGTCGAGCGAGCCGTCGGCGGGTACGCCGATCCGGAGGACGATCAACCGCCCTACGCCACGCCCTACACGGTCGTGCTGCTGCTCGATGTCCCCGCGGAAGACGGGATGAGCCGGCGGAGCGGCGTGTGGCCGGTGCGGGACGCGGTCCGAGCCACCGTCGGCGAGATCGGCCTCACTCACGTCGGATAGCTCTTCGACTCGCCGTGAGCGCCGCCGCTCCACAGCGCCGCCCGGCGTGCCAGTGGCCGCCCAAACGCCCCCCCCCCGCACATGGCGCTGCCCACTCACGTTTCCCGAGTCCGGCGCAGCTTTCCCTTCCCACGGCCGGCGCTTGTTGCGTCGGCCCGACCCCTCACTGACTGACACAGATGCACTTCTCCGACACCGCCCCGTCCACCGCGAAGATCCCCGTCCGCCCCGAGAGCGTGGCGCGGCTCGCCGCCGAGTACGGCGGCAAGCTGGTGACGCGGTACTTCCGAACCGTGTTCGTGGACGACGAGAGCGGCCTGATCCTCTACGTCGACAGCCGGCCGACGGAGAAACGATTTGTGAGCCGCTACAGGTTCGAAGGGCTGCTGGAGGCCGCCGGGGCGAAAATTCAAGCCACGGCGACGCACGGCGAAGGCGGCTTCCGCGGGGAGCCCCGCACATTGGCGTGGGCGATCGAGGTCCCCGGCCGGTCCCGGGGCGAGACCGTTTCTCTAGTGCGAGCCGCTGCCGGCGCCCTCTTCGGCGGCGTTGACGTCGTGGATTGAGACCGTTCGCGTAGGGCTGTCGCTGTACCCGCGACACGGCTCGGAGCCTCGTCGCCCCGTACCGCCGCCCTAACGCCCCTGAACTTGAGTCGTCCGGGGGTCTCGAGCCCCCCGGCCGACCCGCCGCCCCCCCCCCTTCCAAAGTCGGCTGGACCGCGAGGTCCGGCCGGCCCCCCAACCAGTAGCTTCACGATGAAATCCACCACCAAGACCGCCATGACTCAGGCCGAACTGACCGCACGGGCCAACGCCTTCGCCGTCTGCGCCAGGACGATGGCGTTCCACGTTCAGCGGGAGGTCTTCTTCGACGCGGAGACCGGCCTGATCGCGTTCGCCGATAACAGCCCGGACGAGAACCGTCCCCCGCGGCTGGCCGCCCTGCGGGCGCGGTTAGACGCGGAGGGCGTCACTGAGCGGGCCTTCGGCGGCTGCAGCGCCCCGGATGACGAACGGCATGACTGGGCCGACCCCCACACCGTCGTACTGCTGCTCGACGTGCCCGAGAACGAAGGGCTGAACCGGCAGAGCGGCATGTGGCCGGTGGGGGAAGCGGTTTGCGCGACCGTCGGCGAGATCGGTCTGAAGAAGGGCTAGACCGAGTCGCCGCCGGATAAGTCGTCGCCCCGTACCGCTGTCCATCGCCCCCACCGGGCGCGGGCGGCGGACGGGGCCTTCGGCGTGCCGGCGATGCGTCGCGTTCCGACATCAGTGCCGCCGCACGTTTTCCAACTCCCGTTTCTTCGCGGCGTTCACCATGAGCACCACCTACGCACCGCCCCCCCGACCGGCCGTCGACCCGCCCACGCCTCAGACCAGCGGTTCGACCGCCGCGGACGGCAAGATGCCCGCCGGGGAGGCCGGCGAATCGTACACGGCGCGGGCCGAGCTCCTGCCCGTCGAGGTCACCGTCCGCCCCACGGGCCCGAACAACACGCCGGAGGTAATCTTCACGGACGTGGGTGAGGATGTCGGGGTCGCGGTGTTGGAGCGGCGCTTCTTCTTCTCGACGGACGACTGGTTCTCAATCTCCTCGGTGAAGACGGCGGTCGCCGCGTACCGGGGCCGCCGCAGCGGCCGCCGCGTGGGAGCGCGGCGGGCCTCCGTCAGCGTGATGAAGGCTCTGCGGGACGCCTTCGAGCAGGCCGCGGACGCCGGGGCGCCGGTCGCTCCGTACGACAAGGCCGTGGAACCCACCGCCCGGCCCGGCGGCACCAGTGTCGCCGAGAAGACGGTTTTGAAGCGCCCGTTCAAAGCGGGCAGCCCGAAGACCTTCGGTCCTGCAACCGATCGGCCGGATGAGGCCGCCGCCTCGTCTACCGAGGCAGAACGGCCCGTCGGCGAGGCTCCACATGACCCGTGGGAACCGCAGCACGAGCGGCCTCGGCTGGCCGTCCGCACACTCGCCCGCGGCGACCGTGATGCCGCCCTGGGGCTGGTCGAGTGCTCGCTGCCCCGACCCGGCCGTCGGCTGCCGCAGCAAGCCGCGGACTTTCTGACGATGCTCGCCGCGAACGAACTGCGGGTCCTGTACGCCGAGGGGGTGAACGGCGGCGACCCCGCCTCCGGATCCCATGTCGGCTTCACCGTCCTGGCCGAGCTGCCCGGCAAGACGCCGGAGGAGCTGACGGCGCTGCTGACCGAGCAGGCCCGCGATCTCCTCGGGGGCGACTTCGAAACCGTCTGACGGTCGGAGCCACACAACTTTCCGGGCCACCGCCGGGGGCCCTCGAGTCCCGGCGCCAACTGCAACGCACCCGCGTCGCCCGCCCACGCTCTTGCCGGGGCCGGGGGGCGACGCGGGCACTCCTCAACGACTTCCATGTTACCTGACAAATCTGCGGGGCGCGACCCCGCCGCAGCCGACGGCGTCTTCGAGGACGTCCGCGAAGCTGAGCGATTTTACGCGAACCTCGGCTGGGTCACGCTGCCCACGAAGCCGGGCGAGAAGCGACCGTTCTTCTCCTACGCCGAGCGTCGTGACGCCGGCACGGTCACCACCCCCGAGGAAGCCAAGCGATGGTGGGGGATCAGCCCCCAATACGGCATCGCGATCGGCCTGGGGGGCGACGGGCCGACCGTGGTCGACGTCGACTCCGCCGCCGCCTGCGCGGCGCTGGCGGACCGGCTGGGCGACACGCCGGTCACCTGGACGGCCGACAGCGGGTCGGCCGACCCGGGCCGGTTCCACCTGTACTTCGAAACCCCGCCCGGCCTGCCGGCCGCGGCCAAGCTCACCCCGTGGCACGACGACTTGGAGTTCCGCGGCGCCGGCGGGCTGATCCAGGGGGTGCCGTCGACGCACCCGTCCGGCGGCCGCTACCGCTGGCGTGAGGGCCGCTCCCCCGTGGACCTGCCGCTCGCCCCGCTGCCGGGGGCGATCGCCACGGAGTTCCACGCCCACGCCGAACGCCAGGCCGTCGGGGCGGACCGTCCCGCCGGGGTCCGCCCGGCGACCGCCGCCCCGCCGACGGCGATGACCGCCGCCCACCGGCTGCGGGTCGAGCACCTGCCCGGCGTCTGCCGGACCACCAAGCGGTTCCTGCTGGGCGAGTTCGCCGAGGGGCCGGACTGGAACGGTCGGCTGTTCCGCGCCGCCTGCGACCTGGCCGGCAACGAGTACGACGACGCCTGGGCCGAGGCCGCTCTGCTGCTGGGGGCGGCCCCCTGGGACGCCGCCGAGGGGGAGAAGGCCCTCGCCACGATCGAGAGCGCCCTGTCGCAGCCCAGGTCGCCGGCGGTCGAGCGGCCCGAATTCGCCGCCCAGATCAGAAACCGTTTCCGCCGCTGATTCAGGGTCGACATCCCCGCGGGGCTGTCGGCCCGTCATCTCGGGCGTCGGGACCGCCGCCCCCGCCGAATGGCGGGCGTGCGCCGGGACCGCGTCCACGTCTCTCCACTCTTGAGTTTTCACCCCCGGATTCCCATGTCCAATAACCTCCCGGCGCTCGCCGGCCCCGCGGCCCCGACCGCCCAGTTCGTCTGCCACCCTGCCCCCGACGGGCCGACGGTGAACGCCTTCTTGTTCGACCCGGACGGGCGGGACGTGCTGCTGACTGACGAGATCAACGCGATCTCGGCCGACGCCCGAGCCGACCTGCTGGACCGATTCGCCGAGGCCGCCCTGGCCGAGGGCCACCCGTTCGACCGGGACGCGGCCGAGCGGGACTTGATCACGCAGGGCGGAGAGGCCGCCCGGCGGGCCGCCAGTCAGCCCGCCGCCCGGATGGCCGACCCCGCCGCCCTCCTCAGCCGCGTCGGCCTGACGGTCGTCGGCGAGCGGGCGGACGGGGCCGCGGTCACCCACAGCGAGTCGACCGGCCGCACCCGCACCACCCCGCGGGTCGCGAAGCTGGAGTTCGAGGACGCCCTCCAGCTCGTCGGCAGCGACCACGCCGGCCGGCTCGTCCGCAAGCGGACGAACGACACCCCGCCCGGGGCGATCTCGCTGCCGGAGCTCAAGGGCGCCCTCGCGCTCGCCGCCTCGGCCGCCCCGGAGATCGATTCCGGAGGTCGCGGGCGGGGCGTCTGGCCGGGCGAGGGCGGCGACCTGCTGATCAACGACGGCCGGACCGTGTACACCTACGACGGCCTCCAGACCGCGGACTTCGCCGACCACGCCGTCGGCGGCCACGCCGTGCTGCGGGGCGGCGCCGAGTGGGCCGGGTCGGACGTGCGGGCGGCGGTCGACGGCATGACCCCGGACCGGGCAGCCGCGGCGTATAGCCGCCTGCTAGAGATCACCGGACAGTGGCGCTGGGAGCGGCCCGCCGACGCGGCCGTAGCCGCCGCCGCCGTCGTCGCCACCCCCGTGCAGGCTGTCCTCCGGCACCGCCCGCGGATGGCCGTCCTCGGCCCCACCAACTCGGGCAAGAGCACGCTGGTAACGGAGGCGCTCACGCCGCTGCTGAGCGGCCCGCACCGGTTCGCCGAAATCTTCGACGACGCCACCGCCGCGGGCGTCCGCCAATCGGTCGGGTGCGACGCCCCGCCGGTCGTGCTGGACGAGTTCGAGAACTCCTCCCGCCGCGAAGGTATCTTGGCGATGTTCCGGGTGGCCAGCCGGGGCGGCCGGATGGTCCGCGGCACGCCCGGACAGGTCGCCCACGAGACCGAACTGCGGCTGATGCCCTGGGTGCTGGCGATCGAGCCCGGCGACCTGCCGGCCCAAGACCGCAACCGGCAGATCGAACTGGAGCTCGCCGCCCCCCCGGCCGACTCGCCGGACCCTGAGCTCCCGTCCGTCGAGGAACTGCACGAGTTGCGGGTCGAGTTGGTCGCCGCCGCCGTCTGGGCGGTGCGGGCGGCCGAGGACCTCGCACTGGCGATCCGACGGCTGGCCCCCGCAGACGCCGACCGACGGCTGGTCGAGTCGCTGGCCGTCCCCGCCGCCTTCGACGCCGTCCTGCGGCACGGACGCGACGTCGCCCCCGACGTGGCCGGGAAGGTGCTTCGGAGCTTCCTGGAGGGCCGCACCGTCGACGACACCGCCAGCACCGAGCAAGACCTCCTCGACGCGATCTTCTCGGCCCCGATCACCGTACCGGGGATGAACAAGAAGGTGGTCAGCGTCGGCGAACTGGTCGCGGAGCAGTTTACCGGCCACACCACTTGGCTCGGGATGGGTGCCGAGCAGCTCGGGCTCAACGGCCTCCGGGTGTTCCATCACCCCCGGGCGGCCAGTGGTGACCGGCCGGCGTGCGACCGCGGCCTGTTCGTCACGCCGCTGGTCGCGACCACGCTGCTGGAAGGAACGAGTTGGCAGGGGGTGGACGTCAAAACGATCCTGAAACGTCTGCCGGGCGCCTGCGAGGACAATCAAGCCGTCAACGGCCGGCCGACCCGCGGGGTCTTCCTCCCGCTCGGCGCCCTGGGGCTCTGCGGCACGCTCCCGGCCGCGGACCCCGCGGCGACCTCGGACAAAGACACGCTCGCGATTACGGGCTAGATCGCACGAAATCGGGCGTCTGACCGACGCCTCGTCGCGTCCGCGGGCGGGGTCACCCCCGCCCGCGGTCGTTTCTTTCACGTTTTCACGCCAAACCCCCGCCGGCGTGAAGCATTTGTGAAGCGTTTTCTCCATGCAGGGTAGGAGGAACCTGCCTCCTTCACAGTTTCACACCATTTCTGAATAAAGAAGAGTAGAAGAGGGGAGCTTACTTACGTCCTTCTTCAACCGTGTGAGCGTGAAATTGTGAAAGGCTCCTCCGATCCGCCGTGGTAGGCCGGAGCGACGGGCCGGCAAGGCGTTTCCGTCAGGCTTGGCACAGACGTTCGCGTAGGGCGCACGGAACTGACCGCCGCGAGCGATGTCATTCCCGCCCTATCGGCGTGGTTTAGATGCCTACGGAGGTGACGCGGGCTCGCCGCCGCCGCACGGCCTTGGGCTTCGGTTTCTCAGCGTCGCCGGCTCCCTTCTTCACCTCTGCCGCCATGGCGCCGGGCGTGCTCTTCACGAGCCCCCTCGGCAGGACGGCGAACAGTTCGCGGCGGACGGCGTCCACGTCGCTGAGCTGGATGACCGGCGGCTCTCCATCAACGCTGGCCCGTTCCCTGGCCAACCCCGCCGCGGCCTCGTTGACGATCCGCTGCAGGGCGTTCACGCAGTTCGTCAGGGCCTTCGCCGCCTCCGGCGTGACCCGCGCTCCCTCCGGGCCGAAGGTCCTGTACGAGTTCGGCAGGCCCAGCTTCCGGCGCCGGCTGTCCGCCGCTCCCGGCGTACGCCCCGACGCCTCGGCGAACTCCGCATCGGTCATCGTGAGGAGCATGGCTTCCTCGTCCTCGGCCCAGGGCTGGCCGGCCTTCGAGGCGGCGTTCATCGTCATGCTTCTGCTCTGCCGGGGGGGGGTGGTGGAACGGGAACACCCCATTGTCGCCCGGAAGAGCGCCTGCGCAACCGGGCGGGGCTGTCGGCGGGGCCCGCGAGGTCTTGGCTGTGGTCCGGTACCGGCGCCCCGACCCCGCACCTGCCACGGGGAGCGACCGGCAGAATCTCGCCGACCTCGAGGAAGCCAGCTTCCGCCTTTCCATAAACACCGCGGGTCGGCCTTCGGCCGTCCCGCTCGTGTGTCTCTCGCTCTTCTGACCAACTGACCTCGGCGCCGTGCGCCCCGGTGACCAAGTCGGCCCGCAGCATCGGTGCCCGGTGTGTCGGTGCGGTTGCGGCGGCGGGCGAAGGCAGACAGGCCGTTCGTGCGTCACTCCGATCGCGGCCGTGCCGCTGTTCGCCGTCACGCTGACGGTCTCCTGCGGGTCCGCCGGGATGCCCCCGAGGGCTCTCTCGATCTCCCGACGCTCGCTCTCTCCCGCCGCTTCCGCTGCCTCATCGCGGCGGTCTGGCAAGCTGAGCGTGGGGACGGCGGGCGTGAACGGCGGCCGACAGGCGATCTCCTCGGTTTGTTCGGCGCTGACGGCCCGCTGCCGTGCGGACGAGCGGCGGGTCGATCTCCCCGACGGGCTGCCGCCCCCGTATGGAGACCGCGTCAGTCCTCGTGACTTCCTGTGCCGCGAGCATCTGGGCTGTCAGGAGTTTCGCCCCTGCTGCTGCAGTGTGCCGGCGATCCTGTCCCGCGTCGGCCGGCAGGGACTTCGCGGGAAGGATGGACCGATCCAACACTCGGCTCGCCAGACGATTTCTAACGCGAACTACGTTACCGACCGTAAGGCCGGTTGGTACCGCACTCTCCGGCTAAATCACTCCACCTCTAAGCATTCTGTTTCGCGAAACATAACGTGAATCCCGATGGCAGTGCGACGGCGGGGTGAGGCGCCGTAGGTTGCCTCACATGCCCTCCGCCCGCCCCGCAGACGATCCTTCGCCAAACGCTCGGCCGCATGGTTCGGGCAAGCCGATGCGGAAGTCCCGTTCGCCCCGCCGGTCCGCTCCGAAGGGACCGCACGCGGAACTGGCGGAGCGGGTCGGGGCGACGCTGCTCACGCTGCACGGCAGCCAGTCGGCGGCGGCCCGGACATGGGGCGTGCCGCAGCCGCGGATCAGCGACGCCCTGGACGGCCGGACGCCGCCCGCGGTGTGGTTGCTGGAGCGACTGGCGGCGGAGGGGGCGGACGTCACCACCCTCCTGACCGGTCGGCCGGCGCCGGTCGCGGCGGTTCCGCTCCTCGACGGGTTCCTCGCCGGCCGTTCGGCGGGGGCGACCGTGCTCGGCGTACATCACGTCCCGGCGGAGTTTGTCGCCGTGGGCACCTACGCAGTTCGGCTCGACCGGACGTTGGCCGAAGCTACCTTGGGGGGGACCGCGGCGAACCGGCCGCGTGAGGGCGACACGGTGGTGGTGGTGACCGACGTCGAGACCGTTGCGGGCTTGATACCTCGTGCGTGGGGATTCGGCGCACGCCGGTCGCGGAAGCGGATCCCACTCCCGCCGTCGGTGGTGCTATTGGACGGCGTGCCGACCCTGTCGCTGGCGCACCGGGTCCGCTTGGCCGGCCGGCCGGACGGGGCGTCGTTGAGACTCCCGGTGACGACGGACCCGCCGGCTATTGCCGCCGGTCTTCCGGAGTCCGCGGCGGGGGCATTGGACGCGGTCGGGTTCGTCGTGCTTCGCACCGGCCCGCTCTCGCCATGAAGGATGTTTCAATCCACGCCGGCTCGCTTCCACCGGGCTTTATTAATGGCCGCCGGAAGTCCGTCCCTCGATCCCTGTCTACATGCATGACCTTGATACACGCGAGCGGTTCCGCCGCCTCGTCGCGGCAATCCGGTGGACGATAGATCGGGTTTTCGAGGTAAACGCGGACCAAGCTGCTGGGCGCCCCGGCGGACGTCCACAGGCCTGTTGTCGTAGGGAAGCGTCGTCTCCTGCCCATCGTCGACGACCGGACCGGTCGAACACTAACCCCTGGAGCAAAACGGGAATTGAAGCGGCCGTCGTTCGTAGATCCGGTTTGCTCGAGCGGCTTCGTCATACGGCCTACGGTCGCGCCTGCCGTAGGCCTGCCGATCGGTCAGGTGCACATGGCTGTCAGTGACTTCATCCGAGGCGACAATGAGTACAACAGCCTCGAGGCTGCGATCTCCTCGCGGTTTCCGCTGGCGGAACCGTGGGGCTCGATCGAGGCCTCGGGGACGGCATCCAGCCTCGAAATTCGGACGAGTGTTGCCTGACGTGGATCGCCCTGACCAGGATCGCAGACGAAGGGGTCGGCCGCGGGCTCCTGGCCGCCGACGTGGCTGCCTTGGGGCTGCTGGTTGCCGTGACGTCCTGAAGGCCGCCTGCGGCAAGAGCGAAGCGGAGGACGGGGGGGACCGCCGCGAGCGGGAGATTGTTGCCGCAGCGGCGGAGGTCGCCCGGCTGCAAATATTATCTTAGCAGTCTTGGCTGCGTTTTCCCGCTCCCAGATCGGCAGGCCCCGCAGGGTCGACTCCGCACGAAGCCGGCCCCGCGGCGCTCGCCGCTCCTCCTAGCCCGCCGCGTCTGCCCGTTCGCCTCCGCCACTTCTCGGAGCGGCCCCCTCTTCGCCGATCTCCCGGAACTTCCGCACCCAACGGTGTCCGAGCGGCGTCAGCCGCACGAACTCCGCGAGGTCGAAATCCCGATCGCCCCGGAGCTGGCCTACCTGCCGGTCCAGCCTGATCAACTCCAGCAGCCCGATCGAGCGGAGCCGCCGCAACTCCGCCCACAGCGGACCCCCGCCCCAGTAGCCGGCCGACCTACCGCGGTCGAGGTTCAACAGGTGCTCCCGCTCCGCCTGCGGCGGCAGCAGCGGAAGCATCATTTCGAGATCGTGGAGGACGTTCTCCTGCTTGATCTGCTCGGCCCTCACCCGCTCCAACAGCTCCAGCTTGAATCCGGAGACCTCGAGCCGCTTTAGCGGGAACAGGTCGGGCCGGACGAGCACGGCCGCGCCGCCGACTGCGAGGGCGATCAAGCCGAGGTGCACCGCGTCGATCCGGTGAGCCTCGTCGAACGGCCCGAAGAGCACGCCGGCGGTGTAGGCGAGGACCGCGACGAACCGCGTCACAATATGCCGACCCGCACAATCTTGTGCTTCGCCTTCGGGTCTTTAATGTCGACCGCGAGATGAGGGACGGGGTTTTTCGAGACGTCGTCGCACGTGCGATCGACGTCGAGGGCGACCGCGGCCCCCCCCCTTGCGTGACTTGGGGGATAGGATTTTCTTCACGCTAGCAGCCGAAGGGGACCTGGACACGTGGGGCCCGAGACAATTCATTCCCGAAAATACTTCTTGGGACGCGCCCCCCCGGAACCGTTACGTCCGATAGGCCGACCCCCGATTGGGGACAAGTCGAAGATGGACCAACTGGGAGGTGAACTGCATTCCCGCCTAGACGACCCAGCTTCATGCAAGCGATCGAGCAGAAAACCCTCCAAAATTGTCGGCCGAGCCGAGCCTGCTTTCAACGTCGCTGGCGTCAGCCTGGCGGGTTCTAAACGCTATCCTGCGAACGATGGGAGGGCGCTGACGGCTGAGGCGGTTGTGGATCTGGCGTCGACCGCAGCCGAAGCGGACGTCCCCTTCTCCGAGGCCCCGGCGACTGCCCGTTCCGCCGAAAGCGTGCGTCCGAGGCGTTGACGCTGGCGATCCCGACAGGCTGCCCCATCACCAGCGGAATCGGGCGGTCGGCAATGAATCCCTTGGTTCGCGCCGCTTCCTGGGGGGAGCGAGCAATCTGAATCCCCTGACGAGGTGACGCCGGCGAGCGGCGGTTGAACGCCCGCCGGCGCCGGCGGCATGGCAGGCGAATGATCCGTGTCGTTCTCCCCCTCCTAGTTCTGTCGTTCTACGGATCGAGCTGCTCGCCAGACCCCAACCCTTCGACGCCGGCTGAGTTGCTCGGCGATCCGGACGGATGCGGCCCTGACCTGCGCGTCGGTCACGTCGCTGGAATAGCCCTACTTCTTCGTTGGTCTCATGCTCTATTGGCCATTCCCGCAGTGCATAAGTCGGCAACACGCTCTCGCGTTCGCTTTCCGCGCATGCCTCCGGCGGGAGTGAGCGACGCACTTGCCGCGCCGGGAGCGACTAGGTAGCTTGGCAGACTCGAGGCTGGGACGGTCATCCACAAAACCTTTTGAGATGTGTTCCCATGACCATCGATCGGTTATCAGTAGGAGCAGAGTTTTCGATCTAGAAGGCGGGCATGGATTCGGATCCGCCTTAAAAGAGGAAGAACGGCACCAACTTCTTGAGTATCTGAAGTCGCTCTGACATTCCAATCTTAGGACTCTAACCGCCGTCCCTCAGCGGTTGGACATCTGAAGACTTAGCGGAGGGGTCGCGTCCGTCGGCTCCGCATTACCGAGGCCGTCAGGCGGCCAAGGCTCCTGTTTAGCCTGCGCTGCCCGCTCGGCCGCCCTGGCGATTCCCTTCACGAGCCCCCTTCATGTTAACTTCCGGACCTACGATGATCGAAAACATCCCCGCTGACGAATCCGATCAGATCGACGCGATCGTCGATTCGACGTTGAGGCAGCTCGAGATCCGCTATCCGGGCGACGAACGTGCGCTACGTGCCGTCCATGCGAAGGGGCACGCCTGCGTGAGAGCCACATTTAAGGTGGCGGACGAACTAGACGCGAGGTATCGAATCGGCGTGTTTGCAACGCCGGGGATCGGGTTCGACACGGACATCCGATTCTCGAACGCGGCGGTGTTGGTGACGCCTGACTCCCCCGACTCGGAACGCGGTCGCAGTCACGGCAGTCGCGGCGTAGCTTTGAAGTTGCACGACGTGATCGGCCCACGACTGCGGGAGGAGGGCGAGTCGGACACGCAGGACTTTCTGATGATCAATCAGCCGGTCTTCGCCTTCGCAAACGTCGAAGACTACGCTGCGCTCAGTGCGGCCCTCGAGAGAGACACCGAAACCCGAGCCTCGAACGGGGCCGGCTTCTTCAGCCGCATGCCGGACGGCACCTCCCCGCCGACGCCGTTACAGAAGCGGGCGGCGCGCACGTTCGACATCATCGGCCGGATCCGGTCGTTCACCGCCGAGACGCCTGAGAACAAGGAGGACGGAAAGCCGAAGGCGTTTCAGGCGCCGCCGGCTAGCCCGGTCGATAATACGTACTTCGGCGCTGCTCCTTTCCAGTTAGGCGAGAATCAGGTGATGCGGTTCCGGCTAAAGCCAGCCGCACGGTCGAACGACCTCCCGAACGTCGAAAGCGAAGACTACCTTCGCGAAGCGTTGGCAAGACGGCTGGCCGATACCGCCGCCGGCGACGTCATCTTCGAGTTTGGAGCTCAGGTTCGTTCGATGAATGAGTTGGCGCCCGACGTCGACATCGAGGACGCTTCGGAACAGTGGCCGGAAACAATTCCCTTCGTTCATCTGGCGACTGTGACCATCCCCTGCCAGCAGTTTAGCGCCGACGGGCAGCGCGAAGCGTGCGAGGCTCTCGTCTTCAATCCCTGGAACGGCCTTGAAGCGCATCGTCCCTTGGGCGGCATCAATCGTCTGAGAAAGCCAGTGTACGACGCGTCCGTATCCGCCCGCTGCCCGCATTATTCACGACGAAATGTTTCGGAGTGTCCAGATCGGCAGTGACGGCGCACTAATCCTTCCCCGCCTTGAGTCGGTTATGAACTCTGTTGGATGATGCGCCTGAGTAGGAGACCCAGGAAGGCACCCCAGCGGCAGCCTGCGGGCGTCTCCGCCAGCCGTTCGCGATCCCGTGCCAGCCGACGTGATCAGCCCAGCCAACTTCAGCCTCCCCGAACCCGCCACGGCACCTGATCATGTTGCGGGGTTATCAGACGACCTATCGGAGAGGCGCGAGCCGTGCAAGTCCGCGAGTTTTGACAGCACCCTCAGGACACAAAGAAGAAAGATCAGGAGATCTCTTGTGAACAAGCGGCCACATATTGACAAAGGCGACGTCGGCACGCCCGGCGGCGGTGATCCGACGCCGAGTGAAGGTAATTTGAAATGCAGGCTAGACCCCACCATTTATGTTGCCGTAGTTTCGGCGTTGCCCAACCTTTTCGGGATTCTCGCAATCTTGCTGGTCCTGGCGCTTTATCAGCCGCTTATCTCATCACATTTCTCCCGCGTTTCCGGGGTTAAGGCGCTGGGAATAGAAATCACTCTGGCTGCTCAGCAACTGCAAGAGGCGGCCGAACTACAAGTTGGCGTCACTCTGACGGAAGGGCAAAAGCTCACGGCCGTCAAGCGAGCAGAGCATGTTGCGCCCTTGTTTGACAACGCCCGGATTCTTTGGGTAGATGACACTCCGCAAAACAACCGCCCTCTCCGGACTCTTCTTCGAGATCTGGGAGCCAAGACCGACACGGCCTTGTCGAGTACTGAAGCCATAGAGTTAATGCGACGCTTTGACTACAGCGTGGTTATTTCGGATATTCGGCGGGAATCTGAAGGGCCCACTGGCTCTCATGCGGGGTTAAGCATGCTAGGGCAAATGAGGCGTTTGGATTTCCCTCATTATGTCATCTTCTACGTAGGCGAGTTGCACGGCGTAGAATTGAACGGGGTCAGCAATCGACTCGTCCCAGAGGGCGCATTCGCTATCACCAACAGGCCGGACGAGCTCCTGAATTATGTCATTGACGCTCTTGAGCGAGATACGTGGGGGTCGGGGGCGTCGAGTGCGGAATGATCAGTGGGAGCGTGCTGACGTCTGTACAGACTACGAATGCACTCGCCCCGCTTCAGTGCGACCGTTCCTCGCTCCCTTTCGCTGGCGGGTGGATTTGCTCTTTCGGACCGGACAGAGAACCGGCTGCTGAGATCAGTCAGCGTCCGCGGCTGCGTGTCGCCAGAGGCGATAGTTGACGACCGCCATGGCCAGCGTGTTCCACGCCTCGATCGCCTCTTCCCGCCGGTCGTACCGCACCCGCAGCCGCCACAGGCTTTTCGGCCAGCCGATCGTTCGCTCGACCACCCAACAGCCTCTCCCGAGGCCGCTGCCGTGCGGGGTCCCCCGCTTGCGGATGAGCGGCTCGACGCCCAAGCACCGCAACATGTTTCGCTTCGCTGTCGTAGCCGGCGTTGGCGTACAGCCGGTCCGGGCCTGCTTCGGGCGGCCCGGCTTACCGCCGACGCGGGGGAACTCCTCCCGGACCAGCGGGAGGATCTGCGTGTGGTCGCTGGCGTTCGCTCCGGCCACTTTTACGCCCAGTGCCGCCCCGTTCCGGTCGACCATGAGGCTGTACTTGCAGCCAGGCCCGGCTCGGTTGAGCGGGCTGGGGCCGGTGAGGGCCCCGGCCCCGTGGGCGTGGATGAGGACCGAGTCGACGATCGCGGTGTCGTGCTCCAACTCGCCGTCTCAGCGAAGCAGCCGTAGGAAGTCCAGGTGCACGCGGACCCACACGCCGAGCTCTTCCCTTTCGATCAGCCGACACCGTGCGGTCTCGCCGGAGCAGCCCATACCGGGGGCGCGTCCCGCCAGCGGCAACCGGTGGTTGGCACGTACCAGAGGACCTTCAGCACGACGTGGTTGGGCGTGCGGGGCCGACCGCCTTCGACGGCGACCTGGCGGTTTGACGGCAAGTGATAGGCGGCGACGTCGGCGAACTCGTCGGGCAGGCGGCGCTGGGCCATGGCGGGTCTTCAAGGGCTGGACTTGAGCCCCTATTGCTGAGATGGCGGCCGAGGTCTTCCGTCCGGTTGTAACGGTCTGCGGTACCAACCTCTGAAGTTCTGGCACGCGCGGGACTGTTCCGTCCCCGGGAACGGCGAGAGTCGCTGCCGAACTTTCCGGAAGCAACCTTCGACAATCACAAACTTTTAACTTTCGCGGACGGCGTAGTTGAATTTGGTCCGCGGCGCACCAGAGGATTTCCTTTCCAATCTCGCAGGAACTGCAGGGCCACGTGCCTCTCACCCGAACCGACGTGACGGCCCTCCTGTTCGCCGGCGGGGGGGCGCGGCGATTCACCCAAGACTCGCCCGTCCTGCCGGATGTTTGGGTCGCGTACGCTCAGAGCCCGAACCGTCGTCTGGACCTGCTCCTGACGCCGTATCATCCTAGCTCCGCGACTGACGCTCCTCACCGGCGCAATCTGGTGGAGGGAGCCGCGGCGGGCGTCTCGCCTGTCGGGCGGCTGGCGACTTATCTGAAGGATCGGCTCCCCACGAGATCAAATGTTGGGCAAAATCAGACCGGCGTCGTCGCCCGGTGCGATTTCGAGACTCTCGTTCGAGTGTTATTGCCGGCTTCGAGCTTCTGGGACGGCCGACTCGGCCACGGCGTCGAGATTGCGCGGAACCTCCGCGACCCGGTGGAACGGGAGCGGCTGGCCCGACTCCTCGCGGCCGACGCCCGCACCGCCGCGCATGAGCCGGACGGGATTTCTCCCGGCGAACTCTGGCTGCTGCGCGTCGTCGGCACGCTCGCCGAACTCCGACGCGCGGGTGCCGAACGGCCGGCCGCGGAACTTCGGGAGGAGTTCGTCGAACCGTGGCTGGACGACGACCCACCGGAGCAGGACGACGAGCCGCCGTTACGGGACGGCACGGCTTCCGGCGAATTCCGCACGCTCGCCTTATGCCGTCGGCTGATTGACGCCGTCGGGCGGCTGCTCGAAGACTGGGACGGCCGCGGCCCGGCCGAACCACTCCTCTACCAAGTAGGGCTCAATCGGCCGGCCCGGTTGGCGGTTCGGCAGTCCGCACGCGCAGTCAAAGCCGACGCGGTCGTCCGCCTGTTCGAGACCCGGTGCTCTGGGCTCACCTGGGCGGTCCTCGATGACGGGATCGACCGCAGGCATCCCGCCTTCGCCGACCGCGCCGCCGGGGGAACGGCGTCTCGGGTCCGGCGCGTCTTCGACTTTACCCAGATCAGGCACCTGCTCGCTGAGGACGGATGGGGGGACCCGCACCTCCCGCTGCGGACTCGCCGTCGTCTCGACGCCCACCCCGGTCTGCGACGGGATCTTCGCCGGAGCCTCTCGTCTGGGCGGTCCTTCGATTGGTCGCTGGTCCAGGAACTCATTGAAGTCGGCGCAGGAGAGGACGAGGAAGACGAACTGATCAGAGACGGCGGGGGTCTGCACGGGACTCACGTGGCCGGGATCCTGGCGGCGGACTGGCGGCCGGACGATCTCGCCCCCCCGCCCGGCGGCGAATCGGTGGTCGGGCTGTGCCCGGACTTGAACCTGATCGACCTGCGGGTGATCGACGCGCGGGGGCGGGGGGACGAGTTCGCCGTGATCGCCGCCCTGCAGTTCGTCCGTCACTTAAACGCGACGGCCCACCAGCCTGTCGTCCACGGGGTCAACGTGAGTCTCGCGATCGCACACGACGTGACGAACTACGCCTGCGGCCGAACGCCAGTCTGCCTGGAGTGCGAGCGACTGGTGGGCGACGGCGTGGTGGTCGTCGCCGCCGCCGGGAACGAGGGATACGCAGCCCGCGACGGGGCCGTCGGACCGGCCGGGCTAACGTTCGGCGGGGACTACCGGACCTCGAGCATCTCCGATCCTGGAAATGCGGAGGCGGTCCTGACCGTCGGGGCGACCCACCGATCCGCCCCCCATAGCTACGGCGTGAGCTATTTTTCCGGCCGCGGCCCGACGGGGGACGGGCGGGCGAAGCCGGACTTGGTGGCGCCGGGTGAGAAAATCGTCTCGTGCGCCCCGAACGGGCGTCTCGCGACGCGGGACGGGACGAGCATGGCCGCCCCGCACGTGAGCGGCGCCGCCGCCCTGCTGATGGCCCGCAACGCGGAGTTCATCGGCCGGCCCGCCCGGGTGAAAGACGTCCTCTGCCGGTCGGCGACCGACCTCGGCCGGGAGCGGTATTTCCAGGGGCACGGCATGCTCGACGTCCTCCGCGCCCTCCAAGCCGTCTGACCCCCGGGCGACGCTTCCTACGCTATCCCTTAAACAACCTCCTCACGAGCAGCATCCAAGATGGCCGACAAAGCCCTCCTCTGCGGCGTCAACAACTACCGCTCCATCTCGGACCTCCGGGGCTGCCTCAACGACGTCGCCAACGTGAAGCGGCTGCTGACGCGGGAGTTCGGGTTCGCCGAAACCGACGTCCGCACGTTGGAGGAACGAAAGGTCACGAAGAAGGAGGTGCTCAAGGGATGGAGGTGGCTCCTGAAGGACGCCGGCCCCGGCGATCGGCTCGTCTTTCACTTCTCCGGTCACGGCTCGTACACCGCCGACGAGGACGGGGACGAGGACGACGGTCGTGACGAACTCCTCTGCCTCTACGACATGGACTGGTCGAAGCCGGACAGCTACCTGCTCGACGACGACATTCGGGAGGAACTGACGGGGAAACTCCCGGAGGGGGCCGAGCTGACGGTCCTGCTCGACTGCTGCCACTCCGGGACGGCGACGCGGATGCTCGCCCCGGGCGGATCGGTTCGGGCCGCCGGAGTGCCTGACGAAGACGCCCCGTTCGTGGATCTGACGGCGAGTCTTAATCGCCTCCATGCGGCGGGGCGGAAGAAGACGCGATCCAGCGTCCGTGTCGAAGATTTAAAAGACGACTTCGATCGGGTCGTCGCCCCGGACGTTCCGGCTGACGAGGCCGAGGAGACGGTACTCGTACGCTTCGTCGAACCTCCCGCGGACGTGCGAGAAAGGGCCGCCGCCCGGGGCGGCGTCGTCCGGTCCTCTCTCGGACGTTCGGCGGCCGGCGCGCGGGACGATCGGGCGGGGATGAACCACGTGTTGCTCGCCGGGTGCCGAGACACGCAGACGTCGGCGGACGCATACATTTCCGACGACTTTCACGGAGCGTTCTCGTACCACCTCTGCGAGACCGCGCGGCGGTCCGGCCCCGCCGTGACCCGGCCCGCTCTGATGACCGCCGTCCGCCGGGCGATCCTCGACGGCGGATTCTCGCAATCGCCGCAGTTGGAGCCCGAAGGGGCCGCGGGACAGTTGTTCGGCGGACGCGGCGTCACGGACGACAACGGGGCAACCGCGTCGGTGTCGCCGCGGAGGGAGGAACTGCAGATCGAACTGCTACAGGAGATTCTCGCCCAGCTCGTCCACCTCCGCGGCGGAACGGGTCCTGCCGGAGAGGCGGTCGAGGGACGCGGAGCCGACCGCCACCTCGTCGCGGTGCACGGAATCTGCCGGCACGACTCGGGCTATTCGAATCCATGGTGGGAGGCCCTCTCGCCCCACCTCCCGGCCGGCCTGCGGCGGGCCCTGAGCACGCTCGGCGGCGGCCGCCGTGAGGTCCTTTGGAGCGATCTCGTCACCTCGCGGTCGATCGGCGCGGCGACGTTCGCGGAGGTCTCGGAAGGTAATCGAGGCGACTTGGAATACGCCCGGCTGAAGTCCGAAATCGAAGCCGTGCTGGAGGACCGGGTGGAACGGCAAGTTATGGACGCCGCCCCGTCCGGCGATGCGGGCGAGGCCCCGACGGCGGCGCGTTCCGCCGGCGCGATGGCCTTGGACCGGCAGACTGAACGGGCGCTATTCGGCATTCCCGGGTTGGACTGCGTCGACGACTTCGTCAAGTACCTGATCGACGACGGGGTGCGGGCCGAGGTCCAGGGACGGTTCCGGGAGGTCGTCGTGCCGCTGTTGGAATCCGCCGGCCGCGTCGACGTGATCGCTCACAGCTGGGGGACCGTGGTGGCGTACGAGGGACTGCGGGCCCTAGACGGCGAGCGGACTCTGGAGGGCGAGGTGGGGACCTTCTTCACGGTCGGGGCCGCCCTCTCGATCGGTCCGGTTAAGCGGCGCCTGCGCCCCGGGGACGGGGCGAAGCCGCGGTGCGTCCGCACCTGGGTGAACCTCGACGCGAAGGGGGATCCGGTCGGCGGGCCGCTGACCGGCCGGCCGTACGCCGTGGACCACGAGTTCCTCAACCTGCACCCGACCGACTGTCGCGAAATCTTGGGTCTGGTTGCCCCCGCGTGCGCCCACTCGTCGTACTTCAAGCGAGGTAACACGGCGGTCAACCGAGACGTGTTCGCCCGCTTCCTCACGCGGTAGCGGAAGCTTCCCGAGGCCTTTAGTCGTCCCGTTCCCAGCCTCGACGAACGCGCGAGGTCGCGGCCGCTCAGAGCGCACCCGCAGACCGTTCTCAGATTCGGAGACCGACAGGACGGACAATCTCGCCGCAGCGTTGGACCGGGACGACGCTGCGGCCCCGGGCTGGTCAAGGAGGGAGGACTCCCGCGGCGAGTTCCGGCCCGATGCGGCCGATGGATCGATGTTCTACGCGAACAGCGGGCGGTCGTCGCCCGGCTGTCGGACGAGCAGGTTCGGGACCTGGGGATACCCTCCGGACTGGATCAGCCGCGAGACTCCCTCAACCACCTGCCCCAACGGTTGGTTCAGACCGCCCGCGGCGAGGGTGCGGATCAAATAATACGTGAAGACGCCGTGCCGACGTCCGGCGATGGTGGCTTCAGTCGCCTCCTGATCGTCTTGAGAGGCGGCGAGGAAGGCGTTGAGCTGTGGCCGGTCGTCCCCTTGGCCGCGAAGTTCGGGAGCGGTCGTCCTCGCCCGGATCTCCCGCCTTGGAGGATTGGGCGGCGGCGAATACCGGAGCACAGGCCCAGGATCCGCACTGTCCACTTCCCCCGCAAACGGCGGCTCCCCCTCTGCTTCAGACCAAACTTCGTCGGAGGGCGCGACAGGGGCGGGGGCTGACGGTTGGGGAGGACCGGGCGCCCGAAGGGCCGTCCCGGAGTGGCACGAGTCGACGATCACCGTCAACCGGGAATGCGTCGGAAACTGCGCGGTCAGTCGCCACAACTCGTCGTCGTACAGGTACGTCCGGGCGTCCGATGGATCGGATTCGTGCAGGCAGTAGAGTTCGTCCTTCCGGTCGCGCTCGTCGCCGCTCCGATCGGTAACTTGGGTGCCGTGTCCTGAAAAGAAGAAGACGGCGTGGCTGCCCTCCGGGACCCGGCACAACCAGGTCCACCAGCGGACGAGATTTTGCCGGGTGGCCGCCTCGTCTACCAAATACTGCACTTTGTTCTCGGCCGCGCCGCACCGCTGCGTCAGCAGATGCTTCCAGTGAGCGACGTCGTTCCGGCACCCTTCCAGGTCCCGCAGATATCGATACTGGTTGATGCCGACAAGCAACGCTTTTTGGACCGTCATCAGGCCGTCTCCGGTAGAGGTTTCTCACGAAGTTTGACGAGAGACGGTTTCGCGAGCAAGAGTTGCCAGCGCCCTCGTAACGGCTTTATTAGTCGTTGATGTCCACACCGAGGTTAATGTTTCCTTCAAGTCCGTCGGGGGACGACGGCGAGCCAGACATGTAAGGGACGGCGGGCGAGGCGGGAGCCAAGAGAGGGAGTGCTGGCGAGGCGGGAGCCAAGAGAGCGGCGTCCGTGAGACGATCAGCCGCGCTCGGCGGAAAGATGCGGACGGATTCGATTACCGAGGGGCGATCATGGAACGGGTGCCAATGTCCAAGATCGATGTCCCCGAAGAGGCGATGTCTTTTCGGCGGTGCGGGGGGCGGCATGACGTTGATCGCAGTGGCGTTTACTTCGACCGGCGCCGGCGCCGGTTCGACCGGCACGACGTCGTTTCTCGTCTGCGGATTGTCCTTAGGCTCCGGCGTACCACCTCTCGCAGTATCGGACGTCACGGCGGGGGCGCACACGACCCGTTCAACCTTCAGGCCGAGCATGTCCCGGTAAAACTGCAGGTCGATCACCGGGGCCCAAGTGGACTGTCCCGTCACGTCGTCAAGCCGCTGCTCAAAAATGTGGATTTCCGCAAACCCATCCAGCCGGACGGGCTGGCACCCGGCCAGCCCGCCGAACACCTCGACCGCCTGCTCGACCGTCACCGTGCGGCCATCGTTCGGGCCGACGCCGTCGCGGGACTTACCCAGTTCGCCGGCGAGGTCGGTGACGGAATTCACCACGTCGGCGGCCCCGCCAAGGGCGAGGTTGGAGGCGATGCCGCCGGCCATCCCGTTCTGCGCGGAACTGCTGTCCTTCATGTAAAACGGCCCTAGCCCGGTGAACTGCCAGCCGTTGACCATCTGCATGGCGGCGCGGAACTCGCCGGCCCCACCGCGGATCTTCAGCCCGTATTTCTGCGAGAGGTCCGGAACGAACATGATATGGTACGTAAAGAACGTGTCGGGTGTTAGCCCGTCCGAGGGCGCCTGCCCGGGGGAAACCGGTGCGCCTCTTGAGTGCAGCACCGGTGCCCCTGCCGTGGCGTGGTTACCGGTCGTTATCGTCGTCGTGTCGCCCTCGACGGTCGGGTACGACGAGCCGCTGGTGACTCGGCTGAAGGCAGTACGCGAGTTAATGTCGCCGTACTTGGATTGGTCGTCAAAGTGTCCCGGAATCGGGGCGGAGGAGGTCAAGCCGACCTTTGACTCTTCGATTGATCGGAAGTTCTTCGAGACGACCAACAACGCCTTCGGGAGGTAGAACGGGATTCCCTCCGGCTCGCACATGTTGTTTGGAGACAGCGCGACGGCCGTGATCTCCGGCGGCGTCGCCTTGCACCCGACGGCCGTCAAGCCCGCGACCGCCAGCATCGCTACGGCGAAAGACTTTGTCGAGAAAGATGTCTTCATTGGTCCGACATCGTTTCGGAGGCTAGGGAGGAAGTCGGTCCGGTTTGAACTCCTCCTTTATCGCCCCCCCGGACTCGCGATCTTGAGGGTATTTGCGATTGCTTCGACTGGAGTGGATTTGCGGGAACGTGAAAGCGGCGCGCTCGACTTTCGCGCTTACCGCCAGACGTGGCGCCACGTAGGCCCCGGACCAGCGTCCCAGATGCGTCGACCTGGGCAAGTCGCGCACGCAGCAAGCCCCTCCGCGACACCGCTGCCGAAGAACTCGGTCCGCGCTCAAAAAGCGGGCTGAGGGAGCAGCGCGACGGTGACGATTCGTCAAGCGGGTTGCTTGCACACAGGCCGGTCCGACGCCGGAGTTTCCCAGGTCCAAGACCAGTTATGAGGAACGGTGCCGGGACGACGTTCGACCGCTGCCGGGCGCCAATCTTCCAGCAGGAGTCCGCTCCGCACGATCTCCGGGATCATCGCCGCCCCGATCGCCCGTCCCAGACACTCGTGAAGACCCAATCCAAAGTGGAAAGTATTGGTGGGCGATCTGCCAGGGGCGAACTCGTCCGGGCCGTCGAACGCGGCGGGGTCGAACATCGCGGCGTGCGTCACGGCAAGGACTGTCTTGCCGCTCGGGATCGTCCGCTCGTAGTCGGTCCCCCGCGCCAGCGGCGTGTCGCGTTCGCACCGGCGGAAGAAGAAGCGAAACGCCGGCCGAAACCTCAGTGCTTCGAAAATGAGGGCGTCGAGGGCCCCGTCCGATTCCGCTCGGGCCGCGGCTCGGGCGGCTGCCAGTCGGTCGGGATCGCGCGACAAGAATTCTAAGGCGTTCACGACGGCGTGGGACGTCGTTTCGACGGTGCCGATCAACAGCCCGCCGAGATTAAGCATGACCGCGGCGGGGTCGAAACGCACGGCGCCGGAGTTCGACAACCGCAACAGACGCGTCGCCATGTCGTCGACTGGTCGGCCGGCTTCCAGGGCGACCGTCCGCCGCTGGACGAGGTCGATCAGAAACGACCTCATCTCCACGTTCGCAGCTTCCCGCCGGGCGACCACGCCGGTCGGGTCGTCGACGAACGCGTCGTCGAACGGTTGGTTCCAAAAGGCGTCCCGCTGGTTCCAGTAGGACCACTCCAGCATGTCCGCCGGCTCGGCGTCCGCGAAGCCGAAGCGGCGCCGGACGAGTTCGACAGGGACGGCGCGGGTGAGCGTCGCGATGGCATCCACTGGACCGCCGTCCGCCGCGTCGAGGGCGGAGGCCGCCAGGTATGCGGCTTCCCGCCGGATCCCTGGCACATCCTCGCGGTCCAGCACGGCGTACATGACCGACTTTTGCCGCTGGTGCTCGGCCGTGTCGTCCTGGGCCATCCAGTACGTCCCCTGCTTCGTCTTGTACAGCGCCACGCTGAACAGGTCGTGCCGGCGAAGTACCTCGGCGCAGTCGGCGAACCGGGTGACCAGCGTCACCTCCGGGGTTTCCAACACGGGGCGATGGTCGCGGAGTTCCGCGTAGAACGGGAGTGGGTCGTCCCCCAGCAGACGATCCCTCGTCATGCGCCACCTGTCGGCCGGCGCCGTCGAGTCGAATGCGTTGAGGAAGCTGCTCATCGTGCTTTGTGGACTGAGGGACCGGGGCGAGCGGAAACCGAAACCTATAACGTCTTAAGAAATTCGATCAGGTCGGACCGATCGTCGGGCGCGAGTCCGCCGGGCGGATACTCGTGACCGCCGTTGCCGTTGCCGAGCAGCTCTGTGTCGAAGCGGAACCGGCCGGGAGCGTCTTCGCTGACGTACCCCAATCGCTCGAGATCCAGTTCCCGCGCCCCGGTCCAGAACACCTTCCGGCGATCGGCCGGGGGCTTCAGCAGATCTTCGACGGTTGGCACGGACCCGTTGTGTAAGTACGGGCCGGTCGCCCACACCCCCGGCAGCGGACCGGCCTTGACGTCCGTTAGCGACGGGGGCGTATATGGAACGGGCAGTCCGGCCGGTCCGGGCCGCAGTCGGTAGCCGATCATGTCGGCCCGTTCCTCGGGCGTCAGCCCCGCCTCCGCCATGGCGCGACTGAGAACCGCTCCCACCGTTCGCGAGAAATACGCCGGCGCCGCGACGACGCCCTCCCCGTCCACCAGCGGAGCCGTCGCCGGGGACGTCAGGACCAACCGTCCGACGAGCGACTCCACATAGGCCGGGTCCGTTCCGACTTCCCGATAATCCACCCGCTTGATCGGAATGAACGATTTCCCGAACGAATTCTCCGCCGGGTCCGTCTGCGGATAGGGCGGCAGCGCGTGACAGCCGACGCAGTGACGTTCGTACAAGCCTCGCCCGAGGTCCGCGGCGGGCCTGTCGATCTCGCCCATGATCGACTCGTCCCAAGCGGGCGGCTCGAGGTCGCGCACCCACGTTTCGATGTTGTGCAGATCGTGGAGGCGGACGCTGGAGTCGAACAGGCCGTCCGCCGGACCGGCGAGTGCGGCGCGGCCAAAGACGCCCAACGTCTGGCCGCCGTTCCGGGCGAGCGGGTTCGCCGCGATCGGGTTCCACTGCACGAACTCCAAACGGGGCGTCAGCCAGAGCGGGGGATAGCTGGTCGGGGCGGCCGGGGCGCGCAGGTTGGCCGGCGTCTGTTGGTCGCGGGCGGCGATTGAGTTCACAATCTGCGTGAGGGCGTCCACCCGCCCGAAGCCAGACTCCAACGCCGGACGGCGGAGCGCCGCCTCCCCGGCGACCGCCGCCGCTCGCTCGGCGAACGCGACGCGCAGCTTCGCCCGGGCGACGTCCGCGGTCGCGCCCGCCGGTCCCTCCGCGACCGGCCCGACGATCTGGTCGGCGAACCGTTCGAACCGCGCCGGATCATACAGTGTTTTCTGCACCGCCGCGGCGAAGTCGCGATAGAACGAGTCGAAGTCGAATCGGGCCGGCGCCCCGTCCAGCCGAACGGACCGTCCCCGAACGGTGGCGTCGGCGGTGTGACAGGCGGCGCACGTCAGGCCGACCCAGCGCTCGCCCGGGGAGGCCCGCTCCAAATCAGCGGACAGACTCGTATCGATGCCCGCGGCGGTCGGCCCGGGTTCGACGGCGAATCCGATCGGCAGCCCGTCTGGGTTGAGTGCGTTCCGCCCGTCCGGCGGAATCAGACCGTAGCGTTCGAGGTGGTCAGGATGCGCGAACCGCCGCACATCCCGGTTCTCGCCCGATTCCTCCGCTTCCAGCGAGAGAAACCACTCGTAGGGGAAGAGCAGCGACCCCTGCGGAGTGTGATAGAATTGATTTCTAAGTTCTTCGTCCCAGCCTTGCGGAAGGCGCACCGGCGGCTTCCCGTCGGGCGGATCGTCGAAAGATAGGGCCGGCCCGGGAACGACAATCGAAGCGAGTGCCGCTGCCAGCGCGACCCGAACGACGGATATCCGCTGCAGGTTTCCTCCGCGCCCTTCTGAGACGAAGCGGCGGCCGCCAAAAATCGAGCGACGATGCGGCAAAATGGTCCGTGTCACGAAAGTCCCTCGTTGCGAGATGGGGCGCCGAATGCCTGGGGCCGATGCATTTGCATTCTCCTGACCTACAAGCGGATTCACTTCGACAGTGGGGACAACGGGTAGGTCCACTCCGGCGAGGAACTCCACAGCGGTTCCGCGGCCGTTTTCTCTCGAGGGTTCGCCTGGGCACAGATCGCCGACAGGGACGTGTGGGCGAGCATCGCGAACGTGACGTGCCAGCGCTATGCGTCCCAGCTCCTGATTTCGTACCCGACGAACCCCGTCTCCTGCGCGACGTGCTTGGAGAACGCCTTGATCGCCCCACGGGAGTCCGCGATCTCCGCCAGCTTTATCAGCGGCGTCCCCTCCGCCAAGTAGGGGATACCATGGGCCCGCTCCCATACGTATATTTCAGACTCGCCGAGGCTTTCGCAATCGGGCAGCTCTCCTCTTGAAAGGCGCCGCCGTGGGACAATCCTTCCAAACGCCTGGCGTTGTCCGACTGAACTACAACTGTAATCTCAAAACTACGGGGCCGGCCGGTCTTGGAGCCCGTCCCACAGGCCCGCCGCGCGGAGATGTTGGAGGACGCCGAGCGTGGGCGGGGGCCTATGTTTGAACTCGACGCCTCCTTCGGTCTTCTCGAACTGATAGATCAGCACGTGCACGGACCGGTCGCCGTGCCGCTCGTCTGCCAAGCCGGGCGGCAGACGGCTGCCCCCGAGTTGGGCCCACCCGGAAGTAAGGTCGAACGTTGGCGTCGCAACGCCCGGGTCCGGCCGGCGGTCCGGCGTGACGGCGATCAGGAACACGCGGAAGTGTCCCGTCGGGCCGTGCAGGATTCGGGCAAACCAGTCGCGCACCCGCAGGCGGGACAGCGGCAGCCATTCTGTGTTCCAACGGTCGGGCGGCGGCGACGGGCGGCCCGTCTCCGGGTCGAATCGCTCAATTTGCGTGACGATCAGGAAACCGTCTGGTATGCCGATCACGGCTCGCTGCTCGTAGCCGCGTCCGTCCAGCAGGAGACCGATCCGATTAGCAAACTCCTGCATCGTCGCCGTGGGCGCCCCGAGGCCGGTCCCGGTCAGGGTCTTCAGTAGCGACCAGGCCGGCGGCGGCCATGCCAGTTCGCCCGATCCGTGCGCGTACCCCGCATGGTTAGTAGTAGGCCAAGGGGTAAGGGCGAAAGAAATCGCTTCCAAGGCCGAGGCACGTACCCCCGCGTCCGGCGCCGACGCCGCCTCCGCCGCGAATCGGGCTGCGGTCAAGCTGCGGGACGCGTCCGCGAACGCCTTGAGCGTCTTCACGGCTCGCGCTCGATCTTCAGAGGGTTCGTCCACTCGAAGAAGTTGCAGCAAGGTTCCCTTCAGTTGGGGCGGCAGATCGCGTTCGGAATTGGAATAGGCATAGGCCACGACGATCTCCGCAGCGTCAGGGGCACTCAGCACACTCGTGGCGACCCGTCCGTCCATCGGGTCGAGAAGGAGAATCGCCGTCGCCAATGCTCGACGCGTGGCGCCGTCGAGGTTCTCCCGATCGAACGCCGCCCGCAGTTCCGGCAGCCGCCGCGGTTCGACGTCGGAAGGAATCCGTTGGGCGAGGACGCCCGTCGTCGTCGCGTCCGCATCGTTCAGACGCTCGAACAGGAGGTCAGTGGGCAGACCCGGCAGCCGAACCCATTGCCGAAGCGCCTCGGCGCGGACGCTCGCATCCGGGTCGTTCAATAGGCTGCGGACCGCGGCCTCGGGATCGGCGACGAGATCCGAACGGACCCCGACCGCTCGCGCCGCCTGCCGCCGCACCGCTGGGTCAGGATGATTGAACTGGGCGCGAACTTCCCGGCCCAGCGCTTCTCCGGGGAAGTGCCCCTCGGCCAAGTTGGCGAGGAGATCGACCCGCACCTCCGCCGTCTCGGCGATTAGAGCCCGGCGCACGGTTGGAACGAGCGCCGCCCCGGGCGGGACGTCATCGGGATTCCTGAACATTCCGAACGCATCCTGCGGCGGGAGCGCCTCGGCCGATAGCATTCGGATTGTCGGCGAACGGCTCGTCAACGCCCGTCCGAGCGTCTCTGCCGCCCGTGAATTTGCCGGGTCGATTTGAAGAATCGCGGCGGCCGGGAGCGCCGCTTCGGCTAGCCCCCCGGCCGCGGCGAGGCGGGCGTTGAGAACGGGGAGCGCGGACTCCGCGGACGGGCCGAACCGGGCGAGACTTTCGGTGGCCAGATCAGCGACGATCGGATCCGGCGAAGCAATCATACGGGTGAGCGACTCGATTAAGCGTTCCCGCTTTTTGTCGCTAAGCTCTCGCGAAGGCTGTTGACTCGCCGTGGCGCCGATAATCTCGGCGACCGCCAGTCTGATCTCTCCGGAGTCGCTGTTCTCCGATCCGTCCGTCAGCAGCGAAGCCAATGGCTCCGCCAAGCTCCATGAGGGGCTTTGGAGGAGAGCCTCCCGAGCAACGGCTCGCCGACGCCGATCGCGGAGTCGCTCGCGGAGGACGGGGGCCGCCGCGTCGGGAGCACGCCGATTCAGCACGTCGAGGATCGCACCGGCTGTGACTGCCGAGTCGGTTGTGGCAAGGGTTGACGTCAGCAGTTCGAGAATTTGCGGAGTCGGCTCGAATCTGTCGAACGCTGAAGCCGCGCTGGCGGCGAGCGGCGGATCGCTCGCTCGCAGTGCCCTGCCAAGTGGGTCGACGGCCTTGGCCGGCAGGCTAACCGAACTGGCCAAGGCGTCCGCGGCCGCCCGGCGTACGCGCACTTCGCGGTCGTCTAGCCCTGCGAGGACTGCGTCGAGATCGCCCGCACTCATCCTTGGTCCACCCAATGCCGCGATCGCCGCGAGTCGCACGTTGGGGTCAGCGTCGCGAGTCGCCTCGAACAACCTCTGCCGTAATCGTTCGGCGAATCCAGTCGGCGATTCCTCCATGCCCGCCGTTCGGTTCAGGAGAGCTCCCGCGGCCGCGATCGCCGCGAGTCGCACGTTGGGGTCAGCGTCGCGAGTCGCCTCGAACAACCTCTGCCGTAATCGTTCGGCGAATCCAGTCGGCGATTCCTCCATGCCCGCCGTTCGGTTCAGGAGAGCTCCCGCGGCCGCGATCGCCGCGAGTCGCACGTTGGGGTCAGCGTCGCGAGTCGCCTCGAACAACCTCTGCCGTAATCGTTCGGCGAATCCAGTCGGCGATTCCTCCATGCCCGCCGTTCGGTTCAGGAGAGCTCCCGCGGCCGCGATCGCCGCGAGTCGCACGTTGGGGTCAGCGTCGCGAGTCGCCTCGAACAACCTCTGCCGTAATCGTTCGGCGAATCCAGTCGGCGATTCCTCCAAGCCCGCCGTTCGGTTCAGGAGAGCTCCCGCGGCCGCGATCGCCGCGAGTCGCACCCGCGGGTCGTCGTCTTGGAATGCCGCCTCGACGGGGGCTGCGACGGCTGCGAGTGCCACCGCCTGCTCGTCCTGCGGGGGCGGCTGGACGAATGCTGCGGTGAGGTACCCCAACCACAAGAACCCGGCCAAACAAAATGGAGCCAGCATGTCGAGACCTGTAGAGAGGGTTCACATTCTGCGGTGCAACACTCCGCGTTCCCTAGCTTATAGATGACTCGTTCGCGGCGGAAGCGGCCTTCTTCCGATCCTGCGCCGTGAAAAGAAATCCGATCGCCGCCACCGCGAGCCCCTGCAGAATGCCCAACCAGAGGTTGGAAACGGGAATCGCTTCGGCGGCGGTCGGACCGCCGTCCTGCGGGAGAAGAATCGCCCCTAGGACCGAGATAGCCGCCATTAACAAGTAGAACGCCGAAAGGCCAACCGCGAAACGGGCGTAAAAGCGGTCGACAGTCCGTTCGTCCGGCTCGGTATCCAGCGCCGCTTTACCCAGCACGCCGAGCATCAGCCCCAGCGTCGGGCCGATCGCGCCTACGTACCAAGCCCATACCTTCTCCCTCTGATCGACTCGCTCCCCGTCCATCTTGGGCTGGAACCGTGTTCCCATAGATAGGACGAGCAGCAGAACGAAGAGCGTCCCGGCCCCGCCGAACCACACTATGAGGAGTTGGCGGCGGAGCTCGGGGAGCGGTACCCGATCCTTTTCGGCGGGCGGGACGGCGGGGGTGTCGCTCACGGGGAATCTCGGGACGGGAGGGCGATTGCGAAGCTCAGCGGCGGGGCGAGTCGACGCCCCCGGGCCGCCGAACGGCGGCGACTGTCAGATTCCACTCGATACGCCGCCCAAATGCATTCCAGCCCGGAATGCATAATATTTGTTGAGAAACGGCTGCCCGTGAGAAGACGCGCGGACGGCTCGGACAGTGTCGAAACTCGCTCGAGCGACGCCGGAAGATCGCCTGCGGCACCGGCGGGCGTCCGACACATCGTCTCGGGGCCGGGATCTCTTTCGTGAATTCGCTGGCTACCAATCCCTCCGTGTCGGTCCCGGCCACCAAACCGAAGAACCTGTGCAACGGAGCCGGAGCCCGAGTGCCTTTTCAAGCTTGGCCAAGCAAACGCGGGTCACCAGGCTCCGGATCACGCCGCCGTCGAGCGAGAGGATGCGATAGCGGCGGTGCCGGTTCGTCGTATAACTGAGCTCTCGATGCGAGAGCTTTCGACGGCGGCGTCGATCGCGTTCGCGAAGGCCGGACTGGAACTATCCGAGACGCCCCACAGGTCCACCTTTCCCTTGGCGGCAGACTGCTGGGCGAAAAGGACTGGGCGCTCTCGTCGTACTCGAGGTTCCAGTAACTTGACCGCACCGTCACAGCCCCTTCAGCAGCGTCCTGCGCCCGGGCGGGCGAAAAACACGGCAACGTGACCGCGACGGTCGGAAGGCACGCAGTCAGACAGGGATGCAAGGCGGAACTCGCCATCGGGGGTGACGCGTGCGTCTACTGGCAGGAGCGGAAGCCGGCTCCGTCGAAGGTCACCCCCTGTTCGCGCCGCGGCCAAGGAGACGAGATCGGCTTCAACTCCCGGGCGTGAGTGTCAAGCCGGCCCCGTTTCGTCGGCCGGCACTTACCAATTTCCCAGAGTTTGCTCGCGCAGCGGTACCCCCAACAGCGTCAGCCTCACCAGATCGCCGAGGCCGGATTCCCGGTTGCCGCACGAGTGGCCTACCTGCCGGTTCGGGCCGGCCATTGCCAGCAACCTGATCGAGTAACGCCGACGCAGTGCAGTTCGCAACAGTCCGCCGCCGCGGCACCAACCGGACTTCCCGTGGTCGAGGCTCAGCAAATGCTGCCGCTCTGCTGTTGCCAGCAGCAACGGGAGCGCCGTCGCGAGATTGAGGAGGACGTGCTCCTGTTCGACCTGCCGGGCCCGCCCCGGTTCCAGCAGTTCCAACTCGAACCCGGACACCGCAACGCTCTTCAGCAGGAACACAGTGGTCTGGACGGGTAGGACTGACCGGCCGACGGTGAAGGCGATCAGCCGGAGGTGCACGGCGTCAATCCGCTGATACTCCTTCAGTCGGCCGGAGAGAATGCCGGCTACCAGTGGGAAGGCTCCCGCGTAATCACGCTCGGACCACTCGCCTGCGGAAATCCACGAGAGTCTCTGGACGATGAACTCGCCTCCTTGGATGATGCCGAGATCACCGTTGCACTGGCTGCAGCTTTGTATAGCAGCACGGAAATCTCGACACGCCCTGAAGGTCCTCTGCCATGAAAACCAGCCGATGCGACCGCCAGCGGAGGGGTCAAGCGGTTCGACGGGGAATGGAGTCGCTTCAGGTGCTTATGACCACTGGCCTTGCAGCGGTGATGTTAGTTGGCGTCTACGCCGTATTCTCCAAACTTTCGGGCCGGTCAACCGAATTTCTTGAGTCGGCAGGCGTCCTCGCTCTTTTGGCGGCCGTTCTGGGAGTTATTGGGTGGTGCGGAAAGCTGCTCGTCGAGTTTTCACCTCAGAGGTCGGCTATGCTGATCAGAGAAGTGCTTAGCGACGGGAGGGCGCGAACTCGGGAAGAGATCTTGCGTGAGGCGCGAGCGATGAGACGAACCCATCTTTTCGCCCCGTTTCCCGGATCACTCACAGACGCACTTGCCAAACTATTAGAAAAGGGTGACCTGGTCGTTCAGAACCAAATGTATCGAATCTCGACGAAAACGTCCGAGACAGGACCGGCGAACCAGACATCGCCATAATAGACCGCATTGTAGTCATGGCCGCATGTCCATTATGCCGACGGAGGTGGGCAACAGACGCGGGAACGGGCCGATCCGGCGGCCCCTTTCGCGTCACCACGCTCGCGGAAGTCATCAGAGATGACAACCGCCCCCTCTCAGCCGACGCTCGGCCGTCTGCCACCGTTGTTGAATCTGCGGCCAGATGAAGAGCCGCGTACCCTTTCGGCGGTGGAACTGTTCCGTGTCGGCTACGTTCAGCCGCGAACATCGACCGCCCGGCGAAGCAGCGTCTGCCATCGGCATTATCTGCACGAGTCGTTCGTTTGCCGCGCTATCTCCTCCGCCGCAAGGCGGAGGGATCTCACGGCCCAGATCAACGGCCAGACCTTCCCGCGTTCATTCGCCACGACCTCCTCGAGGGGCTATGACATCACGGTGCCCGAATTCCTCAGTCGCAACGCCGTACCTCTCGAGGATCACGTACACGCACGACCTGAAACGCAGCGGCTGCGCGGTCGTCAACCCGGCCGATCTCGACCTTCCCGAACCCGACACGATGCATGATGACCGGCAAGTGCCATCAAGCAATGTGCCGGAGAACCCCAGAACAGCTGCAGGTAAATATGGAACTGGTGTCCTCAGCTCTTTCGCTTCTCGGCGGCATCATCGGCATCGGCCTGCTTTATATCGCCGTCTTCCTGTACGACGACGAGCATGGGCAAATGCAAAACCGCCTAGAGCATTGGTGGCTTAAGATGCAGGACTATAGCGAGATGACGGTGGGCCGACATGTTGTATTCGCGCGACGCGTGTGCACGACGCTCGGCGAGCACTTTGACCGACTCTTCGGCGAAAGCGTGTTTTCAATCCGTTCCGTAGCCGTGTCGTCAGCCTACTCGCTGGCCGCATTCGGATTCGTTTTCTTCCTGCTATTGCTCTATCTTTTTGCGATTCACTTCGCAGACACCGCACCAGCACCGGTCCCGTATTTTGCGTTCGCCGCGTCCGTCACGTATCCGGTTGCAATGCTAGCTGCGATTGCTTGGTGCGTATTCTTTCTCGAGCTAATGCATCGATGCATCACGCAGCCCAGCTATGGATATCTCACGCTGGTTGGAACTTTCGCGGCAGCACCGCTCTGGTTCTTCACGAGTTGGTGCTGGTACGCAGCGGTCGAGCCGCCGGCCCCAACGGCCCAACTTGTTGTTCGAGCACTCATCGCAACAGCGGCACTCGCGTGCGCCGTCTTATCAGACTGGCTCCTGATCGGCACAACCAGATATTGCCTGCGAGCCTGCGCCGACTTTCGTTCGTTTCCGACCATCATGCTCTCTTTGGCAGCAAACCTCGCCATCGCGATGATTTTCTTCGCCGTTCCTGCTTGGGTTTTTCTCGGCACACTCAACCCGTTCAGCGGCATAGCGTCATTGGCACTTACAACGGAGTTTGCAGAACGCCTTCAGCGGCCAGTTGCATTCTTTGCCACCCTGGCCTCACTCAACGTAACTGTACTGATACCGACGCTTGCGTTCGTTAGCGTGTCGGTAACACTGATTCTTCATCGCATCGCATGGCGCCTGATCAATCGACCAATTTACGCCGTCGCCGAAATGAGTATTGCTAAACGTAAGAAGTTATGCGCATCGGTTGCGATCACGTTACTCGTTCCGTCAGTCTCTGGATTTGGCACTTGGGGCAAGTGGTTGATGGAAATTATTTAGGCCGCTGCTACTGAGAACCAGCCGGGTTGTTGCGCCGGCGGCCGGGTTGTTTTAATGGGAGGATGGGCGAACCGGCACGGACCCGCCACTCCCACGAGGCCCGACTGCGGGCCGTCCGGCTGGTCTGCGAGGCGGGCTGGCGGGCGGCCGACGTGGCGACCGCGCTGGGCTGCTCCGTCCGGTCGGTTCAGCTCTGGATCGAACGCTCCGACCGCGGGACGAATCCCGCCGCGTTGACCGCTCGCAAACCGCCGGGAGCCTCGCCGAAGCTCTCCGACGCCCAACGCACGCGGCTGGCCGAACTGCTCGACGCCGGCCCCGAAGCCGCCGGCCTGGCCGGGCAGCTCTGGACCGGGCCGCGGGTCGCGGCGCTGATCGAACGCGAGTTCGGCGTCGCCCACAGTTCCAAGTACCTGCCGGAACTGTTGCGGCGGCTGGGGCGCTCGCCCCAGAAGCCGGCGAAGCGGGCCGTCGAGTGGGACGAAGAGGCGATCGCCGGATGGGTCCGCACGGACTGGCCCCGCAAAAAAAAAAGTGTCGGCGGCTCGGCGCCGCCCTCGTCTGGTACGAGGAGACCGGGTTCCTGACGCATCCGCACGTCGGCCGCACCTGGGCGCCGGTCGGACGCACGCCGACGATCCGGCATCGCGTGCGTCACCGGGAGCGGGTGAGCGTGATCGGCTCGCTGACGATCTCGCCGCGCCGCCGGCGGTGCGGCCTGTACTGCGAGTTCCTGCGGGGCCGAGGGGTGACGCAGGAGGACCTGATCGCCCACCTCCGCCGGCTGCGGAAGACGCTCGGCTGCCCGCTGGTCGTCGTCCTGGACAACCTGAACGTGCACAAGGGCCAGCGGCTGCGAGGGTGGTGCGAACGCGTGAAGGACGTCCGGTTGGAGTATCTGCCGGCCTACGCCCCGGAGCTGAACGCGGTCGAGGCGGCGTGGGGTCACGGGAAGTGCGTGACCGCCGCCGGCCGGACGGCCGACGACGCAGACGAGTTGGAGGCATTGGCCCGCGAAGCGATCGCCGCCGCCGGCCAGCAGCGGCTGCTCCGCGGTTTCGTGCGAGGCACGAGGCTGCCCTTTCAATTCGACCTGCCGTCCCGCAGAAATCCATCTGGCGCTCAGTAAGTGCAGCGTCAAGCTGTTACTGACGGGTAGGACCGGCTCAGTTTAATTCGCGCGTCGACCGTGGCGAATTGCCACCGGACCGTCGCCCCCGCCGCTTTGCGAGCCGCGAACCACGCTTCGATCTCACGCTTCGATCTCACGCGGGAGCGTATCGATCCCGCCCAGTCGCCGGCGGCCCAGACGCTGCGGCGGCGTCGCCGGTCTGACGAACAATCCGGCCTGCCCCCCGGAAACTGGTCCGGCAGTTACGAGAGTCTCAAGCCGATGACATCGGCATGGAGATTAGACCATGACCAAACGACGCAAACGACACACCCCCGAGGAGATCGTCCGCAAGCTGCGGGACGCCGACGCCATGCTGAACGCCGGCCGCGACCTGGCGGCCGTCCTGCAGGCGCTCGAAGTCACCGAAGCGACCTATCACCGCTGGCGGAACCAATACGGCGGGATGAAGGCGACCGAGGCCAAGAAGCTCCGGGAACTCGAAGTCGAGAACGCCCGGCTCAAAAAGCTGCTGGCCGAGGCGGAGCTGGATAAGGCGATGCTCAAGGAACTCGCCTCGGGAAACTGGTGAGCCCCTCTCGGAAGCGGACCGCCGCTGCACATCTGGTGAAGCAATTCGCCGTATCGCAGCGGCGGGCCTGTCGGGTCGTCGACCAGCATCGCAGCAGCCAGCGGTACGAATCGACGCCCAAGTCCGACGAGGGGCCGCTGCTGAAACGCATGTCCGAACTGGTGCGACGACACCCCCGCTACGGCTACCGGCGAATCGCCGCGCTGCTGAGGGCGGAGGGCTTCCGGCTGAACGCCAAGCGGGCGTTCCGGCTCTGGCGTCGGGAGGACTTCCGGGTTCCGAGAAAACAGGCCAAGAAGCGCCGGGTCGGTTCGTCGGCCAACGCCTGCCATCGCCGGCGGGCGGCGGGGAGGAACGACGTCTGGGCCTGGGACTTCGCCTTCGACCGGACGGCGAACGGAACGACGCTGAAGTGGCTCTCGATCGTGGACGAATTCACGCGGGAATGCTTGGCGCTGGAGGTCGGCCGGAGCGTCACCGCAGAAGATTTGATCGAGACGCTGGCCGCGTTGTTCCGCCAGCGGGGCGCTCCGAACCATCTCCGCAGCGACAACGGGCCGGAGTTCGCGGCGAGGGCGATCCGGCGATGGACCGAGCGATTGCAGATCGGCACGCTGTACGTCGCTCCGGCGTCGCCGTGGGAGAACGCCTACGCCGAGAGTTTCGCTCGAAACTGCGGGACGAGTTCTTGGCCGCGGAGGAGTTCGGCAGCCTGCAAGAGGCTCGAGCTTTGACGAGCGCTTGGAAGCGTGAGTACAACGAAGTGCGACCGCACAGTTCGCTCGGGTACGTTAACCCCGGCGGCGTTCGCGCGGACGTGCGAGGCGTCCATTCGGCCTACGGCCTCATTCCCGCCTCGCACGTCACCCCCCGTCCCCGCTCTCATAGCGACTGGACCAGTTTCCGGGGGCAGGCCACGCCCTCCCGCCGCTCTCGGGGGTAGAGTGCAGGGTGTGGGCGTCGAAGATCGTGACGGTCGGATCGTCCCGGCGGTCCTTCAGCAGCCGCTCGAAGATCCGCAGATCGTGGGCGATCGCCTCGAAGACGCCGGCGACCTGCCAGCGGCGGGACTGTTAGTAGACCGCCTCCCACGACGGAAAATCGTTCGGCAGGTACCGCCAGACGCAGCCGTTTTTGACGATGTACCGCAGCGCACCGAACAGCTTCCGGGACGGATGGAGCCGTTGCAGGGGCGTCCTCCCGCATCAGCGTCAGGTACGGCGTGAGAAACTCCCGCTCCGCGTCCGTCACGTCGCTGGGGTAGCATTTCTGTGGCGTGTTCATGCCCATTCGCTACCGCTGTAAAGCGAAGTTCAACAGCAGGCTCTAAGCTTAGCGACCACATTGGCGCCAAAGCGATCTGCCCGCTGCAAGAAGACCAAACGCACTCATTCGCTGCTCGTGTGGCCGAACCCGAGCCTTCGCAAGTAATCATTAGGGGAGCTAAGTTGACTTGGTGAAACTCGCACCAACCTCACGACGCCGTCACACATCGTAAACATATTCACCCCATACTCACTGTCCTTGAAATGAGGGAGCGTCAACCCTCTGACCGTCAGCTTCTTCACGGCACTCTCCCACATTTCCGACAGCTTAACTGACGAACTCTCCCACACACCGCCGCCAGTCGGCCTCCACATCCACACATCTTGATCAGGCGGCATTATAAACACGCACTTCTCGCTCAACTGGTCGCTTAGGTACACGAGTTCCTCAAGAGTCGCCGAGAATTGATCATCCGTCGACGCGTCGATAGGAAGACAGAAAACTACCTGTGCCTCATGGGCAAGCCGGCGGAAGGTGGGGAACCACTCTGACATCGATGCTTGATATTGCCCGGGACGGTCGTACAGCAGCATCCCCTTGAACTTGTCGAACTCTCTGTCGTAAACAGTTGTATTGCACATCGCCGAACTTGCGAACTTCTCACCCCAGACCTTATGCATAGATTCCTTCACCGGGCTAAACGAAATCATGATGGTCGATCTCCTAAATCCGAGAGCGAGGCGACTTTCTAGCGACCAATGATCAAGCTGGCCTGCTTGTTCGCGGCTTCCCGAAAATACTGCACGGTCCAATGCAAAAGGCCTCAGGAAAAGGGCAAATTTCCGATGGATCGGCCGCTCATCCGACGTGACGTCCCGCACGAGCTGGTCAGCCCCTTCGTCAAGCATGCAATGCTGGAGTTTCTTCGCCCTGATCATTAGGTCAAGCCGAATGTTGCCTATAGTGGCCCTGTATATTAGGACGTAGTAATTGGCGACCACGCATACGCCAAGCAATACCCACCAACCTTGTTGGCGAAAGATAATCATTAAAGGGAACAGCACGCACATACTAATTATTTCGGGGCTCATGAACCGTGCGAGGCACCCGAGCATGATCAGCAGTCGTCGGATAAGATTCCTCATAGCAACGACCCGCGTGCATGAGACAAAAACACTGCCTTTTTATTTTCAAATGAGGAACTGGGTTCTCGTTGCTTCCCGTGGCTCGTGTACATTGGCAACATCGCGCGCTCGTATACCGTCAGGCACTCGGCGGCGCCTGGACAAGACCTAGACCCACATCAGCCGGCTGGTATCTAGGGTCGAGCGATGCGGTTGTAGCTGACCCAGCCAGTTTCGTTTCTAATGTAAATGGGGTGAGCGTACGCTGGCGACGCAGCCACTGCGCCCACAGTGCCGCTACACCGGCGACGTGCGGGGCGGCCATGCTGGTGCCGTTGAACGCGACCAAGCCGGCTGAGTTCGCCTGTGCCGAGAGGACGTTCACGCCCGGCGCGGCGACCATCGCACCGGAGTTGGAAAAGCGTGCGGGGACGTACCCGCCGTCTCCCTGTCCGAGCGCCGCCACGGACAGGATTCCGTCGGTAGCCGCAGGGAGGCCGACGGCGATGCTCCAATCCGGGTTCTGGAACTGTCGGTTCTCGTTTCCTGCCGCCGCGACGATGATGCTCGTGCCGCCGAACTCGTGCCTTGCCTTCACGAAGCTGACGAGCCCCTCGTACACGCCGATGGTCGTGCGGAAACCTTCTAACGCGATGCTCGTCGCCAAGTCAGTCGGTATTCCGCTTTGATTTACGAGCCGGTCGACGTAGCCGGGAAAGTCGATCCCGAGGGACATCGAAATGACCGTTGCGCCGTTCTTGACGGCCCACTCGATGGCTTCGAGGGACCAGAGGGTGTTGCCCGATCCATCGTTGCCCAGCACTTTGCCGATGAGGGCGCGTTGGACGCCACGCGCCACGCCAATGCGGATTCCACTCACGTCGCGGCCGAAGATTGTTCCCGCGCAGTGTGTGCCGTGGCCGTTCACGTCGCCGTTGCCGTCCCCGGTGAAGTCTTGCTCGACGATGTCCACGCCGGCGAACGCCGGATGGTTCCTGTCGATGCCCGTATCAAGTACGGCGACGGTGACCCCCTCGCCGGTCAGCTGCGAGCCGTCGGCCCCCACGGCCTGCACGCCCCAAGTCACGTTGCCGAGGGTCGCTTCAGGTGGCGTGCCGTCGACGTCCAAGGGCGCGATGAGCCGCGTCGGCATCTGCGGCGCGATTGCAACAACGTCGTTCTGCTGTCGGAGCTCGGCGACGCGATTCGAGTCCAGATCGTCCGCCTCGATCCGCGGGTCTGCGGCGAACGGGCCGCCCCCGATCAACCCGCCGCGAACGCCGGTGCCGAGCGGCCCCGTGAACGGGCCTGTCGCCGCAGTGCCGCCGGCACGGAGGATGACGTATTTCTGCTTCATAATGTTGCCCACAGTCTGAGCGGGGGTTTAGATCGACGTCGCCTTCATCGACCGTGTGACTTCACTGTCCGATCGAGCGGGTTGATATGGACGAGGGGTACCCCGGACTCTATGGCGAATGCAACGATGTCCGCCGTACCACCCTTGCCCCTCGCCGGGAGTCCGTCCCAGACGGCAAGCATCCTGTCGGCGAGGTCAACAATTCGCTTCCCGGCCGCCAAATAGGCGTCTTCCTCGGTCCCTGCCACGTCGAGAGTTTCCACCTTCGCTTGACCCGCGATCGAATTGAAGGTTGGAACATTCTCCGCCGGGAGCGTCCGAGCGATGTCGGCGAATGGCAGAACGGCATGCACGGAACCGTCCCTCTCTAATACGAGACGTGCGAGCAGTTGATCCGCCCCGATTGCCAGCGACGTCACCGCCACCAAAGGTCGGGCAGCAGCGTCGAGCTCTCGACTCATGGCTGCCTCTACCCACGGCCAAACCGAGGCGTCGTCTAACTTTTGGTGCCCTGTGATGCCGATTTTCATATCTTCTCGATAAGAATCGAGGGCTACTCGATTTTCGCCACTCAGACTCGTTTGAGTTCAGCGAGACGTCTGTAATGTTCGCCGAGGGCAGTGAGGCGGACCGGCTTGCTTTCCATACATGCGTCCCAAAGATTGGCGACGCCGACCGGTACAAGGAGCGCCGCACGGTTGTATTTTCTCAGCACAAGCAGCTTTTCGACGTTGGCGGGGTCGGCGGCCGGCATCATCTCGGTCCTCCCGTCGTCCCGCGGTTCGAAAGAGGGGTCAAGCTGATATTCCGAACCGCGGGATGGAAAGAACTCGAGCATGCGGCGGATCTCTTCTACGGTGACGACTGGCTCCACACGTCGCAGCGACACAAAGCTCTGCACGTTCGTCTTGAAGACGGGGCGCTGCTCGAGGAAGCTTAACGACTGATCGACGTGTGCGTATACGCTACCCGGCGTGATCTCCCCGAGAATGTTTGCCGCCGCTCCGCTCAGGGCGTCGACGAGTAGCGACGTGAACACTCCGCCCATACCGCTTTCATGTGCATACTGATCCTGTGATGACGCCGTCATAATCGTCAACCCCTCAGACAGGACAGAGTTTTGGCCGACGTGCGGCACAACGCCGGCCGCACCGGAGTGGCAGCTGTCGAGCAGTATGACTCGATTACGGATCTTCGACTCATTCGCCATCACTAACAAGTCTGACAGCGAAAGGCCTTGGTCGCCTCGGCTGCATTCGCTCGTGAGCAAATAGCCGCCTGTACGTTCAACGTGCCCATGTCCGGCGAAATAGAAAAGGGCAATGTCGCTGTTGCTTTGAAAAAGTCTCTCTACCAGATTCCTGAGATCGCCACTGTTGACTCCTTCGCCTGTCGTGCTGGCGGTACGCAGTTCGACCTGAAAGTTCGCACTTCCGTCGGCATGGCTGTACAACAACTGCTGAATAGCGTGCGCGTCACTGACGGCGCCGTGGAGTCTGGGGAATGGATGGCCGTAATGATCGATACCCACTACGAGTGCTGACCGCATGCTCACGTCAACCTCGGTCAGAGACTATCGAGAAAGTTGGCGATATTGTCCCATGTCCAGCTGACAACTCGTACCCCCGCAAACTCACGCGGGAGTGCGCTTGGACGTTCCTTGACAGAAATGTGAACTCCACGCACAGGCACCTCTTCCTGTAGGGCGCAGCCAACCTCCCAAAGCTGTCCGTCCGCGCTGGCCGTATTCTTACTGACGAGGGCGATAACGCCGTCACAGCCTTTAATCTTCGTGCGGCAGTTCGTTTTCCATTTCTCGTCCCACGGTTTTTTTACGCCCATGTCGACAAACTCGAACGGGCTGTTCTCGTTCCTCGCTTGCCCAACGAGGTGGTGATAGGCCGACTTGTCTTCAATCGGAAAGCTAATGAAGATACGCTTCTTGCCCATTATGTTCTTTCGTGAGAGCTCACTGAACTTAGTCTGATTTCAGCGGCCGGTGGGAACCATTTATGCCGGCGACGCCTCCTGGAAGTGTTGCCTCGCCGACAACAGCAGGGCGACCAGCAGCCCGATGACGTCGACTACGAGCTGCAACTCGATTCCCGTGAAACCGCGGGAACGTACCGTCAGCCGCTCCTCGCCGGCCACCCGAACTCGGGATTTGCCGCCACTCGAGAGGGTTCACGGTACCATAGGGGCTGTACTTTTGGAGAGGCCGGGCTGATCGCCCCATCGAGGCGGTTCATGCTGCTCACCACAGTCGGCCGCGTCAAGGCGACACGGAACCCCTCGCCGGGATCGCAGTCGGTCGCGGGCTGCGAATGGCCAATCTTCGGCCGCGACGGATCGACACTCTAAAGTAGACGCTGCTCTCCGGTAGCCTGGTAGTTAAAGAGAGAACTCCGCCCCGCCCGAACCCGGGCGGGGCAGGATCCAAGACAGTCGCAGGTTGAGATCAGGTCCGGGCACGTTCCTTCAACCCGTCGTTCGCCTCGCTCGCCTGCCGGCGGGACAGTTCCTCGGCCGTGGTCAGCCCGAACCGTCGCCGCGGTTCCTCCGTCAGTTCCACGAGGGCCCGGTGACTGAAGGCGTGCAGCGCCCGCACCTGCTTTTCCGTGCAGGGCAGCGAGCCGCGGCCGTTGGAAGGCGAGCCGGGTCGCCGGGGCTAAACCGGCGGTCGCCCCGCAGCGCCCGACCGGCAATCCGCCCCCGCACCGTCAGCACGCACGCGAGACCGTCGACCGGCGGGAGTTCGCCGGTCTCCAGTCGGCCGGCCTCTGCCCGTCCGGAAGCGTCGCGGGGCGTCCTTCGGCAGCCCCGCGGGTCGCCGTTTCGCCCGTTCCGCCCCGTTCCGCCCCGTTCCGCCAGATTGAACGCCGCCGGAACAACCTAACCTATTGCCTCACAGCGTCTTACCTCTTCCTGTTCCACTGTTCCGTCTTTCTGAAGGGATAGATAGTAGTAGACGGAAACTCACGTGAGGGGGTGTTCTCCCTCGCCTGGAACGGCGGAACGCGTTCCCGATGCGGCGGCGCCCGACCGGAAGAATCCCGCCGGCCTCGAGGAAGCGTGCTTCCGCCTTTCCACAAACACCCGGGGCGGCCCGAGGCCGCCCCGGCCCGTGCGGTTTTGCGTCTCGACCTGCTTCACCGTCACGCGGACCCTGGCACGGCCCGCCCGTCGCGGCGGGTCGTTCTTCACGCCTTCACGCCTCGGCCCCGCCCGCGTGAAGCCGATGTGAAGCCATTCGCACAAGCCAGACAGGCGGAAGTAGCCCTCTTCACACTTTCACACCATTTCTGAATGAAGAAGAGATAAAGAGGGATCCTTCTCTCTGCTCTCTTCCCCGGTGTGACCGTGAAACTGTGAAACCGCCCCGCCGCCCGCCGTGGGAACCGGCCAGACGGCGGGACTCGCTCTCGGTCCGGCGGGCGCCCCTGCCCGATCCCCGGGTTCCACAGGCCGCGGCCGCGACCGCTGCGGGCTAAAAGTGAAAAGGCCCACCCCGCCCGTTCCGGGGCGGGGCGGGGTCGCTCGCGGGCGCGCTTCAGGCTTCCGCCTTCTCCTTGAACCGGTCGATCGCCTCGCTGGCCTGCCGGCGGGATAAGTCCTCCGCGGTGGTGACGCCCAGCCGCCGCAACTCGGCGGCCAAGTCCGCCCCAGCCCTGCGGCTGAAGGCGTGCAGGGCCCGGACTTGTTTCTCCGTGCAGGGGAGACCCCCGCGACCGTTGCCGGCGTAGCCGTTGTCGTTCGTGCCATTGCGGGCGTGGCCGTTGTCGCCGCCGTTTCGCCGCGGGTCCGCTGTCGGCCGCCACCGCTGCTCCTCCACCTCGTTGTGAGGTTCAGGCGTGACGCCCAGCTCTTCGTCGACGGCGGCCCGCAGCGTCTCGAAGCAGCCGCGGACCTGCCGCCGCAACTTGTCGGAATCCTTCAGCACGTCGGCCGGCAGTTCGATCTCCACGTTCACCATCGCCCCGCGGCTGCCGTAATTCGGCAGGCCGATCTTGCGGGACAGGCCCGCGTTCAACTTCAGCATCTGCCTCTCCTTCGTGTTGCGCGAAACAGGAACCAGTCAGGCGACCAGCGAGCCGAGCCGCTTCAGCCCGGCGAGGGCGCTGGTAACGGTGCGGTTGCGGCGTTTCAGCTTGCGGAGGTCCGTCGCCAGCGATCTGGCTTCCGAGGCCGCGTCGGACAACGTGCTGCCGAGGGCGGAGACCCGCTCCAGCAGGGCGTCGTGGTCCGGCGAGGTGTCCGGGTTCTCTTCGCCGCGGACGGCGTGGCCGTTGGCGTCGCCGTTCGTGCGGTAGCCGTTCGCGTTCTGGGCGATGCGGTTGCGGGGCATCGTGGGGGCGGTCCTCGTGGGAGAAGCGGGTTGAGAAGTCCGGCCCTCGCGGACCGCGACGGGCGTCTCAGCGGCTCTGGGTGGAGCCGAGTTCGTGGGTTCATCTGCGGTCAGCCTCACCGCGTCCTTCGCCGAAACCGGATCGCCGGCGAGCGTGGCGAAGACGATCGTCGTGCTGAGGGTTTCTGTGCCGGCGGCGTCGCACCGCACCGGCTCCTCAGCGCCGTTCAGCACGATCTCCGTGCAGCCGTTGGACAACGCCCTGCCGACGAACCGGCGGTCGGCGACGCAGATCGCCGTACCGCTGACCTGCGAGGACGCCGTGGCCAACTCCACCGGCCTGCCGCCCTCGTCCGCGGCACGAATCAGGAACAGGCCGTCCTTCGCCTCCAGCGTGACTGGGCGGCGGTCGGCGCCGACTCCCGGGAGTCGGTCCAGCCGGTCGGCGAGGAACGCCGCGTCGGCCCCAGAGAGGCTGACGGAGGCCTTCCCCTCGCCGCCGGGAACCACACGGTCCAGGTCCGGGAACCGGGCGTCCCGGGCCTCCGGCGTCCACAGCGTCCAGTCGCCGACGGAGAGGACCACGAGCGGAACCTTCGGTCCGTCCGTCACCCTCGCCACGCGGAGCTCCGCGTCCTTCAGCTGCGAACAGCTCAGGACGTGCGGGGCCGGCAGCAGGACGGGCTGTTCCCAGGGGAAGGAATAGCCCCGGGCGATCAGCAGGTGATGACTGTCGGTCGCTTCGATGCGACCGGCGTGCGGGTCCAGCCGCACGCAGCCCAGGGCGTAGCGGGTCGACTCCGCGTCGGTCACGGCCACGGCCGACCGCAGCGCCGCGGCGAAGCCGGGGCCGGGGTCATGGAAGCTGCCAACGGCCGGCGGAGCGAACGTCGCCGCCCGGTCGCGGTCCTGCTTTTCCAGCGAGCCGCGGGCGCTGCGGGGCACGCCCTTCTCGTCCCAGTTGGCGACGACCGCGGCGCCGCCGTTGGCTTCGGCGAGGGAAACGTCGCCGTTCTTGGCAGCTCCGGCCTCCGCCAGCAGATTGAACGGCAGGACCAATCCGGCAGGCGGACGATCGCCGGGGATGAGCAGGCTGACGCCGCGGCCGTCAGGACCGACGGCGGTCAGCCGGGTTCCGCCTTCGGCTCCGGCGTCGATGCGGACCGGCGGCCCGTCGTCGCGGGCTTTGAGCCCGAGGTGTTTCTTCAGCACCGTGCGGAACGCATGCAGCGTTCGCCGGGGCAGCGTGATCGGGGGCATGGGGCCCTCTCGTGTTCGGGGATCAGCGGATGAGGGAAAAAGGCCGGCGACGGGGTTCAGCCCGTCGCCGGTCGTGAAGCCGCCGCCTTCAAATCAGTGAAAGGCGACGCGACCTTTGCCGCAGCGGTGCGGGTTCGTCCGCCGCCGGGCCTGGTGCTCGTCCCAGTCGATGGGGCCGAGGTCGTCGTCGAAGTGGGTGAACGACGGCGGGCCGTCGATCTGGAAGCCCATCCGGGCGATGGCGCCGACGCTCTCGCCGGTGACGGCGGCGATGCGGCGGTTCAGTTCGTGCTGGGGCATGGGAAGCTCCTGTTCGTGAAGTGGGAAAAGAAAAGCGACGAGCCGGCGATGAAGCCGACCCGCCGCTGGGGGGGTGAAGTCGAAGGTGGTGCCGGGCCTCAGCCTGGCGGGTTCAGCAGTTTGCGGATGAGCCAGTCGGCCTCCGCGGTCAATGCCTCGCTCCGCAGCGGGAACGGCCCCAGTACAGGACCGCCGCTCGGGGAGAGATCCGCGGTCCAGACGCCGCCGTCGGCGGGCTCGACGTGGCTGGCACGCGTCACGGAGCACGTACCCATCGCGGCGGCGTCGAGGAGTTCGCCGTACAACCCGCGGGCGTTCCCGTCGGAGCCGACGAACAGCTCCTGTGTTTCGCGAAACACGCTCCTCGGGGAGACCGCAGCACGCGACGGCGGGGGGCGTCGGCGACGAGCGGGTCGAGGGCCTCGGCCACGCCGGTCAGTCCCTCGCGGACCCGCTGTTGGAGCCAGCCGACGCCGGTGTTCGCCCGCAGGTCCACGGGGTCGACGCCCCGCATCAGTCCTTCGGCCTCCGCCACGACGGCGTCGAGGTCGGGGCTGCTGTTCACGTTCAGACGGCGGAACCGCTGGAAGAACTCCGTCAGGTTCTCGATCGCCGAATCGCGGAAGACCCGTGGCCCGCCGTTCTCGCCGCCGGTGAGGCGTTCCCGCAGGTGGTCGACCAGTTGGGCCAACTCCTGAGCGAACGCTTGCTCGGCCAGCTCCACGGCCTGTTCGAACCGCTGCCGCACGCGATCGCACTCCTGCTGGTACAGGCGGGGCGAGAGCCGCCGCAGGTAGTCCGGCGGCTCCACCGCGGGCAGGTCCCAGCTCAGCCCGAACAGCGGGGCCAGTGAGCGAGGGTAGTCAGACGGATCGAACAGATCGCCCAGCCGCTGCCGGGCCAGATCCACGAGGTCGTCCCGGCTTCGATCGACCTCGATCGCGGTCTCGGCGAGTTCCCGTTGGAATTCGTTCATCCGCCGTTCGAAGGAAGGCAGATCGTCGCGGGGCAACAACCGCACGCCGTTCTCGGGGAACGGCAGCGACGTCGTTTTCCAGTACGAAACAGCGGCGTGCCGCACCTTCGCGGCCGCCCGGAGGGCGGGGTGATTGGTGTCCAGCAGCTTCTTCGAGGCCGACAACGAACCACTGTCGGCGTCGAAGGGGCTGGCCGCCTCGTACTTTTGCTCCGGACTGAGGGTTCGCCTCAGCCCCGGCCAACTGACGTGCAGCCGCACCGCGGCGGCGTCCTCACGCAGCCGTTCGGCGGGGTCCCGTTCGCGGTGATCCCGTTCCTCGTCGAGGATCGTAACCTCCGCGGCGCCGTGGTCGGTCTCGGCGTCCGGCAGGTCCTCGTCGACTTCATGGGTTCGCCCGCGTCGCGGCGGGCCGATCAACAGCGTCATGGCGGCTCCTCTGGGTGTGAAATGAGAAACGCCCCGGCGAAGTGCCGGGGCGTGTGAAAGTCAGGGCGACGCAGGTCACGTCAGTTCAGCGAGTAGCCCCCGCCCGGCGGCCTCCGCTGCGTGTTGCGGCGGGGTCGCGGTTGATCGCCGGATTGCTGCCGATCGCGATGCCGGTACGGACCTCCGCCCTCGGCGTCCAAGCACCGACCGCTGGCCCACCGCCGCAGCTTCGCCAGTTGCTCCCTACCGCTCTCGCTGACCGGAACGACGTAGGAGCCAGCTTCGACCAGGGAGACGCCCAGCAGCGCGCTCAGGCGGCAGCAGGATTCGATCTCCGCCCCGGTCCAGCCCTCGTCGTCCGCGGGCTCGTCGCCGGCGTCGATCCCGTACTCCGCCCGGTAGCGGTCCCAGATTAACGCACGCTCCTCGGCGGCGGGCAGGTCGAGGAAGAACGTCGCGTCGAACCGGCCGGAGCGGGTCAGTTCGGCCGGCAGCCTCGACGCATCGTTGCTGGTCGCCACGGCGAACACGCCCCGCGGGCGATCGGCGAGCCAACTTAAAAGAGCGCCGAGCATCCGGGTGCCGACGCCGCTGTCCTGCTGCCCGCCGGACGTGCCGGCGAGGGCCTTCTCGACCTCGTCAATAAAAAGCACGCAGGGCGACATCGCCTCCACCGTGGCCAGCGCCCGCCTCGTGTTTTCCTCCGACTGACCCACGAGCGAACCCATCAGCCCGCCGATATCCAGCGACAGGGTGGGCCGACCGACCTCGCTGCCGAGAGCCTTGGCGAAGGCCGATTTGCCGGATCCAGGCGGGCCTAGCAGGAGCACGCCCTTGGGCTCGGCGTGCGGGTGCAGGTTGGTCAGGGCCGTGCGGCAGAAGGCTTTCAGGGCCTGCATGCCGCCGAGGGAACCGAAGCCGGGACCGTTGCGGCACAGCGTTAGCGAGCCGGAGCCGGTCAGCTGCTTCGCCTTCAGCTCCCAGAGCGGGTCGGGGTCCAGCTTGCCGTGCCGCACCAGCGACAGGGCGAAGGCGTTCTCGGCTTCCGAGCGGGTCAGTCCCGCCGCGGCGTCGAGCACCGCCCACATCTCCTCCGGAAGTTCGCCCGGCTCCGTGGCGACGCCCTTCGCCACGCCGTCCAGTTCTTCCCGGCTGGGAAGCGGGTGATCGAGAACGGCGAAGTCCCGCTTCAACTCCGGCGGCAGGTCGCCGGTCGGCTGAATCAGCACCAAGCAGGTGCGGCGGGTCTTGCCCGCGGCGAGCGTGCCTCGAATGGCCGCCAGCAGTTCGGCGGACTGGAAGAAGCGGTGGACGTGGACCATCGCTAAGACCGCCGGCGTCTCGCCGTCTCCGCTCTGCGGCAGGGCCTTCACGGCGGCCAGTGGATCACCGGGCCCCTCTTCGTCGCCTGTCGCCGTCCACGCGGCGAAGGTCCAGTTCCTCTCTTGGCAGACTGCGGCGAGGTCGCGAACGGCATCCTCGGGTTCGTCGCTGGTCACCAGCACGCCGGGGAAGGCGGCGGCGATCAGCTCCGCGAACCGCCGCTTCAGGGTCGGCGGTCGCTCCTCCTCGGGGCTTTCGCCGGGCAGGCGTCGCCCCTCGTCGCGTCGCTCGCCTCGTCGTCTTCGACACCGGCCGGGGTTCTCGCCCGACGGTCGTCTGGCCATCGGCATCTCCTGCTGGGGGTGTTTGGGTTGGGAATGCACTCGGCCGCGGAATCTACGCCCGCAGCCGCTCCTGCTCGCTGACCGATTCGGTCGCGTGGTATTCGGGCGTCAGCCGCTCGGCGGTCTGGCTGCCGAGGGCGTCCTCGTAGGGCTGGCTGGCGGCCTTGCAGGCGGGGCCGGCGAAGCCCTTGGTCTCGACGCTGGTCTCGCCCTCCGGCGTGACGGTGATCTCGATGCGGGGGGTCATCAGGCGAGTCCTCCGTAGGCGTTCCCGGCGGCGCCGAAGCCGACGGCCCCGGCGGTGACGGTCAGCCGCACGCCGCCGTCGGGCAGCGGGGTCTCGCTGATCCGGTGCCCGCGGGCCTTCGCCTGCAGCTTGGCGGCTTCGACCGCGTAGGCCTGCTTCAGGCGGCCGAGGAAGGCGTCGTCGCCCCAGCGGCCGTTGTAGGTATCGCAGCGGACGTTTCCGTCGGTCTGCACCAGCACGGGGTAGACGAACCCCGGCGGCCTCACTGCGAGGCCGCTGTGTTCGGCGCCGTCGAAGAACTTGACGGTCTCGTTCCGGGGTTCCGGCAGCTTCAGCCGGGCGCAGGCGGCGGACAACGCCGCCGGGTCTCTCAGCTTCGTCTCGATCGTGACGACGTGGCTCATGGGACCGCGTCCTTTCGGGTGAGGGGATGGGAAAGCCGATCCGCTACGGCAGCCGCAGCGGGCGGCGGAGCGGGTCCGGCAGGGGGTTCGTGCGGTTCGCGGGGCCGCTGTTCGGCGGGGGGCCGCGGAATCGGCCGCCGCGGTCGCGGCGGGGGGCGCGGTTGCGCTGGTGACCGCCGGGATGTTCGTCGTGGTGCGGCGGCCTGGGCGGCGGCTTCACGATCCAAGCTCCCAAGGCGACCAGCGCGGCCCCGAGGGCCAGCAGCAGGACGGCGGGGAACAGGTCGTTCGCCCACGGACCGGAAGGGGGTACGGGCTCGGCAAAGGCGAGCAGGGCCGCGAGCGGCGGCGGGTCGGGCATGGGTTCTTCCGACTGGGGAGAGGGGGCCGGCGGGTATTCCGCGGCGTCATCCCACAGTGCAGCGAACCCTCATCGGGTTTAGTGCCCCGAAGATCTGGATTCGTCCTCCCGCCGTTCCGATTTCGACGCAGCGGGAAGCGGTTTCGCTTGAATCCGCCCGCCGCCCGCCGCACCTTCCGGAGGCGGGTCCACTGACTTCACAATCCTCCGCGACCGCTCTACCGCATGCTTCCCGAGGACCAGTACCGTCAGCTTCGGAACCGTCTGCTAGACGTCGCAGACGACGTGCTGCTTGATCGGTCCTTACGGGAGTGGGCAGCTCCCCATGACCGTCTTCAACTTGCCCCCTCGTTGTGTGATCGGCCGCTGCGAGAGGTCTTCAATCTAAAGTTCCAATGGCTCGCGGCGCGGCGGGGCGTCGACGATGAGCAGATTGTGAGCTTTTTAATGTTGTTGAGACAGGTCGTCCGAGAAGCGGAGTCGTCGGTAGACAGTCCCTCAGTGGGGGAGTTGGAAGATTGGCAACATGCGGGTGCAGTCCGCTACGACCACCTTCGTGCGGAACTCGCCGGTCATATCGCACCGGAGCAGCTCGACCGGCCCCTGCGGGATTGGTCGAATTCCGGCGATACGCACCTACCGAAAGCGTTAGTTGACCAGCCGCTGAGCGAGGTACTGCGGTCCGATTTCCTAGACCTGACTGCGCCCCGAGAAATCGGACGGCGGCGGGCGGAGAAGTTCCTCGATCTACTGGAGCGGGCGATCAAGACTGAGCCCGGCGTGGGTCACCCGGACGATTCTCTGGATGATCCCGCCGCCGCGTACGAACGAGTTCGTCGCCAACTTCTTTCGCTGGCAGATCAGACGGTCCTTGCGCGCGCCCTCCGCTCTTGGCCTCGCTTCTACCGGGCCGGACTCTCCCTCTGCTTCGCCGATCCGCCCATTAGCGACCTCTTATCGGACAGCTATGCCGATCATGCCCTCAAGAACGGAGTGGGGCCGCTGAGGCTGGAAAAATTCATTGAAGTATTGGAAGAGTTGTGTCTTGAGGTGGCGGTTCGAGACCAGCTCGCTTTTACGGATGGTTTGGGAGAAGAAGAAACTGACGCAGCCCCTGTGCGGGGGGAGACACCGCTCGAGGTCGTCTTCGAGGCGCTCACGGAGGTTGAAGAATCCGCGAAAGCGGAGTCATCGACGACTGAAAAGGTTGAAGCAAGTTCGTCACCGCCCTCCACCGCGGAAGTCCGAACTCGCCTGCCCCAGTCTCCAGAACGACTAGACGAGTCAGCGTGGCGGCACATCCACGACTTATTCGTTCGACACCATCTCGCCCCGCAGCCGGTCGGGCGGTTCGCCGTCAGTCTCGCGGAGTTGCCGCGAACGCGTTGGCGAGATCCGATAGGCGAATATACTGGCCAACCGCTCGAAGAGTTCCGCGACGCCCCCGGAGTGGGTCCCACGCGGTTTCGTCAGATCGCCGACATCCTGCTCCGCGTCGCCGCACCGTTGGATCAGCCCCTCGCGGTCGAGGACCCGCGGGAAGGTTTGACGGTTCAAGTCCTGCCGACTCGCGTCGCCCGCGTGCGAACCTGGATTGACGACGTCCTAGCCAGCGAAGCCCGCCCGTCGGCGGCGATAATCGCTGAGCAGTTCCTCGAACCGCTGCTCGAACAGATCGGTTGGGACTTGGGGTTCGAGACTGCCGAGTGCCTGCGCGGGCGGCTCGGACTCGACGGGGCGGTGCTAACGCTCCAAACGCTGGCGGAGGAATTCGGACTGTCACGCGAGCGGATCCGTCAACTCACGGCCCGCGCCAGCGACGTGCTCGGCGTCCGCTGGCCGGAGGCCCGGCACCTGCTGGACGACTTCTACGAACATTTTCGCCCATATGCGGACGCCGCCGACGCGGCGGCCCTTGTCGGCCGCACCATGGACTTACTGTTTAATGTGGAGGTCAGCGGGGACGAGACGCCCGAAGAGGTCTTAGAGAAATGGCGCAAGGTCGGGCGGAGTCGTTGTACGCCCTTCACCACGGACGAACTGCTGTCCTGGGCCGCCGGAGCTTGTCCGGGGGTGAAGCCGGAAATCGCGCGGGGTTGGATCGACGCGGCGTGTCCCGCCCTTCCCTCCGGAGGTCTCTACGCAGAAGCGGGCGAAACCCTGCACTTCACGGAGGAACCCCTCGACCGGTTGCTGGTCCGACTGATTCAAAGCGACGAGCCCATGCACCTCCGGGATGCCGCCGCTTTGGTCGAGTCGGAAGAACGGAGCCTTAAAGGCAGACTTGACCGCGACCTACGGTTCCTCCGCGACGAATTCGGTCGTGTCGCCCCTTCCGGGCGTTACCGCTTGAGCCGTCGCGGAGATCTTTGGGAGATCTCGCTGCCGGCTGTCGAGGGATCTGCCAGTTCCGGGCGGACGATGTCGCTGGAAGCGCTACGAACGCTCATCCTCTCGGGACTCAGTAGCCGCGGTATTCATGACGCGACGGCGTGGGGCGTGCATCGGTTCGCCCAGGAGACGCTGCGGCGACTGTTCGGCGTCACGCTGCCGCCGGGTCTCGATCAGTTCTTGCTCGCCGACGTTCTTGTGCAGGAGTCAGGCGGCGACGTCCGCCCGATGCGGCGACGTCGGTTGCGTTGGAACGAGGCCGGGGGGACGGCGACGGCCCTCGGCAAGCGAGGCTGGGTCTGCCGAACGGTCGCTGAGGCCGGCGGTCCGGTGACGCTCGGCGAAATTGGCGTTCGGCTCGCTCGCTACTATCAAGATTACGAGCCGTACGTGATCGGACAGTTGCCGAGCGCCTTCGAAGGACGGGACGACGAGGAGGGCGAGAATCCGCACGCCATTCGATTCGAGGGGGCCGGCCCCCTGCCCACCGTCGCGGTTCCGGAGGGATGGACGTTCGACACGGCACAGATGAACGTCTCGCCGGGCGTGCTGAAAGCCGCATATAAAGCGTCGAGCCGGCGGTTCAACAGTTCCGACCAAGTCCCCGCATGGTTCGAGGAATTGCTGAAGGAGGTTCGGCTCGGGCACGTCGCGGAGCCAACGGAGGCGGTCGAAGACGAAATACCGCCCGCTGAAGAAGTGCCGCCGAACGAGCCGGCCCCCGATCACGCCTTTTCGCCGCCGTCTCCCCAACCGCTCTCAACGGAAGAGCTCGATGAAGCGTTAGCGGGTCTCTTTTGAAGACTCGGTACAGATCGGTCGCTCAAACCTCGCCTGAACTGCTCCGGGGGCCGACGGCGCTCACGAGAGCTCTCCGCGAACGCATCGCAGCGGCAGACGGCTACCGCCGGGCGGTGGCCTTTTTCGACAGCGGAGTCTTTGCCGTCGCGGCTGACGCGTTCCACACGTTCTTCGAGCGCGGCGGTCGAATGGAACTCATCTGTGGACCCGTCTGGGCGGCAAAGGATCTTTCCGCCGCGAAGCGAGCGCTCTACGGCCGTTTCCCGGTGCATCCAGGCCGCCCGTCAAACCACGTTCGCTGGGCCGAGCGGCTGATGGAATGGGCAATCGCTGCGGGCTGCCTGCAGATCCGCGTCGCGACGGTCGTGCCTCCAGATGGCCGCGTGACGGGAGCGTTCTTCGAGGGCATCTACCACGAAAAGCTGGGCTTGCTCGCTCGAAAGGCCTTTGTGGAGGCCTTTGAGGGTAGCGCCAACGAGACCGCCGCCGCCTACACGCGTAACTACGAACGGCTGCTGTTTCATGCGCCGGGGGTGGCGACGAGCGCGGTCGAAGAGCATTTTGAGCGTCTCTGGGAAAACGCCACGCCGGGCGTCTCCGTCCTCCCCCTGCACGACGCCTTCCGCGCCGGCCTCATGACCGCGAGGAACGAACAGCCGACCGTGGCGAACTCTGTCTCCGTCGAAGACGCCTCGGTTGGAGCGACAGCAGACTCGGTCCCGCCGGAGATTCTCCGTCGACCGGCTCGATTTGCGCTGCGGGATTATCAACAGGCTGCGATCGACGGTTGGTTCGCGGCACGCGGCGTCGGCATCTATGCGATGGCGACCGGTACGGGGAAGACGTTCACCGCCCTTTGCACGGCGGAGGAGCTCTACCGCCGTGCGGGCGGCCCGCTGGCGGTCGTCATCGTCGCGCCGTACCTGAACCTGGTCTCCCAATGGTTGAAGGAGGGACGTCGGTTCGGGCTGGATCCGCTCGAATGCTCCGGATCACGACACGCCTGGAAGCCGGCGGCGGACGCGACCGTCCATCAACTCAACGCAGGAACCCGCCTGTTAGCGACGTTCGCCACGACGAACGCCACGTTCTCGGGAGACGCTTTCCAAGACATGCTGGACTCGTTGAAGGTCCGCACGCTGTTGATCGCCGACGAGGTGCACAACCTCGGCGCACGGAATCTTCGAGCCGCCCTGCCGGAGCGGGTCACGCTGCGGCTTGGCCTGTCCGCCACTCCGAGCCGCTGGATGGACCAGGAAGGCACCGCCGCGGTCAATCGTTACTTCGGCTCGGCGGTCGCCGACGTTTCGCTCGGCGACGCCCTGAAGATGCGACCGCCGGTCCTTACGCCGTATAAATACTTCCCCATTCTGATTGAGTTGGACGACGACGAGCGGGAAGAATACCTGCTGCTGACCAAGCAACTCGCACGGTTCATGGCCGATCCGCGGGACGAGAATCTCTCGGAAACGGCGTTAGGGTTACTGCTCAAACGCGCCCGGCTGCTGGGATCCGCGAGCGGCAAACTTCCGGCGTTACGAACGGCGTTGGAGCCGCACCGCAAGAGCCGCTTCAACCTGATCTACTGCGGCGACGGTCGGGTCGAGATCGAATCCGCCGTGTCATCCTCGAGTTTGAGGATCGGAGACGGAGAAACCGTGCGGCAGGTGAAAGCGGCCGCGGCGATGGCGAGCGAACTGGGGATGACCGCCTCGACCTATACGGCCGAAGTGTCCGCGAACGAACGCGCCGACGTGATGTCCGCGTTCGAGGAAGGCACGATTCAGGCGTTGGTGGCGATCCGCTGCCTCGACGAGGGCGTGGACGTGCCGGCCGTACGACGGGCGTTCATCCTTGCCAGCAGCACCAACCCCCGGCAGTTCATCCAACGGCGCGGTCGCGTGCTCCGCCGCGCTGAGGGGAAAGAGCTTGCTGAGATCTACGACTTCGTGGTCGTCCCGCCGGCTGAAGCGGCCGATCCCGACTCGCCGGAGTACCGCCCGATGCGGGGATTGCTGGAGCGGGAGTTCGCCCGTGTCGCGGAGTTCGCCGACCTTGCCTTGAACGGTCCGCAGGCCCGCGCCACACTCCTCCCAACGCTTGAGGCGTTGGGCCTCTCGCATCTCTGACGATTGCCCTCAGCCGACCGGGTTTCCAACGACATGCCCCCTGACGATCACCGCGGCGGCGAGTTCAACTGGTCCGAGGCCGTTCGTCGACGTGACGAACTTCGCCGGGACGTTCTCGCAAATCTGTCGGAGCCGGCGCGGCAACTTCTCGGGATCGCCACGCAGGCGGAATGGGAACATCGCCACCTCCAATCGAACGCGGCCTATAAGCTGATCGAGGGGAAGTTGACCAACACCGTTCGCAACCTCGCGACCCCCGCGAATGATGAGGGGGCAGACACGTGATTCTCCGCAGCCTAACGATCGAAAACTTCCGGCAGGTCGCCGGCCGCTATGAGATCGAGTTCGCCCCGCCCGGCTCTCGAAACGTCACCGTCATTCTCGGCGAGAACGGCGCGGGAAAGACGAATCTGTTGAAGGCGTTCGGCTGGTGCCTCTACGGCAAGCTCGACGCGGAGAACGCGGACGAATTGGTGTCGCACAAGGCGATTCAGGACACCGCCATCGGCGAACGGGTTGCTGTCGGTGTGGAACTGCGAATTGATCACGGCCCGGAGGTCTACGTCATCCGCCGCCGCGGAGAGTTTGAAAAACTCGACGGCAGCAAGCTGGACGCCGTCGGGAAGGTCACGCTCGACGTCTATAAGGGCGTGGGCGGCGACTTAAAGCGAGACGAGCATCCCGGTCGTACTGTCGAGCAGTTGCTGCCGGAGGCGTTAAGAACGTTCTTCTTCTTCCGCGGCGAAGAGATTGAAGACTTCGGATTGCAGAGCCGCGCGATCGAACTTCGCCGAGGAGTCGAAAACTTCCTCGGCCTCGGATTGATGGGCCGCTGCGTCAAACACCTACGCAGCCGACTGGCCCGCGGCCTCGACAGCGATATTCGCTCGTCAGCGCAAGGCGAGACACGCGAACTCGCCGACCGCGTCGAGAATGCCCGCGTCGACCGCGATGCCGCCGTCGAGCGGCAACAGCAGGCGATCCGAAATCGAGACGGCGTCAACAAGCAGATTGAGGCTCTCGAACGAGAGCTGCAACAGCATGAAGAGGTCCGCCCCCTGCTCGAAGAAAAGGCCGCAACTGAGCGGGCGATTGAGGGCGTCCGAGCGGATCTGGCCCGAACCGAAAAAGACCTGGCTTCCCAGTTCTCGACGAACGGGTTCTTAGGCGTCGGGATAAAAGTTCTCGAGGCGACGAAGCGGCTCTCCGCAGACGCTCGGGAGCGAGGGGAGCTGCCGGCCCGCATCAAACCGCAATTCGTGGAAGACCTGCTGGAGCGGGGTTCCTGTATCTGCGGCCGTGACTTGGGGTCTGAAGAGCGAGCCAAGTTGACGGGTTGGAAAGCGGCGACAGGACTCGCCGCGTTGGAGGAACAGTTGATGACCCTCACCGGCGGGCTGAGCCAACTCGCGAAGCGAGGAGGTGAGTTCACGACAAAGTTCGAGGAGCTCCGGAGCATTCGGTTTGAGCTTGTCCAGCAGCTCTATTCCGCTGAGCGGAAGCGAACCGACCTGGAGGACAAGGTCGGTCGTCAGCGTTTCGGCAAAGAGGATCTGGACAATAAGAACGCGCGACTGACTGAACTCCGGTCAGAGGAAAAACGCTACATCAAAGAGACCGGGTACGCCGAGCGCGACGTCGAAGAGCTCGGCGAGAGCCTTGCCGCTCTAGAGGAGGATCTTAAGAAGAAGAACAAGCTGGATCGCCGTATGCAGGCCCTGCAGTCGCAGCGGGATATCGTCGTCGAGGCCGCCGAGGGTCTCGACCGCCTTCGCGAAGGTTGGGTGGCGATTATTCAGCAGTATCTCGATCGACGGCTTCAAGAGAACTGGGAGGACGTCGCTCAGCTACCGCGGTCTGTGTCGTTCACCGAAGAGTTCGAGCTGAGCATCCGCGAGCGTGGCCCTCATGGCGACTGGGTGCGGTCCGCTCCGTCATCGGCCAACCTGCGTGCTCTCGCCCTCTGCTTCGTCTCCGGACTAATTCAACTCGCAAAAGACATCGGCGAGGACAATGCGGAACGCCGCAGCCGAAACGAGCGGGCGACCATGTTTGAAGGAGGCGAATTCCCGCTAGTGATGGACGCCCCGTTCGCCACGATGGACGAACATTTCAAACGCCACGTCCCTGCCGGACTGCGGCGTGTGGTTCCGCAAATCGTTCTGATCACTAGCTGGGATCAGTGGAGCGGCGATGTGAGCGACACGCTCGGCGACAGCGTGGACAAAGCCTACGTGCTTGAACTGCACAATCAGGGCGATCCCTCAAAGGTTCGCTCAATCACCTGGGCCCCTGGAACTGAAGTGCCGTACGTCGTCCCGGAACGGGACGCGGTGACGGACTGGAGCGAACTCGTGGAGATCAAGCCGTGAAAGACCGCGTCGGAATCCCCGAAGGCTATAGCGATCTGATGGAGCGACTTCGTCGCGACGATCGCGAAGGCGTCTTCGACACGAACCAAAAAACGCTTATGTTCGCCGCGGCCGTCGGCTGGGCGACCGCTCGAGACGAGGTCGACCTGACCGAGCAGGTCCCGTCCAAGACGGGGGACAGCATCCGGTTGGACATCTTCCGAACGGCGGACGATCTGCCGTTCCTCGACGCCCTCGCCGTTGATCGGGAGGACGACCTCAAGGTGATGTCGGACGAACGGCAGCCGGATCGGATCACACTGTTCGAACAATACGCCGCCGCCGGTCTCGCCAAAATGCGGCACTACTGCATCGAGGACAATCCGGACTCCCTTCTAGACGGTCTCATCCGGCTTATGACGGATCTCGATCGCGAAGCCGGGGGCGACCTTCCTGGCTTGGACGGGGTGTTTTAGGCCGACTTGCTCTCAGATCAAGCGAGCCGCCGCCTGCCCGACAGCCTGCCAATTCAACGCCGGGGTTCGCTCGCACCAACTCAACCGCACGGCACCCCGCACCCTGGCTTCGGAGAGATCGTGTGCCCGCAGTACGTGGCTCGGCTCCGTGCCCGCGGAGGTGCAGGCAGAGCCATTGCTGGCTGCCAGCAGGCCTTTCCATGCCAGTAGAACCGCTTCGCCGTCAAGCCAGCCGTCGGCGCCGTCGCGGATGCTGACGTTCACGCAGTTCGGCAGGGCGGTGTCCGGGTCTGTATTGAAGTCGACGCCGTGGGGGAGAGCGGCAAGACCTTCCAGGATACCCCGCCGGTAACGCTCGCAGGCAACTCGCCACTCTTGAGTGCCGCTTGCTGCCGCTTCTGCAGCGGCACCAAAGCCTACGAGTAACGCCGTCGGAAGCGTGCCCGGGCGTAAACCTCGTTCCTGACCACCCCCAAGTTGCACCGCGACTAGCGGCGGCGGGCGAAAACGACGTTTCTTCATCAGCAACGCGCCGATACCCATCGGACCGCCGAGTTTGTGGCCGCTGACAGCGATCAGGTCCACACGGTCGTGTCGGAGCGGCTCGGGGTCCTTACAGAAGCCTTGTGCAGCGTCGACGTGCAGGAAGACGGGACGGTCGCCGAGGCCGTCCGCGATCGCCTCGATCGGCTGTATCACGCCGGTCTCGTTGTTCACGTGCATGACGGACACCAGCAAGGTGTCGTCGCGGACCTCATCAAGGATTCGCGACGGATCGACGCGTCCGCTCGCTTCCGGCTGCACGAACGTGACGTCGAACCCTCGGGCGGCGAGAGATTCCAACGGCTCGAGAACCGCGTGGTGTTCAATGCCAGTGGAGACGATGTGCTTCCGCTTGACTGCCGCGTCCGAGGCGGCGAGCCCGAGCAGGGCGAGGTTGTTCGCCTCCGTCGCCCCCGACGTGAAAATAACGCCGGACGCCGGCAGGCCCGCCGCGGCGGCGACCTGCTCGCGAGCCCGCTGCACGGCCTTCGCTGCCGCCGCTCCGTAGCCGTGGGTGCGGCTGCCGGGGTTCGCCGGGCGGGCCGGATCCAGCCACTCCAGCATCGCGTCGCGGGCCGCCGGGAGCAGCGGCGTGGTCGCATTGCAGTCCAGATAGACCGGATGTTCAGGCATGGCTGTTTGTGAGAATCGGGGCCGACGTTTGGATGTCGCGGTGCATCTTGACAAACAGTTGCCGTCCGCACACTGTACCCCGCCAGTCCTCAAGGGGTCCGCCATGTCAGTGAACAGGAAAGCCGCCCCGCCCGCCGTGGGCAGCGGTCTGGCCAGTGGGCGGGAGCGACGGCAGATCGGGCGAGTAAGCTTCGGATACGACTTCCCTGCGATCCGCGGCATCCAAGCCGGTCGGGAATACTACATCAGCATGTGCCCGCTGAGGTTGGTGCCCAAGCTGTTCACGTTCGACAACGAAGAACTGCCGCCCGAACTGCGGGCACAGCGGGCGTTGAACAAGGGGCGTCTGCCGGAGATCACCCGGTACGTACTCGACAACCCGGACGACTACTGCTTTAGCGCTATCACCGCCTCGATCGATTCTGACGTCCAGTTCGAGCCGCTCGACGAAGATGGGCTGCTCGGCAAGCTCAGCATCCCGATGGGGGCGAAGCTCATCATCAACGACGGTCAGCACCGGCGGGCGGCGGTGCAGCGTGCGTTGGAGGAGAACCCCGACCTGGGCGACGAAAGCATCGCGGTCGTGTTCTTCCTCGATCTCGGGCTGGAACGCTGCCAGCAGATGTTCGCGGACCTCAACCGGCACGTCGTCCGCCCGAGCAAAAGCATCGGCGTGCTCTACGACCACCGCGACGACAAGGCAGTCCTCGCCCGGTTAATGGTGCTCGGCAGCGACTTCTTCAAGCCGCTGGTCGAACTGGAGGGCAGCAGCCTGTCGCCCAGGTCGAAGCGGCTATTCACCCTCTCGGCGATCTATAACGCCAATACGGCTCTCCTAGATCGGCTGGAGATCGAAGATCGCGACGAGGCTAGGAAACTAGCCGTGGCGTGGTGGGAGGCCGTCGCGGATCATGTGCCGGAGTGGCGGCTTGTTCACCAGCACAAGATGAGCGCGGGGGACGTTCGCAAGCAGTTCATCCACACGCACAGCACCACGCTCGTCGCATTGGGCAGAACGGGCAACTCGCTGCTGCACGCCGACTCGGACCCGAAGGTGTGGCGTGCGAAGTTGGAACCGCTCCGCACGCTCCGTTGGGGCCGAACGGAGGAGGTCTGGCAGGGCCGCACCGTCATCAACGGGCAGGTCAAGAAGGGAGACCAGAACGTGCGGCTGACCGCGAATGCGATCAAGACGCACCTCGGATTGCCGCTCGGACCGGAAGAACGGCGGGCCGAGGAACAGTTCACCCCGCCGAGGGGCGACCGCCGATGAACCAGAATGCGCAACGATCACTACTTGACGGCCGAGAGGCGACGATGACGGCCGAAACGACTAACGACGCCCCGAACGGGCTGCTGGATAACCCTGCCCCCTTCATGGGCGGCGGGTCGGCGTTCGACGGCGGGATGAGCGGCGAACTGGCCGCCCTGCGGACGGAGATTTGCACGCTGTATAAAGACGACGCCGTCCCGTGGGTCATCGGCTATAGCGGCGGCAAAGATTCCACGGCGATCCTGCAGCTTGTCTGGCGGGCCTTGGAAAAACTGCCGGCCGCCGAGCGCACCAAGCCCGTGCACGTCATCAGCACGGACACGCTCGTTGAGAACCCCGTCGTGGCGGCATGGGTTTCCGGCTCGTTGAAGAAGATCGGCGACGCAGCCCGCGAGCAGGGCTTGCCGATTCAATCGCATCGGCTCACCCCGCCGGTCGAGGACACCTTCTGGGTGAACCTGATCGGCCGCGGCTACCCCGCCCCCCGGAACAAGTTCCGGTGGTGCACAAACCGCCTAAAGATTCAGCCGAGCAACAACTTCATCCGCGACGTGGTGCGGGAGAACGGCGAGGCGATCCTCGTGCTCGGCACCCGGCGGGCCGAGAGCCAAGCCCGCGCCCGCAACATGGCCAAGCACGCGGAGAACGCCGTCCGAGATCGTCTCTCGCCGAACGTGACGCTGCCGAACTGCCTGATTTACACGCCCATCGAGCGTTGGGCGAACGACGACGTGTGGGCGTTCCTCACCCGCGAGGGCAACCCGTGGGGACAGGACAACCACGCCCTCATGGGCATGTACCGCGGGGCCAGCGAGGACGGCGAGTGCCCGCTCGTGGTCGATAAGACCACTCCCTCCTGCGGCAACAGCCGGTTCGGGTGCTACGTCTGCACGCTCGTCGATCAGGACCGCTCGATGGCGGCCATGATCCAGAACGATGCCGAGAAGGAATGGATGGAGCCGTTGCTCGCCCTGCGAGACGAACTCGATTTTCGCGGTGACGAGAAGCGGGCGACCGAGAAGAAGAACCGCGACTATCGCCGGCTGTCCGGCAACCTCACGCTCTACCACCCCGGCGATAGCGACGAGAGCCAACTCGTCCGCGGGCCGTACACGCAGGAGGCTCGCGCCAACTGGCTGCGTCGCGTACTGGAAACCCAGCAAATCGTCCGAGAGATCGGTCCTCCCGCAGTCGCCGAGACGGAGCTATTGACCCTTCCCGAGCTGCAGGAGATTCGTCGACTGTGGGTCGTCGAGAAACACGAAATTGAGGACCTCGTTCCGCAGATCTACGAGGAGGCGATCGGCGAGGCCTATCCGGGACCGCCGATCGACGAGGACCTCGTGTTCGACGCCGAGGCGCTGGCGATGCTGCGCGAGGAGTCGCAACCTGGCGTCGGCGGCGACGATCCCGCCGTCCCCGCCGCCGGTCCGCTGACTTTCGAGTTAGCTCGCAACCTGCTGGACGTGGAGCGTCGATTCCGCACCAAGGCGAACCGCCGCGGACTGTATAAAGCGTTGGAGAAGACCGTCGAGAAATGTTTCTACGACGGCGAGGACGACGCGCTCGACCGGGCCCGCCAACGCAGCGGCGAGGACGAACAGGAACCGCCGAAGAAGGAGCTCGTCCAGATCAGCCTGCTGCAACCGATCAACGACGCGGAACAGAACGCGGAGGCCGTCGATGCGGATTGACGAACTCGTTCTAAACAACGTCGGCCCCTACCGCGGCGAGCAGCGGGCCAACCTACGCCCGGCCTCGCCGGACAGGCCGGTGATTCTGTTCGGCGGTCTCAACGGGGCCGGGAAGACAACCATTTTGGAGGGCATTCAACTCGCCCTCTACGGCAACCTTTCCGAACCGGTCCGTCGCAGCGGGCTGGCCTATGACGAATACCTGCGGCGATCGACGAATCGTTCGTCGCCGTCGTCTGAGGGCTCGGCGGTTGAGGTCACGTTCACCGTGCACGAATCCGGCAAGCCGAAGGAGTACCGACTCCGCCGGTGTTGGAGCCTCACGCCGTCCGCCTCAAAGAAGGCTAAGGAAGTCCTCGACATCTGGGTCGACGGCGAACCTGATCCGCCCCTGTGTGGCCTGTGGCCGGAGCACGTCGCCCAATTCCTGCCGCCACGACTCGCCCCGCTGTTCTTCTTTGACGGGGAACGGATCGAGCAACTCGCCGACCCCGAACAGTCCGCGGGGACGCTCCGCACCGCCGTTGGCGCGTTGTTGGGAGCCGATCTCGTCGACCAGTTGCATGCGGACCTCGACGTCCTGCTAAAACGCCGCCAGGTTGATCGAGCCGCTGAGCAGGACGATCGGGTGCCTGCCGCTGAGAACGCTTTGGACGCAGCCGAGGAGGCGAGACAGGTCGTGGCACAGGCGGTCGCCGATGCGCGCTCACAGCTCGATCGGGCCGAGGAGCTGCTCAAGAGGGCGGATCGCCGCTACAGCGAACAGGGCGGTCGAGCCGCCGACGACCGCCGCGAGAACGAGAAGCGGCTGGAAAAGGCTGTCACGGAACGTCGGGGCGTCGAGCAGGAGATGCGAACCCTCGCCGCCGGTTCGCTTCCGCTGGCTCTCCTTTCCCCGCTCATCAAGCGGACCGAGGAGCAGTTGGAGAAAGCCGGTCGCCGGTCAGACCAGCGTGTCGCCGCTCACGTGCTGCGAGACGCGGCCGACCGATTAGAAGCGGAGCTTACGGCCTCCAAAGCCGACCCAAACGTAATGGAGATCGTCCGCGAGTGGGCTGCGAACGAGTCGTACGTTCCAGAGCACTCGCGTGCCGCCCCCCCGGACGCGAAACGCACCGCCGATCGCCTCGCTCAACTCCGCACCGTCGTACTCCCCGCGGAGATTTTTAAGGCGAGAGAACTCGCGGTCCGTCACGCCGAGGCCGCAGGCCGGGCGGATGACCTGACCCGCACCCTGTCGATGACTCCAGACGCCGACGCCGTTCGCGAAGCGGCGTCCGAACGCGAGGAGGCGTTGATGACGGTCGGTGCCAAGCGAGAAGCTCTCGCGAACGCGGACGAACGCCTCGCCGACGCCACCGTTGAGAGAGACCGTAGGCAGCGTGATTTTGATAAATTACTCGCCGAGGATCGGCTCGCCCGCGGCGAAGAGGCCGATGCCGCCCGGTTCAACCGTCACGCCGGAGCCGCTCGCGCCGCCCTGGCTCGGTTCGGCAGTCGCCTGCGTCGCCGGCACCTCGAACGGCTGGAAAAGCTGGTGCTCGAGTGCTTCCGATCCCTATTGAGGAAGACAGAGCTGGCCAGGGGACTCTCCATCGACCCGAAGACGTATGCCCTAAGCATTACGAATTCGGATGGCGAAGAGGTTCGCGCTGAACGGCTCAGTGCTGGCGAGCGTCAGTTGCTGGCCGTGGCGATGCTTTGGGCGATGGCCCGTGCCAGCGGCCGTCCTTTGCCCGTGGTCGTCGACACCCCGCTCGGTCGACTCGACGGCGTCCATCGCCGCCGGTTGGCGGAGCGGTACTTCCCGCACGCCGCCGGGCAGGTGATTCTGCTCTCGACCGACGAGGAGATCGACGTCGACCTCTACGCGTCGCTCGCCCCGCATATGAGCCGGGCGTTCCACCTCGACCACGACGAACGCGGCGGGACGGTGATCAAGAACGGCTACCCCTTTGGCGGCCACGAGAGCGAGTCCGTCGCCCGCGAACCGGCCGAGCCGCGACGTTCTCACCCCGCCGCCTCTCGAACCGCCACGGTGCCGGTATGAGCGATTCAACTTCGACCGAGGTGTCGGCTCCAATCGTAGAGACCGTGCGACTCTCCCGCACCGCCCGCGACCAGATGCTGTCCCTCAAACGCCGCACCGGCATCGAAGGCTGGAACGTCCTGAGCCGGTGGGCCCTCTGCGTTTCCCTTGCCGAACCGACCCGCCCCCGCGATCCCGGCCCCGCCGGCGACGGCGGCATCGAGATGACCTGGAGAACGTTCGCCGGGGGCGACGCGGACCTCTACGCCGCCCTAATCCGTCAACGGTGCACTGCGGACGGCCTCGCCGCAGACGATGCGACCGCAGTCGTTCAAGAGTTCCATCGCCACCTGCACCGCGGCGTCGCCTATCTAGTAGGAGAGCGTGATCTTGCGAGCGTTTCTCAGCTGGTCTCGAAGAGCCTCGCCTGACATCGGCATCGTCCAGCGAAATCAACTGACGCTCACCAACGTCAGTTGGCGCAGCAGGTACCCATCGGTAGATTGAGGTTGCCCTGGCTAGTTGGCTCGGGCGTGTTACGGCCGCGGGTAGATCCCTCAGCCTTCCCCAACAGAAAGTTTCAGATGGATACGCGTACGCCGCTGCGCCCGGTCGAATTCGAGTTCGCCGACGTCGAACTGAGGTCTCTACCGTTCCCCGAGGGATCCTCCCCCACCGGACGGGTCAAGCTGGGCACCTGCTTCCTTCCAGTCGACGATCTGCCCGACGAACTCAAGGAGTGGATGGGTGTTAACCCTCGCCGCCCCCAGCTCAGTGCTAAGGGACGGCTGAAGGGGCCGGTCGCCAAGCGGATGGTGGAGACGTTGACGGACGACCCCTCCCGGTTCGTGCTGAAGAACATGGGCATCTACTTGCTGGTCGACGGGTTCGACCAGCAGAAGGAAGAAGGAGGCCGCTCGACCGTTCGCGTACGGCTATCTGATCCTGCCCTGCACGGGATCGTCAACGGAGGCCACACTTTCCACGCGATCATGGAGGCGCGGGAGCAGATCGGCGACGGAGATTCGTTGAATGCCCACGTGCGGGTCCACCTCATGCAGGGCGTGCACCCCGACGACATCGTGGAACTTGCTGAGGGGCTGAACCGTTCCGCTCAGGTAAATGACGCTAGCCTCGCCGAACTGACGGACCGCTTCGACCTCGTCAAGCGACACCTCGACGGGAAAACCGGTGCCGACAAGATCATCTACAAATCCGGTGACGTCGGCACAGTCAGCGTCGAGCAGGTTCTCGGGTTGCTGTCACTGTTCGACGTGAACCGCTTCTCCGATCGGAACACGCACCCGAATACGGTGTTTGGCCACCCGAAAGGGGTGTTGGATTTCTTCTTAGCGGACACCAAGCCGGCCGAAAAATGCGAACCCGGCGAGGTGCCCGCTAGGTCGTTCGAACGGATCGCCCCACGGTCTCATGAGATCCTCGTCCTTTCTGAACGCATCAAACAGCGGAAAGAGATGAAGTCTCATTTCGGTAGCTTGAAGGTCGGTGAATCCAAAACCAGCAAGTATACCGGGGCCGGGAACGAGCGGTTCCGCAATCAAAAGTGCACGTTCGCTCCCGGACACTTCCACGTAAAGTTCATGCAGGGTTGGTTATACCCCATGCTGGCTGCCTTTCGGGCTAACGTCGACCGGGAGGCGTGGAAGGAAGGCCAACTTGAATGGTTAATGGATCCGCTTGAGCTGTTGGACGCTGCCGCCGACGAGATGGCTAAAATCATCTCGCAAGTGCACAAGGAGAATAATGGCAAGCCCGCTGAGGTCGGTCGGAAGGAGGGGGCGTACCGCAGCTGCTACCACGCCGTCGCGTTCAAACTCGCACAAGACGGTCACCCGATCGTATGAGTTCCGAAGGTCGATACCTCTGAATAAGGGAGCGTCGAAGGACACGGTTGAGCGGCGGGCGGTTGCGGTCGACTATTCTGTCATGCCACGATCGCCCGCCGATTCCGTTCTCGAGGTGTCCCTTGAACGAGGGCGCACAGCCATCATTCGAACCGGGTTGTCACGGCCAACCCGCTTAGCCTTGGACCTGGGCGTCCTGCGCGAAGGGCACACCTTCTACGACCACGGTTGTGGACGCGGCGGGGACGTTCGGCGGCTGCGAAAGGCGGGGATTGAGTCCGCAGGTTGGGATCCGTGCCACGCGCCCCGGGCATCGAAAATCCCCGCCGACGTCGTGAATCTCGGATACGTGATCAACGTTATCGAGAATCCTGCCGAGCGTGCAGACACGCTGCGTGAAGCGTGGGATTTCACTGGCGAACTGCTGGTCGTCTCCGCCCGGTTGCGCGACGAACTCGCCAGGCTTTTGGGAGCGGCGAGCAACGAGGGCGACGGCACGCGGACCGCCGCGGGCACGTTCCAGAAGTTCTATACGCAGGCAGAGCTGCGGACTTGGGTAGACGAGACGCTGCCGGACGACGCCCCGCCTGCGGTGCCGATCGCTCCGGGCGTGCTGCTCGTCTTTCGCGATCCGGCTCGACGGCAGGGCTTTATCGCGTCCCGCTACGTACGACGCCGAGCTGCGCCGCGGGTGCGGGTGAGCGACCGATTGTTCGAGGAGCACAAGGCTCTGCTCGATCCCCTCATCGCGTTCGTCGCCGACCGCGGACGTCTCCCGGGCGGTACGGAAGTGAAGACCTTCGCTGACATCGCCGAAGCGTTCGGATCGCTGAAGCGGGCGATGTCTGTGGTCCGGCGGGTCACGGGGGCGGAGCGTTGGGAGGAGTACGAAGCGGCCCGTCGCGACGAATTGCGGCTGTACCTCGCGCTCAGCCGCTTCGACGACGCTACCAATGCGAAATCTCGTCAAAGACGGATCGGGCGGCCAAAGCTGTCGGACCTGCCGGAAGACCTACGGCTCGACATCCGGGCGCACTTCGGCACGTACGCCGCGGCCTGTGAAGAGGGCGATCGAACCCTGTTCTCGGCCGGCGACGAGAAGGCTCGCGAGGAGGCCGTCGCCTCCGCGTCGTTCGGCAAGACGTTACCGAGAGCGTTCTACGTCCACGTCGATCATCTTGATCGGCTGCCCTTGTCGCTCCGGGTGGCCGAGAGCTGCGCCCGCAGCTTCATTGGCGGATACGACGACGCCAACCTCGTCAAGTTCAACCGAGTCGAATCGAAGGTCTCCTACCTCTGTTACCCGACGTTCGACCGGGAAGCGCACCCTGCTCTGGCATGGTCAATGCGTGTGGCGATGGGCTGGTGCGACGTAAAGTCCCGCGACTTCAGCAAGTCGGCGAACCCGCCGGTGCTGCATCGCAAGGAGACGTTCTTGCCGGACGACGATTCGCGTTACGAGAAGTTTCGCAAGCTGACCGCGCGAGAGGAGAAACTGGGCCTATTGGACGACACCGCCCGCATTGGCACCCGTGACGGGTGGAACGAGACGCTGACACGACACGAGGTGCAGGTTCGAGGACATCGCATCGAACATTCTCGCGGGGCGTAGGTAGCTCTGCTCACGGCAGCAGGCTCGAGCGACCTGATCCCTGCGAGCCCTTTCATATCTCACTCCTATTTATAAACGATTCTGAAGGGGCACCTGCCAGCGAGACGATTACATTTCGACCCGCCCTGGCCTACCGGTTCGGAGTGTTCTGGACGATCGTCGCTCACCGCCGCACCCAACCGGCGAACGTGCGGCTGCCGTTCTTCCACCTCTCATCCGACGGGCTGTGGGAGTGTTTCGACGAAACCGGCGCCCCCTGCGACGACCGCAGGAAGGCGGCGACCGCGGCGCTGGACCCGGGCTTCGTCGCCTCCCTGCGGGATCCGTCGAGTCGCCTCAAGGCGATGCACGTGCTCGTGGAGACGTTCTTCCCGATCGAGGAGCGGGCAGAGCTGTACGCCCTGCTCCAGATCGCCGGCCCCGGCGAGAGCGACGCCGACCTACCCGTGCCCGAGGCCCCGGCGGCCCGGGGCAACGTTGCCCGCTTCCGGCTCACAGTGCTGAGTTCCTACGACTACACCTGCGCCCTCACCGGGTACCGGCTGGACGCCGTGGACGTCGGCTCGCCGGTGGACGCGGCCCACATCCACGCCCACGCCGCCAGCCACAACAATGCCCCGCAGAACGGCATCGCCCTGTCGAAGCTGCCGCACTGGCTGTTCGACAACGGGCTGTGGTCGCTGTCCGACGATCTGACGGTGTTGGTGGCGAACGACCGGTACTTTCGGGAGGCGGCGCCGGATCAGCGGGCATTGGCGGACTACGCCGGGCTGCCGGTCCGCCTGCCGAACGTCGAAGCGAACCGGCCGGACCCGGCGTGCCTGCGGTGGCACCGGCGGAAGGTGTTTCTCGGGTGAGCGGATCCTTCGCCCGCGCCGGGGGGGGGGGGGCAGGGGCCACGCCCGCTGGTCAGGAGGCGTTCCGCAAAAACACGAACAAAGCGTTGGCTGACGGCGCAGCCGAGCCAGGAAACGAATGCAAGTGGCGGCGGTAGCGGAGGGGGTGTGGCCGCGCTGTCAGCCGCTCGCACCGATCACATCCCCCCCGCATTAGACTCACGTGGCCCGGAGCTCGCCTCTACCAACGCCAGCACGCCGGCCTTCACGGCCGCCGGTAGGTGCGGCCACGCGGCGGCGACGCGGGCGAGTTCCGGGTCCGCAACGGTTGTCGCGGCGATTACGTCGGATTCTACGTCGCCCTCTCCCCCCGACAGAGAGTTCGAGCTACGTTTTATGGGTTTCCGTCCGTTGCGTTCATCCCCTAGTCGGGGATCTTTTGTCGGGAGGCTCGGCCGAGGTGTCGGCGGGCCTGAGGTTGTCCGCCGCGGCAGGCGCGGCGTCGCAGAAACGAATCGGCGGGCCGGCGACGCTGGCGTTTCGGGGCGCGATCCGTTGGGATTCTCCGATCCCATCCCTTCCGGACGTTGCCGATGAGCGCTCTCCCCCTCCTCGCGGCCCTGCTGGCCGCGGCCCCCGCCGATGCGAACGCCCCCCTCGTCTACCGCGGCGACGCCGGGCCGGGGCAGGGTACGAAGGTCGTGCTGATCGCCGGCGATCATGAGTATCGCTCCGAAGAGACGATCCCCGCCCTCGCCCGCATCCTAGCGAAGCGGCACGGGTTCGAGTGCACCGTGCTGTTCAGCCTGAACGCCGCCGGCGAGATCGATCCGGCGGCGGACAACATCCCGGGCCTCGAGGCGCTGGCGGACGCGGATCTGATGGTGAACTTCCTCCGGTTCAAAAATCTACCGGACGATCAGATGGCGCACTTCGACGCCTATCTCCGCCGCGGCGGGCCGGTGATCGGCCTGCGGACCGCCACGCACGCCTTCAAGATGTCGAAGGACAGCAAGTTCGCGAACTACGACTTCCAATCCAAGGCCGTCGGGTTCGACGGCGGCTTCGGCGAACAGGTGCTCGGCGAAACGTGGGTCGGCCACTACGGCAAGAACCACGAGATGAGCACGCGGCTGGACCTGAACGAGAAGCAGGCGGACCACCCGATTCTCCGCGGCGTCGAACAGGCCTGGGTTGAGGCGGGCGGGTACTGGGCGGAGCCGCTGCCGGGCAGCACCGTGCTGGCGTTCGCCCAGCCGTTGCAGGGGATGACGCCGGACTCCCCGCCCGCCGCGGACAAGCAGCCCTGCCCGGGCGCCTGGGTGCGGACCTACCGGATTCCCGGCGCCTCGTCCGCGGAGGACGCGGGCTCCGGTCGGGTGTTCACGACGACCTACGGCGCCTCGGAGGACCTGCGGAACGACGGGTTCCGGCGGATGCTGGTCAACGCCTGCTTCTGGGCCGCGGGGCTGGAGGAGGAAATCGCTCCGGACCTGAACGTCGAGTTGGTGGGTCCCTACCAGCCCACCACGTTCCGGCACGGCGGCCATGTGAAAGGCGTTCGCCCGGCGGATCTGGCCGGGTGGGAGACGCCGATTCTCCCCGCGGCCGACTGACGGTCGTGCGGCCGGGGTCGGGCGAACCGGGGATCGGGCGGCGGTCGGCGTCGACCCAACGGTAGCCGTCGCCCCGGTCGCGCCCGTACAGTTCTCCGATCGGCGGACGCCCACGTGACTCGGTCGCCGGCTCCGCCGCCCCGCCCCCGGTCCGCTCGCCCCCCGGAACATGATTCGACTTTCGCCGCTGGCGCTCTTCGCCTGCCTCCTGCCCGCCCCGTGCTTCGCCGCGGAACTGGAACCCGAACCCGGCGACCGCATCGCCCTGGTCGGCAACGCCCTGGCAGAGGGGTTACAGCATCACAACGAATGGGAGGCGCTGCTCTATCAGCGGTTCCCGGACCGCGAGTTGGTCGTGCGGAACCTCGCGTTTCCCGGCGACGAACCGTTCCTGCGGATTCGCACCCGGGACTTCGGCTCCCCGGACGATCATCTGAAGCACGTCGGAGCGGACGTGATTCTGTACTTCTTCGGCTTCAACGAATCCTTCGCCGGCGAGGCCGGGCTGGAGGATTTTAAAGCCGACATGACGAAGCTCGTCGAGGAGACGAAGGCCAAGGATTTCAGCGGCGACGGCGCCCCGCGGATCGTGCTGGTCTCCCCGATCGCCTTTGAAGACACGGGCGACCCGCACCTGCCGGACGGCAGCGCGCATAACCCGCGGCTGGAGATGTACTCCGACGCGCTCAAAGCCGTGGCGGAGGCGACCGACGTCGGCTTCGTGGACCTGTTCCGCCCGACGTTGGACCTGTTCAACAAGACTGACGAGCGGCTGACCCTCAACGGCGCCCACCTCAATGAGGCGGGCTATGAAGCCCTCGCCCCGATCCTCGACGCCGGTCTGTTCGGCGACGGGGCTGCGGAGTCGCCGAACCCCGCGGTGGTCGCGGAGCTCGACGATAAAAACTTTCATTGGTGGCACCGCTATCGGGCCGTCAACGGCTACTCCATCTGGGGGCCGCGAGGTCTGGCCGGCTCCGACGGGACCTATAACAACCGGGACGTGATGAACCGGGAGTTGGCGATCCTCGATGAAATGACCGCCAACCGGGACGCCCGCGTCTGGACGCTCGCCGGCGGCGGCAGCGTGCCGGCGGAGGTCGACGACTCGAACACGCTGCCGTTCATTAATCCGAAGTCGAACGTCGGCGGCGAGGACGACAAGCAGGCGAAGGCCGGCAAGCTGGGATCGCTGGATTATCTCTCGGCCGAGGCGCAGCTCAAATCCTTCACGCTGCCGCCGGGATACAAGATCGAGTTGGTCGCCTCCGAGGAGCAGTTCCCGGAACTGGCGAACCCCGTCGCGTTGAACTTTGACGACGCCGGCCGGCTGTGGGTCGCGGTGATGCCCTCCTACCCGCACTGGAAGCCCAAGACGGAACTGGACGACAAACTGCTGATCCTCGAGGACGACGACGGCGACGGCCAAACCGACCGCTGCGTGACCTTCGCCGGCGGTCTGCACCAGCCGACCGGGTTTGAATTCGGCATGGGCGGCGTCTTCGTGGCCCAGCAGCCAGATATTCTGTTTCTGAAGGACACCGACGGTGACGATCGAATCGACGTCCGCCGGGAGTTCACGAAAGACGGCAAGGACGTCCGCATCCGCAAGCTCTCCGGCTTTGGCACCGCCGACAGTCACCACGGCATCGCCGCGTTCGAGTGGGGGCCGGGCGGCAACCTCTACTTCCAGGAGGGCACGTTCAAAATGAGCCAGGTGGAGGACCCGTTCGGCGTCGACCGCCTCAGCGAGGCCGGCGTCTGGCGGTACAACCCCCGCACGGAGCGGACGGACGTGCATATCTCCTTCGCCTTCGCCAACCCCTGGGGCCACGTCTTCGACGACTGGGGCCAGGAGTTCCTCGCGGACGCCTCCCCGGGCGAGAATTACTGGGGCACGCCCATTTCCGGCCGGATCGACTGGCCCGAAAAGCACCCCGGCGGCAGCCAGGGCGGGCGGGTCGTGAAGGAGATGAACCTCGACCCCAACAACCCCTACCCGCCGTTCTTTAAAAAGCGGATCCGGCCGACCGCCGGGGCGGAACTGATTTCCAGCCGGCACTTCCCGGACGAGGTGCAGGGCGACTATCTGATCACCAACGTGATCGGCGACCGGGCCGTGCTGCAATACGACGTGGAGGAGGACGGCTCCGGCTTCACGGCGAAAGAGCGGGAGATGCTGCTGGTCAACGGGGGCGACGGGAACTTCCGGCCGGTCGATCTCCAGTTCGCCCCGGACGGCTCGCTCTATATCGTCGACTGGCACAACGCTTTGATCGGCCACCTGCAGCACAACCTCCGCGACCCCGCCCGCGACCACACCCACGGTCGCATCTGGCGGGTGACCTATCCGGAGCGGCCGCTGGTCGAAGCGCCCAAGATCGAGGGGGAATCGGTTCCGGCGCTGCTCGATCTGCTGGACGAGCCGGAGTTGCGGACCCGGTACCGGGCCCGCCGTCAGCTGTTGGGCCGCGACGCCGCCGAGGTCCTGCCGGCCGTGGAGAAATGGCTCGCCGGTCTGGATGAATCCGATCCGAGTTATATCCGTAGCCGGCTCGAAGGGCTGTGGCAGTATCAGACCCACAACACGGTCAATGAGCCGTTGTTGAAGGAACTGCTGACCGCCGACGACCCCCGCGCCCGGGCCGCGGCGGTGCGGGTGTTGTCGTTCTGGCTGGACCGCGTGGAGAACCCGCTGGGGCTGCTTGAGGAACGCATCGCCGACGAGCACCCCCGCGTGCGGCTCGAAACGGTGCGGGCGTTGAGCTTCCTGGAGGGCGACGCCGCCATCGAACTGGCCCTGGGCGTGCTGGAAAACGACGTCGACGTCTTCCTGCAGTACACCCTCGACGAAACGATGCGGGCGCTGGATTGATTCGTCCCGCGATCGAATCGTGATAACGCCGAGGCCCCGCGGGGCCTCGGCGTTACGTCTATCTCACCTTCGACTCCCTTCCGATATCCGTCCCCGCCGATGCCCCGCGCGACCGCTTTCCTCAGTCCACTCGCTGCGCTTCTCATTGCCCCCTGCGTCGCGCCCGCGTTCGCCCAGCACGAACACGGCGCCCACGCCGATCAGGCGATGCCGGGCATGACGGCGGAAAAGCCCAAGCCGCCGACGGTGTTCCTCGATAAGAGCCCGCGGATCGTTGAATATCAGTTGAAGCGTCTCGACGACGCCCGCTTGCTGTTGGTGGAGCGGGAGACCACCGATCCGAAATACGCCCCGGTTTACGAGGCGATCCTGTCCCGGCCGGGCGTGTCGCCGAAGGAGCGGGCGGCGGCGTTGGCGGGGTTGGTCGAATTGAACGACTCGGACGCCGTCGCCGAACTGCTGCGGGTCCTCGAACCCTTGGGCGATGAGGACCGCGGCGATCGGCGGGCGGCGGAGCAGTTGACGAACCTGCTGCTCAAACAGCCGGTCGACGCCCTGGCCGCCAAAGCGGAGGCGTTGAACGCCGCGGCGACGGCGGAGAACCGGCCGTTGCGGGTCGCGGCGTTCGCGGCGCTGATGCAGGCCGGGAAGTTCTCTGTGGGCAACGCCGGCACCTCGATCGATTGGCTGGCCGCCCTGCCGCTGGTGCCGTCGGCGGAGGCCCGGGTCGGGCTGCGGGAGGACGTCGTGGGGCTGCTCAGCAGCGACGACGCGGCGGTGAAGAAGGCCGCGATCGCCGCCCTCGCCGCGATTCCCGCGGGGCAGGCGGACACCTTCGTGCGGCTCGCCCCGCTGTTGAAGAACCCGGCGCTCCGGCCTGCCGCGGTCCGCACGCTGCTGACCGTGCCCGCCGAGGAGCGCAACCCGGCCGTCAGCGCCGCGGCGGCCGGTGTGCTAGTCGAACTGGCGGAGAAGACGGCCGCCGCCGACCGCACCACCGACGACTTTCTCAGTGCCATGCAGCTGGCCGACGGCCTGTTCGCCCGGCTGCCGGTCGAGGAGGCGAAGGCCCTGCGGACCCGGCTGCGGGAAGTCACGGTGCGGGTGGTCCGCATCAAAACCGTCGAGGAGGAGATGCGGTACGACATCCCCTACTTCGCCGTGGAGGCCGGCCGGTCGGTGCAGGTCTGGCTGGAGAACGAGGACCTCATGCCGCACAACCTGGTCGTCACCACGCCGGGGCAGCTCCGGGACGTGGCCGAACGCGGCATGCAGGTCGGCCCGTCCGGCGGTTCGACCGGCAACCCGTACGTGCCGGACGGTGAGGACGTGCTGTTCGCCACGGAACTGGTCGACGCCCACGCCAGCTCCCGCCTGACCTTCACCGCCCCCAGCGAACCGGGCGAGTACCCCTACGTCTGCACCTTCCCCCGGCACTGGATGCGGATGTACGGGGTGATGGTCGTCGTGCCGGACCTCGACGCCTGGCTCGCGAACCCGACCGTACCGGAAGACCCGATCGGCAACACCCGGGAGTTCGTGCAGAAGTGGACCGTCGCCGACCTGCTGCCGGAGGGGGCGGATCCGGAGCAGAAGCTCGCCGGCCGTTCGCCGGAGATCGGGCAGCGGATCTTCACGGAGGCCACCTGCGCCCAGTGTCATCGGTCGGACTCCGCCGAGAGTCTCGTCGGCCCGTCGCTGGTGGGGGTGTTCGAGCGGTGGAAGGGCGACGATCGCATCGTGCTGCGGGAGATGCTGGATCCCAGCGCCCACGTCGATCCGAAGTACGCCGTCCGGCAGGTGCTGACCATGGACGGGCAGGTCTTCACCGGGCTGGTGGTGGCGGAGACCGAGGAGTCCGTCTCGATCCTCTCCGACCCGGAGGCGAAGGAGCCGACGGTGATCGCCCGGGAGGACGTCCTCGACATGGTGCAGTCGGACGTCTCGCTCATGCCCAAGGCCCTGCTGGACCGCTTCACCGAGGACGAAATCTTCGAGCTGCTGGCCTACCTCCGCGGGCTAGAATCGGGTGCCGCCGTCGACGCGGCGATGTCTCCCGCCGCGGCGGAGGACGGGACCCCCGCGATGCCGCCGGCCCTGCCGGAGGGAAAGAAGCCGCAGAACTTCAAGGAGCTGAAGGCTGCCCTCGCCCCGCTGGGTTATGAGGTCGTCCGGCCGAACCTCAGCCCGGCCCAGGGCGTGACGGAGCAGTTGGGCGTGACCTTCGCCGAGCGGGAGACCGGGGCGTTGAAGCTTGATCTGTATCTGCCCGGGCCGAACGCCAAGCCGGGGGAGGAGCCGCCGCTGGTCGTGCTGATCCACGGCGGCGGATGGCGGAAGGGCGAACGCGGCGGCGAGCGGAACAAGGCCCTCTGGCTGGCCGCCCGCGGCTACGCCGCGGCGACGATCGACTACCGCCTTGCCGGGACCGCGAAGTTCCCCGCGGCGATCGAGGACGTGCGGGCCGCGGTGCAGTTCCTGCGGTCCAAAGCGGGCGAATACGGCTACGACGAAGACCGCTTCGCCGTCGTCGGCAGTTCCGCTGGCGCCCACCTCGCCGCCCTGCTGGCGACGATGAACCCGCCGGCCGAGGAGCAGAAAGGCTTGGTCGACGCCATCAGCGCTCAGGTGCAGGCCGCGGTGGTCATTGCCGGGCCGACGGATACGGAGTCGAAGCAGGCGATCGACAGTTCCCGCCGTCCGGACTCCAACTACCGGCTGTTCCTCGGCGGGACCTTCGATGAGGTCCCGGAGCAGTACACGGCCGCGTCCCCGGCCCACTGGGCGACCGCGGACGCCCCGCCGATGCTGCTGATCGGCGAGAACTCGCTGGACAGCTTCGACGGCCTCCGCGGCAAGCTGGAGAAGCTGGGCGTCTCCGTGGACACCTTCGTCCTCACCGGCGGCCTGCACGGCGAATGGAACTGGGAACCGTGGTTCACGCCCACGATGGAGCGGATCGACGCCTTCCTCCAAAAGGCTTGGCAGAGCGGCGACGTTTCCCAGCGGTGAGCGTACGTCGGAAACGCGTGAGCCCGGAGCGCAAGCTCCGGCGGTGCGTTGCGTCCCGCACTCGGCTCGCTCCGCTCGCCGGCCGGAGCTTGCGCTCCGGGCTCACACCGGGGGGCTCGGCGAACCCTGCCGTCGCGTCCACCGCCAGAGACCGGCCGCCGACGCCAGCGCCGGCAGCGGGAGCAACCACCAGATCCGGCAGGCAGCCCAGACGGACCTACTGAGCGAACTGCTCCCCCGGCCGGCGGAGAGCCCGCCGGCACGCCATTGCCAGTCCTGCCGCGTCGCGTTGGCATGGGTGAGGACGTGCATGTCCCAGCCGACCATCAGATAGAATTGCGTCACCGGGGCGGTCGGCGGGCTCGGCTCCCAGACGTTGATCACGTCGGCGACGAGCCCAGGCTGCTGGCGCGGGATCGAGCCGGCGGCGCCAAGATACGGCCCCGGCGTGAAACCAATCAGCCCAACGAGCAGCAGGAAACTCACCAGCCACGGGAGCACGAGCCAGCACACCAACAGCCACGCTCGTTTGCCGGTCGTCGTGCTGTGTTCGCTCTCGGCGACGAGTTTCATGGGCGGTCCGGTTAAAACGCGGCCGGTTGTCGTGCGAACCCGGGTGAACCCAGTCTGATAACGCGGCCGCACCGGTGCGACGCCCGCCCCCGTCAGGCCAGTTCCAGCCCGCTTTGGGTGCCGGGGTCGCCGAAGAAGCGGTCGATGCCGAGGCCGTGGCGGTTGGCGATCGTGGTGAACAACTTCGGCAGCGGGGCGTTGTCCTGCGGGTCGTGGGCGAGGTGCTGGCCGTGCTGGTAGCCGCCGCCGGCGAGGAGTACCGGCATGTTGCGGTTGTCGTGGTTCGAGGCGTTGCCGAGGTTCGAGGTCAGCAGCACGGTCGTGCTGTCCAGCAGGCTGCGGCCGGACTCCTTCACCTCGCCCAGGCTGCGCAGGAAGTCGCCCCAACTGGCGATCAGCGCGGCTTCGACGATCGCGAGCTGCGTGAGTTTGTCATCCTCCTTGCCGTGGTGCGACAGGCTGTGCCAGCCGGTATTCACGCCCGGCAGCGGCGCCCGGTGGTTGGAGCCGCCGAGGTGATGCACCACATAGCGGGTCGAATCGGTCTCCAGGGCCAGCTTCACGACCTCGGACATCAACGCCTGCTTGGCGATGAACTCGTTGGCGTCCCGGATTTCGTCCGGCGGCTCCATCTCGACCTGCGGCTTCTTCGACTTGGCCCACTTCTCGTCGGCGGCCATGCGGACCTCCAGGTCGCGGACGCCGCTGAAGTACTCGTCCAGCCGGCGGCGGTCGCCGGCGCCGACTTCGCGGGAGAGCCGGTTCGCGTCGTCCAGCACCAGGTCCATCACGCTGCGGCCGTGGGCGGCCCGCTGGGCGTGCTGACGGCGGGCGGCGGGGTCGTCCTCGACGAACAGCTCCGCGAACAGGTCTTCCACGCGGTCCTGGGCGGGGATCATCGCCCCGCCGTCGGTGTAGCAGGGGCTGTTCGACCCGCCGCCGGACAGCACCAGCGAGGGGAACCGCGTCGAACCGCCGAGGTGCTTGGCGAGGTACTGATCCAGGCTGATCGTGTTCCGCCCCCGGCCGTTACCGCCAGCGGGGTTGGCGGTCAACAGGCTGGCCTCGGCCCGGTGCCCGCTGCGAACGCCGGGGTGCGACACGCCGCTGAGGATCGTCAGCTGGTCCCGCAGATCGGTCAGCGGCTCCAGGTACCGCGACGGCTCCCAACCCTTGCCGGCCTGCTTCGGGTTGAGGTTCTCGCCCAGCAGGCCGAGGCTCAGCGTGAAGGCGACGAACCGGCGGGGCGGGCCGTCGCCGCGCTCGATCTCCGGCAATTCGGGGGCGGTGGGGGTCTCCTCCGCGGCGGCGGCGGTACGGCCGTCCATCGCGGAGAGCCACGGCAGGGCCAACCCCACGCCGGCGGCCTTCAGCACGGTGCGGCGGGGCAGGGCGTCGCCGGGACGACGGGCGGGGCGGAAAGCGGACATGGGGAGGGGCAGGGGGCGGGAAGGAATACGGGCGGGGGCCGGAACGCTTACTTCCGGCGGAAGAGCGGGCTTTGAATGCACGCGTGCAGCAGGGACCGCGTGCCGTAGTCGGCGTCGCGGGCCTGCCAGACGACGTCGTCGATCGCCCGGCGGTCGGCGAAAGCGACCGGGGCGCCGGTGGCGTAGGTCAGCAGGTGACTGGCGAGGTTCGCGGCGAGCGGGTCCGGGCGGCGGGTCGCCAACTTCTGGAAGCCGACCACGTCGTCGAAGGAGGCGCCGTCCGGCATCTCGTAACTCGGATCGACCGGCGCCCGGGGGACAGTCTTCCCGCCCCGCCGCGTCATGTAATCGGTGCGGAAGGCCCCCGCGGGATCGAACGATTCCAACGCGAAGCCGACCGGGTCCACCTTCACGTGGCAACTGGCGCAACTCGGGTCGGCCCGGTGCTTGGCGAGCTGTTCGCGGATGGTGGTGGAGCCGCGGGTGTCCGGCTCGACGGCGGGGATGTTCTCCGGCGGCGGCGGGACGGTGATGCCCAACAGCCGTTCGGAGGCCCACACGCCCCGCAGGATCGGACTGGTGGCGGCGCCGTCGGCAGTGTGCTTCAGGATCGAACCCTGCGTGAGCAGCCCGCCGCGGGGGCTGTCCTTCGGCAACGGCACGCGGATCAGCCCGCCGTTCTCCGGGCTCCACTCCGTCGGCTTCGCTGTGAACGGCAGGTCGTACTGGTCGGCGAGCCGTTCGTTCAGGAAAACGAAGTCCGCGTCCACCACATGCGTGACGGACAGGTCCTCGGCGAACATCGCCCGCAACAGGGCGTGCGTCTGATCCCGCATGGAGATCTGCAACGCCGGGTCGAAGGCGGGGTAGAGGGAGATCACCTCCGTGGCGTCCAGCTCGGAGAGGTCCAGCCACTCAAAGGCAAAGTCCTGCACGAAGCGCTCGAGGCCGCGGACGCCGTGGCGTTCCTCCGTCAGCAGGCGTTCCGTCTGGGCCCGCAGCACGTCGTCCTTCGTGATCTCCCCGTTGGCGCCGAGGGCGGCGAGTTCCGCGTCCGGCGGGCCGCCGGTGAGGAAGTAGGCCAGCCGGGCCGCCAACGCCGGGCCGTCCAGTTCGCCCGGTTCCTCGACGTGGTAGATGAACCGCGGGCTGCACAGCAGGGCCCGATAGCCGCCTCGCAGGGCCTCCGTGAAGGACTGCCCGGCCTGCAGATTCGCCTGGGCGTCGGCGATGTAGGGGGCCAGCGAGGCGGAATCGACGGACCGGCGGAAGGCCCGGTCGGCGAACTGCCGCATCAGCGCCGACAGCGCCCCCTGGGGGTTCCGCGGTTTGGGTTCGTGCCAGCCGGAGGGCTGGCCCTTCTTGCGGTCCTCGTTCTTGACCCACTGCGTTTCCACGTCGCCGAACAGCAGCGCGCGGACCTCCTCGTCGGAGGGGCCGCGGTGGAAACGGGTCAGCGTGGCCTTATGCAGGCCGAGGCCGGCGACGTTCTGCGGCTGCATCTCGCCGGCGCCGACCTGCCCGCCGGGGGTCTGGCCCTGTTTGAGGCGGTGGTCGTTGGGCCGCACCTCGAACATGTCGCCCTCCGGCAGCCACGCTTCAAAGGTGTAGGTTTTCGGCTGGTCGGTGACGAGGAACGTGCCCACGTCCTGCATTGTCGGGGCGCTGGAGGAGAGCTTGCCGGTGCGGACGGTGCACCACAGGCCCTCCTTGGGGGCTTTGAGGGCCTCGGCCTCGAAAGTCAGCCGGTGCCAGCCGCCGCCGTCCCGGGCCGTCGTGACGGGCAGACGGCCGACGTAGACCAGCCTCGTCGACCAGCTGACCGCCATTTCTTTGTAGAGCTCCGGCTCGCGGCAGCGGCGGTTCGGGTTGGTGCGGGCCAGATCCTTCGCGGACAGCTCCTTCTCCCAGACGGCCTGCGGGGTCCGCGCCCGGTCGAACGCCTCCTCCAGCGCCGCGTCGACCACCTCCAGGTGGGCGGCGAGGTCGTGGTGGCTCAGCCCGCCCTCGGTCACGGTGGTGAAGCCGTGGTGGCGGCGGTCCGGCGGGAGGAGAGAGGCCAGCGGCACGTCGATGCCGAGCGTCGCCTGCAACGTCCGCTCCAGTTGGAGGGCCGTCAGCCGCCGCCCGCGGGAGCGGCCCTTCTCGGAGATCTCCACGGACTGCTGCGTGGAGAGCCAGCGGGAGAGATCGAACAGAAAGTCGCGGCTCTCTCCCCGATCCAGCGGGCCGTAATCGGCCGGCGGCATCTCGCCGCCCTGAATGCGGTCATACACGCGGTCCCAGCGGCCGGCGTCGTGAACGGTGGGCTCGTCCGGCAGGGAGGACAGCTCAAAGCCGCCCTCCGTCGCCCCGTTCGCGTGGCAGTCACTGCAGTTCGCTTCCAGGAAGCTCCGCATCGCGCCCACCTCCGGCGCCGCGGCAGCCGCGGCGCGCAGCTCAAGCGAGCTGAGGAGGAAGACCACGGCGAGCGGGACGAACCGGCGCGCGGCGCGGCGGGGCTCGGTGGAACCGAAGGGGGGCACGGGCGAACGGGTTGTGAGGCGGGAGGCGGGGGGACGCCGAGGGACGACGCATCAATGATGATACACGCCTTCAACCGTCGCTCACAACGGCCTTTCACGCTCGCCCCTCACGCCGGCGGGGGGCGGCGGGGCGTTCGACGCCGGGGTTTGCGCAGGCCGAGCAGTGCCAGCCCGGCGATCGTCAGGGTGATCCCGAGCGCCAGCCAGCCGGTCGGCGGCTCCTCGAACCAGACGACGCCCACGACCCCCGCCATCGCTGCCTGCGAGGCGTTCAGCAGGTTCGACCGCACCACCGGGATGCGGTGCAGGGCCGCGGCGATGCAGAAGAAGGCCGTCGCGTTCGCCGCCCCGGCGATCAGCAGGGAGGGGACGGCCTCCGGCGGCGTGCCGGCGATGGGGTTCACGGACTGCCAGCCGGCGCCGCTCCGCAGGCCGAGCAGCGCCGCCAGGCTGATCAGCCCGGCGAGGCTCAATGGGGCCAGCGTGCCGGACACCCCCACGCCCTCGCCGCCGGTCTTGCGGATCACCACCCCCAGCGTGCCGTAGGCACAGCCGGCCCCCAGCGCCGTCGCCACCGCGAGCGCCACCCGCAGCGGATCGGCGTGCGCCCCGATCAGCGACTGCCGGAGCACCGCCTCCGCCGCGTCCGGCGCCGCGAGGCTCAGGGCCGCCGTCGCCGTGATCAGCAGCACGATTGACACCCCCTGCCGCACGCCGACCGGTTCTCCCAGCACGAACCAGCCCAGCCCGGCCCCGCACAGGATGATGCCGGTGAACGTCACCGGCACCGTGAGGGCCAGCCCCAGCACGCCCAGGGCCTCCTGAAACATCAGGTTCCCGCCGAGTTGAGCCAGCACGCCCGCCGCCATCAGCCGCGGCAGGACCGACCGCGGCGGCAGCGCCGGCAACCCCCGGGCGGTCCTCCACCCGACCAGCGTCCACGCCGTCAGGACGACCGGGGCCGCCTTGCAGAAGGTGACCCACAGCGACCAGTCGAGGTCGTCCGGCCGGCTGAGGTCCCGCAGGGCGGCGTTCGCCAGCGTGTAGGTCAGGGCGCTGCACAGGCCCAGCAGCGTGCCGATCGTCACGGCGCGGCCGTCCCCGGGAGCCGCGGCGGAAAGGGCGGGGGCGGCCAAGCGGGCACGATCGTGAGAGGCGGGCGAACCGTCGGACAACCCTCAGCGTCGTGCGTCGCTTGCGGTTTCGCGGAGCTAAAGAATCTTCGGACGCCGCGAAACCGCAAGCGTCCGTTCGCAGCCCGCCCCGGCCTTCCCCCGTCGTCCCCTCTCGGGAGAGGAATCCGCCGGGTCCGGTCGGGAGGCGAGGCGTGCGGATGCTGTGAAGAACCGGTGTGGGAATCGCGGGGATTGGGTTGCGGACGGGCGCCCGCGGACGGACAAGGCCGTCGCCCGCAGTTCCCCCCGCCGGTTTCGCTCCCGTTCCGCCCGCGTCCCCCCCGGTGACCGATTCGCCCCCGCCGCGGCCGGTTGCGGTGGCGTGGACCGGCACACTGCCGTGGGCGGTCCCGGTGGCGATCGCGGGGCTGGGGCTGTCCTCGGACTCGCCCGCCTGGCGGGCGGCGGCGGCGGCGGGAATGCTGCTCGCGGCGGCGGCGGCGGCCGTGTGGCAGGTCTTCGGCCGCTATCGGCGGGATCGGGAACTGGCGGAACTGGCCGAGCACCTCCGCCGCGGCACCTCTTCTCCCCTCCCGCTGCTGCCCCCCCACGAGCCGGAGCCGGACCTGCGGGACGCCGTCCGCAGCGTCGCCCGCCGCGCCCGCCGCACGGATGCCACGGTGGTCGAACTGGCGGAGGACCGCGACCGTCTGTTCGCCGCCCTGGAAGGTATGAGCGAGGGCGTGCTGGCCGTGGACGGGGCGGAACGGTTGCTGCTGGTGAACCGCTCCGCCACGGCCCTGCTGCGGTTGCCCTTGGGGGAACTGAAGGGCCGCCGGGTGTGGGAGGTGGTCCGCCGCAGCGCCGTCACCGACGCCTGCGAGGCCGTGCTGGGCGGGGCGGGGCGGTACGAGGCGGAGTTCGAAGTCGGCTCGGCGACGCTGGCGCTGCGGGCCGACCCGCTGCCCGGCATCGCCTCGGCGAAGGGCGCCGCGGGTGCCGTGCTGCAGGTTCGGGACGTGACGGACCTCCGCCGGCTCGAGTCGATGCGGCGGGACTTCGTCTCCAACGTCTCCCACGAACTGAAAACGCCGATCGCCGCGATCAGCGCCCTCGCCGAGACGCTGCTGGACGGCCCGCTGGAGGGCCCGCCGATCGCCCGGCGGTTCCTGAAGGACATCGAGAACCACGCCGACCGACTGCACGATCTGGTGGTGGACGTCATCCGCCTGGCCCGGGTGGAAAGCGGGCGGGACGTCTTCGACGTCCGCCGGGTGCCGGTCGGCCCGGCGGTGGAGGAGGCCCTGCGGGGCCTGCGGGCCGCGGCCGTGAAGGCGGGGGTGCAGCTGTCGTCCGTCCCGCCGCCGGAGGCGGCCCACGTGCGGGCGGACGCGGACGCCCTGATCACGATTTTGGACAACCTGCTCACCAACGCCCTCCGTCACACGCCGGCGGGCGGCCGGGCGACGGTCGAGTGGTTCCCCGATCAGGTCGACGACCGACCCGTCATCCGGCTGCGGGTGATCGACACTGGCGAGGGCATTCCCCCGGAGCACCTGAACCGCGTGTTCCAGCGGTTCCACCGCGTCGACCCGGCCCGCAGCCGCGAGAAGGGCGGCACCGGGCTGGGGCTGGCGATCGTCAAACAGATGGTCGCCGTCTTCGACGGCGCCGTCGCCGTGGAGAGCGAACCGGGCCGGGGGGCGACCTTCACCGTAACGCTCCCCGCGGCCTGACCGGGGCTCCCCCCGGGGCCTACCGCCAGGGGCGCCAGGTTCAAGTCCCCGGGGGGTCTCCTTCACGGAAACTTCGCAAAACTTTGATCAAATGCGGTAGGATGAGCACTGGTCAGGAACGTACGATTCGTCCTGCCGGCCCGGTCGCGCTCGTTGGCCCCGCGACCGCCTTCTCGCCCCCCCTTTGCATTGGACTGCCCGTTATGTCGCTCTCTCTCAGCCGAGACATGGAGGAGACCCATCGTGACATCCTCACGATGTGCGCGCTGACTGAGGAACTGGTCGGGGCGGCGGTCGACGGTCTGGGCGGGACCGGCGGTCTGGCGACGCAGCTGAAGGCCGCGGACAAGCGCGTCGACTGGTACGACGTGCAGGTCGAGGAGCGCTGCCTGCGGGTGCTCGCGCTGCACGCCCCGGTGGCGGAGGACCTGCGTCGGGTCGTGTCCGTGTTGAAGATCGCGAAGGAACTGGAACGCGTCGCGGACCTGGGCGTCCACATCGCGGAGCGAGCCGATCACGCCGCCGCCGCGGCCGCCGCCGCCCGCGAGGCCGGCGAGGCCCGGCCGGTCGGGCTCAGCGATCTGCCCGCGTTGAAGCGGGTCCGGCAGACGGCCGGGGTGGCGCTGGACATGCTCCGTCGCAGCATTGACGCCTACGTCGATCTCGACCCCGCCAAGGCCCGGGCGGTGTGCGCCGACGACGACATCGTCGACGGCCTGAACCGGGAAACGCTCGACGAGATGACCGCCGCGATGCGGGCGAACCCCGCCGCGGTCGACGCCGCCGTCGGGCTGTTCAACGTCTCCCGCCATCTGGAGCGGATCGCCGACCACGCGACCAACATTGCCAAGGACGCGATCTACCTCGTCGAGGGGCAGATCGTGCGGCACCGCAAAAAGTTCCCGGACCGCCGGGCCGGCGAAACGGCGGAGGAACGGTTCGGCCCCGCCGATTTACAGATCCCGCATCCGGATTCCTCGCTCGCCGTCGCGTCCTGACCGTTTCAGGCTGACCGGCGGAGGGCGGGCTTCTCCAAACCTTCACAGGTTCTTCACGCCCCGCCCTCGTCTTTCGGGGATGCTGGCCCCATGCCCCGCAGGACCATTCTGATCGTCGAGGACGAACGCAGCCTCGCCGAAGTGCTCGCCTACAACCTGGAGTCGGAAGGTCACGAGGTGCACGTCGCCCGGGACGGCCGGGACGGACTCTCCAAGGCCCGGGCGCTGCTGCCGGACCTGATCGTGCTCGATCTGATGCTCCCGGTGATGGACGGGCTGGCCGTCTGCCGAGAACTTCGCAGCGACGCCCGCACCAAAGGCGTGCGGGTGCTGATGCTCACGGCGAAGGGGGAGGAGGTCGACGAGTTGGTCGGTTTCCACATGGGGGCGGACGACTACGTCACCAAGCCGTTCAAGATGAAGCCGCTTGTGGCCCGAGTTCGCAGCCTGCTCCGCCGGCCGGACGCCGAGGAAGCCGAGGCGGACAAGGTTTCCGGCGCCGGGTTAGAAGTGGACCGTGAACGGCACACCGCGACCGCCGGGGGGGAGGACCTGAACCTCACGCCCACGGAGTTCCGCCTGCTCTGGACGCTGATGCGGCAACCCGGGCGGCCGTTCAGCCGGCATGAACTGATGGACGCCAGCCGCGGCGGCGACGCTAACGCCCTGGAACGCACCATCGACGTGCACGTCCGCAGCCTGCGGCAGAAGCTCGGCGATCGGGCGGAAACCGTGGAGACGGTCCGCGGCGTCGGCTACCGCTTCAACGAGAACGCCGTCGCCGCGGACTGAGCGGCGGGCGAGGGGGCGCTGGGCGATACGGCGATCCATCGGGAACTGTTTGCCCATGGGCGTCGGGCCGATTAGCCTTCCCGGTCGCGTTCAACTCGTTCCTGCGAAAGTCCGGCCCGATGTCCAGTTTGAAACGGCGTACGTTCCTCCAGGCGACCGGCGCCGCCGTCGCGCTTTCCGGCGTGCGGTCCGCCTCCGCCCGCACGGCGGCGAACGAGGAGATCGGCATGGGCCTGATCGGCGCCGGCGGCCGCGGCGGACAGGTCAGCGGGGGCTTCAAGAAGCTTCCGGGGGTGAAGTTCGTCGCCGTCGCCGACCCGGACGAGAGCCGGGCCAAGAAGCTCGCCGGCTCGCTGGGGGCCGAGAAGGTTTACACCGACCTGCGCAAACTGCTGGACGATCCGGCGGTGGACGCGGTGATCATCACCACCTGCAATCACTGGCACTGCCTCGCCGCGGTCTGGGCGATGCAAGCGGGCAAGGACGTCTACGTCGAGAAGCCGCTGTCCCACACCCAGTGGGAAGGCCGTCAGGTCGTCAACGCGGCCCGGAAGTACGACCGCATCTGCCAGCTCGGCACCCAGCAACGGAGCGATCCGATGCAGACCGAGATCAAGCAGTTCCTCCACGAGGAGAAGGCCCTCGGCGAGATCGAGTACGTCCAGGCGAACCGCTTCGGCGTCCGCGGCCCCATCGGCAAGCGGGAGAAGCCGCTGGAGATCCCGAAGGAGGTCGACTACGACCTCTGGCTCGGCCCGGCCCAGGAGGAACCGCTGTACCGCAGTAACCTCCACTATGACTGGCACTGGGACTGGAACACCGGCAGCGGCGAGATGGGCAACTGGGGCGTCCACGTGCTGGACGACGTCCGCAACGTCGTCTTCCAAGACGAAGTCACCCTGCCGACCCGCATCGTGGCAACCGGCGGTCGCGTCGGCTGGGACGACGCCGGCGACACGCCGAACGTCCACTACGCCTATTTCGACACCGGCAAGATTCCCACGATCATCGCCCTGAGCAATCTCTGGTCGAATCCCGACACGAAGAAGGGCAGCTGGTCCTCCCGGGCCGGCCGCAAGGTCAGCGGGCCGGGCACCGGCTACGTCGTGACCTGCGAGGGCGGCTCCTACGTCGGCGGTCGCGGCTCCGGCACAGCCTACGACGCCGACGGCAAGGAGATGCGGAAGTTTAAGGGCGGCGACATGGACCGCATCCACTTCCAGAACTTCCTCGACGCAGTCCGCTCCCGGAAGAAGGAAGAGCTGCACGCGGAGATCGAGGTCGGCCACCACTCGACCGGCTGGTGCAATCTGGCCAACGTCGGCTTCCGGGCCGGCGGGGAAGTGCCCGGCAAGGGCGCCGCGAATCTGGACGTCGGCACCGACGTCTGGCCGAAGGTGCTGGAGGAGATGGCCGCCCAGCTCAAGCCGTTCGGCGTCCGCCCCACGGACGACGTGATCCACACCAGCCCGATGCTGACCCACGACCCGGAAACGGAACGCTTCACCGGCGAACACGCCGAGGCCGCCAACGCGTTCCTCAAGCGGAAGTACCGCGACGGCTTCGTCGTGCCCGAAATCGGCTGAAACGGAACCGTCACGCCGAGGCTCCGCGGAGCCTCGACGTTATTTTTACCCGCCGCTTTCGATCCGCACCTGCGAGGCGTGTTCGCTGGCCAGTGCGCGGGTGCGGACGTCGAGGAATGCGGCTTCCTCGGCGGGGCTCATGACCAGTTGGCGGCGGGCCATGACCGTTTTGGCGATGGCGAGGCCGCGGGCGGCGTCGTAGCGGTCGACCGTCAACTCGCCCCCCGTCGAGTCCAGCCAGGCGAAGGAGGGCGTGAACTTCGGTGCCGCCGGGCCGACCACGCTGCTGCAGAATCCCATCACGGCGCCGGTGGGGAAGCTCACGTTGATGCCCACCTTGCTGTGGTCGCCGATCGTGGGGCCGACGAACATCCGCCCGCTGTCCACGTCGCGGCCGTTCAGCGGGACGCGGATGCGGCCGTAGGTGTTCTTCAAATCGCTGGCGACCACGTCGGCGGCGACGTTCACGAAGCTGCCGACGACCGCGTGGCCCAGGAAGCCGTCGTGCTGCTTGTTGCTGTAGGGGTGGAAGATGGACGCCTCCAGTTCCCCGCCGATCTTGCAGACCCGGCCCACGGTGCAGCCTTCGTGCACCACGGCGCCCGGTTGGAGCAGGGTGCGGTCGCCGAGGTAGCAGGGGCCCTCAATGAAACTGTGCGGCTGGATCGTGCAGTTCTCGCCGATCCAGACCGGCCCCTCGGTCGCGTCGATCACCACGCAGGGCTTCACCACGGAGCCGGCCCCGATGTGGATGTCCTCCCCCAATAAGTGCGAACCGGGGTGAACCGTGCCCCGCACGCCGGCGCCGGGGGAGCCGTCCTCCCAGTCGGCCCGCAGCAGGGCGTCGTTGTGGGCGACCAAGTCCCAAGGGTACGCCATCAGGGTGACGTCCTCGGACACGTCCTCCCGCGGCACGCCGGCGAGCAGCGCTTCGATCCGCACCTCGTTCAGCATCGTTTTGGGGGAAAGCGCCGCGGCGAGTTCGGCGTCCGCACGGATGCAGGCGATCGCCGAGCCGACTGTGCCGACCCACGGCGCCGGCCGCTCCAACTCCGGCAGCCGCCGCCACCAGCCGCGGGCGCTCAGCAGGAGCGAGCCCGCCGCCAGCGGTTCGTTGACCGGGCGGTCGGTGCGTTCGCGGGTCAGTTCGGCGAGGTGCGGCCGCACCCATAGACCGCATTCGGCTGGCAGCCCGGCGTCGGCGACGCGGCGTTCGGTCCGCTCCCGCAACGTCTGGGCGCCGCATAGCAGTTCGCCGACGCTCCGCAGGTAAACCAACGGCAGCAGGCGGAGCCAGCGGGGGTCCTCGAACAGGGTGACGGGCGCGCTCATCGGCGCACCATACCATTGGACGCAAACACGCCCCGACCCCACTGCGGGGCCGGGGCGTGCGCGTCTTGCCAGACGTCTGCGGGGCGTCGCCCCGCGACCGGGTTCAGAACCCCTGGGCGCCGCCCTGCAACGCGGTGCCGAACTCGACCACGTTGCGGACCTGCTCCGCCGGGATCACCCCCTCGACGACGATCGTTTCGCCTTCGACGCGGAGGACGAACGCGGCGTAGCTGTTCTCGATCTGCACGCCGCGAACCTGCTCCGCGGGGAAGAGCGGCGGGAACATCTCTTTCTCAATCGCCATCGCCAGGCCGGCCTGCGCCACGCTGGCGAGGTCGATCGCTCCGAACACGTTGCCCTGCTTCGGCAGCATGGCTCCGACGGTTGTCAGGGCCTCGTTCGTATGATCGCTGGCGCCGGTGGCGTGCGAGACGACCTCTTCGACGAAGGCGTCGCCGCCGCCGTTGATCTGCAGGACGGCGTCGTCGGTGAAGCCGATCATCTGTTCCTGACCGGCCTCGCCGAACATCGTGCGGAAGGCCTTCACGGCCGCCTGGGTCTGCTCCGTGTCCTCCACGGCCTCCAGGTCGGTGACGTACTTCTGCAGCGTGATCCCGCCGACCTCCATCGTGCCGGCCTCTTCGATCGTGGTGCGGAGGCCCTGCTGTTCCATGCCGTCGGCGGCCTGCAGGTACTTCTCGATCGCGGGCTTGGCGGCGGCGACGTCCTTGACGGTCGTCACTTGGGCGCCGGTCAGCAGCGACTCGCCGCCCAGTTGGAAGCCGCCGGCGGTCGCGGTCATGCCGGCCTTCGCCAGTGCGGCGACGATCTCACGCTGCGGGGCCTGCTCCTCCGTCGTGAGCATGGACTGGACGAGCCGGAGCAGCGGTTGGAAATCGCCTTCCATCGCGATGTAACCGTCCATCCCCTCCGGCAGCCGGGCGAGGGTGTCGAACGACTTGGGCGACTGCTTCGCCAGCACGGCGGCGATTCGCGAGTTCGGTTTGAAGGCGGACAGCTTCTTGACCGACAGGGCCTCCTCCGTCGCCTTGAAGCCGACGACGGTGCTGCCGGAATCCTTCAGCAGGCCCACGAGGGCGTCGATCGCCTGGGCCTGGGAGGCGGCGGTCTCCGCGTTGGGGGCGCTCTCGGCGGCCCGGTCCTTGGCGCCGGCGAGGCCTTCCTCAAGCTGATCGCCGTAGACCTCCAGCAGACGCGGCACGTTGATCGCCAGGGCCACGTCGTGGTCGGCGGCGATCTCCGCGGCGCCCTCCGGCAGGCTCTTGACGAATCCGCCGCCTTCGCCGAAGGCCTCCAGAACCTCTTCGCCGGCGTCGGTGTAGGCGACGTAGGTGCCGATCACCTTCAGCTTGATCCCCGGCCCGAGGCCGGTTTCCATCGCCTGCACGTTGGCGGCGGGCAGCAGGTAAACGGTCGCGGGCTCCGCGTTTTCACGGGGAATGCCGACGATGTACCAGGGCTCCTTCAGGTTCACCCCGGACAGCGTCGCGTTCTTCACGCTCATGCCCAGCAGGCCGCGGCCCGCGATCATCTGGGGGGCGTACTGCGGGGCGGCGTTGCGGACGAACGCCGTCAGGTGCGTCAGGGCGCTGTCGGGGTCCTTGATCCGCACCACCACGCCGGCGTCCGCGGGAATCAGGGTGGCGGCGTCGGCGACGAACGGATCGGCGGCGTCCCCGCCGGTGGGCGGCAACTCCTGACCGTGCGCGGGGACGGACAGCGCCGGAACGAACAGCAGCGCCGCGGCGAGCAGCGCCAGCGGGGGGCGGGACGGGAGCGGACGAAACATCAGGGACCTTCTGGGAGGTGACGGGCGGGGAGGTGACGGGGCGTCAGGATGCGGTCACGCCGACCGGGGGCGAACGCCGTCCGCCGCCGACCGGTTCAGCCAATCCTACCGGACGGCAAGATTCTCCCGATCGGGAGAACCCCCACTGCTCGCCGGGAGCGAAATGCGACTCCCGAAACGGGTAAACTCACGCCGTTGCGTCCTCCCCCCGCTGAAGGCTGTTCCATGTCCGCCCCCGCCACCCGTCGTTCGTTCCTCGGCGCCGCCGCCTCGGCCGCCGTCGCCGGGCCGCTCGTCTGCCGGCAGTTCGCCTTCGGCCGCCCCAGCGCCGCGGACAAGATCGCCGTCGCCGTCCTCGGCCTGGGCAATCAGGGGTTCAACGACACGAAGGCCTTCCTGCAGAACGCCGACTGCCGGGTCGTCGGCGTGTGCGACGTGAACACGGCCTCGCACGGTTACCGCGACGCCAGCCAGTTCTGCGGCCGCGAGCCCGGCAAGAAGCTGGTGGACGACTTCTATAAGGAGACCGGCTCCGGCTGCTTCGCGGAGGCCGATTGGCGGAAGGTCGTCGGCCGGAAGGACGTCGACGCGATCGTGATCGTCACGCCGGATCACCATCACGAAGCGCAGACGATTGCCGCCCTCGAAGCCGGGCACGACGTGTACTGCGAGAAGCCGCTGAGCTGGTCGGTCGCCGAGGGCCGGCGGATGGTCGAGGCCGCCGAACGCACCGGCCGCGTCACGCAGACCGGCAGCATGCACCGCAGCGAGAAGGACGCGGTGAAATTCGTGGACTTCGTCCGGGCCGGCGGGGTGGGCGACATCCAGGCGATCACCACGTTCATCGCCCCCAACAACGCCGTCGGCCCCGGCCCCGGCTGGACGCCGGACCCGATTCCCCAGGGCTTCGACTACGCCGCCTGGCTCGGCCCGGCGCCGAAGGTCCCGTACCACAAGGATCGCTGCTTCTACCGGTTCCGCTTCGTCTCGGACTACAGCGGCGGGCAGATCACCAACTTCGGCGCCCACAGCAACGACCTCGCCGGCTGGTGCCTGGGCGAGCCCGAACCGGTCGCCGTGGTTCCGATGGAGGCGACCTACCCGGAGCCGGGCTCGCTGTTCAGCACCGCGGAGTTCAGCCGGTATCGCTTGGAGTTCGCCGACGCCCCGCCCGTCGTCTGCCAGACCGACGACCGCAAGTTCGGCCTGCGGGTGGAGGGAACCGACGGCTGGGCCGAGCACGGCTACGGCGACGCCCGGTTCTCCTCCCCGGCGCTCCAGAAGGCGTTCCAGGCGTTCGCCGCGGCGGAGGGGACCTCGCTGGCTCACCCCTCGCTGACCCTGCCGACGGACTCCGCCCGGCTGGACAACCACGTCGCCGACTTCCTCCGCTGCGTGAAGACGCGGGAGACGACCGTCGCCCCGCTGGCGAAGGGGCACTACACCGCCAAGCTGTGCCACCTCGGCTCGCTCACGCTGGGGCTGAAGGACGGCTACGGCGAGCGGTTCGCCTGGGACCACGACGCCGAACGCTTCACCGCCGCCCCCTCCGCCGATCTGCTGGCCGAAGCCAACCGCCGGCTCGACCCGCGGGGGGCGTGACCGCGTCGGCTGCTGGGCGGAGGACCCGTCCGGTGGCGAGCGGGGGGGCGGGGCCTACGGTTCCTGCCCCCCGACCCTCGTTTTTTCGGAACGATCATGGCCCGCCTGCTTTACGTCGAAGCTTCTCCCCGCAAGCAGCGGTCGCATTCCATTGCCGTGTCGCGGGCGTTTCTCGACGCCTACCGGGCCGCGAATCCGACCGACACGATCGAGGAACTGGACGTCTTTGCGGAGAAGCTGCCCCCCTTCGACGGCGACACGATCGCCGCGAAATACGCCGTCATGGGCGGCGAAGACTTCTCGCAGGAGCAGAAGGCCGCTTGGGACGACGTCACCCAGCGGGGCGAGAAGTTCAAGTCGTTCGATAAATACGTCTTCAGCGTGCCGATGTGGAACTTCGGCATCTCCTACGCGCTGAAGCACTACATCGACTACATCACCCAGCCGGGGCTGCTGTTCAAGACGACCGACTCCGGCGACTACGAGGGCCTGTGCAGCGGCCCGGCGCTGGTGATCTGCGCCCGCGGCGGGGAGTACAACCCGGCGATGCCCGGCGGCTACGACTATCAGGCCCCCTACATGAAGCTGTGGTGCGGCTTCGTGGGGCTCTCGCCGGAGTTGCTGCTCGTTCAGCCGACGCTCAACAACGGCCCGGAGGCCGCGAAACAGGCCCGGGCCGAGGCGATCGAGGAGGCGAAGAAAAAAGCCGCCGAGTTCTGAACCGGTTCCCGGCCTGCCCTCCTTCAGGTTCGCCGTCGCCGTTAGGCGGCGCGGGAGCAACGCGTGACTCCTCGCCGCCTAACAGCGACGGCGAACCGGGGCGGCTCCCTCAGTGTTATTCGCACGCATCCCAGTCGCGGCGCTTCAGTTCTTCGAAATCGACCTCCGCGGCGTCGAGCACGTTCGCTTTGCAGACGAGCCGCATCTGCTCCAGAGCCGCCTCGTTCAGTTCCGGGGCGTTCGAGGCGCAGGCGTCCCGCGGGACGACCACCCGGTAGTTCCGCAGCAGGGCGTCGTGGGCGGTCATCAGCACGCAGATGTTCCCCGCGATCCCCGTGAGAACCAGCGTGTCCGCCTCCAGATCGCCCAGTAGTTCCTCGAGGACGGTCCGGTAAAACCCGCTGTGCCGCGGCTTGAGGACGAAGTAGTCGTCCTTGTCCGGGGCGATCAGTTCGGTCAGCCGTTTGCCGCGGCTGCCGTCCCGGGCGGCGTGGTCGAGCGTGGCGGCGAAGTCGCTCCGCCAGCGGCCGAAGTTGTCGTTCACGTAGATCGTCGGCACGCCCGCGGCCCGGGCCCTGCGCTTGAGGTCCGCGGCCTTTTCCGCGGCGGCCTCGGCGTGCGGTCGCAGATCCTCCCCCTCGGGGAAATCCAGATCGTTGACGAAGTCGATCAGCAACAGGGCGACGCGGCAGCGGTCGTCGCCGGATGAGGAGTCGGAGGCAGAGTCGGACACGGGGCGGCGCGGCGGAGTCGGGGGGCGAACGGCCCCACGCTACGGCCAGCGGGGCGATCGCCCTTCGGGAGGGCTCCCCGCCACGGCGTCAGTCGCTCCCGGTTCACGCCGCCGCGGCCGGTCGGCGCCGCGGCCGGGGCCCGCGCACGGAAAAACGCCCCGGCCGGGGGCGGCGGGGCGTCGAGCAATCGGTTAATCAGGGCAGCGACTCAGACGTCGGCGCCGGCCACGTCGCGTTCGCGACGGATGGCGTTGAACACCTCTTCACGATGAACGGAGACGTCCTTCGGAGCGTCGATTCCCAGCCGGACCTTGTCCCCGCGGATCTCGATCACCATCAGGGTGACGTCCTCTCCGATCATGATCTTCTCGTCCTTCTTGCGGCTCAGTACCAGCATAGCGGCCTCCTTTCGCGGGGCGGGGTGTTTCTAGGTCGAACTGCGCCGTGCGAAGTGTACCCCGCTTGACAGCCACTGTCGTGGTTGTTCTCACGAGATTCTCCCGGCCCGGGAGCCTACCCGCGCCCCGCCGCGGGAGTCGGCCGCGACGCCAAAAGTCAACGGCGCCGACCCGTGCGGGACCCGGAACTGCCGGTTCTGCCGCTCCGCCGGCTCTCGGATTCCTCGGCAGACGAAGGGTCCGACCGCTCCATCTCCGGCCGGGAGCCGATGATCCGCACCGCGTCGCCCACCCGCACGACCCCGCCGTTTCCCCCGCCCCGGCTGCGGCCCAGCGGCCGCGTGTTCACCGCCAGGCGGAAGAAGTGGTCGAATCCCGAGTCCGGGGCGAACCGCGGCAGCGTGCGTCGCCGGAGGTTCGCGAACTCCTTTTGGAACCCCCGCATCGCGGCCCCGGTGCGGCTGTCGCGGGTCGGCACGACGCACCGCTGGCAGGCGCCGGTCCCCACGAACCGCCCCTCGCCGGCCCAGAACTCGATCTCCTGCCCCGGCTCCGGCACCAGCCGGTCCTCGGCGAAGGGCTCCGCGGTGCCGGTGCCCTGGGCCGTCAGTTCGAAGTTCGTCCGGAATCGCCGGCGGACCTCGTCCGGGGGCAGGTCGAACCAGCCGGCGATCGTGGCGATCGTGGCGGCGGTGATGACCGTCGGCCCGGGGGAGATTTCGTCGTCCGGAAAGCCGGTCCGCTGATCCTCCCGCAGCCGCACCGAGCGGGCCAGCATCCGGGATAGGAACGCTTCCAACTCCTCGCGGTCGTCGTGCAGGGAGAAGGTCCGCGACCCCGGCCCCGGCTCGCCCCCGCCGCCGTCCGGCTCCGTCGCGGTCCGCGGGCCGACGGTCACGCACTCCCCGCTGAGGTCGAATCGGGCGGCCACCCGATGCACCCGCGGCTCCCGCTTGCCGTTCACCACGCTGCCGTCCGGCTCGAACAGGGCGAACCGGCGGTCCCAGGCCAACGCTCCGCTGGGCAGCACCGCGGCGGCGTCCACCCCGACGCCGTCCAGACTCTTGATGGGGAAGACGGTGATGCGACCGATGCGCAGTTCCGGCCCGGGCGGGGTGGCGGCGGCTTCCGCGGCGTCGTCGGCGGCGGACCCGGGGGCGGAATCGCTCATGTTCGCTCTGCGGCCTCGTCGGGGTCGGCGTGTTCGTCGGGGGCGCTCTCCACGGCGTCCTCCTCCCCCGGTTCTGCCACGAGCCCGCCGTAGCGGGTGAAGACCGCCTCGATTTGCGGCGCCAGGGCCATCAGCAGCAGATCGTCGCCGGTCCGCAGCCGCCGGTCGGACCCGATTTTGCCCGCCCGGTTCGCCAGCACGACCGCCGCGATGACGTGTTCCACGTCCACCGGCCGGCCGGTCCGCTCCTCCAGCGTTTCCGCGAGGTCCAGCAGGGTCTCGGTGAGGCCTTCGTCAACGCTGACTTGGCCCGCAGGTGTGATCGAAACGCCCTCCGCAACGGGGATCGGATCGTCAGATCCGACGGGCTTATCGATGGGGGGGAGAGGCGAGGCCATACCTCAAGAATAGGCGCAGGGCGGAGTCTCGCCCAGCGTCCACGGATCGCCGTCAGGGCGTGTTCAACGCCGGCGAAAGAGGGGGGAACGCGCCCCCGGGCACACCCGGACACGACACTTAGGGCTGCTCCGGTTAAGGCCTGACCCGGTTCACGACGCGCCCGCCGCACCCGGGGGAGCTCCCGGCTCCCGCCGCGACCGCCTCCTGGGAGGCCGTCCGGCGGGGTGATGCGATTGGAGGGGCATTGTGTGCCGCCGGACCGAGCGGTCAAGGCGGGCGGGGCGTCGAATCGGTCGGGGCGGCGGATTTCGGGCTCAACGGGACGGCGCCGCCGCCGACCCGCCGGTCCGGTCGGACCGGCTGGGGCGGACCTGCTTCGCGTCTTCACATATTCTTCGCGCAGTCCCGTGCCCCGATTCCCCCGGCCCGGGTAGGGTTCGAGGCGTTCATTTCCCGCACCCTGCGTTCGCCCTCGATGTCGCGCCCGCCGCTTCGCGTACTGCTCGCCCTGTCGCTCGTCACCCTGACGGCATTCGGTTGCTCTTCCGAGACCGACGCCCTCGACGGCGTCTCGGGCGCCCCGGAGGCGGTCGTGGCGCCGGTCGAATCGGGGAGCGACCCGTCCGCCGCCGAGACGGCCGCCTTCAAGCCGGCCGGCGACGCCGTTCCGGTCGATGCGGCTCTGCCGACGTACGAGCGCGGCGCCGCCGTCAGCGGGACGGTCATCTCCAAGGGGTCCGACACGATGCGGGCCGTGATGGACTACTGGGCCGAGGGGTTCTCGGGGTTCTATCCCGGCGTCGACTTCGAGATCGAATCGAAGGGGAGCAGTTCCGCCCCGACGGCTCTCATCGAGGGCAGCGCCCTGATCGGCGTGATGAGCCGGCCGATGAAGGAGAGCGAGATCCAGGACTTCGAGAAGAAGTACGGTTATCCGCCGACCGAGATCCGCACCAGCCGCGACCTGCTGGCGGTGTTCGTCAATAAGGACAATCCGGTCGAGGGCCTGACCCTGCCGGAGGTGGACGCGATCTTCAGCGCCAACCGCAACCTGGGACTGACGGAGAAGATCGAGCGGTGGAGCCAGGTCGGCGTGGACGGTCCGCTGGCCGATCGGCCGATCAGCCTGTACGGTCGCAACAGCGCCTCGGGGACGTACGGCTACTTCAAGGAGGTGGCGCTGGGCGACGGCGACTTCAGCAACGCCGTGAAGGAACAGTCCGGCACCAGCGGGGCGATTCAGGCGGTGTCCGACGACAAGGCCGGCATCGCCTACAGCGGCATCGGCGGCACGACGGCCGGCGTCCGGGCCCTGCCGCTCGCCGCCGAGGACGGCGGGGAATACTTCGAGCCGACCGTCGAGAACGCCGATACCGGCGATTACCCCCTCGCCCGCTTCCTGCTGATCTACGTGAACAAGAAGCCGGACGCCCCCCTCGAGCCGCTGCCGACCGAATTCCTGAAGTACGTTTTCAGCAAGCAGGGCCAACAGCGGGTCGTGCAGGCGGGCTACTTCCCGGTCTCGGCGAAGGAAGCCGCCGCCCAACTGGAGAACGCCGGCATCCCGGTCGCCTCCGCGTCCTCCGAAGATGCCGACAACTGAACCGTCGGCGATTGCAGGTATGACACAGTCCGCTCCCGCCGCCGGCGCCTCGTTCACGGGGCGCCGGCGGAATCGCAAAACGAAAGCCTCCGTCCGCTGGGCGGACCGGATCGCCTCGGGTCTGATCTCCGTCGGCGGGATCGGCACGATCCTGGCGATCTTCGGCGTGGGGTTGGTGCTCGTCTGGCAGGTCGTGCCCCTGTTCCTGCCGGGCGAACTGGAGACCCCCACCACGCTGACCGGCGGCGCCACGCCCCGGACCGCGACCGCCGACGCGCCCGTCATCGAACCCGCCGACGGCGTGATCCCGACGGACGGCACTGGTGACGCCGGCACTGCGGGGGTCGCCGCCGCGGGAGGCCCCGCTGCGAACCCCGGGGCTCCGGACCGATTCGCCGTGGACGAATTCGCCGTGGCCGCCGCCACCGTCGCCGCCGACGGGACCGTGGTCGCGCTCGACGCCCGCACTGGGCAGCGGCTGGGTTCAAAACGACTGTCGGAACAGGCCCCGACCGCCGTCACCGCCGCTCCGGACGGGGCGATGGTGGCCGTGGGTTACGCGGACGGCACGATCCGGCTGGGTCAGATGCGGTTCGACTCCGCGTTCCGCTCCGCCGAGGCGCTGCCTGCGGCGGTGCGGACGCTGGGCGAGGGGGAAACGGCGCCCGTGCCGACGGAGGATGACGCCGCGGTCGCCGCCGTCGCTGAGGCGACCCGCGGCGGCCGGTTCCGCGTGCAGACCGTGATCGCGGCACTGGACGAGGAGGTCTATTCCTTGGGCGAGGGCCCGGTGCGGGCGCTGGGCGTGTACGAGTCCCGCAGCGGCCCGGCGGTCGCCGGCTGGGTGGAGGGGGAGGGGCTGAAGTTCCTGCCGTTCCGCCGCTCCGGTTCGACCCTCACGCCGCGCGACGTGGCCGCCCTGCAGATCCCCGCCGGCGCCGACGTGCCGGACGGCTCGCCGGCGTTCGTGCGGATCGGGGCGCGGGCGTCCGAGGCGCTCGCCGCGTGGCCGGACGGCCGGGCGGTGCGGTTCAACACCCGCAACGCCCGCAGCCCGCAGTTCTCCGAGGCCCTCCGATTGGTCGAGGCCGGCCGCACGCTGACGGCGCTGGAATGGGCCGTCGGCCGCGGCACACTGCTGGTCGGCGACGACGCCGGCGTGACGACGGGCTGGTTTCCCTCCCGCGGCGACGCCGCCGGCGGGGCGCGCTCCCTGACCGCCGCCAAGCGTTATCCCGACGGCCCGGCGGGCGTGACGGCGATCGGCCCCAGCCCGGTCGATCGGCTGGCCGCGATCGGCTACGCCGACGGCACCGCCCGCGTGATTCAGACCACGGTGGAAAACGTCGTCGGCGAGACGGAACTCGACGGCCCGGCGAGTGCCGTGACGATCACGCCGCGCTCGGACCGTTCCTTCCTCTACGCCCTGTCGGCGGCGGCCGGTCCCCAGGGGTCGGACGCGGGGCTGAGCCGGGCGGCGTTCGACGCCGGGGCGGCGGACGCGACGCTGGCGAGCCTGTTCCTGCCGGTCTGGTACGAGGGCGGTCCCGGCCCGGAGGCGAAGTGGCAGAGCACCAGTTCCGGCGTCGGTTTCGAGCCGAAGTACGGCATGTGGCCGCTGATCTTCGGCACGCTCAAGGCGACCTTCTACAGCATGCTGTTCGCCGCCCCGCTGGGGATTCTCGCGGCGATCTACACCGGCGAGTATCTGACGAAGCCGGTCCGGGCGAAGGTGAAGCCCGCCGTCGAGGTGATGGCCGGCCTGCCGAGCGTCGTGCTGGGCTTCCTGGCGGCGGTGGCGTTCGCCCCGTTCGTGGAGCGGTACCTCGTGTCGGCGCTGTGCGGGTTCGTGACCGTGCCGGTCGCCGTGCTGCTGGGGGCCTACATCTGGGAGGCTTTGCCGCAGCCGTTCACCCTGCGGTATCGCCGCTGGCGGTTGGCGGCCTGCGCGGTGTGCCTGCCGCTGGGCGTGTGGGCGGCGCACGCGGCGGCTCCCGTCGTGGAGGAGCTTTTGTTCGCCGGGGACGTGAAGTTCTGGCTGGACGGCCGCATCGGCACGCCGGTGGGAGCCTGGATGTTTCTCACGCTGCCGCTGGCGGTGTTGGCGGTCGGGCTGGGCTCGGCCTACGGGGCCACGCCGAAGTTGGTGCGGCGGGCGCGGGGCTGGAAACGGGGCCGGTTCGCCTGGCTGCGGGTGGGGACGTTCCTCGGCAGCGTGGCGCTGACGCTCGGGCTGGCCTGGGGCGTGGCCTGGGGGCTGTCGGCGGCGGGCGAGTTGCTGGCCGGTTCGCCCTGGGATCCGCGGGGGGAGATCGTCGACACCTACCAGCAGCGGAACGCCGTCGTGGTGGGCTTCGCGATGGCCTTCACCATCATCCCGATCGTGTACACGCTGGCGGACGACGCCCTCAGCAGCGTGCCGGACAGCCTCCGCAGCGCCAGCCTCGGCGCCGGGGCGACCACCTGGCAGACGACCGTGCGGGTCGTGGTGCCCGCGGCGATGAGCGGGTTGTTCAGCGCGTTGATGGTCGGCTTGGGCCGGGCGGTGGGAGAGACGATGATCGTGTTGATGGCGGCCGGCGGCACGGCGATCACGGAGGTGAACCCCTTCAACGGCTTCCGCACGCTGGCGGTGAACATCGCCACCGAGATCCCCGAGGCCGCCCGCGGCACCACGCACTACCGCACGCTGTTCCTCGCCGCCCTGCTGCTGTTCGGGATGACCTTCATCGTGAACACCGCCGCCGAGACGGTGCGGTTGCGGTTCCGCAAACGCGTCTCGCAGATTTGACGCCTCCCCGGACGCGCGCCGCCTAGCGGCGACGGCGAACCGGGGAGACCTACCGAGAACATCGACTTGAACCACCGCCCCGCCCCCGCCGCCCTCCCTGCCCGCCGCGTGCGGGGCGGGCCGGCGCGCAGCGTGGTCGCGGGCGGCGAGCCGGCGGTCTGGCTGTCCGGAGCGGCGCTGATCATCTGCCTGGTGATGATCTTCGGGCTGCTGGGCCTGATCCTGTGGAACGGCGTCGGCACCTTCTGGCCGGGCCATCTGGTGCAGGTCTCGCTGCGGAACGGCGACGTCCTGCTGGGCGAGCCCTACGGCACGGAGACCTACGAACTGCGGCGGGCCTCCATGGCCCTGTTGCCGGACGAGGCCCGGGCCGCCGCCCTCGCCGCGTTCCCAGAGGGCGAGGACGCCATCGACGCCGTCCGCGTGCTGCTCCGCACCGACAACCGCCGCGAGTCCGGCTCCACGTTCACCTACGTCAACGCCTTCGAGGTCGCCCCCGGGTCGCGGACCGAACCGGAGTGGGCCGTCGTGCTGGAACGTGCCGATCAGGGACGGTTCCTCGGCGAACCGGTGCGGCTCATCTCCCCGGAGGGCACGTTCGAGGGCCCGGCGGAGGCCTGGGCGGCCTTCGAGCGGCTTCGCCCCGCGGCGCTGGAACGGAACGAACGGGCCGAGGAGTTGGAGGACGCGATCGCCGCCAGCGGACCGGCGCTCAACGAGGCCCGGCTGCGGGTGCGGTCCGCGGAGATGCGCACCGGCGTCGAGGGCCGTTCGCTCGCCGAAGCCCTCGCCCGGTCGAACCTCTCCGAGGCAGAGCGGGGCCGGTTGGAGGCGGAGCTTGAGGAGAAGCCCGAACCGCTCCGCGGGGCGGTGGCTGCCTTCGCCGAGGCCGGACGGCGTCACGCCCTGCTGAACGCTCCCCGGGGGCAGGAGATGGCGGAACTCGCCGCTCAGAACGCCGCGGAACGCCTCGTGATGCGCACCGCGGCCGGCCGGGAGGTGGAGATCGAAACGGCCGAGGTCGTCCGCGGTTACCGGGCGAATGCCCTGTCTTGGTGGGGGCGGCTGGGGGTCTACCTGTCGCGGTGGTGGGAGTTCCTCAGCGAGGAGCCCCGGCAGGCCGGCACCGCCGGCGGCGTGTGGCCGGCGATCTGGGGGACCGTGACGATGACGCTGGTGATGACCGTCGCCGTGGTGCCGTTCGGCGTGCTGGCGGCGCTCTATCTGCGGGAGTACGCCGCGCAGGGGCTGGTCGTCTCGGCGGTGCGGGTCGCGGTGAACAATCTCGCCGGCGTCCCGAGCATCGTGTTCGGCGTCTTCGGGCTGGGGTTCTTCTGCTACCTGATCGGCGGCGGCGTGGACCAACTCTTCTACGCGGAGCGCCTGCCGGACCCGACGTTCGGCAAAGGCGGGCTGCTGTGGGCCAGTTTGACCCTCGCCCTGCTGACGCTGCCGGTGGTGATCGTGGCGACCGAGGAGGCCCTCTCCGCGGTGCCCAACAGCATGCGGGAAGGGAGCTACGCCTGCGGGGCGAGCAAGTGGCAGACGATCCGCCGCATCGTGCTGCCCCGGGCGCTGCCGGGCATTCTGACGGGGACGATCCTCGCGGTGGCCCGCGGGGCGGGGGAGGTCGCCCCGCTGATGCTGGTCGGCGCCGTGAACACCGCCCCGGCGCTGCCGGTGGACTTCGAGCCGCCCTTCGTGCACCCCTCCCGCAGCTTCATGCACCTCGGCTTTCACATCTACGACCTCGGCTTTCAGGCCCCGGACGGCGACGCCGCCCGGCCGATGGTCTACACGACCATGCTGTTGCTGATTGCTCTGGTCGCCGTGCTGAACCTGGCGGCGATGTGGCTGCGGGCGCGATTGCGGCGCCGGTACGTCTCCGCGTCCTTCTAGAGCTTGATTTGCCCGTCGTTCGCCGAATCGTTCGGCGAGATTGCACCTTCCTCCCCTCGACGTCGCTCCCTTGGTCGCCCATCCGCTCGCCCCGCCGAACGCCCGCGCCGCCCGCTCGACCGCGGGGAGCCCCGGCGGTCCCGACGACGTGATCCTCGCCGGCGCCCCGCCCTCGGAGCCGCCCTCGGACCGCATGGCGGCGATCGCCCGCGGCGAGGTCGTCCCGGCCGAGGTGCACCCGGAATTGGACGACGAGGAGCACGTCCTCCGGGTGCAGAACCTCCGGCTGTGGTACGGGGCGAAGCAGGCGTTGTTCGACGTCAGCCTCGACGTGCCGAAGGGGCAGGTGACGGCGATGATCGGCCCGTCCGGTTGCGGGAAGAGCACCCTGCTGCGGTGCGTAAACCGCATGAACGACTTATTGGATATCGTCCGGATCGAGGGGGACATGACCCTCAACGGCGACAGCATCTACGACCGCAGCGTGGACGTCATCGAACTCCGCAAGCGGATGGGCATGGTCTTCCAGAAGCCCAACCCGTTCCCGATGAGCATTTATGAAAACGTCGTCTATCCCCTCCGCATCGACGGCGAGCGGGACCGCCGGGTGCTGGACGAGGTCTGCGAACGCAGCCTCCGCGGCGCCGCGTTGTGGGACGAGGTGAAGGACCGTCTGCAGGAGTCGGCCCTCGGGATGTCCGGCGGTCAGCAGCAGCGGCTGTGCATCGCCCGCGCCATCGCCGCGGAGCCGGAAGTGTTGTTGCTGGACGAGCCCTGTTCGGCCTTGGATCCGATCGCCACCGGCAAGGTGGAGGACCTGATCCAGCGCCTGAAGGGCGAATACAGCGTGCTGATCGTCACCCACAACATGCAGCAGGCCAGCCGCATCAGCGAGTACACGGCCTTCATGTACCTCGGCCGACTGATGGAGTACGGGCCGACGGAGGCGATCTTCACCAACCCGAAGCTGGAAGAGACGAACAGCTACGTGACCGGCCGCTTCGGCTGATCGCGGGGAGCGTCCGGGGGACGCGCCGCTTCTCGGCGACGGCGACGCAGGGGGGGCGGAGCAGCGTCGCGGCGCTAGGATCGAGCTTCCCCGCCGCTTCTTCCGCTCGCTGCGCCCGTGTACCTCGTCGTCTCCGCCAGCCTCAGCCCGACCAGCCGCAGCCGGCTCCTCGCCGAGGCCTGTGCGGCCCGGCTGACGGAGCGGGGCGAGACGGTGGAGCTGCTCGACCTACGGACCGACCCGCTGCCGATGTGCGACGGGGCCGCCGCCTACGGCCACCCCAACGCGGTGCGGGCCGCGCAACTGGTCGCGGAGGCGCAGGCCGTGCTGTTCGCCTCCCCCGTCTATAACTACGACGTCAACGCCGCCGCGAAGAACCTCGTGGAACTGACGGGCAGGGCGTGGACGGGCAAGACGGTCGGCCTGCTGCTGGCCGCCGGCGGGCACGGCAGCTACATGAGCGCCCTGGGGCTGGCGAACAGCCTGATGCTCGATTTTCGCTGCCTGATCATCCCGCGGTTCGTCTACGCCTTGGGGGAGGCGTTCGGCGAAACCGATGCGGACGACCCGGCCGAATGGGGCGTCACCGACGACGAAATCGCCCGCCGCGTGCACCAACTGGTCGACGAAACGCTCCGCGTCAGCCGGGCGCTCTCCGCCGCCCCAACCCCGACCGCGATCGGTTGAGCGGCGACCGGCCCGCCGCGGGGCGGGCGGGGAACGACGTAACCGGGACGGACCTTTTGTTTACGGCGTCGGGGCCGCAGGCGGCCTGTTGACAGGGCGCGCCGGGGCGTTTGGGCTGGCCGGGACGCCACGGGGCGTTCCCCATCGCCGTCCCCGTCCACAGGAACCCCGCATGTCGCCTCGCATCCCGATTCCGATCCTCGCCGTCGCACTCTGTTGGGGCGTTCCGTGGGGAACGGAGTGCCAAGGTCAGGAGCGGCTCGACTGGCAGACGGCGATGACGTTTCCCCGGGTGAAGACGGATCACCTCGGGACGACGCGGACGAACGACGTCGTCACCCGATTGCGGGCTGAAGGCTGCCCGTGCGGGTGCGGGATGAAGCTCGCCCAGTGCCTGGTCGACGACCCAAACTGCACCCACAGCCCGCCGGCGGCCAAGGCGGTCGTCGACGCCGTCTGGGCGACGCCGCGGCTGCACGTGTTGGCGATCGCGGACAAGTTCGACAAATCGATCGGCGTGGACTGCGCCGCCGACCGCCTGCTTTTCCTCGGCCTGATCGAGGACAGCGTCGACAATCGCCTGATCGAGGTCGAGGAGTTCTCCGAGCGGTCCGCCCGTTGGAAGGAGCGGATGACGGCGGAGCACGTGCTGGCCCGGATCGGCTCGCTGAAGGTCGCCCCGCACGACTCGGTGCTGTTCTACTACTCCGGCCACGGCGCCTATACCGACCGGGCCGGGCACCTGTTCCACATGCCCCACGGGGACACGAAGTTGAAGCGCTCGACCGTGCTGGCGGCGCTGACGAAGCACAACGCCCGGCTGACCGTGTTGCTGTCGGACACCTGCTACACCCGCTGGACCGGCAAGGAACCGGGCGTCGCGGCCCGTGTCTGGAACGAGCGGACCCGGCCGCTGATGCGGTCGCTGTTCTTCGAGTCGACCGGGGTGGTGGACGTCACCTCCAGCGAGAAAGACGAGTTCTCGATGGTCTATCCGAACCGGGCGGGCTCGTTGTTTACGGGGTCCTTGCAGCGGGTCGTCGAGGCGAACCTCGACAAGCCGTTGACCTGGCAGGCGGTGTTCCAGGCCGTCCGGACGGACACGCAACGCCAGTTCACCCACTTCAACCCGGGCGGGGTGCCGAACGGCGCCGGCGTGCAGACCACGCAGACGCCCCTGGCCCTGCAACTCGCTCAGCGGGCGCCCCGGTAGGCGGTCGCCGGGCCGTCCGATGGGGCCGCCGCGTGGGCGGCCGGATTGCGGTCTGCGTGCGCGGTCCTACGATGCGCCGCCGGATCGCTTTCCCCAGCCTCTCTTCAACCCCCGCCGCCGGCGGGGCGGTTCCCAGACAGTATGAGCCAGCAGTACATCTACCAGATCGAGAACCTGACCAAGGTTTACGACGATAAAGAGGTGCTGAAGGACGTCAGCCTCGCCTTCTATCCGGGGGCGAAGATTGGCGTGCTGGGCGTCAACGGGGCCGGCAAGAGCACCCTGCTGCGGATCATGTCCGGCGAGGACCGCGACTTCGACGGCGAAGCCGGGCTGATGATGAAGGACGTCACGGTCGGCTACTTCAAGCAGGAGCCGGACCTCGACGGCTCCCTGACCGTCGCCGAGACCATCGAACAGGCCGTCGCCGAACAGCGGGCCGTGCTGGATCGGTTCAACGACCTCAACATGAAGCTGGGCGAGGACCTCTCCCCGAAGGAGATGGAAAAGACCCTCAAGGAGCTGGATCAGGTCCAGACTCGCATCGACGCGGAAAACCTCTGGGAGATCGACCGCAGCCTCGATATGGCCAAGGACGCCCTCCGCGTCCCGCCGGACGACGCCCTGATCGAACCGCTGTCGGGCGGCGAGAAGCGGCGGGTCTACCTCGCCCAACTGCTGCTTTCCTCGCCGGATCTGCTGCTCCTCGACGAACCGACGAACCACCTCGACGCCGCCTCGGTGGGTTGGCTCGAGAAGTACCTCGCGGCCTTCAAGGGGACGGTCGTGGCGATCACCCACGACCGCTACTTCCTCGACAACGTCGCCGGCTGGATCTTGGAGATCGAACGCGGCCGCTGCCTGCCGTTCGAGGGCAACTACTCCGCCTGGCTGGAAGCGAAGTCCGCCCGCCTCGCCCTGGAGGAAAAACAGGAGTCGAAGCGTCAGAAGACGATGAAGCAGGAGTTGGAGTGGGCCCGCAGCACGCCGAAGGCCCGGGCCACCAAGAACAAGGCCCGGCTGGAGCGCTTCCAGCAGATGCAGGACACCAAGGTCGACATCGCCGACGAAACGGCGGAGATCCAGATCGCCCCCGGCCCGCCGCTGGGCGACCTGGTGGTGGAGGCCGAGGGCGTGCGGAAGGCCTACGGCGACAAGCTGCTGTACGACGACCTCACCTTCCGCCTGCCCCGCGGCGGCATCGTGGGCGTGATCGGGCCGAACGGCACCGGCAAGACCACGCTGTTCCGCATGATCACCGGGCAGGAGCAGCCGGATTCCGGCACCCTGCGGATCGGCCAGAAGGTGAAGCTCGCCTACGTCGACCAGAGCCGCGCCGACCTCGACCCGACCAAAAGCGTCTACGAGGAGATCAGCGGCGGACACGACGTCCTGGAATTGGGCGGCGGCCAGAAGATGCACGCCCGCTCCTACGCCAGTAAGTTCAACTTCAAGGGCCCGGACCAGCAGCAACTGGTCGGCACGCTCTCCGGCGGGCAGCGGAACCGGGTCCACCTCGCCAAGCTGCTGCGGAGCGGCGGCAACCTGCTGCTCCTCGACGAACCGTCGAACGACCTGGACGTGGACACCCTGCGGTCGCTGGAGGAAGCCCTCCTCACGTTCCGCGGCTGCGTGATGGTCTCCAGCCACGACCGCTGGTTCCTCGACCGCATCGCCACGCACATCCTCGCCTTCGAGGGCGACAGCAAAACGACCTGGTTCGAGGGGAACTACGACCTCTACGAGCGGATGAAGAAGGAGCGGGACGGCGACGTTGGCCCGACGCGCACCAAGTTCCAGAAGATCGCCGTGTAGCGCCGACCCCTAAGCCGGACGCATGCGTCCGGCTTGGGCGAGAGACTTGAGCGCCGCTCGGACGGTAGCGGTCCTGCCGATGCGGTCCCTTGGACACCGCCCGCGGTCCGCCGCGGCGGCGGAAACCGCTTGAACGGGCCATGCCGGCGGGGAAGACTGACCGGCCCCTATCGGGCAGATCGCGCCCGCCCCCCATCGCTTGATCGCACGCATGGCCGCCAAGAAGTACCTGTCGCTCGAAGAGGCGGCCGAGCGCCTCTCGATGCCCTCCGAAAAGCTCAACAAGCTGCGGGCCGACGGCGAGCTCCGCGGCTTCGCCGATCGCGGCACCTGGAAATTCAAAGCGGACGACATCGAGGAGTACGGCCGCTCCCTCCAGGTCTCCAGCGATCCCGACGTCCCCCTGCTGGACGATCCCGATTTCGACCTGAGAGACGACGACGCCCCGAGGCGGGGCGGCGGGGGCGGCTCCGCCCTCGGCGGCGAATCGCTGGAGATTCGCATGCCCGGCCAGCAGGACGACGACATCGGCCTCGCCGACGAGCCCACGATCGTCCGCGGCGGCCCCGGCGATACCGACGTGACCGACAGCGACGTTCGCCTGACCGTCGACAGCGGCGTCGGCGACCTCCGCGACACGGATTCCCGGGACACCGGCAGCGGCCCGATCGATCTGTCCGATTCCGACAGCGACGTCCGCCTGATCAGCGACGAATCCAGCGTGCTGCTGGGCGGCGGCGGCAGCGACAGCGACGTGCGACTGATCGCCGACGACAGCGCCGCCCTCTCCGCGGACGACGACGACAGCGACGTGGCGTTGGTTTCCGATTCCGACTCCCGCCGCCCCGGCGGCTCCAGCGCCGTCGGCTCCAGCGTGCTGGACGACGATCAGCCGGTCGGCGGATTCGACGAGGACAGCCAACTGACCCTCGGGGCCGACAGCGGCATCATGCTGGAAAGCCCGCTGGACAGCGGCATCGCCCTGGAGGGAACCAGCGGCGTGCATATCGGGGACGACGACGACAGCGGCCTCAGCCTTGCGGACGACGACGACGATAGCGACGTCTCCCTCGCCGACGACAGCAGCGGCATCGCCCTGGTCGACGACAGCGACGTCTCGCTGTCCGACGTCGATTCCGCCGACGCCTCCAGCGCCATCGCCCTGGACGACTTCAACGGCGGGGACGACGGCTCCAGCATCATCCTGCTGGGCGACGACAGCGGCATCGCCCTGTCCGGCGACAGCGGCCCCCTGATGGCCGACAGCGGCGTCGCCGACAGCGGCATCGCCCTCGACTTCCTCAACGAAGACGACTCCCCCTCGACCACCAAGTCCCTCGCCGCCGCCGGGGCCGGCGCCGGCGCCGCCGCGGCGGCCGCCCGCGCCGGCGCCACCGAGGCGGATCTGGAAGCGATGGACGACGAGGGCTACTCCGTCGCCGACGACGAAGAAGGCGGGGCCGACACCTCCGTCATCCTGTTCGAGGACGACGACGAAGACGACTTCGACGACCCGATCGAAGCCCCCGCCGGCGGGAACACCAGCCAGTTCGAACTGGAGGAAGACTTCGACGAGTTCGAGTCCGATTCCTCCGGCAGCGTCGCCTCGGCGGAGATCCTCGCCGAGGACGACGACGAGGATCTGGACGTCTTCGAAGCCTCCGACGCCGACTTTGAGGACGACGAGTTCGAAAGCGGCGCCAGCCGTTCCGAGTTCGCCCCCGCCGGCTACGCCCGCGCTCCCGAACCGGAGTTCGACGCCGTCACCGTCAGCCTGCTGGGCGCCGGCACCCTGTTGCTGCTGTTGGTGGGCGTGCTCTCCTTCGACCTCGTCCGCAGCATGTGGGGCGTCAACGAGCCCGGCGTGTTCAGCCAGACGATCCTGGATTCGATTGGCAAGTCGCTGTATTGAGCCCGCGGTGCGGGAAGCTCCAGGGACCAAGAAATCAAGAACCGGATTGATTTAGCGGTCCCTCGGCCTGCGACCGCCCGTCATCCCTTGGTTCTTGATTTCTTGGTCTTGGAATTGTGCCTGCCACCTACGACAAAGACGCCCTCCACGCCCTGATCCTCGAGCGGGCGTTGAAGTTCGGCGACTTCACGCTCGCCAGCGGGCAGAAGAGTTCTCATTACCTCGACGGCAAGCAGGTCGCCCTGCACGCCGAGGGGCTGCGGCTGATCTCGGCCGGCTTTCTGGAACTCGCCGCGGACTGGGAGTACGACGCCGTCGGCGGGATGAGCATCGGCGCCGACCCGCTGATCGGCGGGGTGCTCTGCCTCTCGGACCGCACCGACCTGGTCGGGGCGATGATCCGCAAAGAAGCGAAGGGCCACGGCACCGGCCGCTACGTCGAGGGGCCGTTGCAGGGCGGGCAGCGGGTCCTGATCGTGGAGGACGTCGTCACGACCGGCGGCTCCAGCCTGAAGGCCATCGAGCGCCTGCGGGAGTTCGGGGCGGAAATCTGCGGCGTGGTCGCGATCGTCGACCGCCTGCAGGGCGGCGACGCCGCCTTCGAAGCCGCCGGCGTCCCATTGAAAAGCCTGTTCACCGTCCGCGACTTCGGCATCGAACCGCCGGCGGCGTAACTTCTGAGCCCCGACCGTCAGGGAGGCGGCCGTTCTCACGGTCGCGGGCCACTCTCGACCCCCTCAGGCGTTCGCACGCGGGTCATCGGCCCCTCCCTGACGGTCGGGGCTCGGACGGCTTCACCCGGCAAAGTCCGCCAGCGCCCGACAGTAGCGCTCCGGTTCGTCCTCCACCACGAGGTGCCCCGCCGGCAGGGCGACGGTGTCCGCGTGGGGCATTCGCTGTTGGAACTCCGCCAGGAACGGTTTGCCGAAGCACCAGTCGTCTTCGCCCCAGAGCAGCAACGTGGGCTTGTCGGTCAGTTTGGGCAGGCCCTCCTCCAGTTCGACGAGATGGGCGTAGCTGGGATGACCCGGCGCCGTCGGCACGTCCTGCACGAAGCGGTGCAGGGCGACGCGGTCCGCCCAACTGCCGTAGGGCCAGAAATACCCGCGGCGGGTCTCCGGCGTGATGCGGTCCGGGTGAACGACGCAGTCCTTCATCAGACCGCGGACGAACAGGTTCGGCCCCCGCAGCAGAAACCCGCCGATCGGCGAGCGGGCCAGGCCGATCTGCCAAGGCATCCGCTCGCTGCGGAACGCCGCGGTGTTCGAGATCACCAGCTTCGAGAACCGCCCCGGCTCCCGCACCGCGGCCAGCAGCCCGATCGGCCCGCCCCAGTCATGCACGACGAGGGTGACGTCGTTCAGGTCGAGCTTCCGGACCAGCGCCAGCAGGTTCTCCGCGTGCTGGTTCAAGCGGTAGGGGTACTCCGCCGGCTTGTCGCTGCGGCCCATGCCCACATGGTCGACGGCGATCGCCCGGTGCGACCCGGCCACGGCGCCCAGCGCCCGCCGGTACATCCAAGACCACGTCGGATTCCCATGCACGAACAGCACGGGTGACCCTTCGCCAGCCTCGACGTAGGCCATCCGCGGGGAAGCCCCCCCCGTTTCGCCGTCGCCGACGGGCGGCGCGAACGTGTGAAACTTCGCGCCGTCAGGGAATCCGGCGCGAATGAAATCGGGAACAGCGTCGCTCACGCGGCGTCTTTCAATGCGAAACAGAGAACGTTCGTGAGCTCGCCGACGGCATCGTCGAGTTGAGCGGCGGAGAAGCTTATCCGCAGCCGGCTCGTGCCGCGGGGGACGGTCGGCGGGCGGATCGCCGGGACGAAGAAGCCGGCGTCCGTTAACGTCGCGGATGCGGCCACGGCCGCCCCGGGGCTGTCGAACAGGATCGGCAGAATGGGGCTCCCGTCGCTGCCGAGGACGCGGCCGATCCCGAGGCACATCCTCACCCGGCGCCCGACGTAAGCGGCGGAATCCTTCAATCGCTCTCGTGCCGCGACCCCTTTGGGGGACGCGATCCACCGGAGGTTCGCCGCCGCCGCCGCCGCCGCCGCGGGGGGCAGGGCCGTGCTGAAGATGTGCGATTTCGCGGCGTGACGGAGGTAGTCGCACAACCCCCGCGATCCACTGACAAACCCGCCAGCGGTCCCCACCGCCTTGGATAGTGTGCCGGTGCGAATCAGCCGGGGGTGATCCGGTGGAACCCCGAATCGCTCGGCGACGCCGCGGCCGGCGTCGCCGTAGACCCCGGTCGCGTGAGCCTCGTCGAGGATCACGACTGCATCGTGCTTCTCCGCCAGTGCCAGCAGGGCCGGCACCGGCGCAACGTCGCCGTCCATGCTGAACACCCCGTCCGCGACGATCCACCGACGCCGGGTGTTGGCGGCCTTCCGGAGTGCGTGTTCGAGCTTCGCCTGGGCCACCGGAATTCGCGTGTCGAACCCGTCGCTGCCCTTCGGCCTCGGCCCCGCCCGACGCCAAACCCGCAGCTTGCCGCCGCCGAGCTTCGCCCCGTCGACCAAACAGGCGTGGCAGTCCCGTTCGAGGAACACGACGTCCCCCGGCCCGGTCAGGGCGGAGACCGTGCCGAGGTTCGCCGCGTACCCGGTGGGGAAGACGACCGCGTCCTCGGTTCCCTCGAACTCCGCAATGGTGCGTTCCAACTCCGCGATCTCCGGCGAGCGGCCGACGACCGCGGGGGAGGCGGTGGCGCCGCTAGGTAACGCCGACGCCCCGCGGGGCGTCGGTGCTACGGGAACCGTCCGCGAGGCCAGCCCGAGGTAGTCGTTCGAACCGAAGTTCCACAGCTCGCGGCCGTCGATCTCCACCCGGCCGCCGGGCAGGGTGCGGCAGACGCGGGTCGGGCGCCGCAGGCCCTCGCGGTCCAGACGCCCCAGTTCCTCCGCGACCCACCCGAGCGGATCGCCGGCGTCGCCCGTCATCGGGTGAGGGCGATGCGGTGGTTGCTGAGCCGCTCGTAGCCGGTGGCGGTGATGCGGTAGTTATGCTCGACCCGCACGCCGCCGATGTCGTCGTGGTAGCTGCCGGGTTCGAGGGTGACGACGTCGTTCTCCCGCAGTTCGTCGCGGCTCTCGGGCACCTCGATGGGCGGCTCCGGGTGGCCCATGCCCAGGCCGTGGCCGGCGTGGTGGGACAGTTTGCCGAAGCCGGCGTCCACCAGCACGCCGCTGCAGGCGTCGTAGACGGCGCTGGCCTTCGCCCCGGCCTTGAGCACGCCCTCGCCGGCTTTCAGGGCGGAGTGACAGGCGTCGAACAGCTCCCGCTGCCGGGCGGACGGCTCGCCGACGGCGTAGGTGTTCGTGAAGTCGCTGCGGTAGCCGTGCAGGACGAAGGAGTAGTCGAGGATGAACAGGTCGCCCTGCTCCAGCGTCTCGCCGACGGGCAGCCCGCCCGCCTTGCCGCGGCCCCGGCGGGTCGAGCGCCAGTCGCCGTAGACGATCCCCGGCCGGCCGGCGACCTCGTTGCAGGCCGTGGCGACGGCGTTGTAGACCTCGAGGTCCGTCACGCCGGGGCGGATCACCTCGAAGGCTTTCGCGTGGCCGGCGTCGCCGGCCCGCATGCACCAGTTCAGACACTCGATTTCGTCCGGCAACTTCTGCCGACGCAGATCGCGGAGCAGCGTGCCCAGGCTCACCCGTTCGCCGGTGGCGGGGCACTGGAAGTGAAGTTCCGCGTCGGTCTTCAGGCTGTCCCGGCAGACTTCCCCGACCATCGCGGGGCACCATTCCGCTTCCAGCAGAGTCTTGCCGCCGATCGAGCCCCGCTTGGCGAGGGCGGCGAAGGTGGCGTGGTCCCGGTTCGTCACGCTGTGAACGTGGTCGTACCAGGGGACCTCCAGCAGGGAGTCGTAGAAGGCTTCGCCGTCGGCGGACTTGGCGGTGAAGTTATCCGCGGCGAGGGTGGCCTTGCCGGCGCCGTCGTGGTCGGCGGAGCCGCCGTCGCGTTCGAGCAGCAAAATCGCCCGCTCGTCCCGGCTGAACGACAGGGGCTGCACCCGGAAGTTCGTCAGGTAGCTGACGTGCCGCGGATCGGCGACGATCGCGGCGGTGATCGATTCGGGCAGCCGCGCCCAGAGTTTGGCGCGGCGTTGGCGGCAACCGGATTCGGAGAGCATCCCGGCAGTTTCGGGAACCCCCCCGAAAACTCAAGCGGTCGTGCGAAAGCGTGACGGGCCTAGGGAATAGGCAAACGCTAGCTGCGCTTCTGATTCTTCACGACAACGGCGCTCATTCCGCCGTCGACGCCGATCTCCTGGCCGGTAATCCAGTCGTGGGCCGGGTCCAGCAGGAAGGCCACCGCGGCGGCCACGTCGCCGGGTTCGCCGAGCCGGTGCAGGGCGTGCATGTCGCGGGAGGCCTCCGCGGCGGGTTCACTTTTCCAGATGCGCTCGGTGAGTTTGGTTTGCGTCAGGCCAGGGCTGACGCAGTTGAACCGCAGGCCGCGGTGGGCGTAGGTCGCCGCGGCGGAGCGAGTCAGCCCGGCGACCCCCGCCTTCGCGGCGGCGATCGCCTCATGGGAGTGCACCCCGATCCGCCCCGCCACCGAGCCCATCAGCACGACGCTGCCGCCGTCCCGCAGCGCCTTGCCGGCGGACCGCACGCAGTAGAAGGCGCTGTCCAGGTTCGTGCGGAGCGTGTCGCTCCACTCCTCGTCGCTGGTGAGGTGGGCGGCTTTCATCAGGAAGGAGCCGACCATGTTCGCGGCCCCGGCGAAGCCCTCGCCGTTCTGGAAGGGGCCGAACCGCTCTTTGGCGGCGTCGAACGCGGCCTGCACGCTGGCGCCGTCGGCGGCGTCGAAGGCGACCGTTTCGCTGTTCGTCTCCGCGGCGAGGTCCGCCAATCGATCCACATCGCGGGCGGCCAGCAGGGACTGATGACCGGCGGCGTGCAGACGGCGGACGAGGTCGGCGGCGATGTCGCTGCTCGCTCCGAGGATGAGGAAGCCGGGCATGGGCGGGCGCTTCGGGAGCGGGACGGGGAATCGCGGGGGTTCTAGGAGCGATTGGCGGTCTCGACAGGGGGCGGCGTTGCCGCAGCGGGGGGCGGATCGCATGATGGTGGGCCGTTCCCGACGCCGTCGCGCCCGCAATGCCCCCCGTCGCCGTGTCCCCGGCCCTCCTGTCCGGGGCGGGCGCCTCCGAGTTCGCCGTCCTGTGCGTCTACGCGCTCGCCGTCGGCGTTGCCAGCGTCGCCGGCGGGGCCCTGCCGGGGCGGGTGCGGCTGACCCACCTGCGGCTCCAGTTGGCGATGAGCTGCGTGGGCGGGCTGATGCTGGGCGTCGCCCTGTTCGGCCTGATCCCGCACGCCGCGGCGGCTTTCGGGCGGATCGAGCCGGCCTTGTGGGGGGTCGCCGCCGGCCTGCTGGGGATGTTCTTCCTCCTGCGGTTCGCCCCGTTCCACTCGCACGAACCGCCCTCGGTGGTGGAGCACGAGGGGGGCGAGGAGGGTTGCGGGCACCCGCACCACGATCCGCACCCCAGCGCCGCCCGCTGGGCCGGGGCGGCGTTCGGGCTGGGCGTGCACGCCCTGATCGACGGGGCGGCCCTCGCCGCGGCGGTGCGGGGCGGGCACGGTGGCGGGGGGACGCTGGGGCTGGGGGCGCTGCCGGGGCTGGGGGCGTTCCTCGCGATCGCCCTGCACAAACCGCTGGACGCCGTCACCGTGATGACCCTCGCCCGCACCGCCCCCGGCGGGTCGTGGACCCGGCGGCATCCGGGGGCGATCAACCTGCTGTTCGCCGCGATCGGACCGGCGGGGGCGATCGGCTTCTACCTGCTGGCCGGGGCCTCGCCGGCGGAGCACCTCGTCACCGGAACTGCGATGTCGATCGCCGCGGGGGCCTTCCTGTGCATCTCCCTGTCAGACCTGCTGCCGGAGTTGGAGTTCCACTCCCACGACCGCCTGAGCCTCTCCGCGGCACTGCTGATCGGCGTGGCCGTCGCCGCGGCGGTGGAGGTGTTCGCCCACGGTTACGCCCACCACGCCGCCGCGGAGGGCGAGGAGGCCGGCCCGCGGCACACCCACGCCCACGGCCACCCGCACTCGCATTGAGCGTCGTTCGAACTGAGCCGTTAGAACCGCGACCGTCAGGGAGCCGGCTCTCCACGGCCGCGAATCACCCGGGCCGGCTCCCTGACGGTCGCGGTTCCATGGTTGCCGGCCCGTCGATTCGCCCCACAATCCCCGTCCGATGAGCGACGCCCCCCCGAAGAAACGTCGCCGCCGCAAGCGGAAGAAAGACGGCCCCGTCAGCGAACAGGGCGGCGGCGACACGCTGCCGCCGGAGGAGGTGAAAGGGCGGATCGACCTCGTCGTCGAGCGCCTCAACGCCGGCGTGATGGTCGCCGACCGCCTCCCGATCGAACGCGGCCTGAACACGGTTCTGCACCTGTCCAAGACGGGCAAGCCGCTGTCGAAGAGCCTCGAACGGCTCGAGCGGGATGCAACCCGCAGCGGCGAGCGGTTTGACGAGCGCAAGGCGACGGTTCCCAAAGTCAGTTACCCCGGCGAACTGCCGGTGACGGAGCGACGGGACGAACTGGCGGAGACGATCCGCGACAATCAGGTGGTCGTCGTCTGCGGCGAAACCGGCTCCGGCAAGAGCACCCAGTTGCCGAAGATCTGCCTGGACCTCGGCCGCGGGGTGGCGGGGATGATCGGCCACACCCAGCCCCGCCGGATCGCCGCCCGCAGCGTGGCCAGCCGGGTGGGGGAGGAACTGGGCGTGTCGAACCCCACCGTCGCCCACAAGGTGCGATTCACGGACCAGACGACGGACAAGACGCTGGTCAAGCTGATGACCGACGGCGTGCTGCTGGCGGAGACGCAGTCCGACCGGTTCCTGAACCGCTACGACACGATCATCGTTGACGAGGCCCACGAGCGCAGCCTCAACATCGATTTCCTGCTCGGCTACCTCAAGCGCCTCCTGCCCAAACGGCCGGAGCTGCGGTTGATCGTGACCAGCGCCACGATCGACGTCGCCCGCTACAGCGAATTCTTCGGCTCCGGCGAACCCGGCACGGAGGGCTTCCAGCCGGCCCCGGTCATCGAGGTCAGCGGCCGCACCTACCCGGTCGAGATGCGCTACCGCCCGCTGCCGGAGCCGGACGAGCACGACAACCAGCCTGACCCGGAGGAGCACCTCGCCGACGCGGTCGCGGACGTCTGCAAGGAGGGCCCCGGCGACGTGCTGGTGTTCGTGCCGACCGAGCGGGATATCCGCGACGTCTCCGACGTACTCCGCGGCCGCCGGCTGCCCGGCGGCGGGCCGACGGAAATCCTGCCGCTCTACGGGCGGCTCAGCGTCAAGGAGCAACAAAAGGTCTTCAAACCGGCCGGCGGGCGGCGGGTGGTGGTGGCGACGAACGTCGCCGAGAGCAGCCTGACGGTCCCGGGCATCCGCTACGTCGTGGACACCGGCACGGCCCGCATCAGCCGCTACGCCGCCCGCACGGGGGTGCAGCGGTTGCCGATCGAGGCGGTCTCCAAGGCCAGCGCCCGCCAGCGGGCCGGGCGCTGCGGCCGCGTGGGGCCGGGCATCTGCGTGCGGCTGTATTCGGAGGAGGACTTCGAAAGCCGGGAGGAGTTCACCCCGCCGGAGATCCAGCGCAGCAACCTCGCCGGTGTCATCCTGCAGATGGCGACGCTGGGGCTGGGAACGATCGACCAGTTCCCGCTGCTCGATCCGCCCCGCCCGGCCAGCGTGCGGGACGGCTACGAAACGCTGACGGAGATCGGCGCCCTCGACGAGGAATACACGCTCACCGACCTCGGCCGCACGCTGTCCACGATGCCGGTCGATCCCCGCATCGGCCGGATGGTCGTCGCCGGGGCGGACGAGGGCGTGCTGCACGACGTGCTGATCATCGCCAGCGCCCTGGAGATGCAGGACCCCCGCGATCGGCCGGTGGACAAGCGGGGCGCCGCGGACGCCGCCCACGAGCAGTTCGTCGACGCCGACAGCGACTTCCTCACGCTGCTCAACATCTGGAACTGGTATCAGGAGCGTCGCCAGTCGCTCTCCCGCGGCAAGCTGACGAGAGCCTGCCGGCAGAACTTTCTGAACCACGTCCGCCTCCGCGAATGGAGCGACGTGCACCGGCAACTGGCGGACCTGGCCCGCTCCGCCAAGCTGCCGAAGCGGTCGCACGACGGCGAGAAGTACGACCCGATCCACCGGGCGCTATTGGCCGGGCTGCTGGGCAAGGCGATGTACCGGCCGGACGACGGCCCGGAGTACACCGCCGCCGGGGGGGTGAAGTGCGTGCTCTGGCCGGGCAGCGGCATCTTCAAAAAGAAGCCCAAGTGGGCGATGGCCGCGGAGCTGGTCGAGACCGGCCGCCGCTACGCCCGCACCGCGGCCCGCATCAGCCCGGCGTGGATCGAACCGCTCGCCGCTCACGTGCTGAAGTACGAGTGGAGCGAGCCCCGCTGGAACCCGGACAGCGGCGCCGCCCAGTGCGACGAGAAGGTCACGCTATACGGCCTGCCGGTCGTCCCCCGCCGTACCGCCGGGCTGGCGAAGTACGATGCCCTGCTGGCCCGCACGCTGTTCATCCAGCACGGCCTGATCGAATACGACCTGCCCGGCGTCGACCCGGTCGACGGCAGCGGCGGGCCGGAGTTTTTGTATTTCAACCGGCAGATGCAGCTCGAAGCGGAGCGGCTCCAGGCGAAGGCCCGCGGCACGGACCTGCTGGTCGGCCCGCAGGCCCGGTTCGAGTTCTACGACGAGAAACTGCCGAACCTCGTCACGGACCTGCCCCGCCTCAACAAGTGGTTGAAGGAGGCCAGCGAGGCGGAGCGGGACGAGTTGGTGATGGACCGCAGCGCCTTCATCAAAACTGGCGTCGCGGAGCCGGACGCGAAGCAGTACCCGGACGCCCTGAACCTCTCCGGGACCGAGGCGAAGATCGAATACCGCCTCCGCCCCGGCGACGTCGGCGACGACGAGGCGGCCGAGGGGATCACGGTGCTCGTCGACCGGCGGGACGCCCACCGGCTCTCCGCGGCCCGGCTCGGCTGGCTGGTGCCGGGGCTGTTGGCGGAGAAGGTGACGGCCCTGATCCGCGGGCTGCCGAAGGACCTGCGGACCCGCTTCGTGCCGGTGCCGGACACGGCCCAGGAGGTCGTCGGCCTGCTCACCTTCGGCGAGGGCGATCTGCTGCACGAACTCTCCCGCGTGCTCCAGCGCCTCGGCGGGGAGCGGGTGCCGGTCGAACTGCTGGAAGCGGTCGAGTTGCCGCGGCACCTCCACATGACGGTGCGGGTGGCGGGCGAGGAGGGCGGTCCGGCGACCGTCGCCGTCCCGATGAACGGCCGCAGCGAGAAGGCGCTGCTGGCCCCCGCGGCCCCGCCGGAGCAGCGGTTCCACCGCGACGGCCTCACCCAGTGGGACTTCGGCGAACTGCCGGAGTCGGTCACCGTGGGGGCGAACGGGAACGGCCGGACGCTGTACCCGGCGCTGGTCGACGCCGGCGCGACGGTCTCCGCCCGACTGTTCGACTCCGCGGAGAAGGCGACGCACTTCACCCGCGGCGGCCTGCGGCGGTTGCTGGTTCTGGCCGACCCGCCGGCGTACGTCGCCGGGCCGGCCGGAGCGGGCGTGACGGCGGACGAGTTGCGGCTGCTCGTCGCCGACCGGGCGCTGGTGCCAGGTGACGATCCGCTTGCCTTCGAACCGCCCCGCAGCGACGCGGGGTGGGCGAAGATGAAGAGCGCCGCGGAGGCCCGCCGGGCCTCCGCGTTACGGCAGGTGAACGAACTGGCTGGGGCGTTGGTGCCGGCGCTCCAGCAGGTAAAGGCCTCGCTGGACGCCAAGCACCCGCCGGCGTGGGAGGAGGCGGTTCTGGACATTCTCAGCCAGATCGAAGCCCTCACCCCGCCGCGGTTCGCCCTGACCACCGACTGGCCCCGCCTGACGGAGTTCCCCCGCTATGTGCAGGCGGCGAACCGGCGGTTCGACCTGCTGCGGAGCGCCGATCTAAAAGGCGACGGCGAGCGGGAAGACCGGCTCGGCCCCTATCGCTCACGGTTGGAGCGGCGGCTGGAACGCTGCGACGACCCGAAGAACCCGCCCGGCAAGGTGGCGGCGTACCGCTGGCTGGTCGAGGAACTGCGGGTCAGCCTGTGGGCGCCGGACCTGGGCCATCCGCCGGGGGTGATCGAAAAGCGTTTGGAAAAGCAGTGGCAGCGCGCCAAGCTGGCCTGACGCCCGCCCGTCCCCCCGTGCGTCCCGTCCGATGCCTGCCGACGCCGCGACCCCCGAAGCCGCCGCCTTCGCGGAGACCCTCCGCGGCCGCGGGATCACGGACGAGCGGGTGATCGCCGCGGTCGCCGCGGTCGATCGGGCGACGCTCATGCCGCCGGAGCAGCGCTCGACCGCCTGGGTGGACGCCGCCCGGCCGATCGGCGCCGGGCAGACGATCAGCCAGCCCTCGCTGGTGGCGATGATGACGGCGGCCCTCGAACTGACCGGCGACGAAACCGTGCTGGAGATCGGCACTGGCAGCGGTTATCAGGCGGCGATCCTCGCCCAGTTATGCCGGCGGGTCGTGACCGTCGAACGCCTGCCGGAACTGGCGGAGCCCGCCCGGCAGGCGTTGGGGGACGCCGGGGTCGACAACGTCACCTTCCGCACCGGCGACGGCACGCTCGGGGCGCCGGACGACGGGCCGTACGACGCGATCGTCGTCACCGCCGCCGCCCCGGACGTTCCGCCGGCGCTGGTCGAGCAACTCGCCGAGGGCGGCCGGCTGGTGATCCCCGTGGGGGACCGGTTCATGCAGGACCTGTTGCGGGTCCGCAAAACCGCGGACGGGACCGAGCGGGAGGTCCTGTGCGGCTGCCGGTTCGTCCCGCTGATCGGGGAGCAGGGGTGGAGCGAGGAGTGAACGGAGTGTCGAATGGGCTTCGACAGGCATAGGGAAGAGCTTTCGCCGATCGCTTGCGGTTTCGCGGCGCCCAACCACCCGCGGACGCCGCGAAACCGCAAGCGTTGATCTATGCTGAGCCGAGCCAGGAGTCGTTCTCCAGCGGGCTGACAGTCACACCTGTGGACCGGATCGATGGACGCCCTCTCCCAAGTGCTGGACGCGGTCTTCCAGCGGATTCAGAACCACTGGATCGAACTGCTGACCGCCGCGGCGTTCACGCTGGTCGGCTGGTTCCTCGGGCACCGGCGGGCCAAGTCGAACTGGCGCAAGCGAGAGTTCTTCGACCGGGTGAACTTTAGTCTCAATTCATTGGCCCCCGCGGAGAAACAGGCCGACGGCCAGCCCGGCCCGCGGACGCTGCGAATTCGCACGCTGGCGGAGATGAACGCCGGGGACGTGTTCCTCAACGCCGCGGCCCGGGACGCCGTCACCGCGTCGGCCCGCCGGACCACCGCCGCCGACCCGACGTTGCCGCTGCCGCAGGAGGACTATTGGTTCTACCTCAACGCCGTGTTGAACGAACTGTCGGAGCGGTTCGCCGCCGGACTGCTGCGGCGAGACCTCGGCCAGCAGGTGCGGGGGGAGATTTACCTCGTCTCGCTGACCTGCGAAGCCGCCGGGGCGATGCGGCAACGCAAGGTGCGGGCGATGGTGATCCGCAAGGACCTGTTGCTGGACCTGCCCGAGGGCGAACCGACCTACGAGGCCCCCACGCACACGACCCGCTGGGAAACGCTGCGGTTCCTCGCCGCCGAATACGGCCGCAACCCGTGGAAGTTCCTCGAAGTGGAACTGTGCCTCTGAACCCCCCCGGTTCGCCGTCGCCATAGGCGGCGCGCCCCCGCGAGAACGCTCGCGCCGCTTCGCGGCGACGGCGAAGCGGGGAGGGCGAAGAAGGACCGGGGGGACGCAGGAGCGAGCGTTACTCTTTCGGCGCCGGCCAGGGGACCTCGTAGACGGCGGGCCAGAGTTTGCCGGTGAGCAGCAGGCGTTCGCCGTCGCGGTCCCAGGCGATGCCGTTGAGGGCCTGTTCGCGGTCCGTCACGCCGGACAGCCGGACCAGTTCGGAGGCGTCCAGCCAGCCGGTCACCTCGCCGGTGGTTGGGTCGATGCGGGCGATGTGCGGGGTGTACCAGACGTTCGCCAGCACCTCGGCCCCGCCGTCGGGGCGGCGGACCCATTCCAGCTCATTCAACTGCGAGACCGGCCGGCCGAGTCGGGCGACGCGGACGGAGCCGGTCTCCCGGCCGGTCGCCGGGTCGAGGAACCGCAGCTTGGCGGTGCCGTCGGAGAGGATCAGCCGCTCGCCGTCGGTCGTCAGGCCCCAACCCTCGCCGGCGATGCGGAACCGTCGCTTCGCCGTGAGCGTTTCGCGGTCGTAGACGAAGGCCACGCCGCTCTGCCAAGTGAGCTGAAAGATCTCGTCGCCGAGAACGCAGATCCCCTCGCCGAACAGCCGGTCGTCCAGCTTGCGGAACTCCCCGGTGCGGCCGGTTTCCAGGTCGACCGTGCGGAGCAGGCTGGTCCCGTACCGGCCGGTGCCCTCGTAGAACACCCCGTCATGCCAGGCGAAGCCCTGCGTGAAGGCTCGCGGGTCGTGGGGGTAGCGCTTCGTCGGCGACAGTTTGACGACGGTCGGGTCGTCGCTGAGGGCGGCGGAGAGCACGAGGCCCGAGCCGGCGAGCAGTGCGACGCCGCAGGCGAGAACGGCCAGCTTGCGGGTCATGGCGGGCTTTCTCAGGCGTCCGGCGGGCGGGGTCAGGCGAGGCCGATGCCGTCCGGCGTGGCGTGGTATCCGCCGCGGGCGTGATCGCAGCGGACGGCCGTCGCGTGCCCCGCCACCTTACGTCGCACGGCGCCGTCCTCATAGACGGTTTGCCCGGCGACGAAGGTCCGCAGAACCCGACCGGTCAGCTCCTCGCCGTGCCAGGGGCTCCAATGCGATTTGGTCAACTGGTCCTCGTGGCGGACGGTGAAGGTCGCGTGCGGGTCGACGACGCAGACGTCCGCGTCGTAGCCGTCCGCCAGGCGCCCTTTGCCGATGAGGCCCCAGACGCGGGCCGGGGCGTCGCACATCGCCGCGGCGAGGCGTTCCACCGTCACCCCGTGGGCCGGTCCGTGGGTGAGCAGCAGACTCAGGCTGTTCTCCAGCGCCGGCAGGCCGGAGGGGGAGGCGGGGTAGTCGGCCTCCTTTTCCTCCCGCGTGTGCGGGGCGTGGTCCGTGGCGACGACCTGAATCGTCTCCCCATCGGCCAACGCCTGCCACATCGCGGCCCGGTCGGTCACGCTTTTGATCGCGGGGTTCATCTGCACCCAGCTGCCGAGGCGTTCGTAGTCGCCGGTATCGAACAGCAGGTGATGGGGGCAGACCTCCGCGGTGATCTGCGGCCCGGCCTGGGCGATCTCCCGCAGCTCCCCCGCCGTGGACACGTGCAACACGTGGAAGCGGTGGTCGTGCCGAGTCGCCAGATCGATCGCCCGCCGCACGCTGACGACCGCGGCCTCCTCGTTGCGGATGTCGCTGTGCACCCGGATCGGCCAGGGGGGCTCCCCGAGACGTTGCCGCACGGCTTCCGTGTTCCGCCGCACCGTCGTTTCGTCCTCGCAGTGGGCGCACAGGGGGAGCGTCGTCTCGGCGAAGATGCGTTCCAGCGCCTCTTGGGCGTCGACCAGCAGGTTGCCGGTGCTGGACCCGATGAAGATCTTGATCCCGCAGGTGACGTCCGGGTTCGCGGCCTGCAGTTCCTCGAGGTTGTCCGGGGTGGCACCCATGTAGAAGCCCCAGTTCACCAAGGCCTTCTCCTCGGCGATCTTGTTTTTCGCCTCCCACAGCGCCCGGGTCGTGGTGGCGGGCTTGGTGTTGGGCATCTCCAGCACGGTCGTGACCCCGCCGGCGGCGGCGGCGGCGGTGCCGGTGCGGAGGTCTTCCTTGTGGGTCAGGCCGGGGTCGCGGAGGTGCACCTGATCGTCGATCACCCCCGGGAAAATCAGCTTGCCGGAACAGTCGACGATCTCGTCCGCCTGAACCGTGGCGGGCGGATCGATGCGCAGCGTGCCGCCGTCGAGCAGCACGTCGACGCGGCGGACGGCGAAGCCGGAGCCGTCGGGAACGACGGCGTCGCCGCCGCGGAGCAGGGTGCGGTGGGCCATCGCGGTTCCCGGGGAGCGGGGGCGGGTGGACGGGGGGGAGCGGGACTCCGAGAATGCCGGCTCCCCGTTCGTCCGTCACGCCCGCCGGTCCGCGAACGCGTCGTTCCCCACCGAGGAGAGGCCGTGAAGGCGCTGGTCAAAGCGAAGTCCGAACCGGGACTGTGGCTCGAAGACGTCCCGGAGCCGGAGATCGGCCCCAACGACGTGCTGATCGGCATCCACAAGACCGGCGTCTGCGGCACCGACCTGCACATCTACCAATGGGACGCCTGGGCGAAGAAGACGATCCCGGTGCCGATGGTCGTGGGGCACGAGTTCGTCGGCGAGGTGCTGGACACCGGCTCGAACGTGACGGACTTCCACCCCGGGGAGATCGTCTCCGGCGAGGGGCACGTCGTCTGCGGGCGCTGCCGGAACTGTCTGGCCGGGCGCCGGCACCTGTGCGCCCACACGATCGGGCTGGGCGTGAACCGGCCGGGGGCCTTCGCCGAACGGCTCTCCCTGCCGATGACCAACGTCTGGCACCACGCCGACGACATCGACACCGACGTCGCCGCGATCTTCGACCCGCTCGGCAACGCGGTGCACACGGCGCTGCACTTCGAGGTGCTGGGCGAAGACGTGCTGGTGACCGGCTGCGGCCCGATCGGCTGCATGGCCGTCGCCGTGGCCCGGCACGCCGGCGCCCGCTTCGTCGTCGCCACCGACCCCAACCCGGAGCGCCGAGCCCTGGCGAAGCGGATGGGCGCCACCCGCGTCGTCGATCCGCTGTCGGAGAACCTCGCCGACGTGCAGGCGGAACTGGGGATGAAGGAGGGGTTTGACGTCGGCCTGGAGATGTCCGGTAACCCGTCCGCCTTCCGCGACCTGCTGGCGAACCTCTGTCACGGCGGCAAGTGCGCGATGCTGGGCATCCCCAGCGAGGAGATCGCGATCGACTGGAATACGGTCGTGTTCAATATGCTCACGATCCAGGGCATCTACGGCCGGGAGATGTACGAGACCTGGTACCAGATGACCGTGATGCTCCAGAGCGGCCTGGACGTCTCCCCCGTCATCACCTCCCGGCTGCGATACGATCAGTTCGAAGAGGGCTTCGCCGCCATGAAAGCCGGCGGCGGCAAAGTGATTCTCGATTGGAGAGACGCGTGATGGCCGACGTGCTGGACTCGCCGCAGACCGGATCGACTGCGCCGCAGGAGACAGGCGAGGAGCGTCTCCTGACGGCGGAGGAGTTTCTGACGCTCAACGACGGCGGCCGCCGGTCCGAACTGGTGAAAGGAAGGGTGATCGAATTGTCCGAGCCCGGGTTTGAACATGGAGCCATTTCTGCTTGGCTCGCGTATCTCATGCAGGGGTACCTGCTGAATCAGAACATCGGTCGCCCGGTGGTCGAGGTCGGCGTGGTTACCCAGCGGGGCCCCGATACGGTCCGCGGTCCCGATGCGGCGTTCTACAGCTATGAGCGGCTCCCCGCGGATCAGCGTCCGCGCGGCTACGCGGACGTCTCGCCGGAAGTCGTGTTCGAGGTGCTCTCTCCCAGCAACCGCCAAGGCGAGATTCTCCGCAAGATCGCCGAGTACTTCGCGGCGGACGTGCTCTGCGTCGTCGTCGTGAACCCCGCCCGTCGCACTGCCGTCCTCTATCATCCGGACGACGAACCCACCTTTCTGCGGGAGCAGGATCGCCTCGCCCTGCCCGCGCCGCTCGACGGTTGGACGCCGACCGTCGCCGAACTGCTGTCCGAAGGAAATTGACCATCGCCGCTCCGTCCGACCGCTTCCTCAATCACGTCGCCGCCGAACTGGACGGCATCCGCGACGCCGGCACCTATAAGCGGGAGCGCGTCCTGCACTCCCCGCAGGACGCCCGCGTGACCGCCGAGCCGGGCGGACGGGTGCTGAACCTCTGCGCCAACAATTACCTCGGTCTCGCAGATCACCCGGACGTGCTCGCCGCGGCCCGGTTGGCGCTGGACGACCGCGGCTACGGAATGGCCAGCGTCCGGTTCATCTGCGGCACGAATGACAAGCACAAGGAACTCGAAGCCCGGCTGTCGAAGTTCCTCGGGACTGAGGACACCATCCTCTATCCCAGCTGCTTCGACGCCAACGGCGGGCTGTTCGAGGTGCTGCTCGGCCCGGAGGACGCGGTGATCTCCGACAGCCTGAATCACGCCTCGATCATCGACGGCATCCGGCTCTGTAAGGCGCAGCGGTTCCGCTACGCCAACAACGAGCCGAAGGATCTTGAAGCGAAGCTGATCGAGGCGAAGGGCGCCCGCTTTCGGTTGATCGCGACCGACGGCGTCTTCTCGATGGACGGGACAATCTGCGACCTCGCCGCGGTCTGCGAACTGGCGGATAAGTACGACGCCCTGGTGATGTTCGACGACTGCCACGCCACCGGCTTCCTCGGGAAAACCGGCCGCGGCACGCATGAGCATTGCGGGGTGACGGACCGGATCGACATCACCACCGGCACCCTCGGCAAGGCGCTGGGCGGGGCCAGCGGCGGCTACACCGCGGCGAGCGCCCCGATCGTGGAACTGCTCCGCCAACGCAGCCGGCCGTACCTGTTCAGCAACGCCGTCGCCCCGCCGATCGTCGCGGCGAGCCTGACGGTGCTGGATATGCTCGAAGCGGACACGACGCTGCGGGACACGTTGGAAACGAACACGAAGCACTGGCGGGAGAGCCTGGCGCAGACCGGCCTGACAGTGTTATCCGGCGCGCACCCGATCACCCCGGTGATGCTCGGCGACGCCGCCCTCGCCGGCCGCTTCGCCGACGCCCTGCTGACCCGCGGCGTCTACGCGATCGGCTTCAGCTACCCGGTCGTGCCGAAGGGCCAGGCCCGCATCCGCACGCAGGTCTCCGCCGCCCACACGCTCGACGACCTCACCTTCGCCGCGGAGCAGTTCGCCGCGGTGAAACAGCAGTTGGCGTTGTAGGTGCCTCCGCCTGAAGTCTGCCGGAACCGCGACCGTCAGGGAGCCGGCTCCCTGACGGTCGCGGTTCCCGGGCGGTAAACTGGAACCATGACCGTCACCTTCGCCCCCCGCGGCTCCAAACCGGAGTTGGAAGCCGTCGACGCCCCGTTCGCCCCGAAGTTCGACGCCGACGGGTTGATCCCCGCGATCGCCGTCGACGCGGCGGACGGGACGATCCTCATGCAGGCCTATATGAACGCCGACAGCCTTGCCCAGACGCTCGAGAAGGGCGAGGCCGTCTACTGGTCCCGCAGCCGGCAGGAACTGTGGCACAAGGGCGCCACCAGCGGGCAGGTGCAGACGGTGGTCGAACTGCTGACGGACTGCGATCAGGATTCGATCCTGCTCCGCGTGAACCAGGCCGGCGGCGGGGCCTGTCACACCGGGCAGCGCTCCTGTTTCTACCGCAAGGTCCCGGTCGGGCAGGGGACTGCGGTGAGCCTCGCTTCGTCCTCCTACCAATCGTGAGCGGGGCGAACCTCACGGTCGTGCGGCGGATCGAGTTCTGCGCCGGGCATCGGTTGCTCGGCCACGAGGGCAAGTGCGCGGCCCTGCACGGGCACAACTACGCCGCGGAGTTCCACGTCACTGCGCTCGATTCGTCGGGAACCGGGTTGGACGACGTCGGCCGGGTGGTCGATTTCGCGGCGATCAAGGAGGAGCTGAAGGGCTGGATCGACCGCGAATGGGACCACGGCTTCCTCCTGTGGGAGGGCGACGAGGCCGCGATCGCCGCGGTGCGGGCGGTGGAGCCCTGCAAGCTGTTCACCCTGCCGGCGAACCCCACCGCGGAGGTGTTGGCGGAGTACCTGCTGACCCGCGTCTGTCCGGCCCGCCTCGCCCCGCTGGGCGTGCGTTGCACCCGGCTGGAACTGTGGGAAACCCCCAACTGCCGGGCGGTCGCCTCCCTCCCCGCGTAACGCCGAGGCCCCGCGGGGCCTCGGCGTTACGGCGCCGTCACTCAGCCGTCATCGCGGCGACGGCGAACTGCTCGCGCGGGTCGGTCCAGATCGTTTCGATCGTGAAGCCCGCCTCCGCGGCGAGGGCGTGCAGCGTCTCCCGGCTGAACTTGTAGCTGTTCTCCGTGTGGATCGATTCGCCCTCGGCGAAGTCGAACCGGCGGCCGGCGACGGTCACGGTGCGGGGGGCGTCCGCGACGAGGTGCATCTCGACCCGGCTCTGCTCGGCGTTCCAGCGGGCCTCGTGCCGGAAGCGGTCGACCGGGAAGTCGGCCCCCAGTTCGCGGTTGATCCGGGTGAGCAGGTTGCGATTGAACTGGGCGGTGACGCCGGCGGCGTCGTCGTAGGCGGCTTCGAGCGTCGCCCCGTCCTTGATGAGGTCCGCCCCCAGGATCAGCCCCCCGCCGGGGCCGACGGCGTCGTGAAAGGTCCGCAGCACCTTGGCGGCCGCCCCGGGGCCGAAGTTCCCGATCGTGCTGCCGGGGAAGAACCCGACCCGGCGACGGTGCGGCGGCAGGTCCGGCAGCGTGACGGGCTGGGTGAAGTCTCCGATGATCGGGAGCACCGGGAGCCCGGGGTATTCGTTCCGCAGCCGCCGGGCGACGGTTTCGAGGAACGGCCCGCTGATGTCCTGCGGGACGTACGCCGCCAGTGCGCCGACGTATTCGCCGCAGGCGTCCAGCAGCACGCGGGACTTCTCGCTGTTCCCGCTGCCGAACTCGATCAGCACGGCCCCCGGTCCAACGAAGCGGGCGATCGCCTCCGCCTGATCGCGGAAGATCGCCGCCTCGATGCGGGTGGGGTAGTACTCCGGCAGGGCGGTGATCGCCTCGAACAGCCGACTGCCGGCCGCGTCGTAGAAGTATTTGCAGGGCAACGACTTCGGATCGCCGGACAGCCCGGCCAGCACGTCCGTGAGGAAGGTCTGATCCGGCGCGGAGGCGTCGGCGGCGGGGGCTGCGGCGGGGGCGGACATCGGGGGCCGGCGATTGGCAGGGGCGGGGGGGTGTCGTAGCATCCCGTTCGCCGGCGCCCACCGGCGACGGCGCCGGCCCCGACTCTTTTCGAGCCGACCGGTGTTGGAGAGGTGGCAGAGTGGTCGAATGCACCGGTCTTGAAAACCGGCGTCGGTTCATCCCGACCGCGGGTTCGAATCCCGCCCTCTCCGCTCCTTCCAGCGCCGGAGCCGCGGCTCCGGCGGAGACCCCGCTCCCGTCCGAAGGTCGCCGCGATGTCTGCCGAGAGCGATCTGATCGCCCGCCTGTGCTGCCCGGGTCGGGGCGTGCCCACGGAGACCCTCACGGCGGTCATCACCCTGGCGGTGGAGATCGCCCGCGAGGGCCGCGAGGGCCGCCGAGTCGGCACGCTGTTTGCCATCGGCGACTGCGACGCGGTGCGGCAGGTCAGCCGCCCGCTGATCCTCGATCCGCTCTCCGAGCACCCCGCGGGCCTGCGGCACATCTCCTCCAACGACGTGCGGGAGACGATCAAGGAACTCGCCCAACTCGACGGCGGGTTCGTCGTGGAGGAGGACGGCACCGTCTGCCACGGAGCCCGCTACTTCGACACCCGCAGCGCCGGCGTCTCCCTGCCGTTGGGCTTGGGCAGCCGGCACATGGCGGCGGCGTCCGTCACCCGGGACACCAAGGCGGTCGCGGTGGTGGTCAGCGAATCGGCGGTCGTGCGGCTGTTCCATAACGGGGCAATGGTCAACGAAATCACCCCCGAACTGTGGCTGCTCCGCCGACACGGCCTGTTGAAGGACGAAGTGGAGGACCGGACCGTTGTGGAGCAGGCCGGCGGCATCGCTGTGGCCGCCTCGCAGGGTGGAAGCGGGGAACGAGGCTGAAGGGAGCCGGCGGGCGGTTAGAATCTCACCCCCCCTCCGCTTTCCCCCTGCCGCCGTCCGCCTTGAATCAGGAGCCCGACACGCTGCCGCTCGGCCCGTTCCGGTTCGGCCCGGCGGAGGTCCGCATTGCCGGCCGGCCCACCGTGGAGGCGTTCGCCGGGCCGCTGCGGTTTGCCCTGTGGTGCCAGAAGGGCGCCGCCTGGTGGATCGGCGACCTGCTGAACGACGGGGACGACCGCTTCGGGGAGATGTTCAGCCAGGTTTGCGAGGGACAAATCTCCGCCAGCCTGCTGCAACGTTACGAATCGGTCGCCCGCCGGGTGCCGCGGGAGAACCGCCGGCCGAACCTCTCCTGGAGCTGTCACGCCGCGGTCGCCCGTCTGCCGGGCGCGGCCCAGCGGCGCCTGCTGGCGAAGGCGGAGGAGCACGGCTGGAACAGCTCCATCCTCGCCCGTCGCGCCCGGGCCGAACTCGCCCGGCTCAAGGCGGCGGGGGAATCGGACAGCGACGACGCGGACGACGGCGACGAAGACGACCGCGGCCCCCGGGCCGAGCCGGCCTTCCGTGAGGATCTGGACGAGGTCTTCGACGACGATCCGTCCGGCGACGATTCGTCCGGCGACTCCGCGGCCTCCCCGCAACCGGCGACGACGACGGCCACGGCGGGGGCGGGCGAATGAGGGGCGGACGGCTCGCCGGCGCCCTCGATCGTCGCTGGCTCAGAACGCTGACCGGGCGCCCCCGGGCCGGGGACGCCAACGCCGGCCCGCACGCGGACGCCGCGGCGTGGCTCGTGCAGTTGCGGTGGGTCGCGTCGGCGGGGCAGCTCGTCACAATCGCCGCCGTCTGCTGGGGGTTGGGGCTGAGCCTCGATCCGGTCCCGCTGCTGTGGGTCGTGGCCCTGACGGCCGGCACGAACGTCGCCCTGGCGGCGTGGCTGACCAACAACCCGGAGCACGGCCCGCCGGGGGAGCCGGACCGGGGCGTCGTGCCGGTGCTGGGGGCGGCGATGCTGCTGGACGTCGCCCTGCTGACGGCGCTGCTGTTCTTCAGCGGCGGGCCGAACAACCCGTTCTACGGGTTCTACTTCGTGAACCTCGCTCTCGCCGCCGCCCTGCTGCCGACCCGCTGGGCCTGGGCCTGCAACGCCGCCGCGGTCTGCGGGTTCGCCTTCATCCTGACCGATCACATCCCGCTGCCGGACATCCCGCACGCCCAGCCGCCGCTGTTGGAGGTCGGCCGGATCTCCCTGCTGACGGCGGGGCGGTTCGTGGCCTTCCTGACGTGCAGCGGGACGGTGGTGTACTTCGCCACGCTGCTGCGGGACCGCGTGCGGCAGCGGGACGCCCGGGTGTGGGCCGTCGAGGCGGAACTGGCCCGGGCCCAGAAGCTGGAGGCGTTGGGCACGCTCGCCGCCGGCGCCGCCCACGAACTGAGCACCCCGCTGGGGACGATCGCGGTGGTATCCAAGGAGGTCAGCCGGCGGATCGAACGGGCGGCCAACGGAACGCTGTCGCCGGACGCCGAGGAGAAGAACCTGCGGGACGTCCGGCTGATCCGCGGGGAGGTGAACGCCTGCCGGTCGATCCTGGACCGCATGAGCGCCGACGCCGGGGAGGCCGTCGGCGAGACGCCGGCGGAGGTCACGCCGCGGGAACTGATCGAGGAAACTCTCACCGGCCTGCGGGAACGCGATGCGGTGCGGGTGGTCGCCGCGGACGCCGCCGCCCCCGCGACGCTGCACGTTCCCCTGGTGCGGCTGGCCCAGGCGTTGCGGGGGTTGGTGCAGAACGCGGCGTTCGCCGCGGACGGCGGCCCGGTCACGATTTGCGTCGGCGGGGCGGCCCCCCGGGCGAACGGGGGGTGTGACGGCCTGCCGCAGGGGGTAGAATCGTCCCGGAGCGGCGTGAATGACGCAGCCGGCCTGCGGATCCTCATCCGTGACGACGGCCCCGGGATGTCGCCGGCGGTGCTGGCCCGTGTCGGCGAGCCGTTCTTCACCACCAAAGAGCCCGGCCGGGGCACCGGCCTGGGGGTGTTCCTCGCCCGGGCGGTCATCGAACGCCTCGGCGGCACGCTCACCTTCGAGAGCGCCCCGGGGCAGGGCACCACCGCCTCCGTTTTCCTTCCGGCCCGCCGCCCGGCGTAAGCCTCGTCGCCCGTTGGTTTCCCGTCGCCATGTCCTTGACCTCCTCCCCGACGCCCGCGTTCGCGCCGCAGACGCCCCCCCACGCCGCCCCCGGGCGGGGGCTGGGGGCGTCCGACGTGGACCCGGGATGCTGCCTGATCGTGGACGACAGCGATCTGTACCGGGACCGCCTCGCCGAGGCGATTCGCGAACGCGGCTACCGGGTGATGACGGCCGACGGCTACGACGCCGCCATCGAGCAGGTGCGGCGCCAGCCGCCGGGGCTGGCGGTCGTGGACCTGAAGATGCCCGGCCGCGGCGGGCTGGAGGTCGTGCGGACCCTGCGGGAGCTGTCGCCGGAGACGAAGTGCGTGGTGGTGACCGGGTTCGGTTCGATCGCCAACGCCGTCGACGCGATTCACGCCGGGGCGTTGAACTACGTCACCAAGCCGGCGGACGCCGACGAGATCCTCGCCGCCCTGCATCGCGGGGAGGGGGAGCCGGTCGGCCCCAAGGAGTACAACCCGCCCACGCTGGCGGAAAACGAGTGGGAGTACATCCAGCAGGTGCTCGCCGATTGCGGCGGCAACATCTCCCAGACGGCCCGGATTCTGGGCATCGAGCGCCGCACCCTGCAGCGGAAGCTCAAGAAGATGCGGCCGTAACGTAGGTCGGCGAGCGGTGGGCGTCAGCCCTCCGTGTCCGCCCGGCCCGCGACCGCATGGAACCGCGACCGCTCCTGCCCGTGCCCTCACCGGCCCGTTCCGTGTGAGCGGCGGGCGTTTCCCAGGCGTCACAGCTTGCGAGACCGGGTCGCACTTTGCCGGTTGTAGAGGACACGGAGGGCTGACGCCCACCGCTCGCCAGTCCGGGCGGCATGCCGCGTCCGCGTGACGCACCCGTGCGGCGGGGAGCCGCGTCGCGGGACTGAACGGCGATCCCTAGGATGCGGCCCGCCGGGGGACGAGCCTCCGGCGGTCCGCCCCCGTTGCCCGCCGCGCCCCGTGAGCAGCCCCCCGCCTCCCGACGACGCCGCCGTTCCCCCGGTTCCGGGCGGCGGACCGTCTGTCGGTTCGGTCACCATCACCGACGGCACGCCCGAGGCCGACGACGGTCGGTTCTATTTCCCGGCTTGGGTCAACATGGCCGTGCTGCCCGGGCTGGCCGTGGCCGGTCTGCTGGGCGCTTACGTGGCGGGCATGGTCTTCTACGGCGCCTCCCCGGAAACGCTGCTGACCGGCTATAAGCCGACGCAGCCGGTGCCGTTCTCGCACGCGCTGCACGCCGGCCAGATGAAGTTGGACTGCCGGTACTGCCACACCGGCGTGTTCAAGGGCGCCCACAGCAACGTGCCCAGCACGAGCGTCTGTGCGAACTGCCACAACGGCACGCAGGTCGACGGCGTGACGTTGAAGGTCGCCGTGCACACGAACAGTCCCCGGTTGCAGCCGGTGCGGGAGAGCATCGCCACCGGCTCCGCGGTCGCCTGGGAGCGCGTTCACGACCTGCCGGACTACGCCTACTTCAACCACTCCGCCCACGTGAACCGCGGCGTGAGCTGCGTGAGCTGCCACGGCCGGATCGACCGGATGGAAGTCGTCGAGCAGGTTATGCCGCTGAGCATGGGCTGGTGTATCGAGTGTCACCGCAACCCCCAGGACGCCCTGCGGCCGCCGGAGTTGGTGACGAACCTCGCCTGGGACTGGGATCAGGAGGGGCTGAAGAGCTACCGCACGCTGTTCGCCAGTCTGTACGACATGCCCGTGGAAGAGGCGGACTACGAGTCGCCCGAGGCGGTGCAGGCCTTCCGGGCGAAGTGGGTTGACGCCTGGCAGGACGCCCGCGACGTGCATCCCAGCACCGATTGCGCCACCTGTCACCGGTAGTCTTCGTCCGGGCTCCGGCCCGGCGTTACGGTCTCGCCAGTTTTTCCGCTCACCGCTCGCTCCGCCCCGCATGACCTCCCCCCGTCCCGCCGCCGACCAGTCGCCCGCCGCCGGGTCCGCATCGTCCCGGGAGCAGGGCGGGCGCCGTTATTGGCGCAGTCTGGATGAGGTGAAGAACACGCCGGAGTTCGAGCAGTTCCTGCACCGCGAGTTCCCGGAGCAGGCCGACGAGCCGGTCGGGTTCGATCGGCGGCGGTGGTTGCAGTTGATGGGCGCCTCCCTGGCGCTGGCCGGCGTGACCGGCTGCCGCTGGGAGAACGAGCAGTTCCTGCCGATGGCCACTGGCCGCAGCGCCGGCCGTTTGCCCGGCCTGCCGCAGCTGTTCGCCACCTCCTGGGAGCTGGACGGCGTCGGCCGCAGTCTGCTGGTCAGCTGTGTGGACGGCCGGCCGGTCAAAATTGAGGGCAACGCGGAGGATCCGAACGGTCGCGGGGCGGCCTCCGCCTTCGATCAGGCGTTGATCCTGAACCTCTACGATCCGGACCGTCAGGGGCCGGTGACGAAGGGCGTCGGGCCGAAGGCGACGCCCGCAACGCTCGACGACGCCCTCGCGGCATTGAACGGCGTGCTCGGCGACGGGGCCGGCTCGACGGCCGTGCTCTGCGAGGCGACCGGCTCCCCCACCCTCAAGCGTCTCCGCGATCGGGTCACCGCCGCCGGGGCGACCTGGTGCGAGTATTCCCCGCTGTCCGGCGACCTCG